>NZ_FNYS01000046.1 GCF_900109075.1 Myroides marinus | reverse complement strand
GAAAAACAGTTATCAATTAATTTCTTTCTTAAACCCAATAGAGAGAAAAGTGATTTAAGAGGTGTTTACCTTAGAATCACAGTAGATGGTATTCGCAAAGAGACTTCTCTTAGTCACAAATGGGATATCAAAAGATGGAACCAAAAAGCAGGTCGTGCTAATGGTGCTAAAGAAGATGCTAAAACGCTAAACTACCTCTTAGATACAATCATATCTAAGATTACCAAGTACAAATTAGAGCTCTTAAGTAATGAAGAGCCTATTACTGCCTCTGTGCTTATGGATTATATCCAAGGTAAGGGAACAAGTAAAGCTAAAGTTTTAGAAGAATTCCAAAAGCATAACGATGAAGTTTTTAAACTTGTGCCTAAAGAGTATGCTATTGGAACACATGAAAGGTATGTTACAGCAAGATCGCATGTAGCTGAATATATTCGTTATGTATATGGTAAAGAAGATATAGAGTTTAGAGAACTCAATTATGAGTTTGTACTTGGTTATGAGCATTATTTAAAGACCGTTAGAGCGTGTTCTAATAACACAGCTATAAAGTATATCTCAAACTTCAAGAAGATTGTTCTACGAGCAGTTGCTAAAGGAATTATCCCTTCCAATCCATTTGTACAATACAAACCTAAAAAGACTAAGCTCAATAAAAAGCCATTAAGCAAGGAAGAGTTATCTATTTTAGAGAACAAAGAATTCACTAATGAACGATTAGCTACTGTAAGAGATGTCTTTATTTTTCAGTGTTATACAGGACTTGCTTATATTGATGTATTTCAGTTAAAGAAAAGTGATATTACAAAAGATGAAGAAGGTAATCTGTGGATTAGAATTAACAGACAAAAGACAGATGCTAATATCACTATTCCTCTGCTTCCAAAAGCTATTGAGATAATGGAAAAACATAAAGATCATCCTGCGTGTATCGGTAAAGATATTGTGCTTCCTGTTCGCTCTAATCAAAAGATGAATGAGTACTTAAAAGAGATTGCTTCTCTATGTGAGATAAGCGAATTAAACACCCATAAAGCAAGAAGAACTTTTGGAAGTACTGTAACTCTTGGTAATGGTGTTCCTATTCACGTGGTAAAAGAAATGTTGGGGCATCACTCTGTTAAACAAACAGAGGAATACGCTCTAACAGAGGAAGAATCTATCAAGATCGAAATGCAGAAATTAAAAGGTAAACTTGAAATAAAATCAAGTAAACATGCTGATAGTTACACAGACTTAATTGAGAGTTTAAAAAATCTAAATCCTGATAAATTAGCTCAGCTAACTACCTTTATTAATCAGTTAAATGGATAACAAAACTCCCTCGAATTCTCTACAATTTCTAATAATTCAACTGTGGTATTTGTAGTAAGGAATTAGAGGGAGTTAATTTTTTAACCTATTTAATAAGTAGAAGTTAACTTCTACTTATTAAATAGGTTCTCTATCTCTTTTCTGTTGTAGTAATACGAGCCAAGTATTTTTCGATACTGCAATTTACCACTGATGCGAAGTGTTTGTAATGAAGCTGGTGAGATACTAAGTAATTGCCTTGCTACTTTAGCCTTTACCCATTCAAGAGAGGTTTCTTTGTTTTGTTTAACTAAGATTTCTTTTAACTCTCCAATGATTGTTTGAGCAAACAATCTTAGGTCTTCTTTTGTAATTTGATTTTCCATGATAGTTGTTTTTAGGTTAAACAACTAAGGTAGGTGGATCTCAATATCGATTAGTATAATTGGTATAAAGAAGAAGAGTTTGGCTTTTATCATAGTAATCGATACAATAATTTAAATTCTTTGAGTCACATGTATTTAGATCTGTTTGTATAACACTTTTTTCAAAATAATCGGCACTAAAATCAGCTCATTCAATTTAACAGATTAATAGTAACTTTTCAAGTGTGTAAATAGGAAAAATACAATTATAAATACTGTAACTATAAGCCTTGAATTCTACAGTATCTTTTTTAAAGGAAAATATTTATTGTAATTTTACTAATATTAGTATAATGGAGTAAATGGGGGTTATTTACTTCATAATTAATTATTAAAAATATTTATAGACTAAATTTATTGAGATAATGATTGAAAAATTAGATAAAGTAATATCTAAGCTTTCTGTAAGACTGAAAGATGTAAATAATGGAGCTTGTATTGGAACAGGTGTAATATATTATTCGGATGAGTTAAAGGAAAAGCTCTATGTATTAACTGCATCTCATTGTTTGTTTGAAGATGGAGATAAGTTTCAAAACCAGAGAGTTGAGGTAGAGATAGATTTTTTATATAAGGATCTAACTTCTTATAAATCATTAAAAGTTACGATAAATTCAAATTTATTATTTAAAGAAGAGAATAAAGATGTTGCTGTTCTTGTATTAGATAAAAAAGATGTCGAAGGTATTCTAGGCGAAATCCCCAAAGTTAAAGTAGTAAAAGAAAAAAGTACTTATAATGATTTTATCATTAAAGGATTTTCAAAGGCTACACAAGGCAAAGAGTTAGCTGTATTATATCCTAAATGGATTCAATTATTAGATGATAGATTTCAATTAGAATTATTAGAAAATTATACATCATATAATACAATGGGATTCTCTGGAAGTGGTGTTTTTATACAAACGGGAGCAGATGTTTTTCTTTATGGTATTTTTACAAGGTTTAGAGCTGAAGAAAAAGGAAAGGTTATTTATGCTCAATTTATTGATATAGCAAATGAATTTCTTGCAAAGAGTTATTTACCATTAATTCAGTTCAACTATTTTGCTAGTTATGATCTAACGGATGATTTTTTTAAAAAGCATATTAAACAATCAATTACTGGTCTTGGACCTAGATTTAGTGAAGTCCTAAATTTTCAATTACCTATTGCAAAAGTATTTAATGATATAGCAAAGGATACAGTTTTTAAAAGACAATTTACGGCAATATTTGATGAATGGATAACTGGGTATGGATATAGGAAAATTGTAAACAATACACATTTAGAACAAATTGAGGTTGAATTTGAAGAGGTTAAATCAATAGTTTTAGAATGGATTAGAGCATTAAATTTTTCAGTTGAAAATAAGATTGATATTCAATGGCTACTTGATAGAATAGAATCAATAAATTCTAAAGTAAATGAAAAATCAACTGAACTGTATAAACTAAGAAGTGAGAAAGATAGTTTTAAATCTAATAGAAGTCATAATTATGAATTTCCTTACGAGGCTGAATTATCTAGATTAAGAGAAATTAGACGATATAATGAAGATTTTATTTTTAGTATTACTAAAAAAATAAATATAAAGTTATCAAATAATCCTTATTTGATAGTTAAAGGTGATGCTGGAAATGGTAAATCACACTTGTTAGGAGATATCGCACAAAAAAGAGTAAATAGTAACTTACCTACATTACTTTTATTAGGTCAAAATTTTCATAGCGTGAATTCAAGTTATAAATGCAACAGTTGCTATTTTGTCTAATTTATCTGCAAAAACTTCATTAGGCGATTTAAAACCAAATCTCTTTCTTGGT
>NZ_FNYS01000042.1 GCF_900109075.1 Myroides marinus | reverse complement strand
TACATAATTTCTTGTTTGCTCATCTCTTTATTATTTAAAGCAAACTTACTTCCTTACATTATATTATGAAACATGCACTTGCTCGGGTGCATACCTTAAATCTGTAAAGTGGATGCGTTTGATGGGATTGGGATTTAAAAAGATTGCTGTTCCTGCAGCTACTGCTTACCTTACAGGGGGTGTTTCATTAATTCCATATTTATTAAAAGAGTTTTCTCAATTAGATGCTACAGAATTATCTGATAAACTTCAAGGTGAAGGGGCTGAAAATTTTTTAAATAGTATAATCAGGAAGAATGAAGATGACGAAATTACAATGGTCCGTGAATTTAGAGAGGATTTCAAAAAAATGCTTGATAAATCAAATATTAAAAAATTAGTTGTAATTATAGATGATTTAGATAGATGTACACCAGATAGGCTAATTGAAAATTTAGAAGCTATAAAATTATTTTTAAATGTCGACAAAACAGCTTTTGTAATTGGAGCAGATCCAAGAATTGTGAGACATGCAATAGAATTACGATACAAAACCGATGGCATTGAAAATTCTTCAGATGTAGAAAGTCGAAATGATAGAATTGTTAGTGACTATTTAGAGAAATTAATACAAGTTCCTTATTATTTGCCCAAATTAACTGATAATGAGGTGGAAACGTATTTATCGTTGTTGTTTTGCCAGAAAGAGCTTGGTAGTAATTTCAATAAGGTTTTAGAAGCATTTTATTCAACTAGAGAAAATAATAGATATGATGTATTTGGATTAGGTGATATTGATTCAATTCTTAAACCTGAAGAGAAAAGTAAGTTAACAAGTAGTGTGTCAATAATTGCTTCATTAGCTCCTATTATTACTGAAGGATTAAAAGGTAATCCTCGCCAAATAAAGAGATTTTTAAATACTTATTCATTAAGAGATAGATTAGTAAGGGTAGCTAAAATATATGATTTTAAAATGGATGTTTTAGCTAAGTTAATGGTACTTGAATACTCTTCACAAAGCTTATTTAGACAAATTTATGAATGGCAATCAACACAAAAAGGTGAGTCTAAAGAAATTATGGAATTAGAATCACTTGCAAGTAAAAATAGCATTGATATTATCAAAGAAAAGTATTCTGCTGATTGGGGGACTGAAAAATCAGTAAAATGGTTAAATGCAGAACCAAAATTAACAGGGATAGATTTAAGGGATTATTATTGGATTACAAGAGATCAATTAACAACATCAATAAGTGGTAGTTCATTAATATCACCACATATTAGATCATTAGTTAAGAAGTTAATTGAACCTGTTTCAGGTTCTGCCTTAACTAGAACAGTATCTAAAGAGATTAAGAATAAATTAAATGACGATGATTATACTACTTTAATGTCTTTGCTTGAAAAAGAACTTACTAAAGCTCCTGAAAAGACTGAAATGCATGAAGCTTTTATTGAATTAATGGCTGAAAATTGTCCAAATGTCATTGATGCTTATATAAGAGTCATTAAGAAAGTAGATAATAATAAAATTCCATTTAGCCTTGCGCAAAATTTTAAATTAATTGAATCAAAGAACTCAGGTGTAAAAAAACTATATAATCTGTTTAGTAAAGAAAGTTCAATTTATAATAATATAAATGCTGACAATTAATGGGAACTACACAAAGAATTAATCCAGGAGTAGCTAATCAACCAAACTGGGGGGATTTAGCAAATTCAATTACTCAAATAGCTAAGACTATAGAACAGGAGAAAAAACTTGATGAAGATGATGAGAAGAATAAGAAAGAATCTAACAAAGATGATAATGATAAAGCTAGTGATAGTTCAAAACAGTATAAAAAAATATCTGATAGAAGAACTGAACATGTTAAATCACTATTTAATAATCTTGTAAAAACAGGTGGTGGGCGTAAAGCTATAACATCTGGTAAATCATCTTCTATTGGTAAAGCAGGACTGAAGTCTGCGAGTAAACTTACTGGTTTCTTTACCAATGTCGCTAATAATGGTCTTGATCAAGCTTTAACTGATATTGGTTTTGGTTCGCTTAAGGGAAAATCTTTCAATGATGTAATTGATTATTTATTAATTTATTGTTCAGATTCAAATCAGGGAATGGATGAGACCGCTGCAAATAAAGCATCATGTGAAATTATGAAAGAAATTGCATTTCAATCAGGTAATGATGTAAACGAATATCAAAATTTGATAAAAGAATTAGTTGATGGAAAAGGACTATCAGATACATTATGTAAGTTTTGGGGGTTATATATTTTTGAACATTTATCTCAGCGTTTTGAAGAAAAAATACAACAACAAAAAGGAGAAGAAATTAGTAAGGAAACTTTTAAAGTTATAAAAGATGACATCTTAGGTAGAGTAAAGGTTTTAAATGCACAAAGAGCTGTATCCAAAATAGATTGGAATAAGGATGAAGGAAAAAAAGAAATTGAGAAAATATTTGATTCAATTATAAAGATTATTTGTAATGAAAAGAATTAAAGTAAATAGCCCGATTTATAATAATAAATCTGGGACTTTATCCATTGAACTATCAGGGGAAGATGAAGAATTATCAACAGTAAGTATTGATTTTAAAACTTTACTTCCTTTTGCAAATTTAGTTAAAAGTCAAGTGAAAGATTTTTTCTTTATTACTTGTGCTGTTTATGGTATTGATCGTTTCATAAACCGTAAGTATAATTCAGTTGATGGATGGTCTAGGGAACTACAAATTGAATTTCCTGTTTCAGATATAGATATTTGGAACACTGTAAAAGAGAATTTGGAAGAATTATTATCCTTTTTGACAGGAGATTATTGGAATATAGAATTTTATGAATCTACATATATTTCTCCAGAGTTTACTTTACCAATTGAGTTTCAAGAAAGTTTTAAACAAGTTAATCTTTTTTCTGGTGGATTAGATTCATTAATAGGCGCAGTTGATTATTTAAGTAGACATCCTGAAGATAAGGTTTTATTTGCTTCACATTATGATCCTCAAATGAAAGGGCCTAAAGGAGATCAAGAATATTTATTGATGTTGTTGAATAAACAATATCGTGGGCTTTTTGACTATGTTCCATCAATTAAGGTAACATTATCAGAAACAAATATAAGAAGAGAAACTACATTCAGAAGTCGCTCAATATTGTTTATAGGGATTGCTCTTATAATTTCACAAGGAAAGAATATTAAAGATATTATTGTACCTGAGAATGGATCAGTTTCTTTAAATTATCCGTTGAGTCCATCAAGAAGAACCTCTTGTAGTACAAGGACAACCCATCCTTTTGTATTAGATAGAACTAATTTTATTTTAAAAGAAATAGGGATCCAAAGTATTATTTCTAATCCTTATGAATTTTTGACAAAAGGTGAAATGGTAGATAATTGTCATGACTTAGAATTTTTAAAAAAAATTATTGATTTTTCCAATTCATGCGGGAAAAGAGGACATAGAAGCAGTTGGAAATTGCCTTTAGCTACACATTGTGGAGTATGTATGCCTTGTATTTATCGCCAAGCCTCTTTACTAAATCAAATTGATAAAACTAAATATGGCTCAAGTGTTAATTCATTAATACCATTTAAAACTAAAAAAAGTCAAGATGTAGGTATTTGTTTAGACTTTCTTAAAAAGGACATAACTAGAGAGGATATTAAAACAGAATTAATAGTGAATGGTATTAAAAATATTGATAAACTAAAAAACTATGTTGAAGTTGTTTGGCGTACAAGAGTTGAATTAAAAAAGTGGTTTACCAAAAATGGAAATTCTGTAATTAAAAATAAAGCTGGATTGTAAATGTTAGATACTCATTGCCATATTGATTTATATAAAAACCCAAAAGAGATATTAGAGTTCTGTGAGAAGAATAAAACAACTATTATTTCAATGACTAATTTACCTAGTCATTTTGAAATGGGATTACCTTTTTTTTATCAAAAAAAGTACGTCAGAATGTCTTTAGGAATGCATCCATTGTATGCAGAGTTACATAATAGTGAATTTCACCTGTTTGAAAAATATCTATGTCAGACATCATATATAGGTGAAGTTGGATTAGATTTTTCTAAAGCAGGTATTAATAGTAAAGAAATACAGTTGAAGTCTTTTACAAAGATTTTAGAGTTGGTATCTGGACAAAAAAAACTATTAAGTATACATTCAAGAAAAGCAGAAAATGAAGTTTTAGAAAATTTAATAAATTATAGAATTAAGAATGCTATTTTTCATTGGTATTCTGGAGGGATAAACCTAATTAAAAGAATAGTGCAGGAAGGTTATTATTTCTCAATAAACCCAGCTATGATAAAATCAGCGTCAGGACAAAAAATAATATCTAAAATACCTAAGAATAATATATTAACAGAAACAGATGGACCTTTCATTGGAAGAGGAAATATTCCCTTGATGCCAGGCGAAGTAGAAGATGTATTATTATATTTATCCAAAATATGGAATGTTTCATTTGAACAAGCAAAAGAAATAATTAGGAATAATTTTAAGAACCTGATAAATAGTTTATAATAACATAAAAATCAATATTAGTTACTAATTAATGGAAATATAATGTATTTGATTTTTTTTTACATATAGAATACGAAATGATAATTCAAAAAAAAACGATTCAAAAACTCAGAGAATTAATTAATGAAGAAACAGAATACAGGTCAGGCCCTCAATTAGTTGATTTTTTTAATGATTTAGGGTTTAATGATGTATATGGACAAGGTTTTCCTTCAAGATGGTTATATACAGAAAATAATTTAGTAAAAATAAATGGAACACCTGAATTGGATAAATGTTTAAGATCAGTGTTTTCACCTCTGAATTTTATAGGAAGATTTAACGAGTTGGATTCTCATATAGCTATTTTTAATGAGTATTTATCTTTTGATAATTGGATAGTTATCAGGAATGGCAAGGAAATAACCTTTCAAAAGATTGATGATGCATATTTTAATAAAAATTCATCTCATGAAGTTCATGATAAAGAGATAAAAGAAGACCAATTCTTAAATAGGGTTTTTTCAGAAGTTGATTTAGATAAACTAGAATTGGAGTATTCTATTACTGAAATATTAAAATTAAGAATTGAGGAAATAGAGAATTGTTTGGCTTCTAATTCACCTCTTTCTGTTATTTTTTTATGTGGTAGTACATTAGAAGGAATTTTATTAGGAGTTGCCACTAAGTTTCCAAAAGAATTTAATACTGCAAATTCTACTCCCAAAAATGATGAAGGCAAGCCTAGACAATTTCAGGAATGGAATTTGAACAGCTTTATTAATGTTGCATATGAAAATAACATTTTAAGAGAGGACGTTAAAAAATTTAGCCATACTCTTAGAGATTTTAGAAATTATATACATCCTTATCAACAATTGTATAGTGGTTTTAATCCAGATATCCATACAGCAAGAATAAGTTTGCAAGTTTTAAGAGCAGCAATTAATCAAATAATGAATTATAAAAAATAATTTTTTATAGAAATAAGTAACATGCCAAGAATGTCTATTGCTCGATACAGGAATATAAGTAATAATATTGATTGTTATACAGTTGATAATTCTTATTCAGATTTTGATAGAAATAGTTTTACATGTGTTAGTTGTAATGTTAAAATCGAGTTTAGTAGGGAACCGAAGAACTCAACTCTAGGTCCTTTTTTTAAAAATTGGAAGAATATCTCTCATCTAGATTCTTGTAAAATAACAAGCATTGTTAATAATTATCTTCAAAGAATGGGGATAGAGGAAAAAGATATACCTGAAAGTATAGCAAATATTTTGTCTATGATTATTCCTTATGCCAAAAGATTAAATGATGTGAAAAGAAACTATACTGAAAGAGAAATGTTTATTAAGCTACTTTCCTCTAAGGTAACTAAGAGATTTTTAAAATCAATAAAAGATTTAAGTCCCAATGAGGTTAATCTATTTGAAATTTTAACAGAAGATAATCAGCTGGTTAGATTAAAAGATTTAGTACTAAAACAAGATGAGATAATAGAAAAGTTGAATCAAACACAGATGTCATTTGTTTGTATTTTAGAAGGGAAAATTAATGATATACAAGAAGTAACAGGAGGGAGTATACGTTTGAACCTTACAATAAGTAAATGGTATAATAGAACTAAACCATTTCATTTGTTTATACCTAAAAGTTATGTAAATAAGAATGAGAAATCTATTAAAAAAGTTTTAAACAAAAAGTTTTTTTGTTATGCGGTGGCAGAAAAGAGTGGAGATTTTTTTAAGATGGATCTTTATTCCATAGAACATCAATTATTGTTTTTAGATTGATTATCTGTATTTATTTTTGAATATTATAATTTATAATAAAAGTTAATTAAAATATTTTTTATCTTTGAAAGTGAAGGAAATAAAGGACTTGAAAATCATCGATTTAAAAGCTCGGCTATTTCATGGCACACAAAAGTTTAAAAGCCTGAAAGCCGTAATTTATAAGACATATGGGGTAGGGTGTAAATCCCTCTTTTTCCAATAAAATAAAAACACCCCAACTACCACACGATAGTTGGGGTGTTTCATTTCATTCACTCTCCATCATCTTTAAAATATCCTCATACCTATAAAACATCAAGCCACCAATCTTCTTAAATGGTATGGTACCATTTAGTCTCATATTCTGTAAGGTACCAGGAGAAATACCAAGAAGCTTTCTTACCTCATAGCTTTTGATCCATTGTTTTATTTCTTGATCTTTCTTTCTATTAAAAGGGCTATACCTTCTTATCTCAGTAATAATCTCTTGTTTAAAAATCTCAAGGTCTTCTTTTGTAATAAATTCTACTTTCATAATTAATAGTATTTAGGGTTAGTTTTGATTTGTTTTAAGCTGCTACAAGCTTAGTTCTAACCCTAAATAACAATTTGTATGTACTGGTTTAGTTCTGTTGTCTTTGGAAGGTTTAATTTGACTCTTCAAAGTTGTACTTGTGATTTTCCTGAATAAGTCTTCTTTCTCTTAGGTTGTCCATATCTTCACCCAGTTTATGTTCTAATACCTTCGCATAGATTTGTGTTGTTTTAATAGCCGTATGCCCAAGCATCTTACTCACTGACTCAATAGGTACACCATTGTTTAGTGTAATGGTTGTAGCAAAAGTATGTCTGGCTAAGTGAAAAGATAAGTTCTTATCTATTTCACATATAATGGCAATCTCTTTTAAGTAACCATTCATTCGTTGGTTACTAATAACTGGAAACAGTTTGCCTTTGGCAAAAGCAATAGGATGGTCTTTGTATTTTTCAATTAGTTCTAAGGCTTCAGGTAAAATAGGAACCCTAACAGGTATTTTAGTTTTCTCTCTACTTGATATAATCCAATCTTTTCCATCGCTTCCTTTAGCTATATTTTGAGGTACTAAGTGAAAGATATCTATATAAGCTAAGCCAGTATAACAACTAAACAAAAACATATCAAGAACAGCTTGTAATCTTTCAATAGCAAAATTTTTGTTTACAAGGATTTCAAGTTCAGATTTAGTTAGGTGTCCTCTTTCTGTCTTCTCAAATTGAAGTTTGTATTTGGTAAAGGGATCTTTCTCCATCCATTCCATGGTGATAGCTAAGTTGATTAACTTTTTAAACCTTTCAATGTGTTTCATAATACCATTGTTATTTAATGGTTGATGTTTATGAATAGGTTTGCAGTTTCTCAAGAAATTTTCAAAGTCAAAGATAAATTTGTAGTTAATCTCGCTTAAATAGATGTCAGTTCGATTGTGTACTTTACGCAAATAGCTTTTAAGGTACTTTTCCGTAGAGAAATAGTTCTTTAGTGTACCATAAGCTAATTTACTTGTAGCTATCTCTCTGTGATAGTCTATAAGCTTTAAAAGTGATGATTCAGTATCATCATGTCCAAGAAAGATGTTTTTAACAGCTCCAATAGAGACAACTCTTTTTTGTTGAACTAATTGATGATAAGCATCTGTAATGAGGGAACGTACTCGCTCAATATGTGCGTTGATTCGAACCGTGTCCTCACTTTTTCCTTTTGCTTTTCCTTTAATGTTATCCCAAGAAGTAGGGGATATTTTTAGTTTTAAAGAAATTTCTGTACGTTGTCCATTTACCGTTATCCTTGCGTATATAAGGGATGGAACTGTTTTGTTTGAATTAGAAACACGTATAATGAAGTGTATTCCAAATGTGTTTTTTGTTTTCATATCAATCTATTTTAATGTTAACCGAACTGTTTTGATATGGTTTTAAAAAACTACTCACCTGAATAGTACTCAAACAAGACCAAAAAGCACTGAATTAAACTAAAATAAATTGTATTTAATTTATTGAAATACAATTAGTTAAACTCGATTCGGTGAGCTAATTTACCTTTTAAAAATAGCTCACCTAATAGCTCACATTTAGATTGATTTAGGATCAAAGTTAAAAGTTGGGGAGGAAATAGTAAAATAATATCTTTGTCTTATGATGGATAGCACAGAAATACTAAAACTAATCTTACCTGCTTACTTAGTAGAACACTTCAATATTACTAAAATAGAAGAATTAGAAACCAAACTACATATCTACTTTGAAGAAAAGAATAATTATGGGAATCAATGTCCTGAAAGACAACTAATTTCCAAAGGCTTTCATAGTATGATTACCATTGAAGACTTTCCATTACGAGGTAAATCAGTTAAACTACATGTACAACGTCGTCGTTGGACAGATAAACAAACAGGAGAAATTATATCACGTGATTGGAATATCATCGCAGA
>NZ_FNYS01000039.1 GCF_900109075.1 Myroides marinus | reverse complement strand
ATGATCGTCTGCCTCTAGAGGCGTTATTACTTCTCTAATGCGGATGCAAAAGTAGTACCTTTTTCCTTACTCGCAAACTTTAGCTAGTCTTTTTTTAAAGGTTTTTTTTAACTATTTCGTAACTCGTTATTATACGATGTTTTAGAGATGAAAGTTTTTTTGAAGAATTATCACTTTTCTTGTTTTACTGTTGGTGATAGGGAATATTTCTAGCTTTAATGGCATATAAAGAGTCTTTACTTATATATACAGTATGTACACTACTCTATTATATATAGTACAGATATACTCTTATTGAGTAGTTATATTCCCCTACTCTATATTATATAGTATATATTGTGCAAATAGCTATTTTTAAAGGTTATCCCTTTTTCTAGTTATTATTTTTTGCTCTTTGACGCTTTATATGTCCATTTATACCTTTTAAAAACACAATTTAAAAGGTATTTCTAATTTAAATATCCTATTATCACACTTTTAGTGCTCTAAAAGTAAAAAAGTAGTTCACTTTTTTAGTTCTCAAATTGAGATAAATTAAATTCAAAAAACTAAAAATCAAACACTTATAAATAAAACACATTAATCACTTACTTTCTAAAACATACCTCTAACCCCAGTAACAGCAAGCGTTCGCCATAAATCCTTTTACAATTCTTCTACAATTCCCCCTATTTGCTCTAAACAAAAACCATTTTATAAGAGAATCCTAAAACCATCTTAGACCTATCATAGAACAATCTTTCTCTAGCAATTGCATATAAAAAAACCTCAGTATTTAATACTGAGGTTTTTTTATATGATTATTACATTTTACCTATTTCTTAATTACTTTAGTATTTACTCTATCTCCTCCTACTTCTATATTAAACAAATAAACTCCTTTAGCGAAGTCACGCATATCAATAACTGCTCTATTAGTAGCACTAATACTGATCCTTTTTACTAATCGGTTACTCAAATCAAAAATCTCAATTTCTGATATTTTAAATACTTTATCTTTCGTAATTTCAATGTTAACAATGTCTTCTACAGGATTAGGCCATACTGTTATATCCTTAACTTCTATCACAGGAGCTTCAACTTTATCTTTAATTCCTTCTAAATCAACATTACTAATAATCAAACTAAAATCCTGTCTTCCATATCTAAGTTTACCTTTATGACTCACAATAACAGTGTAATCTCCTGGTTCTGCATTATCTATTTCTACTCTTTCAAGATTATCAACATCATTATCTCCTTTATAAGCAACATAATCAGAAGTATCCTTATTCAATAACCACGGCATATATTCTTCACCATCCTTTAATACACGTATATCTAAATCATTGACAAGCTTTTTTGTATCAGAATCATTAAATAATTCGCTCTTATCAAATAGTCCTTCAACATCTGTCCAACTCAACGTCACCAACAGTTTATCTGACTTCTCTTTTAAACCAAATGTATAAATTGACTCTTGTTTATCAAAAAGTACACTCTCTTTAAGTACAGCCGAATTCTCTTTTACATTTTGTAAAAGGCGAATACCTCTAGAAGCATTAATCATTCCCCATCCAATACTTTGATTTGGTTGCTTATCTTCTAAATACTCCGCTGTGTGAGAAGCGAGACCTCTTAAAGTAGCTGAACGCATAGGAAATTTAAACATTTGAATGTATCCTTGTTGCCACAGTGCTAAGATAGAAGATACAGCTGGCGCAGCCATAGAAGTACCACTAGACACTTTATATATGCTAGTAGATACCTCATTACTGTAACGTGGCGCTTCATAACCAGAAGAAATTACCTTTACCCCTGGTGCTGCTATATCAGGTTTAATTCTATAATCATTAGTAGGACCATAACTACTGAACTTCGCAATACCTAATCTCCCCTGATCATCAAGTCCTACTGCAGCTACCACAATAGCATTTTTAGAATTAGCATTTCCTAATAATAAATCATTCCCGCCTTTAGTAGGATTAATTGTCTTAAAGAATTCTCTGTCATTACCTGCAGAAATTACAGGTTGATAATAAGGATATAAATATGTTATTCTATCGATCTGCTGAGCATCTTTATTATACGTTCCGAAATATGAAGGAGGTAATAAAGGAATTAAATCATCGTCTAATGCTGAGATTCCATAAGAATGATTAGACACTAATAATCCTTCTTGTGCAGCATTAGCCATCTCTATAATATCATTATCCCAATCGTAACTCCATAGATTAGCCTCTGGAGCTAATCCCTTTGCTGGTTCATAGACCCCTTTAGCTATCATAGTTCCAGCTACATGAGTAGCATGGTTTTTGGCATGTACCATATTAAGCAACTTATCGCCAAATAAATTACTGGGAGAAACCTCTTTATCTCTTATAATAACATGACTGACATTGCCATACATAAACTCTTGGTGTTTATTAAATACAGTCTGACCATCCCATATTCCAATAATCATATTTTTGCCTTGAAGACTAGTCCCTAATCTCCCTCCTTTAGCTAAATCATCAATATATGTAAGTTTACGAGAAAGTAAGTTTTGAGTAGAATAATAAATAGGTAAACCTGATCCATCAATCTTTCTCAATTGAAAAATACGCCCATCCTTATAAACACCTTTAGTTTCTATATTGTGTAAAGCAACATAGCGTCTAACAGCAGCTCTATCAGAAGCCACTTCTTTGCTAAAATCTTGAATAAGTTCCTTTCCCTTCTCTACGTTATGCTGTTCTGATATTTCTCTTCTCAATTGTATGTCCTGTGCCAACACAGAACTAGTCAAGAACAAACAACTAACAATCCCTAAAACTTTTCTCATTAATCTCTTTTTAAGATTTATCCATCTAAACACATTCAAATAAAACAATCATTACTTTATTTGAATATAAAAGTACAATCAAATTTACTATATTCTCTCAAAATATGAGATAAATATACCTTAATAATCTAATAATTAAACAATCAGTAAATATTAGCAACAATTATAATAATATACTAATGAACAGTGATTGTTATATTATCTACACAAATCAGCTTAAATCTTTATATTTGGGCAAATCTAACAATAACCTTAATATTTATGAGAATCAAAAAAACCGTACTAGGTGTGGTAGCAGGAGCCTCAATCTTATCATTATCATGTAATAAGGCTAAGAATGAAGCTGCTTCTTCTGGAGACTGGAATGAGAGCAATGCTTTTTTTAATGAAAGTACTTTACCTTATTATACAGCAGACTTTGAAAAAATTAAAGATAAAGATTTCAAACCTGCTTTATTAGAAGGAATGCGCCGTCAGATGGAAGCAATCGATAAAATCGTAGCGAATACAGAAGAACCTACTTTCGAGAACACATTAGAAGCATTAGAACGCTCTAGCGAGTTATTAGATAGAGTTAGTTCAGTATTTGGTTTATTAACTGGAGCACATACTAATGACGAACTAAAAGCAATTAACTCAGAGTTAGCACCTAAATTTGCTGCACATAGTGATGCTATTTACTTAAATGATGGATTATTCCAACGCATTAAAAAACTTCACGATAACAAAGCTTCACTTAATCTAAATGAAGAACAAAATAGATTATTAGATGTTTATTATCAAAACTTCGAAATAGCTGGAGCGAACTTATCTACTGAGGATAAAGAAAAACTTAAAACTTTAAATCAAGAAATAGCGACTCTTAACAACCAATTTGGAGATAAATTACTTGCTGCTACTAAACAAGGTGGGGTAAAATTCACTAAAGATGAATTAGCAGGATTATCAGAAGATGAGTTAAACTCAATTAAACAAGCTGATGGTAGTTACTTAGTAGCGTTAAACAATACTACTCAACAACCAGATTTAGACAAGCTAACAAATAAAGAGTCTAGAAAGAAATTATTTGACCAAGCGTGGATCAGAGCAGAAAAAGGTGATGATAATGACACTAAATCAACTATCTTAATCCTAGTAAAAAAACGTGCTGAGAAAGCTAAACTAATGGGCTTCAACAACTATGCGGAATGGAGCTTACAAGGTACAATGGCTAAAACACCAGCTAATGCGATCAGTATCCTTAAAAACTTAAGCCCTTACGCTACAGGTGCTGCAAAAGAAGAAGCTGGAGACATTCAAGCTTTAATCAATAAAGAAGCTGATCCATTCACATTAACTGCTGCTGACTGGAACTACTATGCTGAAAAGATTAGAGAAGAGAAATATGCACTTAACCAAAATGAGTTAAAGCCTTACTTCGAGATGAGCTCTGTAATGGAGAATGGAGTGTTTTATATGGCTAAACAACTATATGGTCTAAGCTTTAAAGAACGCAAGGATATTCCTGTATGGCAAGAAGACGTGAAGGTATACGAAATCTTTAATGAAGATGGTAGCCAAGTAGGTTTATTCTACACTGATTACTACCAAAGAGATTCTAAAAGAGGTGGTGCATGGATGAGCAATATCGTAGGACAATCTAAATTGCTTAATAGATTACCTGTAATCTATAATGTAGGTAACTTCCCCAAACCAGCGAAAGGTCAACCAACTTTATTATCTCAAGACAATGTAATCACAATGTTCCACGAGTTTGGGCATGCATTACACGGATTCTTTGCTAATCAAACTTACCCTACTTTATCAGGTACTAGTGTATCTCGTGACTTCGTAGAGTTCCCTTCACAGTTCCATGAGCACTTTGCTTTCGAACCATCTGTGTTAAAAAACTATGCTAAGCATTATAAAACAGGAGAAGTTATTCCTGATGCTTTAGTTCAAAAGATGAAGAATGCTGCTACCTTTAATAAAGGATACAGCATGACTGAGTTATTAGGCGCTTCATTACTAGATATGGAATGGCATACTATTTCTGTAGATAAAGATATTAAAGATGTAATCGCTTTTGAGAAAGAATCTTTAGCTAAATACGGATTAGACTTACCTACTGTTCCTCCTAGATATCGCAGTACTTACTTTAGTCACATCTTCGCAGGTGGATATGCAGCAGGATACTACTCTTATAAATGGTCAGAAATGTTAGACTTTGACGCTTATGATTGGTTAGAACAAAACGGTGGTATGACTCGTGCTAATGGTCAAATCTTAAGAGATAAGGTATTCTCTAGAGGTAACTCTGTTCCACTAGATCAATTATACAAAGACTTTAGAGGTAAAAATCCTACTATCGATGCTTTATTAAAGTATTCTGGTTTTACTAAGAAGTAATAATTAGGCATAAAAAAACCTCCCAAATGGGAGGTTTTTTTATGCCTAATAGATTTAAAGAATCTATTTATTAGTCTGCGTAAACAGCCACGCTAATGCATTAGCAGTAAACTGAGAATTATAAACTGGTTGATTATAATTAGGCTTAGGTATTGGTCGATAGTTATCATCTACTTTAAATGGGCAAATAGTAGCTGAAGTATTATTAATCTGACTACTATTAAATCCACCATCTCCAACCCACACAAAATTTAAGGTTTTATGTCTAAATGCAACTATATTACCTCCACTTGATGTAGACAATACTTCTATACTAGATAAAACACTTGAAATAGAACTTGGTACAATTCCAACTGTAGTAGATGCATCTTCACCCCATGCTTTACCTCTAATATCACCAAAAGGTCCATTTAAAACTGGATCATCTTTATAAGCTAAAGGATGAACTGTTCCAGCTCCTCCTGAATTTTGTAATATAGGATTGACTCCCAAAACAGCATTTAATAGAAAACCTGTACTAGCATCATTACGTAAATCTGTTACTGCTAAAACACCACCTCCATTTCTAATGAAACGAGCAAGATCAGCCGCACTCTGAGCATTAAATACAGTATTAAAACCTACACTTACCACATTAGCATTAGTACTAGCTATATCACTAGAAATATTAGAAGTATTATTAGATTTAGAAACCAAATTCACTCCTCCCTGCATCTTAACAGTACTAAACATTTTAGTACCAAAATTATTATCACTTGTTATAAATTGATTTGCTTGCCCTCCATTAAATCCATAACCATAGGTTGTATTTTGACTTGAATATGTCAAGAAAGTTTTAGGAGTTAATGCATCAGGTTCAACAGTAACATCAAAAGAACAAGATGTCCCCCCAACACTTGTAGGCATATCAAAGGTGTAAGTAAATGTACCTTCTGCAAGTGGAACTCCTTTAGCATAGATTTTTAATGCATTAGGTTCAATATACATACCTGTAGTATCAAATGTTCCTGTCAACTCAAAATGAATACCATTAGCATTATTTGTTTTAATAATATAATCTCCAGGCTCTTTAACTTCCATATTAATAGTAGCATAATTTGCAGTGGTCATAGCAAAACCTTTCTTATAAGTACCAAAAACTTTTTGATTCCCATTAAAACAATACACTACCATCTCAGCATTCTTAATTAAAGGCTCGACATCTATTTCATAAGTACAGCCAGCAATTTCTCTAGTTTCTTTAGGTTCAAAAGGATCATAATCATATCTTCCATTAGTAACTAACTTCATTTTTACAGAATGTTTACCTCCTACTGTAGGTTTTCCTGTATTACTAACGGGAGTTAAAGCAATATATTGTACCTGATTAACTGCAGTAGTTTTAAAATCGATTAACTCTGACTCATACTGTATCAATTCAGATTGTTTACCACCAATTGCAATTTCTCCAAAAACTTTTCCTCTACCAGGTTTAGTTACTTTAAATGGAACAATAATTCTATTTGCCGAAGATAATGATTCTCCTTCTTTATAATTACCTTCACTAGTAATTGGGAACTTCGAATCATTACAAATAAACTCTACATTTAAAGGTTCAAAATCAGGTTTTACATAATTCTTTGTAGTACAAGTAATCAACTGTTGATTAAATAAAAATCTAATAATATCTTTTGGAGTACCATCATCAGAGCCTTTAATTGGTTTACCATTCCCCTTCAAAATCAATAAAAAATTACCTGCGGTAGGAAAAACTCCTTTAGTAGAAAAACTATAACCATTCTCTACATTATCACCATTAAAAGCAAGTGCTTGAATATCAAATGTTCCCGGACTACTCACATTAACTTCTAAAGTAATTATATTCTTTCTTTCATTTAATACAATACCTTTAACATAATCTCCACTTACTTCGATTTGCTTACATTTTGCATCAGAAATAGTAAAAATAGCTGGTCCAACATCACCACACATATTCATCCATTTTTGACGAGTAATATTGTAAAACTCAATACAATTTAAAGTAGTATTGTAAATTAATGTTCCTGCTGTCAACTCACCTATAGGCAATCGAGACCTTTCTTCTGAAGTCAAACGAGGCATTAGAAAACCACGTTCTATAGAACTAAGATCCATTAAACTAAAAGAAAGAGGTTTTAAACTATTAGGAGTAGATCCATCAGAAATTTGAGTACCATGTGGAACAACGATTCTAGATTGTGCTAGAGTCATAGAATCAAGTTGTGATATTAATCCTAAAAAAAGGATCAATATAAAACGCCATATATTAATAGGATTATAATTTTTTTTCATATCATATATCTTTAAAAACAAGCTAGGATTTTACAACCCTAGCTTATCTAACTTTATTGTCGGTCTTTATTCTTCATTACATATTCAATACCCCATTTAATCATATTAGCGTATAAAATACTATTATATACAGAATATCTAGTTCCTCTATCTGCATAATCTTTACCAAACAAGGTACCACTATTTGAATAAGCTGCTGGCCAAATTGTAAGGCTACGATAACCACCTTCACTACCTGCAAATGCTCCTCCGTCTCCAATAAATACAAAACCTAAATCTTTATGACGGAAACAAGAAATCCAAGAAGCATCTTTATTACTAGCAATTAAAGGTACATAAGAATTAGGATCTAAATTTTTATAATACCATCCATTACCACCAGCATCATTACCTGTATGTCGATTAGCTAAAGAACCAAAACCAGTATCTTTGATCAAGATATCGTTATTTGCTGATGCCAATACATGATTAACCATTGTAAAAGCCTCTGAACCATTTGTTGAGTTAACCGCTATACCATTTTGTAGAGCTGATACCAACATATCAGTACTCTGTTTAGATCCATTCATATTTAACTCATCTGCTAAAATAACAACTCCTTTATCAATTCTAACAAAATCACGTAATGCTTCCATTTCAGATTGATCATAGCGAGTTGGATAACCAAAGATTACAATATCAATTTTATTCGCTTTTAGGTATCCTCTTAAATCAGCAGGAAAACGATAAACTATATTATTCTTAAAAATAACAATCTGGTCTACTTTAACAATACCTTGAGGTCCAAACAAATTACTATTTTGAATAATAGCATTAGGCGCTTTACTTGAATTTCTTCCTGTTGGAGCATACGAGTCATAACCTACTGCTAAAACATTAATTGTAGGTCCTCTAAAATTAACTGTTGCTTCACATGTATGATAAATGGAATTATCACTAGCATAAGTTGTAATTTCAAACTTGAAATTATCTCCTTTTGTAGGTGTTCCTACACCATCTAATGTAATATCTTTGGTTCCATTAGCTCTATCAACATCACTAAAAGTACCAGTTTTAGAAAAAGAAACACCATTTACAGTATTAGTCTTAATATTAAATGTATCAGCATACCCCACAGTCACACGAACAATAAGTCCATCTTTTCCTTGCTCTAAAGGTTGTCCAATAACATATGTTCCTGTTGTTTTAACAATTCCGCAATTAACTGAGTATATTTTAGATCTTTCCTTAACTGGAATTTGTGGAAAACTTGAACATAAAACAACTGATGCAGGAACAACTGATGTAAAACTAATTGCTGTAGCTTTCGCAGGTACTGTTTTTGATTCTGGTATAAAGTTAACCATTTGAACATCTCCCATTTTACCTAAGAAAACATCTTTTGCTTCAAAAGCAATAGTTCCATTTGCTCCCTCGAACTTACCATTTAGTTTAATTGTAATTGGTCCAGGTTTTAAAACTTTAATAGGAATAGTAACTGAATTAGCTCTCAACAAAGGAGTATCTTCTTGAAATTCACCATTAATAACAAATTTCCCCATATCATTACAAGCAAATTCAAATTCAGCTTCTTCTGTAATGATTACGATAGATACATTAGAGGTTTTGTTATTCTTAGAATTAGAAACTAACTTAAATGTATTACTTCCCTTAGCCAGAGGTACACCTTGTGCATACACTTGCACAACCTTATTTTTACCAACATCCTCTTGAGTGAACTCTCCTGATCCATTCAAAGTAATACCATTTAAACTTTCATCACCTTGAATACGCCAATATCCTGCTGTCTTAACCGACACAGTTACATCAATTACATTTGTATCTCCAGTCAATGCAACAGATTTATATGACAACCAATTAACACTTGAAGCTGAAACAATAGAGAAATCAATTTCTGAAGATTTAACCTTAATCCTTGAATTAATACATTTTGTATTCTTCTTACCATTAAGACTAAACGTCAATAAATCACCTGGAGTTTCATTTTCTCGCATTGGTGTACCAAATCCCTCTAATGCCACTGTATAAGCACCTGGAGTTTCAAAAACACCAGTCTTACTAAACGAATAGCCATTATCACTAATAGCACTTATCGAATATGACCCAGAATGGATTACATTTATTGATACATACAATATATCAGTATCCCTTAAACTACGTCCTTGTGTTAACATAGTTTGACCACTCGCATTTAAAACTGTCTTATCACAATTTAGCATTTCCATCGTTGCAGGTGGTAAACTACCACATACACTAAGCCATTTACCTTCACCTTCAACTAATCCTGCTCCTCTACTCCAATAGTTAATACAATCTTCATCTGTATTATAAATAGCTAATCCATTTCCACGAACTTTATTATCAATAACAATTTTATTTCTTTCCTCTGTACTCATACGAGGTAACAAGAACCCTTTACTCGATGTCTCTAATTCTAAGATCGAATAATTAGCTGCTGGGGTATTTGGTGTAGTATTCACAGTCCCATCCGTGATTTTAGTCGAGTTTATATTTCCCTGTCCAAAAATTAATGTCACATTCATTAATAATGCAATCACCATCAATAGAATCGAATGAAACGACTTTATATATAAATATTTACTTTTCATCAACACAAAATTTAATAATTACTACTTAGTTAATAATGCTTCTAATGCTTGAAGGCGTTTAGCCATATCAGACATCTCAGATTCTAACTTCTCAATTCTACTTCCCTTAGCATTTAATTCTTTTTGTTGATCAATTACGTGTAAGAATAACTCTTCCGTTTTTTCCAACAATTGAATAGACAGTTCTGACACATTAAAAGAATATCCCATATCTGTTTTCTCTAAATCACTGATAGGAGTAATTCCTGGTAAGTGTTTATTTGTTTTGATAAAACTATCTACAGTATTTAAGTCATTAAATTTATAGTCATACTTTAAATTAGAGTATCCGTCAAAATAACTTTCAAATACATAGTCTGCATAGTAACTATTTGTAGCTGTAATACTACCATTAACTCTTAATTTCTCATTTGACGCACTAGATTTCTTATCATAACCTATTCCAACCCAGCCATTCGTATAAATATCCTCACTATTCTTAGTAGCTTGTTTATCTAATTTCACACTATCACTTTTAGCTACATACCAAGGTTCTTGAATAACATCGTCATAATTATGAGTTTCTGGTTTACCAGATTCATTAGTATAAATAATTTGACGAGATTGATTATCAAATACCAAAGTAGTTACTGTTTCTGAATATTTAAACATATCAGATAATTTGATAAAACTTTCTACTCCTAATTCATCTTTATAAACTAGACAAGGTCCATTTCCTTTGTAGTCTTCATAAAAATTTAATGATGTTAAAGTTTCGATACCTGATTGTCCTCCATTATCACCATCTATTGTTTGACGGAAAAGCTCACTACCTTTTACTTCAACAAGCTCTCCTTTTTCATTTTCATAAATAAACTTTTTAGCTTTATACTGATTGTGTAATACTTTTTTTCCCGGATTTACAAGTTCTTTTTCTTCATAAGTAATTTCTTCTGTACCATCGTCTAAAAGTTCTTTATATACAAATACGTCATAATCCTTCAACTCAATCTTAGTCAATGTCTCGGCGAAGGCTAAGTCATTAGCTGCATCTTTACCATCCTTAAATGTGAACCCTGCTTTAACACTGTCTTTGTTTTGCGCAACATCTGTTACTAATTTTAACTCTGCTATTGCTCCATTATCTTTAATAAGTTTAGTAATATCGTATTTAACACCAGTCTCTACATTAGTAATAATTACATTACCATTATCTTCAGACACAGAAGCATTACCTCCTACTGATTTAACAATAGCTTCAATAACAGTCTTATTATTATTAACTATTTTACTAAAATCATCACTTACATCCTGAGATACAGTTATATAACGCTTTTGTTTATTTTCATTCTCATATTCATAAAACGTCATTCCATTAACAGGTTTAGTGTCAATAGCTACTTCAGCTCCAGCTGCATTAGTTTTCTTAATATCTGTCTTAGTTTCCTTCTCAGCAATAAGTGTTGTTAAATTAACTTCTGCTGGATTATTACCATCTTTATAACTAATAACTATATCTCCATTTGTTTTTTTCGTTACTGTTACACTTCCTGTAGCTCCAGATATAAAATTATTTAACTCTGTAATTACCTTATTATCTTTTATAATTTCGTTGAAATTAT
>NZ_FNYS01000038.1 GCF_900109075.1 Myroides marinus | reverse complement strand
TCCGTATGATGTATAGAGGGGTTAGAGATAAGAAGTTTTTTCTTTTTAGATTAACTAAACTTTTTGCTTAGTCCCCAACTTTTGCAACTGATCCGATACTCCAATAATAACATTCATTATTTTGAAACTAAAATAACATCAGTACAATCCCACCGCCTATTTTATTTTTAATTAATTATTCAAATGATATATGAAGTGTAAGAAACAATAATAAGCTTTCAGTATTAAAACTATTGCTCTCTAAAGTAAAGAAATACTAAGATTCATACTACCCTAATACTTGGTGGAAGATTATAATACAACAAAAGTTTAGGTATCAAATAACTATTTAGACATCTACTGGATCGCTAGTAAAAGTACTTCGCTTTATTCCATAAAAAAACCTCTTCGATTTGAAGAGGTTTACTTGTGCGGGTAAAAGGACTCGAACCTTCACACCTTGCGGCACCAGATCCTAAGTCTGGCGTGTCTACCAATTTCACCATACCCGCGTAATCAGTGGAACATCCTGTTCCTTTAAGACGTTGCAAATATACAACAGGTTTTTTTATCTGCAAGAAAAAAATAATATTTTTTTATTCTTAAGTTTGTAGGTAACAAAATCAATGTATCCTTTTATATTATGAAAGATTCAAAACAGTTTGTTCAAGAAAACAAGCAACGTCTTTTAGATGAGCTAATTGACTTATTAAAAAAACCATCTATCAGTGCTGATAGTGCGTACTCACAAGATGTAATCAACACTGCTGAAGCGGTTAAAAAAAGTTTAGAAGTAGCTGGATGTGACATAGTAGAAATATGTGAAACACCTGGATACCCTATCGTTTATGGTGAGAAAATCATTGATCCTGCATTACCTACGGTATTAGTGTATGGACACTACGATGTTCAACCAGCAGATCCTATCGAATTATGGACTTCTCCTCCATTCGAACCAGTAATTAAAACTACAGACTTACACCCAGAAGGAGCAATCTTTGCACGTGGAGCATGTGACGACAAAGGTCAGATGTATATGCACGTTAAAGCTTTCGAATATATGGTGGCTAACAATGCATTACCATGTAACGTGAAGTTTATGATTGAAGGTGAAGAAGAAATCGGTTCTGTAAGCTTAGGATGGTTCGTTAAGAGAAATCACGATAAACTTAAGAATGACGTAATCCTTATCTCTGATACAGGTATGATCTCTAATGAGCAACCTTCTATCACTACAGGATTAAGAGGTCTTAGCTACGTTGAAGTAGAAGTAACTGGACCTAATAGAGATCTTCACTCTGGATTATATGGAGGTGCAGTTGCTAACCCTATCAATGTGTTAACTAAAATGATTGCTTCTCTACACGATGAGAACAACCATATCACAGTACCAGGATTCTACGACAAAGTAGAAGAATTATCTCGTGAAGAAAGAGACGAAATGGCTAAACGTCCATTCTCTTTAGAAGACTATAAAGAAAAACTAGATATCGAAGATGTTTACGGAGAAGCAGGTTATACTACTAATGAGCGTAACTCTATTCGTCCTACATTAGACGTTAATGGTATCTGGGGTGGTTATACAGGAGAAGGAGCTAAAACAGTTATTGCTAGTAAAGCCTTCGCTAAAATCTCAATGCGTTTAGTACCTAACCAAGAGTGGGAAGAAATCACTGAATTATTCAAAAAACACTTCGAAAGCATCGCTCCTAAAGGAGTACGTGTAGAAGTAAAACCTCATCACGGAGGACAAGGATATGTGACTCCTATCGACTCTATCGGATACCAAGCTGCTGCTAAAGCGTATGAAGATACATTCGGAGTAGCACCTATTCCAGTACGTTCAGGAGGAAGTATTCCTATCGTAGCATTATTTGAAGAAGAACTAGGTTCTAAATCAGTAATGATGGGATTCGGATTAGACACTGACGCAATCCACTCTCCTAACGAGCACTTCGGAGTATTTAACTACCTAAAAGGTATTGAAACTATTCCATTGTTCTACAAACACTACACTGAAATGATGAAATAATTCATCGTTCACTATACACTAAAGCGGGTAAGTAATTACTCGCTTTTTTTATGTCTTATAGTCAAATCATTTACATCTTTTACTAACAGCAAGATTTATATCACATTACCCCCAATCCCAATAAAGATGCAGTATAAAACATTTAAACAAACAACATAAATGCACTAGGAGGCACCCCAAACTTTTTCTTAAACATAAAAGAGAAATGATTATAATGCTTATACCCCACTTGTGTAGCAATATCTACAACACTATAACTTCCCTTTGGAGCATCACGAAGTAATCTATACGCTTCATTCATTCTAACTTCGATAAGATACTCGTGTATAGTTAACCCAAAACACTGCTTAAATCCAGATTGTAACTTAGTTCTATTTATTCCTATTCGCAGAGACAACTCCTCTATAGAATGCTTCATACTATACTCAGTTGTCAATATCTCACCTAAATAATAATACCTATCTAGATCACTTTTTGCCATCCCATCTTTATCAATGAAGTTTAGACCACATTCTATTTGATGTAATTGCAAACCCAATAACAACATCACCTTACCCTCTACATATAACTGCCTAACTAATCCTGTATAAGGACAAGTATTAATCTCGTAGATAAGCTGTCTCATTTCGGGAGAAATAGAATAACTACCTTTACCTAGAACAGCTATTTCTTTATTAGACATACGTTTTAAAAACTCATAACTACTCTTAGAACTTTCGCTTAAGTTACTTCTAAGCCACTTTTCAGTTATTTCTATTTCAAAGCTTACCGCATTCTTACACACAGGATCATACAGATACCCATCTAGCTCTGGCAAATAAAACGTAGTACACTTACCACTTTCTGTTCTAACAGCAGCTTTAGATTCATGCTTTGACTGATAAGCAGTATACCCGTTAGACAACTCATAATGCATCTGTATATAAGACAAATCTCTATACACATACGTTTCTCTCTCCTTAGTGCGATTACTCTTGTAAAAGTGAAGATCTAACTCATCCGTTTTTATCTGTCGGTATTCCTGAGTAAGACTATCATCTGTTATAATACTATCAAACTCGTAGCTAAACATTCTACTAGATTCATCTACTCTTTGTCTATTTATACTCTGCCTCATATCCTTTCTGTTTAATCATTACATCATCTATATTCCTGCATAAAACATATTTATTACTGCAAAAACAGTATTCAAAGATAAGTAACTTTGATTAATTCTAAATAACGAGATAAAGTAGAACAACAAATGAATAAAATAAGCCTACCCCAAGAGTCAGAGAATCTTAAAGAATTTTGGCAATTAAAAAACTTAGGAAATATAAACAATCACACCATCAATCTGATTAAACTTCAAGGTGAATTCGAATGGCACTCACATGATAATGAAGACAAATTATTTATGGTAGTTGATGGTATATTAGAACTACACTTTAGAGATAAAGTAGTCACTCTTCACCCTAACGAATGCATCATTGTTCCAAAAGGAGTAGAAAACAAGCCTGTTGGCAAAGATGAAGTAACTTTAATGCTTTTCGAACCGAATAGAGCATTATAGTGACTCTTACCTATCGGTTCACAGAGGTAATTGTGAACCGATAATGTAAACTAAAACAATATTTCAAAGAACATCCTATGAGCAACTCATAAGGTATCTGATCGTCATCAAATACATTACAAAAGTAATTCTCTATAAAAATGTTCTTCTAATATGTGGTTATTATGCATTAATCTGACGATTATTACCCTATATGGCATCATTTAATGGGACACTATACCTATTGGCAATGAAAAGTTAAAAGAGTTATAGATTCAAAGTCTACCGTTTTTTCATATTCTGCATTACCTTCCCTATCGTCAAGGTAACACACGAAACTCAATACACATAGGTAAAATACAATTCCTGCTATCAACAAGAAGGCATAGACTTTAATTAAGAATTATCCTTATTCTTCTCCTGTATCCACATTCCGAAGAACTTACTACTCTGAGCAGTATGATGCTTTAGCACCTCCCCCATAAAGTTAATTCTACGAGTACTAACAAGATCCATAGACAAAGCCAATACCTTATCTAAAAACAACTGTTCGTAATGATTCCTATCATAGTTCTTAGCCATTATCTCGATACCATATTGTTGTTTTTCCTTCCATACAGCTTCATCAGTATATAGCTTAACAGCCTTATTTACGAAGTCTTCCACCTCATCAGCTATAAAGCCACACCATTCAAGGTCTCCCTTCATAGACTCTACCCCCACAGATGAAGAAACAGAAGGAGTACCTACATGCATCGCATCTATAAACTTCCCTTTAATACCAGCACCGAACGGAATAGGAGCAAGCATTACTCTCGCACTACTAATTACCTCTAGAGCATCCTCTGCCCTACCGTGTACTAAGAAGTGTTCTCTTTCATTGTTTAACTGCATCACCTTAGGAGCAGGATACCCCCCATAGATATGCATATTCACCTGAGGTAGTTTTTTTCTCAGCACAGGCCATATTACAGTCTTTAACTTCAACACAGTCTGCCAGTTGGGTTCGTGAATAAAGTTTCCTATAAACACAAAGTCCTTTCTACTCTCAAAGCTTTTCCAGCTATCCACATCCTTTTCACTAATACCGTTTTCCATAAAAGGTAAGAGCAGCAATACATTAGGATGAATATGAAACTTATCAATCAGCAATCTATATTCATAATCAGATATCACAAGTGTCAAGTCACAGCGCAATATACTTGCCAACTCCCTTTTCGTGCGTTCTGTATATAAATAATCCTCTAGATCAGTTCCTCCTTTTTTCAGCATCTCTTGGCGAACATACCTAAGGAAGTGCAAATCTTCTGTATCTAATATCGTCAATGCATCAGGACATTGCTCCGTCACTCTCCACCCGAACTGCTCTTCTATCATAAATCGGTCATACATCACCACATCAGGCTGTAGTTCTGCCAATGCCTTATCAGATCTCACATCATTTAACCACAGTTCTACTTCTATCACCCCATAAGGAGATAAATCATCACTGTGCTCGGCCTTCTTCGCAGTACTACCGAAGTAGATCTGCATACCCCAATCTTTAAAACATTGCAGCAGTTGTAGCATGCGTTTACCCGCAGCAGACGACTTAGACTCAGGCCAAACTGGCCCAATAATTAATATTTTCTTTCCTGATAAATTATCTTTCATAATATCACAAAAATAACGCTTAACACAGGAATAACTCCTTTATAAACACAAAAATTAAAACTTCAATAAAGTAAACTATATGCAAAAGCATATAATTAGAGCTATTTCGTTCATATTATATGCATTTACATATACTAACCACATTTTTTATCTCTCTAATAATTGCTATTTTTGCATAAAACGAAAAGGAATTATGCTTGGACTAAAACTATTAACAGACCCACGTTGGGCCAATATCGCTGAGTCTAACTTAGAAGAGATATTAACTGATCACTGCTGGTGTGAACAGAAGGCTGCTACTAATGCCATCACACTGATTACATACAACTCTGAACACGAAGACTTAGTCACTGCGATGACAGAGATAGCTATTGAAGAGATGCAACACTTTCAGATGGTACACAATATCATTAAGGAGCGCGGATACACATTAGGTAGAGAACGCAAGGATGACTATGTAGGGCAACTATATAAATTCTCTAAGAAAGACGGTAGTCGTAACGAATGTTTTATTGACAAACTATTGTTTGCTGCAATGATTGAAGCTAGAAGCTGTGAACGTTTTAGAACACTATCTCTAAATATCAAAGACCAAGAGTTAGCTAAATTCTACCATGAGTTAATGGTATCAGAAGCTAATCACTATACTACCTTTCTAAAGTTTGCAAAAAAATATACTGAAAAGGTAGACGTAGATAAGCGTTGGAAAGAATGGTTAGAGTTCGAAGGAGAACTTATCCAGTCTTATGGAAACAAAGAACACATACACGGATAATAACAAAAAGAGCTTCAGCACTACACTGAAGCTCTTTCCTATTATTACCTATCTAACTGCTATATCGCACCCACATAAGCACTAGTACTACTAAGTTTTTTCTTAGCATCCACTATCACTAGCCACACCACATTATTCTTAACCCATTCTGCAGGGATACTAGCACTAACCGACTGTGCCTTGCGCTGCACTTGAGCATCTATCACGTAGAACTGACGGTGATCCTTATTATAGACGATAAACATCATATTATCATCCTCTTTCGCCAATCCTATACCAGCATCAGACTTCCAGTTAGCAGACAGCTTACCACCCTCTACCTTTGCATCCGTAATTGTAGGAGCAGGTAACACCCCTTTTGTGATTACCACTTTAGCGTAGTCTATCTCTACATTACCATCCTTCTCTACTACAGTCTCCAGTAATTGATAAGACATCGCTAGATTAGTACGAGACCTCGCACCCTGATACTCCCCGAAGTACTTACCTGTCAACTGATTTAGAGGAGCTAAGAACTGAGACACTAGCTTAAACTTAGCACGTTGAAGTAACTGACCTTCCGTAGCAGCCTTACCACTTCTCTTAGGCAAACTTCGAATGATGTTTTTACCTCTCCAGTTCACCCCTACTACAGTACCTACTTTCCCTTGTACTCCACCTAATATTCCTTTTTTAATTTCTGCCATGATTTCTAATTTTTACTTGTTTATAATTTTACATTTTCAGACCCTTGCTCGGTAGCTACCCTTTCGCTTAATCTTCTGATACAAAACTATTTCAATTCAAAAACTATTTTTTAAAACATGACTTTTATGACCACATATGACCAATTTTGGTCACTTATGGTCGCAGATAGTAGGACACTATACACACAAAAAAAGCGAGATTTAAACCAAATCTCGCTTCTATACTTTAAAATCCAATCTTTAACCTAGGATAGACTTTATCATTACCACTAATACGTACTTTAAGACCAACATTAAATCCCTTTATCACAGGAACCTTATCCTCGTTAAACGGGAACGCATAACCAATGCCGATATCTATAAAGTTAAGTAACGAAACACCTACTTGAGGTTGTATATGCTTAGTAGTAACTTTAAGCCCATAAAACCCAAGGCCATTACCTTTCGTAACATCCACATAAGGAAGCCAGTGCCATTCTTTATAATAAGGCGTAGCCATCACCCCACCCCCTATAAATAACCATTTCTCCTCAGTAGTGATTACATCATACTCCATCCCTAGTTGCACCATACTATGAGTTCCCTGGCTATATCCAACATTAAATATTGGTTTATATCCAGACTCTCTAAGTTGACTCCATCCCATCATACTGATAAGAAAAGTCCCTAAAATGATAAGCTTATACCTCATAATAAATTGCTTTTAATTCGTATTGTAAAAGATATTACAGCCCTAGCTTTAATGTTTCTCCATTAAGGTTAACCCCTTTAGACAGTGTGATACTAATCCTTTGCTCCTCCGTATAACCAAAAGTCTCTCCATCTCTAAATGTCACATTATTCTCTAAGACATAACAGCACACATTACACAAAAAGCTGAATGCATCACCAGTAGCCATCTTTGTCTGTATAATCTCTAGCTCCTTAAAACCAAACTCCTCCATCCCATACGTGTATAAGGTAGTGTCCTCATGTCCAGCTCTGATACCGATATACACCCATAACGTCAGTGGTGTATCATTCTCCATTAATCTATCTTCATAACTAAGATACTCTTCCCTAGAGATCAGTAGCGTCTGCCCACCTTGATATACCCCTACAGCATTAGAAGTTGCCAGGATACTATACAGCACCTTAGACATTAGCATATAGCGGTCATACGTACTCTTATCACTCACCATCACACTCACGATCACATGACCAGACATTCCCTCTAGATCCTCCATAGCCGTAGGCCAGCTATACGTATACTTAGCCGTTGCCTCTATATCTTCTCTTGGTATAGCAGCAGACATATACGCGATAGCCACCATACTACTCTCTATCGTCAGTATAGCCGTATCATCACTATAGTCATCTCCATCTACCTTCATTCCCCATTGCTCTTTGAGATGAGCTATTACTTGTTCTATACTATACCTATCCCCATTTTTAAACATAGGCATAGAGAGTAATAATTTACTTTCTACAGTACTTTCTTGCGGTTTTTCCTTCTTCCTAAAGAAATCAAATAATCCCATAATTGATTAAGGTTTAATTAATGCGATAACAATATAACGACTAAAAACGAATCTATATTATCATTTATAGAACAAAAACTAACTAAATTCAAACCTTACTAAAAAAGAAAAAAGCCAAAAGAACTAACTTTTGACTTCTAACTACGATTAAGTAATAAAAAGTATTTAATATTTATCTTATCACTTACACTTATTAAATACAATGTCTTTTATCCTTATCGAATACTATTTTTACAGGCACTTTTAACTAACTACTCAATGCCATTTATGAATGTGTTTTTATAAATCCATATAGTGCTATATTCCTAATTATTCACAATTCTATCTACCATTGCTATAATTTGACAAACAACAAAACACTTTATATATATTTTTAACAAATATATATTATTTTAAAATAATTAATTAACCTAAATATAAATTATAACAAAACATAATTGATTAATATTTACAAAAAACCAATCAGAAAGCAATTATATTAAACACAGCAGTCTATTCATCTTTCAAAAAACAAACATATTATTCCTCACATTGCATTATTTATAAATCTTCACTTTATCAAAAAAGCTAATATTCTTCGCACCTAACGCAAAAAATCATTCGTTTTAACCCTTAATTTTACATACATTTACTCTAATAAAAACAATACTAATTTACCCAATATGAAGTTTATCCCATTTTCGGAGATAAAGCATTTACTACCAAATAATTGTTGGTATAAACAAGATATACCTGAACTACCTGTGCTATACTGTGAAGGGCATCAATACTGGGATGCTCCACTAGATTTAGACGAAGTAGTCAATGAAGAACACCCATCAGAGATTATTCCATTTATACTCGTGAATGGCAACCTGACTGTACCCCAAATTTACAATGAACACGTAGACGGCTCTACTGGACTAGTCGTACTAGGTAACCTAAAGACGAATAACATCGTCGTAGGAGGACAAGAGATATATGTCAAAGGAGACCTAGATGTAGCAGAAGTATTCTGGGGAGAGCACGACCACGGTAATCTAGTAGTCGAAGGCACTATCCGCAGTCGTCTATTTATTAATACAGACTATGGCGTAGATGACTACCGCTTCAGTATGAGAGAGAATATCGAAGTAGACTTCGTCCTTAATCACGATTTAGAACGTGACGTAGCAGATCCTACGGTTCTATTTCACCTGATCAAGCCTGAGTACCTATACACTAGAGAAGACCTAGACGATACGATATACTCTTGGCAAGATTGGCTTAAGACTGCTGATATCCTAAGAGCATTAGCTCAGAACCAATCTATCTTACTAGATACTCCTAACCCTGCCTATGCAGATGAGGCCTACCCATACGCATTCCCGAATAAGGACATCACACTAGACAATGTGATGAAACTAGCAGGAGGAACTATCTTTAATCAGAATCATATCCCTGACAAGGAAGAAATCAATATAGAGTACACTGAAGGACCTATGTATAAGCGTATCTCATTCTTTAATGGTGATCCGTATAGTACTACTGTATACTTTCAGTACGAAGACTTATATGCGATGTTAGTAACTATTGAGAAGAAGAAGTCTATTCTTCCGTTCTCTAAAGACTACACCGTACAGACCTTCTATAAATACCCGTCAGAACAAGGAAGTACTTGGCAACCTATGGTGAATACCAGTATTGCCGAATCGCTTACTATCGAATGGCAAAAGCTATTGAGAGAATACAGCGACATGATTGGTATCTATAATAAAAAACAGAAGATAGTCACAGCTATCAACTTTAACGAGATCATGAAGCGTCCTATCGTACAGCGATTAGGCAAGAGATACTATGAGTCTGAAGATTCTACTGTGTTCTATTGCGGACAGCAATGGCAGTTTAGACTAGAAGATAAAGCAGCAGGTCACGCACCGCGTATCACTATACATAACTATTTAGGTAAAGGTGCTGATGGAGAGAACCAATACGAGTACTTTCACTATGAACTGGAGCAAGACTCAGACCCGAAGAGCAAACCTTATGTACAGATCTACTATCAACGTGAGAAAGGTCCTGAAGCTGATGTCTACCTACTAGAGGTATGCACGCGTAGAAATATGCTTAAAGCAATCAACTACTTCATCTATCTACAGAAGTACATCGAACGTGTATGGATAAAAGAGGAAGTGATCTTAACAGAAGAAGAAATAAAACTACGAGAGGCCATCGATAAGGGTAATAACTATCTAAGAGGTATACTCGGACAGAGATAGGTTAGTTATGTGATTTTGTTGTTTTGCTTTTTTGTGATTTTGAAAAACTGAACATATCTATAAATAAAAACGGTTAATAACACAGAGGATGTTATTAACCGTTTTTACTTTTATATAAATTGTTTCTTCATACTATACATAAAGACTACCTCATCTCACACTACAAGATATGATCTACTTTATCTATAAAATGATAGGAAGATACCATTATAATAAATACTTTTGATTTTATGAGACATTTAGTATTATTAGCGAGTTTATTGATTGCAACCGCAAATTATGCACAAAGAATAGGTTCTGTCCAATTAACAGACATTGACGCTGAGTTTATCGACGTTACAGCAGATTACTTAGGAAACTCGCCTAGTAAGACTACAATCTACATTGACTATGGACAGCAAACCAAAAAGAGCTTTCCCTCTAAAGAGTATATCCTAAATGAGAACAATGATAAACCTATGTATTTCTACTCTGAGATCGGCATCATTAATTATTTTTATAAGTTTGGGTACACTCTTATTAAAATCTACAAAAGTGATGCATACCCTAAGAAAGGATTTATTTTTAGTAAAACACCTCTTAAAGGAAATAACACTGATACTCAAGATATATTTGCTGATTATAAAAAATAACCCCATTAACACGGATCAGCTTTCCTTGTCTTAAAGTCATATAATATATCTGTCTTTTTTCAGTATAAAGATTTATATGCAATATTAGTCACTATTGAGAAAAAGAAATCTCTTCTTCCATTCTCCAAAGACTACATTGTACAGACCTTCTATAAATACCCATCTGAACAAAGAAGTACTTGGCAACCTATGGTGAATACCAGTATTGCCGAATCGCTTACTATCGAATGGCAAAAGCTATTGAGAGAATACAGCGACATGATTGGTATCTATAATAAAAAACAGAAGATAGTCACAGCTATCAACTTTAACGAGATCATGAAGCGTCCTATCGTACAGCGATTAGGCAAGAGATACTATGAGTCTGAAGATTCTACTGTGTTCTATTGCGGACAGCAATGGCAGTTTAGACTAGAAGATAAAGCAGCAGGTCACGCACCACGTATCACTATACATAACTATTTAGGTAAAGGTGCTGATGGTGAGAACCAATATGAGTACTTTCACTATGAACTGGAGCAGGACTCAGACCCGAAGAGCAAACCTTATGTACAGATTTACTATCAACGTGAGAAAGGTCCTGAAGCTGATGTCTACCTACTAGAGGTATGCACGCGTAGAGTATGCACCTGAGCAAGTACATCTTGTGATATCTAATTATTCTTCTACATTATCCAGGATAAGTTTCTTGTAATTATGAGGATATAAGTCAGCGATATTCTTGTGGTTGATGGATTGAATATTTTCAAGAACATACTTTAGCCATTTATATGGATTAATGTCATGCTTTTTGCAGTTAGCAAAAAACGTATAGGCCATAGCTGCTCTTTGTGCTGCATCATGAGAACCGGCAAAGAGATAGTTTTTACGACCAATTGCTACAGGTCTGATTACATTTTCAACAAGATTATTGTCTATCTGCAAGTTTCCATTGTGTAAGTAATCACTTAGATTACTCCATCTTTTTTGAGAG
>NZ_FNYS01000011.1 GCF_900109075.1 Myroides marinus | reverse complement strand
CCATTTGAATACTTGAGATACTTTTTGTAGAAGTTGTCATTTCAAACACAATCATAAATGCTTTTTGCAAACCAAATTTGACTTTGTGAAATAAGGTATTAGCCGTTGAACTCTCAACATGTTCACAATTATAACAATAGTATGAATGATTAGTTTTTAAACAACCTTTTTGGTGACCACATTTTACACATGTAAAACCGTTTGACCACTTTATTTTGCTTAAATAAGCTTTACAAGATTCGTCATCTGGTAGTTCTTTTACTAAGTTCAGAAGGTTTTGACCCTTAAAAATTTCCATACTATTGATTTTAAGATACTAAAATACGGAAGTTAATTTAATAACTCAATAGTTGTTTTTAGGTTACATATAAACACTATGACACTAATATTTTATTAACAAATCAATTCTAAAATCAAGCACATAAAAAACAACTACTCAACAAAAAATGACATTTAATAAATATATCAAATCAATTCATATAAATCATTATACAATACACACAAAAATTCATATACCCAAACTAACAACTATTTATTTAGTTTTACAACTAAATAAATAGTTTAAATACAAATATTTTACACTACAAAAATTAAATAACTGATTTAAAACAACTTATAAACAAAAATTACTAACTAAAACCATTCGTATAAAAACCCTTCACCTCTTTATTCCAAATACCTAAATCACTTATCTTTGATTCCTTATATTCCTTTAAATAGGATACATCTGATAATATGTCAATAACTCAAAATAAAAAGACTTCAATATTCGCTCTTATTAAACAATCTTTCTCTAGTGAGAACTTTGATTTAACGAATATGTCTATTAATAAAGCTGTATTTCTATTAGCCATTCCTATGATGTTTGAAATGCTAATGGAGTCAGTATTTGCACTTGTAGATTTATACTTTGTCGGTCATCTAAAAGAAAGTGCTTATGCCATACAGAGTGTAGGTCTTACCGAATCTCTATTATCTATCATTTACGCTATCTGTATCGGGATTAGTATGGCAGCTACAGCTATAGTAGCAAGACGAATAGGAGAAAAAGATAGAGAAAAAGCTGCTCAGAATGCTGCACAGGCCATCACCATATCTATTGTTATTACCATCATATTAAGCGTCTTAGGTTTTATATATGCTAAGGATTGGTTACTGTGGATGGGGGCTTCAGAAGAATCAGCGGAATATGGATATGGATATACACGTATCCTATTAGCTAGCTGTGTATCTATTATGTTACTATTCTTAATCAACGGTATCTTCAGAGGAGCAGGTAATGCAGCAGTAGCCATGAAGAGTTTATGGTTTGGTAATCTTATCAATATCATCCTATGTCCTATTATGGTACGTGGATGGTGGATATTCCCAGAGATGGGCTTAGAAGGAGCCGCCTACTCTACAGCTATAGGACGCAGTATGGGAGTAGTGTATCAATTGTATTACCTATCTAAGAAAGATTCACTAATCCAACTAAAATTAAAATACTTTAAACTTCAGTGGGACATGATCTGGAACATCACTAAGATAGCTGTACCTGGTATGGTACAGTACATGATCTCTACCTGTAGTTGGGTAATACTAGCACGCATCGTAGCGCAGAGTGGAGGTGAGATAGGTTCTTCAGGTTTCTTGACCTGTCTAAGGCTTCTAGTTTTCTTCATACTACCAGCATGGGGATTAAGTAATGCAGCATCAACATTAGTAGGCCAAAATCTAGGAGATAACAATCCTGATAAAGCATATAAATCAGTACTCGCTACACTTAAGTACAATGTTATCTATATGGCTATCGTAACTATCATATTCTTTAGTATGGCAGAGATACTAGCTTCTTTCTTCACTACTGATGAAGCTATTAAAGCAGTAGCTAAAGAAGCTATGTACATCGGAGCCATTGGCTTTGTAGTCTATGGAGCAGGTATGACGTTAATGAACGCATTTAACGGAGCTGGTGATACAATAACGCCTACTATTATCAATATCGTAGGTTTCTGGTTGTTCCAGATTCCTTTTGCTTATGTAATGACTTATCACTTTGAATTAGGACCTACAGGAGCCTTTATCGCCATACCATCAGCAGAAATATTAATTGCCATTCTTGCCTTTATCCTCTTTAAACGAGGTAAGTGGAAGCAGAAAAAAGTATAAAACAAAAACGCCTTAGTCTAAATAACTAAGGCGTCTTTGTTTATCCCTGATTCCACATTACCACCTCACAGTATTAGGCTAATGCGGGGTCTAAGTTTTATATTATCTATTATACTCTGATTCCTTTCTGATCATATCTACGTGAGAAATACCATCTTCTAAATACTCATCAGAAGAAGGTTCAAATCCAAATGAGCCATAGAACTTCTTCAAGTAACACTGTGCGCCTATCTGAATATCTTGAGCTCCGAACTCCTCTTCTATTTTATCTATAGCGTGTTGCATTAATATGCGACCATAACCATCTTTGCGGTAATCTGCATGTACAGCTACTCTACCGATAGCTATCTCTGGATAACTAAGTCCTGGAGGTACTATACGAGCACATGCTACTACTTGATCTAGCTTCGTTGCATAGATGTGTAAACACTTTTTATCCTTACCATCTAATTCAGGATATGGACAATTCTGTTCTACGACGAATACATCTGTACGCAAACGCATTATATCGTATAACTCATTTACGGTTAATTCATCAAATGCTTTTGTATGCCAATGTACACTATTCATAACTCAATATATTAATATTATATCTCAAAGATAATTATTTCAATAAAACAGTACTAGTCTATTACTGTTAAATCCAGATTCTACAATAGGATATTTAACCAAAATGAGAGAAAATAAAATCGAATCTTATTCTATAAAACCTCCTCCTGAGAAAAACAAAGCTGTCATTATACCATTATTCAATACATGAAAGAATACAGCATACCAAAACCCAAAACGCACTCTTATATACCCTAAAGATACTCCTAATATAAATTGAGGTAGAACAATTAAAGGCGACAATAGAAGTAATTTTAAGCTGAATTCTTCAAAGTTCCCGATATGGATATAGCCAAATAAAATAGCTATAAAATAAAATACATAAGGATAGTATCTACTATAGAAAGCCTTTGATTCAATAGGCTTTTGACTTAAGGCATAAACCAACGCAGCAAACAATAGTACAGCTACAATACCAAATCCAAGAACCAACGATTCATTCTGTCTCATGATAATGCTTAAAACATAGACTGTAATAAGTATAAACGAAATTAAGAGATAAGATACTCTAAATCGCAATGCAGAACGAAAGGTAATTTCTTCTAATAAAGGCCCTAGAATAACTACAAATCCAACAAATCCCCACACACCAATATTATCAAAGAAATCCTCAAACATATCAGGTAACGGGATTTCTACTATCGTCTCTGCTATACCACGCAACAAGATTATTGCGATTAAACTAATAATCCACAATCTAACAGTACGTATTACTTTCTCACTTTTAGAAATAGATAATCCCTCTAGATTTGGTTTCTTTAGAAACTGCAAGAAATCACTAATCAATAATTTATTATTCATCTATACTTTCATTCTTATCTATACAAGGTACAAAAAAAGCAGTAACTACCTATAGGTAATTACTGCTTCAAAAAACTCATTAAACACAATGTTTTTCTAATTCATTAACGCTAACTAATGCAAAAAATGTACTTAAATCAAAGTAGAAAAATATTTACTATTGTACTGATTCCAATTTTGAGATAGCTGTTACATCACTAGCATTCTCAATTGTAATACCTTTCTTAGCTATACCTGTAGCTACATCAATATTATATACTTGGAAACGATTAGTCTTGTCTATTCTAGCTACGTAGTGTACAGTTTTCTTATCCTTCTCTACGTATATTTTTTGTTTGTATGCCATTTGTTCATGTTCTGCTATAGTATCGATCCACTTAATAGATTTAGTAGATACGTTAACTATTGCTAACTTAGTAACACCTGACCAAGTACTTTGAATATTTTTATCAACGAAGAAACTCACTAAGAAATCATTACCTCCGATGTACTCAGCACGAGATAATTTATATCCTCCTGAAGCTTTCTGTACATCAAAGAAATATCCTTTGTCAATTTCGTGATTCTTAATTCTAATAAATGCAGAAGGATTCTTAGACTTCTCTGCTGGAGACCATGCATACACAGATCCGTCCTCTACTTGTTGAATACCATTCATACCAAACCAGCTTCCTATAAGACCAGTTCTATCATCTATAATCGTTTTACTAACCTTAAGACTAGGATAATCTACTACTGCAATAAAAGTATTCTCTCTGTATTTAGTATCTCCTTCTTTAGGAGATACAGAATAAGGAATATATATTTTATCCGTACCTACAGCGAACACACCATTTAAATCACGTCCACCTGCTTCTTCATCTTTGTACTTTAATTTATCAAAATCAACTGCCCCTTTATGAGTCATTTGCTTTAACTCTGTGTTTATAGTAAATAAGTTACCTCCTAATGTAGCATTAACTACTTCAGTATTTCCAATATTTCCATAGCTTCCTATAGTCTCAGTAGCTAATTTAGTCCCCTGTACAATCTCATTTTGTTTATTTAAACTATAGAAAGTCAATGGGCTTTGTCCTGTAAATCCATATACAGCAGCCATTAATTGATTGTTTTGAACAAAGAATGAATATGAATCAGTCTCTATACCATTATTCTTATCAATTTTCACTACTCCTTCAGTAAGTGTTTTTGCAGTAGCAATATATTTAGTTCCTCCTTCTTGTCCTGTTAATGAATTAACTACAAATACATAAGAGCTAGCCTTACCACCCTCAGGAGGTGTTGTAGGTTCTTTAGGTCCAGAATTGTCATCACTACTACATGATGCGATTAAAGCAAGAGATAATACTCCTAGTGTTTTTTTTATGATATTCATGATATATTAATTATGGTTTTTATTTATAAGTTATATCTCAATTTTAAAGTAATTGAGCGACTTGGTTTTTGAAGGCTAAAGTTGTCATATAATGTTTTATTCGCTAAGTTTTTCACTTCTACGGCTACATTATACTTTCCATTATTGATAGCATAGTGTACACTTATATCCTGTGAGAACTGCTCAGGTACATATCTCTTATATTTAGCTATACCTACACTAGGAGCATATAGATAATACTTCTGTACATACATCAGATTATAATCTAGACGAAGACTATTCTTTGTCCCGAACACCTCCTTAAAGTTTAATGACACCATTCCATTACCATATAAGTATGGGATATTTGCAACCCTATCTCTATATAGAGCACTTACCTCTGTAGAGTTATTTTCATACTTGATATCATTTAAGATATCTTGATAAGTAACGTTAGCCATTAAAGAGAAAAAGTCTTTATACGTATATCTTATTTCTCCATCAAAAGATTTCACTAATACACCACCAATGTTTCTATTTACTTTTTGGGCAGCCGAACCATTACCTGTATTTACTTCCTCTTTGATATAATCAGTAGCTTTTCGATATAGATAGTTCGCCTCTATCTTAAAGTGATTTACCTCATTGATCTTAAAACCGTATTGTACTCCAAGGTTAAAGTTATTACTAGACTCAGGTTTCAGATTATAATTAGAAGCAAGGTTTACCTCATCACCGAACATTTCATAAGCCTCAGGCATACGAATGCTATGCTCAAACGAACCTTTTACTTGTAGATCAGGTAAGATATTATACGCCGTAGCTACCCCATATCCAGTAAAATTCTGTTTATTATCTTGCTTGAAGTAAGTCTCGTTATAGTATCGCTCTGAATAATTGTATTGAAAATATTTCTTTAAGAATAAAATTGTATTCCATCGATCATCGTGAGTATACTGATAGCTAAATCCTAATACAGCCTTATTAGATTTCTTAGGCAGATTATTATTCTTTAAAGTAGAATCTAATAAGTCTTCTCCTTTTCTATTAAATAGAGATAGATTATAATTAACAGCGAATGAGTGATGTTCTGTCAGAGCATAATTAGCATTAGCGATTACAGAACCATTGTTGTTCTTATATTTAAACCTTCTACGCTCTATCTCTCCTCCTTCTTTCTTTAGTGTATTCTTAATGATATAATCCCCATCCCAATTATATAGTCTATTTAACGTATCTACAGACTGCTCACTCCCAAGATTGTAGTTAGCATTCACAGACACATTTAAATTTTCTACTAAGAAATCACGTTTGGTATAGCTAAGACTAGGCAAGATTAAATCACCTTTAGTAAATCGTCCTCCATACACCTCCTCCATTCTATTCCCTGTTTGGATCTGATTATAGTTCTTTCCTAAAGTTATACCGAATAATAGCTCATCAGCATACCACTTATTCACCATACCTCCTTTTAATACAATTCCCTCATTGTGATAACGATCGTGAAAGCGACTTACTCGTTTAGGCGTTAATACTCCTGTATTAAAGTCATGTACATCTACATTCACTTTATAATCATTGTCAGAGTAATTCTGGTATGCATTTAACTGTAACTTGTATCCACTATCAGTAGTCATCCCCATATTTACAGAAGAACGTACTGTATTAAATGAACCATAAGACACTGTAGCATCTAGGTACTTGCGTTTAGTATTCTTAGTAATAATGTTTAACGCACCTCCTAAAGCATCTCCTCCTAAACTAATAGGTACCACACCTTTATAAATCTCGATGCGTTCGATCATATTCACAGGAATATTGTTCAACTGAAAAGATGAACCTACCCCCTCTAAAGGAATACCATCTAAATAAAATTTTATCTGATTTCCACTAAAACCGTTTAGTGCGAAATTAAAGTTTGATCCTAATCCTCCTTCTTCTCTGACTCTTACACCAGCACTCCTATTTAGGATTTGATTGACATCAGACACTGTATTAGCTAATGCTTTTACATCTACAGCATTTACAGTATAAGCACTCTGGCGAGTTTTCTCTATTGCACTTTTTGCAGTGATATTGATTTCACCTAATTGCTGCTTTTCTTCTTTTAATTTTACGGATAGCGTCTTGCTATTTCCATCTTCGATAGTGACATTAGTCTTATAAGCATTATATCCCATAAAGCTTATTTCGACTGTTTCCTTAGTTGTAGGAACCCAAAGAACGAAGTTCCCTTGTTCATCAGTCTGTGTAGATGCATTAGATGACACTCCCACTACAGTAGCGTAGCTTATGGGTACATTTTTATCATCTAACACTCTCCCTTTTATAGAATACCCTTTACTCTGAGCATTACTTAAAAGGTTCATAAAAAGAAAGAACGTAAGTAGTATGTATTTTTTCATTTAAGATTACTTTTCCAAAAGGTTCGATATACATTATTACAACACCTTTTGATTGCTATAGATTGAATATTTGACTAGTAAACAACTCACAAGTATATCCCTTACTTGCTACTCAAATATTTAACAGCTATTTATATATTTCATAATTAACTCTATTACTAACCTCACTACATAATCCTATAACAATCAAATCATTGCCAAAAAACAACAACTAATTATTATTTAGACTAATTTTATATAGTTGCAAATATATAGTAAAACTTAACATAAAATCAAGTTATGAGAATAATTATTTTTAAACAATCTAAATAAATAAAAAAGGCGATTATTCATTATATGAATAATCGCCTTAATACTAATACGTTATGTAGACTAGAACAATCCTTTCAATTTGTCAATTGCTCCACCTAATCCTTCTTTTCCTCCTAATAGAGATCCTAATAAGTCACCTGCTCCACCTTGACCTAAACTACCCATGATAGAAGATAAATCAAATCCTGATTCTCCTCCTTGTATTTTAGCCACGATAGCAGATATAACCTGAGGTACTACACCATTAGCGAAGCTACCAGCTACACCTTCAGACAGACCTAACTTACCTACTAATCCACTTACTAAGTTACCGATCATACCTGTAACAATAGGATTTGAGGCAATATTAGAAGCTTGACCTGATAATAAGTTTGTCAATCCACTGATATCTCCAGCACTCACGCTGTCTTTTAATCCGTTAATGATACTGTCTCCAGTTTCTTTTGTGATTGCACCTGTAAGCTCAGAAGTAATTCCTCCTTTAGCTACTTCACTAGAACTAATTTGTTCTACTAGTTTTGTAATTTGCTCTAACATAGTTTTATTTTTTGAATGATAAAACTAGTCAATTATTTTCTCAAAACTTGAATTTTTTCAAAAATTTCATCCCATATTAACACTTTACTTTCATCCGTAGCTCCATTGATATTTGGAGATAGAGAGAAAGCTGGTTGCATCAATACTTGTATTGCAGGATGAGGCTCCTCCTCGAAGCGGTCAATCCCTGCAAACAAGATAGATTCAGCATTGATTACATCAACTAAATCTACTTCATTAACAGCCTCAGGATAAGCACAATTTATTACTCCTATCAAATTATGAGCATGGTTAAATGACTCTTTATTCAAGATATATTTTTGATAATGCTTCGTATGGATAGTGATAAAATGCGAATCATGTAATAGTCGATGCATATCAATAGACTCTAAATCAACTCTAAAGTGAATACCATTAGGCAACACGAAGTCTGCTTTAATATCTGGTACAGATGTATCTGTATACAATACATTCATTCCTAATGCCAATGCTTTCTGTGCTACTTTCTCTCCTGCTGCATTTAACCCGATTATACCTAAAGTTTTGCCCGCTAACTCGATACCACTACTGTAAGACTGTTGTAGAGACTTAAAGCTAGCATCCCCTTCTAAAGGCATATTGCGGTTCGACTCTTGTAGTAATCGACATCCTGAAAACAAATGTGCAAATACCAACTCTGCTGTAGCATTAGACAATGCTTCCTCTGCCCATATCGCTTTTATACCACATCCCTTGATATAATCGATTATCTCTAGGTCTATCTGCGTACCTGCAAATACAATAGCTTTTAGATGAGATAGTTCATCTATCATCTTTTTATTTAGAAGAGTTCCCTGTTGTAATAACAGTACCTCTATTTCATTTTTACTAGTATAATTAACTAATTGTTCGTGAGCTACACGCACTTCTTTTACTTCAAACCCTAATCCCTCCAGGTCATTCTTTACTTCCTCTGGGATACCATCATTCGCTAATATTCTCATCTTCCGTATTTGGTTCTTTATTAAATCTTTGATTTCATCTCGTGTAACACTCTTACTAGAGCATCCACACTTTCTTGTGTCAAGGCGTTATATAGAGAAGCTCTATATCCACCTGCTACTCGATGCCCTTTTACATTAGCGATATTCGCCTCAGCACACATGGTATCAAATATTCCTTTCATTTGTTCCTCTTTAAAATCAAAAGTAACATTCATTTTAGATCGATAGTCCACATCTGCTAATCCTACCACATAGTCTAAGTCATCTATAGCTCGGTATAATGTCGCCGCTTTCTGATTATTTATCTTTTCGATAGCCTCTACACCACCTAACCTATCTAACCATCTTAAGTTTAGTAAACTCGTATAAATAGCAAAGACATTAGCTGTATGATACAGACTTCCTTTATCAATATGCTCTGCGTAATCCATCATTTGAGGTAACACACGCCCAGATTTTCCTAATATACTATCTCTTACTAATACTACACTTAGCCCCGAAGGTCCAATGTTCTTCTGAGCACCAGCATAGATTAGATCTATCTTATCACAGTCATATACTCTCGAATAAATATCCGAGCTCATATCACATACTAAAGGACAATCAACCTGAGGTACATCTCTATACTGCGTTCCATATATCGTATTATTAGAAGTATAATGCACATAATCTAACCCTCTAGGTATAACAATACCTTCAGGGATATACGCATACTTTCTATCCTTAGAAGAAGCTAATACGTTAACTTCTCCGAATGCCTGAGCCTGCGCTATAGCCTTAGAAGACCAGTTACCCGTATCGATATAGCCCGCTTTCGTTTTCATCAGATTATAAGGCACACGCAGAAACTCCATACTCGCCCCACCTTGTAAGAAAAGGGCTGAATATCCCTTACCTTCAAGACCTAATAAAGACAGTGCTAAATGCTGTGCTTCTTCTAACACAGCTATAAACTCTTTACTGCGATGTGAGATAGACAGTACAGACAGTCCACTTCCATTAAAGTCAATTACTGCTTCGGCTGCGCCTCTATATACCTCATCAGGTAGTAAGCAAGGCCCTGCACAGAAATTATGCACTTTACTCATAGTTATACGTTGTTTGGTGCTTATATTCTTTACTTATGATCACTAATTAATCAGAGGTCACTAATACCTCTACATATTTAGACTGATAGATAAGTGATTGATTCTATAATTTTAATAAGAATTCTAATGTATCTACATTATCAGCATAGTCCCATAACTGAGGCTCCTGAGTCTGACCAAAAGCGATACTTCCTTCGATTAAGTTATTAGACACGATACACTGTATCTTATCCACATCCTCAGTTAAGCGTGCTTTCACCTCATTAATATCTGTATAATACTCATAGAATACAGATGATATAGGTGATGCATACCCTTTGTCCTCTTTCACAGTTAAGAATCCATTGTCTAAAATCTTAAACTCACTCATCAGGAACACAGCCTTGTTATAATCGTAGTTATTAGAATATTTCTCATACTCTATCACATCTTTATACTCAAACATGCCTTGGTAAAAGTTGTCAAACACATACCCATCTGGTACGAATATTTTAGACACATTACGACATCCTAACCCATAATAAGTAAATACATCTTTACCTAAAGCTACGAAATCTTCATGAGTCTCTGTACCATCTAATATAGCTACAGAGTTTCTGTTCTTACGTATGATATTAGGCACACTATTAAAGTAGTAATCAAAGTAACGTGCAGTATTATTACTACCTGTCGCTATCACAGCATCGAATGCCTCCATCTTTCCTTCAATAAATTCGAAACGATTAGCAAAACCAGGTTCTACAGCTACTAAATACTTAGCTAAAAATGGCAATAACTTCTGATCATTAGAAGACATCTTAACCACAGCTATATTACCCGAAATCAATACACTCAAGAAATCGTGAAAACCAACTAAAGGAATATTTCCCGCTAAGATAAGTCCTACGCGTTTATTAGGTTCTGTTGAAAAATCGTATTTTGAAGTCCACTTATCTAAATTTTCTTGTGTCAATGCACTTGCCCAAGAGTTGATAGAGATCACTACTTGCTCTAATGTGAACCATCCATTATAGTTTACTGAACTGTGAATTAGTTCTGAAAATGTTGAGAAAAATTCATCATTATGACATACATCATTGTTTTTTACAAATTCATTTGCAGTAAATTGACTCAAAAAATGGCCTAACTTAACAAATGCATTTTTTTTAACATCTAAATTCATATTGACTTGTTTGTGAATTGTTTTGGGTGTAAATTTGCATACAAAGTTAATACATATAAAACAAAATATAAGCTATGGCAATCATTATAACAGACGAATGCATAAATTGTGGAGCTTGCGAACCAGAATGTCCTAATACAGCGATATATGAGGGTGCAGATGATTGGAGATATAAAGACGGTACAGCCTTAACTGGTAAGGTAGTTTTACCTGATGGTACTGAAGTAGATGCTGATGCAGCTCAAGAGCCTGTATCTGATGAATTCTACTTTATCGTTCCTTCTAAATGTACAGAGTGTAAAGGATTCCACGAAGAGCCTCAATGTGCTGCTGTGTGTCCTGTAGATTGTTGTATTCCTGACGACAACCATGTTGAAAGCGAAGAAACACTTTTACAAAGACAAGCATTCTTGCACAAGCACTAAAAAGCATACAAAGCTACTCACTAGGAGTAGCTTTTTTTATTATACCTCATCGTTACATTTAGATTTGATAACACCTAGCTAAATGTTGAATCAGAACTCCACTGTATCTATTGTTACAGTGGAGTTTTTGGTTTTATACATTCACTATACTTTTTTGCCCAAATATTCGCGTACTGAACCCAAAACATCATTCTGCTATAGAGCCATTTTCATGGCATTTTACACCTAGTGTTAGTACAATGCTAGTATAGTGTAAGTATAGTGCAAGTACCAAAATACCGCAAAATGTTACTAACACCATACTAGCATTATAGTATAAGTATAGTAGCACCTCAACCATTACACATAAAAAAAAGGTGCGTAATGCACCTTTTTAATTAATAGTATTCTGTTAGCTATTCTGTGAAAGTTTATTTCTATAAGATATAGCTGATATATAATGTATTTCTTTGATATAATCTCTTGAATATTTCCCCTTGTCCTTTCTATTTAGAATTTACAAATGTAATAGGAAGTCCAAACATATGATTATAGTAATTACCTTTTATATCCTTATTAAAGTGATAATCCTCTAACTTAACACTGCCTAAAGCACTAAGTACACTAGTCACTAGATCTAAGTAAATATTCTGATTAACAGCGTACCCTTTAGAAAATTCAAATGACACATACCACTTCTTAGTTGCATAATCTGCCTCTAGATTGACCAGTAGATAGGATGGCAATCTTCCACTATATGAATATACAACATTAGTAAGTTGTTGTTTTATTAAATCACTTATCGTTTCCATTTTATGAAGAGGAAACTTAGAATGTGTATATAACAGGCATCCTTTATCGTTTATCTTATTACCCTTATTATCAATACAGACCATAGATTTTTTCCCTTTATCATTCTTATATTCCTGTACCGACCCATCTTTAAGCAAAATCCTAGACACGTATTTCTCTTTCTTTCCTTTCTTGTCTAATAGGGTTCTACTGCTCTCCGTCCATTTATACAGTTTACCTGTCTCATTATCTATCTTATAAACTTTAGTTCTCAATAGATATTGGTCATTATCAAGGCTTTTACCTGCATATTTCACTACTTGTGTCCATCTATAAACTGAATCAACTGGAAAACTTAAATTAAAGTAACGAGTGAAGACGGTATCCTTTCTTTGTTTACTTAACTCCTTGACAATATCTGCTCCGCTATACAGCTCATTATTAATTTTTATTGCCTGAGAAGCGAAACCACCTTGACTATATTGTCCATATCCTATAGTAGAAGCTAAGATTACAGCAATCACAAGTGCTGCCTTTAATAATTGATTCATTTAGTTGTGTTTTAAATAATATTGTATGTGTTTTCAAAAATAGCACTTTAGACATCTAAAAAACAAGACACTATCTGTCACAAAACCTACTAAAAACAAAGTATTAAGGAGATATTATTTCTTAAATCGAATAGGAACATACATCGTACGATTATAATAGTTACCATTGATATCCTGATCATAGTGATACTCTTCTAACTTTTCGTTATTTAGTACATGCACTATCGCAGCCACTAAGCTAGTATACATATCTGATCCTAAATTATACTGATCTGGAAAGTCTAATGCTAAATTCCATCTCTTAGATTTAGCGTCAGCTTCAATACTTAAGATGATATAGTTAGGTAATGCACCTCTACTCTTAGTCGCTACATTGTAAATTGCATCTTGCATACTGGCTCTAAACTTATGTGTTTTGATCTCTGGGAATGGCGTATATGAGTAGCGTAAACATCCTTTATTATTTAAAGTACTCCCTTCAGCATTTACGCATTTAACGACATACGTATCTCCTTTATGCACTACCTCTTCTACTAGACCATCTAGTAGATATTTCTGATGAATGATATGCGTAGCTTTAGTTTTTTTCTTCTCAAATCGTTTCTCACCTTTGATATAGAGACTTAATTCTCCTGTCTCCTTATTCTTTAGCATACTAGTAGTCAATAACTGATACTCATCCTCAGCAATTTGCTTACCTGTATAAATCACTTTCTCTCTCCATAAGGCTGTAGAATCAACCATAAATCCACCTAAATAATATCTCGTAAACAGGGTATCTTTCTCTTGCTTCAATAAATCTTTAATGATGTCAGATCCGACATAAATATCACGTCCATCTGCTTTTTGTTTTGTTTTACTGCTCTTTTGAGCATACATAGTTATGGTACTAGTCAATAAGGTAAAGACTAATAGTACTTTTAATAATCTATTCATAAGTGGTGTTTAAATATTCTAATAAGTGTCGCCGAAATTACTAACTAATCTAGTCAAACCACAGACGATATATGGCGTAAGCGTTAATATATTATTAAACCTAGATACAGTATTAACCTAGTAATATCCGTTAATTCTATGTTACATCTCATTCTCGTTTATGAGGTATAATGTAATAATCAGAGTCCAAATAAGTTCAAAAAAATGGGGATAGACACTAACCTGTCTATCCCCCTACCAAAAACTAAAAAATGTAAGATGCTTACAAAATTTACTTGTATAAAACCTAGTCTAATATAGCTATAGGTTTGAAATTATCATTTAATGCTACGAGTGTGAATACTCCTGTCACTACCTGAATGCGCTCATCTTCCCTCATCTTCTCTCTATACACATTCACACGGATGCGGATACTCGTATTGCCTATAGACTCTACCTCGCCTACCATCTCTACTAATGAGCCTGCTGGTATTGGCTTCTTAAAGTCTATCTTATCACTGCTCACGATCACGAAATTCTTTCTACAGAAACGCGTAGCAGTCATAAATGCAGTCTCTGTCATCATCATTATCACTCGACCACCAAACATCGTGTTATGGTGATTAGTGGTATCTGGGAATACTACCTTAAATACACTAGTCACTGCCTTCTGTTTGCGCTCTTCTATTGATACTTCTAATAACATTGTCCTATCTGTTAATGCTACAGTATAATGCCCATAACACAGACTAGATAAGTTATTATCTCAATGCTAACCGCTAAAATGTTTTGGAATTAAATGAAAAGATACAATGTGCCTATCCCCGAGTATATCATCTATAATCTCGTGAATACTATAGATAGCACATTCCAACTTGACATAAAGCTCTAAACCGCGAAAGCATAGTCTATAAACAGAATTAGGCAGGTCTCCTGACTTGTAACAGTTTTTTATCGTCCTTCCCATTATACAGATGATAACAGTGGATCTCTAGGATAAAAACTAGCTTGTTACTTACAGTTGCGCGACAGTTCGTGATTCTCACACGATTCCCTTTTCATATACAACTAAGTATAACCTATTTCTATGGAATTGATACTGTATTATTCTACTAATACAGTGGCGAAGATAGTAATTCTTTTTAAACTACCAACCTTTTTTTAGCAGTAGCAGCCTCGCTAGATATAGTATTACTCCTAATGATGACTGCTAAAACGCAATTATTTCAACTTCCTTTTTGCCCAGTTTAACACATCGATATAAAGGATACTTCGCACATAAAATTTATTAGTATACAACTCCTCTGTTCGGTTTACAAATCGCTCTAATACAGCTTTTTGTTCTTTATCAGAAGCACCTAATAATCCTTCAAAAAGAGTCATAAAAGTATCGTGTATTTCTGTCTTATTTTTCATCTTTTTCATTAAGGTTCTATTCGCCTTAACGAAGTCTTCATAATTCTGATCTATGCCAGACTCATACTGAGCCATTAAAGACAAAATACGGGTATGAAATAACAAATCCTCTTGTACAGAATAGTCAGATTTACATAAAATTCGCTCTGTATAAGCTAACGATTCATCGTATTTCTTATACCCAAAATACAAGGAAGCAACCTTAAAATAAAGGATGTGAAAGTGATGCTCATCTATCATATTCCTATATTCATTAATTCCCCTCTGTAGTTGTTTCACGAAGAGTAAACTTCCATTATAAGTTTGCTGTATAAACTCAATATTTAACTTATTGCTAAACTGCAATAAGAATCGCTGAGAATCTATATTTGACGATTGAGGAAAGTTCTCGTTGTTCAATTGGTCCTCTAATCTATTATTCCAATAGATATATTTATCCACAGATTTAAACAACAACAATATTTTAAATAGGTAAGAATTTCCCTTCAGATACCATATAGGATGACTCTGTATCATCTTAGGATGTTGATAGAATAACTCTACCCAAAACTTAGCATACTTATAAGCATTGCGATAATCCTGTATTAAAAAACACAGCCATACATGTGCTTTAAAATACCATAACTTCTCTCTAAAATTCAGTAAATCTATATTGATATCTAACAGTTGATCACTAAACTGATTAATCATCTCTTGCTTCTCTTCCTCGCTTTTAGCATATCCTGAGGTAAGCATCTCATTATAAAACTGAAGAGATAGATTAGATAGCTTAGTGGCATAGTAATTCTGTACTATTAAATCGTTAGACTGAGCGATCAGTTCATCAGCACGTCCTGTAATACTTCGTGTGATATACTGAGACTCTATGACCTTCTCTAGTTCTATAATTTCTAAAGCTAAGCTTTTCTCTTCTACGTCTAAAGCTATTTGTTTAGCCTTATCTAATATCTTTAATCCTTGTTTATGCAAGCCTTTTTGGTACAGAATAGTCGCGAAGTCAAGTTGCTCACGTATCTGTATTCTCACATTTTTCTTACTTGGATTCATGCGAAGACTTGCCAGAATAGCCTTGTATAAATTAGCTTTAAGGTTAGATAGCTGTTGTTTGCTCGTTATTTTTTGTTTCAGAATAGCTTGTTCGTCATACTCTTCCATCTTATCCATAGCGTTGAATAGAGAGATGAATTTAGCATCTGCATTGTTCTGCAGTCTATTTACATATAATGTGAATTGACGTTTCTCTGATCTTGTCAAAGATTTTATCAATATAAATAACCAGTCTTTACCCCAATTTGACATTGTAACAAAAAATATTATAACAATTTTAAAAACAACAACTTACACAACAAAAAACACTTTTAAACATTGTAGTTTTGAGTATTTTCTTAAAGTTAACAAAAAGCTTTTATACACTTTTGTCCAAAGTTATTTAAAAAGCTAAAATATGAAAACTGAAAAGATAGAGATTTTCGACACCACATTGAGAGACGGAGAACAAGTACCTGGTTGTAAGTTAGATAAACAACAGAAACTAGCTATTGCTCAACAGCTCGATGAACTCGGTGTAGATGTCATAGAGGCAGGTTTTCCTATTTCTAGTCCTGGTGACTTTGAAGCAGTACAAGCCATTAGCAAAATAGTGAAAAACGCCAAGATATGTGCACTTACTCGTGCAAATACAAAAGATATAGACTCTGCTGCCAAAGCACTAGAGTATGCACAAAAACCAAGAATACACACGGGTATCGGTACCTCAGATTCACATATAAAATACAAGTTTAACTCTACACAAGAGGCTATTATAGATAGAGCTGCAGAGGCTGTGGCTTACGCTAAGAAGTATGTACAGGATGTAGAGTTCTATGCTGAAGATGCAGGTAGAACAGATAATGCGTACTTAGCTAAAGTATGTGAAGCAGTTATACAAGCAGGTGCAACAGTAATCAATATTCCAGATACGACAGGATACTGCTTACCTACTGACTATGGAAATAAGATTAAGTACCTAAAAGAACACGTCAAAGGGATAGATAACATCGTCTTATCATGTCACTGTCATAATGATTTAGGTATGGCTACTGCTAATTCGATAGCTGGTATCATCAATGGGGCAAGACAGATAGAATGCACTATAAATGGGATAGGTGAACGAGCAGGTAATACTGCCTTAGAAGAGGTAGTAATGATCTTAAAACAGCATGAGGATTTAGGTTTTCACACAGATATTAATACTACGATGTTAAATCACTTGAGTCAATTGACTTCTGCTACTATGGGAATGATAGTACAGCCTAATAAAGCTATTGTAGGATCTAATGCTTTCGCTCATAGTTCAGGTATTCATCAGGATGGTGTAATAAAGCGAAGAGATACTTATGAAATCATCGATCCTAAAGATGTAGGTGTAGATGCTTCGTCTATCATACTTACGGCGCGTAGTGGTAGATCTGCTTTAGCTTATCGCTTTAAAAATATTGGGTATGATGTCACTAAAAACGAATTAGACACTCTATACGATTATTTCTTAGGAGTAGCTGATACAAAGAAAGAAGTGACTGAAGTGGACTTATACGCTATTATGAATATGTACACACAAAATCGAATGATTAAACACGCCTAAAACAATTGATAATGAGTAAAACACCTAAAACATTATTTGACAAAGTATGGGATGCCCATGTTGTAGAGAGTGTCGATAATGGACCAGATATATTATACATAGACAAACATCTAATTCATGAGGTAACGAGTCCACAAGCTTTTGATGAACTAAAGAAACGAGAAATTCCTGTCTTTAGACCAGAGCAGATAGTAGCTACTGTAGACCATAATGTACCAACTCTGAATCAAGAATTACCAATAAAAGATCCTTTATCAAAACAACAAGTTGAGCAATTAGCAATAAACTGTAAGGAAAACAACATTACATATTATGATTTAGGACATCCGTATCAAGGGATAGTGCATATTATAGCACCTGAACTTGGTATTACTCAGCCTGGTATGAGTATGGTGTGTGGAGACAGCCATACTTCTACTCACGGCGCTTTTGGAACTATTGCCTTTGGTATTGGAACTAGTCAAGTAGCTCAAGTATTCGCAAGTCAATGTATCTTAATGAATAAACCTAAGACTATGCGTATTACTGTAAGTGGTAAATTAAATAGTCATGTACAACCTAAAGATGTTATACTATATATCATCTCAAAGGTAGGTACGGATGCGGGTACTGGCTACTTCTGCGAATATGCTGGTAATGTGTTCCAAGAGATGAGTATGGAAGGAAGAATGACTGTCTGTAATATGAGTATAGAGATGGGAGCTCGTGGAGGAATGATAGCTCCTGATGAGACGACTTTTGCTTATGTCAAGGATAGACCTTTTGCTCCTAAAGGAGAAGAGTGGGATAAAAAAGTAGCTTACTGGAAGACTTTACCTACAGATAAAGAAGCTGCGTTTGACTGTGAATACCACTTCAATGCTGAAGAGATTAAACCTATGATTACTTATGGTACTAATCCTAGTATGGGTATTGATATAGATACGTTCATTCCATTTAACAAGAATGAATCAGAAGAAAAAGCATTGCATTATATGGGATTACTTCCAGGACAAGCAGTGGATACTATTCCGATTAAGCACGTATTTATAGGTAGTTGTACAAATGCTAGAATAGAAGACTTTAGAGTAGCTGCGTCTTATATCAGAGGTAAACAGATTTCTAAAGACATTAATGCTTTAATAGTACCTGGATCGCAACAAGTAGTCGCTCAGATAAAAGAAGAAGGATTAGATACGGTGTTTCAAGAGGCTGGTTTTATCATTAGACAGCCAGGATGTTCTGCCTGTCTAGCAATGAATGAGGACAAAATACCTGCTGGTGAATTCTGTGTATCGACCTCAAATAGAAACTTCGAAGGAAGACAAGGACAAGGGGCACGTACATTACTAGCGAGCCCATTAACAGCTGCTATAGTGGCTGTGGAAGGAAAGATTACTTACTCTAAAATGAATGAATATGCAAGCCTTAACTAAGATAAACTCTACTGCTACACCATTAGCAATAGAGAACATCGATACTGATCAGATTATCCCTGCGCGTTTCTTAAAGAGTATTAATAGAGAAGGTTTTGGTGATAATCTATTTAGAGATTGGAGATATAACAACGATGGTAGCGAGAAAAAAGACTTCTCTCTTAACAATACAAGATATACAGGTGAAATACTGATAGCTGGTAATAACTTCGGATGTGGTAGTAGTAGAGAACACGCTGCTTGGGCACTGTCTGATTACGGTTTTAAGGTTATTGTGAGTAGTTATTTTGCTGATATATTTAAGACCAATGCGCTAAATAATGGTGTACTGCCTATTATGGTGAGTAAAGAATATCTCTCTTATTTATTTAACGAGGTAGAAAGTAATCCTGATATAAAAATAGAGGTAGATGTAGAACAACAATCTATCACTATAAACAATCAAAAAGAACACTTTGATTTAGATCTGTACAAAAAGATATGTCTACTCAATGGATATGATGACATAGACTTTTTAATTGCTAAAAAGGATGCAATAAAGTCCTTTGAACTTACTAAATCATACTAATCATGATCAATAAATACAATATAGCAGTATTACCAGGTGACGGTATAGGTCCAGAGGTAATCCACGAAACAAAAAAAGTATTAGACGCAGCAGCACAGACTTATGTGTTCCAATTACAATATCATGAAGCGCTTATCGGAGCTATTGCAATAGACGAAACAAATGATCCTTTGCCACAAGATACATTAGCGAAATGCAAGGCTTCGGATGCAGTGCTTTTTGGAGCAATTGGAGATCCTAAATACGACAATGATCCATCGGCTAAGATACGTCCTGAACAAGGCTTATTAGCCCTTAGAAAAGCTTTAGGTCTATATGCTAATGTACGCCCTGTGAAGGCGTATCAAAAGCTTATAGATAAAAGCCCTTTAAAAGAAAGCATCATTCAGGGTACTGATATGGTAATTTATAGAGAATTAATTAGCGGTATCTACTTCGGAGACAAAAGTACTTCTGCTGACGGAAAGTCAGCAGTAGATATCTGTTCGTATCACCAAGAAGAGATAGAGTGTATCGCTAGATTAGCTTTTAAAGCAGCTAGACAGCGAAATAACAAGGTAACGCTAATTGATAAAGCGAATGTATTAGAGACTTCTAGACTATGGCGAAAAGTAGTAAAAACTATTGCTATGGAATTCCCAGAGGTAGAACTAGACTTTATGTTTGTAGATAATGCGGCTATGCAATTAATCCTAAACCCAAAACAATTTGATGTTATACTTACAGAGAATATGTTCGGTGATATTATTTCGGATGAGGCTAGTGTAATTGGAGGGTCTATTGGCTTATTACCTTCAGCATCTGTAGGAGATGAGAGTGCATTATTTGAACCTATTCACGGCTCATATCCACAAGCTAAAGGTTTAGGTATCGCTAATCCTATTGCTTCTATCTTAAGTGGTGCGATGATGTTAGAGCATCTAGGGGAACACGATGCTGCAGAAGCTATTCAAGACGCCGTTTTGCATTGTATCAATGCTGGAGTATTAACTTCTGACCTAGATAAAACATCAAAATTCATAACTTCAGACATTGGAGATTACATTTGCAATCATATCAAATACAGAACAGGATATCGCTATAAAGATACTATCCCGTATAACAAATCGACTATAATTTAATTAATTACATACATATAACTCTTAAATTTTATAATTATATTTGTACCGTAAGTAGTGCACTTCACAAGGTTATTTTTAATGTTCGAAAATATTTTTCAAAAACGTTTTGTAAGACTAAAAAGACTTTTATATATTTGCACTCGGTTTTTAAGCAACAGCTAATCGAAAGACCTAGTTAGAATAGTAAAATTTAAGATTTAAAGATAAAAGCAATGAGCAAGAGAACGTTTCAACCATCGAATAGAAAAAGAAGAAACAAACATGGTTTCATGGATAGAATGTCTACTCCTAACGGTAGAAAAGTATTAGCTGCTAGAAGAGCTAAAGGAAGACATAAATTGACTGTTTCTTGTGAAACAAGACATAAAAAATAATGTTTGAGTCAAACATAGATAAAGGTGTTACTATTATTTGTAACGCCTTTTTTTATACTTTGTCGTAAAACACACCCTATATCACACACAACAACACTAAACTTACTTCACTCACAACGAAGTATTTAACATAACAACACAATTAAAATGCCCAAAGACAATTCTATCAAAACTGTATTAATCATTGGTTCAGGACCAATCATTATCGGACAGGCTTGTGAATTCGATTACTCTGGTTCACAATCAGCAAGATCTTTAAGAGAAGAAGGAATTAAAGTTATTCTAATTAACTCTAACCCTGCTACAATTATGACTGACCCTTCTATGGCAGATCATATTTACTTAAAACCACTGACAACAAGATCTATTATCGAGATTCTTGTAGCACATCCTGAGATTGATGCTGTACTACCTACTATGGGAGGACAGACAGCTCTAAACTTATGTTTAGAATGTGATGAGAAAGGTATATGGGCTGACTTCGGAGTACGCCTAATCGGAGTTGATATCAACGCTATTAACATCACTGAAGACCGTGAACAATTTAAACAGCTTCTAGAGAAAATAGACGTACCTGCTGCACCAGCTAGTACTGCTACTTCATTCTTAGAAGGAAAAGAGATTGCTCAAAAATTTGGTTTCCCATTAGTTATTCGTCCTTCATTTACACTTGGAGGTACTGGAGCTGCTTTCGTTCACAAAGAAGAAGACTTCGACGATTTATTAACTTATGGTCTTGAAGCCTCTCCTATCCACGAAGTTTTAATTGATAAAGCTTTATTAGGATGGAAAGAATATGAATTAGAATTATTACGTGATAAAAACGATAACGTAGTAATCATCTGTACTATCGAAAACATGGACCCTATGGGTATCCACACTGGAGATAGTATCACTGTAGCTCCTGCTATGACTTTATCTGATAGAACATTCCAAAGAATGCGTGATCTATCAATCAAGATGATGCGTAGTATCGGTAACTTCGCTGGTGGATGTAACGTACAGTTCGCTGTATCTCCAGACGAAAAAGAAGATATCGTAGCTATTGAAATTAACCCTCGTGTATCTCGTTCTTCTGCATTAGCATCTAAAGCTACAGGTTATCCTATCGCTAAGATTGCTACTAAACTTGCATTAGGATATACACTTGATGAGTTACAAAACCAAATTACTAAATCTACATCAGCTTTATTCGAGCCTACTTTAGATTATGTAATCGTTAAAATACCTCGTTGGAACTTTGATAAATTTGAAGGTGCTGATAGAACATTAGGTCTTCAAATGAAATCTGTAGGGGAAGTAATGGGTATCGGACGTTCGTTCCAAGAAGCGTTACACAAAGCAACTCAATCATTAGAGATTAAACGTAATGGTTTAGGTGCTGACGGTAAAGGATACACTAATTATGACCAAATTATCGACAAACTTACTCACGCAAGCTGGGACAGAGTTTTCGTTATCTATGATGCAATCCAACATGGTATTCCATTAAGTAGAATTCATGAAATCACTAAAATCGACATGTGGTTCTTAAAACAATACGAAGAACTATATATGTTAGAAAAAGAGATTTCTAAATATACACTGGAAACTCTTCCTAAAGATTTATTACTTGAAGCTAAACAAAAAGGTTTTGCAGATAGACAAATCGCACATATGCTAAATACTGTTGAAAGTAAAGTTCACACACTACGTGATGATATGAACATTCAACGTGTGTTCAAATTAGTTGATACTTGTGCTGCTGAGTTCCCTGCTAAAACTCCTTACTACTACTCTACTTTCGAAGCTGAAATCGAAAGACCTGATGGTACTCGTTATGTATCTAACGAAAGTATCGTAACAGATAAGAAAAAAGTAGTTGTATTGGGTTCAGGACCTAATCGTATCGGTCAAGGTATCGAATTCGATTACTCTTGTGTGCACGGTGTATTAGCTGCTGAAGAGTGTGGATACGAAACAATCATGATTAACTGTAACCCAGAGACAGTATCTACTGACTTTGATACAGCTAACAAATTATACTTCGAACCTGTATTCTGGGAACATATCTATGATATTATCCAACATGAGAAACCAGAAGGTGTTATCGTACAGTTAGGAGGACAAACAGCTCTTAAACTTGCTGAAAAACTTGAGAAGAATGGTATTAAGATCTTAGGAACTAGCTTTGACGCATTAGACTTAGCTGAAGATAGAGGTCGTTTCTCTACATTGTTAGAGCAATTAGATATTCCATTCCCTCAATTTGGTGTAGCTAAAACAGCTGAACAAGCATTACAATTAGCAGATAAATTAGACTTCCCTCTATTAGTAAGACCTTCTTATGTATTAGGAGGACAAGGAATGAAGATTGTTATCAATAAAAAAGAATTAGAAGAGCACGTAATCGAATTACTTAACTCTATTCCTGGTAACTCATTATTACTTGACCACTACTTAGCTGGTGCTATAGAAGCTGAAGCAGATGCTATCTGTGATGGAGAGAACGTACATATCATCGGTATCATGGAGCACATTGAGCCTTGTGGGGTTCACTCTGGTGATAGCCACGCTATGTTACCTCCATTTAACTTAGGTGAGTATGTATTAAACCAAATTAAAGACCACACAAGAAAAATTGCTGTAGCTTTAAAAACAGTTGGTTTAATCAACATTCAGTTTGCTATTAAAGATGATATCGTTTATATCATCGAAGCAAACCCTAGAGCATCTAGAACTGTTCCTTTCATCGCTAAAGCTTATGGTGAACCATATGTAAACTATGCGACTAAAGTAATGTTAGGACATAACAAGGTAACTGACTTTGACTTCAATCCTCAATTAAATGGATATGCAATCAAAACTCCAGTATTCTCATTCAACAAGTTCAAAAATGTAAATAAAGCATTAGGACCTGAGATGAAATCAACAGGAGAAAGTATCTTGTTCATCGAAAACTTAAGAGATGATCAGTTTTATGAAATCTATTCTCGTAGAAAAATGTACTTAAGTAGATAATAATATTTTATTCTAAATATTTTAAAAGAGGTTAGTTAACGCTAACCTCTTTTTTTTTGCTATAAACCATAGCAGGACTAACAAGGTTCACTTCACTTATAATTACTACTTTTGAGTATTAATCTAAGTAGTCTATTATGTCACAAGAAATCTTAATCGCTTTATTAGCTGTTTTAATAATCATCGCTTTCTTTATTGGTAAATCAGGAAAGAAAGAAAATACCTCATCGACTGATTTTATAAAACTACAAGCTGACAATAACTATAAAGACAAACAAATAGAACAATTAAAAGCTGAAAAGAGAAATACAGAAGAAAACTTAGAAATTATCCGATTAGACAATCAGGAGTTAATAGCTCGTATCTCTATCCGAGATACAGAATACACAAATCTGCAAGAGCGATTAGAATCCCAGCAGAAAGAAACTTTAGCACTGCAAGAGAAATTTACAATAGAATTTGAAAACTTAGCGAATAAGATATTAGAAGAGAAAAGTGATAAGTTTACTAAACAAAACAAAGTCAATTTAGAAACACTACTCTCTCCTCTACAAGAGAAAATACTACACTTCGAACAAAAGGTAGAACAAACTCATAAAGAGAGTATTGATCATCATGCTGCTTTACGTCAACAGATATTTGGTTTACAACAAATGAACCAAAAGATGAGTCAAGAAACACTTAACCTGACTAAAGCTTTGAAGGGAGATAATAAGATGCAAGGAAACTGGGGTGAAATGATCTTAGAAAGTGTCCTTGAAAAATCAGGGCTAGAAAAAGGAAGAGAATATGAGACTCAACAGAGTTATACTTCAGAGAACGGCAATAGACTACAGCCAGATGTAGTAATCTACTTACCTGATAACAGACATATGGTGGTAGACTCTAAAGTATCTTTAGTGGCATACGAGCAATATGTAAATACCACAGATATCGAAGAACAAAAGCGCTATCTACAAGATCATCTTATCTCTCTAAAAAGGCATATAGATGGCTTATCAGACAAGAACTACCACGAACTATATAAAGGCACTAGTCCTGACTTTGTCTTATTATTTATCCCTATAGAAACTGCTTTCTCTATAGCTATAAATGCTGATAATTCATTGTACACAAAAGCATTTGAAAAAAATATTGTAATAGTTACTCCTTCTACCCTATTAGCTACTCTTCGTACAATAGAAACTATGTGGAGCCAACGCAAACAACAAGAAAATGCTTATGAAATAGCTAGACAGGCAGGATTGTTATATGACAAATTTGTTGGCCTTGTTACTGATTTACAAAAAGTAGGTAAACGTATTGATGATACTAAAATTGAATATGACAACGCATTCAATAAACTAAGTGAGGGTAAAGGAAACTTAATTACTTCTGTTCAAAAATTAAAAGAAATGGGTGCAAAAGCAAAGAAAAGCTTAGATTCCCAAATTTTAGATAATGCTATAGATAACCAATAGTTTAAATAGATAAAATCTTAAGAGAAGTTTATTTTATTAAAAAATCATTAGAAATTTTAAAGTACACTTAGTATAGATTACCTTTGCATAGTTTTTAAGAAATAATATACTAACACCTTAATAAACTTCGATCTATGACTTTTAAAGATATGCACCCAGCTGACATTGCTGAAGCTATTACAGAGATGAAAAGAACTGAAAGAAACCTTTCGTTTCTTAAGCTTTCACCTGACTTAAAAGTTGAAGTATTCTCCTTCTTAGACATCAACATTCAAGAGGAAATAGTACGCAGTATGACGCAAGAAGATTATGCTGATGTACTAAATAACCTTGAGCCTGATGACCGTACAGAATTACTGGAAGACTTTCCAGATGAGTTAATCAAATACTCTATCAACTTACTTAATGATAAAGAGAAACAAATAGCTCTTAACCTTATAGGGTATAAAGAAGATAGTATTGCTCGTCTAATGACTCCGCTTTATATACAAACAAAAGCGAATAAAACAGTAAGACAAGTTTTAGACCACATAAAGGTATATGGTAAAAAAGCAGAGACATTAAACTATATCTATGTTGTAGATGATCACAACAAGTTAATTGATGACTTAAAACTTGGAGAACTTGTATTAGCAGATGAGAATACGCTAATATCTGATTTGATAGATAATACTTTCGTTTCTATAACAAGTACAACTAAGACTGAAGATGCTTTTGATATATTTGAAAAGTATGATCGTTCTGCTCTTCCTATCATTACAGAAAGTGGAGTATTAGTAGGTATTGTTACATTCGATGATATCTTAGATGCGATAAAAGATAGGGACACTGAAGATATCCAAAAGTTTGGGGGTATGGAAGAGTTAGATTTATCTTATACTCAAACACCTTTATTTGAACTTGTCCGCAAAAGAGCAGGTTGGCTTATTATCTTATTCTTAGGAGAAATGCTTACAGCCTCAGCAATGGGACACTTCGAAGATGAAATAGAGAAAGCTGTAGTACTAGCACTATTCGTTCCTTTAATCATCTCCAGTGGAGGTAACTCTGGATCACAGGCAGCTTCACTTATCATCCGTGCTATGGCACTTGGAGAACTAAAACTAAGTGACTGGTGGTATGTAATGCGCAAAGAATTAGCCTCTGGGGTAATGCTAGGAGGAATATTAGGTATCATTGGTTTTGTTAGAATCTTTATTTGGCAAGAAGCAGGTATTTATGATTATGGAATACATTGGGTAGCTGTTGGTTTGAGTGTATCAGTATCACTTTTATTCATTGTCCTATGGGGGACATTATCTGGTTCACTAATACCATTTATCCTTAGAAAGTTTGGTATGGACCCTGCTACAGCCTCTGCTCCATTCGTAGCTACATTAGTAGACGTTTCTGGATTGATTATTTACTTCTCTATTGCAGCAATGTTCTTAACAGGAAAAATATTATAACAATTTATATAAAACAGAAAAAGCGTAAGTTAGTCACTTACGCTTTTTCTGTTTTATAACTTTTAGGATTTAATCATAAGCTAATACTACTCTTCTTCTCTAAACTTAACTTTCTTCATATTTGGTAAGAAAGCTGCTATAATACCTATTAGTGGTAAGTAAGCACAAATAACATAGATGTTCTCAATAGATGTGCGGTCTGCCCACCATCCTAAAACAGCTGATCCTAATCCTCCCATACCAAAGGCGAAACCATAGAATAAACCTGAAACCATACCAATCTTACGAGGTAATAACTCTTGGGCATATACTAAGATTGAAGGGAATGCAGATGATAAAATTAGTCCTATTATGACAATTAATATTCCTGTCCATTCTAAAGAAGCATAAGGTAACATTAATGTAAATGGAGCTACTCCTAATACAGAGAACCAAATAATGTATTTACGTCCTACTTTATCTCCAAAGAAACCTCCAATTAAAGTACCAGCTGCAACAGCTAATAAGAAGTAAAATAAATATACTTGTGCTTGTACTTCACTGATACCAAACTTCTCCATTGTATAAAACTGAAAGTAACTAGAGATACTTGCTACATAGAAGTACTTAGAGAATATCAATAATAATAGTACAAATATAGATGTCCATACTCTTAGTTTAGATAACTCAGGAATGCGTATAGCTTTCTTTGCTTTTCCTACTTGATTCTTTAATACATCTTTATACCACCCACCTATAAATGCGTAAACAAATTGAGCAATAATAGAAACTACAACGAACCAAAGAAGGTGCTGTTGTCCTTTTGGCAATACAATCCACGCTACTAGTAAAGGTGCAAGCGCGGTACCTGTATTACCTCCTATTTGAAATATAGACTGCGCTAAGCTACGTTTACCACCAGAAGCTACATAAGATACTCTAGAAGACTCTGGATGGAAAATAGATGATCCTATACCAATTAAAATTACAGCACAAAGCACCATAGCATAACTCGGAGCATAACTCAAAAGAATTACACCTAGCATAGAACAGATCATTCCGATCATTTGTGAATAAGGTTTTGGGTGTTTGTCTGTGTATGTTCCAACAAGAGGTTGGAGTAAAGAAGAGGAAATTTGAAAACAGAATGTAATAATACCTATCTGTGCAAAACTTAAGTTATAGTTCGTCTTTAACATTGGATAGACTGCAGGAACTATAGCTTGTAATAAATCGTTACATAAATGTCCGAAACTAATTGCTAGTAGGATGGGATAAACGGTCTTGTGATTGAGTGTTTGTTCGTTGATTTTCCTTACTAGACTTTTGGGGTAAAGTAATTTACTATTCATTAGGGTTATTTATTGTTAAGCCCAAATATAAGAGGTTGAGTAGATAAACTCCTAACCATTCAAATAAATTTCGAAATATGCCTATTTTTAGTACTTTTACCTTTTATCATTCCCAACAACTATTTAGATTTTTAGATATGTCACAGCATAATCACAATAAATCAGCGTTAACTGAAAACGAAGGTATAGAACAACCTAATACTACTGATAAAAATGCTATTGCTAAGTTTCAAGAAAGACGTAGACAAAAGGTTTCTACCAAAGAAATCATACAAAGAATTATAGAGAATGATAAAGTAGCTCTTAGCCAAGGTATAACATTGATTGAGAGTTTAAACCCGCTTCATCACGCACAAGCTGAAGAGATTGTACAGGGATGTCTTCCGTATGCTAATAAGTCTGTACGTATAGGTATTACAGGTGTTCCTGGTGTTGGTAAAAGTACATTTATAGAAGCCTTCGGTAAACTCCTAACATCACTAGGTAAGAAAGTAGCTGTGCTTGCTATTGACCCAAGTAGTAGTATTACTAAAGGAAGTATTCTAGGTGATAAGACTCGTATGGAAGAATTAGTACGTGAAGAAAATGCTTTTATTCGCCCCTCTGCTTCAGGTGATAGTCTAGGTGGTGTAGCTAGAAAAACAAGAGAAAGTATTATTCTTTGTGAAGCTTGTGGTTTTGACACTATACTAGTTGAGACTGTAGGTGTAGGTCAGAGCGAAACTGCTGTACAGAGTATGGTTGATTTCTTCCTATTGCTAAACCTTGCTGGGGCTGGTGATGAACTACAAGGCATCAAAAGAGGTATTATGGAAATGGCAGATGCTGTTATCATCAATAAAGCAGATGGAGAAAATATTAAGAAAGCCCATATGGCTAAACTAGATTATAATAGAGCCTTACACCTATTTCCTAAAAAACCTTCTGATTGGACACCTAAAGTTAGTACTTGTAGTGCTATAGAAAATACTGGGATAAGTGAAATCTGGGATATCATCACGCAATACACAACATTGACTAAAGAGAATGGTTACTTTGACAGCAGACGCAAAGAACAGAACCAATACTGGATGCTAGAAACGATCAATGAGAATATATTAATGAACTTCTACAATCATCCAGAAGTAAAAACTATGCTTACAGAAAACAAAAAAGCAGTGCAAAATAGTGAGTTATCACCTTTTGCAGCTGCTCATAAAATATTAAATATTTATTTTAATACAGATAACTCTAAGTAGAATATTCTATTGAAAGTTATCTGCTTTTTGAATAATCAAATATTAGTCTTCTTCGTCTAATTCTTCGTCATCTACATAGCGCTCCATTTCTCTCTCGTAAAACGCTCCTGCTTTAACGATAAGTCCTTCCATTTCTGCTTCTATTTCTTCCTCTTCAGACTCTTCAATTGTTTCTAAGAACTCAACCTCATCAGTGTTTAAGTTGATGATAAATCTAGGAAACTCTAAATGTATAATAAAGATATCCTCTGGATACTCTGTATTATCTGCTAGTACGAACTTTGGTAATTCCATATTATTTCTAATTATTATTTATTAATCTGTTTGACAGCACGTGAAAACGCCAATATAAGCATACAGCTGCTGTCGTTAATCCTGCCAATAATCCTATCCAGATTCCTGCTGCTCCGACGTTAGTATATAACCCCAAGTATATAGATACAGGGAAACCTATAATCCAATACGATATAAAAGTAATAATCATAGGCATATTAACGTCTTGAAGACCTCTAAGTGCTCCCAATGTAACTACTTGAATACAATCTGATATTTGGAACACAGCTGCTACTAATAACAACTGGCCTGCTAATTTAATCACTTCTTGGTTCATTACAGCACTTTCAATGCTATTATTATCTAAAAACAACATTGGAATATAATTGTGGAACAAGACAAATAGAATAGCAAAACCTGTATAAATCAAGATTGCCATCAAAATAATAGAACGTGCTACTACTCTAAGCTTCACATAATCCTTTAATCCTCTTTGATTACCAACTCTAATCATCGCTGCGACACTTAATCCACTCGCAAACATAAAGGTCATCGAAGACATACTTAATGCTATCTGATTAGCTGCTTGAGCTTCTGTACCTATCATTCCTGACAACCATACTGCACCAACAAATAAAGCTACTTCAAAGAAACTCATCATTCCAGATGGAACACCAATTTTTGTGATCTTAGATAACATCTCTTTCTTAACCTCACTAAAATTTATATTTAATAAGAAAGGTTTAAACATCTCCTGTCTTCTAAGGGCATAGTGCATATAAATAATCATCACAATACGAGAAATAAGTGTTCCATAAGCTGCCCCTAGCATACCCATTTCGGGGAAAATCCACACACCATATATCAATAGATAATTGAATACAATATTAGTAACATTAGCTATTATCGTCGCATACATAGAATTTTTAGTTTGTGATTTACCATCAGCAAACTGCTTATATGCTTGATACATTACTAGTGGTATCAGTGATAAAGCTACAATATCTAAGAACGGTTTAGCCAAAAGAGTTACGTCTTCAGGTTGTCCCATATGCATTAATAAAGGCTTTGCAAAGAATATTATTGAGAATAAGATTACCCCTAACGTTGTACATAACACTAATCCATTTACAAATATCTTACGACCTTCAGCTGTATCTTTCTCTGCATCACTATGTGCTACTAAAGGTGTTAAAGCTGTTGAAAATCCGACACCTAAGGAAATAGCTATAAATACAAAACTATTAGCTAAGGAAGCTGCTGCCAACTCTGTCGCTCCGATTTTTCCAACCATTATATTATCAATCACCCCAACAACAGTGTGACCTAACATTGCTAATATAATGGGATAAGCTAACCGTATGTTATACCCGAATTCTTTATAATATACAGATAAATTCATTTATTAAAATTTTGTGCAAATATACAGACTGTAGATTAAACTAACTTCTCTTATTACACGAATCAACAAAAACAAATTCTCAAACGGCAAGTTTATTGCAAGGTATTTTTATACAACAACAAATAAAAACACAAAACTCATGTTCAAACTCACAAAGAAAGTATCATTAGCTTTCATGGCTATTGTGCTATTAGCGACATTACCTGCTACAGCACAGAAAAAAGACAAACCCTATTACCCAAAAGGTTTTAGAGTAGGTTTTGGGTTAAATGGCGGATTGCCTTTAGACTCTGAATATGACGGAGCTCTAGGAGTGGATGCTAGGATTCAATACGATTTTAGCCAAAAAACATCCTTAACACTTACCTCTGGTTATACTCATTTATTTGATAGCGATGGAGACTTAGGGTTAGTACCTGTAAAAGCAGGATTTAAACAGTTCTTAAACAAAAACATCTATGCTATGGGTGAATTAGGAGCTGGTTTTGGTACACATGAAGGTATGGGAAATACTTTTATTTGGTCACCTGCTATAGGATATGCTAATCGTTACGTAGATGTAAGTCTTCGCTACGAGAACTTTAATGATTATAACACAGACCAACTTGCTATCCGAGTAGCCTACGGATTCTCTTTAAAAAAGAAAAGCAAGAAGAAATAAGATCATAACTGAATAAAAGAAGCCAATCCTATACCTTAGAATTGGCTTCTTTATTTTCTATTACTCTTCATTTTTAAGCTTCTCCATATACACATCTAAATCCTTCTTGATCTCAGGAGCCAATTTAGGTAATTTGATATCGTCATATTTACTAAACACCTCTTCTAGAATCTTAGCAAAGGCAAATCTACAATATGCCTTATCATCTGCTGGTATGACATACCACGGGCACTCAGAAGTAGAAGTCTTACTGATAGCTTCTTGATAATACTTCTGATAATCATCCCAATACTCTCTTTCTTTTATATCGCTAGGTTCAAACTTCCAATTGTGCTTTTCTTTTTCTAAGCGACGCAATATTCTCTTCTTTTGTTCCTTCTTGCTTAAGTGTAAAAAGAACTTTAAGACAATAACCCCATTGTTTGCAATATGCTTCTCAAAGTTATTAATCTCCTCATATCTTTTTTCCCAGAACTCATCTGTTATATCTTCAGCTTTTTGAATACCTGGTATCATTTCATTTAGTACTACTTGAGAGTGTACACGCGAGATTAATACATTCTCATAATGGCTTCTATTAAATACTGTGAACTTACCACGCTCAGGTAAAGTTACATAATGTCTCCACAGATAATCATGTTCTAATTCATACGAAGTTGGTTTCTTAAAGCTCTGCACTACCACTCCCCTAGCATTAAATGACTTAAACACCTCTCGGATAAGGCTATCTTTACCTGCAGTATCCATTCCTTGAATACAAATTAGTACACTATACCTATTATGTGCATACATCACATCCTGAAACTTCCCAAGGTTACGACTCAACTTATCAACTTTGCGAAAAGCTTTAGTCAACGAAAAATTTAAATCAGGTATGGTAGACAATTGTTCTAAATCAACATTGCTATTGTCTATTCTATATTTTTCTTCTAAATTCATTCTATCAAAATTAAAACCTTAAATTACTACTTTATTTCTAAACTTGCTCTGCATTAAAACAAACATTTATTCATGAAACAAATTGCATTAGAACTTCTTTTCCAATTATTAGGTATTGGAGCTGCCTCAGGTCTAGTATATGACGATAACCAAATTCATCTAATATCAGACAACTCTACCAACTTCTATCACTATAACATAGAACAACAACATCTATATAAAACACCTTTATCACTTGATAATATTGGTGAAGACAATATATATAAAGCAGCTAAGCCAGATTATGAAGCTATCACTACAGATGGTGTGAATTACTACATCTTTGGCTCTGGATCTAAACCTAACCGCATAAAACTAGTAGAAGTAAACAAACTTACGAACGAAGTAATATCAGAGAATGAATTAGACATACTATATGCTTCTATGAAAAGCTTTGCTAATCTATCAGACGAAGATTTTAATATAGAAGGCGTTATTTATGACAACGAACTTTGGTACTTCTTTAATAGAGGTAATGGTCCTAAGAAAGCCAATGGTATATTTGTAGTTAAAGGTAATAACATCCTTAACGACTTTCAACTTACTTATACACCTATAAAGCTTCCTAAATTAAACAAAGTACAGACTAGCTTTACTGATGCAATAAAAGTAGAAGATAAGATATACTTCTTAGCAGCTGCCGAAGACAGTAACTCTACTTACGCAGATGGTGAAATAAAAGGAACTATACTAGGCCGTATAAATCTAGATAAACTAAAAGTAGAAAAAACAATTACAGTAAGTGAAACACATAAATTCGAAGGGCTTACTCTATACAGTCAAGAAGGAAAGAACTTAGAATTCTTATTATGTGAAGATCCTGATAACGATACTAACAAATCAGGTATTTACAAACTATCTATCAAAAACTAATATAATTAATTAAAAATAATCAATACAAAACACTAAAAACACCATTAAATAAAATACTTTTTAGTTAATTTTAACAATTAAAACATTAATAAAAACTAAAGTATTAAAAGATGGATCCAATTTTAATTATTTTCATTGTAGTGGTATTTGGTGGTTCATACGGTTATATGTTCTATATCCGTAATAAACAGAAAAAAACTACAAAGAATTATGAAACACCTGAAATGGTAGCTAAAAGCGAAGAATTTAAAGCAGAATTGCTTCAACGAATTTTCAGTCCTTTAAACAATAAATTCCCTAATCAAACAATTGATGCTTTTACAGAATGTGCTTACTTAACAAACTTAACTGCTAAAACAAAAAGCACATTAATAACAGGATTAAAAGTAATTGGGTACAGTTTAATAGGAGTACGTGCTACATATACACAAGCAGATAATGCAGCCTATTTAGTTCTTACAGGGGAGGATCTACATTATGTATTTTTTCAAGAAGGAGAACTTTCTAGCTTATTCACTCTAACTAGAGGACAACTACAGCGTGCTAAAATCACAGATTTAAGTGCAGTTGATAAAACCTCTAGAATACAATCAACTGTTGGAGATAAAGTTTCTAAAAAACTAATCTATGAGAGCGATGGTAAGAATGTAGAAATTATCTTATTTGACCGCATAACTAAAGGCACACAAGGTATTCCTTTATCAGATGCATCATCATCGATAGTTGATATTTTAGGTAAATGTAGAGTAATGGGAATAAGCTTTAAAGAAAAATTAATAGAGCAATACCCTAACTTAAAATACTAATAAAGCTGATAATACTAAATAAAAAAGCAGAAGTAAAATTACTTCTGCTTTTTCGTTTAAGCTCTAAAGCTATATTGAATTATTTGTTTTCTTCTCTTCTGAATCTTCTGTTGGTCCAGACTGCAAATATAAAATAAAAAATACAAAGCCCCCACATTTTTATAAAGACATCATTAATTTCTGATAGTGATGCTCCAAACTGAGTTAACGAGACAAATCCCTTCACTCCTAATGTACTAGGTGCTAATACAGATATATTTTCTATCCACGCCGGAAAAGCAATTGTAGGCCACGATGTACCACTTATCATTAAAGCGGGTATCGAAAACACAGTTACACTCATAATAGCATCTTCTCTTCTTTTAAAGAAGTTCACTAACCCCATTCCTAAGAATGTTATAGCTAGTATTACTGGTATTAGAAATACGATAATTTCAATTAGTTTACCTCTTTGAGGCAAGTTATACACATGTAATACTATTAGTACTTCTATAAGAAGTAATACCATCGAAATAACTAAGTAAGCAAGACTTCTACCAAATGTCAAGAAGACATTTCCAAATCGTCTCTTTTCTGCATACGCAAATACCTGAGCAAAACGGCCACTTTCTCTAAGTGTCCCCCCCATAATTCCCATAGCTGTTAGCTGCAGAGTCTGTAATGCTATGATAAATACTACAGGCATTAAGAACGTAGCATATCCTACGTTTATATTATACAGCGGAACAGCCGTTACATTAAAAGGTCTTCTTGTGGCTACAGCTTGATCCATAGGAGTACTATTAGCCATAGCTTTATTTACCTCCACTTGTGCATTAAATGTTCCCATAGATACCATCACTGCACCTATCGTCTGCTTATAATAGAGCATATAAGAAGCATCAGCATACACTGATATAGAAGGTACCTTACCTTTTTGCATATCTTTAGTAAAGTCCTTAGGTATAGTTATTATACCACGGATATCACCTTTGTCATATATTTCTTTAGCCGCATCAAAGTCAGAAGTCTTATATACTACCTTTAACTGATGTGTAGCATCTATCATTCTTCCTACCTGTTGCCCTAATTTTGCTTGGTCATTATCTACGATTGCTATAGGTAAATCATCAAATGTCTCATGTGAATACACATAAGAGTAGAAGAACCCAACTAGCATCACAGATAACATATAAGACATTACCACTGCCGAGTCAGAGAATATAAGTTTAAACTCTCGTTTACAAGCCTCTATTATTAAAGCTAAATTACTAATCAAGTTTCTCAACATTATAACCTCCTTTCTTCAACTTTTTATAATACAACGGAATACACAATGCACCAAGGCATACGAATACAGCCATTGTGATTATATAATTCTGTTGTATACTATTGTACTGGATCCCTCTAATCGCATAGTCAACCGTAAATCGCATATATGAATGGAATGGGAAAATATAATTCAATCCTCTTGTAAATGCACTCATTCCTTCTGGAGGGAAAGTATACCCAGCAAACGAAAATGCTAATGCAGAATATGAACCTCCTATAGTTAGAGCAGTACGCATACTAGACATAATAGATGCCATAAAGAATGCCATACTCTGACTAACAACTACGAATGAGCAGAAAAATAAGTTTACCACAAAGAAATTACCTCTAAAAGGTACACCTATCTTATAATACAACAGTGAATTCATTAATAATCCTAACAGACAGAACACAAGTGTATAAGGTAGTATCCTAGCTATAATAGCTACAAATATCCTATCATCACTCTGTTCTAATAATTCCTTTCCTCTATTATACTTCAGCACAGAACCAAAAGCATAGATAGAAATTACCATAATAATAATCTGAAAAGACATAGGCATAAATGCTACATTTAGATAATAACCATAACTCGTATAAGGATTATACAGTACATGACTATTAGTACCTGTAGGAACAACAGTAGCAACAGCTTGATCTGCCATAAGTCCACTCTGTTGTAAATTCATAATTTTAGCCCCAGCAGCAAAGCTTCCTGCTGCCATCTGAAAGTCTCTCTGTATTAAACCAGCTGGTAATAAATACTGTCCGTTATAATAACATAACACATTAGTATAAACACTCTTCTGTATATTCTTTTGAAAATCTTTAGGAATAATAATTAACGCAAAAGAATCTCCTCTTCTAATAGTCTTTTGTCCTTCTAATTCATCACTCACTTCGTACGCAATATCCATACTCGAAGTGGCATCTATCATTCGACCTAGCTGACGTGATAATTTACTTTTATCTAGATCCAACAGAGTAACAGGTAAATCTCTAGAAACTCCCTGACTTAACAATGAAAAATAGAAGTAGAATAGCATAACAGGTACTCCTATCATCAAGACCAATAGTCTTGGTGAAGAGAATATCCTATAACACTCTTCTTTAAATATAGATAAAAAACCTTTTTTTGCCATTAAACTGATTATTTCAAACTACTTTCTAATACTAATGCACTCATTCCAGGTCTTAACCCTTCTACTTTTTTAGTAGGATAAGCCTTTATTTGGAATGTTTTCATATCAAAGTCACCTTTAGTTTTAGTTGCAGTCCATGTTGCATAGTCACCTTGAGCAGCGATATATTTTACTTCTAGTTCTACTAATTCTTCTCCTAATGCTGGAAATTTAGCCATAAACTTTGTTCCCATTTTAAACTTAGGCATTAAGTTTTCTTTGATATTAAAGTACACCCATACATCAGATAAATCCACTAGGTTTACCACAGGATACCCAGAGTTTACTATTTCTCCTTTGTTAGGCATAATAGTCAGTACCTCTCCAGCCTGTGGAGCTTTTACCTCACCTTCACCTTTTAGAGATAGCACCTCATTTACCGCACCTTGTGCCTGTCCTACCATAGCTAGAGCAGCAGCTTTATCTTCTACACGAGCACCTTTCTGTACCATTTGATACTTAGCATAAGCTGCTTTCTCTACTTCTTGAGAAGCCTTATATTGTGTATAAGCCTCATCTCTTTTTTGAGCAGGCACTACTTTCTCTTTATATAAGTTTTCTACACGATTATACGTTTTTTCAGCTAACTCAGCACCAGCTTTAGCCTGTTGCCACATATTATAAGTAGCTGATACCTCTTCACCTCTAGCTCCTTTATTAGCTTTATCATCCATAGCTTGAGCAGCTTTCTTAGCAGACTCGGCTTGTAATAATTTAGCATCTATTTCAGGAGTACTAATTCTTAGTAATATATCTCCAGCTTTAACTTGTTGTCCTTCTTTCACTAAAACGTCTTCTACACGTCCAGGTATCTTAGATGCCACATTAATTTGTGTAGCCTCTGTCTGTCCTTGAATATAAGACTCCGTAGGAGCACTCATATACCACAGTGAAATTATCAAAATTAAAAGTACTATTACGATAGCAACTATTGCACTTACTACTTTATTCTTCATCTTTTAAAGCTTATATTATTTTGTGTATTGTAAAAACTCTTGACTTAATCCTGCAACTTCGAATAACGATGCTACACCTACCGCATAATTATAATTAGCTTGTAACTTCATCAGTCTAACTCCTGATAAATTCATCTCAGCATCGACTACTTCTGTAGAAGTAGCAAAACCTTCAGAGAAAGCTTTAGTTCTAACGCGAAGATATTCCACAGCTAACTTCTCTTGAACATTCAGATTTTTTATCTGATCTTCTTGCTTCTGTATATCGTGGTACAGCTTAGCTACTAACATCTTCACATCGCTTTTAGCTTTAGCTTCAAACAATTCGACACTTTCTCTAGTTGCTTTAGCTGCCTTTATCTCGTTTCTATTCTTAAATCCTTCGAATAAAGTATATGTAACTCCTATCCCTACTATCCAAGGTTTATTGTCTTTTTCTCCTAACAGAATTGGATTATTATGTGCCAAAATAGTTTGTCCAAAACCAAATACAGTAGGATAATTAGCAGATTGTTTAACCTTTACTCCTTGATCTGCTAATTCTTTTTGAAGTACTAATTTCTGTAAGTCAGGATAATTCTCTATTGCTGATTCTTGAAAGAACCCCACATCCTCTAACTGTGATACAGAGAAGAAATCACTTCCTAACTTATCCGTTACTTCATCTACTTCTAAAGTATTAGCTAAAGCTAATCTAGCTAGTTTAGCATCCTTTAATGCTCCGTCTAACTGTCTATTAGCCTCTGACACTGCTACATCTGCACTCATCTTCTCTACTGCAGCTATCATACCGTTTTCTTCCAGTTTAGTAGCATCGTGTAAATGCTTATTCATACCTTCTAAAACAGATTGACGTACTATCACAGCTTCTTCAGCTAACTTTACCGAGTAATAACGCTGTGCTAATTCAGTAATTAATTTGTTCTTTGTCTTTTCTAGATCCTTCTCACCTATCTTACTTTCTATCTCGTGTGCTTTTATAGCTGCATTTATTTTACCTCCAGTATATAAAGGCCATGTAGCCATAAATCCACCGAAAGCCATATCGCGTTTATTAAATGACATAGACCAATTCCCCAATATATCAGGGTTAGGTAGGTGAATAAAGTCTCCTATACCATTCTTTAATCCATTTAAATCAAATCCCAATGAACGCCCTACGTACACTCCTCCACCGAATGCACGGATAGAAGGATATCGCAACCCTTTCATTGCTTCCCATTTATAGTGATGTATCTCTTCTTGTTTCTCTACTGCTTTTATTAGACTATTATCTTGATACATCTTATTATAAGCATCAGTGAATGACATCCCCTCTTGGGCATAAACTGAGCTAGATATACCAAAACAGAATAGTACTCCTCCCATAATTGAAAGATAATTCTTAAAATTTGATCCTTTCATTAACATAGCTTCTTTTTATATTATTGCAAATATATAGACTATACTTTAAATATTATATTTTACCTAAAATTACCTATAAATTTAAAGCTTTTTATTATAATCTAACACTAACTTTCGTCACTTTTTATCATACCTATCAGATGACAGCGCCTTATACACCCTATAACTGTATAAAACGCTATAACAAGTCGTATAAGAGTACTTAAAGTAAATCATTAGTTATTAAACCCAGATTGTGCGATAGACCAATTAACGAGAGTTCATTATACAAAATAGCTCTGAACTTATGAAAAAAGCATACTATAGCATGGTTTTAGAAAAAGTGATAGAGATATAAAGTAGAATTAATTCATAGTATTGGGCTAATGCGGAATCTGGGTTAAAACATACGAGTATTAAATGCACAAAATATATGCCACATAAACAGACATATAAAATCTCTACTAAATACAAATAAAAAAAGAGTAGCCTAACGACTACTCTTTAGTATATATTACTTTTCGATTTCTCTTAAGTTTTCCATTTTCTTATGTGCTAAGAAACCTCTGATATCTTCGAAGTGTTCCTTCACTCGCTTGTTACCAAACTCAAATACCTTCTCTGCTAACCCATCTAAGAAGTCACGGTCGTGAGATACTAAGATTACTGTTCCTTCAAACTCACGTAAGGCATCCTTAATGATATCTTTAGTTTTCATATCTAAGTGGTTCGTAGGCTCATCCAGAATCAATAAGTTATAAGGCTCTAATAATAACTTAACCATAGCTAGACGAGTTTTCTCTCCTCCAGATAACACTTTTACTTTTTTCTGAATATCATCCCCAGCAAACATAAAGGCTCCTAAGATATTCTTAATCTGAGTTCTGATATCTCCTTCTGCAATTCTATCTACAGTTTCAAAAATAGTGATATTCTCATCTAACAATGAAGCCTGATTTTGTGCAAAATAACCAATCTGAATATTATGTCCTATTTCTACTTCTCCTTGGAAGTCGATCTCTTTCATAATAGCTTTAATCATAGTAGACTTACCTTCACCATTCTTTCCTACGAAAGCTACCTTTTGTCCTCTTTCGATTACCATATTAGCATCCTTAAATACTACATGATCACCATAAGATTTAGACAATTCTTTTACAATTACAGGATACTGACCAGAACGAGGTGCTGGTGGAAACTTTAGTCTTAATGCAGAGTTATCTACTTCATCTACTTCTATAATCTCCAGTTTCTCTAACATCTTCACACGAGACTGAACTTGTAAAGTCTTAGAATAAGTTCCTTTAAAACGCTCAATGAACTCTGTATTCTCTGCAATCATCTTTTGTTGCTCTTCATAAGCTTTTAATTGATGTGCACGTCTATCCTGACGTAATACTAAATAATCAGAGTACTTCGCTTTATAATCATAGATTTTACCCATAGTCACCTCTATCGTACGATTAGTAATATTATCTACGAATGCACGGTCGTGAGAGATTACCATAACAGCCTTAGCCGAATTAATTAAGAAATCTTCTAACCATTCGATACTCTCAATATCCATGTGGTTAGTAGGCTCATCTAATAGAATTAAATCAGGCTTTTGCAATAAGATCTTAGCTAACTCAATACGCATTCTCCATCCTCCACTAAACTCTGAAGTAGGACGTGTAAAGTCTTCTCTTAAGAATCCTAATCCTTTCAAGATTTTCTCTACTTCTGCCTCATAATTAACCTCTTCGATTGAATAGAACTTTTCACTTAACTCAGATACACGTTCTATAAGTTTCATATAAGCATCACTCTCATAATCTGTACGAACAGTCAACTCTTCGTTTAAGTCATCTATCTCTTTCTTCATTGAGAAGATATGAGCATATGCTTTAGAAGCTTCCTCCATAACTGTACAGTTATCCGCTGTCAATAAGTGCTGTGGTAAATAAGCAATAACAGCATCTTTAGGTGCAGAAATAGCTCCTGAAGACGGTTTATTCTCACCTGCTACTATCTTTAATAAAGTAGATTTTCCTGCTCCATTTTTTCCCATTAGAGCAATCTTGTCGTTTTCATTGATTGAAAAATTGACACCACTAAATAAAGTAGTACCACCAAACTGAACTGAAATATCGTTAACTGTAATCATGTAACTCTGTGTATCTGTTTTTGAATTAAGTTGCAAATATAGTATTTGTTAGACACCATCTACTATATTTAAACCAATAAAAAAGGCTCTGTGAAATTAACTTTCACAGAGCCTTATATCTATTGTAATAAAATTACGCTTCTTCTTGTACTCCTGTCTTCTTACCACACATAGATAGTAAGATATACCCTATAATACCTCCAAGACCAGAAGCAATTAGAATACCTAATTTAGCCTGATCAGGAAACTCTGGATGTAAGTTAATATCAAATGCTAATTCTGTAACGAATAATGACATTGTAAATCCAATAGCAGCTAAGAAACCTAGACCTAATAAGTTTAAGTAAGTCATTCCTTTAGGCATTGGCACTACTTTTAACTTAATTAATAATCCTGTCAATCCTGCTACTCCTAACACCTTACCTACTAATAAACCAAAAGCAACACCTAGAGTAACTGCACTTAATCCTCCATCTCCTAAGTGAATAGGAATAGCTGCATTAGCTAGTGCAAATACTGGCATAACGAAGAACGAAACGAAGTTATGCATACTGTGCTCTAAACGAATAGATGCAGGTAATGCATCAGATGCTAGCACTCTAATATCCTCTACACACTCCATCTGATCTCCAGTAAGATTAGGAATTTTATCATCTGGATCTATTTTACTAAAACGATCTCTTAATGCATTTAATTTAGACACGAAGTAAGACTCGTGTACTCTAGCAGTACTAGGGATAGCAAAAGCAGCTAATACCGCAGCGATAGTCGCGTGTACTCCTGATAATAAGAAGCATAACCAAACTCCACCAATACCAATAATAGCATAGTAAAGTGTATTTCTAATTCCTATTAAATTACCTAAGATTAGCAGCCCGAAGAACCCTAATCCCATTCCTAGATTTAGCATAGATAAATCACTTGTATAGAATATAGCGATAACCATAACTGCTCCTAAATCATCAGCAATAGCTAGTGCTGTCAAAAACACTTTTAATGATGTAGGTACTTTATCTCCTAATAAGAATAATACTCCTAATGCGAAAGCAATATCAGTTGCCATCGGGATTCCCCATCCATGTGCAGCATCCGTACCTCCATTAAACACAGTGTATATTAAAGCAGGTACCACCATACCACCTATAGCAGCGATAATAGGTAACATCGCTTTCTTCGGTGATGATAATTCTCCTGTAGTCAACTCACGTTTTAACTCTAATCCTACCACAAAGAAGAAAATAGCCATCAGACCATCATTCACCCAATGTTTTAAAGAGTGGTTTAACACCATATCATTAAATGAAAAACCTATATGGTTATCATCCCAAAAACTCATGTAAGCATCTGCCCATTGTGAATTAGCCATAAAAATAGCAAATACAGCAGCTAAAAATAATACTACCCCACCTGACGTAGATTTACTCATAAATCTACTCACTGGATTTGCAATCCATTTGTCAGCAGGTGTTTCTCTAATTTGATCTTCCATTTTGTTGTAAAATAAATAATAGCGAATATATATTTTCTCAATAGTTTATACAAATTTATCCCCTATTTTTTGCAAATAACTAAATTATAGACAGCAATAAACTTTTTATTTTAAATAATTCATATTCACTCAATAAACGAAAGTATATACGCTAGTTTTTGCTCTATCTATAATAAAAATAGTCTTTTTTTATCAATCCAAAAATTATAATAAAACCCTACCTAGAACTACTTAAAAATTAAGGAATTTACAAAACTATTGATTTCGAGTTTCTAGTCTATTATTTCAAGAGAATAACAAATAAAACAGTTTAATAACTGTGATATCTTCTTTTTTCATAAATCTGTACTAAAACCTATAAGGTTTACTAAAGTAAAACATATTCATAACTATATCTTTTACTAAATACACAGATTGCCACTCTCAATTTTACCTCAATCTTTACCTATTTATCTATTTATCTATATCTAGGATCTTATATCTCTTACCCCTCAATATCTCCACTAAATCAATATCTACTAAACCTATCTGTGATATTTATTAAAATACGTACGTATGCCACTATCTAGGACAATACGACATCTATACATGAACAATTGTTCGACAAACTAGCTCGTTTGCCAACTAAACACGGCGTATTCTCCAAGAACTGTCCAACAAACCTCATTGAATGCCCTGTTTATAAGGGATTGAGAGGCTATATATTTTTTACTAAAACACCCACAAAATACATATAACATTAAAAATCAATATTTTACAAAAAAACAAATAAAAAAAAGTACCTCTAAAAATTTAGAAAAGACATCTAAAACAACCTCTTAATGAGTGTTATTTAAAAAAACTGATAAAAACACTCTACTATACTCCATCAAAAAGAGAAAAAATGGCTCTAAAAAGAAAAAAAAACTTCTATTTTTTTAAAATAATTCTGAGACAAAAATATACAGTTGATTAACTATTAACAAAATTGATAAAGTACTAAACAATAAACACTTTATAGATAAGTCAAAAATCTTTAAAGCAGATAGTCAGAGGTAAAATAAGTACAAACAACTTTTAGCATTTATTAATACAAGAAAAGTCTTAAGAATAAGTATATTTGTACTTTGATAAAATCATACTATGGATACAATCTTAGACTCAAATATAGAACCTAAAGCTAAACCAAAGTGGCTACGTGTAAAGCTTCCGACTGGAAAGAAGTACACTGAACTTAGAGGTTTAGTAGATAAGTATAAACTAAACACAATCTGTACTTCAGGAAGTTGTCCTAATATGGGAGAATGCTGGGGAGAAGGAACTGCTACATTTATGATATTAGGTAATATCTGTACGCGTTCTTGTGGATTCTGTGGTGTAAAAACTGGACGTCCTGAAACAGTGGATTGGGATGAACCAGAAAAAGTAGCACGATCTATCAAATTAATGTCTATCAAACATGCTGTTATTACTAGTGTGGATAGAGATGACCTTAAAGATGGAGGATCTATTATCTGGGCAGAAACTGTACAAGCAGTAAGAAGAATCAGCCCTGGTACTACTATGGAAACTTTAATACCAGACTTCCAAGGAATAGAGAGAAATATAGATAGAATTATCGAAGTTAATCCTGAGATCGTATCTCATAATATGGAGACTGTAAGACGTCTTACTCGTGAAGTGCGTATTCAGGCTAAATATGATAGAAGTTTAGAAGTACTTAGATACTTAAAAGAAAAAGGTATCAACAGAACTAAATCTGGTATCATGTTAGGACTAGGAGAAACAGAAGAAGAGGTAATCCAAACAATGCATGACCTTAAAGCGGTGAACTTAGATGTACTTACTATAGGACAGTATTTACAACCTAGTAAAAAACACCTTCCTGTAAAAGAGTTTATCACTCCTGAGCAATTCGAAAAATACGAAAAGATAGGTTTAGAACTTGGCTTCAGACACGTAGAGAGTGGTGCATTAGTACGTTCTTCATACAGAGCTCAAAAACACCTTTTATAATATACATGAGGTCGCGTTTACCGCGACCTTCTTCTTTTTACATTTATGAGTAAAATAAAAATAGCAATAAACGGTTTTGGTCGTATTGGACGAAACCTTTTTAAACTCTTACTAGATCATCCTACGATAGAAGTAGTCGCTATAAATGATCTAGCAGATACTCAGACTATGGCTCACTTAGTCAAATATGACAGTATCCATGGTATACTAAATAAGGAAGTATCTTACGATGATAATCATATCATTATTGATAATAAAAGGATTTCTTTCTTTAGAGAGAGTGAGATTAATGGATTAGATTGGAAATCTTTAGACATAGACTATGTGGTAGAAGCTACAGGTCGTAGAAAGACGTATGAACTGCTAAAAGAGCACATATCTCAAGGAGCTAAACGTGTTATCCTATCTGTACCTCCTGAAGATAACATCATTAAAACAATAGTATTAGGGGTAAATCAAGATATACTGACTGGAGAAGAACTTATCATCTCTAACGCGAGCTGTACTACTAATAATGCTGCTCCTATGGTAAAAGTGATTAAAGAACTATGTGGTATAGAGCATGCTTATATCACTACAGTACACTCATACACTACAGATCAGAGTCTTCACGATCAACCTCATAAAGACTTACGCAGAGCTAGAGGAGCTGCACAATCTATAGTACCTACTACTACTGGAGCAGCTAAGGCACTTAGCAAGATATTCCCAGAATACGAAGGTAGAATAGGTGGTGGTGGTATCCGTGTACCAGTACCTGATGGTTCTCTGACAGATATAACATGTATAGTGGAACGCAAAGTAAGTATTGATGAAATCAATGCTGCCTTTAAAAAAGCGGCAGAGGGAGAGCTAAAGGGTATCTTAGCTTATACCGCAGATCCTATCGTATCTGTAGATATACTAGGCAATACCAACTCTTGTCTTTTTGATTCACAGCTAACTTCTGTACTAGACAAAATGGTTAAGGTAGTAGGATGGTATGATAACGAGATTGGGTATTCATCTAGGTTAATTGACTTAATCACACATTTCGATAAAATCAAAAAGTAATCAAAGACTTTTTTCACTATAATTGCTATCTAACTTTAGATAGCTTTTTTTATGAATTGGAATGAAGAAATAACCTTTATAGAATCAATTTTTGATCAAACTGAATTAGTTCCACAGATAAAATGGGGTACTAAAGTTTATTGTTTAGGTAACGCGAAAGTAGTTGCTGTAGGCGGATTTAAGAACTATGTAGCTATTTGGTTTTACAAAGGTGTATTCTTAAAAGATTCTAACAATGTACTTATTAATGCTCAAGAGGGAAAAACTAAACTACTGCGTCAATGGCGACTGACCTCCTTAGATGAATTAGATAGTAATCTATTAGCACAGTACATAAATGAAGCAATAGAAGTCGAAAGAAAAGGTCTTACTCTAGAACCACAGGAAGTAAAACCATTAGAGTCTACTCTCTTTAACTCTTATATGACTAATGACCAAATACTAGCTAAGGCTTTTAAAACATTAACTCCTTATAAGCAGAAAGAATATATCGAACACTTCGAACATGCTAAACAAGAGAAAACTAAAATTAGCAGAATAGAGAAAGCGATTCCTTTAATACTAGAGGCGAAAGGACTTAATGATAAGTATAAGAAGTAACACTAGTATTAATATCTATAAGACATAAAAAAAGCGTTATCAATAATTGATAACGCTTTTTTGTATAAGTATAATGAGATTATTTCTTCTCATTTAATTTTTGACTCATTTCCATAGAAATCGCAGAGCGCTCCATTTGTAATTTACCAGCCATAGTCTCGATAATCACTGTAGTATCGTGTAATTCATTGATTCTACCGTGAATTCCAGATTTAGTAACAATGCGATCACCTACTTTAATGCTAGCTTCATACGCTTTCTCTTGTTTCATTTTCTTTTGTTGCGGACGAATCATTAAGAAATAGATTACCACAAACATTAAAATGATAGGTAAAAATTGTTGTAAATTTTCCATTTGGTTTAATTTATAAGTTATTAATTACTGCGAAGACCTACGTTAGCTTTAATCGTAAGAGTCTCTTCTCCTTTTTCTGTGTTAGTAACCAAAGTTACAGTTTTTTGTTGCTGTCCTTCAGCTCCAGTCTGAAACTTAACAGTTATTTTTGACTTTTCTCCAGGTTTAATAGGAGTCTTTTGATAATCTGGCACTGTACATCCACAAGAAGCAGTAGCGTTAATAATAATCAAATCAGCCTTACCTGTATTCGTTAATTCAAACTCAGTAGTTACAGCTTCATTATTAAGTATATTTCCAAAATCATGAACAACTCTATCAAATTCAACTGATGGATATTCACCATTTGCATTGTTTTGTTCAATCTTAGCAGCGTTTTCTTTGTCAATCTTACTTGATGCACTATTGTCTTTACAAGAAACAACTGTTAGAGCTAAACCTAATGTTAATAAAATAATTTTTTTCATAGTTCTTAGTGTGGTTCAGGTTTTAGACTATAAAAGTCCTTTTCCTATTTTATTTAATTTGTTCTCATCATTGTATGCTTTAGAGATATTATCTAAAACACCATTGATAAAAATACTACTTTTCGCCGTAGAATACTCTTTTGCGATCTCTAAATATTCGTTAATAGTAACTTTTACTGGAATAGAGTTGAACTTTAAGAACTCACAGATAGCCATTCTTAAGATGATAGTATCTAATTCTGCTATACGCTCAGGATCCCAGTTAGGTGTTTTGTCTTCAAATTCTTTAGTTAATTCACTAAAGTTTAGAATCGTTTTTCTATATAAGTTTATAGCAAATTCTTGGTCCTCTGAATCTTTATATAATTTAGGAACAATAAACTGAACATCGCGCTCTTTTAATTGACGAAGTTGTTTTTGAATCATTGTATTTACTACTGGTACATCGTCTAACCACGTTAGTTTACTGTCTTCTAAGAACTCATAAATCTTCTCATTAGGAGCAATAACTTCAGTAAAGATGTCACTTACGAACTGACGATCATCTTCAAAAGTAACTTCACTCTTAGCCATATAAGCTTTAAAGAAAGTACTCTCTTTTACTTCGTCTAATAACATCTGAATATAGTTATCATGTACTTGCCATGTAGTTATTCCTTTCTCTTCTACTTTAGTAGAAATAGACATAGAATTCTCTAACAAGTCTAAAACTTTATTCTCGATAAAACGTTTGCTTGGGTTTCGTTCTGCTGCTGTAGCTAAGTGTTTTTTTTGTGCTAGGGAGATATACTCGACTTCCTTTCTTCTAATCTCTATTAATGTAGTTATCATTAATAAGTATAGATCTTGTAGATTTTCTATACTATTGATTAGAAACTTTTCTCCTGACTGAATTTGTTCAGAATTACTTTGTTGCATTGCATAAAGCGTTTGCATAACCTTTATACGAATGTGTCTTCTGTTTAACATGCTACTTAAGAACTTTAAAAAATATTTGTACGTTGTTTGTATAACGGGGCAAAGGTATAAAAATATCGTTTCAATCAAATTAGAATTTTCACAGAACTGAATATTTTAACTTGAATTTTAATAATTTATTTAAATCTACACAATTTACTATCCCTAATAAACCTTTATATTTGCAACTACTAGCGGGTGTTCTCACCTATTTTTTATGAATTGAAAAAAAATGCTATTTTCTAGCATTTAATCTAAATATGAGCGCATTAAGTCAATTAAACAAATACTTTTTTAAGTACAAATATCGCTTTCTTATAGGGGTTATTATCACTATAGTAGCACAGATATTTACACTATACACTCCTAAATTGGTAGGAGATTCTATACGTACCTTAGAACAGATGACAGTCTTCGATAAAGAAGAGGTTACTTCTATCTTACTTAATAATATTGTCTGGATTCTGATAACTACTCTTATCGCAGGATTTTTGACATTCTTAATGAGACAGACGCTTATCGTAATGTCTCGCCATATTGAGTTTGACCTTAAGAATGATGTATTTAAACATTACGAAGTTCTTTCTCAAAACTTCTATAAACGAAATAGAACTGGAGATCTTATGAACCGTATCAGTGAGGATGTAGGTAAAGTAAGACAGTATGTAGGACCGGCAGTAATGTACTCTATCAATACCTTGATTAGATTTGCAGTGGTACTGACTCAGATGTATCTAATCTCTCCACAGCTAACATTCTACTCTTTATTACCTCTACCACTATTAGGATACTATGTATTCAAACTAAGTAGACAAATCAATGAGAGAAGTTCTATATTCCAAGCTAACTTATCTAAGTTAACAACTTTCTCTCAAGAAATGTTCTCTGGGATTAGAGTAATAAAAGCCTACTCTATAGAGCAAGAAAAACAAGAGGAGTTTAGATCACTGACACAAGAAAGCAAAGAAAAGTCTCTGCGCTTAGCTAAATCAGGTGCTCTAATAGGTCCGTTAATGATTTTTTTAATAGGGCTGAGTAATTTAGTGGTTATCGCTGTAGGTGCCTTAATGTTCTTTAATGGTAGTATACCTGATATTGGTATTATTGCACAGTTTATCCTATATATAAATATGCTTACTTGGCCAGTAGCTTCACTAGGATGGGTATCAACTATGGTACAAGAAGCTGAAGCTTCTCAAAAGCGTATCAATGAATTCTTAAACGAAAAACCTGAGATATACAACACTAACCCTAATCGTACGAATGTAGAAGGAAATATCAAGTTTGACAATGTATCCTATACGTATGAAGATACTGGTATTACTGCATTGAAAGATATTTCGTTTACTTTAGAGAAAGGAAAAACCCTTGCCATCTTAGGTAAAACAGGTTCAGGTAAGTCTACTTTACTTACTCTAATCAGTAGAATGTATGATGTAGAAAAGGGTAATATATTAATAGATAATATTCCTATTAAAGATTGCAATCTTACAGATCTTCGAAATAGTATTGCTGTAGTACCACAAGATGCCTTTTTATTCTCTGATAGTATCAGTAACAATATACGATTCGGTAAAGAAGACGCAACAGAAGAAGAGATTGTAGAAGTGGCTAAGAAAGCAGTGGTACACGACAATATCATTCTATTTAACGATGGATATAACACTGTTTTAGGAGAGAGAGGTCTAACCCTATCTGGTGGGCAAAAACAACGTGTTTCGATAGCTAGAGCACTGATAAAAGACGCTCCTATACTTATTTTAGACGATGCTTTATCTGCTGTAGACACTGAAACTGAAGAAAAAATCCTTCAAAATCTAGAACAACACAGTAAAGATATCACGACACTAATTGTCACGCACAGAGTGTCTTCAGCTAAAAACGCAGACCAAATTATAGTACTTGATAATGGACAAATAGTAGAACAGGGTACGCATAATGAACTTATTAGTACTGAAGGATACTATAGCGAGCTTTATCAAAAACAATTAAATGAAAAAGAATTGTTATAATTAGTTGGTTTATTAGGTTTTTTTTTAGACTTTTGAATGCTATATGAACAAATCAATTAATTGATAAGAAGGAATTATGAGAGATAACGAAATGTTAGAAAAAGAAGAAATTTTTTCAAAAGTACTAAGAGCAGGAAGAAGAACATATTTCTTTGATGTTAGATCTACAAAGGCAGATGACTATTACATAACAATTACTGAGAGTAAAAAGTTCACGGAAGAAGATGGATCTTTTCATTTTAAAAAACACAAAATCTACTTATACAAAGAAGATTTCGGAGCGTTTAGAGAAATATTAGATGAGATGACTCAATTCGTAGTAGATCACAAGGGAGAAGAAGTTATTTCTGAAAGACACCAAAAAGATTTCAAAAAAGAATATCAGTCAGAAGATGAAGTAAGTTCATTTACGGATATTAGTTTCGACGATATTTAATAGATTACAAAATAAATCAAGTCTGAGTTTATAACTCAGACTTTTTTTTTATCTTTGTTTTATCATTTAAGGCAATGATGTCTGCCTCGAACCGCTTCTTAATTGAATGCTGATGACGTCTAACATTGATAGTAATACTAACTGTAAAACTTAATGATAGACTATGCATTTTAATTTTAACTACTTAAAAGAAGCTTTAAACAATAACTATTCTTTACGAGATATATTAATACTATTTACTAAATGGTGTGGAATAGCAATATTAGTAGGTACTGCTATTGGTAGTGTCTCTGCTTTATTTTTATACTTACTAGAACTCGTTACCGAAATAAGAATAGAACATTCCTATTTACTCTATGGGCTTCCTATAGGAGGTTTACTTATAGGACTACTATACCATTACTATGGTGGAGATGCTAATAAAGGCAATAACTTAATCATTGATGAATATCATACGCCTGAAAAGACAATCCCTTTTAAGATGTTTCCATTAGTATTATTGGGGACATTGACTACTCACCTCTTTGGAGGATCTGCTGGTCGTGAAGGTACAGCAGTACAAATGGGAGGAACTATAGCTGATCAATTCACTAAATACTTCAAGCTCTCACCTGACAACAAAAAAACATTACTCTTAATGGGAGTTAGTGCAGGTTTTGCATCTGTCTTTGGTACTCCTATAGCTGGAATATTCTTTGCTTTTGAATTAATGCTACTAAAGAACTTTAGACCTAAAGCTGTTCTTCCAGTAATAATAACAGCTTATATTAGTCATTATGTGTGTATAGCATGGGGAATCCATCATACTATATATGTTGTAGACAGTTTGCCACAGTACAGTTTTAAATATATAGGATTACTACTAATAGCAGGAATTCTATTTGGACTAGCTGCATTCCTATTTATTCATAGCACTAAACTATGGAACACATTATTTAGCAAAACAATCTCATATCCTCCATTAAGACCATTTGTAGGAGCGATACTATTCATAGTATTAATATTCCTAATAGGTAGTAGCGATTACTTAGGTTTAGGAGTACCTATGATTGTCAATTCATTTACACATCAAATGGATTGGAATGTATTCTTACTTAAGATACTATTTACTAGTTTAACCTTAGGAGCAGGGTTTAAAGGTGGTGAAGTAACTCCCCTATTCTTTATTGGTGCTACATTAGGAAGTTTCTTATCAATATATACAGGAATTCCTGTAGGACTAATGGCTGCATTAGGATTTGTTGCAGTTTTTGCAGGGGCTACTAAAACTCCCATAGCTTGTACCTTTATGGGAATAGAACTTTTTGGCATAGAATATGCTATTTTCTTAGCGTTAGTCTGTTTTACAGCTTATTTTACGTCAGGAAAAGGCAGTGTTTATAGCTCTCAATTCAAAAAACGTATTAAAACATCTGATACAAAACTGAATTAATTGCAGACAAAGCCTAGATAAATAGCATATTATCAAAGCAGTATTAACAAAACAGTATAAAATTATCAATTTGATATTTTCAAGCCTTTATAATAGGAAAATTATAATTACAAAAATGAGGTAAATTCAAAATCTTTGCTACCTTTGCTTCGTAAATTTCACAAGATATTGATTGATTTGAGAGTATAATTATACTAGATTCTAACAATAAATAATTTGTGGTTTAGAATAACAAATAAACGCTAATTCTATACAAACTAAACAACAAAAAGATTGCATTAAAATTCTATTTTATGTTTCACAAAAAATTTTTAAATCGGTTTACATTTGGACAATTAACGATGGCATTCGTTTTTATCTACCTTATTTACTCAATCACTTCTTTTGTATTATACCAATCAACTGCAAGCATAGTAAATATCGTTATTTCAGGTTTTCTTGTAATACTTGCTGTAACTGATAAATTACAATCTAAACATACTATCCGTAAAAACTATCCTATCTTCGCTAGATTCAGATATATGTTTGAATCAATCAGACCTGAGATGCGTCAGTACTTCTGGGAAGGTGAGTTAGACGGAAAACCATTCAATAGACGTGAGCGTTCTATTGTTTATCAAAGAGCTAAAAACGAGAAACAAACTGTTTCTTTCGGTATGCAAGATGACCCTAACCGTATTGGTTACGAATGGGCTTCTCACTCTGTATACCCTAAACATATATCAGATACTAATTTCAGAACTACTATCGGTAGCGACTTATGTAGCCAGCCATACAGTGCGAGTGTTTATAACATCAGTGCGATGAGTTACGGTGCTTTAAGTAAAAAAGCTATTACAGCTCTTAACGAAGGAGCTAAGATTGGTGGTTTTGCACACAATACAGGAGAGGGAGGTATCAGTCAATACCACCGCTCTGGAGGGGACTTAATCTGGCAAATTGGTACAGGATACTTTGGATGTCGTAATGAAAAAGGTTTCTTTGACGATACTTTATTCGAAGAGCGTTCTAACTATCCAGAAGTTAAAATGATTGAGCTTAAATTATCTCAAGGGGCTAAACCAGGTCACGGAGGTCTTTTACCTGCTGAGAAAAATACTGTTGAGATTTCTAAAATCCGTAGTATTACTCCTCACACTACAGTTCACTCTCCATCAGGACACACTGCTTTCTCTAACCCTACAGAGTTAGTTCACTTCATCGCTAGATTAAGAAAACTATCTAATGGTAAACCTATTGGTTTCAAAATCTGTATTGGTAAGAAAGAAGAATTCTTAGATATCGTAGCTGCTATGGTTGAGACAGGTATCCACCCAGACTTTATCACTATTGATGGTGCTGAAGGAGGAACAGGAGCTGCTCCATTAGAGTTTATCGATTATATGGGTATGGCATTAAACGATGCTTTAGTATTCGCTAACAAAACATTAATCGAAAACGGATTAAGAGATAAAGTTAAGTTATTAGCTTCTGGTCGTATCATTTCTGCATTTGACATCGCTAAAACAATGGCTTTAGGAGCTGATGCTTGTTATAGTGCACGTGGTATGATGTTCGCTTTAGGTTGTATCCAAGCTTTACAATGTGATAGTGGTCACTGTCCAGTAGGTATTGCAACTCAAGACGAAACACTATACACTGCTTTAGATGTAACTGATAAGAGAATGCGTGTGGCTAACTTCCACAAAAATACAATGAAAGCTTTAGGTGAGTTTATCGGTGCTTGTGGATATGAAAACACACAAGAGGTTAATCCTAAAACATTCAACAAACGTATCGAGCACGGAGTTATCAAAACATTCCAAGAAATGTACTTCGGTAACTTAGATACTAGAAAAGTAAAATAGTAAGCTTAATAAGCTTCATTTATATAAAAGACCACAATAACCTTGTGGTCTTTTTTTATATTAGCCCAATAAATCAAGATTCCGCATTAGTGTAATCTAGATTAAAACACCATAATTACTACTACATTGAAACTTAAACCAAAACACTGGATAACACTTATAGTTCTTTCCCTAATCTGGGGATCTTCCTTTATTCTTATTAAGCGAGGATTAGAGTACTTCACTCCTATACAAGTAGGTGCGCTTAGAATTACTTTCGCAGGATTATTCCTACTACCTATTTCATTAAAACACATCAGTAAGCTACCTAAGAAAACTTTTCATTGGCTATTCTTAACTGCTGTAGTAGGGAGCTTTATACCAATGTTTTTATTTCCAATAGCAGAGGTACATTTAGATAGTTCTATTGCAGGAATACTAAATGCTCTGATGTCTATATTCGTAATTGTACTAGGTGTACTTTTCTTTAAGTACAAAACACATCTAGGAGAAATACTAGGAGTTATACTTTCCTTTATAGGTGTAATCTTGTTACTACAATCTCCAGATTCTACAGGTATGGTTTCTGATGATTGGTTTTATCATTTACTATTAGTAATAGCATCCCTGATGTATGCCTATAGCGGATTATTAACTCAAAAATATATGGGTAATATTCCTCCTCTAGTCTGGACTGCATTTATCGAATTAGTATTACTAATACCTGCATTAATTGTTCTAATATCTTCGGGTTTCTTTCAGACTATAGGAGAACATCCAGAAGCATTAAAAGGCCTTGGCTTTGTATTTTTACTTGCTCTATTCGGCAGTGCTCTAGCGAATATTTATTACTATAAATTAATACACGAAACTAATGCGAGCTTTGCCTCATCTGTTTCTCTACTTATGCCTTTAGTAGCATTTTGTTGGGGATTATTTGATGATGAAGTATTAGGAGTATTACAGATAGTAGGAGGTATATTGATAGTTGCAGGACTTTACTTTGGTCGTAAAGACATTAAAATACCAAAACTCAAAAAGAAACAAGCATAAAAAAAGGGTGTCAATAGTATTGACACCCTTTACTTTTATATCACTATTATTCAAAAGGGAGATTGTTTAAATCTACATTTCCTCCTGATAATATAATTCCTACTTTCTTTCCTTCAAAAGAAGGTCTTTCTTTAATCAAAACAGCTAATGCTACAGCACTACTAGGCTCTACTACTATCTTCATACGTTCCCATATCAAGCGCATTGAACTTACTATCTCATTCTCACGAACTCTAATAATCTTAGCAACATTATCTTTAATAATAGGGAAAGTAATATCTCCTAATTGTGTTCTAAGACCATCTGCTATAGTATCAGTAGTCTCATTACATTCGATCGCTCCACTAAGTAATGAACGATAAGCATCATCGGCTTCTAAAGGTTCCCCTCCTATCACCTGAATTGTCTCTTTACCAAAAGCCTTAGCAGCTAATGCAGTACCTGCAATAAGTCCACCTCCACCTACTGGTGTAATAAGAACATCTAAATCTGGATATGCTTCTAATAATTCCATAGCAGCAGTTCCCTGTCCCATAATGACATCTATATTATTAGATGGATGGATAAAGGTAGCCCCTGTTTCGTCAATTATTTGTTTGCATACACGCTCTCTAGATTCCAGAGAAGCCACACATTCAATAATTTCACCGCCATAAGCTTTTACAGCATTACGCTTTACAGCAGGAGCATCATTAGGCATTACTATATAACACTTCACTGATAAGTATTTAGCTGCCAAAGCTAATGCCTGAGCAAAATTACCTGACGAATGTGTAATAACGCCTTTTTCTCTCTGCTCATCACTTAATTGTAGAATAGCGTTGGCAGCACCTCTCATCTTAAAGGCACCAGCACGTTGAAAATTCTCACACTTAAAATATAAGTCGTTACCTAAAAAGTTTTCTATCTGACCAGACTCCATTATAGGAGTATAACGAGCATACGGTCTAATACGTTCTAAACAAGCTAAGAAATCTTCTTTCATAAAAATGTAATAATTTAAACAAAAAAACTCTCAGCGGATAACTGAGAGTTTCATTCTATTATTATTTTACGTCCATTAACTCTACGTCAAAAACTAATACAGCGTTAGGAGGAATAACTCCACCTGCACCAGCTTCTCCGTAACCTAAGTAAGAAGGAATAACAAATCTAGCTTTGTCTCCTACTTTTAATAATGCGATACCTTCATCCCATCCTTCGATTACATATCCTTGTCCTAATGGGAATTCGATAGGTTTTTTTCTTTTGTATGAGCTATCGAACTCTTGTCCGTTAGCTAAAGATCCTTTATAGTGTACAGAAACTGTCTTACCTTTTTCAGCTTGTTTACCAGTACCGTTAACGATCATTTGGTAACGTAATCCACTTGGAGTTTCTTCAAAACCAGCAGCTAATTTCTCTACCTCAACTAAAGCAGCTTTCTTAGCTTCAGCTTCTCTTTTTTCTCTTGCTCCTTCGAAAGTTCTGAAAGCCTCGATAGCATTCCATTTCTCAGCAGCCTCACCTACTCTTACGATTTCTACTGACTCTAAAATATCTCCTTGTGCTACAGCATCAACGATATCTTGTCCCTCGATAACTTTTCCGAAAACAGTATGTTTACCGTCTAACCAAGGAGTAGCTACGTGAGTGATAAAGAATTGAGATCCATTAGTACCAGGACCTGCATTAGCCATAGATAATACTCCAGGACCATCATGTCTTAACGCTGGGTGAAACTCATCATCAAATTTATAACCTGGACCACCAGAACCTTGACCTAATGGACAACCTCCTTGGATCATAAAGTCAGGGATAACTCTGTGAAATTTAAGACCATCATAGTAAGGTTTCCCTTGTGGACGTGCTGTGTTTTCAAGATTTCCTTCTGCTAAAGCTACGAAGTTACCTACTGTACCAGGAGTTAACTCTTCTGTAAGCTTTACTAATATAGCTCCTTTTGATGTGTTGAACTTAGCGTAAATACCGTTTTCCATTGTTCTATTATTTTATCGTTTTTGAATAACTTCACTTAGCCTAATTTGGCTAATTATACATTTATATATTCTTCTTAGCAGTGAGATATACTATAAAAGAAAGTAGTGCTAAACACATCCCTCCAATACAAACTCCACTCCATCCAAAAAACTTCCACAAATATAATCCAAAAGCCGAGCCAAAAGCTGTTCCAAGGAAACTAAATGACATATAGACAGTATTTAATCTGTTACGTGCCTCTGGTAAAAGTGAATAAATTCGAGTTTGATTAGATACATGTATAATCTGCAAACCTAAGTCTATCAATACAATACCTATTATCAATCCTACTACTGACACACTAGAAAAGTAAAAAACAGCAAAACTTAAGAATGTCAGTACTATGCCATAAAGAATTAACTTGCGAGCTCCTCCTGATCCACCTACTTTACCTACTAAGGGAGCTGCGAATGCTCCACATGCACCTATCAAGCCAAAAGAACCTATTAATGCTGAGTCATACCCAAACGGTTCATTGTGTAGTAACAGTACCATCGTAGTCCAGAACGCTCCGAACTGAGCAAAAGCTAATGCTGTAATACCAGTTGATTCTCTTAATACAGGTTGTTCTTTGATCAGAATAAACAATGATTTATACAGATCTATCACCTTACCATTAAAGTTAGGTTTATTATAAGGTAATCTCAACTGTATCATGATAACTAATATTACACTTATCGCAGTTGCTATCCAGAACATTCCTCTCCAGCCTAGCCACACTCCTACGAATCCACTAAGTGTTCTAGAAAATAAAATACCTATCAGAAGTCCACTCACAACTGTACCTATCACCTTACCACGCTGCTCATCTGACGATAAACTAGCCGCTAATGGCAATACTAACTGAGGAACAATAGATGTAGCTCCTAATATGAAACTGATAATTTGTAACACAAAGAAATTATGTACTACCGCCATCAAGGATAATGAAATAGTAGCGAATATGGTAGTTATGATAATTTGTTTCTTGCGCTCTAACATATCCCCTAAAGGAATCATCAAGAACATTCCTACTGCATAACCAGCCTGTGTAAGATAAGTCAGAGTACCTGCAGAGGCCTCTGAAACCCCGAATTCCTCTGCTATCATCGGAATTAGCGGTTGACAATAATATAAATTAGCAACGATTAACCCTGTAACCGCGGCCATAAATAAGACATTTGATTTTGATAAACTCATAGGTGCAAATTTAGGGTAATTCAAAAACAGAAATCTTAAGCTAGCGTAAGAAATTATAATTAGTACAGTAAAATTAGAAGTTTTACAATATTATTACTTTGTATACTTAAATCTTATTCACATTTCTTTCAAAAAAAGGTAACCTATTTAAAATTAACCACATATAATATTATATCCATTACTCATTCAGAAAGATAGCTGAGCCTTCTTACTTTGATATATAATGACTCACTACGGACCTACAGCTGAGACAATAAGCACTGATACAAAATCGAGCAACACGTCAACTAACATTGTAATAAAGAGAGTTGGGTTTAGCATATAAAAGAACACTATTTTTGTTACTTCAGCATTCTCTTTAAAATAATAAAAAACTATTTTTGCTAAAAAAATATGAAGAACATCGTATTCTTACTTTTCGCTATACTACTAGAAACTATTGCTACTACAATGCTTAAGGCTAGCGAAGGTTTTACTAAACCTATTCCTACAGCAGTAACCTTAATAGGATATGCAGGAGCATTTTACCTATTGAGTTTAACGCTTCGTACCATACCTATTGGTATTGCTTACGCCTTGTGGTCAGGTATCGGTATTGTATTAGTAACAGTAGCTGCTTATTTCTTATATAAACAAAAACTAGATACTCCTGCATTGATAGGAATATCACTAATCATTATCGGTGTATTAGTAATACAACTGTTTTCAAAAAGCCAAGCACACTAATACATTTTTGTAAGATACAGAATACAGTTGTACATTTGTCGAAATATCAAAAGTAATTATGCGCATAGACATTATTTCCGTTTTACCAGAATTAATAGAGAGTCCTTTTCAAGCTTCTATTTTAAAAAGAGCTATAGAAAAGGGATTAGTAGAAGTACACTTTCACAATTTACGTGACTATAGTACTAATAAGCATAAGAATGTAGATGATTACCAGTTCGGTGGTGGTGCAGGTATGGTGATGAGTGTAGAACCGATAGACAAATGTATCTCTGCTCTAAAAGCAGAAAGAGAATATGACGAAGTAATCTATATGACTCCTGATGGAGAAACCCTAAACCAACAGATGGCTAATGGAATGTCAATGCTTAAGAACATTATCATTCTATGTGGTCATTATAAAGGAGTAGATCAGCGTGTACGTGATCACTTTATCACTAAAGAGATTTCTATCGGAGATTATGTATTATCTGGAGGAGAACTAGGAGCTGCTATCTTATGTGATGCTATCATCCGTCTTATACCAGGTGTATTATCTAACGAAACTTCAGCACTAACTGATAGCTTCCAAGACAACCTATTAGCTCCACCTATCTATACTAGACCAGCTGAATACAAAGGATGGAAAGTACCTGATGTACTACTTAGTGGTAACTTCGCTATGATAGACAAATGGAGAGAAGATATGGCATATGAACACACTAAGACTAGAAGACCTGATCTACTAGAACGAGAAGATTAAATTATACTATATTCTTTTATAAAAGATATATCTCACAATAACAAACAGAATAACAGTCAGTTATTTATCTAAAATAATTGATTATTATTCTGTTTTTATTTTTTATATTTGCACTCGATTTGGATCAACCTCTGGCGAGGTCCGTGCATGTTGCTCTGAACAATAACTATATACATTATTACAATGGCAGATTTAATGAAATTCGTTCAAGACGAATTAGTTACAAAAAAAGATTTTCCTCAATTCAGCGCAGGAGATACTATCACAGTTTACTACGAAATTAAAGAGGGTGACAAAAAAAGAACTCAGTTCTTTAAAGGAGTAGTTATCCAAAGAAGAGGACACGGAGCTACTGAAACTTTCACTATCCGTAAAATGTCAGGTAACGTTGGTGTAGAGCGTATCTTCCCAATCAACATGCCAGCTTTAGAAAAAATCGAGCTTAACCAAAGAGGTAAAGTACGTAGAGCACGTATCTTCTACTTCAGAGAGCTTACTGGTAAAAAAGCAAAAATCAAAGAAAGAAGAAGATAATCAACTTTCTAAGAGTTATAAAAAAAGAGATTGTACTCAGTACAGTCTCTTTTTTTTATGCAATATATTCAATACTACTTCTTACTAATCATAAGTTATGTGTATAAAAAAGAGGAACCTAAGTTCCTCTTTTTTATTATTTTACATCTTTTCTGTTATCATATGATCTAGTATCAATCAACTTATTATAAGGATCTATACCAACCTCAGTAGGCAACTCATCTACAACAATAGTAAAGTCATTTGCTATCTTAGAAACCTTAACTTTCTTCAGATACAGTACTTTTTCTTTTGCTTTCTTGTCCTTTGTATCACCCTGAGTGAAAATACCCACTTCAACATAATCTGCCAAAGGAAGAGATTCTATACTTGCTCCTTTATCCGTTTTATACATTAGTTTTTGACTATTTCCTTCAGCATATATCTTTTCACCTTTTTCACCTGCTCTATACTTACTAACAATAGCTTTAATCTTCACTTCATACTTTCCATTCTCAAGCTTCTTAACCTCAGCCTCATCAATATAATTATCGTATAAAGTAATTGTCTCAAACATATCTTTAACCATATACTTCAATGAATCAGGTGTTGCCGCTTTAATATCAGTTACTAACTCTGCTGCAGTAGTATAAGGAGCTTCTTGGAATGCTACTTTTTTAATATACTCTTTTAGAACACTATTAAGCTTGTCCTCTCCTAAGTAATCACTCAGTGCATAGAATGCTAGAGAACCTTTCTGATAATGAATATACTGTTGATTCTCATTATACATCAATGCTTTTTCTTTTTTACTCTCACCACTACGTCCTCCTAAGTATCTATCTAATGCTTCTTTTAAGAACTTACGCATCTGTCCTTTTCCATATTCTGCTTCTAATACTTTTAAAGAGCTATATTCAGCTAAGCTCTCAGACAACATCGTTGCACCTTGGACATTAGCTCCTATCACTTGATGAGCCCACCATTGGTGCGCTACTTCATGTGAAGTTACTGCGAATGGATAATCTACCTTATTATCGGCTTCATCATCAACATTAGCAATAAAACCTATACCTTCTGAAAATGGTATCGTGTTAGCAAATGACTGTGCGAATACCCCCATTGCCTGAGGGAATTCAATAATACGTACCTGCTTATGTTGATAAGGACTGAATGACTTCTCATAATATGCTAATGATTTCTTCACTCCGTTGATCATTCTATCTACGTTATACTCATGCCCTTTTTGATAATACACTTCTATATTGATATCGTTCCACTTATCGCGTTTCACCTCATACCTTGCAGAATTATAAGCATAAAAGTTCAACATTTTTTGATCCATCTTATAGTGGAAATAACGTCTGTTACCTTCTGTCCATTCTTTCTGTAGGTATCCAGGAGCTATCGCTATTTGATCTGCTGATGTACTTACAGTAGTTTCAAATGTTACCCAATCAGCATCTGAACTAATATAAGTATTCTGCAGTGCCTTCTTATCAGTCTGCTCTGCCATGCGCTCTTTAGGAGCTAACCCGTATTTCTTACGCACTTCATCATCAGTTAACTCTCCTTTACTATTGTAACCAAATGATGGGAATGTGCTATTATTTATAAATGTACCATTACCAATAACTGGTGAATTACTTCTAATGGCTGTATTCGGTCTATTCTTTACCTCAAATTTGAAAGTCATCTTCTCACCATGAGCTAAGGGCTTATCTAACTTATATAATTTGATACCAAATACAGTATCATTTAATACTTCTTTAGCTCCCGCAATAGTTATTGTATTTACATAATCAGTAATATAGTTAACATATAAACTATCTACAGTTCCTTCATTCTTATTTTCTAAGATAAATTGCCCTTTAGCTACAAAATCTCTAGTCTCTGGATGTAAATCCATATCAACTTTAATATCTGTAATTCGTGGCAAAAGCATATTTTCATACTTCTTATAAGTCTTCTCGTACTCTACTACCTGTAACTCTTGATCTTTCTCAGATACAAACTCATTAAGTACTGTATTCTCGTAGTATAAATATCCTCCTAGGCCAAAGAAAGCTAATGCAGACACTATAGTAGGAATTACAATAACACTTTTAGCTCGGCGCTTAGCATAATAGAATCTCTCTTTGATACTACTCACTATCCCTCTTCTCCAGAACAATAATGTCAATCCACTTATAGAAATAATAAAAAGTATCCAATAAATAGCAAACACATAGTATCTACCCAATGCAGCACCATAACCATCCATGTCAGAATATGGTGTTCCTGGCAACTTATTAAAGAAGAAGATACGTTGTTCTATACCTAACTTTGACAATTGTCCTCCAAATAAGAAGAATACAAATAAGGCAAAGAATCCTACTAAATAATTTCTAAAATAAGTTTGAACCGCAATAGCTAAACCTGCCCAGATAATATACCATATCCAACTTATTCCTATTAGCTCCTTAAGATAAAGTTCTATCTCAAAGTTGTAATAACCATTGTGTATTTGTACAATAATCCCTCCTATCATTATCACTAACAATAACAATAACTGCACTACTATTAAACTTAGAAACTTAGAAAAGAAGAATACATAATTAGGAGTAGGTGTAGCATCTATTAATAAGTCCATTCTTGACAACTTTCCTCTATGTACTAATAACCCAGCTCCTAAGAAAGTAATGATGATGATAACCAACTGAAATGTAGATCCTGGTATTCCTAACATTAAGCGAGTTATTGGATATACTGTGGTTCCATATAAAGAAGTTGCTGAAGAAGAAACTAACAACATCATTAAAATACCTAATCCCACAAGGATCATAAACACTTTATTCTTAGCTAGATATTTTATCTCTCCTTTAGCAAAACTAAATATATTACTCCACTGTGTTCCTAATGAAAAGTTATAGCTAACAGTAGGTAATTCAATACGTTCTATTCCACCGAAATTATTCTTTGTTACGCGTTCTGATTTCTTAGACTTTCTACTAAAAGTAAATGCTTGCTGTGTAAATGTAAAGAACTTTGCAAGCCCCACTAAAAACAATAAAGATACTCCTAACCAAATTCCTCTATTTAATAGATACCACTTGTCTATAGGAAGATTATTGTTATTTATTTCATCTATAGTCCAGTACTTAGTATAATATCTTAAAGCCGAACTTCCTGATGGATCTAATAAAGCAACTAACTCTTTATTATCCATGTCATGCCCTAAGCCACCTATTATCCCCTGTATAATCAATAATATCACCATAGAGACAAAACCAACATACACGCTTCTAGACATTGTCACTACAACAAATACAATGCTACCAAAGAATAACATATTAGGAATAATGGTTAATAAATACACCTGCACATAACTCCAGAATACATTAGGTCCTATCAATAACTCATTAGCCCAAGGCAATAAAGTAGCCATAAAGATTCCCACTCCTATCATTACACTAATAATTAGTGTCACTAAGAATGAACTTAAAAACTTACCTGCCAAGTAGTCTCTCTTAGAGAAAGGGTATGAGAACAATATGTGATGTACATCATATCTAAAGTCTCTATATATAGATGCCCCAATAATAGAAGGAAATAAGAAATAAAGTAAATTATTAAAACCTTCTATAAAATTAGCCAATACATAAGGTGAATTAAACTTCATTAGAGAACTAGACGTTACTTTCACTACATCAAAAACTCCTACAGCACTTGCCATACTTAAAAAACCTAGCAAAAAGAATAGGGTTAAATACAAATAAAACACCCAACCTTTAAACCAGCGTTTTAGTTCAAAAGAAAAAATAGTTCCAAACATAGTTTATCCGTTTTTAAGTGCAACAAAATAAACATCTTCTAAGTTTGGTTTAACTTGAACAAAACCAGCTTCCGCAAGAGATACTTCTGAATAAGCTCTAATATTCAGATTATTATCTTGATTATACTTTCCAGATAAGATAGTCAATTCTTTGTTTAACTCTTCTGCCATCTCACGTGTAGTCTCTCTCGTCCAGATCTTCCCTTCTAGCTTTTGTTCTGCTTCCTTAGGTGTACTGCGCTCAAGTAAATTACCTCCATTAAGAATAGCCATCTCATGACATAGTTCATTTACGTCATCTACGATATGTGTAGAGAAAATAACTGTATTGTTATTTCCTATTTCTCTCAATACATTTAAGAAACGATGTCTCTCTGCTGGGTCAAGTCCTGCTGTTGGTTCATCTACAATAATTAACTTAGGGTCATTTAATAGTAGTTGAGCGATACCAAAACGTTGTTTCATACCTCCAGAGTACCCACTTACACTTTTGCGACGAACCTCATATAAATTAGTTACTTCTAAAACTTTAGTTACTATCTCATTTCGCTCTGACGCTTTTGCTATTCCTTTTAAACGAGCAAAATAATCTAATAGATCAAGTGCTGACATATTAGGATATACACCAAAGTCCTGAGGTAAATATCCCAACATCTTTCTAAACTCATTTTGTTGCTCTAATATATTGATATCACCAAAATGGATAGATCCACTATCAGGTTTTTGAAGAGTAGCAATAGTTCGCATTAAAGAAGATTTACCTGCTCCATTAGGTCCTAATAGACCAAACATACCTGCACCAATCTCTAAGTTAAGATTGTCTATAGCTTTAACGCCATTCTTATAAGTCTTGTTTAAATTTTTAATAACTAATTTCATAATTCTAATTTTGGTTTTAACTATATGTAGTAGTTGTATTATAAATGTTACAACAATTAATCATTTTTATTACACTACCTATTTCTCATTCATCTTAAACTATTACAAAAACAGCTAGCTTTATAAGCGTAAGAATTAATTATAAATTACTTTTGTCACTCTAAAAACAGACAACTTTATGTTACAAAATATATTCGGACTAAAGGATAAAAATATTCTAATACAAAATGAAATATTAGCAGGACTAACAGTAGCTATGACGATGATTCCTGAATCATTGTCTTTCGCTATACTAGCAGGTTTACACCCTTTAACAGGACTATATGCAGCCTTTCTTATGGGAATTATCACAGCTATATTTGGTGGTCGTCCAGGTATGGTATCTGGAGGTGCAGGAGCTACTATTATTGTCATGATTTCATTAATCTCAATGTATGGTGTAGAATACCTATTTGCAGCTGTGGTACTAGCAGGTATTATACAGATTATGGTAGGTGTATTAAAGTTAGGTAGATTTGTTCGATTTATACCACAGCCGGTTATGTACGGTTTCTTAAATGGATTAGCTGTAGTTATATTTTTTGCACAGATAGCCCAATTCAAAATAGACATAGATGGTGTAAGCACTTGGCTTAGTGGAATTCCTCTATATATGATGATAGGTTTGACATTGTTAACAATATTTGTTGTTACCCTATTTCCTAAAATCACTAAGAAAGTACCTGCTACTCTAATAGCTATTATAGTAACTACAGCAGTAGTATTCTTGTTTCAACTAGACACACGCAAAGTAGTAGATATAGCTCATATCAGTGGTAGTTTACCTTCTTTTCACATTCCATCTCTACCTTTCACACTAGAGACTCTACAGATTATCCTTCCATTTTCATTAGTAATGGCGGGTGTAGGACTAGTAGAATCTTTACTTACACTAAATATTGTAGATGAAATAACAAACTCTAAAGGAGACACAAATAAAGAAGCAGTAGCACAAGGGGTTGCTAATATTACTAATGGTTTCTTTGGAGGTATGGGAGGTTGTGCTATGATAGCTCAGACATTAGTTAATCTAGATGCTGGAGCAAAAAGCAGAATAGCAGCTATCATAGGTTCTTTAACTATACTAGCCATTATTCTAGTAGGAGCACCAGTTATAGAACAAATACCATTAGCTGCCTTAGTGGGTGTAATGATTATAGTAGCTATTACCACATTCAAGTGGGTATCTTTCCAGCTAGTAACTCGTATGCCTAGAGCAGATATTTTTGTGTTATTTCTAGTTACTGGAATTATTATACTTACACATAACCTAGCATTAGCAGTTTTAATTGGTGTGATAGTCTCTGCACTAGTATTTGCTTGGGACAATGCAATACGCATACGTGCTCGAAAATCATTTGATGCAGATGGCAATAAGGTGTATGCTATCTACGGACCTTTGTTCTTCGGTAGTACTACAACTTTTACAGAGAAGTTTACTCCTCATAAAGACACTACTATTATTACTATTGATTTCTTAGAGTCTAGAATAGTCGATATGTCTGCCTTAGAAGCAATTAAGAAAGTAGTAGATAAATATAAAGAGCATAATAAACAAGTAATCTTAATCAATATCAATGCAGAGGGTAAACGTTTGCTATCTAATTCTAAGCTATTCACTAATGATTTATTAGAAAACAATTAGATTACAATAGTTAAGCACCTCATTATTAAGCATTATTCTTTATATTTGAGTATTAACCACTACAATTTAAAAACACTATTATTATGCTTAAAATATCACTATCTGTATTACTAGCTATATTAGGAGGCTATCTAATCTTTTTAGGGCTTAAAGCTGATATGCTACCTCCTACTATCACAGGTATAGGTTTCTTTATCATCGCTATTATATTTAATCTACCTAAAGACAAAAAGTAGAAGTGAACAAATACGCGATTACAGAAGAAGAAAAAGAAACTCATTGGAACTACTGCGAGGCTAATAAACTCCCATTTATTACATTAAAAGACTGTGGAGGAGACTACAGTGAAATATTCATTGATGTTACTAACCTGCCTATACCTTTAGAAGACCTTTCATTGAAGCTAAAAGAATACTACTTCACTTATTTAGAGTTTCTTTTATTAGATGATAAGATATTCGACAATTATAAAGATCAATATTATTACTTTCTTTTTCTAGTCAAAAAGGAACATTCTTCTAAGATTGGCAATTACGTATTTGATTATATAAAAGAACAATGGCTAAAATAAAAAAGGACAACCTCATCAGTTGTCCTTTTCTTGTCTTATAATGGCTTTCTCGTAATAAAACGACCAAAGTATTCATCATTCTTAATAATCCAAGCTACAGTATATGTTCCTGCTGCATCTCCATTCGTTGTAAATATATACACTACATTGTTCTCTCTATCAAAAGTACAATGAGAACGAAGGCCTTGATTTGGGCTAAACATATTCTCAAAAGAGGTCACAGGTAGCTCTATCGCATGTCCATGTTTATTAACGACAATAGAAGAATAGTTTCTCAACTTATGTAATCCTTCTATTCCAAAAGCTTCTTTATCCTTATATGCTATTAAGCTGTAAGTATCATTGGCACCTTTATACTGAGGAACAAAGTTTGTTCTATTCTCTTCAAAGTTCACTTCCTCTATATTCATTTCTGTGCGTATTCCATTACCCTCAAAGATAAGGTTGCTGTATGACTGTTTATTTAGAGAAACCTTTTCAAAAGAGCTCAACTCTTTTAGTTTTGAAGTCTGAATATAACCTGCTGGACCTATCTTCTCATCTGATAAACTCACATTTTGCCACTCAGCATTCTTATCATAACTATCCTTAGCTATATACACTATATCACCACTACTTAGTTGTCTAATCACTCCAGACTTACCATCAGCTTCTTTTCTTATATCTACAGAACCTCTCGTATCTACTACTGCAAATAACTGAGCAAAAGCAACATTACTACCGAATAGTAAACCTATCGTTAATACTAATAATTTATTCATTCTTCTTTATTTAAAATAATATAAAAACATCGTTATACTCATATTTACCGTTCTTAAATACCCATACCACAGTATAAGAACCAGCTCCATCACTATTATTAGCAGTTAAGTAGATTGTATTATCTGACTTATCATAGTAACATGCTGTATATTCCGCACCACTGGGTTCAAACATATTTTCATATGCTTTTATAGGCACAACAATGTCTACCCCATTTTGGTTTACTTTAATAGAGGTATAATGTGTTTTAGGTTCTATTCCATCAGTTCCTCTCATCTCTTGTCCATTATACTCCCAAAGAAAGTTTGTCCCTTGATGCTTGCTAAACTTACTTTTATTCTTTTTAAAATCAAAAACTCCCATACGTATATTAACACTAATATTACTTCCTGCGAATTTTAATTCATCATTAGTAGAACTTATTAAAGGGATATGAGTATAGGTCTCTAACCTTTTCAAACGAGAGTTATGAACATATCCTCCAATTTCATTACTAATTCCTGTATCTATTGTTGACCAATTAGCATTACTTTCATCTACATCAAATAAAAGAACTATCTCACCAGAATTAACCTTCCCTACTATATTACTATTAGCATTTCCCTTTTCTCTGATATTTACATAGCCATCTTTATCTACTATTTTTGCTAATTGTCCATAAGACATCGTAGTCCCTATAAGAGCTAATAACAAAATACTTATTTTTTTCATTACCTACCTTTTGCACAAATGTAACAAACTATCTTTATAAATACTGATAGTTGTTCAGTCTTAAAACACAAAGGATGATAGTATCATATGATACTATCATCCTTTGTATTGGTAACTTACAAATCTGTGTTCCCCTTCCTTATTAAGCATACCTATATCTACACCATATTTTAGGTCTCTACTTGCTGTAGATGTTGAAATATTCTTATACTGTTGTAAATAATCTTTTCGAGTAAATGATTTATTACCTATTTTTTCTTTAAATAGTTCTAGTCGTTCATCGATTGTTAAAGTTTTATTCTGCAAACTTAATACTTCTCTCAAAACACTTAACATAAGTTCTAACATAAACTCGATAAATGGGGTAGAATGCCCCATCTTATCAGATAGTGATAATACATAATAATATCGTTCTTGATTTTGCTTAATCAGACTTTCTATAGGTAAATATTCAAAAACTGGATATTGCTCCATTAATATAATTGTTTGCCATAACCTTCCCATTCTACCATTGCCATCTAGGAAAGGATGAATAAACTCAAACTCATAATGAAACACACAACTTTTAATCAACGCTAAATCATCATCAGTCTTTAAATAACTAAGTAAATCATTCATCAATCCTCTTACCATATCACCACCTGGAGCAATATGCTCTACTTTATTTCCCTTAACTATACCTACATTTCGTGTGCGTAACTTTCCTGCATTATCTATTAGCCCTTCCATTAAAAGTTTATGAGCCCTCTCCAAATCTTTTAAGGAAGAAGATTTAAAAGTTCTCAACTGCTCATATACCTTAATAGCATTTTGCACCTCTAATATATCTTTTTTAGGAGCTATAATGCGCTTATTATCTAGTAGAGCTGTAATCTGTTCTTCTGTCAATGTATTCCCTTCTATTTCAAGAGAGGATTGAATAGTCTTTATACGGTTTTTCTTTCTTAACTCCGTTGTAGGTTTATACAAATGACTTCCATTTATTTCTCCTAAACATTCTGATATTAAGTTTACCTGCTTTAGTATAGTACTAGTTATTTGATAAGGTGGTTTCATCTTTGATAGTATCATATGATACTATCAAAGGTACAAATTCATTCTTTATACTCACAAAAAAACACCTCAGCAGAGGTGTTTTAATTAAACATAGCATGTTTATATCACTTTAATTTGAAGATATTTCGCATTTAATACCTTTTAATGAATTGTATTCTTCAATAGGAATAATAACCACTCCTCTCTCACTACACTCATTCACTACTACTTCATTTCCACTGTCCATTACAAAGTCAATATATGTACATACATCCTCTGTGAAGTCACTAAAACTAATTACTTTATTCATATTTTTAATCCTTTTGAATGTATTAATACAAGTATTAGACCAAAATATAAATATCCGTAAAAAAACTTTTAATATTTTATGATAAAAACCAATGAATAATCTACGAACGCAGACTATTACTCGCTTTTATCAGTAAGATATTTTAGATTATTCGTTATCTTCTCTATATCCCAATTCCACCATTGCATCTCTAATAGTTCCTTTATCTTAGCCTCAGAAAACCTCTTCTTTATCTCTTTTGCTGGATTACCTCCTACGATACTATAAGGAGCTACATCTCTTGTTACAGTAGCATTAGAAGCAATAATAGCACCATCACCAATATATACTCCAGGCATAATTGTTACATTAGTTCCTATCCACACATCATTACCTACTACAGTATCTCCCTTATAAGGAAGATCAGACAACTTAGGTTCTACTACTTTCCAATCTTTTCCAAAGATATTAAACGGATAAGCTGTGATACCATCCATCTTGTGATTAGCCCCATTCATAATAAAAGTAACACCTGATGCTATCATACAAAACTTACCAATAATCAGTTTATCTCCTATAAAATCGAAGTGATACTTCACATTCTTCTCAAAGTTATGCACATCTTCAAAGTCGTCATAGTAAGTATAATCCCCTACAATGATATTTGGGTTAGTGATTATGTTTTTTAAGAAGCATAATCTATCATAATGCTCTAAGGGGAAGGTATCATTACTATCTGGTATATTCATATCATCTTACTTTATAGAAGTACTTTATTAAATAAAAAAGCACCTTATTACAGGTGCTAATATAGGCTATTCGTAGTGAAATTCACATTTCAATTCTTCCATTTCATTGTACAGTTAACAAGTAAACAAACAAAAAAGCACCTCATCCGAAGAGAGGTGCTTTCCATATCTTATCTATTTAATTACTTGATATAAGTAATCTCATTCTTTGGTTCTCCATCTAAGAAACCTTGTTGCTCCATCCACGCATCACTATAGATTTTACTCATATAACGAGAACCGTGGTCAGGGAATAACATCACTACAACGCTATTTTCGTCAAATGCTCCTTCTGCAGCATATTGTCTTGTAGCTTGTAGCACTGCACCAGAAGTATATCCTAAGAATAATCCTTCTGTACGCGCTAACTCTCTTGCAGTCTGTGCAGCATCTTTATCTGTTACCTTCATAAACTTATCTATCACAGAGAAGTCAGTAGCTGTAGGAATTAAGTTCTTTCCTAATCCTTCTATTTTATAAGGAGCTATCTCATTAGGATCTAACTCACCTGTTTCGTGGTATTTCTTTAATACAGAACCATACGCATCTACTCCTAAGATCTGAATGTTTGGGTTCTTTTCTTTTAAGAAACGAGCTGTACCAGATATTGTACCTCCTGTACCAGAACAACAAACGAAGTGAGTAATCTTACCTCCTGTTTGTTCCCATATCTCAGGACCTGTAGATAGGTAATGAGCTTCTGTATTTAATTCATTAAAATACTGGTTGATATAGATAGAGTTAGGTGTTTCTTGTTGTACACGCTTAGCTACCTCGTAGTATGAACGAGGATCTTCAGCAGCTACATTAGCAGGACACACATATACTGTAGCCCCCATTGCACGTAACATATCTATCTTATCTGGAGAAGACTTATCACTTACTGATAAAATACATTTATACCCTTTAATAGCACTCACCATCGCAATACTAAATCCAGTATTACCAGATGTAGTCTCTACGATAGTACTACCCGGTTTTAATATTCCTTTTTTCTCAGCAGCCTCGATAATGTGCATTGCTATTCTATCTTTTGCAGATTGTCCAGCACTGAACGCCTCTACCTTACCATAGAAATTCCCTCTTAACTCTTTCGTTGCTTTACTCAATTTTACAATTGGCGTTTTTCCTACAAGAGCCAATACATTATCATACGCTTGAATTTCTTCTTTCATAATATCTTATTTACTATTGATAGATAAACCTTTCTTTTACCTATCGATGTTATCCTAACAAATTTACTAAAAATGAAATTAACTACGCGTTAATTCCCTCTAAATCGAACATAAAAGCGAACTCTTTTGCCACTTCTTTTAATGCCTCAAAACGACCTGAAGCACCACCGTGTCCTGCCTCCATATTTGTATCTAAATACAGTTGTTTATCATTTGTCTTCATTACACGCAACTTAGCTACCCACTTAGCAGGTTCCCAATATTGTACTTGCGAATCGTGAAGCCCTGTAGATACATACATATTTGGATAATCTTGAGCTTTCACATTATCGATTGGAGAGTACGAAAGCATATAATCGTAATACTCTTTCTCATTCGGATTACCCCATTCGTCATATTCTCCAGTAGTCAACGGAATTGTATCGTCAAGCATAGTTGTCATTACATCTACAAATGGTACTTGAGCAATCACTCCATTGTACAACTCTGGACGTTTGTTTACTACTACTCCCATCAACAATCCTCCTGCCGAACCACCTTCAGCATATAAATGCTCTACAGACGTATATCCTTCAGCAATCACATACTCTGAACAAGCGATAAAATCATCAAACGTATTCCACTTTTCTAATAACTTACCATCTTCATACCACTGACGTCCCATATCTTCTCCTCCTCTAATATGTGCTATCGCATAAATAAATCCACGATCTAACAAACTCAAACGCGTAGTAGAGAAATAAGGCTCCATAGAATATCCATAAGAACCATACGCATATTGTAAAAACGGATTAGTACCATCTTTCTTCATCCCTTTCTTATACACGATAGACATTGGTATTTTCACCCCGTCTTTTGCAGTTGCCCAGATGCGTTCTTCTACATAATTATTCTTGTCAAATGTCCCTAACACTTCTTGTTCTTTCTTCACTTCCTTCTCACGCGTACGCATATTGAAGTCAATTACAGAAGAAGGTGTATTCATAGACTGATATCCATATCTCAATATCTCCGTATCGAAGTCTAAGTTAGTACCTGTATATGCATTGTATGTTTCACTCTCAAATGGCAAGTAGTACGCCTCTTGCTTCTTGTCCCAAGGTTGTATTTTCAAATGAACTAATCCATTCGAACGCTCTGAGATCACTAAGTAATCTTTAAAGATATCAACTCCTTCTAACAGCACCTCGTCTCTGTGAGGAATAAGCTCTACCCAATGCTCTACTCCAGTTTTATCTTCTGGACATTGCATCAACTTAAAGTTATCTGCCTCGTCTAAGTTAGTCATGATGTAGAAATGACCATTATAGTGAGAGATATTGTACTCTACTTCACGCACTCTCTCTTGGAAGATTCTAAACTCTCCATCAGGATTATTAGATTCTAAGATACGATACTCACTTGTCAGTGTACTCTCACTTCCGATTACCAAGTATTTACGCGATTTCTCTTTAAAGATATGCGTGTCAAAAGTGTCATCCTCTTCGAAGTACACTAATACATCTTGCTCTATTGGCGTACCTAATTTGTGTTTGTAGATTTTATCTGCACGAAGAGTTACTTCGTCTTTACGAGAGTAAAACAACGTTTTGTTATCCGCAGCCCAAGTCGAGCTCCCCGTTGTTTTCTCTATTGAGATAGGAGATAATTCTCCTGTTATTAAGTTCTTTACTTGTAGTGTATATTCTCTACGAGATACAGTGTCTACCCCAAAAGCTACCCATTGGTTATCCTCAGATACATTGATACCTCTTAAGTGGAAATAAGACTGTCCTTCTGCCATCACATTACAGTCAAACATAATCTCTTCTTCGGCTTCTAAGCTCTCTTTCTTACGAGAAAAAATAGGGTAGTCTTTTCCTTTTTCAAAACGAGTGATATAGTAATACCCATTGTAGAAATAAGGTACAGAACTATCATCTTCTTTTATTCTACTCTTCATCTCCTCAAACAAATCTGTTTGAAAAGCCTTCGTATGTGCAGTCTCCGCCTCGTAATATGCGTTCTCTGCATTTAAGTAATCGATTACTTCCTGATCTTCTCTATCGTTTAACCAAAAGTAATTATCTATTCTCGTATGATTGTGTGCTGTTAGCTCATGAGGTTTCACTGTAGCCACTGGCGCTTGTATATGCTTACTCATTATTCAATTGTTAAAACACAAAAGTAAGCTATTCTAACTTAAATAATTGCTAGGACTATCTAAATGCAACTTACTAGTCCATTTATTGGACTCTAGTAGTTATAGAGATATTATTCTCTCTCTACTCCCCATATAACACTTCATTCTTTATAAAAATTCAAACTATTCTTATCTAAAAGCCTGATAATATGTCAATTTGAATATGTTTTACAATTGACTAGAATATTAAAATAACATATTTTTACTATTAAACCTTATTAAAAGTGCTACATGACTAAAATCATACAAAATAACATCTACTTATTATTCATATTTCTTCAGTCATTTTATTCTTTCTCACAGAACAAAATAACAGGTCAAATCCTTGACAAGGAAAACAATCCTATTCAATTTGTGACAATACAACTACATACAAAGGATCATATATTAATAAAATCCGATATTTCTAATGAAAATGGAATATTTGAAATAGAAGAAAAAACAGGACATTATCTATTCCAAGCTTCTTATTTAGGAAGTCTTCTTTATGAAAAACAGATAGACTTAGACAAAGACATTAATCTAGGAGTTATTACATCTAATAATGGAATTGAATTGGCAGAAATTGTTATAGAGTCAAAACTGAAGATGAAAACTAATTTTGACAAATATGAAATCACTAATATATCTAATTCAATTCTAGCAAAAAACAAGTCTACTCTTGAGTTTCTAAATACAGTACCCATTGTCAATGTAACTCCTGATGGTAAAGCAATCAAAATAAAAAACTCTAAGAATGCCATAATATTAATAAATGGTAAAAGTGTTGGTGGTAATGAAGTTGCTTTAAGTATATTACAATCTACTCCCGCCACAGATATCAAAAAAGTTGAAGTAATAGAACATCCTGGTAGTAACTACAGAGCTAGTGATAATGGTATCATTAATGTAATCATAAATAAGTCAAAAAAACAGCCTTTTAAAGTTGTTCTAAATGCTAAATCAACACAATCATTTTATAACACCCAAGAGGGTTCTGGGTATCTCGCATTTTCTAAAAACAAATGGTTTTTAACTTCAGGAATTAAAATGGAAAATGCCAAGTTAAAATCTAATCAAAGCGATTCATACTTTGACTTTATTACTAATTACAATACCCAAATACACAACAATTCTATCTCAAAAAGCACAAACTATACTCCTTACATAAATATTGATTACTCTGTAAATAAAAATCAAACCATAGGTATAAATTTAAGCTCTAGGTTTAGTAATAATGAAAACAATAGACATATATCTAATTCTTATTACAACTTAGCAAACAATCAATTAGACTCTATAAACACTACAAATACTAAAAACAAACTAAGTAATTACCATGTAGTATTTTTCAATTTAAATCATACGATTATAACGGACACTTTAGATAGTAATATAAGTTCAGATGTTAGTTATTACAACTCTAGAAATAATAGAGAGATATTTAATACATTCTCATATAGTAACCACAATAACAATAAATTATTACAAAACCCTGACAACACTTACGAGGTAATTGACTTTAAATCAGATTATGATAAGAACTTTAAAGATCGTAGTAAACTTACTACAGGGGTGAGTTATACAAACAGTAATATCAAGAGTGACAATTTCTTTGGAACGTTTAATGGTATAGAATATATATCAAATCCTAAACAAAGCAACATCTTTAGTTACAAAGAAAATTACTTTGCTTTATATGCAAAATATCGCAGAATGTTTTCTGAATCATTTGGAGTCCTTGCTGGTTTACGTTACGAATACCTATCAGCAGAAGGCACTTTAAAATCAGATACAAAAACTGTAAAGATCAACAATTCAGACCTATTTCCTTCTTTAGCTATTATGTATGGTATAAACGATGAACATCTATTAACTCTAAATTTTGCTAGTTCCATAACGCGTACACCATATAATAATCTAAACCCTTTTGTATATGTAAATTCTCCTAGTTCAATTCAAGTTAACAACCCCTACCTTAAAAATACAAAAAAATCTTTTATAGGCTTGACTTATACCTTTTTTGATGATTTTAATCTAGAGTTAGGTTATGCGAAATCTCATAATCTCTTTAACAACTTTGATACCATAAAGGATAATCTAATTATAAGTACTATTGATAACTATGGAAATAATGATGCTTATGGAGCTAACTTTTACTTTAATAAAAGCATCTTTAAGAACTATTGGAATCTATCATTTAGTACAACTTTAGAGATATCTAATATTAGAGGAGAATACAATGCTAATCCTGTTAAAATAGACAATGCTAATCTTACTTTAAATGTAAAAAACAATATCTTTTTAGATAAAGAAAAAAACTCTACCCTAACATTAATCTATGGATATGACAATGGCTCCGAAGATATATTTGGTAAATTAAATGCTCAACATTCTTTAAGTATAGACTTAGGTAAATCATTTAATGATTTTTATATCAGTGCAGGAGCTTATGATTTATTAACTACAGATACCTCAATGCAATTTACTAACTCAGTTTATGGATTTGATAAAAAAAGAGAATATTATAAAAACTATTATATCAATATAAGGTATACTCTTGGTAATAAAAGAGTGAGAACTGTAGCCGCAAAACAACAAAACGAACGTTTAAATTAAAAGCTCAATCGAACGGATCAAATCAATCCGTTCGACATATCACACTCTTAGTGTGTATCTATTGTTGTAGATGTCTCAATTCCCTTATTACCTATCTTCTTCTCTCTATCATAAACACACATTCTTAATTACAAAGTCACAACCGCTTTCCCTACTGCTCTGTTAGTTTTGCAGCTAAGTAAGCTAATGCCCTTTATCGAATACCTCAAGCAATGGGAGAGAAACAAATAGAGAAAGAACGTATACAAATGTAATTTATACAACAAAGGTCAGAGGTGTTCCCTCTGACCTTTGTTGTGAATATACCTATCTAATCCTCTAAACGCATTAAATCGAAGTACATAAATCTATGTTTATCATTAATATCTGAATTTAGAAGAAATACAAAATCATTCTTTCTATACATTTCTATCTGTTTAGGTTGATTATAGGCATCTAATATCAGTAATCTACAAGCAGGTTTATACTCAATAAAAGTCCATACTTTTATAAAATCTAAAAGCTGATGAGATAAGCCTTTACCTTGATACTTTTTATCAATACCTAAACGAGTTATTTTAATTGCGGGATATTGTCTGATCCTTTTACTATTCGGTAGCTTTATATTTCTATGTAACTTATTCCAAATAGAGTTCTCATATCCTAAATCATTTAAACAATCACTGGATAATGCAAAAAAAGCAACTACTTCATCTTTATCTAAAAACAGATAAGTGTTTGTAATCTTTTCTTTCTGATAGTTTAATGAATCGTTCTGTAAAAAATCATTGAGATCTTCATCTAAACAATCAAAACTATCTACACGAGTTGTTTCATCTAAAGATACCAAACGAAAATCAGACAAAACCATACTTCTATTTTATTTTTTAGCCAATACCTTTTCTACCAAATCAATCATACTTTTCTTTTTCGAGGCAGATACTTTATTATCTCTACTTTTTGAAATCACAGCATTAAATTGTTTGGAATCCTCACCTTTTATTGTTGGTGTTATTTTTATATCTGTTGCCATAACTATTTAATTATTAAAACAATGTATCATCATTACAAAGGTAAAGAATAATATTCTTTACTCTACATAATTAAAACATAAAGAATCAAATAGTTAATACTAAAAAAGATTAGAACTTCTTTTAATCCCTCAAATACTATCTTCATCTAATTTAATAACACATATTCCTCTTACTTAGTCACTCACTACTTTACCGTTCTTATATTGTCTTTTAACCTTAAGCACACCTGCTTCGTCATATTCTTTATAATCTCCTTCTAATACACTATCCTCATAGATTGGAATCATCATCATCTTACCAAACCTTGTACAATACTTCTTATCTTCTATAAACTTACCATACTCATAATTCTTCTCTGTTTTAAGCTTTCCATTATCATAATACTCACGTTGAGGACCTTTCTTTACTCCTTGATTATAAGTTGTCTCTTCTTTTACCTTACCATTCTCATAATAGACTACAGCAATGCCTGAAAATAAAATACTTGTGGTGCTAGTAAAATAACGAGATACGTATGGCACAAACTTTAACTCTGTATAATTTACCCGTTCTTGAGACCAAACTGATATAGTAATAAAATATACTAATAATAACAAAGCTCTAAATTTCATAATATAATTACTTTTCAAACAATTAAAACATATTACGTATCTAATCCTTTTCCAACACATTCTCCTTTGCCCAATCCACTGCATACTGTATCGCCCCATAACTGTTATAACCTGTAGCCTGTTCTGGTACGATGTGATCTACCTTTATTCCATTGCGTTGTACACTATACGTTCTATCATTTGGATAGAAAGCTCCCGCACTAGTAAAGTCTATAGTAGTCCCATCTTTAAGAATAACGAGCTTTCTATTCATTACGGCACCAGCTGTTTGATTACCTATCGTTACACAATTAGGTGCTTGTTGTATAGCCATTGCCAAAAACTCAGACTTACTTGCTGTATTACGATCTACTAATAGTATTACAGTTCCCTTGTAATAATCTTTATTCTTATTACCAGTCACAAATGGGTCTGCTACCATCATTATAGCTCCTTTTGGTCCCCACTCTCCATAAGCAGGACTACTCCACGTTAATAAATCTAAAAACCTACGCTTCTCTGGCAATAGATACTTCGGTACATCACGTTCACTAATTTCCTTTGGATAATTTCTCAAATCCAAGATAATCGCTTTTTTATCAGCAAAGTTTTTAAATGTTTCTTTTAAACTCTTAGGAGTTGCCTTATCTAAATTGTAATAACCAACACCTTGAGGGAGAGTAGGAAACTTATCCTCATAATACAAAGACACCCAATTATTCAACTTACTCAATTCATCAAAGGTAAACAAACTCACCTCTGTGTTAACAATATCGCCATTCCCCCTTTTAATCCCTAATGTTAACTTCTGTTTATCGCTTATAAGAGGAAAAAGATATTTCAAATAATGTTTTGCAGAAGATGAGTTAGAGCTACTTATATACTTCGTAAACTTATTAGCGATATACTCTTTGACTGGTACCTCATCTACACTAAAAATAACATCTCTTAAAGCTATATTTTCTTTTTGAGCAATATCCTTATCTTGTAAAGAAGTGATAACTAAAGAATCGTTTACTAATACACTTCTAAACATACAGTGATATTTAAAATTATCTTTGAGATACTTGCTTGCTGTGTAATCACTATGAGAATCATCTAAAAAAGCAAATAACTCATCTTTTAGGTAATCAAAATCCTTTCCTTTTTTATCTTTTACCAATGGAATAAAAGTAGTCAATACCTCATCCCAAGGAGTTGACGTTAAATAAATATTGACGTTAGCATAGCGCATAGTATTCCAAAAAGAAGACAAAAACAACATACGATGGCTTTCGTTCTCATTGCTAAAGTCAGATAGACCTTTTTCATTTTCTATCCTTAAGGATCCTGCCATGCTATGAATTCTTAAGTAATACTCTCCTACATTTGCATTATCTCTTAAATCTCCTAATGTAGTTTTTAGTGCGTCATTATAACTCGCATCCTCTATCCATTCAAACCTTGCATTTTCTTTAAACCTTGTATCATCATTATCTTTAAACTGTTCTTTTTTCGTAACACGTCTAGAAGAGTCAAATTTCTTAATCCACTGTATTAAAAAAGTATTTAGCTCCTCTTTAGTATTCAACTTCAGAACATTCGGATAAGCCTTCAGAAACTCTTGATCCATATCGTAACCTCCATTACTTACATTAGGGTGCTTATATTTTACTAATCCCCATGTTCTAATAAAGTGCTCTGTATTAGTCAGCGATATATTGTTGTTTTGAGCAAAAGTGAGTGTACAAAATAATAAAGTAAATAAGATTATAATCTTTTTCATAATATAATTAGTTTGGTGTTTAAGTCAACAACGTAAGCAAACAGAGGCTTATTCTCCTTTAACAATAAAATAACTTTGCTATTCAATGACAGTTAAAGCTTTATAGAAGACTTTTTCACAAAACAAAAAAAGGTCAAAAGTAAACACCTCTGACCTTCATATTTATAAATCAAAAAACTATAAGTACTATTAAAGTTCACTTCTAAACTTTGATAACTTTTCTTTTAATTCTGTATTTAATTCTCCGTTGATAATACCATTTACCTCATCAAAGTTTTCAAAAAACTTAGGTAGAGCAAAAGTATCTCTAATATCTCCTCCAAATCCAGGAAACACATTCTTAGCAATAGTCAGCGAGTTTTGTCCACCATATCCACCTGGAGAAGTTGACATCACAAACATTGGCTTGTTTTGCAACAACTTTAATTCGATACGTGAACACCAGTCAAACAAGTTTTTAAAGCAAGCTGTCCAGTTGCGATTGTGCTCAGCCATAGAACAGATAATAGCATCCGACTGACTAATCTTCTCTAAGAATAACTTAGCCCCTTCTGGAAAACCGTTTTTCTCCTCATCTACTGAGAAAGGAGGTACTTTATAATCCCTTAGATCTATTACCTCTACTTCTCCATCAGGTAAAAGTGAAGCACTGTACTCTACTAACTTCTTATTAATTGATGTACTAGATGTACTAGCAGCGAATCCTAATATCTTCATTCCTTATTTATTTTTAAAGTTTATCGTATGCCGGAAAATCAGTTGATACTACACGTTTCCACTCAGGATGTCTCTTGATATACGCATATACTAACGGACATAGTGGAAACAATTGATAGTTATTTTCTTCTATATACATCAGGCTTTTCTCGATTAGAGCAGTAGCTACTCCTCTCCCTGCTAGTTCCTCTGGGCTCTCTGTATGTATAAGTTTTATTATCTGTCCTTCTTCTGCATAATCTATAAAGGCAGTATATCCATCTACAGTTAGTTCAAATCGTTTGGTATCAACATTTTTATTCACTCCTAAATTTACGAATTCTTCTTTCATATCTATCTCTTTTTGATTGTTAATTCTTTTGTTTGACAAAGATAAGAGCTCTTATCCTATGCTACACTTGATGTAGATTAAGAAGTCAGCAAATCTCTTTAGTAAAAACACAAAATCTCATTTTGTCTAACTTTTATATCTAATACTAAAAAGATTTTTATCTTTTTGTTTCTATTTCTAATGGTATTTTCTACCTAGTGCTAGTACAATGCTAGTATAGTGTAAGTATAGTGCAAGTACCAAAACACCGTAAAATGGTACTAAAACTATACTAGCACTATGATAAGATTATAGTTACATATCAACTAAAACCATTCGCAAAATTCACCAATAATAAAACAGAGACCTTATAGTAATGCTTCTATTAAAAAATCAAACATGTCTATTTTTTATAAAAACTATTAATTACTTAAAAAAACAATCACTTAATAACTTAAAACACATATTACTAAACATAAAATCATAAAAAAAATCAATTAATAAATAGCTTTGGCACGATATATGTAAATATCATAATACAACAAAAACAACAAACATTCTTTTTCTTGAGCGACCTAGTCACCCCCAATGACTAGGTCGCTTTTTCATTTGTTATAATTTAATCTGCTAACGGAAGAGTATAGAGCTGTATAATTAGTAGTATAACACAGAGCTAACAGACTGATACTAATAGATTATGAAGTCTTATTAACTATTCTCTAACAAAAATGTACAACTTCAAAAGATTTTAATATTTTTGCGACACTAATTTAAATACATTAAACATGTTTGGAGACTTAATGGGAATGATGGGTAAACTACAAGAAACCCAAGCTAAAATAGAAGAAACAAAGAAAAGATTAGATACAGTATTAGTAGATGACCAGAGTAATGACGGATTATTACAAGTAACTCTTACTGCTAATAGAACTATTCGTTCTTTATCTATCTCTGACGAATTAATGGAAGACAAAGAACAATTAGAAGATTACTTAGTGATGGTGCTTAACCGCGCTATAGAAAAAGCATCTGCTATCAACGAAGCTGAACTAGCTGCAGCTGCTAAAGATGGTATGCCGAATATACCTGGACTTGACCTATTTAAATAATATTATGAAAAAAGTTGTTTGCGCTCTTTTACTTGCTACTGGAGCTTTATTTATGTCTTGTAATAAAGATAATGCTAAGGGCAATCTAACTGTTACGGGTAATGTAGATGGTTTTAAACAAGGTAAACTATACCTATATCAAATACAAGATACAGTATTTAAAGCTATTGATTCATTAACTATTAAAGGGGATTCTAAATTTAAGTTTACACTTAACATTGATTCTCCTGAGGTGTTCTTTTTGACATTAGATAGAGGATATACTAACTCACAGGACAACCAGATTATGTTCTTCGCTGAGCCAGGTCAGATGACTATCAATACTACACTAAAGAACTTCTATAGCGATGCTAAAGTTACAGGTTCTAAATCACAAGAAGTGTATGATGATTACTTAAAGACTCGTTCTCTAATTATTGAAAAACAAAACAACTTATTAGTTGATATCTTTAATGCTGAGAAAGAGAATAATATTACTAAAAAAGATAGTTTAAACAACTTGTCTAAAAAATTGACAATTAGAAAATATCTTAATGCGGTAAACTTCGCTATCACTCATAAAGAATCTGATGCGAGCCCTTATATTGCTCTTACAGATCTATACGATGCTAATACTAAACTATTAGATACGATCTATAAGTCGTTATCTACAGATGTATTAAAGCATAAGTATGGAAAACAACTTGATGAGTATATCAAAGAGAGAAAGGCTGCTGAAGCTCAAGCTCCACAAGTACAACCTACTTCTACTGAAGTACAACAATAACAAAAAACGCCTTATAGGCGTTTTTTTGTATGTTTACTACCTATGTCACTATCAATACACTTACAGCAATCTCTACAGTTATCTACTGACGAAACGCGTATCGCAGAAGAATTATTTACTCCTATTACTTTTAATAAGGGTGATATATTTATAAACCCTATACAAAAGAATATTCCCATGTACTATATCACAGAGGGGTATGTACGTGTATATGCGCTACAGGATGGCAAAGAAATAACTCAGTGGATAGGTAGTCCACACTACTTTATGACTGACTTAACCGCTTGGTTATTTAACGCTCCTATCAAATGGACAGTAGAGGCACTCACTCCTGTGACTGCTCTATGTATAACGAAGTCTGATTATGATAAACTATCTATACAGGTTAACAATTGGGCTGAGAAAGAGAGAAAATTTATCGGTCACTGCTTTGAACAAATGGAAAAAAGAATATTCCAATTTATATCTCTTAATGCTGAGCAGCGCTATATCGCATTCTTTGACCAGTTAGGTCACTTGTTTAATGAGGTACCACATCAGTATATCGCTTCTATGCTAGGTATGACACCTGAAACACTTAGCAGATTACGAAAAAAGACAGTCTGACTCTTTATAGTAGCTTAATTAGACTAAGCCTACATTTTATCTAGCATTCCCCTAGCCATGTCTTTTTCTGTTATATTTGTGTCAACCAAGACACTATAAAATGAATATTGAACAACAACTACAAAGTAAAATCGACCTAAAAACAAAACCACTAAAAGCTTTAGGTCTATTAGAAAAAATCGCTTACAAAATAGGAAAAGCACAACAGACTCTAACTCCTCAACTAAGTAACCCTACTATAATTGTCTTCGCTGCTGATCACGGATTAGCTAAAGAAGGTGTAAGTGCTTATCCGACTGAAGTAACTTATCAGATGGTGCTTAACTTTCTAAATAAAGGTGCGGCTATCAACGTGTTTTGCAAACAAAATAATATCAACCTAAAAGTAGTAGATGCTGGGGTTAACGCTACATTTGATTCACATCCAGATCTAATACAGGCCAAGGCTGGACTAGGTACTCATAATATGATATCTGGTAATGCGATGACACAAGACGAATTAGACTTCTGCTTTAAATCAGGTCAACAGATAGTAACAGATATAGCCACTACTGGTACTAATATCATAGGATTCGGAGAGATGGGAATCGGAAATACGTCGTCTGCATCATTGCTGATGAGTACTATCTTAAACCTTCCTATCGATCAGTGTGTAGGTAGAGGAACAGGACTAGATGACACAGGATTAGAACGCAAAAAGAATATATTATCTACTATTATAGATACACACCCTAAACCTAATAATGCTAAAGAAGCATTACTACAATTCGGAGGTTATGAGATAGCACAGATGTGTGCAGCTATGCTAGAGGCTTATAAACATAATATGCTTATTATGGTAGATGGTTTTATCGCTTCGAGTGCGTTCTTATGTGCATCTAATCTAGAACCGAAGATTATAGATAACGCTATCTTCTGTCATAAGTCAGACGAGATTGGGCATAAGTTATTACTGCGTTCATTTGACGAACAAGCTATTTTAGATATGAACTTACGCTTAGGCGAAGGCACTGGATGTGCGCTAGCTTACCCACTTATACAGAGTGCTGTGGCATTCTTAAACGAAATGGCTAGTTTCGAATCTGCTAATGTATCTAACAAATGATTCGAAGAGAACTAACCTATTTTCTCACTGCTGTGATGTTCTTCACTAGGATACCTATCCCATATAAGTTACCTTACAGCAGTGAGATTATGAATAAGTCACAGAAGTACTTCCCCGCTATAGGATACTTAGTAGGAGGTATGGCTATACTAGTCTATTGGGGTGCTACTTATTTATTTTCTGCTGATATTGCTATAGTATTATCTATGGTATCGACAGTATTATTGACTGGAGCGTTTCACGAAGACGGATTCACAGATGTCTGTGACTCCTTCGGAGGTGGATATGGCAAAGAGAAGATTATGACTATTATGAAAGATAGTCGTATAGGCGCTTATGGCGTGATCGGTATTGTACTGCTATTATTGTTGAAGTTTTTGGCTCTAAATAGCATTGCTCCCTTATCTACTACTTTTATACTAGCAGTAATGCTAAATGGGCATATTACTAGTAGATTTCATGCAGCTACTGCTATATATACACATAAGTATGTGAGAGATACAGATGATAGTAAGTCTAAACCTATGGCTAATCAGAGACCTAGTATTTCTTCTCTATTATTTTCGCTAGTGCTTACACTTATCCCTTATATACTGTTTGACAGCTGGTTATTTATTATTGCTTTTTTTGTTAGTTACATCGGAAAAATGTACTTAACTATGTACTTTAAAAAGCACATAGGCGGATATACTGGAGACTGTCTCGGCACAATACAGCAGGTATGTGAAGTCTTATTTTACTTAACAACACTAACACTATGGAAATTTATGTAATACGTCATACGAAGGTAGATGTACCCCCAGGGCATTGCTACGGACAGACTGACGTAAATCTCTTAAATGACTATCCGGATGAGATAGCTCTATTTAAGAACAGGATACCAGCTGACCTCGATGCTGTTATCTCTAGCCCTCTAAAGAGGTGTACATTTATCGCTGATGATTTTAGCCAATGGTACTCTACTGATGACAGGCTTATGGAGATGAACTTCGGATCGTGGGAGATGAACAGATGGGATGATATCCCGAAAGATGAATTACAAAATTGGATGGACAACATCGCACTTACTTGTCCTCCTTATGGCGAAAACCTATTCGCTGTACAAGAAAGGGTTACTTCCTTCTTAGATGAACTCAGAAAAGGCACTTACAAAAAAGTCTTGTTAGTCACTCATGCAGGTCCTATACGATGTATGTGGAATTACCTACTACAGACTCCTCTAAACAATACCTTTAAAATACCGATAGACTTCGGAGAAGTATTTCACTTTAACTTAGGGGATACATCTCACGATGATTTTATCATTAAAAAAGCTTAGCGTATACTTTCTTGATTAATATCAAGAGATTATTTTTCTCAAATATCAAACTTTGCTCTATCAAATTTATAGATATGAAGATAGAAACAAGTATCAATATTCGAGCTAACAAAAAGGATATTTGGGAGGTATTAATGGATTTTAATGAATACAGTAGTTGGAACCCATTTATCAAATCCATAAAGGGCATAGCATCTATAGGGATGACTCTAGAGATAACGCTACCAACGATGAAGTTTAGGCCTGTAGTACAAGTAAAGAAAAACGAAGAATGCTTTAGTTGGCAAGGAAAGCTGTGGATAAAAGGTTTATTCGATGGGCACCATCAATTTGAGATTAAAGAAATCGATGAAAATAACTGCTTATTTATACACAGAGAAGAATTTAGTGGACTACTAGTCCCTATGCTAAAAAAACAATTGGAAACAGATACTCGTCAAGGATTCGAGGCAATGAATAAAGCATTAAAAGAAAGAGCCGAAAAGGCACAAAAAAACTCGTGAATCACTTCACGAGTTTTTTGTTTATTCTTCTATCTCTATCGGTTTATTTACACTGAATGGATCGTAACTCTTTACTTCCCAATCTTTACTTAATAAATCAATATAGTAGTAATTAACGTTATCATCTTTATCAAATGCTCCGTTCTTATTAATATCTTCTATACTTCTAAAGTACAATCTATTTTGAGCATCTATCACAGTCCAATCTAATAACTCGTGAAGATCTACAGTTAGCTTCTTAAAGTTCTTACCACTTCCGTTACTAATATATAATGTCTTAATATCATTAGAGTCTAACTTCCCATCTCTGTTAGTATCGGCATCAAAAACACTATAAACTAATATATTCTTTTTTGTCTTTTCTGCCAATGGGTTAAGGTAAGTAACACTTTGGATTTGTATTTTCTTATTTGTCAATGGTCTGATCTGAAGAGAATCTTTGTGTTGGAACATTAGGTTCTCTAGATATCCCGTTAGCTCAAAAGGAGCATAATTAGATACCGTATATGAAGTTTGATTTACTTTACTCATACCTGTCTTAGACGAATATGTATATACTCTAACTTCTCCGATAGGATGAATAAGATAATCTGACTGTCCCATCAATACTGGCAAATCAGCAATGCGTATATCTTCTGAACGGTCTTTATCACTTACCGTCTCAGTAGCTGCAGCAGAGGTACCATCTTCTTTATATATAACTTTAGGCTTATCTGCTTCTTGTTTACACGCTGCGAACAATAAAAGTGCAGCTCCTAAAAACAATCCTATTCTAACTTTCATACTTGAAATTTTATAGTCCAAAGATACATAAATCCTTATTTCTTTACACATCTGTAATAATCATTTTTTTACTACTTATTCCTTCGCCTTATATAGGCTTCTAATAGACTAATAGTAAGGCTCTAGATAAAACAAAAGAGAACTACCACAGTAGTTCTCTTTTATCTATAATGCTGTCTGTAAAATCTCAAATGATTAGAAGTAGAATATTCTAAACTACCCGACTATTGTCTAAAGAAGTGTGACTCATATACTCCTTCGTTACCTACGCTATCTTTTACTTTTATAACTACATCGTTTCGTCCTGATACTACTTTACCATCGCTAAACTTATGCACTATCTTACGTGTCTTATAATCGTAATCTAATAAAATCCAGTTACCATTGATATATCCATTGATTGTATCTATCCCAGACATATTATCTCTAATCTGAAATGATATTTCTGATTCATTACTTAGCCACTTACCTTCAGTAAAACTCGCGTTATCAATAGTAGGAGCAGTATCGTCAATTAATATCTTATAATCTCCGAAACTCTTTGCATATATCGTCCATAGATTACCTTTCTTCGTTGTTTTAAAGTAGTCGCGTTTGCCCCCATCTACTCTAGCGATAAAAGCTTTATCTCTATTCGATATATTCATAGCTGAAGTATCAAATGTGATAGACATACTCTTAGCAAAAGGCACTACTGGTTTGTGCAATTTTAAAACGTCGTTCTCTACTGACATATCCATCACAAAATCATTGTAGAAAGCCTTAGCAGGAATACTAACTGTTACATTTTTCTTCTCAAAAATATAATCTCTATCAGAGTTAATCTTATACTCTCCTGTAGGTGCTACTTTCTTAGTCTTAGCTACTGAATTAGAGAATTCGACTGGAATACTAATCGTTGTTTTATTTCCGTGGTAATCAGAAAGTACTATTGAGTAATTATAATTCTGTCCACTCTTAACATTAAATACTCCTTTACTAGGATCTACAGTTAATACTGATAAACTATATGGTTTCTCAAAAAACAGTTTCTGTACTTTTTTCTTTGTATTTAGGTAGCGCTCATAATCAATAAGTGCATTTACGTATCCTGTCTCATTAAATGAGAAAGTATCAAAACGATAAGAGAATAACGGCTTACCATTGACGAAAGTTTCTAATAGATATACCCCATTCTTATTGGTGTTATAATTAGCTGTATCGTGTATGTCAATTCCAAAACTCAGATCACCACGTCCTTTAACAGGGGTAACTAATAACGTACCATCTTTCTGTGTTGTGTAAGTTAATAAACTCGGAGTTTCACTCTCATTAGCCACTGCTCCATCACCTACAGGATAGACATATAACCCGTTCACTGTTGGCGTTTGGGTATCAGTCAGACGCTTATCCATCCCCTCTTTAAGTGGATTAATAATATTCTGTGTCTTAGTATCTCTAAATTCGTAGTGTAAGTGTGGTCCTCCAGAACCTCCAGTATTTCCAGTATAAGCTATAATCTGTCCCTTTTTGACCTGCAATTCATTCTTGCGAGGGAATATTTCTATCTCAAAATTCTCCTCCCCATAGTGTCTATCTAACACTAGCTTAGCTATATCACCTGCATACGCATTTAGGTGACCATATACTGTAGTCTGTCCATTAGGATGGTCTATATATAAAGCTTTACCATAACCCCAGGTCGAAACCTTAATGCGCGATACATATCCATCTGCAGGAGCATAAACAGGTAATCCTATGCGTTGTTGTGTTTTTATATCTAGACCAGTATGGAAGTGAGTTCCTCGTAATTCTCCAAAATTACCTGATGCGTGAATAGAAATATTAAGTGGACTGTCAAAGGTTTCTGTATTCTGTGCTGACACTAAAGTACTAAATGCACTCAAAAACATACCCGTAACTATTTTTACTCTCATAATTTTAAATACTTTTCTGCTAAAATACACAATAAGTCCATAAAAAATAGCATTATCTCTAAAAATGAAAGACATAGATGTAGCCTATTTAATTAAAAACATAAATCACCGTTTTTTTTATAGAAAACTTTTTTAAATTTAAATACAAATTGTAACTTTGTTGAAAGGATAGTGAAGAAAAAGTATAATGAGCGAGCTAACTGATATAATTAATTCTTTAGAGGTAAAGTTTGCTAAACTTATGCAAAGGCTAGGTGCCTTGGAAGCAGAGAACAAGCAATTAAAAAATAGTTTGTTATTGGCCCAAGAGGAGATTCAGAAGAACGAGGCACAATTAGACTCGATTTATAAAAAATATGAATCAATACAATTAGCAAATTCACTATTGGGCAGTGAAGAAAATAGAAGAGATACGAAACTCAAGATAAATTCATTGATTAAAGAAATAGATCAATGTATAGCTCATCTCACAAAATAGAGAAATATGAGTCAAAAAGATGAACAATTAAAAATAAAATTATCTATCGCTGATAGGGTGTACCCACTGACAGTAGCTTACTCTCAAGAGGAAGGTCTGCGTTCAGCGTCTAAAAAGATAGATTTAATGATACATCAATTTGAGGAAAACTATGCTGTAAGAGATAAGCAAGATGTTCTGGCAATGTGCGCATTACAATTCGCATCACAGAACGAACAAAAAACAATTGATACAACTGACAGCTATAATAAAGCTGTAGAACGTTTAATCAGGTTGGATGAGGCTTTAGATCGTGTTCTATCTAAAAAAATATAACAATTCGTTCTTAACATAAGATACTAAAAATACTGCTCACATTAGTACTGTTTGATAAACTCAACACAAACAAATTAAAATGGGTGAATCTTTGCAACTAAAGCATGCTGCCTCGCGCAGATCCTTGAACAGCAAGCTAACTCAAAACTTGTTAATAAGAGAGTTTACGCGACTCAAACTAATGTGGGCTTTTTTTATATATAATTTATAGAAACATTTATGGAAATACTAATGATCGTTGGGGGACTAATACTTGGCTTAGCAATTGGCTTTGCGGTAGCAAAATACCTAGAGAAAAACCAAGCTTCCTCAATATTGTCTAATGCTCAAAATGAGGCTAAAACGATATTGCGTGATGCAAAGACTGATGGAGAGGCAATTAAAAAAGAGAAGATACTACAAGCTAAAGAAAAGTTTATAGAGTTAAAATCTGAACACGAACAAGTTATTTTGTCTCGTGATAAGAAAATTGCTGAAGCAGAAAAAAGAACTAGAGATAAAGAATCTCAAATTTCAAGTGAATTAGCTAAAGCTAAAAAAGCGAATGATGAAGGTGAGAAAAAAGTAGCTGAATTCAATCAAAAACTTGAAATAGTTGAGAAAAAACAAGAAGAAGTAGATAGACTTCACCGCTCTCAAGTAGAACAATTAGAGATTATCTCTGGATTAACTGCTGAAGAGGCTAAAAGTCAAATCATAGAAAGTCTTAAAACAGAAGCTAAAGCTAATGCTATGGCATCTATCCAAGAGACTATCGAAGAAGCTAAACTTACTGCTCAACAAGAAGCTAAAAAGATTATTATTAATACTATCCAACGCATCGGTACTGAAGAGGCTGTTGAAAACTGTGTATCTGTATTCAACATTGAATCTGATGATGTAAAAGGTAGAATTATCGGTAGAGAAGGTAGAAATATTAGAGCTATAGAAGCTGCTACTGGAGTAGAAATCATCGTAGATGATACTCCAGAGGCTATTATCTTATCATGCTTTGACCCTGTTAGAAGAGAGATAGCACGTTTATCTTTACACAGATTAGTAACAGATGGTCGTATCCACCCTGCTCGTATCGAAGAAGTAGTTGCTAAAACTACTAAACAAATTGAAGAAGAAATCATCGAAATAGGTAAGAGAACTGTTATTGATTTAGGTATTCATGGTCTTCACCCTGAACTAATCAAAATAGTAGGTAGAATGAAATACCGTTCTTCTTATGGACAAAACTTATTACAACACTCGCGTGAAGTAGCTAAGTTATGTGGATTAATGGCTGCTGAATTAGGATTAAACGTTAAGTTAGCTAAACGCGCTGGATTACTTCACGATATCGGTAAAGTACCAGAAACTGAAAGTGAATTACCTCACGCTATCTTAGGTATGCAGTGGGCTGAAAAATACGGTGAAAAACCTGAAGTATGTAATGCTATTGGTGCTCACCACGATGAGATAGAAATGACTACACTTATCGCTCCTATTATTCAAGTATGTGATGCTATATCAGGTGCTAGACCAGGAGCTAGACGTCAAGTGCTAGATTCATACATCCAACGTCTTAAAGACTTAGAAAGCATCGCTAATGAATTCAATGGAGTTAAGAATGCTTATGCTATCCAAGCTGGACGTGAACTACGTGTTATCGTAGAAAGTGAAAAAGTAACTGATGAAATGGCTGCTACTCTTTCTTTCGATATCTCACAAAAGATCCAAACTGAAATGACTTATCCAGGTCAAGTGAAGATCACTGTAATTAGAGAAACTAGAGCAATTAATATTGCTAAATAATAAAGACTCTTAGTCACAATAAAAAAGAGCTATTCGAAATCGAATAGCTCTTTTTTTATGCCTTATGTGAACGAGGATGGAACTCCTCTAATACTGTTCTTAAACGCTCTGTAGTAATATGTGTGTATATTTCTGTAGTAGTGATAGATTCATGCCCTAACATTAATTGTATAGCTCTAATATCTGCTCCATTCTCTAGTAAGTGTGTTGCAAATGAATGTCTAAAAGTATGTGGGCTAATATTCTTCTTAAGACTAATTTCTACTGCTAATCGCTTTATAATAGTAAATATCATAGCTCGAGTCAGTTGTCCTCCTCTTCTATTTAAGAATAAGATATCTGAACTCTCTTTTTTAACATTCATATGCGCTCGAATAGAATCGTTATACAAAACGATTAATTCCATCGTATTTGGATCTATAGGTACAAAACGGTGTTTACTCCCCTTACCTATAACTCTAATAAACCCTTCTTCAAAGAATAAATCTGATAACCTTAAACCTACTAATTCACTTACACGTAATCCACAACTATACAAAGTCTCTAACATAACTTTGTTTCTAAAGCCTTCATTGGTGGATAAGTCAATAGCATTAATCAATAAATCTATCTCCTCAACACTTAGTACATCAGGTAACTTTCTTCCTAATTTAGGTGTTTCTATTAACTCAACTGGCGAGATCTTAATATACCCTTCTAAGATAAAATAATTAAAAAAGTTTTTTAATCCAGCTATTATACGCGCTTGTGTAGTAGGTGCTACTACTTCTGCAATACTGTACAAAAACTCTTGTACAACACCTCTGTCAATAGACTGAATGGTAAACTTATCTTCAAATCCTTCTAAATAACTTATAAACTTTCGAATATCTAATTCATAACTCTCAATAGAGTTACTAGAAAGACCTCTTTCTAACTTCAGATAATTCGTAAACATCTTAATATTTCCTTCCCAATAAGCAGAAGCCATACACTTTTCTTTTATTACTCAAATATACAAACAAAAAAAGAGCCTCTAAAAAGAGGCTCTCTATATTCAAATAAGATTTTATTCTAATTAGAATTTGTAAGTTAAACCGAAAGTAGCGTTATCAAAGAAGTTATTGAAAACATTTACGTTAGCAGATGTTTTAGAATCTGTTGATAATTTTTTACCATCATGTTTTGTGTTATAGTTACCATAAGTAAAGATATCACCTAAATTAAATGCAATTGCTAAATTAGGTGTTACGAAATAGTTCATACCTAAATTTAAACCTGCTTTAACTCCTGTAGCTTTTAAATCTTTACCTAAAGCTTGTTCTTTAACACCTTGGTGGAATCCAACTCCTACTTCAGCGTAAGTTTTAAAACGTTGTCCTAATTCTAAGAAGTAGTAACGAGCAAATGCTCCAGCATACGTTTCTTTAGTATAACCTTTAACAGAAGCACCTTTATCAAATACTCCTCCAAAATCACTCTCAGCTAATCCATTTTTTCCAAAAGACAAAGATGCTCCAACAGCAAATTTATCAGATAACATATATCCTACTTTAGGATTAAAACTAAAATTAGTTGTTTTACTTTTAGAAGCTCCTTCAGCTTCTAATTTTGAAGTGCTATTTGTAATTTGGAACATTCCTTCCACAAATATGTTAGATTCTTGGAATCCAAAAGTTGGTTTTTCTGTTTCTTGTGCGTTAGCAGTGAACCCGAAAGCAGCAACTGCAACTAATGAAAGTACTAATTTTTTCATGTTTTTAAGCTATTTTTAATTAACAATTCAAAGGTAGTGACAATCACCATTAGTGATGTTTTTTTTAATAATAAAATAACAATTACATAACATAAAAACAAAAAATACAACAATAACTAACTAAAAAACAACACAATACACAATCACAATACTATTCATAAAAAACTGTTAAAAAAACTAATTACAAACACAATTAGCAACACATAGCTCACAATATAAACACAACTACACTCAAATAACATTATAATTAACATAAAAAATCAAATTATCAATAACGCCAACATATTATTATTACTATAAACTAGTATTACAGATTCAAAAGACCTCCAATTCTTACTAATCTGTCCAATTAATTGATTTTATATGGTATATAACTTATTATATAATTATATTTGCTTGTCATAAAGGTATTTGTATGAAAGTAATAATAATAAACGGTCCTAATCTTAATCTACTTGGTAAAAGAGAACCTGATGTATACGGAAATACATCATTTGAAACCTATTTAAATACTTTACAAACGAACTACCCTTCTATTGATTTAGAGTATTACCAATCTAATATAGAAGGAGAACTTATCAATAAAATACATGAAGTAGGCTTTAATTATGACGCCATAGTGCTAAATGCTGGTGCTTATACTCACACCTCTATAGCTATAGCTGATGCTATTTCTGCTATTACTACACCTGTTATAGAAGTACATATCTCTAATACGCATAGAAGAGAAGAATTCAGAAAACACTCATACTTATCTCCAGTATGTAAAGGAGTAATTTTAGGTTTTGGTCTAAAGAGCTATGACTTAGCTATTGCATCTATACAACTATAATGAGAGATAAAATTCTTAACTATGTCTTATACATCAGTATCCTACTACTGGGGATGATGCATAGTTATGCACAAACTCACTCTTTACTAGGTAGAGTTACTGATCAACAAGGAAAACCTATAGAAAACTCTATCGTTTTTATAATGAAGACTGATAGACAAACAACGACTAATGCTAATGGAGTGTTTTCTATAACTATAGAAGATGGTCAACACTTATATATACAGAAAGATAATTATGCTATCAAAAAACTTGAATATAGTCGACATAAAAGCCCTATTGGTCAATGGGATATTACCTTAACATCTTTAAAAGACACAGATATATTCTACGATAATCCCCAGGATGACTATGCTCTTTTTATCATGGACCTTGCTAGTAAGAATAAAAAGAAAAACAATTTAAAAAAATACAGTGTTGACTTCTACTCTAAAGGAAATCTTCAGTTAGCATCTGGTAGACAAACCTTTTTAGGGCAAAAAAGAAAAGATCTAGATCCAACACTAGATATTACAGATGTAAACAAATACATCTACTTAGGAGAATTATCATCACAACTTACAACCCTTAACGAAGATTTAAATAAAGAAAAAGTACTAGCTCTTAACGAGATAGGTAAATCTAAGGATTTATATTTCTTAACGGCTACTGATAGTGATATCAACTTATATAACAAAGTTGTATCTAATCAAATCAATATTATATCTCCTTTAATGTCTTATGCTAAGTCATATTACTACTTTAAACTTCTAAATAAAGAAAAAGATAGTATCGGTAACGATATCTATACAATACAGTTTACTCCAAAAAGAGATAGAGAGCCTATAATGGAAGGTAAAATCAATATCACTAGCGATAATTGGCAAATTACTAAACTCTATGCTGCGATAAATGGAGAAAACATTGATATGAAAAATGTCAAACAAATAGTAATAACACAAGAATATAAATACAATCCTGAACTAAATCTATACTTAAAAGAAAGTCAAAATCTTTATTTAAAAGGTAAGTTTTTAGTATTTGATTATATAGGTTCCTTTAAAGGGTATTACCAAAATTACAAGTTAAATTCTGATATAAGTAAATCAGAGTTTTCGAATGAACTAATACACTATGCCAATAATTTTTTAAATCAACCACATGATTATTGGATTAAAAATAGACCATATCCTCTAACTACAAGAGAAATTAATACATTTAATGAACAAGAAGTAAAACTACAAGAAACAACAAAAACTACACTAGATTCATTAGATAAGAGAACTAATAACTTTACGCTGTTTAAATTAATTAAAGGATATCAGCATATCAATACACATAAGAACTCTTCTATAACTTATAGAGGACTTCTTTCTACGTTTGCCTTTAACGCTATACAGGGTTTTAATGTAACAACTGGTTTAGATTATGCTAAACAAAAAGATGATAACTCGATCACGAAACTTGGAACAATAGTTAATTATGGAGTCTCTGAAAATAAATTTAGAGTCTCAGGATATGCTAGCCATATATTCAACCAAATCAACTACAACACACTGACTATATCTGGGGGTAGTACCATCCTACAGTTTAATCAGGATGATCCTGTTAAAACGCCTATTAACTCAATAGCAAGTGCCTACTTTGGTAAAAACTATGCCAAATATTTTCAGAAAGACTATCTTCAGATAAAGTATGAGCAATATGCTTTTAATAAATTTAAATTTACAAGTATTTTAGAATATGCACATAGGTCGGCTTTAAACAATAGTTTACAGAGTCCACCTTTTGCTCCACATAAAGATTTTACATCTAATAATCCATTGGATCCTACAGACTTTTCTAATGCTCCTTTTAAAGATAACTCAATATTTAAATTGAGTTTAGGAATGAATATTATTTTTGATCAAAAGATTATTTCGTATCCAGACTCAAAACAATATTTACCTACTTCTAAGTACCCAATCATAAAATTGAACCTAGATAAAACACTGAACTCAACAACAAATAGTTACAATTATACCTTTATATCATTTGCTACTCAATACAATGATAATATTGGTAAAATAGGTAATTTATACATTGGGTTATCCGCAGGTAAATATCTGGAGCAGAATGACATTGCATTTACTGACTACAAACACTTTAATGGTAACCAAACATTTATCGGTTCTACAGCAGTCTATAACAAGCATTTTAACCTACTACCATACTACGAATACAGTACGAATAAGTCTTATGTAGAATTTCACCTAGAACATGATTTTAGAGGTTATATAATGAATAAAATACCTCTACTTAATAAAACCAGATACTCACTAGTAATAGGTTATCATGTATTAAATGTTCCTGAAAAAGATGTTTATGGAGAATATAGTATTGGTCTAAACAACTTTGGTTTTGGTAAATTCAGACCTTTCAGAATTGATTTCTTCCACAGTGTATCAGCTGATGCTCCTAAAAGATTTGGTTTTGTATTTGGAATTAAAGTACTAGACTTAATCCAGAAGTAAACATACTCTACACTGAATACTCTACCCTAAAATAACAATACTAATACCCCTATTATATATAGTCATAATAGGCTCATTATAACAAAAAAATAAGGCTAAGTAATAAATTACTTAGCCTTATTTTTATTTATTGTGATTAAGACGATTACTCTTCTACTCTCTCGATATGAGCTCCTAAAGCTCTTAAACGATCATCAATAGATTCATATCCTCTATCTATTTGCTCTATATTCTGTATTTCACTCACTCCTTTAGCAGATAAAGCAGCAATCAATAAAGAAATACCAGCACGTATATCTGGTGATGACATCTTAGTTGCTTTTAATTGAGATTTAAAATCATGTCCTATAATAACTGCTCTATGTGGATCACATAAGATAATCTTAGCTCCCATATCAATTAATTTATCAACGAAGAAAAGTCTACTCTCAAACATTTTTTGATGAATTAAAACCTCTCCTCTAGCTTGAGTCGCTACTACCAAAATAACACTTAATAAATCAGGTGTTAATCCTGGCCAAGGAGCATCAGCTATTGTCAAGATAGATCCATCAATATAATTCTGTATTTCATATCCATTAGTATGAGCAGGAATATAAATATCATCTCCTCTTTTCTCTAATGTAATACCAAGTTTTCTAAATGTACTAGGTATAACTCCTAAATGTTCCCAACCTACATTTTTGATTGTAATCTCGCTTTGAGTCATTGCTGCTAGTCCAATCCAAGAACCAATCTCAATCATATCTGGTAACATAGTATGTTCACATCCTCCTAATTCTGTAACACCTTCTATTGTTAGCAAGTTAGAACCAATCCCTTGAATCTTAGCTCCCATAGAATTAAGCATCTTACATAACTGTTGGATATATGGTTCACATGCTGCATTATATATAGTAGTTATTCCCTCAGCTAATACGGCAGCCATCAAGATATTAGCTGTACCCGTAACAGATGCTTCATCTAGTAGCATATCTGTACCAACTAATTTGTCTGCTTCTACACCATAGAAATACTCTTCTCTATTATATCTAAACTTAGCTCCTAAACTAATAAATCCTTCAAAGTGAGTATCTAATCTTCGTCTTCCAATTTTATCTCCACCTGGTTTAGGAATATAACCTTTACCAAAACGAGCTAATAACGGTCCAACCATCATTATAGATCCTCTTAATTCCTTTCCATCTTTCTTAAATCCATCAGATGTTAAGTACTCTAAATATAAATCATCTGCCTGAAAAGAATACTTATTAGCATCTAACTTCTCAATCTTAACACCTAACTTACCTAAAAGTTCAATTAATTTATTGATATCAATAATATCAGGAATATTAGAAATTACAACTTTTTCAGGTGTCAATAAGACCGCACATAAAATCTGTAAAGCTTCATTCTTAGCTCCTTGTGCATATACTTCACCTTGTAACTTTACTCCTCCTTCTATCTTAAATGTACTCATTACTTCTTCCCTTTTGAATGATAGTTATTACTTTTATATTTCTTATTATTGTTATTGTTGTTGTTCGAATTATTCTTCTGATTGTTACTAGAATAATTTGTCTTGTTAGACTGTTTTTTGTTTACTTGCATTAAATTAGCTGTAGTAGACAACTCCTCTTCTTTCTTAAACAAGTTAATCTTTCCATTAGATAACTCACATAGATGTTCAAATATTACTTCATCTTTTACTGTTTCCTTATTCCAGCTCAAATAACTCTTTTTCATATGATTAGCAATCACTAAAATAAGAGCATCCTTCATCTCTCCATCTTCCCATGCAATAGCTTTATTAATCATGTAGGTAATATTATTACCATAGAATCTATACTTTGGATGGTTTTGTGGATAACCTAGTTTTTCTGGTTTAGAAAAGATAGTTTCTTTAGTAGCTATTGGAAAAGGACAATCCACATCTAATTTAAACTCACTCATCATAAACAATTGATCCCAAAGTTTATGTTGAAAGTCAGGTACATCACGTAAATGAGGATTCATACTCCCCATAACGCTAATAGCGTATTTTGCCGCATTATTACGTTCTTCTCTATCTTCAATCTTACAGATATGATCAATCAAATTCTGTAAATGACGACCGTATTCTGGTATAATTAATGGTTTTCTTAAAGAATTATAATCAAGATGTGTTACTGCTTCTTTGGAATCAAATTTCATATATATGATGTTATATTGGAACATAACTCTGGAAAGTCATATTTTGTACTTAAAAGTACTTTATTTTAGAATAGAAAAAAAACAAACTATAAAGAAACAATACCTTCTATAGTAGATACTGCCAAATACTTATCAATAATTTCTTGTGAATTCTTTACAATAAGTTTCACTGAGACGCTAGAAAACTTACCTGTACTTGAGTTCTTAATCTGAATATCAGCTTTACATCCATCAAAAGCTTCTTCTACTTGAGCTATTTTATGGGCATCACCTGGTACAATGAACTTAAATAGATAAGGTCTTGGCCAAGTTTTATCGTCATCTAGCTGTTCTTTTAATCTTTTATAAAATTCTTTTGTATTATCGTCCATATCGTTTTTATTAGGCAAATATAATCAAAATAACCACTATTAATTTCAAAAGATGTAGTTAAAAGTCTTTCGGGGACGACATTTTATTGTACTTTTGCACCTTTGATATTTACAGCAAAATGGACACAAAAATAATCTTAATCATAGGAGGCCCAGGATCTGGCAAAACTACGTTGATTAACGAACTTACTAACAAAGGATATGTTTGCTATCCAGAAATATCTCGTGCAGTTACGAAAAAAGCTCAAGAAAAAGGTATTGACCAATTATTCTTAACAGAACCTTTGTTATTCAGCCAATTACTTTTAGAAGGAAGAATAGAACAACATAAAGAAGCAGTACAAGAATCTGCTAATATCGTTTTTATAGACAGAGGTATTCCTGATGTTCTTGCTTATATGCATTTTACAGGAGATCAATATCCAGAGAGTTTTGACATCGCATGTAAAGAACATATCTATCATCAGATTTTCTTACTACCACCATGGGAATCAATATACCAAAGTGACGAACAACGTTATGAAAACTTTGAGCAAGCAAGTCAAATTCATGAACATTTAATCTCAACTTATAAAAGTTATGGTTATGACTTAGTAGAAGTTCCACGTGATACAGTTGAGAATAGAATTGATTTCATATTAAGCAGAATTTAATAAATCATCATATTACAGTTAAAAGGGTTATAGTAAACAAACTATAACCCTTTTCTTTACAACTAATTTTGTAAATTCGTTACCATATTCACATATCTCTGCTAGAACATGAATACACCGATAGATATACTTCAAAAATACTGGAACTATGACAGCTTTCGGGAGCCTCAACAAAATATAATAGACTCTGTTCTAGCCCAAAAAGACACCTTTGCTTTACTTCCTACTGGTGGAGGCAAGAGTATTTGTTTTCAAATTCCAGCATTATTACTACCAGGCACTTGCCTAGTAGTTTCTCCTTTAATTGCATTAATAGAAGACCAAGTTAATAATCTTAATAAACTTAATATTAAAGCAACATCTATTATAGGAGGAACGCCTATGCATGAAATAGATGCTATTTTTGATAATTGTATGTATGGTGATTACAAATTTCTTTACATTTCACCAGAACGCTTAAAACAAAACTGGATACTTGAGCGAATTGAAAAACTAAAAATCAATCTTATCGCTATAGATGAAGCACACTGTATTTCTCAATGGGGACACGATTTTAGACCTTCTTATCTAGAATTAGATAAACTACGAGATCTATTACCAAACGTCCCTATAATAGCGCTAACAGCTTCTGCTAATAAAAAGGTCGTTACAGATATCTGCAATAATTTAAAACTAAATACTCCTAATATTTTCACCAAAAGTTTTATGCGTGAAAACTTAATCTATGGAGTATACAAAGTTGAAAATATATTAAACACCGTTTTGCGTATTATACAGAAAAACCCCGCTCCATCAATCATCTATGTAAGAAATAGAAAAGAAGCATACTTCTTCTCTTCTCAGTTAAATAAATTAAATCACAAAGCTACTTTCTTTCACGGAGGCCTATCCATCCTTGAAAAGAAAAAAAAGATGCAAGATTGGTTGGAAGAAAGAACTCCTATAATAGTTGCTACAAATGCTTTTGGAATGGGAATAGACAAAAAAAATGTCAAGAATGTTATTCATATTCAAATTCCAGAAAACATAGAAAATTACTACCAAGAAGCTGGTCGTGCAGGAAGAGATGGCAAAAAAGCTTTTGCCACTATGTTGGTTACAGATCAAGAAATCAAGCAAAATAGTGAAATGTTTGAGACTTCAATGTTTGACAAAGAGTTTCTAAAACTTATATATCGAAAACTAAATAACTTTTTAAGTATTGCTGATGGAGAAGGATATAACTGCACTTATAGCTTTAATTTCAACAAGTTTTGTAATCACAACAAATTCTTACACAGAAAAGCTTACAATGCTTTACAATTTTTAGACCGTCAAGGAATTATAAGATTATCTCAAAATAACAAAAATAAAACATCACTTGTATTTACTGCTCCAACAAGTGAAATACTTGACATAACTTATGATAACGAAAGTTTTGAAAATATCATTCACTTCATACTAAGAACATATACCGGTATTCATGAGTATGAACATGATATCGACTTAAGTTTAATAGAGGAACACACTGGAGAATCACAAGAAAACATTATTGAATGTCTAAAAGTATGTCACGAACAAAACTTGTGTAATTACACACCTGAAGAAAACGATATTACGGTTATTTTTAATGAAGCATGGGAACAAGATAGAACGTTATATAGAACCTTCTCATACCTAGAACAACAGAATAAACAAAAAATAAATCAATATAAATCACTCTTGTTTTATATTGAAAATCAAGATATTTGTAAAAATAGAATTCTTCTTAAATATTTTGATGAAGAAAAATCTGATGACTGTGGTACTTGCTCTACCTGTATGAGTAAAAAAAGAACCTTAGATAGCTCTTTAAACATGGTTGACAATATATACAAAATATTATCAATTACTCCACATAGCATTTTAGAAATTGAAGTAAAACACAGTATAAAGAAAGAAGACATAATCTACGCAATACAAATTTTACTAGAACAAGAAAAAATTAAAATAAATAACGAAAATCAATATACATTAATATGAAAGACTTGCGTATTGTATTCATGGGAACACCTGACTTTGCAGTTGGTATCCTAGATGCTATATATAAAAATAACTATAATGTAGTAGCTGTAATTACTGCTCCTGACAGACCAGCTGGAAGAGGTCAAAAGATCAAATATTCTGCGGTTAAAGAATATGCATTAGAAAAAAAGTTACCAATACTACAACCTACCAATTTAAAGGACGAGCAATTCTTAGAGGAATTAAGGAACTATAATGCAAACTTAAATGTTGTAGTTGCGTTTAGAATGTTACCTGAGATAGTATGGAAAATGCCTGAGTTAGGAACATTTAACTTACACGCTTCTCTTCTTCCTGACTATAGAGGAGCAGCCCCTATAAATTGGGCAATAATTAATGGAGAAACAACTACAGGTGTATCTACTTTCTTTATTGATGAAAAAATTGACACAGGAGCAATCATATTGAAAAAAGAAACTTCTATTGGTCATAATGAAAATGCAGGTGAACTACACGATAGATTAATGCATTTAGGAGCTGACACTGTTATAGAAACATTAGACTTAATCAAACAAGAAAATGTTACAACAACAATTCAACCACAAGAAGAAACAAAGACAGCCTATAAACTAAACAAGGATAATACTAAGATTGATTTTACTAAAGAAGGAAATCAAATACACAATCTAATAAGAGGATTAAGTCCATACCCTACAGCTTGGTGTACATTGATAGATAATGACAATGAATGGAATGTAAAAATATACGAAGCTAAGTATGAAGAAGATGCACATAATTTACCAATTGGAAAGCTAGTTTCAAGCAAAAAAGAGATTAAAATCGCAATCAAAAACGGTTTTATCAATATTTTAAGACTTCAATTACCAGGTAAAAAGCCTATGATGGCCAGTGACTTACTAAATGGAGTAACATTTAGCGATAATTCGAAAGCAATATAACTCTCTAAAAAACAAATAATTACAATTTTATAGTTTTTTTAAGCATTCAAAAAGCTTTGATTTATCAATATTTTATTTTTTTTTATAGAAAAGACTTGCATTATTAGAGAATTACCCTAAATTTGTATAAGGACGTTAATAAAGTTAACCTTTAAAAAAAATTATTATGAACAAAACTGAATTAATCGATGCAATTGCTAAAGATGCTGAAATCAGCAAAGTGGCAGCTAAGAAAGCATTAGAATCGTTTTTATCAAACATCGAAACTACTTTAGGTAAAGGTGGTAAAATTTCTTTAGTTGGTTTTGGATCTTGGTCAGTATCTGATAGAGCTGCAAGAGAAGGAAGAAACCCTCAAACAGGAAAAACAATCAAAATTGCTGCTAAAAAAGTAGTGAAATTTAAAGCTGGTTCTGAATTAGAAAACGCTGTAAACAAAAAGAAAAAATAATATTATTATAATATTATATACTTTTCTAAAATATAAAACCTCATTTAAATTAAATGAGGTTTTTTTTATTATATTAGAATAACAATTAATATTATTTTCAAACTTATATGATTAACTCAATTTCTATTCAAAGAGGGGATCAACTTCTCTCATTGCCTAGCGGTAATAATGAAGACATCATATTCTCAAGATCAGTTATACTATTAACAGAACACAACGTTGATGGTACGGTTGGCTTTATACTTAACAAACCTCTTGATCTAACGTTAAGCGATCTCATACCTACTATAGAGTCTTCATTTACTATCTATGAAGGTGGCCCTGTACAAAAAAACCGTATATTTTATATTCACTCTAGACCAGAATTAATATCTGATAGCATTCATATTATTGACGACTTATATTGGGGAGTTGACTTTGAAGATTTGCCTAATATCTTAGCTAAAGGATTATTAGACAAAAATGATATTAGATTTTTCTTAGGCTATTCAGGATGGGATTATGATCAACTTAAAAATGAAATAGAAGATAAGTTCTGGCTTACAACTAATAATTTAGAAACAACAACTATATTCTCTCAATCTCCTAAAGAACTATGGAGAAACTCTCTTGCTAAACTAGGAAAGCAATATTCATTGTGGCTTAATGCACCAGAGAACCCTAATTTTAATTAAAGTTCTCTGATACTATTATACTTACATTAGTCTAATCTTTGCATTCAATTTATTTACTAAATCAACAGCTAATGTATTAGTATACTCCTTCTTACGATACTTTGTAATAGATTGTACTCCTAATATAACATTTGTAATAAAAAGTTCATCAGCTTTTTGTAATTCGAAAGGAGAAACAACTCCTTCTTCAAATACATAATCTGTATTCTTTTGAAGTAATTCGATAATCTGCTTACGCATTACCCCTTTTACACAACCATCGCTTAATGGAGGAGTTTTAACTACTTTATCTTTAACTATAAAGATATTACCATTTAAAGCCTCAACAATATTCTTTGCATCATTTAATAATAAACAATTCTGATACCCATTCTCTTCTGCAAAAATTGAACCTGTAACATTTATCAATCTATTATTAGTTTTCAACGTAGATAATAAGTGAGATGTAATATAGAAGTCTTTATACAGCTCAATCTCATAGTCTGTACTATTCAACACATAAACACTAGAGTTTAAAACCTCAATAGTAGCAATAAAACCAATCTTTCTTGAAATAGGTAAATACTTACCTTCTGCATCCCTATATACGTTAAAACGTACTCTAAGCGCATTAGAGGTCGACTCAATACTATTAGTTAATTTCAATATTTCTTCTTGAAAGAACTCCATTGTAAAATCCATAGGAATTTCCATTCTAAGAATACGCATAGAAGACATCAATCTGAAATAATGATCCTCTAAAAATAAAACTTTATTATCTAAAACCTTAATTGTCTCAAAAACAGAATCTCCATATAAAAAACCTCTATTGTTTTCAATTGAAAGCTCACTACTAGAAACAATTTTGCCGTTAACATTAATCATATATTTCTTTTCTTCTGATTACTATTAACGGCAAATATAAGTTATATTTTATGGATTTATGCAGAACCTAGCACTTGTTTTAAATCCATTATTTGATTTTCCCAAAGTTGTTTTGACTCACTTACCTCATCTGGAAAAGCAAAATCTGTTACAATAATTGTAACATCTTTAGTCAATTCATCTTTATGAATTTTTAATTCAAAGAAATACTCTGTTTCCTTATCATTCTCATCTAACCATCTATATCTAACTCTCTCATCAGCCTTACGAGTAACAACACGAGCTTTTTCTTCAGAATCTCCCCAAATGAAGGAATATATTTCACCACGTGAATTTACATTATCTGCGAACCATTCACTTAATCCTGATGGATCAGAAATATACTGATACAACAATTGTGGAGATGAATTAATTGAAAATTCTAGTTCGTATTTTTCTTTCATAGCCCTATATTAACATTTATATTTTTTTCGAATATAAACATATTTTCTAAATAAAAAAATATTTTTTTTAGCTGCATTCATTTGCATTATTAAGTTTTTGACTTATATTTGCACCCGCATTACAGAAGTAATTGCAAGACCATAAATGGCGAGGTAGCTCAGTCGGTTAGAGCGCAGGATTCATAACCCTGAGGTCACGGGTTCAACTCCCGTCTTCGCTACAGAGATTAAAAAGGACATCTATAATAGATGTCCTTTTTTTTATAACTACACCTTATCTCTATCTACCCTGGCTACTCAATTAAATCACAATTAGTTTTAAAAAATTCTATATTGAAAGCATGTGTTTGATTAATCCACATGAAAACCAATCAATTTTCTTATACCAAACATTTATATAAAAAAATACTACACTCCCAATTCAATTTTAATCCCTGTAAAACAACAACTTAAATATAGAAAAAGCTTTTAATATTTACTTATCATCTAAAATCCTCAATTTTACTTGCATTAAAGAAACATTTTACCTTATATTTGCACCCGCATTACAGAAGTAATAGCAGGCCAAAATGGCGAGGTAGCTCAGTCGGTTAGAGCGCAGGATTCATAACCCTGAGGTCACGGGTTCAACTCCCGTCTTCGCTACAGATACAGAAGGACATCTTTTTAGATGTCCTTTTTTTATTGTTTTATTTTACTTCTTTTTCACTTCAACTAATACTACCGAAATACCATAGAAATGTACCTACTCTTACAGGTATATACAATCTAAGTTTGTCATTCTAAAAAACTCAATAAAATGACAACTAACAAAATCAAGCGAATTCTAGTAATCAATGGTCATCCAGATCCAGATAGCTATAATCAAGCACTTGCTCAATCCTATCTAAAAGAATTAGAAACACACTTATCTATACAAATTAGATATCTAGCTTTACATACCTTAGAATTTAATCCTAACCTTGAATACGGATACAGAAAACGTACTGAATTAGAACCCGATTTACTTTTAGCTTTAGAAGATATTAAATGGGCTGATCACATGGTTTGGATACATCCATTATGGTGGCTAGGTTTACCTGCCTTAATGAAAGGTTTCTTTGACAGAGCATTTCTTCCAGGTATCACATTTGTGCATCATTCATCAGATAACACAGAAGTACTATTGCTAGGAAAAACAGCACGTATCATAACCACAGGAGGAGACTTAAATAAAGAAATATATAATGATGTATACAAACAAAGTGGTTTAATACAATTAAAAGAAGGCATATTAGAATACTGTGGAGTACACGTTACTGACACTACATTTATAGGTCCTATGAATGATTTAACAGCAAATGATCGATTATGGTGGTTAAACGAAGTGAAGAACTACGCTTTTAAAGACAGTCAACACTAAAACAAGTATTCAAAACTGTTAACATACAAAAAATAAACACCTATAATACAATACATTAAAATAAAAACATGTTAAAAAACTAAAATAAAACCTTCTATCCCTTGCACAGTCAGTATTTAGCTCTATATTTGCACCACAATATCGCGGGATAGAGCAGTAGGCAGCTCGTCGGGCTCATAACCCGAAGGTCACAGGTTCGAGTCCTGTTCCCGCTACTACCAAGGAGACTTTTTAAGTCTCCTTTTTTTATGCCCTATATCTAAAGTTACAAATCAAAAATCATCAATATTTTATACTTTTACTCCGTGATAAATAAAATATAATGAGATATTCCTCTAGTAATTTTCCAGAGTTAATGAGTGCCACTAGTACAAGGTACACTATTGGTATAAGAATAATCCTAATACTATTCTTTATTCTACTCCTATCCCTATTTTATATTATCCCTTTTGTATTGTTTATAGATTCTACTACTACCTTAGAAACTTATATACTTCTATTTCTCTACATACTTTTACTAACCTATGGAACATATAAACTAGTTCAAAAAATAAGAGAAGAGAAAAAGAATGTAACTCAACAAATCACAATTAACCATAAAGGAATTCATTACCATAAGTTAAATGGCAATATAGAGAGTATACTATATTCTGAATTAACCAAATCTAATCATCCTTACACAGAAGACATATATGCTAAAACAATAGGTATAAATGAGAGTAGAAGAACTGTATTAAAACTATTCCACAAAGGAATAGAGAAATCAATACCATTTCAGCACACAAATATATTCTTCACTCAATTATCGATTAATACGAGAGAATTAAGAAGTCATTTTATACAAGGAATAACCCTATTTCGTCCAGATCTAAAAATATCACAACAAGTATTCACTTCTTTCTTCATTAATCCAACCAACTTTGAGTTTGACAAAAAGAAATATAGACAAACGATATTCTTAGCCATAATACTTATCATTATTATTCTAACATTAGTTATCATCTCAATATAAATACAACAAAATCAATGAGAACACTAACCCTACTATTACTTATTATAACCAATAGCTTAGCGGCTTACAGTCAAATAAATCAAAGATTAAAACCAAAAGATCAGAGATATAAAGATATCATCGAAGAACTAGGTAATCCTCTAGAAGGAAAACCGTTGATGATTATTAATTACATGGGAAATAAGACTGGTAGTTACTTATGGTACTTTAATGAACGAAAAGCTATTAAACCAAGTTATTTATCAGATAAACCTACAGATATATTATCAGGAATCTACATTGAAGATCACGGTGGAATACTAGAAAAAGTAACCTTTAAAGATTATGCAGAAGGATTGTCACAACCACAATTCTTATTTGACTATTGTTTAGTAAAGGATATGGACAACAACAATTCACCTGAATTTTATCTTACTTACTTTATGAACTCTGATGGGTTAGATGCCAAGCCATTAAAAGTAATTGTATATACAACCAAACCAAATAGCAATGAATTCTATAAATCTAAAGTAACAGCCTATATCCCATATCAGGAAGAAGATAAGTATCATATAGAAGAAGACAGTAACTTTAAACAATTACCTGTCTCTATTCGCAAACAAGCATTAGGTATATTAGAGCTAATCAAAAAGAAAAATATACTATAAATAATAAGGCTATCTATTTAATGTAGATAGCCTTATTTTTATTTATTCATTATCGTCCTCTTCTTCTTCGTCATCATAGAAATCAAACCACTCTGCGTCTTCAGTAAGTGACTTATCTGCGAACATATCTAACTGCTCTACAAACTCAGTTGCCAAATACAAACGTTGTGCTTTACCAATACTCTCTGATAAACGGTGTAAACGTGGTTCTAAGCGATTTCTAAGCTGAATATCGATATCATCTATGATATACATCTTTAATTGATTTACGTCAAACCCTGCGCTTGCAAACATCTCGTTTAATCTCGTAGCAGTACCGATTAAGATATCATTTCCTAAAGACAACTGATTTTTATCGTCATCTAAGTCAGTATAGTCATGTACTCCATAAATTCTAAGATCAGTATACTTACTATAAGCCTCAAAAACCTCCATCAAGCGCTCCACTTCAAACTTATCTTTGACTACAATTAATACCTTAGTAGCTATTTCATTTTCCACAGGTCTATCTGCACGTTGTATCGCTGCGATAACCATTGCTGTAGTCTTCCCTTGCTCTTTAGGTCCAAAGATAACCACATCTCTTCCACTCTTAATTGTTCCAAAAGTTTTCTTTTGAAGAGTTGTTGGCTCTACTAAACCATTCTTTTCTAAGTTCTCCTGTAAAGTACTATTTATCTTCTTTAACTTCATATTCTATTTATTTGCAAACATTTCGACATCTTGTTTCGAAACTTCCTTGCCTCCTAATATAATTAATCTCTCTATAACATTTCTAAGCTCTCGGATATTACCTGTCCAGTCATACTGTTGTAATAACTCCATCGCTTCTTTACTAAACACCTTTGGAGCTGTTCCCTGTTCTTTAGCTATTTGATCTAAGAAATGATTAGTAAGTAAAGGAATATCATCTCTTCTATCGTTCAATGCAGGTACTTTAATTAATATAACTGCAAGACGGTGATATAAATCCTCTCTAAATCTCCCTTCTTCAATCTCTTTTCTAAGATCTTTATTTGTAGCAGCGATAACACGCACGTCTACTTTTAAATCTTTATCCGCCCCTACACGAGTAATAACATTCTCTTGTAAAGCACGCAACACTTTTGCCTGAGCAGACAAACTCATATCTCCTATCTCATCTAAAAAGATTGTTCCATGATTTGCCTGTTCGAATTTCCCAGGTCTATCTTTTACAGCAGATGTAAAAGCACCTTTTACGTGTCCGAATAGCTCACTTTCTATCAACTCAGAAGGTATCGCAGCACAGTTTACCTCTACTAACATATTCTGAGATCGACTACTTTGCAAATGTATTTGATGAGCTACTAACTCCTTACCTGTACCATTAGGTCCTGTGATTAATACTCTTGCTTCAGTAGGAGCTACCTTCTCTATGATATCTTTGATTTGGTTAATAGGTTCGCTATTACCAATCATTTCATATTTCTTATTTACTTTTTTCTTTAAGATTGTATTCTCTACAACTAACTTACCAGAATCTAAAGCGTTTCTTACTGTAGTTAACAGTCTGTTTAAATCTGGTGGTTTCGATATATAGTCAAAGGCTCCTAAACGCATCGTATTTACTGCCGTTTCTAAATCACCATGTCCAGAGATCATCACAAAAACAGTTTCTGGCTTTACCTTTTTGGCTTCTACCAATAACTCCTCTCCATCCATTTTAGGCATTTTTATATCAGATATAACCAAGTCATAATCCTCACTTGTTATTTTCTGTAACGCCTCTTCACCATTCTCTGCAGCATCTACTACATAATCAGATGATTCTTCTTCAAGTATCTTTACTAATACTCTACGAATAGCAGCTTCGTCTTCTACTATTAATATTTTCGATGTTTTCCCCATATTTTTAAACAAAAACAATTCACAAACTTAGTACTTAAGCCACTTGTATAATTCTTTCCACGACGGGCGTTTACCATACATTAATACACCTATTCGATATATCTTAGCTGCTATCCATACTACTAATATAAATGTACTAAAAAGTATGGTAATAGACAGTAAAACTTCCCACAAAGGTACACCAAAAGGTATTCTCATTAGCATAACTATAGGAGAAGTAAACGGAATCATAGAAAACACAGTCGCTACAGTACCATGAGGATCTTTCATTACAGTAAAGAATCCGATATACACCCCTAACATAAGAGGTAATAATATTGGCAATAAGAACTGTTGAGTATCTGTCTCATTATCTACTGCTGCTCCAATAGCTGCATATAGAGAACTATATAAAAAGTATCCGCCTATAAAGAAGATAATAAAGTACACAAATAAAGAAATTAAAGGTAAACTCAATATTTCGCTAACATAATTCTGTACATCTATCATGACCTCATTAGAAATCATTCCTCCAGTAGCTTGTACAGCCTCTGCAGCTCCTGCACCAGGCATAGCATTAATACCTAATACAGAACTAGCAATAGTTAATAATACTGCTCCAACTACTCCCCAAATAATGAATTGTAATAACCCAGCCATTGAAGTACCAACTATTTTTCCCATCATTAACTGGAATGGTTTCACAGATGATATAATAATCTCGATAATACGATTTGTTTTCTCTTCTATTACAGAACGCATCACCATATTCCCATAGATAATGATGAACATCATAATAAAATATCCAAACAAACCACCTATAATAATTTTAATCTCATTTAATCCTTTTACAGTAGCCTCTCCATCAGCTTTTACTAGACTAAGATTAACATTAGCTTTTGCTTTATCTATAACTGCTAGATCTATTCCACTTTTCTCTAAGTTGATATGAGTAATCTTATCTTCTAACAACAATTCTACCTTACTCACAAAACTAAGACTAGGACTATCATTGGATATATACGTAACATTCTTTTGATAATCGTTTACATCTTCTGATTTAGGAATAAATAAAATACCTTCATATTTTTCTTCTTTAACTCCTTCTTTTAGAATATTTAAATCAACAGCTGATAAGTCTTGATAATCAAAAGCCTCATTACTCTCAAACTGTTTTACAAACAATCCACTCTCATCGTGAATAGCTATCTTCTTCACATCCCCTTTCATGCTACTTAAATAAGCAATGAATGCTGTAAGCACCACAAAAAGTATTGGACTCACAAAAGTCATAACGATAAACGACTTGTTGCGAACTTTAGCTATAAACTCTCTTTTTATAATTAATGATAATACGCTCATATTACTTACTTACAGTTTGAATAAAAATATCATTTACACTTGGCAGCTTTTCTACGAAATGAGTTACTTGACCATTCATAGACAATACATTTAAAAGTTCATTTGGCATTTTATTAGACAAATCGACTTCTAGTTGCACCTCATTGTTCAATGATTTAAATGTTGTTGGTTTAAACTGGAACTCTTTACTTAGTTCTAACATTAATCTTTCCACATTACTACTAAGTACTCCTACTTGATAAAGATTACTTCTATGTTCTCTTTTTACATCTACTAGTTTTCCTTCGATTAATTTATTCGACTTATTGATCAGAGCAATGTAATCACACATTTCTTCAACACTTTCCATTCTATGAGTTGAGAATATGATTGTAGTCCCTTTTTCTTTAAGTTCTAATATTTCATCTTTTATAATATTAGCGTTCACTGGATCAAAACCAGAGAAAGGTTCATCTAAGATTAATAGTTTAGGTTCGTGTAATACAGTTACTACAAACTGTATTTTCTGAGCCATCCCTTTAGATAGTTCTTGAATTTTTTTGTTCCACCAACCTTTAATATCTAATTTATCGAACCAGTAATCTAATTGTCTTTTAGCTTCAGCTTTAGACAATCCTTTTAACTGAGCCAAATACATAGCTTGTTCTCCTACTTTCATCGTTTTATACAGCCCTCTTTCTTCAGGCATATATCCGATATCTTGTATATGTTTGGGGTTAAGTGGTAATCCATCCAGTAATATTTGTCCTGAGTCTGGATAAGTAATTTGGTTAATTATACGTATTAAAGAAGTTTTTCCTGCACCATTTGGACCTAGAAGCCCATAGATTGTACCCTTAGGTACTGTGAGAGATACTTTATTTAATGCTGTTTTATCAGAATATGTTTTTACCACATCCTTTACTTCTAATATAGGTTGCATCGGTCTAAATCAATTAATTTCTGTAAAAATAAGTAAATATTTGATAACGGGAGAGAGCGGGAGATTATTTTCGATATGTCATAAAAAAACCCAACCTTATTTGGATAAATAAGGTTGGGAAAAATTGCTATGAAAAAGAAAATCCACTGTTTAATAAGTGTCCTACAAATGTATAACTTATTTTCAATCAAGAAAACATTTCTTTCACTTTTTCAAAAAAAGATTTGTCGTTTTTAGTCGGAGACGGTTTAAAGTTCTGATCATCAATCATTTGCTCAAAGAATTCTTTTTGCTCTTTACTCAACTTTTTAGGTGTCCATACGTTAATATGTACTAATAAGTCTCCATTTCCGTAACTATTTATACTAGGTAATCCCTTACCTTTTAGTCTTAAAATCTTACCAGACTGAATTCCTTCTTCTAATTTGATTCTTACACGACCTGTTACAGAGTCAATTTCTTTGCTTCCACCTAAAGCAGCTTCCGCAAAACTTATATATAAATCATAGTGTAAGTTATCACCTTCACGTTGTAATGTTTCGTGTTCTAACTCTTCTATAACTACTAATAGATCTCCAGGTATACTATTTTTACCAGGAGCTTCATTACCTTTTCCAGAAACTTTTAACTGCATTCCATCAGCCACACCTGCAGGTATTTTGATTGATACCGTCTCATCACTCACTATCATACCTTCGTGATCAGCCCCAGCAGGTTTGTGATCCATTACTTGTCCACTACCTTGACAGCTATTACAAGGAGAAGCAGTTTGCATACGTCCAAATACAGTATTTGCTACTCGCATCACTTGTCCTGTACCATTACATGTAGGACATGTTTTATAAGTAACACCATCAGCCTGTACTTTTCGTTTTACTTTTATTTTTTTCTCAACTCCATTAGCGATATCCTCAAGAGTCAATTTTACTTTAATACGTAAGCTAGTACCTTTTACTCTGCGTTGGCCTCCGCCACCTCCACCGAAGCCGCCAAAACCTCCACCTCCGAAAGCACTACCAAAGATGTCACCAAACTGGCTAAAGATATCATCCATATTCATGTGACCTCCGCCACCTCCACCGAAGCCACCTTCGAATGCAGCATGACCATATTGATCATATCTAGCTTTCTTATCCGCATCACTTAATACTTCATAAGCTTCTGCTGCTTCCTTAAACTTCTCTTCAGCATCTTTATCCCCAGGATTTTTATCAGGGTGAAACTCAATTGCTTTTTTGCGGTATGCTTTTTTAATAGCTGCAGCATCTGCACCTTTATCTATGCCTAATATTTCGTAATAATCTTTTTTCATCGTTACTGTCTTTTACTTCCTAATATTAAAGATTACTGTCCTATTACAACTTTAGGGAAACGAATTACTTTTTCACCTAGTTTATAACCTCTCTCTATTACATCTACTACTTTACCTTTCATATCATCTCCAGCAGGGATTTGTGTCACTGCTTCTGACAAATCGGCATTGAAATCATCTCCAGCCTTAATCTCCACTTCCACTAATCCTTTACTTGACAGTGTATCAGCAAACTTAGTAGCGATTAACTTAATACCTGTTAAATGTTCACTCTCCCCGTGTTTTTCTAGTTCAACGATAGCACGATTAAAGTCATCTATTACAGGTAATAATGCTAACATAACACCCTCACTAGCAGTACTCAATAACTCTAAACGTTCTTTAGCTGTACGTTTTCTAAAGTTTTCAAACTCAGCAAAAAGGCGTAAGTTTTTATCCTTCTCATTAGCTAATTGCTCCGTTAACACCTCTTCAGCACTCTTCACTTCTTTTTCAGTTCCTTCTTGTGCTTCAGCAGTTTCTTGTACTACTTCTTGTTGAATGTCCTCTTGTTCTTTATTTATATCTTGATTTTCAGTACTCATGATTGTGTCTTTATTATTCTTATTAACTGCTAACTTCATAGCAAATCCTTTGCCAACTTAAGAATACTGTCAATATGACACCAAACAACCATATATGATGAGCTGCTCTTTCTTATTAAAATCTAGTGATTTATCACACAAAAAAAGGAAGTTGTATTATCTGCAACTTCCTTTTTTAATCTATCTGAATTACATTAACTGCATAAGACAAAGTCATCCAATGCTACTTTTAATGTATTAAAATCAAACTCAAAACCTTCCTTTCTAATTTTACTACTATCCACGCGCTGTCCTTCGGTTACTAATATAGCTTTTTCGCCTAAGGCTAATCTGATAACACCTTCTGGTATAGCTGGCATCCATATTGGTCTTTTTAAAGCTTGTCCTAATATCTTAGTAAATTCTCTATTTGTAAGAGGTTCTGGAGCTACAGCATTATAGATTCCCTCTAGATTATGCTCTAATACATAAACAAATAGTCGTACTAAATCTTTTATATGTATCCAAGAGTAATATTGCTTTCCAGTACCTATAGGTGCACCTAGCCATAATTTCACAGGTTTTACCATAGTTGCTAACGCACATTCTTGCATATCTAATACTAAACCTATACGTATAAGGCTTACCATTAAACCTAATTCTTTAAAAGCATTGTTACCATCTTCCCATTGCTGTACTACTTTACCTAAAAAGTTATTAGCTTTAGTAAAGTTATCTTCACTTTGTATCTCATTTATATCGCTATAAATACCAATAGCAGAAGCGCCAATAACTCGTTTAACCTCATGAGTGTTATTCTTTAATGTCTGAACCAGAAAAGCTGTAGGTATTACCCTACTATCCATAATTAGTTGTTTCCCTTTAGTTGACCAAGAATCAGCAATACTTGAACCCGCTAAGTGTATGATAACCTCTACACCTTCTAAACATGTCAAATCAATCTGCTCTTTATACGGATCCCACAAGAATCCCTTAGCTCCTATAAGTTTCTCATCAGATAACGAACGAGTAAGATAATTCACCTCAACTCCTTTACTGATCAAAGCTTTACATATTCTACTTCCTATAAATCCAGTTGCCCCCGTTATCAGTACTCTCATTTTTGTTTATTTCTTACTTTTTACTTTTAATGTCCATTCAAAGTTCATAACAGATACCTGATCTCCATCTGTATTTCTTCCTATACTTTTCATCCATACAGTTACTCCTTCTCCAGTCTCTATTGCTTGCTTAATAGCATTGTCTAGTAAAGCACCATCCTCACAAGTAAAGAATATACGCCCCGTAGCCTTTTTAGTAAAACTACTATTATTATTAGCTACTAACATTGATATCTTTTGACCACTTTCAGCTATTTTTCTCATCACTAAAGCACCAGTAGATAATTCTGCTGCCATAGCTTGTACCGCAAAGTACATTGAGTTAAACGGGTTTTGATTTTTCCACCCATGTTTTACAGTTGTTACAGCTTTAGTGTCAGAAATGTCTTTCATACGTACACCTGTCCAATATGCAGATGGCAATTTAAAGAACAAAAACTTATTAATATTTGATACGTTGAACTTCATAAAATCAGATTTTTTCTAAATATACAAAAAATGTTTGTTTATTATGCAAGCATATTAAAAAGTTAATTTATTGTTAATAAATAGTACTATGCAATACAAAGTACCTTCTTTTAGATATATCTTTGCTATAGAAAATAAGAACCAATAGTAACTATGAATATAGAAAACACTAAAGCACAAATGCGCAAAGGGATCTTAGAGTTCTGCATTCTATCGATATTAAAAGAGAGAGACTGCTACACTTCTGAGATACTAGACGAATTAAAAAGCGTAAAGTTAGTAGTGGTAGAAGGGACAGTATACCCGTTGCTAACAAGATTAAAAAACGATGATTACCTTGCCTACAGATGGGAAGAATCAAGTTCAGGTCCGCCTCGTAAATATTATAAACTAACAGAGACAGGCCAACAGTTTTTAGACGAATTAGCTAAAACGTGGTACGAACTATCAAATGCTGTAGAAGAAATAACTACTAAAAAAAACAACGATGAATAAGACACTTACAATTAATATAGCCGGATCAGTTTTTCACATTGACGAAAATGCTTATCAAAAACTAGATCAATATCTTAAAGCGATCAAGCGTTCTTTTCCAAAAGAAGAACAAGACGAAATAATTCACGATATCGAAATCAGAATAGCTGAACTATTCTCTGAAAATATCACCGAAATAAACCAAGTAGTAACACTTAATGATGTAGAAAGAGTTATCTCTATTATGGGAAAACCAGAAGATTACATCATAGATGAAGAAAACACTACAGAACAGCAAACACAATATATCTATACAGGTACCAAAAAACTATATAGAGATGGAGAGAATGCTATGGTAGGTGGAGTACTAGCAGGTCTAGGGCACTATTTTAAGATAGACACTGTCTGGATGCGAATCATCTTTATGATCTTAGTATTATTCTATGGTACAGGTATTCTATTATACTTAATCCTATGGATAGTAGTACCTGAAGCAAAGACTACATCTCAAATATTAGAGATGCAACGTGAGCCAATCAATATCTCTACTATAGAAAAGAAGGTAATGGAAAACGTAAACTATGTAACATCTAAGATCAACGACATAGATTACGACAATATCAAAAACCAAACACAAAGAGCTGGTGAGAGAAGTGGTAAGATCATACTAAACATCATAGGGATATTCTTTATTGTGACGAGTATACTAAGCATTTTTGGAGCTATTATCGGTATATGTGCCGCATGGATTAACAAGGATCTAATCATATCAGAAGCAGGACACGACTTTCCATTTTTCGCAAATACTGTTTACCCATTTTGGTTGAGTATTACCCTAATCACTACGATGGCGACACTTCCATTTGTAGGGTTGTTACTTATAGGATTAAGAATGATCTATAGCAATATCAAGTATGTAGCTATCACAATTATTGGTTTACTAATTATTTGGTTTATCGCTATTGGCTTATTTACTGTGCCTTTCTTAGACGCTAAGAACTATGAACGCAATTTCAACTATCTAGAATACACAGAAGACGCAAAAGCAACTACTGACTTTTCTTTTGATGAAGACCAAAATGAGCTTAATATAACTTTAGTGACTAAAGACTATTTTACATCAGACAAATCTAAAACAGAAGGTTTTGAAGTAAAAGAGATAGATTCTACACTGCCTGTTGAGATAGAAATATTACCAACATTCCAAGAAGCTATCTATGGAACATCAGAAATTAGCAACTTACAATTAAACAAAAAAATCAACGAAACTATACGAGTTGATGTAAACTTTATCAACTATAATAAACTAAACAATCAACTAGTTATTTCTAAAGATTTTTTACCAGAAACTGTAAAAAACAAACATATTAAAAAAGCTAAAATACTTTACACAATCTATATACCACAAGGGAAGAAAGTGTATATCAACGAACCAGTAAAAGCGTTATTAAAATCTCAATCGGATCTAAAACCTGGTGCACACTGGTACCAAATGCAGGAAGACAATACATTAAAGTGTACAGACTGCTAGTTTAAAGATTACATCAATAATCTTATATTTGAATTCAATTTTTTTCAATACTGATTTACAGAAAGAGGGGTTACCATTAGGTAGCCCCTCCTTCGTAACTAACGATCTATTATATTCACTTAACCTTTCTACTTTAATCAATGCTCTTCTTTAAATGCTGTCAAAAAACTTTCTAAATCCACTGATGCTACATCATTGAATTTACATTCAAAGTAAGGATCCTCTGCATCATGATTCCCTCTTAACACTCCATATTTATAATAATCAAATATCTCTGAGCCTCTAATATCTCTAGCTCTATAAAAACCAGTTTCTTTTATACTTGTTCCTTCTTTACTACCACAAAACATAAACATAGCTGCAAGTCCTGTAATAACTAAAAAAACATACTTCATAGCTAATCAGTGTGGGGTTTACTATTTCTCTAAAGCAATAATAAAGCTAAATCGTCACTAAAAAATATAACATTCAAAGAATCTAATAAAAAAACGACTATCTCTACTGAAATAGTCGTTCTTAAGTAATTTAAATATTGTCTATACCTAGCGTGTTCCCGCTTGATTATGAGCGTCACGAACCATTTGTTCGTTAGCTTTAATAGCGAATTCTACACGTCTATTCTTTGCTTGTCCTTCTTTAGTATCATTAGAAGCGATAGGATCAGCGATACCAAAACCATCTGTTTTCATACGACTTGCAGATACTCCTTGGCTAGCTAAGTACTGTCTTACAGAAGCCGCGCGCTTTTTAGATAAGCTTAAGTTATACTCTTCTTTACCTGTATTGTCAGTATACCCATATATTTCGATATCTGTATTGACATTTTCAGGGTCTTTAAATACTTTAGTTAGTTTATCTAAATTATCCTTAGCTCTTTGAGTTAAAGTAGATGAGTTTAAATCAAAGTTTACAGAGTTCTCTCCTAATACTAACTTAATTCCTTCTCCTACACGTTCTACTTGAGCACCAGGTACAGTGTTTTCTATTTGGCGTGCTTGTTTATCCATCTTGTTACCGATTACACCTCCTGCAGCACCACCTACTACACCACCTAGTACAGCACCTAAAGCACCATTACCACCTTTACCGATGTTATTACCTAGTATACCACCTATGATAGCACCACTAGCAGCACCGATAGTAGCACCTCTTTGTGTGTTATTAGAGTTTTTTACAGCTTCGCAGCTAGTCATTGCCATTGACGATACTAATAATGAGCTAGCTAATATAAATGTTGTTGTCTTTTTCATTGTTTTTGTTGTTTGAATTATACCTCCGTATTAATTTTTAGTGAAGCGATAAGTTACATCATATGACTGTCCACCTGCGTAAAACTTATCAACTAATTCAAAAGTATCAGCTGTTTGATTTTTTACACGTAGTGAATACCCTGTAGTCACATTTTTAGCTTTTACACCATCATCTATGAACTTAAATTCAAAGTTTCCATTCGGAGTAATAGTCCATTTAAAATCACTAGCGAAGTTAGGGCAAGAACCTCCTTTAGTCAATTCCATTGTCCCCGAGTTATTGTTAGAAACAAATCTCCACTGACTTCCAACAAAACATTGTGAGTCTGCTATATTAAATGAATTTACTTTAACGAACTCCCCTCCGACATGTTTGATATCAGTTAGAGTCCAGTTCCCTTTAATTCCCACTTGTGACTTAGTGTCCATCGTAGGCTTACACGATGCTACTGCCAAAGCCATTGCACCAAATAATACTAATTTTTTCATAGGTTTTATTATTGTTATTATTATAAGTTCCTTCTATCAAAGCTACGAATAAATAAGCTATTTATCCGTTTTCTGACAAAGTGACACCTTGTTTTGCTTTGGTATCTTTTTTGTCCTTATACGACTGTAAAATTATTAAAAAATCAAATAAAATTAAACATACGACTATGACATCTGGAAAAATTAACGTTACAGTGGAAAACATATTTCCACTTATTAAAAAGTTCCTTTACAGCGATCACGAAATTTTTTTAAGAGAGTTAATATCTAACGCTACTGACGCGACATTAAAACTTAAGCACTTAACGACTATAGGAGAGACTAATGTAGAATATGGAGATCCTATTATCGAGGTTAAAATAGACAAAGAAAACAAGAAACTACACATCATCGACCAAGGTCTAGGGATGACTAAAGATGAAGTTGAAAAATACATTAACCAAGTAGCTTTCTCTGGAGCAGAAGAGTTCTTAGAGAAATATAAAGACTCTGCTAAGGACACAGGTATCATTGGACACTTTGGTCTTGGGTTCTACTCAGCATTTATGGTGGCTGATAAAGTAGAGATTTTCACTAAATCATTTAAAGACGAGCCTGCTGCACACTGGACATGTGACGGTAGCCCTGAGTATACTTTAGAAGCTTGTGATAAGACAGACAGAGGTACTGAGATAGTATTACACATCGCAGAAGACTCTTTAGACTTCTTAGAAGACTATAAAATCCGTGAGTTATTAGTGAAGTATAACAAGTTTATGCCAGTAGCTATTAAATTTGGTACGCACGAAGAAGGTGAAGGTGACGATAAAGTATTAGTAGATACTATCATCAATAACCCTAGCCCAGCGTGGACTAAACAACCTGCTGACTTAAATGACGAAGACTATAAAAACTTCTACAGAGAATTATACCCTACGCAATTCGAAGAACCATTATTCCACATTCACCTGAATGTAGACTACCCATTTAACTTAACAGGTATCTTATACTTCCCTAAGTTAAGTGCTGATCTTCAAATGCAAAAGGATAAAATCCAATTATACCAAAACCAAGTATTCGTAACAGATAATGTAGAGGGTATTGTACCTGACTTCTTGACAATGTTAAAAGGAGTTATCGATTCTCCAGACATTCCTCTTAACGTTTCTCGTTCTTACCTACAGGCAGACGGTAACGTAAAGAAAATCTCTAATTACATTACTCGTAAAGTAGCTGATAAATTAAAATCTCTATTTAACGAAAACAGAGAAGACTTTGAGAGCAAATGGAATGATATCAAAATCGTATTAGAATACGGTATGCTATCTGAAGAGAAGTTCTACGAAAAAGCAAACTCTTTTGTGTTATATCCTACTGTAGAAGATAAGTTCTATACATTAGAAGAACTTAAAGAAGCTACTAAAGATAACCAAACAGACAAAGATGGTAACCTAGTTATCCTATATGCTTCTAATAAAGATGCACAACACAGCTATATCGCTGCTGCGAAAGATAAAGGGTACCAAGTAGTACTATTAGACTCTCCTATCGTATCACACTTAATCCAAAAATTAGAAAGTGATAACGAGAAGATGACTTTCGTACGTGTAGATGCTGATCATATCAATAACTTGATCAAGAAAGACGAAACTGAAATCTCAAGATTATCTGAGGATGAACAAAAGTCTCTTCAAGATATCGTAGAGAACATCGTACCTAAAGATAAATATACGGTGAAGCTAGAAGCCATGGATAGCACAGCAGAACCATTTATCATCACTCAACCAGAGTTTATGCGTCGTATGAAAGAGATGAGCCAGTCTGGTGGTGGAGGTATGTTCGGTATGGGTAACTTCCCAGAGATGTATAACCTAGTAGTAAATACTAACTCTCCTCTAGCATCTAACATCATCGGTAATACTGATGAAGCAACTAGAACAGAGAGTATCAAACAAGCAATGGACCTTGCTAAACTATCTCAAGGTTTATTAAAAGGTGAAGAACTTACTGCCTTTGTTAAGAGAAATTTCAACAACTTGAAATAAGATTATAGCACTTCCAAAAGAGCCCGTAACAGAAATGTTGTGGGCTCTTTTATTTTTTTCTATTCCACAAACCTAGATTTAGCAATAATAAAAATATCCCAATATCATATCCCCCTATATACCTTTAATTCATTACTAACAAATTTGTATGTATCACACATTTAGTTGTTTACTATTATAGCCCTCACCTATTTTTTAAATTTGTTATCAAATCTAAAAACAACTTATAATGATATTATCTACGCAAATTAAAGAGGTCTTAGCTCATATAGAAAACATCGAAATACCTGACAACACATTATCTCCTCAAGAACAAGGTCGTACGTTCTATGAACAATTTATATCGCTAGCAGGAAAAAAAGAAGAGGTATACCAAATACAAGAGCAAACAATAACAACAGAAAACAATCAAATACCTATTCGTATTTATCGCCCAAATCACGAGGAGCAACTACCTGTTATTATATACTTTCACGGAGGCTGGTTTAATGCTGGAAGCTTAAACACACATGATACTCCACTACGCCAATTAGCTAATGTAACTCAGGCATTAATCATAGCTATTGACTATGCTCTAGCTCCAGAACATCCATTTCCTAAGGGGGTAAACGATTGTGAATTAGCTACACGATGGATTATAGATCACGCTTCATCACTAGGGATTAACGCTAATAAAATATTTATAGCAGGCGATAGTGCAGGTGGTGCACTAGCTACAACAATTACTAGAAAACTACGCCATAAAATTAGTGCTCAAATACTGATATATCCAGTAACTGATAATAAGATGACCACCTCATCATGGGTTACTTATCAAAATGGACCAATACTAAACCTAAAAGGGGCGATAGAAGCTTGGCAGTGGTATCTACCGGATACTTCAGATCATACTAATATTGATGCCATTCCTCTATTAGCAGATGATTTAGAAGACCTCCCTCCTACATTCATAGCCATAGCAGAACATGATCCATTAAAAGATGAGGCTTACGCATACGCTGATAAACTAAAACAATTTAACACGCCTGTTTACACACATTATTACGAAGACACTATTCATGGATTCTTCCAAATGGGAGCCTTTATCAATGCTTTTAAAGATTTATTAAAAAACATCTCTACCTTCACAAATTCTATTCAATAAGAAAAAGCCTATAGCAGCGATGTTAGACATGCCCCAAAAAGTTAGACACTTTTTGGGGCATTTTTTATGAGTAGAAAACAGAAATACAATTTCGAGTTTAAGTTACGTTTAGTAACTATTATTTTGGAAGGGAAAGACAGTATGTGTGGACTTTCAGGATCAGAAAAAATTAGTGAGTTTAACCTTTACTTTTGGCTTAAACTATATGAAGCTTATGGAGAACAAGGATTACGAGGAATCTCCAAAAACAAATTCACTATAGAAGAAAAAGTTCATATTATTCAGGAGCATCAAAATAGTGGTTTATCTTTGACAGACACCTGTGTGAGATATAGAATTTCAAATCCTTCTGTCTTATTCCAATGGATAGCCAAATTTAAAAGCAAAGGATTTAAGGGTTTAGAAGATAATCGGGGTGTACATTTAAAGAAAAACAAAAAAATTACCTCAATGACAAAGAAAAGCGCTATTCCTGGGATAAAAAGCTCAATGACTGATTTAGAAAAATTGAAAATTGAAAATGAATATTTACGTGCAGAAATTGCTTATCTAAAAAAGTTAGAAGCCTTGGCTCAAAGCAAGCAAGCCAAAAAGAAAAAGCCGTAATAGTTACGGAGCTAAGGCGCGATCATAATTTAAAACACCTACTACACTTAGCAGGGCTAGCTCGTAGTTGTTATTATTACCATATAAAGAGTGTTTCTTTTTTGGATAAACATGTGAATTTAGTCAAACATGTAGTTGATATCTACAATAAACACAAAGGATTGTATGGATACAGACGTATCACATTAGCTCTTAGAAAAGAGTTAGGAATACCTGTAAACTTTAAAACTATCGCTAAGATAATGAAGAAATCAAATCTTAAAAGCATAATCCGAGTTAAGAAATACAGGTCTTTTAGAGGAGATGTTGGTAAAGAAGCAGAGAATATACTTCAACGAAATTTTAAAGCTACAGAGCCTCATCAAAAGTGGGCTACTGATGTGACAGAATTTAATGTAAAAGGAAATAAATTATATTTATCTCCAATTATAGACTTATTTAATGGAGAGATTATTAGTTATAATTTATCTACTTCACCCAATTATAAACAGACTATTGACATGCTTGATAAAGCATTTAAAAAAAGGAAAAAAGAGAATAGAGCACATATCCACACTATACTTCATTCTGATCAAGGATGGCAATATAGACTACAAAAATATCAACACAAACTCAAAGCTAATAACATTATTCAAAGTATGTCTAGAAAAGGGAATTGTCTAGATAATGCTATTATAGAAAATTTCTTTGGAGTGCTAAAGTCAGAACTATTTTACCTGAAGAAATATACTTCGATAGTAGAATTGAGTAAAGAGATCAAAGACTATATTAAATATTACAATAACGATAGAATAAGGATTAACTTAAATGGAATGAGCCCGATAGAATATCGAGCTCATTATATTAAAAACATTGCATAACTTAGTCCAACTTTTTGGGGTCAGTCCA
>NZ_FNYS01000050.1 GCF_900109075.1 Myroides marinus | reverse complement strand
GTTGTAATCCAAAATCATCTAAAATAAGTACATCAGTGGCGCTTAATTTTAGCAATTCTTTTAAATAACTACCATCAGCTTTAGTCATAGCCAAACGATGTAATAATTTACCTAAATTGTAGTATTTTACTTTATAACCAGCTACACAGCTTTGGAAGCCTAGTGCAGTAGCTAAGTAGCTTTTCCCTGTTCCAGTACAACCAGTAATAATGATATTTTGATTTCGATCAATAAAACTACAATCAGATAATCTTATAAAAGTGTTTTTATCTAAGTTTCTCTCAGCAGTAAACTTTACCTCTTGTAAACTAGCTTGATAGTGGAATCTAGCATTTTTTATAAGCCGCTGAGTCTTATCATTATTTCTTTGGTTATCTTCTGCCTCAACTAACCAGGCTATAAACTCGTCATTGGTAAAAGAGTCTATAGCTTTAGTTTCTAAGGATGATTCATAGGCTCTTTTCATACCATTAAGCCTAAGTTTTTGCATTTTTTCAATTGTTGCATTAACATTCATAAACATAAAGATTTAGTTAAAATAATTATTCCCTCTGATATTCTCATGTTGGGGTATAGCTTGTAAGTTTTGTTCTAATTCCTGTTGATCTAATCCGTTTTTTAAAATATTTTCAATAGCCTTATAGCTTATATGTTCATAAGCTAACGCTCGTTTACAAGCTAAGTTTAGTCTAGAATTCCCTACTTTACTAGCAAAGGACAAAACAGCTATACATGATTTAAAGCTCTGTTCTACAAAGGTTTGTTTGTGCAGTATTTTCCCAATAAAAGCTTTTGTTTCAGGGCCTATTTTATTGGCCCAACTAATAAAATACTCTTCACTCCAACCTGCATTATATTGACTTTTTGGCGGTAAATGCTCCTTTAAGGTTGAGTATCCACTAGTTCTCCTATTACGAGGATGAACAGCAATGCGTTGATAGTTATGATAGATTTCAACAATATTTTGATCTACAATAAGAGTTACTTTCTTTCCTAAGTACTGATATGGAACACTGTAGTGGTGTTTGTCCTCTCTAAAATCAACGTGATAGTTTTTTAATACAGTAGCTGTTTTATAAGTTTTAATTGGATATAAATCGATTGGTAAAGCTTTAAGAGCTTGTTTTTCAAAATCCAAGAACATCTCTGTTCGGCTGCTTTGTTTCTTCTGAAAAGGATAGTCATTGTAAGGCTTTAAAAGTTTTTTAATAGCTGTGTTTAGCTGATTTATACTGAAAAATATCTGACCATGTAGTTTGGTGTAGATTCGGCTATAGGTAATATTAACTGCCATTTCCACTGGAGATTTATCCTTAGGTTTTCTGACCCTAGCAGGCATTATAGTGGTATCATAATGCATGGCAAATTTTAATAGTTGCTGATTTAATTCTGGTTCAATACGGTGTGGTTTAATTACTGCTGACTTTAGGTTATCTGGTACAATACAATTAGGTACACCACCAAAATAGTGTAATGCATTTTCAATACTTTTTATAAAATCAGGGGCTTTTTGACTTGCACAAGCCTCTACATAAGTATATTGACTAGCGCCTAGAGTGGCTACAAAAACTTCTACTTTACTAATATTTCCTGTTTGTGGGCATACAATTTCTAATTTTTTGCCAGCATAGTCAATGAATAGCTTTTCACCTGCTTTATGTTCAATAGGTACATAACCTTTTCCTTGAGCACACCAATTACTATAAGCCTCACAAAACCTACTATATTGGACCCCTTCAGGGTATTTCTCTTTGTATTGCTCCCATAGTATTAATCTTGTAAAACCTACTTGTGGTAACATTCTATCTACATAGGGAAAATACTCTAGTAGATCTGTAGTAACCTTATCGTTTTTGATTTCTGTCAGCAGATTAGGAGTATGGAATAAATCTGCTAAATCTTTTTCACTTAATTTGTCTAATTCACCAAAACTAAGCCCTGATTTACAAATATTATCTACATATTTAATCAATGTAGTTCTTGAAATTCCTAAACTAGATGCGATTCTAGAATTAGAAATTTCTTTGATTTTCATCTTAATGATACTTTTTATCATGGTCGTTGAGATAGGTTTATTAGCCATAACTTTGTGATTTTTAATCACAATTTACACTAAAAAACTAAGCTCAGAACTGTTCAGTTTGCACCGGAATCATCTGTTCAGTTTGCACCGGAATTACCTGTTCAGTTT
>NZ_FNYS01000036.1 GCF_900109075.1 Myroides marinus | reverse complement strand
AGTACTTTTTAGGAGATAATGAGAATGCTATTAAAATACAGATATACTGTGTTTTGATAGTAAATTTACTCATATCTGTGATTAAGAAAAAGCTTACAAGAAGTTGGGCTTTCTCAAATTTGGTAAGTTTTTGTAAGATCCATCTGTTTAACTATATTAAACTATTACATTTCTTAGAAAATCCTGAACAAGATTGGATTATTGAGGTTCAAAAGATAAAACAACTCTCTTTGTTCTGAGAGCCTATTTCTAGGTTTAGTATGAAATTAAAAGTATATAAAACTGATTATCAATATAATATGATTGAAAATTCTATTGATAATAAGTTTTATCGGACACTAATGATTAAAAAACTAAAAATCATTGTCTTTAGAATCTTTGACACAAAATTATACAAAAAAGAAAATAATCAAAATTATACTGAACAATAAATGCTATTTAAATATTCATTACTTCTAATGCTAGATAAATCCTTTTTGCAAAAAAACTAATCAACAACAAGTCAAACACTTAATTTTTTTAACAAAAAAACAAATAGTTTCACACTTACCATTCGAAATTTACTTTGTTATTTTTTCAAGAAAACTTGCTATTCTTTTAATTTCATCTTTTCTCAAGAAAAAACTACAGCACCATTTCTCCTAGAAGAAACGAGCTGTACTAACTTTGTTGTATTTATTAAACAAATCAAATCTCAAGAATATCTCATGCGATCCTGAGTTATACCTTGATAATTTAGAGGTATCTGCATCGTATGAGTAACCAATAAACAATCCATCGTTAACCTGGAATCCTGCCAATGCACTAACTGATGAATCCCAACGATATGCTGCTCCAATAGTAAACTTATCCACTATCAAAAAGTTCGCTGTTAAATCAACTTGTACAGGTGCTCCTGATACTGTCTTTACTAAGAAAGCTGGCTTAAATTTCAAACTTGGATTTAAATCAAACACATACCCCCCCCCATTAAGTAAAAGTGCATCTTCTGACGCATCAACTCTGTACCTTCATTCTGGGAACGATCTGTCGTTAAAAAGTTAGGAACAGATACTCCTAAATACGATTTATCTGAATACAAAAATAATCCCGCTCCTATATTTGGATTAAACTTATTGTTGATATTCTCTCCAAACTTTGGATCATCTGGGTTATATATATCTAATTTTGTATAATCTACATCTAATAAATTAGCAGTACCCTTTAATCCAAATGACAACTTATAACTGTCATTTAAATCTACTGCATATGCTAAGTTTACAGAGAAGCTATTCTCTGACATTGCTCCAATTCGATCATTTGTATAGTTAATACCTCCTGATAAACCATTATCACCTAATGGAGTATCTATAGAGATATTTGCTGTTTGGGGAGCTCCATCTAAACCTACCCATTGTGTACGATACATTCCAAATACATTTAACACTCCTCGTGTTCCTGAATAACCAGGGTTTATATTCGTCGTATTATACATATAATGCGTGTACATTGGATCTTGCTGTCCATACATATCTGATGCTGATAACATCACCATAGATAATAACGCTCCTAATTGTATACCTTTTCTTATTTTCATTGCAATCATTTTTCTAGTTATTCTCTAAGTGTAAGTAACCTGATTTTGTAACTGTCTCTGAGCCTTTAGCTGTACGAACTTCGTATTTAACAACATAGTAGTATGTACCTGTTGGTAGTTTTCCACTTGATGATACTCCTTTTCCTTCTGCTTCTCCTTTAAACACATTCATACTTCCATCTCCATTAGCATCATAGTTACTAGCTTCGTATACCTTAGATCCCCAACGGTTCATAATCTGTACTGTATTTGGATACTTATTGATATTAGTAATGATAAAGTAATCATTCAGTCCATCGCCATTTGGTGATACCGCATTATAAATCTTAATCTCTGAATTGTAATCTGTATCTACCATTCCTAAAGTGAAGATTCCTTTTGCTGTAACCTCTATCGGAGTCTTTACTGTTTTATTAACTACATCAACGATTCCGCCTTCATCTACCCATTTCTTAGCAACATCATCCCATCTTAAAATGTGAAGTCCTTTCTCTGGATTGGCCAACAAACTAGCTGGAGTAGTACGTTCATCCCAACTCAACGATAAAATGATACTTTTATTAGATCCTTTATTATCTACCTCCCAGTACTCTGCGTTATTTATCTCTATGATAGAAGTACGCTCTTTGTGTTCTCTTCCAATTAACGGATTAGATCTCTTATACTGAGCTTGAAAAACATCTTTTACTTCTTTTGATTCTCCAAAGGTGATAGGGCGATAATAAGTACCGTCTCCTACTGGCATCTCTAGCTCTTTCTTACCTTCTTTATCTGCCATACCTACTACATGGCTACCATCTCCTACTTTTGCTATAGAAGCTCCTTCCTTAAAAGTTATACTTCCATTTAATGGCATATTAACTACTACATTTCCACGCTCAAAAGACGCTTTCCCTGCAATACTTATATCATTTTGAAGATCAATCCCATCAGTATTAAAGAATACATTCTCTAACTCTGTTAAATTAACCCCTCCACTTATCTTTTTCTTCTCGTTTGAGCCTTCTAATTGGGAAAAGAATACTTTACTTCCTGAGGCTGTCTTGGAAAACATAAAGAAGCCTTCATTACTAAAATCATCGAAGAAGTGTACTTCTCCTAGATTAGTAAAAGTCGATCCACTTCCATTGTCAAATTTCCCTAGCACTGTAAATACTTCATTCTCTGATACCGTCAATTCTCCAGAATTATAAAGATTTAATTTTTCTTGTGCATTACCCTCTGTAAAGCATAGCAACACTCCAGAAAGTAAAATTAACCCCAATGTATTTTTCTTTTCCATACCAATACTTTTAATATTCTTTTATATTAATTTAATGCATTTTACCAAACACAAAAACAAATACAACATCAAATAACAAAATTAAAAATAAATTTAACATTAAATAATCAATTAAAAAAGATTTTTTAACAATAAGCAATTAAACAATTATTAACAATAAATTTTCAACTCTCATAATTATACAACAACGGTAGAGTCCTATTCGAACGAAAAATTACTATTAAAACATTAAATAAACACAATAATGAAAATCAAATAATTACTAAATACACTTAAGTATTAAAAATACGACGCCGAAAAGAGATTGTTTACAAAAATAACTATCACAAAAACTCAATTATTTGATAATCAACTTAAATCTATATTCTACAATATCTCCATACAGAGACTTAATCTACTTTATAGTTATGAAACATGTTTAATCTCTTTCTCTTTAGCACAACAATACAGACAACGAATATCGAAAATCAATAAGTTTTAGTAGATCAAGCATTACTTTTCCTCTCTTATCTCAACTATTTTATACTTCGATTGTTGGACAGACCTTAGACAATAAGCAGTGAATACTGGACTAGAGAGGCCTTTTCTCCACCAATAGTCCAGATATTCACCCACTAGTGTCCTACCTAAGAGCTTCTACAATACTGCTACATATTAATTTACACCTGAAATCACATAAGTATAATTTCCTTCTTCTCTCTTTTTCATAAGTTCTTAAGCTATTTTATATAATTTACTCTCGTTAGTCAATCTGTCCTTGACTCTAGGTTAAATTGCTGCTTTAAGCATATTATAGTGATATAAAAAAAGAGCACCTCTATAAAGAAGTGCTCTCTGGCTAATACTGTTAGTTTTAAATCCTACAGCAGGATCGGTCGAAAAAAAAATTGTTTTGTTGTTTTTATGAACAATATATATTAGTTAGTAAACGCAGTTAGAAGTACTTATATTACAATTCTGTAACAATAAATTCACTACGTCTATTTAACTGATGTTCCTCTACAGTACATGGTACTCCATTACTACACTTATTCTGTAGCTGCGTCTCACCATATCCTTGTCCAGTTATGCAGCTTGCTTCGATTCCTTGGCTAATAATCCATGCCACAGTAGATTTAGCTCTGCGATCTGATAGTTTCAAGTTGTAATCATCATTACCTCTACTATCAGTGTGTGAACGTACATCTATCTTCATCGTAGGATATTCTTTTAATACTTCTACAACTTTCATTAACTCAATAGATGCATCTCTGCGAATATTAGATTTGTCAAAGTCAAAGTAAATAGGATTCAACTTAAGTTTTTTAAACAAGTCGTCATCTTTAGAGATTGGTTTTTCAGTTTTCTCTAATGCGATATCCTGTTTCTTAATTCCTCCTATTTTAGCATCCATTAGTACAACTACCTCTTCAGTGTTATATTTAATAGCTTCTGCTTTTAGGCGATATTTCTTATTGCAATCTAAGTCTTCTACTTTATAGTATCCATTCTCATCCGTAGTAATCTCTCCGATTGTATTGTACGCATTATTATAAATAGTCACTTTAGCATTGGCTAATACTTCTTTAGTGTCTTTATCAAATACAATACCTTCTAAGATCTGGTGACATACTTTCTCCATAAAGAAGTAAATATCATCTCCTCCTACTCCGTTTGCTCTGTTCGAACTCACAAATCCTTTGCGCGTTTTCTTATCAACATAGAATCCGAAGTCATCTGTACTACTGTTAATAGGTGTTCCCATATTAGAAGCATTACCGATACTTCCATCTACATTAATCTTCGCTACGAATACATCTAGTCCTCCTAATCCTGGGTGTCCATCTGAACTAAAGAATAAGAAGTGATCCTTAGAAATAAACGGGAACGTCTCTCTTCCTGCCGTATTTACTTTCTTCCCTACATTCTCTACTTTTCCATATTCACCTGTAGGATATAATGCTACTCTAAAGATATCCGATTGGCCTAAAGTTCCCTCTCTATCTGATGAAAAATATAACCATTTATCATCTGGTGTCAAAGCTGGGTGAGCAGTGTTATAATTATCAGAGTTAAATGGTAACTCCTCTATGTTATCCCACTTTCCTTCTTCAGATAAAGTTGCTTTATAAATCTTTAATAAAGTAGAATTCCCTTTATTTAATCTTCTCTTTCCTTTTAGATTAGTATTATTACGCGTAAAATACATCGTTTTACCATCTTGAGTAAACACTGCTGTAGCTTCGTTTACTTTTGTTTCAAGCTCTGGTGCAAAACGCTGTGGTTCATCAAATGTCCCATCAGCATTAATCTTAGAACTGAATAAACTCGTAAAACTCTCATTCGTCCAGTCGTGTAAACGCTTTCCTGATTGATGATCTGTATTACGTGCTGAAGTATAGATTAACTGATCTCCATATAATGTAGCTCCGTAATCAGAATACTCCGTATTCACACTTATATTCTTTAAATCATAACGCTCAGAGTTGTTCTCTATCTCTTTTAAGTAACGATCTTTACTCGCTTCAAAAAGCTGAGCTCTAGAATCGTCTCCCTCTAGTTTAGCGAACTCTTCCATCATCTGTTTAGACTTGTCGTAGTTCTCTACAGACTTTAACGTCTGAGCATAGCGATAATAGTACTCAGCGGCGATAGCTGTTTTTCCTTTATCATCGTATTCACCTTCGAACAGTTCAGTATACCATTGATTTGCCTCTGGCAACTTTCCGTTAAAGTAATAGGCATCAGCTAATTTCATTAGCATATCTGCATTCGTGTACCCCTTCTTAGCCATGCGCTCATAAATCTTGATTGCATCTACATAAGCTTGAGTTTGATATTCTTTATCCGCTTTCTTCTCCGCTGTCCTTTGAGCTTGAGCACTAACTCCAGCTAATAGTAACAACCCTAATAAGCTTATTTTCAATAGCTGTTTTCTCATACTTTCTTTTTCTTAGTTACTCTTTTCTTTCTTAGAAGAATCGAGGTGCATTAATCGTACTTCTACGGTTAAATAATTCAAATCTCATGAAGATCTCATGTGATCCTGAGTTATAATTGCGCAACTTAGTCGTTTCGAAGTCATAAGAATACCCAACAAATAAATTGTCATTTACTTGGAATCCTGCCAATGCACTAACTGATGCATCCCAACGGTATGCCGCTCCTACTGTAAATTTTTCATATAACAAGAAGTTAGCTGTCAAATCTACTTGTAGTGGTGCTCCACTTACAGCTTTCACTAAAGCTGCTGGTTTAAATAAAATATCTCTACTTAAGTCAAACACATATCCTCCCATTAAATAGAAGTGCATCTTTTGACGCATCGTAGTGATATCATTATCATCATAGCGATCTGTAGTTAAGAAATTAGGAACAGACACTCCTAAATAAGCCTTGTCAGAATACATATAAAGTCCAGCTCCAATATTTGGGTTAAACTTGTTCTTAATATTCTCTGAAGAGTTAGGATCTGTAGGATTGTGAATGTTTAATTTTGTATAATCTACATTTAATAAATTAGCCGTTGTTTTAATACCAAAAGCTAATTTATAATCGTCATTTAGATCGATAGTGTAAGCTAAATCAACAGAGATATTGTTCTCATCCATCGCTCCTAAACGATCATTCGTGAAGTTCACTCCTAATCCTAATCCACTATCACCTAATGGAGTAGATACAGATACGTTAGCTGTCTTAGGTGCTCCCTCTAGACCTACCCACTGTGTTCTGTACATTCCGAATACATTAAGTGTACCACGGCTACCAGCATAGGCAGGGTTCACCATATTCGTATTATACATATACTGTGTATACTGTGGATCTTGTTGAGCTTGCATTTGTGAAAAACAACCTAAGGCGAATAGGCTGATTCCGATTTTCTTTATGTTTTGTTGAATATTCATTTATTCTCTTACTTATTGCTTTCTAAATGTAGGTAACCTGATTTTTTAACCATGTGTGATCCTTTCGTACCTTTGTACTCATAGTTCACGATATAGAAATAAGTCCCTGTAGGTAACTTCTCTCCTTTATTTACTGTTACACGACCATCTGAGTAACCTCTAAATACATTACCTGCACTATCATAACTCTTCGTTTCGTATACTTTAACTCCCCAACGGTTATAGATTTCTACTGTGTTATTAGGGAATTTATTTATATTATCTATAATGAAGTAATCATTCTTACCATCTCCATCAGGAGTAACAAGGTTATAAATAACGATATCTCCATCTAAGATTAAATCTGTCTTAACTGTTGCTAACGTAAAGAATCCATATCCTCTAACATTGGCTGGTGTAGTAATCTCTTTCTTTGCTAAGTCAACTACTCCTCCTTCATCTACCCACAATTGTTGTTTGGCATCCCAGCGCACAATGTGTAGTTCTTTCTCAGGATCTGTCAAAAGTTCTTTTGGTGTAGTACGCTCATCCCAACTTAATGTTAGCATGATATTTCCTTCACTATTATCAGTTCCTTTATCGACAGTCCAGTACTCGCGTTCGTTTAACAGATTAATAACACCTGATTTAGCATTACGTGCTCTGAAGAAATTCTTATCATCTAAGTTATACTTTCCTTCATACGCGTCCTTCACATGCTCTGGTGCAGTGATTCTAGCGTAACGATAAAGTCCTTTATCCCCTTTAGGGTATTGGAATTCCTCACTACCTATTTTCTCTACATATCCTTCAGCATGGCTGTTATCTGTAGGTTTTAATGCTTTAGCTCCTTGGTGGAAAGTCAACATCCCTTTTAGAGAATCAACCTTAATAATACCGTCTTTAAAATCTACTGATCCTCTAACGTTCATCTCATTCTTAAGGTCAAAAGCCATCTCTTTTGTTGAGTTATCTAAAACTACATCGTAGAAATTAGAAAGCTGATTACCTGTGATGTTTTGCGCTCCAGTTCCATTTTCAAAGTGTGTGAACACTGCTTTTGATCCCTTTGCGTTATTACTGTGATCGTAGATATTATCGTTATTGAAGTTACTGTAGTAATATACTGTTCCATCATTCTTCACATACCCTTCTGCAGTATTGTCAAAATCATAGATAGTAGACATCACACCACCTTCTGCTACTGAAATCTTTCCTTGGTTTACCATTACTTGATCTTTCTTAGCTTGCTGTGCTACTGCTGTAGTAGCTGGCAATGCTAGACCTAGTAAAGCAACTGATTTATATAATTTTCTTGATTGCATAGTTTTCAGTTTTTAAATACTGTGTTAGCGCAAGCACTAACACAGTAATTTAGATTTTATTATTTTAATCTCTGATAAATATGAGGATTAGTTATAAACAAGCTTTGCTGCTTAAGAATAACTATCGTACATGTAGGACAATCCTTATCTATACCAGGATGTCCTGGTGTAGTTTCAGGCAATGGATTTGGGTCTGTTGATGTTGAAGTTACATTTTTTCCCTTTCCATCACTAGCAGTAACTGTAGCTATATTATAAACTCCTTTTTTATTAACATCCTCTTTTGTGATATCATAAGTAGTAGTATATGTCCAAACTTCTTCTTTATCAAGTTTCTTATCATTATTAACATCTCCACTAACATAAGTAATCGTTAAAGCTGTTCCTAATTTAGTATCCTTTATCACTACATCGTGTAAAGGAACATTTCCTGTATTAGATACTTTAAATGTATAAGTAATCGTATCAATCACATCAGTATATCCATTCTTATTAATATCATTAAATACACCTGTTTTTTCTAATTTTATACTAGGCTTACCATTAACGATACCTTCAGCTTCATGACATTTACCTTCTATCTTATTCGTTAAACCACTTGGCCATAAATTCGGACAAGTTTCTTTAGTAGCATTAGGCCCACACCATTGTGCGTTACCATTTTTCAATCCTCCTTCTACTTTATCCATAGCAATCCAAACTACATTATTTGAATTAGAGATAACTGAACCAGATCCGCCTGAAGCATTTGCTTTGTTTACAAAATAAGCATTCATATCTCCTTCTCCTCTATAATTCACTATAGGGTATGTTGTTGATTGCTGAGTAAACGTACCACATACTTCTACAAAAGCACCATCATACATATTAATAACAGCTTTACCTGTATTAAAATACCCCTGTTGTGATGGGTCTCCATGTGTCAAAGATCCTGTTACTGAAAAATAAGCTTTATCGTACAAAGTAATAGATGCATCATCTTTTGAATTTGCTCCTCCAAAATTAGCAGAACCGTCAATATCAATTCCACCTGTTGGACAAACTTTTACTATTCCACCTTTCTGTGTGAAATCTCCTGTAACTTTAAGTTTAACACCTTGTTCAACATAAAGTTCTCCTCCAGCCTCAATAATAAAACTACCTGTTATTTTTGTATCCTTAGACACACGATAAACTTCTCCTTTATTAATCTTATTCCCTTTAATAAAATCAGCTAATTCTTTTGCTCCTGCAGGTGCTTCGCAATCTTTAGGCCAAGGTGTAACATTAGGAGTTACTACAGCAGTATTATTATCAGAATCTGGATCTGGATCATTAGATTTTATTGTTGCAGTATTTGTATAATCTCCTGATAATTTAACTATAGCTTTTACCTTCAGTGTTGCTGTTTCATGCACAGCTTCTAAATCACCTATAGTCCAAACACCTGTTTTCTCATCATATGTTCCTTTACTTGGAGTAGCACTTACAAAAGTATATCCACTTGGAAGTAAGTCAGTAACTTTTGTATTTGTTCCTTTATAAGGACCAAGGTTTGTTGCTGTTAAAGTAAACTCAATCTCCTCTCCAGGATGTACTTCTGTTTTATTAACTTCTTTCTCAATCTTAACATCCGCTCCTGTAGTACCTTGTATTTTTTGGATAATTACACCTGAGTCATATTGAGTATCACCAGAATCAGCAATTGCAATTTTAAATTGATATGTTTGCCCACCTTGCAATCCCGTTAGATCATACGTAATTAACTTTGTCAAACCGTTATACTCAATATAAACTGGTTTAGGTAAGTTATTCGCTTTATTATAATCGTTATTACTAAGAAGTTTACTATAATAAACTATCTTATTATTTTCATAATAATAATTGCTTCCATTATCCTTTCCTGTATAATGTCCATTATTAATATATAAACTACTATTACTTAAATCCCATCTTACATCATATGAGCCTGAGCTTCCAAAAACACCATAATTAATTGTATTAACACTAATAACATTATTATTCAATGGATTACGAGCCATATTTACAGTAGTAGCAGGTTTGCCATTTTCATCTTTTAAACCTGGACCTGAAACAAAAAAACCAAAAGCATCATTATACTGAGAACCTACATAATTTGGATATTCTTCTGATCCAAATTGAAAAGCTACACGCAACGCTGTTGTATGAGGTTCTAATTTAACATCAAAAGTATAGACAACAACATCCTTTTTAGCCTCTTTATAGATATTTGTTAAATCTGTATCTTTATAGTCACTTCCTATTCCAATAGACGCGCTAAGATTTTCATTTTTAGATTTTAAATCAGCTATAGCATCACCTGTTGAAAAAAGAACTCCTTTATCCATTCCCAAATTAGCCTTATTACCTCCTTCAAATATCACTATTTGTGATCCTTTCTTTTTTGAATTTGAATAAGTTTTATTTATTGAACCGCTAACAATTTCTGGATTACTTAATGTTAATCCTCCTCCATTCAAAGCTTGTAATATTTCATTAGCTGTTGGCTTCGAATTCGTAATTACTGCTGGTTCTAAGGTTTTAGTTTGAGCATAAAAATTACTACTAAAAACAATTAGAAGCAAACAGATACTGTTCTGTACATTTTTAAAAAAACTATTCTTCATCATTATTTTTATCGTAGAATTTAAAATTAAGTTTATCTAATAATTCTTTATTCTCTTTTAAAGTTTTATATTCCTTCTCTAATTTAGATTGTTTAAAGAACCCTTCTATTCTATTAAAATATTCATATTGCAAAGTCCATAAAGTTCTTCCTTCTTTTAAATCGTTCTCATTTAAGAAATTATTCTTTGCCTCTAAAATTTCACTCAATTCTTTATAATCTACTTTATCGTTAAGTAGTAATGTCTTTTGAATTAAAGCAACTTCTTCGGCTGTTTTCTTCTTAACATCAGTAATGTTTTGCGCAAACCCCATGTGACTTACCAAAAGCAGACATAATACAATACAACTTGATATAATATTTTTCATAATATTTAAGTTTAGAAATTTCTTACTGAGTTAATATTTTAACTCAGTAAGAAATAGTTATTAGATTATTTTACAACAAATACAATTGTCATAAATGTTGCTGGTGTTGAATCACCAATTACTTTGTATTTCAATTTTCCATCGTTACTAATAGAAACGATTTCTACAACTGATTCATCATGGTATGTTACATAGTAATGTAAATCTGTTGCATTAGTTGTATTAGGAATACTTACTGGAGCATCACTACTTCTTAAGTTTGCTTTTACATTAACAAACTGTGCTAAATACTCTTTATGTAAGTCTCTTTCTTGTACAGCTCCACCTTTTTTATCAGATGTATCAAACACAACTGGTGGCATGTAGAATACTTTTGGCATAGCTGATTTTACATCTAATTTGTATTCTTTTTCCCCTGTTGTAGGATCTGTAACTGGTGTTACTACTACATCTCCTGTTTCTGTTTTACCACCTGTAACCGTTACTGGTTTCTCTTTGTCTTTCCAAACTACAGTTTTAACACCACCATTATCTACTGTTGTAAGCACTTGATTGTCATTACCAGCTTTAATTTGTGTAGTATTTAATGTACCTCCTATTTGGTTTAACTCAAAGTTACCTTGGTTTACAGTTAAAGAAACATTTTGAAGTACTACTCCATCTCCTTTATCTATAGTTAATAAATTTGTAGTAGAAGATAAATCACCTTTTTTAGTAATATCAACTACTGGAGTTTTCCATTCTACTGTTTTTGTACCCGCGTTATCTACTGTTGTAAGTACTTGATTTGCATCTCCTGCTTTTAATTTATCTGCTGTAATTGCATTGTTTGCAATAGATAATTTTGCATCAGCTAATACAGATTTTTCTAATTTCTCTCCTCCATTTACTAAGATGATATTATCTGTAGATAATGTTTTAGCATCAATTACATTGCCTACTCCTACATTTGGTGTACCTGGTTCCCAAGTTTTTGTAGTTGTATTATAAACTAATGTTTGTCCTGCAACTGGTTTAGTTTCACTTACAGGAGTACCTTGAATACCTCCTACAACTGTTTCTCCATTCTTTAATACTACATCACCTGTTAAAGTTAATTTAGATTCCTTTCCATTTACTGTAGAGACAATATTTGCTCCTTCAGTTTTGATCTCATTTGTAGTATTGTTACTAATGATATCATTTTGATTAACCCAAATTGTTTTATTATCATCACCAGTAACCATTACTTGTCCTTTAGTACCAGGAGTGATTTCTAATGCTACATCTTTAAACGTAGATTTATCTCCATGTGTAACAGTAATTGACGTAGAAGTAACGTTTCCAGTTGCTAATTTTTCTTTAGCCGTTTCATAGTTAACTGTTACATTCCCTGAACCATCAACATTTAATCCTTCTCCTACTTTTACTACTCCTGCTACATCTTTAGATGCTGTAGGAAAATCAACATTTAATTTACCATCTGTACCAAATGATAAACCTGTACCAGCATTAACTGTTACTTTATCATCAACGATTGTAATACCATTACCTGCTTTTACTTCTAAAGAACCATCAGTATTTTTTCCTAAACCATTACCTGCAACATCATCAGCAATCTTTTCTTTTGTAACTGCCTTATCTGCTAAATCTGAAGTCTTAACTTCTCCATCTTTTATCTTTTCTGAAGTGATTGACTCATCTGCAATTGCTAATGAAGCATCCGCTAATACTGACTCTAGTAATTCATTACCTCCATTAACAGTGATAATACCATCTGTTGTTACTTTCTTAGAATCTACTAATGAACCAGCTGATATTGTTTGATATGTTACTGTTCCATCTGCATTTACTGTAGCTACCTTTCCAGCATCTTTACCTTCTGCTACTAACTTCTCAGCTGTTACATTCTTATCTGCTAAATCTGAAGTCTTAACTTCTCCATCTTTTATCTTTTCTGAAGTGATTGACTCA
>NZ_FNYS01000035.1 GCF_900109075.1 Myroides marinus | reverse complement strand
CTTTATTCTTAGATAAAGAAAACACAGAACTAATACCGATAATGGGAAGTATTAAAAGTATGGAAATTAAGTCCTTAAATGTATAACCCGATTTTTTACACCAATCAAACTGTTTTGTTATCTTATTAAAGCCTAATATGTTTAAATGTGAATTTAAATATTCAGAACTCAACCAAACCTTTTTGAACTTTCCTTTTATTTCTTGAACTTTAGTAATATCTTCGTATTGTAGCATGTTTTGTACTTTGTGTGTCGTAACTTAAAGATACAATAAAACCAAGGGATTACCTTGGTTTACATGCTATTTTTTCACTTCTATAAGCCCCAGTTTTGGGTGCGAAACTTCAGTTATTTAATATATTTAACTCATTACTGACGATAGTACCATTACTAATTATCTCTTGGGTACTTATTCTATTAGCAAAACAAACAATTAAGAAAGCGTTACTATCTAATATTATATTAGCCATTACTTTTGTGGGAGTATGGGCATCAGCAATCTGGATGCTTAACAGAGATTGGTCATTACATGCATATGAAGTTACTTATGATGCAATCCAAACACAGAAAGTAGACAAAGAAGGTAAACCTATTCTAGACAAGCACAGTGAGCCTATCTATGAATACAAAGCTATTCATGCTGCTAACCAACCTAAAGAAGGAGACAATGTAGTCAAACATACTGCTGTAGTATCACAGTTAGCAACATTAGCAAAAGGAGATAAAGTAGAAATATACCAAGAATTAGGTAACTTTAATATTCTTGACATTAAACAAAAAGAACATCTAACTAAACAGTTTGCTGAAGCAAATAAAGAAACCGAAATAGTACAAGCAGAGATTACAGAAATAAAAGATAACCAAGTAGAGATTACAGCTTCGTGGTTCTCTATCCTAAATTCATTCTTCATCATTGCATTAGCTTCTCTAGTATCTAAGTTGTGGGATTCTAGATTTAATCCTCCTGCATCTATTAAGTATGGACTAGGATTAATTATTATGGCGATAGGATTCGGAGTATTAGCATACGGTTCACATGGCATTACAGAAGGGACGAGAGTATCTATGATGTGGTTAGTTTTTGCCTACTTCTTCCATACATTAGGAGAGCTATTCTCATCACCTGTAGGATTATCATATGTTTCTAAATTAGTTCCTGCAAGAATGATTGCACTAATGTTCGGAATGTGGTATCTTGCAATCGCAATTGGAAACAATTTAGCTGCCACATTAGGTGGACAGATAGAAACTATTACAGAGCAATACTCATTATCAGTATTCTTCTTAATATTCACTGTGGTGCCTATAGTAGCAGGATTGTTAGTTATTGCATTAAACCCTGTACTTAAAAAATTGATGCACGGGGTCAAATAATAACAATATTAAAATACGTATGAAAAAACTATTTTTATTACTTACTATCGCTTTCTTAGGATTTACAGCGAATGCACAAGAAATCAAATGGATGTCATTCAATGAAGCAATAGCTGCTCAAAAGAAAGACGCTAAACCAATCTTTATGGATGCTTTCACTGAATGGTGTGGTCCTTGTAAAATGTTAGATAAAAATACTTTTAGCGATGCTAAGGTTATCGAACATATAAACAAGAACTATTACGCTGTAAAGTTTAATGCTGAAGGAAATGAAGACATAAACTATAAAGGGACTAAATACACTAATCCTGGATATAGCAGTGATAGAAAAGGTAGAAATGCTACTCATGACTTCACTATGTTCCTAAGAATACCAGGATACCCATCTATGGTTATCTTCGGAGCTAAAGGAGACGTAACTAAAACAATAGTTGGATACCAAACTCCTGAACAATTACTTAAACAGATATAATTTATCTATAATAAAGAAGACCAATATCCCTTTTCATACATATCATGAAAAGGGATATTCTTTTTTACACATATCGCAATACACTTCCTCTTATACCAAAAAGGCACAGAGTTGTGAAAGACAACTAATACTGGTGCACTAACATCAAGCATACGCTCAAAGTTTATCTTTGGCTGTTGAGCTAAAAGAATAATGGGGTTATCTACAGCCAAATTATAATCAACGTACTCTTTAGTCAATACTACTATATCATTACCTTTATTAGGTACCATCCCTTTTATATCACTGTACTTAACTTGTTCGATACTGTACCCTTGTTTATAACTTTCTAAAGTTAGTATTGACCTCGATAAAGTATCCCATTGATTAGACATCATATTTAAAGTATTCTCCTCTCTTACCCATACAGTAAGTGCATCCCGCACTTTAGATTGATAAGGTATCACAACTTCAAACTGTTCTTTCTCCATATCATCTCCCCATATTAAGAAACCAAGTTGAAACATAGTAAATACACATAGAGAAACCACTACATAGCTAATCTTCTGTCTGTAATAAGCTAAAGTGCTAAGTATAATTATAGATATGAGTAATAAGAATTGATAGCTACTTAATTTAAGTTGATTAAACGATAGATAATCAACATCACTAATCAATCTAACAGAATAGTATAAAACATCTGTAAATCGACTAAAAAGCCATCCTAACACATCAGAAACTCCCTTTAACCACATAGAGCATAAATATACTATCCCTAAGATGACCAATACAGTCACCAATGGTATAACTACAAGGTTAGCCAACAAGAACGTTAAAGAAAACTGATGAAAATAATACAACTGTAACGGAATGAGACCTATCTGTACACTGGCAGACACATACACAATCCCTTGTATATACTTAAGCACCTTATTCTTGGCGTAATACTTCTTAAACAAAGGCATAAAGTACACGATACTAATCACAGCGAGGTAACTCAACTGAAAACCTATATCATATACCCACTGAGGATATACACATAAACTAAAGAATAACGCTAAACCAATACTGTGTTCTAGACTTTGTTCTCTCCTAATCAGTCTACAAATAGTAAAAATACTAAACATAAATACTGCTCTAAACACGGAAGGAGAAAACCCGGATAAGAATACAAAGAACCATAGCGCTAACAATATAACTACCTGCCTATATCTATGGGGTAAAAAGCTAAAAGTCCAAAACAATACTATGTATAATAATCCTACATGCAAACCTGAGATGGCCAATACATGCATTACTCCCACATCTTTAAACTGAGATATAACTTCTCTATCTATATAAGACTTCTCTCCTAGTAACAGAGCTGTTAATAATGCCTTGGCTTCACTACTAAGTAAATTGTCCTCATGGTGTATAGTTTTAATTATATCCCCTCTCCATTCTAATACTTTATACCTCCAGTCCCTTTCTACTCCTACTAATTCATATTCATTCACATAACTCTGTACATAAATTCCCTTCCCCTTCATATAGCGTTTATAATCAAACTGCCCAATATTTTTAGGTGGCTCGATAAGCTTTAGATTACTTTGGTAACTAATGAGATCACCTACATTGAGATTGTGCTGGTTTGTATTAAAGTAAAGAGCTATTTTTCCCTTCACTACAGTATCTTCTACTCTAATAATGTCAGCATAAAACTGTCTACTATCTTTACTTTTCACTATGTCAGTAATCTTCACATCTACTCTTACCTTCTTATAGTCTTTTAAAAATGTATCTATCTTGCCTAAGAAATGTTTATCAACTTCTGTAATAGAACTTTTCATCCCTATTCCCAATAGAAAGAATAAAGAAGCGAAGACACTCACATCTTTTATAAATGTAAAAGTTGAAGGTAAGACCAAGAATCGTCTTAGGATACTGACTGATGTCAATAGTAGCGTAATCACTCCACCTACCAATATTAGATAAGTAGACACTGATACCTCAATATACATCCCTATAAACAAGAATAAGGAATAAAACAGAAAAGAAAACTTAAGTGGCTTCATAGGACTAAATAGTAACAAAAGCTTTACCATAATCCTAGTATTTCTAAATGATAACCTTTACTTAATACTCGAATAAAACCACAAAAAAACTCCCAATATATCCTATCTAAGATATATTGGGAGTTCTCTAGTCACTTACTGTAATTGTAAGCCTATATAAGTTTAGTTTAAACTCTCATTCTCATTTTCTACTTCAGTCATCACTCTATTAATCTGAGCAAACGTTCTGCTGTAGTAGTTTTCTTTTGTTGAAGAAACGATTACACCTTTACTTGTTGACGAATGAATAAATTTAATCTCATCATCAAAAACTTCAGTGATAATACCTACATGACTAATTCTATTGCCACGAGTTTTAAAGAAAATCAAGTCTCCTATTTGCGCTTCAGACTTTCTAACTTTCTCTCCTACCTGAGCCATTGCACTAGAGTTACGAGGTAAGTTAATACTAGTATCTTCGAATGCCGTAGCTACTAATCCTGAACAGTCTATTCCACTTCTGCTCATTCCTCCATATCTATAACGCACTCCTTTATAATCAAAAGCAGTACTAAGTATCTGGTTAGTAAGATCGCTTGGCTCTACTCTTATTGCTCTATTTTCTTCCGGAATATCTGTTACTTCTAGTAACGCATCGATATCACCTTGAATATCTTCGTCTACTTTTCTACTCTCAGCTATGACTGTGACTGGCTTCTTCTTTACAGGGTTTTTAGCTACGCTATGTGTTTTTGACTTACTTTGCTTGGCTTGAACCGTTTGCATACTGGTCAGTCCCAGAATGGCTACTAATAAGATTGTAAACTTTTTCATAATTTCTGTTTTGGTGGTCGATGGTTAATCTAGTTTTTTACATGATTTTTTATTATTTCTCGAGCAGTGTAATCACTTGCCCCTTGACCGCCCAAATTACAAATTAAATTTTTATATTTTAACAAAATTTCATTTCTTTTTTCACCTTCTATGATTTTTGCGAATTCTTCTTCTATCCTTTTGGCGTTACAATCCCCTTGAATAAGCTCTACAACCACATCATCATCCATGATTAAGTTAACTAAAGAAATATACTTTAACTTAATGATTCTCTTAGCAATCTCGTATGAAATCTGGTTTCCTTTATACAACACTACTTGTGGAACACTGAACAATGCAGTCTCTAAAGTAGCTGTCCCAGAAGTCACTAATGCCGCATGAGCAATATTCAATAAAGCGTACGTTTCATTGAAAACAAATGATATATTCTGGTCTTTTATAAAGGATTCATAAAACGCAGCTTCTTGACCAGGAGCTCCTGCAATTACAAATTGGTATTGAGGATAGTGATGTATCACTGATAGCATCTCATTTAGCAGTCTACTAATCTCTTGTTTTCTACTTCCAGGTAGCAATGCTATCACAGGACGTTCATCCAGATTGTGCTTAGTTTTAAAGTCCACGTGATCTTCTGCTCTGTATCTCTCGATCGCATCTATCAGAGGATGCCCTACGAAAGTAACAGGGAAGTTGTGTTTCTGCTCATAAAAGTCTTTTTCGAACGGAAGAATAACGTACATAAAATCAACATCTCTCTTGATATCATTAATACGACTTTCTTTCCATGCCCATATCTGAGGTGAAATATAATAGTGTGTCTCTATCCCCATCCTTTTAGCCCACTTAGCTATACGCATATTAAAGCCAGGATAGTCGATAAAGATTAATACATCAGGCTTAAAGGCACATATATCCTTCTTACACATCTTGATATTGCGCAATATAGTTCCTAGGTTCTGTACTACTTCTACAAATCCCATAAACGCAAGATCCTTATAATGCTTTATAAGTTTACCTCCTACACTCTGCATCAAATCTCCTCCCCAAAAGCGTATATCCGCATTAGGATCTTCTTTATATATAGAACGCATAAGGTTAGACCCATGTAAGTCTCCAGATGCTTCACCTGCTATTATGTAATACTTCATCTACACTAACTGTGTTACTATGGTTAAAATTATAACGGCTAAAATACAACCTATCGCCAAAAAATCTAACTTGCGATTAATAAAATAAGTAAATAATAACAAATTAAATAGACTACCTATAGCTGTAAGTCTCCCTATCAAACCTATCGATCTAATAAACTCAAAGTCTCCTATTAGCTCATAGTTAGTAAATAATAGAAGATAAACCTCCGTACCTATAATTGTAGCAACGATACCACTTAAAAAGCCTAGAAATATCTTTAAGGCTTTCTCTTTTGTCATTATAAATCCCATCTATTAATACGCTCTAATACTTGATGTGCAGTTAAATCAAATTGTACGGGAACAATAGAAACATATCCATTTCTCAATGCCCATTCATCTGTATCTTCTCCTTTATCTTGGTTTACGAACTCTCCTACTAACCAGTAGTACTCCTTACCATGAGGGCTCACACGTTTATCGAAATTCTCTACCCATGTAGCCTTAGCCTGTCTACATACCTTCACACCTTTAATATCTTGTTCTGGTAGTTTTGGGAAGTTCACGTTTAGTACTATATCCTTCGGAATACCATGCTTTAATGCTTCAGTAGTAATCTTCTTGATAAAAGGTTTAATCTGTTCAAAGTCTGCACTCCAGCTAAAATCTAACAAGGAGAAACCAATAGCAGGTATTCCACTCATTCCAGCCTCTAGAGCAGCACTCATTGTTCCTGAATAGATAACATTGATAGACGAGTTAGACCCGTGATTTACTCCTGATACACATAAGTCAGGTGTGCGATCTAAGATTTGCCCTAATGCTATTTTAACACAGTCTACAGGTGTCCCTGAGCACGCATATTCTATCTCTATTTCAGGATCTATATTTACTTTTTCTAATGTCAGAGTATTATTAATTGTTACAGCATGTCCCATTCCAGACTGAGCACTATCAGGTGCCACTACTACTACTTCCCCTATTTCTTTCATTACACTAATAAGTGCACGCATTCCTGGAGCAGTAATTCCGTCGTCATTCGTAACAAGTATTAACGGTTTTTGCATCGTTTCTGTTTTTTAATTACATTCGCTAAGGTAAGGATTATATGTTATTTTGATAGTTACTTGACTTAGTTTTCATTCCTATCAGAATACAATTATTTCGCTGTTTAAGCGTTTTAACAAATAATTATCGGGCTAATCACTCAAATATTTACTTTTTTAACTACTTTAGTTCAAAACTAATTAATGAATACTTTTAAGCTATTTATGAAAAGAAACTATAAGGTAATACTTCTACTTATAGGAGTGTCAGCTCTTCTGTGGAGTTTTATGCCAAAGCAAGAGAAAGAAACACCAGAAAAAGACCAACTCCTATTAGAGTTAATCACGTATATATTAGAAAACACTCACTACTCTCCAGCTAAGATAGATGATAAGTTCTCGGCTACTGTCTATAAAGAATATTTAAAGGCATTAGACCCGATGAAGAGATACTTCTTACAGTCTGACATAGATGAGTTTTCTAAATACGAATACTTGATAGACGACATGATTCAACTAAAAGAACTTTCGTTCTTTAGCTTGACTTATGAGCGTATTACTCAGCGTATGAAAGAAGCTAAAGGAATCTATACTGAAGTTCTAGACAAACCTTTCGAATTTAAATCTGAAGATGTATTCAATGCAGATTATGACAATATTGGATATGCTAAAGATAGAAATGAATTAAAAGAACGTTGGGCAAAACAATTAAAACTTAATGTACTATCTACTGTAACTGACAACCTTAAAATCCAAGAAGGTAAAGACACTGTAGAAGACGAAGTTGACGAGTTCGGCGATCCTATCGTAAAAGAAGAGAAGAAAGACGACAAAAAGAAAAAAGACAAGAAACCTGTTGAGAAAAAGTCTTTCGAACAATTAGAGAAAGAAGCTCGTGAAAGTGCTTTAAAATCACTTGACGAATACTTTGACGTACTTAATGACTTAGAACGCAAAGACTGGTTCTCTATCTATCTTAACTCTATAGTAGAGCGCTTTGACCCACATACATTCTACTTTGCTCCTGAAGACAAAGAGAAGTTTGACGCTAGCATGAGTGGTAGCTTCGAAGGGATTGGTGCTGTACTTAGAAAGAAACCTGAAGGTGTAGAGATCAACGAACTTGTACCTGGAGGTCCTGCATGGAGAGGTAAAGAAGTTGAGACAGGAGATATTATCCTTAAAGTAGCTCAGTCTAAAGACGAAGAGCCTATCGATATCGTAGGTATGCGTCTTGACAACGTAGTTAAACTGATCAAGGGTAAAAAGAATACTACAGTTTACTTAACGATGAAGAAAATAGACGGAACTATTAAAGTTGTGCCTATTATGCGTGAAGTAATCGAGATGGAAGAAACTTATGCTAAATCTAGTATCATCCAAGACGGTGATAAGAAATATGGTATTATTCACTTACCTAAGTTCTATATCGACTTTGAGAACAAGGATAGCCGTAATGCTTTCACTGACGTAGAAAAAGAAATCAAAGAATTAAAACAACAGAATATCGATGGTATCATCATGGACTTAAGAAGTAATGGTGGTGGTTCATTAGAGACTGTTATTAAGATGGTAGGTTTATTCTCTAAAGAAGGTCCTGTAGTACAGGTAAAATCATCTAGAGGTAAACAAAAAGTATTAGATGACAAAGACACTCCTATCGTATGGGAAGGTCCATTAGTAGTGTTAGTCAATAACTTCTCTGCTTCTGCATCTGAAATCTTTGCTGCTGCTATCCAAGATTATAAACGTGGAGTTATCATCGGTAGTAAACACACTTATGGTAAAGGAACGGTTCAAAACTTAATAACACTAAACGACTTATTAAGAAAACAACCTTATGGTGACTTAGGTGCATTAAAAGTAACTCTACAGAAGTTCTACCGTATTAATGGTGGTTCTACTCAGAGAGAAGGAGTACTAAGTGATATCGTATTACCAGACAGATATTCTTATATCGATATGGGAGAGAGAGATATGGACAATGCTATGCCTTGGGACAAGATCGACAGAGCAGTATACACTCCATATAACAACGATTTCTCTAACATTATCAACCTAAGTAAAGAACGTATCGCTAAGAATGATCAATTCAAATTAATTGATGAAAATGCGAAGTGGATCAACGAGAGAAAAGACGAAAAACAATTCTCTCTTAACTTAGAGAAATACCAAGCTAGACAAAAAGAAGTAGAAGAAAAAGCTAAGAAATTTAAAGCTATTTCTAAATATAAGAGTAGTCTTAAGTTCTCTTCTCTTCCTAGTGAATTAGCACGTGTAGAGAAAGACACACTACTTAAGAGTAAAAGAGACAGCTGGCACGAAATGCTTAACAGCGATATCTACATTGAAGAAGGTGTTAAAATCTTAAAAGACCTAGACACTAAGAAAATACACAAAGTAAGTGGTGACAAAAGCTCTTTAAGTCCTAAATTATAGAATGTCTAATACAAGTCAATCATATACACAAATTGCGCTCCAAAGATTCAAAAAAGATTTTTGGGGCGTTTTGTGTTTTTGGGTAATTATATGTATTGCTATCACAGCTACATTTGCCTATTTCATTATCCCTGACCAATCTAAGAACGCTAATGCAGGCGATTTAGCCTTGCGTTCACAGGCACCAGGTTTTACAGTAACTACCATAACCATCCCTTCTAATACATCTAGAACGTGGAGTGAAATGTGGTTCGGTAAAGAGGAAGTAGCTAAATTTATCCCAGTATCTGAGTACCACGTACAACAAGATACTATCTACTACAAAAACTACAGTAATCAACCTCAATTAGAAGAAGTAAAATCACTAGCTCTAAGCCAATTCGGAGATGCTAGCATATCTGATATTATCAAAGAGAAAAAGTATTGGTTAGGTACTGATAATCAAGGTAGAGATTACCTAAGCCGTCTAGTCATAGGAGCACGTGTATCCCTATCTATCGGCTTCGTAGCTGTACTTATTTCATTAGTCATCGGAATTACTTTAGGAGCTATCGCAGGTTACTTCGGAGGTAAAATAGATGCCTTTATTCTATGGCTTATTAACGTATTCTGGTCTATACCTACTCTACTACTAGTAATAGCTATTACCCTAGCCCTAGGCAAGGGCTTCTGGCAAGTATTTATAGCCGTAGGACTAACGATGTGGGTAGAAGTAGCTCGTGTAGTACGCGGACAAGTAATAAGCGTAAAAGAACAGCAGTACGTAACCGCAGCACACGCTCTAGGTTACTCAGACTATCGCATCATCACTAAACACATCTTGCCTAACTGTATGGCACCCGTTATCGTAATCTCTGCAGCTAACTTTGCCTCAGCAATATTAGTAGAGAGTGGTCTTAGTTTCTTAGGATTAGGTACCCAGGTTCCTACACCGAGTTGGGGAGCTATGATTAAGGAGAACTATAACTACATCTTACTAGGTAAGCCTTATCTAGCACTATTACCAGGTTTCGCCATGTTTGTATTAGTAATAAGTTTCATGCTAATCGGTAACGCATTACGTGACGCATTAGATGTACGCAAATAAAAAAGTTTACAGTTAACAGTTAATGGTTAACAGATTTTAACCGCATTATTGAGTTTTTAAATCTGTAATTTAGCCACCCTAGTACAGGTGCAATACTTTACGCTCCACAACATACACTCTAGTATAGGCATAATACTTTACGCCCCATAAATACATATCCACAATACACCCATATCTTATGCGTTTAAATCTAAGAAGTCAAGGAGATAATTAAAACACGACAAAAGCATTAAAGGCATGAAGGACTTGTATAGAGATTGTTTACAGAGCTTAAAAGTCTTGATAAAAGAACACCCTGAGTATTGGGGATTACTGATAATGAGCATAGGCATTATACTCTTGTTTTGTTCTATCAAGGGATATAGTTTTATGTATGATCAGACAGGTGGACCAACCTTTAACACAGCATGGCTACGCAATACCTTTGGAGAGAAAGTAGCGAAAACGTTTAATATAATCTTGTTTAGTACATTGACTTTAGTAGGATTATACTTCTATATTCATTACAAGGAATAATCACCAAAGCAATAGTAGCATAAAATCATAGCTGTACTATCCTTAAAACAATATATCAAAGAGCATCCTATGTATTTATTACCATAGGATATCTGAACCAATTCAAATACACCTCAAAAGTAATCATCTACACAATTGCTCTTTTAGAATGTGACTATTATAGTCTATTATGAATATAATGACAAGATATGGTCACACATAGTGAGACACTATAGCGCAAATACTATTAAAATGGCCAACCTTATTTAAGGATATAACAGACCTTAGACACAGCTCAGTAAAATTACTAATCACTAAGGTACCAGCAGCTCTCTGATATCAGCTTTACTACCGTTATAGATATTTAGATCAACCTTACCATCAATTCCTTCGATTACCCCTTTTTCGGTAAACTGCCAGAAATGCCATTCAGGTTTAATCTCTTCCACGAAAAAGTTATAATTAGCAATCCACAAGATATGATCAGGGAACCAATCCTTAAGGTGATGAGTATAGAAGTTCTCTCCTGAATACAAGATAGGTTTTACCTTATAGTGATCTTCCACCAGCTTTATCCAATTCTGAAGCCCTTTTCTAAGGTTTTCCATAGACTGCTCCTTAGGCATATCTTCAATATCCAATACAGGAGGAAAGTCCCCTTCGGATATCTTCACATTTTTTATAAAGTTTTCTGCTTGTTCAGTAGAGTTTTCATCAGGGCGATAATAGTGATATGCCCCTCTTATGAAGTGATTAGCTCTAGCCCCTTTCCAGTTAAGCTTAAAGGCCTTATCTATTCCATTTTTACCCATAGTAGCACGGATAAACACAAAATCAAGCGAAGTCTTACCTGCTACAGAGTCTACAGCTTTCCAGTCTATCACACCCTGATAGTGAGATACGTCAAAGCCTACTAGCATATCATCATGTCTATCCAGTACCTCTACTGTACGCACATCATAGATAGACTTACCCTCAGCCTTACTCCCACCACTAAAGAAATAGCGAATACCTTCTTTAAAACTAATACCAAACCAAATACCTATTCCTACAAAAAAAGTAATAATAACCACCCACTTGACCTGAGCCCAAGTATTAGATTTTCCACCTTTTTTCTTTGTAGGTTTACGTTTAACAGGAGTTTTTCTCTTAGGTCTAGCCCCCACAGCAGACATAGGATTTGAGTTTGATTTATTAGATGCCATTTGACGATATAAAGCAACAAAAATAATTCTTTTATTGACTTATCAACTGAATACAGACAGATATGTTATACCAAATTATTCTACCTTATTTAACTTCAATACAGGTACAGGTAGCTCAATATTATTAAGCTTAAACTTCTTATCTATCTCAAAGCGAATACTACTCGCTATACGATCATTATCAAAAGCATTATCTATAAAGTAATACAAGAAAAAACGAATAGAAGATTCTCCAAAACTATCGATAAACACAATCGGCTTAGGGTCTTTAAGCACCTCCTCGTGATTCTCTACACATGATAGTAATACAGACTTCACTAGCTCCACATCTGTCCCGATAAACGCACCTACCTCAATCTTAGCACGTATCACTGGATCCTCATGTGTCCAGTTACTCATAATGTCATCTATCAGCTTGCGGTTAGGTATCACTATCGACTTTAAGTTACGCGTTTCTACCACAGTACATCTCAGGTTAATAGCCTTTACTCTACCTACTTCTCCTCTAATATCTATAACATCACCCACATTAAGCGTCTTGTCAAACAAGATATAGATCCCTGCTATCAAATCTCTAAAGATATCCTGCAATGCAAACCCAAGCCCTACAAATAAAGCCGCAGAAGTAGTCAAAAACATACTGATATTAATCCCTATCACATTCAGGATAAAGAAGAACATAATCAAGTATATAAAGTAATTGATAAAATTAAACACACTCCCTAATCTAGCTGCCACATCAGGTGTAGCAGTACGCATAAATGCTTTTTTTAGCAACCTCACACCTACATTAGTGATCATAAGTGTAAAGGCGATAAACAGTAGTGTACCTATAGTGATAGTTATAGACTTACTAGCGTATAACTCATATTCTAATACAGTAGAAAAAAGATTTCTTAAATCCATTATTTAATATTGATTAATATAAGACCTCATAGTTTAGACCTCACATACAGCAAAAGTCACACCACTATAAGACATCCTTCATACAAGCATGTAATTTAATAAAAAAACACTTTATCTCCTATCTCCCCGTCTTTAAGCTAGCAAGACAAAATTTAAAAGACTTTCCTTATTCATAACGTTATTTTACAATACTTTTGTATATATATGATTATCAACATGCATACAATAGCTCCCACTAAACATATTAAAGTAGTCGATCGATTCACTGACCTTACCGATACGGTTTTTACAGGAGATAACAACGCACTATGCTGGCAACGCACCCTGAGAGGAGACTTTAAAGAAATAGCCCAAAAACTAGCGTTGAAAGAAAATATCACCGAGATATCTATAGAAGATCTACTAGCTCTAGATCTATCTGATGAAGGTGCTCTAGCTAGAGAAACTATTATCGATGATCTAAACTCACTAACAGACATCGGAGCTATCCCAAGTCTGAATTTACTAAAAGAATATGAACGCGATGAGGAGTATGACTTTATCTCTACAGATGTCTATTCATTTCACGTTGACAGAGCTCCTATCTGCTCTGATACCTATCTGTGTACCTACTATGGTGCTGCTAGTGACATCGTAGCTAATGAAGAAGTCGAACAAAAGATATTAATACCTGAAATAAGAACACAGCTCCGCAGTATCTATGAGGGTCCAGAAGAAGAATTTGATGAGTTTTTAAAAGATAATTTCTTTGACCTGCACTATCAATTAAAGGAGAACGCTACCCCAATCAATCTAGGCAACGGACATTTATGGAGACTAGCAGTAGATGCACCACAGCAACAAGTCTTGCCTTGTGTACATCGCGCACCAAAAGAAAATCAAGGAGAATATAGACTAATGTTAATCTGTTAATCAATAAAGAATATAGGAAAGTGCATACCCATATTATAAATTAGGAATAATCTCATTTTTTATAATCTGCATCACTTTTCCTTTTGACAACTTCTCAGCATTCTTCTGGTTTCTAATAAAGAAAATACTTGAAGTCTTACTATCAATAAAAGCGAACTTCTTAGGGTCAAAATATCTTAATGTAAATAATTTATATACCGAATATCTTTTAGTATTAGAAACAGTACCATCATCCATTCTATTTTTCTCTAATTCACCAGGTCGGGCAGCTCCCATAAAACCAAATGAAGCTAATTCATCCTTTTTTAGATACTCAATACCTATTATTAATACAGTATATAAAGTTTTTAGAAAATTAGAAGAACCATTCTTATATCCCTTAGCTAAAATCTCCTCTAAAGAATATTGCATTGAATACCTTTTACTAGAGAGCTTATTTCTTTTTAAAAAGAACTTTAGTACATATACATTATTAGGGTAATAGAACACTTCTAGAATGACCACATCATTAAACAAGTTAGTAAATGTATATATCACATGGATAAACACCATGTGTAATATGCTGCTTCTTTATGTAAGGAAAATACATCAATTCTTTGAATAGGCATTTCTACCAAACACAATTAAAATGTTATGAAACTATAAGCTTTTGATCTATTCTTATTAATCTCTTCTGTAGATAATACTTTAAACTCATGTCTAGTTCTTCCACTCACAGTTTTTTTGTTCGTAGAATCTCCACTACCATTACAATCACTAATGGTACTATCTTTTTTCGAAACTGATGTAGATAAATTTCCCATAATGTTTATTACTGATGTTAACTACTTTTACTAAATTAATTTACTGCAAATATACGATTAAAACCCGCACAAAAAACACCCTAAAAACCTATTAACCAAAACTTTACAAATAATTAAATCAAAAAAAGATAATTATCAATTATTACGAATCCGTAACTATGAAGTAATGATAAACTATTCTGTAATCTTTAAAAGAGGGTATTTCTCTTTAAAATATTTCAAGTCTCTTTCTCGTTTATCGTTTAATTCAATAAATGGATTTCTTACATCTAAATACAGTTCTCCAAGATACTTTACTTTCCCCTTCTCTATCTCAAAAGGAAAATTCATTGTTTTCTCGTAAAGTTTTTGGTAAAGAGAGCCTCCGTTTTCATGCAGTCTAACTAGGGAAAACTGATATTTACCCTGTACCTCCTTTATAGAATACAAATACACAGCTTTATTACCATCTATATAATCGGGCTTATGTTTCACTTTAAGCCACTGACTACTAAAGATCCAAATCTTCTTTTCATATGTATCATAGCTATCTTCTAACATCCTATTATAGTGAAAGTAGTAACTATTATAAACAGGACGACTCTTCTCAATGCTAATAGTACCTACAATCATCCCTTCATTAGAACCAAGGGTAGCAGCAGTAGGAATATTGCGAGATGGTCTGACAGCACAAGAACTAAACGGGATCAGTTGCAAAAGTTGGGGACTAAGCAAAAAGTTTAGTTAATCTAAAAAGAAAAAACTTCTTATCTCTAACCCCTCTATACATCATACGGAAGTATTTAATTTTCGCATTAAATGATTCAGCAGAAGCATTAGTACTTCTATTATTAAAGTAATTAATGATTTCGTTATAATGTACATTAAAAGTCTTTAAAACCGTATTAAAGTATTTGATTGAAGTCTTTTCAATGTCATTGAACCAATGGGCAAGCTTAGTCATCGCTATTTCTTTATCTATTTTTAAATTATATATGTTTCTGAGATTATTAGCTAGTAAATA
>NZ_FNYS01000045.1 GCF_900109075.1 Myroides marinus | reverse complement strand
AATAATCCTGATGGTTCATCTACAATAACAGATGGAGCAGGTGGAACAGTAACGGTTAAGAATGGAGTTGATGGAAAAGATGGTATAGGAGGTAAAACAACAGCAGGACATGCTATTACAATTACTGGATTAGGTACAGAAGCTAGCCCTTATGTTGTAAATGCCAATGAGACAGAATTAATTCTAAGTGGGGATGTTACAGGACCAGCTAATGCGAATAAGTTAACTACATTAAAAGGAAAACCAGTTAATCAAACTTCACCTACAGCTAATGGTCAAGCGTTAGTGTATAATGGAACAGAATGGGTAGCAGGAACACCTAGTATAGATGTAACTAATGTGTTAAATGCTAAAAACCTTAAAGCAGCTGATACAGAACCAACAATAGAAGTAACAGAAGGTGGAACAGGAGCTGTACTTGTAGAGACAAGTCTTAGAGTAAAAGACGAGTCTATTACATCTGGTAAGATTAAAAATGGAACGATCCAACCAATTGATATGGCAAATGGAGGAATTGATAAAGTTCTTATTACAGATGGAAGTGGTAACCCAAAATGGGAGGATAAGTCAAAAGTAGGAGAGGTTATTACAGCTGATAATGGGTTAACTAAAACAGGAACGAAAGTTCAGTTAGGAGGAGATTTATTAAAAGCCACTGAGATTGTAACAACAAGTGTAAATACTTTAGCATTAAAAGGATTGGATAAGAAAAATGTTCAGAATGAACAAACTCAACGTCTAATGGCTGTAGATAATAATGGAGATATTATTAAAGGATTAAAAGCAGCAATGCCGAAGTTCTTCTATATGCCATCTATTATTATCCCTACAAGTGAAGAGCAATTAAGTGCACCAGGATCTGGTCATTTAGCTAATGATACTTTTAGTGATGCAACGTTACAAGGATCAATAAACTTATATGAACGTTACAAGAAGCAATTTGACACTCCAGTTACTTCTAACCCAGGTAAGAATACAACTTTACCAGTGTTACCACAGTCAGAGTTAGATTATTATATCACATGGTATGATACAAATGTTTTTAAAGTTGTAACAGTAGATAATGATGGAATATTAAACTATGAATTACAATCAGGTGCAGATGTAACAGTAGGAACATTTATGAATATAGTATTCGCTGTAAGAAACGATAATTAATAAACTATTTTATCTAGGCTTGTCTTTCGTTGGACAAGTCTAGGTATATAGCTAAGTAATTGTAACGAAGAGTTACTTAATTAATAATGATAAGTTTATGAATTATATAAGAAATATAAATAAATACCTATGTATCCTAGTATTTACGTTAGTTAGTACGGTGGTAGGGTATGCACAATCTGTAAATGCAGGAGGAAATAGAACTATTTGTGGTACAGAGTATACTTTGCAAGGTAGTACAGATGCGGGAGATACTAACGGGATAACTTGGTCTATAGAAAGTAAACCGCCAGGGGCGACAGATCCAATAATTAGTAATCCAAGTATTTTAACTCCTACTGTTACTGGAATGAATAAACCTGGACCTTATGTTTTTAAATTAACGAAGGTTGGTACTACAGCTGTTTCACATGTTACTATTACCTCTTCGGGGGATGTATCATCATTTAGTGCAGGGAGTGATATTTTAACTATTCCAGCATCTGTTGGGACAGTTAATTTGAATGGTGTAATACCTGAAGGTTTTACAGGAGTATGGTCGGCTGAGAATATTTATGAATGGAATAGATTTGGGCGTAAGAATTCAAATAATGCTACGTTTAGTGCTACAAATATTGCAAATCCAACATTTAGCTTAATAAAGAAAGCAAATCATGATGCTGATCCTGCGTATACTTTAACTTTAAAGATTACATCTACTTATAATCCTAATTGTTCGTATGAAAAGACTATTACAGTTAGGTTTATTCCTAATCCACAGATTAGTTTTAAAAGTTATGAATCTTGTGCAACAACGTTAACGAACAATTATGTTTATGTTAGATATCAAGATAGTTCTCCTCGCTTAGCAAGTTATTATAATGGAACTACAGGGTATGATGGTTTAGGGACAACTATTACTTTAAATGTGATAAGTCAGCCAGTTGGAGGAAACCTTACCCTTCTTTATTTTGAAACTGATAACATACGTTTTATAACTAATGCAGTTGGATTGTATACGTATACAATTACAGTAAGTAATTCGCAAGGAACCTTTACCACGCAGAATACAATTAATATAACTGGTGTACAGGCTAACGAGATTAGTTTTATAGACCCCGCTTATCCAGAGCAACATATGGTCTATGCAGGGGGAGGTTCTGGAGGAGAAGTTTTATGTGGCATGGTTGGAAAATCTACCCCTATTAATATTAATTACTCTTTAGGAGAAGGTGATGACCCTACAACAATAAATGCTACTGCAACAGTTAATAGTCAGTATGTTCCAGCAGGATTAGTACCTACTATTGAAACATTTGGGGATGGATTAGCGAAAAGATATTTTAAAGTTACTCCACCTTTAGGGGGATGGAGAGTAGGAACATATCCTATATCAATATCCTATAATAAAAATGGTTCATGTGGAAAAAGTACAACTTATTATATTCATGTATCTGATGGGAATAGGATAGATCTTAAAATAAATGATGTGGTTGTGTGTTATCCTGGTTCAGGGGTAGTAGATGCTGTTGTTTCCTTACCCGCTGTTTTTCAAGAAATAATAGACCCAACATATATGATGGGATATTCTGGCAAGTATGAGATTTCTGTAGTTTCTAAACCTGTAGGGGCAAATACACCTACCTATGATTCTTATAATACTACCCGATCATTAAAAAGTACTCAAACAACTATTCATAATTTAAATATGCCAGGTGAGTATGTTTTTAAGGTTAAAGCAGAAGGATATATTGAATCTGTAGATTGGTTGTTAGCTGAGGATTATGCATGTTCAGGGGCTTCAAGAGAAACCACTTTTAAAGTTATAGTATCTGCCCAAGTGGGATCAAATGCAGGTAGTAATCAAGATGATCTTTTCTGTAGAGCTAGAACAGTATTAGTAGGAAATGACCCAGGAGCAGGTCAAGGTAAATGGACTGTGGAGTCAGCACCAGCAGGTATGGCACCAACATTTAGTGATGATACTAATCCTAGAACTATTGTAGCAGGATTAGATGTTACAGGAACATATAAGTTTACATGGACGATAACAACAGGAGATTGTATATCAGCTAGTACAGTAGAGGTAATTACTAATCAAGATAATTGTAAGGCACCTTTGATTATCACTAATCCAACCACTACTAACAAAACAATAAAAAGAAAAAAGTAGTATGAAAAAGAAAATAATAATACTAGGTGGGCTTTTAATAAGCTTACCTAGTATCGCTCAAAAAGAGAAGAAAGATCAGGTTTTAGTTAACCAGGGAAAGTTTTCTATTGCAGAGGGAGGTTTATTATCTACTATTTATGACTTTACTAATACAGAAAAAGGAATAGTAGAGAACAATGGTTCAGCCTATTATTACAACAACTTTAAGAATGATAATCTGTATTATCACAAAGATAATGCTACAAAATCTGTTGCTGTTTTTACTAAATATGAAGATCAAACAGGGCAACAACTTATATCGGGAAGTAAATCTACAGATTTTTATAATGTTGTATTAGACAATGCTGAACCAGTTGTAGCTTTTGATCTTAAAAACGAAGCTAATATACGTGGATCAGTAGATTTTAAAGATGGAATTATCAAGGTTGATTCTTTAAAAGGAATGCTGACGTTTCATCAAGGAGCTAAAGCTTTACATCCTAGTGATAAAAGCCACGCAGAAGGGTATGTAGAGAAGATAGGCAACGAAGAATTTCAATACCCTAAAGGAGATAAAGGGATCTATCGTTATGCTAGAATTACTGCACCAGAAAATGTAAAGGATGCCTATGAAGGAAAGTATAACTTAGATGATAAGAATTTCTTTAGAGCACGTAATGCTAAATCTGGGGTAATTGATTTGCTAAATGAGCGTGAATACTGGACTATTGATAAGGGAAATGATAATAGTAAAGGGGATATTATGCTAACTCTTAGTTGGGATGAGCGTACTACTCCGAAAGAACTTTTAGCTAATCCTGAAAAAGAACTTCATATTGTGCGTTGGGATGCAAAACAACAACTATGGGTAGATGAAGGAGGAGTAGTTGATGTAAGTAAAAAGGAAATTACCACACCAGCTTCAGTTAAAGGATACGGTTTCTTTACGTTAGCGACAGTCAAGACAGATTTAATCTTAGATGGAGATATTGTTATTTATAATCTAGTAACTCCTGATGGAGATGGTAAGAATGATTACTTTATCATTGATAATATTAACAAGTTTCCTAATAATACAGTAGAGATCTATAACCGCTGGGGAGTTAAAGTATTTGATACTCATAATTACGACAGTGCAGGTAATGTCTTTAAAGGATATTCAGATGGTCGTGTAACAATAAATAGGGGAGAGAAGTTACCTACAGGTACTTATTTCTATATTGTGAACTATGAGTACAAAGATAAGAAGGGTTCACGTATGATTAAAAAATCAGGTTATCTACATTTAGAAAGCAGTAAGTAAGAAGTTTATGAGTATTCAACAAAACATAAAAAAAATTGGAATCAGTCTATTAACAATAGGCTGTTTCCAAACTATGCAAGCTCAACAAGATCCACAGTACACACAGTATATGTATAATACGAGTATGGTCAATCCAGCCTACGCTGGTAGCCGTGGTACACTTAATGTATTTGGTATGTACAGAACACAGTGGGTAGGACTAGATGGAGCACCTAAGACAGCTAATGTATCTGTTTCTACTCCACTTGGAGAGAGCGGATTAGGATTAGGAGTGAACTTCACTAATGACCGTTTAGGAGCGATGGATGAGAACAATATCTCTGTTGACTTATCTTATGCAATAGATCTAAACGAAGACTATAAATTAGCTTTTGGTATTAAAACAACAGCTAATTTATTAAATGTAGATTATACGAAGTTAAACATACACAATCCAACAGATCCTAATTCTTCAGAGAATATCAAAAACAAGTTTAACCCCAATATTGGA
>NZ_FNYS01000008.1 GCF_900109075.1 Myroides marinus | reverse complement strand
TATGAGGTCAGTAGTTAGTTACCTACTAAACTTTTGATAGTTATAGGACTATGATTAATCATTCTCTTAAGAAGATTATTGAATATAGTATTTTTAGATTGAGATCTATTAATTCTAAAACAATACTCATCTAAGTATCTGTTTATATTTGAAGGAGATACCCATGAATAAGTTGTTCTAATCCATGATTTTACTTGATGAATCATGTTGTGTAACGCAATAAAATTCTTCCCTTTATTACTTAATATCTGTTTGATATTGTATTGTTTAGCAATAGGTCTATATCCTTTCCAAAGATCAGTGACTACCTTAGCTTGTTTATCGATATGGTTTTTAAATATTGAAACAAGTGATTTAGAAGAATAATCGTCTATTTTATTGGCATAAAAACGCTTTACTTGACCTAGATCATCAAGTTCTACGCAGCATACTATCTTCTTTTTTTTTACATCATAACTTCTACCTACTTTCCCTTCTTCATATCCTCCAATAGTAAACTCATCTACATGGATTTCTCCCTGCATAAGGTCTTTATTACTTGATTCCATGGCAATTCTCGCTTTATGCATAAACATTCTTGCTGTAGTTTCTGTTATGCCAAAGCGCACAGAAGTTTGTGAGGCTGATAAGGATTTAGTTGTCGTTGACATCTCAAAACAAATGAAAAACGCTTTACGTAAACTAAACTTAAGTTTATGAAATAAAGTCCCTGCAGTAGGGCTTTCAGTATGGCTACAAATATTACATGTACGAGATAAATTCTTTCGAATTTGACTCTTGGTATGACCACATCTTCTACATATATAGCCTTCTGACCACTTCATTTGAGATAGGTAAATCTTACAATCTTCATCTGTTTTAAAGCGATCGCTAAACTCTATAAGATTTTGTCCCTTAAAAATATCCATATAATTACCTGTTTTCAATACTTTAAAGATATGCATTTATCTGTTGACCTCATTTAATCTTATTGTCTTCGGTATTTCAGGGAGCAGCCTATACTTGTTTTTATCCAATATTTATGAATTTGGGTAAAGGACAGACAGAACAAGTGTGGTTTTATATCTGGATAGTATTGGGATTTGTGGTGATTAGTGCTATCTGTAGATGGGTAGGACAAGATTATGATTATGGAGGATTTTCGTCAAAGGCACAGTATGAATTGCGCAAAAGACAAGGAGAGAAATTAAGAGAAATGCCTTTAGAGTTTTTATCTAATAAGCGTTCTGGTAAGTGGAGTGCTGTGATTAGTAATAATGTAGATGAGGTAATTTCATATACCATTACGGTATCTAGTTTGATGATGTATGGTATTATAACTCCTATTTCGGTAGGATTAATGACTTTTTTCTTTGATTGGAAGATAGCTATTGTAATTTTAATACTGTTTCCTGTGATTATTCCTTTATACCGCTGGCGAAAGCCTGCTTATGATAGAGGAATGTATTACTTAAACGAGGTACACTCAGAGTTAAATGCAGAATCTATAGAGTTTATTCAGGGCTTGCCAGTACTAAAAGCGAGTAATGGGATAGACCGCATCGTATCCCGTTTAAATAAGAGTATTGACAAGGTTAGAGAAGTACAGATCTTTGGACATGGTAAGGGGAGTACGCCTAACCTTATTATTACTTCTGCTTTAGAAGTCGGAATGTTAGTGTCTCTGGGATTAGGGATACTGTTTGTTTTAAAGGCAGATAGTAATATGATGGTGATGACAGCACTGATGATTATTGTGATTCGATTCTCAGAACTCATATCTAGTTTTGTTCCTATGACGATGATATTTAGTTTGATGGAAGCAGGGTATAAGCAAATTACAGCTATGCTAACAGCTCCAGTCTTAGAAGTAAAAGATCAACAAGCTAAACCTACTACTTATGGTATAGAGTTTAAAGAGGTAGATTTTTACTATGAAGATGCTAAGGATAAAACCTTGTCAAATATCAATCTATCTATTGCACCTAAGTCTATTGTAGCCTTAGTAGGACCTTCTGGATCGGGTAAGACAACTCTAGCAAGAATGATTATGCGCTATGCAGATTGTCAGCAAGGGAGTATCAGTATTGGAGGGGTAGATATAACTAGCCTTACACAGAATGATTTATTAAGTATGATTTCTGTTGTATTTCAGGAGGTATATTTATTTGATGATACCATAGGAAACAATATCCGTATGGCTAAACCTACAGCTACTCAAGAAGAAATTATAGATGCCGCTAAGCGTGCACAGTGTCACGATTTTATCAGGCAATTGCCTAAGGGATATGACACTCCTATAGGTGATATGGGTAATACACTATCAGGAGGAGAGCGTCAGCGTATCTCTATTGCTAGAGCATTATTAAAGAATGCACCTATCGTGATTCTAGACGAACCGACTTCCTCATTAGATTCTCTTAGTGAGTTAGCTGTACAGCGAGCTATAGACGAGTTAGTAAAAGAAAAAATAGTTATTATTATGGCACACAGACTCTCTACAGTACGTGGAGCAGATAAGATATGTGTATTAGAACAGGGGTGTATCGTAGAAGAAGGTACACACGAAACGCTAATGCATAAACAAGGAAAATACTGTGACTTGTGGGAAGCAGAGAAGCAGATAGAAGCCTTGTTTTAAAAATAAATTATTAAAGAACTAAGGACAGATATTAGACTCATTTGAACAAGCTTATCCCCAAACTAGCTTTTCCTTAGTTCTCTTAATAATAAAAGAGCATATATTATTAGGTTAAACCTGATAATATATGCTCTTTTTTGATATTACAGCTAGCGTACTTCTGTTTGAGGATCTCAAAAACATAAAAAATCCTCTCACTTTTTTTAAAAAACAGATATAAATAAACCTTATAATCCCTGTTTTATACAAGATATTCTATCCTTTTTTTTGATTTTGATGATATAGAAGATATTTTTAGCCTCTATTTCAAAAAAAGTGAGATAGTTTTTTACTAGGTGTTTTTTGTAAGTAACTGTATATTAGATGGTTGTTTATTTTTTTGCTGATTGGCAGTTTTTTATAAAGCCCTGAAACCCTTATAAACAGAGCCTTGTACCTAGTTTCATGGACAATTCATGGACAATAACTAGAGAATAGTGGGCAAGAAAGGTTGTTTGTCGAAGAATTGTCCTTTTATTGTTCTTGTATTCTCCACTAGTCTAACATCAGAACGCTCTTTAGGAGTTGTTCTAAAATAAGGAGGATGAATGCCTTTAAGAAATAATGGATCTTGTATCAACAGAAGGTGTAATATAGATAGGGTATAAATTACTAGTAATTAGTTTTTTAGGTATGATTTGTGTAATTTGCTTAGTGGATTGCAAAAAAATGTTTATTCACTTAAAAATAGTAAAAAAGAATAACCATTTTTAGTTTATTTTTGCGTCCTTAATTTTTATTTGCTTTATAAAAAAATGCCACAAGAATTACAATTACAAGTTCTTCCTGAAGTTGCAGCTACAGCTGATTTATTGACGCAGTACGTTGCGAATCACGTAAAATGTTCTATACAAGATATTAAGCATATTACGATTCTTAAACGCTCTATCGATGCGAGACAGCGTTCTGTAAAGATCAATCTGAAGGTTGATGTGTTTTATGCAGATGAAGATGTTGTACACAGAAAGATTGACTTCCCTGAATATAAAAATGTAAAAGACGCTCCTCGTGTTATTGTTGTTGGTGCAGGACCTGCAGGGTACTTTGCAGCCTTACAACTAATCGAATTAGGCGTAAAACCTATTGTAGTAGAAAGAGGAAAAGATGTAAGAGGGCGTCGTCGAGATTTAAAAGCAATTAACAGAGATCATATCGTTCATCCAGATTCGAACTACTGTTTCGGAGAGGGTGGAGCAGGGACATATTCTGATGGTAAGTTGTATACCCGTTCTAAAAAGCGTGGTGATGTTAACCGTATCTTAGAGTTACTGGTAGCTTTTGGGGCTACACAAGATATCTTGGTAGAGGCTCACCCACACATTGGGACAAATAAATTGCCTAAAATCATGCAAGATATGCGTGAGAAAATCATTGAGTTTGGTGGTGAAGTGTTGTTTGAGATGCGCGTAGTAGACTTTGTGATTAAAGGCAATGAAATACACGGAGTAGTAGTAAATGGGGGAGATGTGATTGAGGCAAAGAAAGTAATCTTAGCTACGGGACACTCGGCTCGTGATATATACGAATTATTAGACCGCAAACAAGTATTGATAGAGGCGAAGCCATTTGCCTTAGGAGTGCGTGCAGAACATCCACAAGCTCTTATCGATAAGATACAGTACTCATGTGACTACAGAGGAGAGTTCTTGCCTCCAGCACCTTATTCTATCGTGAAGCAGGTCAATGGTCGTGGAATGTATTCATTCTGTATGTGTCCAGGAGGGGTAATTGCTCCTTGTGCTACAGCTCCAGGAGAAGTAGTGACCAACGGTTGGTCACCATCAAAACGAGATCAACCAACAGCCAACTCAGGTATCGTAGTAGAGTTGAGGTTAGAAGACTTTAAACCTTTTGAGAAACACGGAGCCTTAGCTGGAATGGAGTTCCAAAAAGCGATAGAGCAACGAGCTTTCTTATTAGCAGGAGAAACACAACGCGTGCCAGCACAGCGTATGGTAGACTTCTCACAATCTAAAGTGTCGTCTTCTATACCAAAGACGTCTTATGTACCAGGGACAACTTCTACAGAGTTAGGAGAAGTATTCCCAGGGTTCTTAACGCAAATCATGAGAGAGGGCTTCCAAGAGTTTGGCAAGTCGATGAAAGGGTATTTTACAAACGAAGCTATCCTTCACGCTCCTGAGAGTAGAACATCTTCTCCAGTGCGTATCCCTCGTGAAGATTACACTTTAGTACACCCTCAGATCAAAGGACTTTACCCATGTGGGGAAGGTGCAGGTTATGCAGGTGGTATCGTATCTGCAGCCATCGATGGAGAGAAATGTGCCATCATGTGTGTAGAGAGCATGCAGTAAAAGAGAATATTACAATTATATATATAAGCCTAATTACGAGAGTAGTTAGGCTTTTTTTATTGTAGTTTTAACGTTGGGGGTACCTTGTTGTTTTACTCAATATCTATAAGGGTTTACGGAAAACTGTATGAATAGAACTATAGATATTGTACATTTATACATTGTCTTAAGTAGTTTAATTGGATAGGTATGAAAAGAGTTTTATATAGTTTATTGATATCAGTTTCATTAATGAGTTGTTACGCTAAAGAGGTTAAGCCTAAAGATCTTGTAGAGAGAAATGGTGTGGCTTATGAAATAAGCTCAAATAAGCGATTTACAGGTACCGTGAAAGGGCATTATACCACTGGAAGTCTAGATTTGGTAGAGAATTATAAAGAAGGAATACTACATGGTATTACTCAAAGGTATTATGACAATGGACAACTAAAATCGGAGGTTAATTATAATCACGGAGAACCAGATGGGATTCTGAAAGAATACAGAGAAAATGGTCAAATAGAGTTCGAAACTAGCTATAAGAACGGAAAACTAAACGGTATAAAGAAGAGCTATGCTGAGAAAGGATACTTAATGATTGAAGCTGAGTATAAGAATAGTGTGCTCGATGGAGTAACTAAGAAATATTATGAGAATGGACAAGTATCTCTTGTACTGACTTATAAAGATGAGTTGAAAGAGGGGATGACAAAGAAGTATTATGAGAATGGACAGGTACAAATGGAGGGGAATTATAAGAATGGTGTTTTAGATGGAGTGGCTAAAGACTATTATAGTAATGGACGACTAAGGTCAGAGGTAAATTTTAAAGAGGGATCTCTACACGGAATAAGTAGAGCTTATGATGAGAATGAGAAATTAATAGAAGAAGCGACTTATGAGTATAACACACTAGTCGGAGAGATTAAGAGGTATTAGTTTTTAGTAAAAGATAGGAAAGTCTATTCAGTGATGAATAGGCTTTTTTTATTGTGTTGAAAGAAAAAGATAACTTTGATAAATAAAAAAACGCACTGCTTTATAGGCAGTGCGTTTTTCGTTAGTAAAGGTGCATAAAAGAAAAGTATTATTTAGCAAACTTCTTGCTAGCGGCTACACAAAGGATAACACCAAAAGTGATGTACAACATCGTTGGGCTAACTTTTTCGTTTAATACAGTAGCGGCTAGTATCATACCTAATAAAGGTTGTAATAACTGAATTTGGCCTACTGTAGCGATACCTCCTTGTGCAAGTCCTTTATACCAAAAGATATAAGCTAAGAACATACTTACGATAGAGATATATAGCAACCCGAACCATGATTCTCCACCAACTAAACTGATATCAGTAGGGAATGTGTAAATCATGATAGGAACAGTAAGTGGTAGAGAGATAATACATGCCCAAGAGATGACTTGTGATCCTCCTAGTGTTTTAGCTAGTTTAGCTCCTTCTGCATAACTCTGTCCACATAATACGATAGCTAAGATCATTAGAATGTCTCCGATAGGGTTAGCGCTAACGCCCTGTGAGAAAGCAAATCCAATGACTAAGGCACTACCTAGTAGAGAGAAAAACCAAAAGATAGGCTTTGGTTTTTCTTTACCAATAAATACCGCAAATACTGCTGTAGATAGCGGTAGCATTCCCATAAATACTAAGGAATGCGCTGAGGTAATGTGCTGAAGAGCCATAGCGGTAAGTAGTGGGAATCCGATAACTCCTCCAATAGCCACTTTAGCTAGAGGCCATAACTGTGCTTTAGTAGGTCTGTTTTCCCTAAAAGCGATGATGTAAGCTAAAGCAAGTAGCGCTGCGATAACAGCTCTAGCCGCTGTGGCGAAGATAGGGTCTAGATCTTTAACCGCCATCTTGGTCGCAGGCATTGAACCTGCAAAAAGTAATACTCCAATAAATCCATTTAACCATCCGCTAGATGATTTCGTTGTTGCATTTAAAATGCCTGATTGTTCCATTATTCTGTTTTATTTGGGACAAAATTACCTTTACCACTAGGATTCGCACAGTATCAGTTTTGTATATTTGCATGGGCACAGTTAGTAGATGAATATGAGTAAAACCTTTTTGTATAGTGAGATTGCGGAGAGCATAGCTTCTCAGATTAGAAATGCAAATATTAGAGAAGGAGATAAGTTACCTTCTATACGTGAGTTATGTTCAGAGTATAAGATTAGTATGAATACTGCAAGGCGAGTTTTCTTAGAATTAGAATCTCAATCACTAATCTACTCTAAACCACAGAGTGGGTACTTTGTGAGTAAGTTAAGTTATAAGAACCTACCTCTTCCAGAGGAAAGTAATCCAATTTTATTAGCAAATCATTGTGAACCAAACGATATTTTGCAGAAAGTATATGCTAATATCGGTAGAGAAGATATTCTGCTACTTTCTTATACTGTGGCTTATGGAGATATGTTGCCTATCGCTAAATTAAAGAAAGAGATAGTGCAGGCAACTAGAGATTTGCCAACAGGTGGAGTACAGTATGAACGGTTAGAGGGCAATGCCAATCTAAGAAGGATGATAGCCTTAAGATCTTCAGGTTGGGGAGCTAATTTAAAGGAAGAAGACTTGATAACTACCAATGGAGGAATGAATGCAGTGGCACTTTGTCTAACAGCATTGAGTAAACCTGGGGACACAGTTGCTATCGAGAGTCCGTGTTATCCTGGTATTTTACAATTGGCATTAGGACTGGGATTAAAAGTATTTGAATTACCTACTAACCCCAATACTGGAATAAAAGTAGAGGCGCTAAGAGAGGTGGTATCTGAGATAGACATTTGTATTTTAATTTCTAATTATAATACACCTGTAGGGAGCTGTATGCCTGATGAGAAGAAGAAAGAAGTTGTAGAGCTATTGGCTCAGCATGATATTCCGTTGATAGAAGATGATGTATATGGCGATTTATGCTTTACAGGACATCGACCTACGTGTTGTAAGACTTTTGACAAGACAGGAAACGTGTTGTGGTGTAGTTCTATCTCAAAGACTTTAGCACCAGGTTTTAGAGTGGGATGGGTAGCTCCAGGCAAGTATAAAGATAAAGTACAAAATGTAAAACTGATACAGTCTATCTCTTCTTCTTCCTTAGAACAAGAGGCAGTAGCTAACTTTTTAAAGTCAGGGAAGTACGATAAACATTTGCGCAAGTTAAGAAAGAAGCTATATCAGAATTATCAAAACTATGCGAGAATTATTCAACAGTGCTTTCCTAAGAATATAAAGATTAGTCAACCTCAGGGAGGGTTATCGCTGTGGATTGAGTTTGGCGAAGAAATAGATACTATAGAACTATATGACCTAGCAATAAAAAGAGGCATTAGCATAGCACCAGGACGTATGTTTACCTTACAAGATCAGTATAATAACTCTATGCGTTTGTGCTTTGGATTGCCTTGGGATACACAATTAGAAGCAAAGATTAAGCAAATAGGTCTTTTAGCTAGGCAGTTAGAAAATTTAAAACTTGTCAATAGTTAGTAAGTGAAGTTGTACACTGTAAAAGAGGGATAAAAAACACCTTTAAAAACTGTGGGATTTATTGAAATAAATTACATTTGGAAAGACTAAACCAATTGTACTTTATGATCCCATTACACGACTTAGCGCTGTTTGCAGCAGCAGCTGTAGTACTGGCTATTACACCAGGACCTAATATGTTATATCTAATCACTAGAACACTATCACAGGGCAAGAAGGCTGGTTTTATTTCCTTGATGGGAGTGATGAGTGGCTTCTTGTTTCACATTGTATTAGTGTCTTTTGGATTGACTGCTATTCTGTTTACCATTCCTTATGCGTATGCAATATTGAAGTGGACAGGGGCTATATATCTGGTCTATTTGGCATTTCAGGCGTTAAAGCCTAATGCGAAGAATATCTTCGATGTGGAGCAGACAATGAAAGTCGATTCTCCACGTAAGTTGTTTTCTATAGGCTTTTTGACAAATGTATTAAACCCTAAGGTGGCAGTGTTTTACCTTTCACTGTTTCCGCAATTTATTAAACCTGCTTATGGTTCTGTATTTGCGCAGAGTTTGACTTTAGGAACGACTCAGCTATTAGTAAGCTTTATTAATAACTTCTTGATTATTTTGTTTGCAGCGAAGATGGCTTCTTTCTTCCAAAGACAACCTTTTTGGGTGAAGATACAGAAGTGGTTTATGGGAAGCGTATTGTTGTTTTTAGCCTTTAAGATGGCTTTTTCTAAGGCGAAGTAGTGTTAGTTTGTAAGGATATGACTACTTTTAGTTTCAAACGACAAACAAAACAACAATAGTATGGAAAATAAAAGAACGCGTACAGTCTCTTGGGAAGATCCTAATAAGACATTAGAAGAAGCAAAGAAACTTACAGGATATGATTTTTTAATGCGTGTATTTGAAGGACAGTTGCCTTTAGCACCTATTCAAGAAACGATATCTTCTAGAGTAGTATCTGTAGAAAAAGGACAAGTGATATTTGAGTTAAAAGGAGAGGAGTTTCACTATAATCCAATTGGTAGTGTGCACGGTGGAATTATCAGTACTGTGTTAGACTCAGCTATTGGGTGTTCACTGTTGAGCACATTAGAAGTGGGGGAGAGCTTTACTTCTTTAGATTTAAAGGTGAACTTTTTGCGTAGAATTACAGCAGATACACCTCCTTTAACTACGAAGACTAAGATTATTCACAAGGGACGTACAACTGCTTATCTAGAGTGTGAACTCTTAGATGCAGAAGGAAAGCTGTATGCACATGCAGTGTCTAACTGTATGATATTTAGATAAGAAAATGAACCTGCTGTATAGCAGGTTTTTTTATAAGGTAATTTGATATAATTTATCGCTTAAAAAATTGTGCGATTTGATGGTATTGAAATATTTTTATCAGGTAAAATAATTACTAATGAAAGAGTTACTCTCAGATGTACGTCAAACGTTACAGGACTATGTAGACCCTCATAATATCATCACTTCTTCTCGTTTTTTTAAAGGAGATGAACAACCTAAGGAGTATGGAGTGGCTAAAGATATCTTAACTAAGGTAGGTAAGGAGCTGTTTAAAGACCTTAAATCATCACCTAAGGAGGAAATATACGCGCTGTGTAATGAGCTTTGGAAATCGCTTTATTTTGAGGAAGCTTATATCGCTTGTATTATTACTAAGAAGTTAAACCGTCAGTATGAGGCTGAGGATATGAAATGGTTTAGTGTCTGGCTAAATGAATATGTGCGCAGTTGGGCTGATTGTGATACGCTTTGTTGTTCTACGATAGGGCCGCTGTTAAGCCAGTTTCCTGATGAGGTTGAGAAACTGAAGTCTTGGACTACTTCTACTAATCGCTGGATGCGTAGAGGAGCTGCTGTAAGTTTGATAGTTCCTGCAAAGAAAGGACTGTATCTGGCAGAAGTATTTGAAATAGCTGAATTATTGATGCATGATCAGGATGATCTTGTACAGAAAGGCAATGGTTGGATGTTAAAAGAAGCTAGTCGAGTACATCAAGAGAAGGTGTTTGACTTTGTGATGAAGTATAAGGACGTAATGCCTAGAACTACGCTGAGATACGCGATTGAGAAGATGCCTTTACACTTAAAGGCGGAGGCGATGAAGAGGTGAGATATAGACTATTTTTAAAATAAAGAAATGCATGAAAGACCATTCACAACAAGATATAATTAACCTAGAGCGTATAGAGACTCCTATAGGTACTATTGTAGTGTGTGCTACTCCTGAAGGGATATGCTTTTTAGAGTTTACTGATATAAAAGATTTAGATAGAGAGTTAAAGCGAATAGCGAAGGAGAAGAAGGCTGTGGTGTTAGAAGGAGAGAATAGTCATATCTCTCAACTAAAAGAGGAGTTAGCGCTTTACTTTAAAGGAGAGTTCATAGATTTTACGGTATCCTTAGATTTGATAGGTACTCCATTTCAGGTACAAGTTTGGAATGGATTGAGGGCTATTCCTTATGGTGAGACGAAGTCTTATAAGCAACAATCGGAGTTACTTAATATTCCTAAGAGTATTAGAGCTGTAGCCAATGCTAATGGGATGAATACAGTAGCGATAGTTATACCGTGTCATCGCATCATTGGTACAGATGGGAGTCTTACAGGATATAGAGGAGGAGTGTGGAGAAAGAAGTTCTTGTTAGAACTAGAGAATAAAGATTATAATAAAACAGACCAATTGAGTTTTGGTTTTGAGTAAATAGAGAAGTATGAAAAGAATGTTTTTGACCTCGTCATTTTGTGATGTAGCTAGTTTGTTTAGTGAATTTGCAGCAGAAGAAGTAAAAGGGAAGAAGGTAACGTTTATTTCTACAGCTAGTATTGTAGAAGAATATGTAGGCCATGTGGAAAATGATCAAAAGGCGTTTGAAGCTTTGGGAATTATTGTAGATACTTTAGAAATAAGCACAGCTACTGCAACTGAGATTAAAACTAAGTTGACGGAGAATGACTATATCTTTGTGTCAGGAGGAAATACGTTTTATCTCTTACAAGAGATGCGTCGTTCTGGTGCAGAGCAGGTAATAAAAGAACAAATAGCTTTAGGTAAAGTGTATATAGGTACTTCTGCTGGTAGTGTGATTATGTCTCCTAATATTGAATATTTAGAAGCAATGGATGATAAGTCAAAGGCTACTTCATTAGAATCGTATAAGGGATTAGAGCAAATCGATAAGTATCTATTAGTACATTATCAGAACTTTCCTTTTACAGAAGCAGCAGATCAAATCTATGCAGAGTACAAAGATAAATTACCATTAATACTGCTTAGTAACCATCAGGTATTGACAGTCAAAAATCAAGTACTAGAAGTACGTTCAGTATAATTCAAAGGAGGGTAATATTGTCTGGTAGGGATTGTTTGAATAATGTCAGCTTTTAGTGTTTCATAGGATGTAGGTATTTCATAGCTTGCATCAACCTGAAAAACTAAAATTATGAAGAGTTGAAAAAAGGATAAATCCCCCTTTATTACTTGTCCACTTTTTATAATCTAATTGAGTTTGTATCAAACTTTAATTAACACATTTAAAAGTTAATTTATTAAGCAAAAGAGGCTGTCGCAACACAGCCTCTTTTGTTTTTATATGAGTTAATCATTGAATCCAGATTTCAGCATCTCAATATTATGAGTAATCTCTATTTTGTATAGCTTACTCTAGTTAAAGTATATTACTTAATTTGAATTATTGTATAAAATGCCTTTTTGTATTTGAATAGTAAATCTTTTGGTTGTAGAAAATTAGTAGTTTTATCAAACTTGATTGAGTATAAATTTGATATGATTGTATTTAAGAACAGGAATCAACATTGCGGTTCCTGTTTTTTATTCTTTAATCAGTTGTCCTAATACTGTTTTTTTATAAGTTTCTCCGATAGGTACAATAGCCTTATCAATGTATAAGCGGTTTCGCTCTATACTATCCAGATGTTGCTTATTGATAATATAAGACTTGTGTACACGAATGAATAGGATAGAAGGTAGTTTATCTTCCATTTCTTTAAGCGTGCTAAGTGTTATAATCTTTTCATTAGCTAAATGAAATACTAAATAGTCTTTTAAACCCTCTACGTATTTTAAATCTTCATATTGTACTTTGATGTGCTTACCATCGGTTTTGACAAATAAGAAGTTCTCCTGTGAAGTCTTTTTAGGTTCTTCCTTTGTGATAGGCATACTTAAGATAGGAGTAGCCTTCTGAATGCTCTTAAAGAATCGCTCATAGGTAACTGGTTTTAATAGATAGTCTATCACATTGTGTTCATAGCCTTCTAAAGCATACTGATTATAAGCAGAGGTAATAATGAAGTAAGTCTTCCTGCCTAAAAGACTCATGATTTGCAGTCCCGTTAGTTCTGGCATTTGTATATCTATAAAGCACAAGTCTACTTCTAATTGTTGTAGATCAGTTAATGCCTGAAGAGCAGATGTAGAGCTTCCTACTAATGTTAATTGAGGTGATTTATTGACGTAATCACTTAGCAAGGCTACTGCCATAGGCTCGTCATCTAGTATATAGCAACGGATAGAACTCATAGTTTAATAGTTAGTTTACAGGTAAAGATATTTTCTTCTTCTTTAATAATCAAGGTGTGTTTATTAGCAAATTGCAATGCTAGCCGTTTTTGTATATTAGATAATCCAACCCCACTTGTTTCATCCTTATTATAGTTGTTACATTTGTTTTGAGTATACAGCTCTAATGTATTATCAATCTGGGTAATTTGGATTGTAAATGGATGTGTAGCATCAGTTAATACTCCGTGTTTAAACCCATTCTCTATAAATGGTAACAATAGTAGAGGAGGTATCAGTAGATTGGGATTATTTATCTGTATATCTAGCTTTAGATAGACATCTCCCGCTATACGCATCTTCTCTAGATCGATAAAGTCCTTTATATAGTTGATTTCTTTCTGTAGTTCTATACTGTTTTCACTTGTTTCATAAGTCATATAACGCATCAGTTGACTCATTTTATCAATAGCGGGTAGTGCTTGTTCCGACTTCTGATAGACTAAATAATAGATATTATTTAGGGTGTTAAAGACAAAGTGTGGGTTGATCTGTGACTTTAAGAAGCGCAGTTCAGCCTCGTTCTTTTCTTGTTGGATGATTTGGTTTAACTGTAAACTGCGGATTAAGTAGATGATAATATACATAGTAGTTGCAATACCAATAGAAAACAAACTAAAGTAGAAGTTATCGAATATGTAGTACCATACAGGTGTTCCAGGGAAATAGTTTTGTTGCCCCCATATCCAAACTGTAAGTACTTGTTCTATTAATGCTCTTATCCCTACGAAAAGGAAGTAAGAGGCTAACCATCCTAAACATACATTCTGCCAAGTAAATTTGCGCATCACGCGTGGCATTACATATAGGTAATGGAAGTAAAAGATACTGATAAAGATGATGACAGTAGTATTGTTAAACAGAGAGAAATCTGTAAAACTAACAAAGTAAGGTGCATTATAATCTACGTGAACATAACGTATGTAGATTAACAATAAACCTAAAAAGAGATGTAAACGTATCTCTTCTTTCTTAGAAAGTACTTTAACTGTTTCCATATAAAACATTTTTTGTAAAGCTATTAAAACTTAATTTTTAAATAAAGGGCGTTGGTCGGATAAAATGAGGTGTTGGTCGAAAAGGCAAAATGAGATAAAAGGAAGTATCACATATTTGCACCATAACAAAGAAACAATCTAATAAATTATGAAAACGAAACTAATCTTACTTGCCGCTATTTTTATAGGACAGTTTGCAAATGCACAAATGAATGAAAACTTAAAGTCAGTAAACCAAATACCTGTACTAAATATGGGAACTTTCCATATGGGGTATACTTCTGATGCGCAGAGTACTGAGTTTAATGAAAATGATGAGAAAAATAAGCAGATGGTACATGAGGTAGCTAGAGCTATAGCTGCGTTTAAACCTACTGTAATTATCGTAGAACAAAAAGCTATCTATGATGAGGAGTTAAATAAACTATACCAAGAATACCTGAAAGACCCTAAGATGAAGATAAAAGATCCTAATGAAGTTCACTTACTAGGATTTGAGTTAGGAAGATTAGCTGGTGTGAAGAAGATTTATGGTATTGATCATTCTATGGGGTATAACTATAAGATTCCTACTCAAATAGGTGAGTATAATGATAAGGAGTTGTATGATAGCTTTATGGAATCTGCTCTGACACTTTTAAGATCAAGAGATAAAGAAAAAGATGTGAGACGTATGTTGTATAATATCAATACAAAGTTAGAGCTAGATGCTTTGCTGAATCTTAATGCAGATATGCTTACACACGCATCTACTCCTGGTAAATCAGAAGGTGCTGATCAGGCTGCTAGATATTACCACAGAAACTTAATTATGTATTCTAACCTAAATCAGATACCACTTACTAAGGATGATAGAGTATTTATCTTAATGGGAGGATCACATACAGCATTCTTTAATATGTGGTTGGAGCGTAGCCCTAAGTATCAATTAGTAAATACATTGGATTACTTGAAAGAATTTAAGTAGAATGAAGAATTTACAATGAGGAATGTTTGCCTACGGCATTATATCAATGTAGAGACGAATACATTGCGTCTAACACCCAGTGACCACAATAGTTGTCCTGACGTTAGGAAGGATCACACTTGTATTTCCCCATTGATTGTGAATATGTTTTTGGGGTATAAAGTGTTACGTCTATATGATAGTGGATAATGATTACAGATTCTATATATTTGATAATGAATTGTAACTAATATAATTTTTTTAAAAATGAGAAATAGATTTGCATTATTGCTTTTCCTTTTAGGAACCTTAGCTTATGGGCAGAGTAAAAATAAGATACTAGTTATTGGAACATTTCATTTCCATCTAGTACAATCTCAATTTGGAATTGACTTTGATATTAATAGCAAAGATAATCAGCAAGAAATTAGCCACATAATTGATCAGATTATTGATTATAAGCCTACTAAAATATTTGTTGAATGGGAATATAGTAAACAACAAGAGTTAGATGAACTGTATACTATGTATTTAAAAGATAAGACGTTTACTAGTATAAAGAAAAAGTATGGTGAGAATGAGACTATGTATTTTGAAAGTGAGGTTCAGCAAATAGGGTTTAAGCTTGCAGAAAGATTAAAACAAGATAAATTGTATGCTTTTGACTATTTTTTAGAAGAACCAAATGATCTAATTATGCAAGCTATAGAGAAAGCCAATCAAGGTGATTTAATGAATGAAATACAACATGATTTTGGAGAGTATGCACAGCTGTTATTATCTAAGTTTCAGCAAGAAAAATCTATTAAAGAATTGTTGTTGTTCTTTAATAACAAAGAGTTAGAGGATAGGTTAAATACTGGATATATCAGTTTGTTTAATAGAATTGGTAGTAAAGAGGATTTTTCTGGAGCATATTTTGTGTCAGAAAGGAATAAACGCAACCTTTATATGTATTCTTTAATACAGAAACAGTTGAATAAAGAAGATGAAAGAATAGTTGTTATAGTAGGAGGACAACACTCTGCGGGATTTAGAGATTTTATACGTGATGATAAAAATGTAGAGAGAATAGAATTAGAAGAAATCCTTAATTAAAAATACGTTAGGCCGTTTAAGAGAGAGGGATCTCTTTTAAACAGTAAAGAAAAAGCCCCTTAATTGGAGCTTTTTCTATTTATGACTTCACTATTTTGCCTACTGATACAGTAAAGATACCATAGTTGTCGATTAACATATTTTGTTTAAAGACACTGTTATACGCAAACAATTTGTCTAATTCGTATTGAGAGCGGCGACGCATTACCCAATCCGTATCTCTGTGACTCTTTAGTACAAAGGCAATTGTCTTTAACTGTGGGTGCCATGGCTGCCCTGTATAGACAATCACACTGTTGTTGGTAGCAATACTGCTAATTCCTTTGATAGTATTGCAGATCACATCATTGTCGTCAAATAATTCGAATATCCCTGATATAATCGTGATATTTGGTTCAAATTGAAACAAAGGATAGGTATTTAGGTCAAAACAATCATAGTTAGTAAAGCGAATACCTGTTAGGTTGTGTTCTTTAATGTAAGCTTCTCCAACTTCTATATTAGAGCGTTTAAAGTCGTTTACTACTATTTCTGCATCGGGATATTTAGCCTTGATGTCAAAAAGGTAATTACCTGTACCACCTGCCACATCAAGTATCTTAATTGGAAGACCTTGTTCTTGTAAATGGGCTATCTGTTTGTCTATTTGTTGTAATAAATGAATCTTACGTTGGCGAATACCTGCCCAACCAATAGCGTTTAGGTAGTTCTTATCCATCATCTTACCAAAGCCCAATTTACCCTGAGGAGTGTTCTTATAGACATAATCTAGAGATATACCAGAGTCAAAACCGTATAATAGACCAAGGCGCATTCCTTCAGATAAAGGGCCGATTACACCTAATAGTTTTTTCTGTATTTTATAAGATAGCAGTTCTACAGAAGGCAATAGACCAAACAACATTTGATAGTATTCGTCTGTAGTAAACTTATCTGCCTTTAAGTTGATCTTTACTTTAGGAGCAGTAAAGCTCTTCTGCATAAACTTAGCAATGTCTTTATATACTTGTTCACGTCCTTTTTCAAAAAGGATACCGTGGAAGCTTTCTTTTAATGTTTTGAATTCTCTAAGATCACTACTTAGGTTGTGGAAGAAGCGCTGTTGCCATTTATTCTTCACCACATAGTCTTTTCCTGCAGAGAATACGATAGTAGGTATAGTAATCGCTGCTGCATCATCTACAATGCGTTTACCAGCGTCAAGTAAATCGACAAGCATGCGTCCGTTGATAAACTTCGTGATTAATGGATCACTGTCATAAGCTACCTGCTGGTCTTTCTCATGTGTTAGCACTTTAGATTTTACATAGCTAGTTACGATCATATCTGGTTTGAACTTCGTACCTAATGCAATCATCTCTTTAGCTAAAGGCACATAAAGTTTAATTGAGAATGCAGGTGCTAACAGAGCCATACCAGCGATAGGCACAGCGTAGTCGTGTACCCAAGCACTCGCTATTACTCCAGCGATACTGTTGGCTACAACGAAAGTGTCGTGATATTCTATTTGGTATTTATCGTGTAAGAAGTGAGCGAAAGCATCTAAGTCTCTCACATAATCCATAAAGTTAGGAGATACTTCTTGTTCTGTATATCCATGACCTCTAAAGTCAAAACTAAATACGTTGTAATTAGCAAAAGGAGCACTCTGTGCAAACTCTGCTAAGCGGGCAGAATGCTCGTGCCCACGGTGTAGGACTATCATTGTCTTCTGTCCTTCTTTATAATTCCAAGCTCGATAAAATATCGCTGCATTATCAAAGCTTGTGAATGTTCCTTCTATCATAGGTTTTAATGTTTTAATAGCAATTTATAGTTTAAAGATAGCATTTTGATTAATAGATTGTATATGTTCTTGTGCTTCTTTTTTAGTGCATCCCTCAGACTGTGAGTAAAATAGAGCGGATATAGCCATACTTCTAGAGAGCCCCATAGCGCAGTGGATATAGATTATTGTATTGTCCTCTTTAGTCTGATAAGCTGTATTAATATGCTTAACGATGCTGTCGAGGTATTCAGTATTAGCCTGTCCAATATCAAGTAACGGAAAGAAGTGATAAGTAGTGTGTTTGGCTAAATAGTTATTCTCTTTCATCTCTGCAGATAAATCATAGGTAATGACTTCTTTGTTTTGAAACACCTCTTTCGCCTTTATGCTACTGATTAGAGGGCCTATATAGACTTGAGGTAGTAACTCTGCTACAGTTACGGGGTAAAATACTTTATTAGACTGTCTTAAAATTTGGTAAGTTAAAATGTAGGGAGCTAACAGTATGTACTTCCACCAAGCAATATTACCTTGTCTATCCTTAATGAAGTAAATATTGTTTTGGATATAAGCTATACCTATATACACAAGGTTAATACTTATCCATATTAGGGATATATTTGAATAGATATTTGTAGTATCACATAATATAAACAGTAGTATAGTGGCTAATATAAAATAGATCAATCCCTTTTTAATATTGAGATATAAAGCTTTTTCTTTATTGGGAACAAAGTAGAATACCAATAAGCAAACCACTATAGCTGTGATAACATCTATTAGATGGTGCTGATAGACAAACAAAGTAGAGAGTGCTACTAACGCTAACCAAAGTTGTAAGAATGCTTTAGTCGCTTTAGTAAATCGTTTGGTTTGTTCTACCACAGTCATGAATACAATAGAATAAGCTACATGCAGAGATGGAGCTTGATTATAATGAGTGTCCCAAGTTGTAATAAAATCAAACAAGGGATTAAATAAAGTAATCGTATGTTGTGGTTTATCTACAGCATAAGCAATCGGAAAAGTGATAAAGCCAATAAATGCAATACCACTAACGATAAGCATACGCTTAGTTAGTAGTCTTAGTTGGTAGCGTGTATCTGTCCAATAAAAAGCCAATAGAAAGAATAATCCGCTGGTAGCATAAGGGATAATCATCCATTCGATAAAAGGAATATAAGTATCTAAAGTTAAGACTATAGACCAGTCTAATCCTCTATAGACAGAATAGTATTGGGCTGACATATACAGTATTATAAATACCACATAGCACAGCAGCATAGCCTTTGTACGCTGTTTGAATGTAGGTATTAGTTCTGTTTTTGCCATTTAGCTTTTTTGTGCATAATACGTTGTAATATTCCTTTTGGCAATAGCTGTAAACAGCGAATAAGCCTATACATTTTTTTGGGAAATACGATTAGTTGCTTTCCTTGTGTGATACCGTGATAGATTATCTCTGCTGCCTCAGTAGGGGTGATTACATATTGTTTTTTAGACAGATCATCACTGTTTAATTCCATTAGTCGAGGAGTAGCTACATAGCCAGGGTGAATAGCGATAACCTCAATTCCTTTATCTCTGTAGGCACGTCTATAGGCTTTGGTGATAGCCAAGACAGCTTGTTTACATCGGGTGTAGATTGTAGCCTCTTCATAATCTAAGAAAGTAGAAATAGAGGCAATGCACGCTATTGTACCTCCTTTGTTTTGCATTAGCTCTCTTGCTACTTCTAAGGCATTGAGAGTAGCCTTGATATTGTTGTCTATCATAGCATTAGTCTCTTGCCATGAAATGTGTTCTAATGCACTGTCTGTATAGTTACCAGCACCTGCTATAAGTATATCTAACTGTCCTTGAGAGAAAGTGTGTATAGTATCCTTTAACGCTGTAAGATCAGTAGCATCTACGCTATAGACAAATAAGTGAGTATAAGGGGTAAAGTCATGTCCTTCTTTATCAGGTGTGCGACTGCCTATACCTACTCGGTAACCCGCAGATAAATAACGCTGTGCTAATGCCCATCCGATACCAGAGGTACCCCCTGTTATAAATACTGTTTTCATTGTTTTAATGCATTTAAGACTACCTCATACCCATAGTCATATTGCTTCATTATTTGTCTTTTACAGTCCTCTTTAGACGTAGGTAACTGTATTTCTAAAGCAAACTTCTTCCAATTAATCTTTCTACTGAGATAACCACCTGATAGTTTTACGCGCATATCACTTGTGTCTAATCGGTTAGCTTCAATAGCCGTTGCTTGGTTTAGTCTTTTGTTACCACTATAACCAAATACAGCTCTTACCAATCCTTCTTCCATATCAGAGTAAGGAGCCTTGTGTTCTAACCAAATCTCATTGCCTAATGTAGTTGCAAGCTCAAAGGGAATTAGGTCAACTGCTCCTCCCAAATAATGTTTTCCCCTATAAAATGCAGGTGCCATATAGAACATATCAGATGTACTGATGCGCATCGCTCTAAGTGGTCCTACGTTTAGCAATAGTTCCGCGTCAGGTAATACAGCGCTATTTGTATCAAATTTATATTCTTCAATATATTGTTGTAAATAATCAAGAGGAACTTTAGCAGTAGGGATAAGTACCTTTTTAAAGGTTTTTTGACCTTCTCTTTTCTTCCCAACCTGATTAGTAGTATATAATATCTCTGAACCTAAAGTAATCACTTCTGGAGCGTCCTTATTCGCTGTTAATAAAGACGGAAACTTAGTATCTAAGTCTTGTGGCTGATCTAAAAAGTATTTACTAAACAAATCCAGTAGGTAAGGGGCGTTCTCTTTCTTTTTACTGTACTTGATACAGTAGTAAGGAAGGCGGTCTAATCTGGTTTGATTCGTCACAAAAGTATTCATAGCAGCAGTTAGAAACTCATCAGATTCTAAGTAAGCCTTAATAGCCTCAGGTGTATTAAAGGTGCGTATGATGCAAGTAGAGATTGTTGCTCCACAAGTAGAGATAATCAAATCAGGTCTAATACCGTGTTCTACCATAGCTGCATACATACCACAGTACATCACAAAACGGCTTCCCCCACCAGAGAAAACAGCTACTCGGTTAAATGGTTTTAATTCAGCCATAACATTACAATATAAAATAAAGGAGTAGTGTATAATAGACTATCTACTCGGTCAAGTAACCCTCCATGTCCTGGAAGTAGTGTACCTGTGTCTTTGACATTAGCCTTGCGCTTAGTAAGTGAGAAGGTTAGGTCTCCTAAGAATCCTAAAAAGCTTAATACCATTGCTAATACTATCGTTTTTAATGTAATTGCTTCTCCAAAGAGAAGGAAGTACATCAGATTAAAAATTACAGTAGTCATTAGTATTCCGCCTATTACCCCTTCTAAAGTCTTATTAGGACTAATATTAGGCGTTATTTTAGTCTTACCAAATAGCTTACCCGCCATGTACTGACTCACATCGTTTAGCTCCATAGGAACTACTAATAAGATAAGGTATTTATACCCCATATCTCCACTACCAATGTAATATAGGATAGGTATAGAGATTAGATAAAAAGTAGCTATGATAAGATAGAACAGATATGATCTGTGCTTTATGTATAGTAAAAGGTGTGTAATGAAGGCATACCCCGTGATAATCCATATACTCTGATTGATAGATAATAGATAAATACTAATTCCAATAACGATAGAGCTTAAGATAGGCAATACTTGTTTTAGTTTCACCTTTGGCATCGCTATAGTATACAGTTCTCTCTGTCCCCAATATAACAGAAAGAGGATAAAAGTGAGTAAGGTGTAGGAATGTAGTAACGCTACTGCGAAGACCACAATGATATAACACCACGTTCTTACGCGCAAGGGAACATCAGAGAATTTTCCTTCTTTATTCATCTATTGTGCGTTTTGAAGTGCTTTGCGGTATCTCGTTAAAGTACTTAGAAGTAATAAGGCATTGATAACGATAAATACATATAATGAAATACCTGTAATGCTAACGTTGAAATACATTAATAACCCGTATATTCCTAAGATTAGCGCTCTATCGCTTTTTCCCATTGGGCCGTCATATCTTCTTTCTCCTCCTAATACTTTCCCCATTAGTCCTGCGAATTCATTGATTATACTTAAGCCTATAAACAAGACGATTAAGTATAGACTCTCTGCTTGAAACTTTAGCAAAGGAATAAACAAAATAAAGTCAGAGATGATATCGCCTACTTCGTTTAGTAGTTCCCCTTTTTTAGAAGTCTGGTTGTACAGTCGTGCCATCATTCCATCAAGGGCATTAAGCGCCATGCGGATTAATAAACCGATAGGCAATAATAGGAAGAAGAAGTGATAGTGGTCTGCATACCAAAATAAGATAGCTAATACAATAGAAAACAGTATTGCAAATACCGTGATTTGGTTAGCTGTTATCTTCTTTTTGTGTAATGCTTCAAGTATAGGCATTAAGCTTTTCTGGAAGTATGGTTTGATTTTATATACAGAGATCATGTTTTAACGGTTTTATTAACTAAATAATAGTGTTTTTATTTGTTAAGGATTGAGTTTTTATTAGTATTTTATAGTATTACTGCTTATTTAATTTTAATATTTATGCTATTAAAATGGATTAAATGTATCGTTATTTGGTAATTAATAATTATCTTTAAATGTGTAAACCAAGGGAATTACGCTACTTATAATAACTCTTGCTTAGAGGTATTTGTTGTGAAAAAAAATAAAAATAATAGTTCAAATAGTAGTGTTTGGCATTTTTGTTGAGTTTATACTAAATATTAAAAATAGTAAGAATTATCTTTTTCTAAAAGTCTAAGGCCAATTAGTTATTCAGTTATTGTTAGAAGAAGGTGATTCGTACAGAAATCAATTACTCGTATGGCAAGTAAATTAGAACCTATCAAACCCGTACCTGCGCTTATCGCAGTTGCAATTACCTTAATTATTTGGTTTGTTATCCCAGTTCCAGAAGGTGTTAGTGAAAACGCATGGCAACTGTTAGCATTATTCGTAGGAACCATAGCAGCTATTATCGGAAAAGCACTACCTATTGGAGGAGTATCTATCGTAGCAATCGCTTTAGTGGCTATTACTGGAGTTACTAGTCCAGGAGACTCTAAACAAGCTTTAGCAGATGCTTTAAGTGGCTTTTCAAATGACTTAATTTGGCTTATCGGAGTAGCAGTGATGATCTCCATAAGTTTAAAGAAAACAGGACTAGGCTCTAGAATTGGGTATTTCCTGATTTCACTATTTGGTAAAAGAACATTGGGTATTGCTTATGCCTTATCCTTTGCAGAAACTATATTAGCTCCTGTAACACCTAGTAATACTGCTAGGGGAGGAGGAATTATTCACCCTATTATGCGATCTATCGCTAGTAGTTTTGGTTCAAGAGCAGATGATGGTACTGCTGGAAAAATAGGACGTTATTTAGCATTAGTAAATTACAATGCGAACCCTATTACATCAGCGATGTTTGTCACTGCTACAGCACCTAACCCATTAGTTGTTACTTTAGTATTAGCTGGGACTACAGCGGGTATTACAATAACGTGGGGGATGTGGGCATTAGCTGCATTAGTACCAGGAATTGTAGCACTTCTAGTGATGCCTTTAGTAGTGTATGCTATCTATCCACCTGAGATTAAGAAAACGCCAGATGCGCCTGTATTTGCTAGAAAACAATTAGAAGAATTAGGGCCAATCTCTAAACCTGAATACATTACTATGGGAGTATTTAGTATTCTATTATTCTTATGGGCAGGTGTACCTGCTATGTTATTCGGAGAAGAGTTCGCAGTACAACCTACAGCGGCAGCCTTCTTAGGTTTGGCTATCTTGATTATAACAGGAGTACTTACTTGGGATGATATCCTTAAGAATACAGGAGCATGGGATACTATCGTATGGTTTGCAGCCCTTGTGATGATGGCAGGCTTCTTAGGGAAGTTAGGACTGGTATCGTGGCTTGCTACTACAGTGGGTACTGGTATTGGTGGACTAGGCTTATCATGGATACCAGCTACATTATTACTTCTATTAGTATATGTATATTCACACTATTTCTTTGCGAGTACTACTGCTCACATTACAGCGATGTTTGCAGCCTTCTTTGCAGCAGGTATTGCCTTAGGAGCTCCTGAGATGTTATGGGCATTAGTATTAGGGTTCTCATCATCTATTATGATGTCTCTTACTCATTATGGTACAGGTACAGCACCTATTATCTTTGGGTCAGGATATACGACATTAGGAGAGTGGTGGAAAGTAGGTTTTGTCACTAGTGTGGTTAACTTGATAATCTTTATTCTAGTAGGAGGTATCTGGTGGAAGATACTTGAGTTGTGGTAAGGTAATACTTTAATTATAATAGTAAAGGGTTGTGTATCATGATATACAACCCTTTTTAAATTTTTTGAAATGCTATTATTACAATTTTAAATACTTCTTCTTTTATTTTACTTTTTTGCTTGATCAAAAAAGTAAAGCAAAAAAATCAAGGCTGTAATTCCTAAACGGTCAATTACGATACAAATTCTTAGAACTAAACAAAGTCATTGCGCCATCTGGCTCCTTCGTTAAAAATATCCACAGGATATTTTCTATACACTCGGCCCTACTCAAACACTGTTTAGTTCTTTAGAATTTGCATCTATTGACACTCGTTTATACATTAAGGCCATTGTAGTGCTTCGCAAGACTATTTTGGTTGAGTAGTCCACTTATAGAACGCTTCACAAGGTTATTAAAACGTAAAAAGCCAGTCGATATCGACTAGCTTTTTGGTATAAAGAAATGAAGTATAATGAGTACAAACTTCCGTTGTTGTTCCAAATTCTATAACAGATGAACTTGGGTTAAAACTTATAATTAAATGACAAAGTAGCGATACGGCTATCTAAGTCATACTTCTTGTGAATACTTGAGTTAAAGTTATCACCAGTTACATTGTAGTTTACAGTGTTTAATACATCTGTTACAGCAAGTTTAATAGTCGCTTTATCTTCTAATAACGCCTTAGATACCCCTATAGTTAGGTCAAAGTATCCATCTCGTTTATATAATCCTAAGTTAGACTTAGAGAAGTATTGTGCATTGACATCTGCTTTTAATCCCTTGATGATCGTAAAGTTGTTTTGAGAGTTAAACGTAAAGGCTACTTGTGAGCTGTTAATCTCTGTACCTTGATAGTTTCCTTCATACTTATTGTTAAACAAATTGAACATATTACTCATACTCCACCACTCAAAAGGACTTACTGTACCTGTAACATTAGCTCCATAGTGATAAGACTTGTTTAAGTTGTCTTGTGTACTGACTAAGATACCAGTATCTTGTTGATAGTTATATACATTGGTCATTACATCGTTGGTTAGACTGAAGTACACATTGGCGATAAGGTATTTACTCCAAGTATATCCCACTTCAGAAGCATGGGTAATCTCAGGTTTTAACTTAGGGTTTCCTTGCCAGTAGTTAAACGGATCATCATAAAAACGGAAAGGATTTAGATCAAAGTGACTAGGTCTGTTAATACGCTTACTATACGATGCGTAGAATCCATGTGCATTATCTGTTTCGTACTTGATAGACGCACTAGGGAAGAACTTCGTATAATCATTTTTACTGTATTCCTTTGTTGTTTTCTGGTCTATTTCAGTCTGTGTGTATTCAGATCTCAGTCCTACTTGGAAACTCCAGTGTTCTAAACTTAACTTATAGTTCGCATAAGCAGCGTGTATCTGCTCATTGTACTTATAGTGGTTAGTAGAAGCAGGATCAACAGTCCATATATTATTATTCTCAAACTCATATACAGAGGGATTGTCATTAGATTTGACAATTGATTTCCAACCTGTCTCTAAAGCGTGTTTTTCGTCTATTGGCAAAGTAAAATCAACCTTTCCATTGAACACTTTAAAGTTAGAAGGAATGTACCCACGTCTGTTGTAGAAATTAGCTGTTGAATTATTTAAAACTACATCAGAGAGCTGTAGTTGTCTTGATCTGAATTTAGATGTTTCGTATTCTAGGTCAACATCTACTTTCCTTCCTTTTTCGTTAAATAAGTGACTTCCCGTAAGGTTAAAGGTATAATCGTACCAATGTTCCTTGTTGGCATTATTTGTATTAACATGAGAATTAAGCGTTGATACAGGCATATAGATCATATTATAACCTTTCGTATAGTCTTCATAACGACCTATTTTAGCATCGAATAGAAAACCAATAGTTGTCTTAGACGATACGTTATAATCAGCACCTAGTTTAAAGTTATTAGATGTCAGAGGCTCACTACTAGTGATGCGTTGCTCACTGTGTTTATCTATAATGTTAGGGTTCTTATCATTATAAAAGTCTTGAAGGTAATGTTTGTGTTCTTCTTCTCCTCTAAAAGTATAACTGTAGTCACCGAATAAGCTCAGCTTATTATGCGTATAACCAAGGTTAAATCCTGCATTCATACGGTTTTTACGACCTCTACCAGCATTTAGATACGAGCTACCTTTAAGCCCCTCCATCTTGTATTTCTTCAACACAATATTGATAATTCCCGCATTACCAGCCGCATCATACTTAGCAGATGGGTTAGCAATTATTTCTATGTTTTTTACTTGAGAAGAGTTGGTTGATCTCAATAAGTTAGCTAGTTCTTTAGCCGACAGAGAGCTTAGCTTTCCGTTTAGCATCACACTAACCCCTTTTTTACCTCGTAGAGATAATTCTCCTTCTTGAGATACAACCACTCCTGGAGCTCTTCCAAGAACTTCTAATACTGTACTTCCATCTGATAAAGCACTGTTCTCGACACTGAATACCATCTTGTCTGCTTTCTGTTGAAAAACAGGGGTAGAAGCAGTGATAACTACTTCACCTAGAGTGGTGTTAAGAGAGTTGAGTATACTGTCTAGTTGTGCTTCGGTTTGGGCATAGCTACCCAGGCTGCATAGCGATAGCAACCATATATATGATCTATTCATTATAGTGTGAATTAGTTAGTAGTCTTTTTCTTATTTCGTCTTCCCCAATAGATTATAAAACCAGTAATAGGTAGAGAGGCGCAAATTAGACTTAGGATGAAAGCAATGATTTTACCTGGCATCCCAAAGAATGCACCTACGTGTAAATCATAGGTAGCTCCTGTAGCGCGATCTGCTAATAATCTCTCATTATGAGGTCTGTTAAATAGTAATTCTCCTGAATGCTCATCAAATATCATAATATGAGAATCGTTGTATTTAAACTCGTGGTCTTTGATACGTATAGTCATATTATCATGGTGATGATCAGCATTTTCATGGTCTTCTAGGTCTATTCCGAATGAGAATGCATTAGGGTAGTGCTCTCTTACCTTATCAGCTATGCGATCTACAGTAGTTGGTGTTTCCATAGACTCAGGAGCTATAGTTTTAAAATGGCTATAGTCTGGAGCATGCATAGAGAATCCGTTGATTAAGAAATATATCCAAGACATCGTAATACGGAACGAATACATAATACCTGTAACAGCTACTATCAGTGCTAGTATAGAAGAGTAGAACCCTAGAATGTTGTGTACATCATAGTTTTTACGACGCCATCCTTTTACTTTTTTCCATCTAAACCAAAAGCGTTGTTTACGCATATTCTTGTTCTTAGGCCACCACAGGATAATACCTGTAACGAGCATAACCACAAATATGATAGTAGATACTCCTACAACAGTTCCTCCTACAGAACTCTTAAGCAGTAAAGAACGGTGTAATATCATCGAGAAGAAGAATGGGCTCTCTAATATATCATCTACTGCTATGACCTTACCGGTGTATTGGTTTACATAGACAGTTTTGAATATAAGGTAGGTGTCAAAGTAGTTCCACCCCTCAACATCGGCTTTAAACAAACCAAATTGATAAGAACGATTTGGGTCTAGTGGAATAGTAACTTCCTCTGCTGTGACCTCTTCGTTAGTGATTTGGGCATTCACTAAATCCTTTAATTCTCTTAGAGGAATAGGTTTTTTATTGGCAATATCTGTTTCCCCATGAAACATCATATCCTTCCTTAGATAGGCAGAGATGTCTTCATTAAAGACAAAGAACGCTCCTGATAATGATACTATAAGTACGATTATACCTGACAAAAGTCCTAACCATAAGTGTATTTTAAGCATATACTTTTTGAACACACCCTTAGTTTTTTTGGGCTTATCAGCTTGCATAATATTTGATTATTTAGATTAGTTAAAAATAATTAAGTAGTCGCAAATATATAATTATTTATAATCATTCTAATCTTTATGCTTCTTATTTTGAGAATATTTTCTTAAGTCGTTGGTAACTAAATGTTAATGTATTGTTTGGTAAGGGCTTATTTATAGTGATGTAGAAGTATTATAACAAAAAGAGCGATGTATAGTGTAGTTGTAAGATAATGCACTAAAAGAAGAGTTATTGTCTATCTTTTTGAAAGAGGTGTAAGCACAAGAAGGGATAGGGAAGTTTATAATGGGGGTGGGGTAGGTATAAAGTAGCCTTTAAGGGAATTTATATTTTTTGTATCTTTGTGGAGTACTTTGCTTTATATCAGTTGTCTAACTGATGATTTGAGTGCTGTGAATGACATAAATCAAAGCAAGAAACAATCTTCCTTCAAGTATAAAAAACACCATTCCTTAAAGTGTTTGAATTCGCATTATGTATTATTTTTTTTAACCAAGTTCAAAGTTTATTTTGCTTTAATCCCAGTATTTATGCAGTGTTGTTCGACCATTGTTCGGGAACGCTTCGGAAAAAGGGCATGTTTTCCGAAGCGTTCCCGAACAGTTCCCGAAGGATACTCGAAGAAAACGCTGTGAAGTGTTGATTTTATTGGTATCTTGAGAGGTTATGTGATTAGCGAACTCGTTTTTTATGTAAAATATAGTGTCATTTTGAGAATGGTAAAAAAGACTATTCATTCCCTTTTCTTAAGTGCAGTAATGAATTAAATCAAATAATAGAGAAGAGGAAGATTTAGAGTTCAGTGTATCTCTAAAATTAGTCGTATGATGTAGCTCAGATTACAAATCTGCGTGATTGGGGGTAACTTATCCGCAAAGAAAACACTTAAATCAAATCTATCCTTTTTCAACGTTTAACTTCCCTTTTAACCGATATTAATAACACATTAATTCGCTATAAAGTGAGTGGATTATGACTGAGTTATAACTTTGTCATGACTCCGTTGTTTTTAACTTTTTAAGGGAGTGATAGCGGACTTATGACGGAATCACAACGGAATCAGTCAATATCGAATGAAGGATGGGCAAACATGTTTAATAGACAGCTAGGTAAAGAGTTCAGTAAAACAGAGATACAAAAACAAAAAGAGTTGCTTTGTGAGCAACTCTTTTCTACTTATTATGATTATAGACCTAAACTACTATTTAGCAGCCCAAATTTCTATTTCTAATAGGATTTCGGGTAATCCTAGAGCGGTGATATAACCAACGGTCATCGATGGATAATCTGTGCCAAATGTATTGTCCCATACCTCGTAGAAGAAGTCCCAGTCAATCTCTTTCGTTGCCCATATATTTACTTTAATTACGTCCTCAGCTTGTAGGTTCTGGCTAGCTAATACCTGGATGATGTTCATAAAAGTATTTTGAACTTGTGCATTGAAAGTATCTGGGATATTTCCCATTGCGTCCGTTCCTATTTGTCCTGAGAATGTATATAGATTAGCACCTTTAGGAACTACTGTTACATGAGAATATCTTCCCACAGGAGCTGCTAAAGTACTAGGGTTAAGTCTTTGTATTTTTGTACTCATTGGCTATCGTTTATTGTTTCGCGGGCGAATGTACTATTTACTTTTATGAATTTGAGTTTCCTAACATAATTTACCATTTTTATAAGATAAATAGCTGTTTACAGGGGGATGTATCTGCTTAGTTTTAACTAATTTTACTTGAAATTCTAAGAGATATAAATATGACAATTATAGATTATAAATTGTTCTTAAAAGAAATACTACCTTTTGAAGACTATTTGTTTTATAAACCTTTAACACAAGATGAAGTGGCTGAATTAGAGGCTAGTATATCTAATGTGTTACCACAGTACTACAAGAAGTTTCTATTACACTTCGGTATATACCAAGATTTGATATATGGTTTGTTTGCTAATAAAGAGGAGTGGATAGAGCAAAATGGATATTTATATGAAGCAGAACAAAATTATGTTATGATAGGTGATAATGGTGGAGAGGATTTCTGGCTACTTAGAACAGATGATATACAGGATAGAAAGATATATAACTGGGTAGATGATGAAATAGAGGAAACGGGATTTACGTTTGATGATTTTCTAGCTAGGTGTTTAAATAATTTAAAGGATGACTCTTTTATTCAGTTACACAATAATGAGAAGGTATTAAGAGCACACCTTAGTGTATCTACTAATCAAGAAAGTGAGCTAATAGATAGTTTAGGTATTGAACTTATAGAGAATTGGGTGCAAGATGTGCCTAATTTTGAAGACATGAAAGATTATCTGAAAGATCAACAAATATCAATATATACGATCAATGCTAAATTAAATGACAGCCTTATCTCTATTAAAAAAGAGTGTAATCAAATGACGAATACAACAGTCTATACCTTTGATTATACGGAGACTTTAAGTGTGTTAAGAACAAACTCTAAGATGGCCTTGTATAAATCGATAGTAGAGGGACAGTTTAGTCATTCGTCTTTTAATCTATTTGGTATTTACAATGCTGATTATAAAGACGGCGTATGGTAGAGAAACTACAGTTTTTGGTGTAATGCTCTATACTGAGAGGGAGTCATCTGTTTATACTTTTTAAAGAGTTTAGACAGATGACTCTCGTCGTTAAAGCCTAGTTCAAAGGCTATTTCTTTTAAGCGTACAGCGCTGTATTTTAGTCTAGTTTCGACTAGTTTAAGTTTATAATCTAAGATGTAATCTTGTAGAGATACACCAGTTTGTTTTTTAAAGTACTCTCCTAAGTAGTTTTTAGACAGACTGAACTCTGTAGCTAAGGTATCTAAAGATAATCTCTGTTTCTGACTTATATGTTTCTGTATATAGGTAATAATCTTCATGATATCCTGAGCCTTTCTGTTTTCATTAATCTGTTCATAATCATGCTGGATCAGGTTGCGAGCGACTAGATTAAGGAGGATAGAGATACACTGTCTGATGATCAAGTAATCTTGAGCATTGTTATGATGTTCTCTTAGGATATTGTGTAGTAGCTGTTCTGCAAATACTCCGTCTAGTTCATCGTTAAACACACATCCTGCCTTAGAGTGATAGTTATGTGTGATATACGTCAATTTATTGATATTATCACAAGTCTCGATGCGGTCAGCCTCAGTGCGTATCTGTGTGATAAAAGACTGTGGGCATTCAATAATAAGCAAGGAGCAGTCTTTGCTCTCAAAAGTGTATTTAGTGTCAAAAGGGATGACAAAGAGCTTTCCTTTCTTAAAAGGTACTTTATGGTCATCATATATGCTTATGCCTTTGCCTTTTTGTATATAGACTATAGTCAAGTGGGCTTTTGGCTGTATAGTCAAAGTACCTTCTACTAGGTTAATCTCATTGATAACGATAGGATCAAAGTTGTTTTTCTGTGTCATAAGGCATACTGTGAAAACCTTTTAAAGTACAAAATAATTTGTATCTAGGGTGTTTACTTTGCAAAGTAAATAAAAATAACTTTATGAGTGCATATAAGAATAGATGGAGTATTCTCCGCTATTTAGTGATAGGAGCTTTTTTGTCTCCGTTGGATTATTTTATTGTCAATATGGCTTTGCCTGCGATTAAGAATGCTTTTGATGCTATGGATAATCAGCTTCAGATGGTGATTGCTGTCTATGGGCTGACTTATGCTGCCTTAGTAGTCTGTAGTGGAAAGCTAGGGGATATATACGGAAGGCGAAGAGTGTTTACCACTGGGCTATGGATATTTTTAATTTCTTCTTTGGCTTGTGCTTTTTCGCCTACTATAGGCTGGTTAATCTTCTCGCGTTTCTTACAAGGGGTAGGAGCATCTTTATTAGCTCCACAGGTATTAGCCTCGATTAGAATATTGTTTGACGAATCAGAACGCGCCAAGGCTTTAGGGGTATTCGGGTCTGTATTTGGGTTAGCAGCTATCGTAGGGCAATTATTAGGAGGAATGTTATTAAACCTACATATTTGGGGACTGACTTGGGAGATTATCTTTTTAGTCAATGTACCAGTAGCCATAGTCTGTCTATATGGTATTTATAGTCAAATGCCTAAAGAGCAAATACAAAAGCAAAGGATAGATTATATCGGTGTAGTACTGATCATAAGTGCGCTACTGTGCTTTATCACTCCGCTTATTTATGGGCGAACGTATCAATGGGCATGGTGGATATTTGGAATTTTAGCGATGAGTAGTGCATTGACATTTAGCTTTGTGAAATACGAGACTTATCGAGAACAGCACAATCAATCTGTACTGTTGTCCATGTCTTTATTTAAAAACAAAGCTTTTGCTTATAACCTTCCTATTATTTTGTTTTACAATTTTACAGCAGGATTGTTTATTTGTTATCCTTATTACTTACAGTCATACTTGCACTGGGATGTGTTGATTGCTGGGATTGCGATATTGCCCTATGGTATAGGATTTTTCTTAGGGCCTATCTTATTCGCAAAGGTAAATAAGGAGGCTTCTTTTTGGATCCGCTTAGGGTTGGGGTTATTGTTTATCTCTTTTGTGAGTTTAGGATTGTTGTTTAGTCAGTTAAAAGAACCAGCTTTAATCATGCATATTTTGTTTTTATTTGCTGGTTTAGGACATGGGCTGTTAATGCCTGTAATGATGAAAGAGAGTATTCGAAGTATTGCTGTGGAGCACGTTGGACAAGCGTCTGGTATAGTGAGTACTACTATTCAGGTGGGGAGTGTATTAGGAGGTGCTATAATTGGGACAGTATTCTTTAGTCTGAGTATCTTATGGGGATATCCTATAGCCTTCGGGATTGCTATATCTGTCATAGGTGGGGTGCAGTTAGTAAGTATTGTTTTTTATCGTCAATTAAGTAAATTAAAATAAATCAAGATGAATACAATAGATAACTTAGAGTTAGGAAAGCAACAGGTTGTTGACTTTCACGTGAATATACAAACGTGGTTTAATGGAACTGCTGAGAATAAAGATGAGCTTTATCAGGCTATAGTAAGTACGTTTAATCCGTCTTTTGTAATGACTAATGGAGATGGGAAGAGTATGGGATATGAGACCTTCGTACAATGGTTAGCTACAGCTTACGGTATTTTCCCTACTCGTCAGATTGAGGTAAAGGATATAGAGGGTTATGCGACTTTTAGTCATGTTATCGTGAATTATATAGAAATACAACAGACAGATGAGCTAAGAACAGAACGTGAGTCTTCTGCAGTGTTTATGATAGGAGAGGGACAGACGATGTGGTATCACCTTATAGAGAAGTGGATTTAATGAAGAATGGACAACTAGGAATGAGGAATGTTTGCCTTCGGCATTATGTATGTTTGGAGATCAGTGGAGGGGTGGAGTGAAATAGGTTTATAGTAATTGGTTTACAGAGTACAACCTGTAAACCAATTACTATAAACAAACGCAAAGTCAGGAGACATTTGTGCAGCGGTTGTACTCTGTAAACCGATTACTATAAACAAACGAAAAGTCAGGAGACATTTGCGTAGCGGGGTAATATTAGTACCTAATGCCGAAGGCAAATACTGTAAACCGTAAACTGTACACCGTTCACTATTTTCTATCTAAATCCGTTATCAGTAGAGGATGTGTGTCTTCCAGGGGCATTAGCTAATGCTAATGGAGAGCAAGAGTTGCCATTCTGTAGTATTTGTTATTATCCAACAGTAGTAGGTAACAACGGAGACATTATGAATTCAAGTGGTTTTATGGCTATATCTACATTAAATAGAAAGAATAGTGATTGGGTATCTAAACGTGGAAATGCATTTGTAGTACTAGAGTCTTATAACAAAGGATTAGTACTTACTCGTCTGACTACTGCCCAAATAGAAGCCTTAAAACCTGTAGAGGGAATGATGGTGTACGATTCGACAGCAAACTGTTTGAAACTGTACAATGGAAAAACTTGGGGATGTGTTGTTCAAGGATGTGTTGACGAATAAGAACCTGTTACTTTTTAATAATTTAAAGTGAAACGCTATGATACATATATTAAATAAACAGTCTTTAGTTTTGATCTTTTCTGCCCTATTAGGAACAGCATCTAGCTTTGGACAAACAGCAATAAGGAAGTTCGAAGTAGAAGGACCTAATGTGTTATTAGATTTTAAAGAGAATGATGCTAGAGGAATAGTCTTGTCCTGGGTAACTAAAGAAGGTGATGTGAAAACGCCAGTAGGAGGAACTATGATATTTGACTCGAATGATAAGAAAGTGAAATACTATATAGCAGGAACTTCTGCTAAATGGGAAGATATGTCTGTTAATACAGGAGAAGTAGATACCAGCATTCAGCAAGGGTTAGTAGATGATCAAGCACCTACTATCATCGGGAATCAGTCTTCTACAGCTTCAGGAGCTTTAATTTTAGAAGCAGACAATAAGGCGATGGTACTACCGAAAATGGCAAGTCCTCATCTTAACCTTAAAAGCCCAGCAGCAGGTACAATTGTCTATGATACAGTATCTAAATATTGTGTGTATTTAACGGAAAAGAATGGGCTTTTTGGAAAGCAGAGTAGTAGTTTATATATATATTTGACAAGGATTTTAAAAAGGAGAATCATATTGTGGTTCTCTTTTTTTATCTAATAGAATTAGAGAGTATTAGTGGATTTGACTGTTAAAAAAGCGTCTTATAGAAAAGTAGGAAGTTAAAAATAATGTGTATTTAAATATTAGAATTATCTTTAAACTTTCTAAATACAAGCAATAATTATATGAAAATAGCCATCGTATGCTATCCAACCTTTGGAGGTAGTGGTGTAGTAGCCACAGAATTAGGATTGGAATTAGCCAAAAGAAATCACGAGGTGCATTTTATTACTTATAGTCAACCAGTGCGTTTAGCCTTGCTAAATCCTAATATATTCTATCACGAAGTAAATGTACCGGAATACCCGTTATTCCACTATCAGCCCTATGAGCTGGCCTTATCTAGTAAGTTAGTAGATATGGTGAAGTTGTTTAAAATAGATGTACTGCATGTACACTACGCTATTCCTCATGCTTATGCAGGGTATATGGCTAAGCAGATGTTAAAAGAGCAAGGTATTAACTTGCCTATGATAACAACGCTTCACGGAACTGATATCACACTAGTGGGTAATCATCCTAATTATAAATCAGCAGTAAGCTTTAGTATTAATAACTCAGATTATGTAACTTCTGTATCAGAGTCATTAAAACAATCTACGCATTGCCTATTTGGTACAGAGAAGGATATTCATGTAATACCAAACTTTATCGAGGTAAAAGAAGTAGACTGTGAAGATACGCCATGTAAGCGTAGTGCGATGGCAAGTAAAGATGAGGTTATTATAACTCATATCAGTAACTTCAGAAAAGTAAAACGCATAGAGGACGTGGTGTCTGTATTCTATGGTATACAGAAAGAAATGCCTGCTAAGTTAATGCTTGTAGGAGACGGACCAGAGAAGGAGCGCGCAGAACGCCAAGCGATGGAATTAGGTATCTATGATAAGATTATCTTCTTTGGAAATAGTAATGAGATAGAGCATATCTTATCTTATTCTGACTTGTTCTTACTACCCTCTGAAACAGAGAGTTTCGGATTAGCTGCATTGGAGGCTATGGCAATGGGAGTACCAGTAATATCTAGTAATACTGGAGGGTTGCCAGAGGTAAATGAACCAGGTGTGTCAGGGTATTTAAGTAATGTGGGAGATGTAGAAGATATGGTAGTCAATGCTCTTAAAATCTTAAAAGATCAAGATACTTTATGCAAATTTAAAGAACAAGCTCGTGAAGTAGCGAAGAAGTTCAGTATAGATAAGGTAGTGCCTTTATACGAAGACATTTATAAAGCGGCTATTAGTAAGAAGTAAATTATTTAAGAAATAGAATAAAAACAAAGAAGCATCCAATAATGGGTGCTTTTTTGCTTTCATTCTAAGATAGACTTTAAATGACATTGTTTTATTTATTTTTAAAAAGCATTTTTTTGTTAATAACTGTTTTATTATGGATTAAAATAACTTTTTTGTATATCTTTTTTGTTATTAATATAGATAAAATCAAATAATATTCGTGAGCGATTAAGTATATGTTTGTTTGTGTAATTTTGCATAAAATTAAGTTAAATATGAAAAAGATTATTTTTAGTGCTTTAGCAGCACTTGCTTTTGTTGGTGTTTCATGTAGTTCAGATGATAATAGTTCTGACAATGGAAATGGAATAACTCCTCCTAATAAAGTTATTAAAGTTATTGAGAAGATCAATATTAATTCTGTTTCTACTTCTGATTATGATGAGGCCGATAAACCTGAATACAGTGAGGGAGTAGTAGAATTAAAATATAACGATGCGAATAAGGTAACAAGTATTGTTGGTGACGGTACTGATGTTCTTTATAATTTTATCTATGATGATAAGGGAATCGTTAAAGAGATTGAATATTTTGAATCTGTTTATGAATGGGGTGAGGGAGAAAAAATAGAAAAAAGAAAGCATATTGTTTCTGATTTCTTAGGATTAGCTCCTTTTAACTTTGGAAAATTGGGAAAAATCAATACTATTGATAAAGGAAATCCTGTTGACTTAACTTTTTACTCTTATAATGATCAAGATAAAGTAGAAGGTGAGTATAAAACAGAAATCAAGTATGACAATAAACCTTTTGCTGCATTTCATACACTTAATACAACAGGAGCAATTGATTTAAGCAAAAAAACTCAGATTGATTTTGGTCCAAGTCAAGCAGCTATGACAGGATTGAAATATGCTAATGAGTTATTACCAATGAATAATCCAACATACTTAAAGCATGCTTATGTAGGAGATAAAGCGTATTCAGAATCAAAGATTACGTATCAGTATGATAATAATCAATATCCAACATCATTTGAATTTGAAATAAAAGACTATTATAGAACTTCTTATGGTTGGGATCCTATAAAACAAGAAGTGAAATATAAATGGGTAACTGATATAACTAAAGGTAAAGCTACCATTACGTATAAAGAAATGAAATAAAGTATTATATACTATATAAGGGAGTCAAGAGATTGATTCCCTTTTTGTATTTTAGCCTTTATAATATAAAAAAAGCATGATAGAAGCATTTCATAAGAAGATAGATGTACTATTGCAACAGATTGTAGATGATAGTAGATGGGATTTAGATAGCGAGACCTTATTTGTTGTTACAGGAATGACGTTTTATGGCTATTGTTTAGGCCAAAAAATAGTTTTTATGCTAGAACAAGAGGACGTGAATAAGGCTGTTGTAGAACGATTAGTTGCTTTAGGTGCTGGACAAAAGTACACAGAAGGATTAGTAGAAGCTGCAGAGCAAGCATTTTTTAAAAATGAAGAAACACTGTACAATCAACTAATCAATATTGGTCATAATTATTTTATGATGGATGACTTAACAGAGCTCGTAGATAATATCTACCTAAATACAAAGGCAATCTTAAAACAGAGATAATGATAAAAGTAAAGGCGATTCTGAATCATCAGAATCGCCTTTACTTTTATCATTTAGCTTGTTTAAGCTTCTTTTTTAGTACTAAATATAGTAGAACCTACACTTGCTGTAATTACACATGCTATAGATATCCACTGCATAAGAGTTAAATGTTCTTTTAGGAATAACAACCCTGACATAGCGGCAAAGGCAGGTTGTAAACTCGTTAAGATACTGAAGGTCTTTGCTGGTAATCTCTTTAGTGCCACAAGGTCAAGAGAGAAGGGTAAGGCACTAGATAAGATTGCCACTAGTACTCCTAATCCTAAGCTACTCCATGTTAGTTTTTCTAATCCTCCCATAAACAAGGCTACAGGTACTACGATAAGGGTAGCGAATACTAATCCTACTGATACAGCGTGATTGGTATTCATCTCTTTAGATACTTTACTTCCCATCACGATATAGCACGCCCAGAATATACCAGCCGTAGCGGCTAAACCTAGTCCTATAATATCAACGTTGTTTGTTTGCCAAGGCACGATAAGCAATATACCTGCACAGGCAAATAATGCCCATACAATATCCAATACTTTACGCGACAAGAATAAGGCTAAGAACAAGGGACCAATGAATTCTATAGTAACTCCTAACCCTAGAGGGATACGCTGTATCGCTAGATAGAAGATCATATTCATAAGTGCAATTGACCCTCCAAATAACCCACAGTACATCCATTCTTTTTTAGAAAATTTAGAAATCTTAGGGCGATTAATAATATTTAATAGGATTGCTGATATTCCTATTCTCAGTGCTGTAGTTCCAGTAGCGCCTACTACTGGGAATAATTGCTTGGCTACAGAAGCGCCCCCTTGTACACACATCATAGAGGTAAGAGCGGCAGCGACTGAAGATGCTGTAGTGTTTTTTTTCATTTATAAGGTTAAGTAGCGTCTAGTTATACACAATATTTATGAGTAGTATAACGGTTGTTTTAAGGTTAATTTCCAAAGCTATAATAATTTCTAAAATTAGCCAATAGAAGTTAAGGTTCTTATACTAATGAATAGAATAAAAATCTTCCCGCTAGCGACATTTCATAGCAATAAACCTTTAAAGAAAGCTTAAAAAGTAGATGTTTTGGAGCAAAAAGTGCCTTTTAATTTGGTAGTGTAATATTTAATTGTTTTCTTTGGCCTCGGTAAATAGGAAATAATCAGCTTTTTAAGCTATAAATGCTTGGTTTTGGAGTAGTTTTTAACGGAGAAGATCAAACCAATATGTTACCATTTTAAATTAGAATAATTAATTCATCTACTAAATTAATATCACAGTTAAAGCTTATCTTTCGGGATGAGCTTTTCTTTTTTATAGGAGTATATTATGTGATTATTATACTGGTGAGTAAAAGAGAAAAACGTTAAAATAGAGGATTAATATTTATGATTTTACTTTGACTTTTTTTGGCATGTTTATAAAAAGGAATAGATATCTATTATATTCTGCATTAAAAAGGGTAAAAACAAACTTATATTCTGTATAAATAATTCTCAATACGTGAAGTTTTGGATGTTTTAACTAAAAATAGTTTATCATAAGCATGATTTGCTTTATTTTTAGCGACTTAAAATGTCAATCAAACTAATTAACCTTACGCAATAAGTGAATACGAATAATAAAATACAGACGCTTTCGACTGCTAATATATTAGGAGAAGAAACAGCAGACATTACTTTATTTAAGCACATCGAAAAAGGAAGAAACGATCTATTAGCTCCCCACAAGCATGATTTTTACTTTATTTTCTTTGTTGAAAAAGGAGGAGGATATCACGACATTGATTTTGAAAGAATCGATGTAGTAGATTATCAAGTGTTCTTTTTAAGACCACAACAGGTACATTATTGGCTGCTAGAGAACCATACTATAGGCTTCCAATTAATGTTTTCGCCTACTATTTTACAGTCGTTAAATACGACTTATAGTCCATTGGCATATTTTCAATTAGGGGCACCTAATCAAATGGTGTTATCTTCAGAAGTATTTAATAAATACAAAGCTGATTTAGAGGAGTTGGAAAATAGATTAACAAAAGGGCAGGTTATCGATAGAGAAATTTCTTTATTATCCTTCCATTTGTTGTTAAAACATCTACATAAAGACTTTATTCAATATCACGAAGGGGTAAACCCTCAGAGTATGGATAAGAACATACTTCAGTTCGAAGAACTTTTAGAAGTGCACTTTAAAGAACAAAGTAGCGTTGCATTCTATGCAGAACAACTAAAGATAACGCCTAATTATTTGAATATTCTTTGTAAGAAAGTACTTGGTACTAATGCAGGGTCTTTAATCCAAAATAGGCTATTATTAGAGGCAAAACGATTATTAACGACAACCAATATCTCAATTAAAGAGATAGCGTTCTCATTGTCGTTTAATGATACAAGTTATTTTAATAACTTTTTCAAGAAACAATTAGGAATGACTCCTGGTGAATTTAGGTTGAGTTATAAAAACTCCAATAATCTATAAGTGTATTACAACCTCCTTCTTATCAGTACTTTTATCTTTGTAAGAGAAGTTATTAAGTAATTAATTCTATGATAAGAAGAATAACATTATTGCTTTTTATTAGTCTAGTAACAGGTACAACGATTGCTTGTAACTCTACAGATAATAATTTGACTAATTCAGATAATGAAGTAGTAGATATGAAGGAGGATGTTTTATTTGATGCTATTAAGAAAAATGATCTCACTGCTGTTAAGCAGTTAGTGGAGCGTGGAGTAAATTTAGAAATACAGAATGTTAAAGGAGAAACTCCTTTGATGTATGCTGTGTATCTAAAGTATAATAGTATTGCTATAGCTTTAATTGAAGCTGGCGCTAATGTAAATGCGCAAGATAAAATATTAAACAGCCCTTTTCTTTATGCTAGTGCAGAGGGGAATTTAGAAATAGTACAATTAGCGTTAAAGCATGGAGCTGATTTTACAGTTTTTAATCGCTATAACGGTAGTGCTTTAATTCCTGCTGCAGAAAAAGGACATATCGATGTTGTTAAATTATTAGTTAACTATCCAGGTTACCCTATCGATCACGTAAATAGGTTGGGCTGGACTGCACTTATGGAAGCCATAGTTCTCAGTGATGGCGGACTTCTACATACCAATATAGTTGATGAATTAATTAAAGGCGGAGTGAATGTGAATATTCCTGACGCTGATGATATAACTCCATTGCAACACGCACAGAAGCGAAATTATCAAGGTATGATTAAGCTTTTAAACGCTGCTGGAGCCAAATAAACTCATACATTACAGTAGAACAACAACTAATAATAGGAAACAACAACAATGATAAATAGGAAGCAATTTTTAGGAATGACTGCTGCAGCTGCAGGAGGATTGTTCTTACCATCTATAAGTTCAGAAGCTAAAGCTAGTAATACGAGAACTTACGGCAAGATAAATGAACTAGTACTTACAAATGTATTATTAGAAACTGGTTTTGATTACAACGCCCAAGGGCAAGTATGGCGTACTAAGACAGAGTTATTCGAGATATATATAGCCAATGGTGTAATCGTTTCTATAGAGAAGAGTGGTAATACTAAGGCAGAGAATGTGCTTAGGGTAGATATGAGAGGTATGCTTATGCTACCAGGTTTTAGAGATATGCACATTCATATCGATAAGACTTTTTATGGAGAACGTTGGTACGGAGACCCTAAACCAGGGAGATCTGTGAAAGATATGATTGATCTAGAACGCAGAATATTACCAGACTTATTAGTTAGATCAGTAGAAAAGGCCGAAATGGCTATCGACTTGATGAATAGCCAAGGAACATATTTTGCTAGATGTCAGACTAATATAGATCCTACAAGTGGTCTAAAGAGTTTAGAAAACCTCAAAATAGCTTTAGAGAATAAGAAGGATGTGATGGGAAGTGAAATTGTTGCTTTTCCACAGCACGGTATTTTATATTCAGACAGTGAAGGGCTTTTAAGAGAAGCTGCACAGATGGGGATAGATTATATCGGAGGTCTTGATCCTACTACAGTAGATGCTAATATGGAGAAGTCTTTAGACGTGATGATTCAGATTGCTTTAGATTATAACAAAGGGATAGATATCCATCTACACGAAGGAGCTAAGACAGGTATTCCTGCTATCAAACATATTTTAAAACACGTAGAAGCAAATAAAGCTCTTCAAGGGCGCACCTTTATAAGTCACGGTTTTGCCTTAGGTCAAATCGAACCAAAGGAATTAGACGAACTATCAGAACAGATGAGTGCTAATGGAGTAGGAGTAATCTCTACAGTGCCATTAGGACGCTCTATGATGCCTATACCTACTTTTTATAAGCACAATGTAAGTGTGATGACAGGTACAGATAGTATTATCGATCATTGGCAACCTTTTGGTTCTTGCGATATGCTAGAGAAGGCTAAGCACTGCGCAGAGCTTTATGGCTGGACAGATGAGTTTAGGTTAAGTAGAGCTTTGCAGATAGCTACTAAAGATCAAGTATTGCCTCTAAATGAGAAAGGTGAACGCCAATGGCCTAAAGTAGGAGAATCAGCAGACTTCGTATTTGTCAAGGCGAGTTGCTCAGCTGAAGCTGTAGCGAGAACACCAGATAGAGAAGCAACATTCTATAAAGGAAAAAAGGTTTATTCTAGAGGAAATGTTTAGCTCACTAAACAGTACATTCAACTTGAATAATTTTTCATAGCCCAATTTTATATTTTTTTAGTTCGAAATATGTGTACATATATTTCGGTTTTTTATCCCAGATTGCCCAATAGAGTTATTGATAAGAACTTAATTCGTTTGCATTGAGATAGCCTATAATCTGGATTTAACCCCTACTAGAGATTTGTCTTCTGACGAGTCTCTAGTTTTTTTATGCATACTAATTTTGGAATTATAAAACACAAAAAAAGGAGTTGTGATAAAAACAACTCCTTTTAAAGTACATTATATATTTACGTTATATTATTTCTTGTAAACACTTTCTTTCTTGAAGTGAACAGTTAATAGATAGTAAACTACTGCTCTGTATTTGTTTCTGTTTGATTGACCATATTTGTCCATCACAGCTTGGATACCTTTATCTAATTCAGGACCATCTTTAAGACCAAGTTTCTTAATTAAGAAATTATTCTTTACAGTTGCTAATTCAGATTCTGAAGAACCAGCTACAGTAGATGAATCTTGGTTGTAGATAGAAGGCCCACATCCGATAGTTACAGCAGTTAATAAATCCATATTAGCTGTTACACCACACTTGTCTTTTAAATCAGCAGCGTACTTTTGAATTAATTCGTCTCTTTTACTCATAATTTTCTTTTTTATTGAGTACAAGATACATAAAATTTCATTACGCGTACATTATTGTTTGTTAAAATTACATATTGCGAAAATAGTTACTCAAAACAGTATTATTAACCTCAGTAGGAGTAAAGACTTCTAAGATACTTGGGGTATCATTAGAGCTAAAGAATGCTTGACATGTCTTATATAAATCTTCCTCATTATGCGCAGTTAAGTAATCAAATTGATACATCTTGGCTAAGTGCTCAGCTGTTAAGTGATGACTTGTTTCAAAGTATGTATTGAAAACTGGAGTTTCTTTATGTCCAGGTAAGATTCTAAAGATACCACCTCCACCATTGTTTAGCAGTAGTATTTTAAAGTTCTTAGGAATATAGTTGTTCCACAGTCCGTTGCTGTCATATAAGAAACCAATGTCTCCAGTAATTAATAGAGTAGGTTTATCAGAAGCCACTGCAGCACCTATAGCAGTAGAAGTGCTTCCGTCTATCCCACTAGTCCCCCTGTTACAAAATACGTCGTTAGAAGCGTCTATTTTGATTAATTGAGCATAGCGAATAGCAGAGCTATTACTGATTTGTAATTGAGTGTTGTGTGGAAGTTCTTTAAATAGTACTTCGAATACCTTTAGATCGCTAAATGGGATACTTGTTAGGTAAGCGTTATGCTTTTCTATTCTAGCAGTTACGATATCTTGCATCCATTGCTTGTAAGTCGATGCACCGAATTCTTCTACATTCTCTTTTATTGCTTGAAAGAAGTTTTGTGGGGTATCTACCACAGCTTTGTTTAGAGCACTATAAGTATCATAGTGTCTTAGCGTATCTATATGCCAGTGTTGAGTAGGTTTGTATTTGCGCAAGAACGCTTTGATACGTTTGCTCACCACCATACCACCAAAAGTAATTAAGATATCAGGCTGAAAGGCTAAGAAATCCTCTTCAGAGAAGGTAGTGATAATTCTATCGATATGTTCTACATAAGTAGGGTGGTGCAAGTTAGATGTAGTTTCTGTCATCACGATAACAGAAGGATCATTAGCTAGCCACTCTATAATGCTATTATCTAGAACACCAGGGTTATTAACTCCTACTAGTACTAGTTTTTTAGCCACTTTTTTGTAGTCTTCTATATACTGATCGTACTCTATATATTGTTGAGGAAGTTCTTCTATATCAATAATAGTAGGATTAACTGTTAAGGCATCTAACGTATTGTATAGAGGTTCTTCAAAAGGAGCGTTGATATGTACAGGACCTTTCTGAGCTATCGCTGTATTAATCGCTGTATTGATTAAGATATCATTCTCTTGATTAGCCTCTTCTGTAAGATTGGCATTGTACATGATATGGTTATCATATACATTGCGTTGTCTGATAGTCTGTCCATCACCGATATCTATCTTAGAAGTAGGTCTGTCAGCCGAGATAATCACCATAGGAATCTGGCTATAGAAAGCCTCAGCTACGGCAGGGTAGTAGTTTAGTAATGCTGAACCTGATGTACATACTAGGGCTACTGGGAATTCGTTCTGTTGAGCAATACCCATACCGAAGAAAGCAGCACATCGCTCATCAGCTAGACTGTAACATGTAAAAAAAGGATCACTAGCAAACCCTATAGTTAATGGGGCATTGCGTGATCCTGGTGATATGATTATATGTTGAATATTCTTTGCTTTACAAATTTCAATAATACTTTGCGCTAGTTCTATTTGTGGATAGTTCATAATTTAAAAGTAAAACCCAAAGATACGAACAAACGCTATGTATTAGATATGCAAAACGACTTATTTTCCTTTAACCCAAGCTTTGATTTCTGGATCGTCAGGTAGCGTTCTAGGGTTGATTACTTTCACTAAGTGACCTTCTTCATCGATTAGGTATTTTTGGAAGTTCCACTGTACTTCGCTGTCCTCTAATCCGTTTTTAGACTTTTTAGTAAGGAATTCATAGATAGGAGCTATGTCTTTTCCTTTTACTGATATTTTGTTCATCATAGGGAACGATACACCGTAGTTTTGCTCACAGAATGTAGCAATCTCTTCGTTAGTACCAGGTTCTTGAGAACCGAAGTTGTTTGCTGGGAAACCAACGATTACGAAGTTATCTCCACCAAATTCGTTGTACATGCTCTGTAATTGTTTATACTGAGGAGTAAGTCCACATTCAGAAGCAGTGTTTACAATCATAATCTTCTTTCCTTTTAGGGATGCGAAGTCAAATTCTTCTCCGTACAGATCAGTTACTTTAAACTGATAGATACTTTTTTTGTCTTTTGGGGCTTGTGTCATTTGTGTTTCTTTATTGGTATTAATAAGGTTTTTATTTGCAAATGAGGGTGTGATAGCTAACAGAGTTGCTATAGCTAATATCTTTTTCATAATGGTGTGAGTTTTAAATTGATGTGAAAGTACAAAACGATTTGTAAACAACTTATCGTTTTAACGCTTAATTATAATTGATATCTCATAACATACATATCTAATCCCTCTGCCCAATAATCTTTTTGGACTTCAGTTAGTGTAAAGTTGTGTTTCTCAAAGAAGCGATACACGACCTGAGAAGTACGTACTTGTATATGTTTGATTCTACTATCATTAGTTAGAATACTTAATCTGTGTTTAAGCAGTAGAGAACCAGCTCCCTTTCTGTGATAGTCAGGGTGTAAAAATCCCCAACTTAAGGCTGCAGATTCTGTGTCAAAGTTGCGGTTAACACCCGCAGCTCCTATAATTCTACTCCCATCTAGGGCAACGTAGTATAAGTCTAAGTGATGGTCTAGGTATTCTGCTAAGTCATTTGCTTCCTCTTGAGCAAAGTAAGTAGGGATATTGAGTCGTAAGATATCTAGTAATTCTTGTTTATCTGAGTTTTGATAAGGTCTAATTTCAATATTCATAGTGTGGTTATTAGAATATAAAAGTAAGAAACTTCTGAAAATAAGCTTACTTAAACCTTCTGTTAATGCTAAAAACTTATAACTTTGGTAGTTCTCCATTAGTGAGATTACCACGCCAATAAATTATAATATATGAAATCAGTTGTCATTCAAGGAATTAAAGGTTCTTTCCACCATGAGGCGGTAGAGAAGTTCTTTAAAACAGAACCAGTTGAAATAGTAGATAGTCCTACTTTTAACTCATTAGTAAAACAAGTAGTAAACAAAGAAGTAGATTATGGAATGATGGCTATAGAGAATTCTATAGCAGGATCTATCTTGCCTAATTACTCACTAATGACTAAGAATGACCTGTATATTTGGGGAGAAATAGCACTACCCATTAGACATCATTTACTAGCCTTAAGAGGGCAGTCATTAGCTGATATTACAGAGGTGCGTACACATCCGATGGCACTATTACAGTGTGAGAACTTCCTAGATCAATACACCGATTGGAAGCGTCTAGCGATGGATGATACAGCCACTTGTGCGCGTAATATCCAAGAGAAACAGTATAAGGGAGTAGCATCTATCGGATCTTCACTAGCTGCTCAGATGTATGATTTAGAAATCTTAGCAGAGAATATCCACGATGTATATGACAACTATACTCGATTTTTTCTGTTAAGCAGAGAGCCTAAGAAGGTAGAGGGGTTTAATAAAGCATCATTGTATTTCTATACAGATCACCAAAAAGGAAGCTTGAGTAAAGTATTAGAAATACTGGCTTCTCATGATCTAAACTTAAGTAAGATACAGTCTGTACCGCTGTCAGGAAGTGTGTTTCAATATTCATTTCACGCTGGTGTAGTACTAGTAAACGAGGATTATGATAAATACTATAAAGCGATAGAAGAAGTGGCTAAAGCGACTAGATATTTAAAAGTACTAGGTGAGTACAAACAAGATAAACTAGTCATACCAGAATAAGAATATAATTAGTTTTAGTAGATAATTAGTGAAAAAAGCGTGAGGTGTCTAGTTGCCTCACGCTATTTTTTTTATAATTTACTCTTTACACACTAATAGTAAACCAGCGCCGATAGGTAGGACTACTTTCTTAAACTTTCGTTCATCTATCATAGCAATGAATTCTTCTACATCAGCCTCGTGAGAGATAACGTTATCTACAACTAATATACTAGACTCAGATTGGTCTAAAAGGCGTTCTAAATCCTTCCAATATCCAGTATAATAGCTACGCTCTGCATCTAATAAGATTAGGTCAAAGTCAAGTGTAGTATCTGCTAGATATTGTCCAGCGTCATAAGTTAACAGCTCTACATAAGATTGAAGCTCAAATTGCTTTAAGTTTTCAAATGCCTTATTTGTTCTATCTCTTTCGATATCAATCGAGATGATTTCTCCTTGATTATGAGAGACAGCTTCTGCTAACCATAGAGTAGAGAATCCATTAGAGGTTCCTAATTCTAATATTTTCTTTGCATTTTTAGTCTTGATTAGAAGAGAAAGAAACTCAGCTGATTCAGGCTCTATATTTCTCCATTTGTCTAATCTATCTGTTTTTTGAGCATCCTCACTTTTGAAAGTATCGTATAAGGCTAGGAAGGCTTTTTTTAATTGAATATCCATAAGTTTTAGGGGATTTTTTATCTGATTTGAACAACTAATTTACATAAAATGCGTTATTAAAATAGTATTTTTGATTAATGAAAGGTTCGAATAGTGTAACTTTATATCTATTCGACTATATAAGAGAGTGATATGAGAATTTTTCTAATGGTTTTATTGTGTAGTTTAAGTATAACTGTACAGGCAAAAAAGAAACCAAGCTTAAAAAGAGCAGATAAGTATTATAAAAATACAGAATATACTAAAGCAGCAGAAGAGTATAAACGATTACTTTCAGGTAAACGTACCCCTAACTATATCCATTTGCAATTAGCAGATTGCTATGACCGATTAAATCAAGATATAGAAGCTTCTAGATATTATGGCAAAGCTATTGCTCAGAATGACTCTACTCTAAAGCCAGAGATATATTATAAATATGCTAAGGTGATGGAGAAGAATGGCCGATATGAGGTAGCAAAACAGATCATGCAAGAGTTTGCTGCTAAAGCTCCTACAGATGATTCTAGAGCGAAAGACTTCTTAGCCAAACCAGATGCACATAAGGCCTTAAAGGATAGATATCCTACTTATATGTTTCAGGAATCAGGATTAAATGATAGACAGTATGATGATTATGGAGCGTGGTTAAGCCCTGGGGATACATTGTACTTTGTATCCAATAGAACAAAAGAGGAGAAGAAGTGGATGCGTAAGGTGTTCGAAGTTAGAGATAAGTGGGAACGCAAACCTAATTACGATTTATATACCGCAGAGTTTAAAGGAAAATATGAACCTATAAAAGGTGTGGCACGGATTAAGAGCCGTGTTAATAGACGTTTTAATGATGGTACTGCAGTGTTGTCTAAAGATGGTAAACGTATGTACTTTGCATCAGAGGCTTATCGCAATCGCAAGTTTAGACGAAATGACAATGTTAAACACAGAGACCACTTAATGAGCTTGTTTTATGCTAAGAAAAATAAAGATAAGTGGAAGAAGGTAAAACCAATGCGATTTACTAGAGCAGGGTTTATGTACACTAATCCTTCTGTATCACCAGATGGCAAGTTTCTTTATTTTGCCTCGAATATGCCTGGTAGTCACGGAGAGTTAGATATATGGAGAGTAGCTATACTAGAAGATGATGAGTTCGGTACTCCTGAGAATTTAGGACCAGTAATTAACTCAGGTACTCGTAATGATTATCCTTTCTTATCAGCAGATAATAAACTGTATTTTAGTTCAGATCGTTGGGGTGGATATGGAGGTATGGATGTCTATGTAATGGATATGAATACCCCTACAGCGACACCTGCTAATTTAGGTGAACCTATAAATACAGCTAAGAATGACTTTGCATTTAGTTTTTATCCAGATAAACAGATGGGATTATTTTCTTCTGATCGTATTGGTCGAACAGATGTTTATAAAGCTTTTGAACTGTGTTTTGTAGAGTTTAGAACGATGCTTAAAAGCAAAGGGTTTAACACTCCTATTGCTGATGCTAAAGTTGAGTTTATCAATACTAGAAGACAAGTAGAAGACCATGGAGTATCTAGTAGAAGTGGGATGGCTAGAGGAGAGATTAAGTGTAAAGAGACTTATAAGATTAAGATATCCCATCCAGATTATTTAGATGAACTAATAGATATCACTGTTCAAGCAGAAGAAGGAGTACAAGAACTAGAAGTATTTATGCGTCCTTTAGAAGAGTTGGTAATCGGTAAGGACAAGATAGAATTAGGTGATATTCAGTTTGCGTTTAATCAAACTGAAATTACAGAGAATAGTAAAGCAGAATTAAATAAACTAGTTAAAGTAATGAAGCGTTATCCGAATATGAGAGTGAAGATCAATTCTCACTCTGATAGTAAAGGTAGTCCTGCTTATAACTTAAAGCTATCTAATGAACGTGCTAAAGCTACTTTGGAGTATATTGTATCTCAAGGTATAGAAGAGAATAGATTAGAATCTCAAGGGTATGGCTCTCAGGAATTAAAAATTCAGTGTGAACCTTGTACTGAGTGGGATGATGCTCAGAATAGACGTTCAGAGTTTATTATTCTGCAGAGGTAAAATATAGAATAAATAGAAAACAAAAAGGCTGTAAATTATTAAAGTTTACAGCCTTTTTGTTTTGGGATTACTATCTGGTTTAATATAGGATTAATTAAATATGCCTCGATAGAGTTCCTTTTTATAATGTTTTTGACTTATAAAATAATTATTCTCTTGATTTGGTTATTTTGTGTTGTCTTCTTTAAGTTAAATAAATGTTAATTATTATTGTTTTTAAAGTCACAATAAGTGATTGAGATGTACTTAGTAGTTCAGGGTATAGTTGTGAATTAATGAAGGAGATATGTAAATAATTAATGAAGTTATTGAATATATCAGGCTCTTTTATGTTTATAAAACAAAGACAAAGGAGGTGTAAAGAGAGGTATTGACTTGTTTTAGAGTAGCATTTTTTTATAATGGTGAATAAAGTTTTTTAAAAAACCACAATCAGTGAACAAGGGTGTAAGCCCTAATTTTACTAGGGTTTGTAAGGTTTAAAAACATTGGTACATTTGTCCTGTACAAGAAACAAAACAACAGTTTATTGATACAAAAAAGGTTGTATAAGAGGTTGAATTACTGACATTCTTAAGAATTATTACGTATGGTAGTATTTTTCATAGTCAAGCGAGAATGTCAACTCTAGCCAGGTTTTATTCACTTACTTAATCTTGAGTAGTATCAATAAAAGAAAATCAGTTGCATTAAGTCATCTCCACTTAAAAGTGGTTTATAAATGTCAATGATTTTAAAAGTATAATCAATCCCTCCTAAGCTTAATTTTTTATTATTGCTTACGAAAAAGAAAACTAGTATTAGGCGGAGTGAGGGATTGTTATTTGTACCCTAGTTTAGAGTGTTAATTAAAAAAATGAGGGCTTTTAGTGGGGCCTGAATAAGGTGTTTTTCAATTGTTTTATAAGAAAAGAGAGGTAGTGGTGCCTCTCTTTCCTTTTATTTGAAAGTATATAAATGAGGATTATAAAAACTAGTGTAAATTATAGTCTTTATCAATAAAAAAATATAGACTTAATATAATAGTTCCTAGTCTTTAGACTTATTGTAGTATGGGATTAGAGTAGAAAGATTAATATTTGTAAAGTAAGTGATGTGTAAGTAAAAAGCCTATTTGTATCACAAATAGGCTTTTATTTTTATCGCGATTGACTCTCTATTAATAGATCTGTCAGCATCGACATTTTCTTTTTATAAACCTCAGAAAGGTCATTGTTTTCGTATAAATCCGAATTGCTTATTGGGATAGAATAAGGCAAAGACCATGCTCTAAGTGCTTTGGCAATGTTGTCTAAGGATTGGATACCTTGCATAGCTTGATTACCAGCTGACCAGCAAGTAAAACCTACTATTTTATTAGTAAGATAAGCTGGTTGATCTTTTGCGGTTATTTCTAACCAATCTATAGCATTTTTCATTACTCCTGTTAAGCTACCGTGATATAATGGTGTTAACCAAATCATCACATCAGCTTCTCTAAAAGCGTTAGCAAATTCAATAACATCAGCAGGGACGTTATCCATTAGTTTAGCTTGAAATATAGGAATCTGAAAATCGGATAAGTGAATCTGTCGAACTTCAATATTAGAATTTATGAACTGATCTGCATAATATTGTGCAATGCGTCGCGATGTACGGAATGCTTCTTCATCTAAAGAACCATTGAAAATTAAAGCTTTCATAAAACTAAATTGTAATTTAGTGTACTAAGGTAGGATATTTATTGTTCAAAATGAGTGTCCTCTCTCAAGTTAATTTTTATTTAACGAAGAAAAGATGGGGGAGAATTAGGAATGAACAATGAATAATGAGGAATGAGCAATGTGTGCCTTCGGCAAGGAAAGGGTAACTGAAAATAGGTAACAGGTTTGCCTACGGTATTAAATAACATACAGCACGTCAATATAGAGGCGAATTACAATTCGCCCGATAAAAAACAACAAACCATAAAAAAAAGCCTGTCCGAGACAGGCTTTCATATTATAGTGAATTCTTTTTAGCTAAATCGAACTTCATAACGATCTTATCATTTTGATAGATAATTAAAGTCTGATCAGCAATACTGAATTGGTAAGTCGAATTGTCGAAATATTTTAAGAAGTGATCTTTAGTAGCATTGTCTTTACTAGAACCACATGATTTAGCAGCAGCGTCATCAACAGCAAATAAAGTAATTGTACTATTCTTAGCATCTACTGCGAAAGGAGCACTGAATTTAGTACATCCAGTATTTCCTTCTACTAAATAGTTGTGGAAGTTAAAAGTGATCCATTGTCTAAAGTTACCCGTTTCACCATCTAGTTGTACTAGTTTCCAGTCATAACGACGAAGATCTTTAGCTAGTTTGTCTAATTTCTCATCAGCAAATACATATTGAATTTTATCTTTAGTTAATAAATAAAGATTTCCATCCACTTCATTAAATGTGATAGTTCCATTAGAGATACGCTTTAAGAATTTGTTTTCAGCATAAGTATCTTGTGTAGAACACTCTCTCTTAGATTGAGTAGCAAAACGAGTCGTCATGTGTATTCCTTTAGAATCAACCGTAGTTCTAGTTACTGGTAATTCAAATACATTACATCCAGAATATCCAGTGATAGAAGAGCCATACTCACGGTTAAGCATGATGTGTTTATCAGTAGGATTTAATGATCCAGGTGTACTGCTGTCTTGTAATACCCATCTAACATTCCATATTCCGTCTGGAGCTAGAGGATGTCTTTCTTGAGTATCCGAAGAACCTTCTTGCGCAAAAGTTACTAAGCTTGTTAAACAAAGAAATAAACTTGTAGCGTATTTTTTCATAATAAATATTAAAATAATTCTAAAATTAAATAGTAATCCTATACTTGTATTTGTATTTTTTAAAACGTAAATATCTGATATATAGATATGTGTTTAAAAATGTTGTCACTATATAATGATTGTGAAAAGATAGTAATTCCTATTTAATATCACAATTTATAATACATATATTATCAATAAGTTAATCAAATCAAATATTACCTCCTTTTTATTTTTAAAAAGGCTAAATGCCTTTGGTATTATTTAAGTATAAAACCAAACATTAATACAAGCTTATCATTCTTGTAGAAATTAAGTGTTTGTTCTGCGATATCGTATCTGTAAACTGTAGAATTGAAGTACTTAGAGAACTTGTCTTTTACCTTTCGACTACTCTTATTTTTCTTGGCATGTACTAGTTCAAAGCTGTGAAAAGAGAATATATCTTGATCGTAATATACATCAAACTTTACTTCAAAAGGGATGTCATTTACAGTCCCTCTCATTACTTTGTTCTCAAAGTCAAAAGAAGTAATCATTTTAGGTAAGTTGTCAGAGTTTCTATTTAAAGCAATTAGTCCCCAATCAAAACGCGTAACGAACTTACACATACGATCAAAGGCTGTGCTATAAAACTTATAAGAAGTTCCTTTTCCTTTCTGTACTTCTAGTACATCGCCCTCAGCATGTAAAGTAATAGCACTGTTTTCTAACACACGTAAAAACTCTAAATCATCTTGAGACCATTCTACCTTTACGAATGTAGGTAAGAATTGTACAGCATCTGTTAGGATTACATACTCATCAGTTTCATCGTGCAATTTTTTGATTGGTATTTTCGCATAGACTGTTTTTTGTAGGTCTTGATTGACTCCTTTATTTGCCAAAGAGATTTCTAAAGCCGTAGAAGTCCATTGTAGCGTTAAGTTTTTCTCTTTATCCTGAAGAACCCATTGTTCTTTTTGTATTTCTTTACTGCTTAAAATCTTAGGATCTTCTATACGTTGAGCCTGTATTAGTAAAGAGAAAAAGAAAGTGAACAGTAGTATGAATTTAGACTTAAGCATAAGCAATGTAGTTTTTAATCTTTACTCAAAGATACCAATATGATTTAGAATGCTATCTGTAGAGATGTAATTTTTTATAAGATATATCTTCAATAAATTGGTGGTAAATGATAATTAATTGTAAATTTACCCCCCAAACACAACTCTTTTATATATGAATCCAAAAGTATTACTTACTTCAAAAGAGATTGATATCATTCTACACCGTTTGGCTTGTCAATTAGTAGAAAAACATCTTGATTTTTCTAACACCTTACTTATTGGTATTCAGCCAAGAGGTAAATTTTTAGCAGAGCGAATTAAAAGCATCTTAAAGACAGAATATGGTATATCAGAGGTTCCTTTAGGTTTCTTAGATATCACATTCTTTCGCGATGACTTTAGAAGAAATCAAAAGACTCTTGAAGCAAATAAAACACAAATAGACTTCTTAGTAGAAGATAAGAAAGTCGTATTTATAGACGATGTGCTTTATACAGGACGCAGTATACGTGCCGCACTCACAGCTATACAATCATTTGGTCGTCCAGCCGAGATAGAGCTATTAGTATTAATAGACCGTCGTTTTAGTCGTCATCTACCTATACAGCCTGATTATAGAGGAAGACAAGTAGATGCCTTTGACGAGGAGACTATCCGCGTACATTGGTCTGAGCATGAACAGGAAGATGCAGTCTTTCTAGAAGAAACTGAAAAAAACTAACTACCTAAATCTACTCATAGAAGTACAATGAAAGAATTAAGCGTAAATCACCTTTTAGGAATTAAGTATATCAACAAGAATGATATAGATTTAATTTTCGAAACAGCTGATCACTTTAAAGAAGTAATTAATCGTCCGATTAAGAAAGTTCCTTCTCTTAGAGATATTACTATAGCTAATATCTTCTTTGAAAACAGTACTCGTACTAAACTATCTTTCGAATTAGCTCAAAAGCGTTTATCAGCAGACGTTATCAGTTTTTCGGCTGCACAGTCTTCTGTTAAGAAAGGAGAAACACTAATCGATACTGTAAATAATATTTTAGCGATGAAAGTGGATATGGTAGTGATGCGTCACAGTGATGCTGGAGCTGCTCATTTCTTATCTAAGAATGTAAAAGCGAGTATCGTTAATGCTGGAGATGGAGCCCATGAGCACCCTACACAGGCATTGTTAGACAGTTATTCTATTCGCGAGAAATTAGGAGATGTAGCAGGTAAGAAGGTAGTTATCGTAGGAGATATCTTACACTCACGTGTAGCTCTATCTAATATCTTTGCTTTGCAAATGCAAGGGGCAGAGGTAAAAGTATGTGGACCAAAAACTTTAATCCCTAAGTATATCGAGAGTCTTGGAGTAAAGGTAGAACCAAACTTGAGAAAAGCTTTAGAGTGGTGTGATGCAGCTAATATGCTACGCGTTCAGAACGAGCGTTTAGATTTTAGCTATTTCCCTAACACGAGAGAGTATTCTCAACAGTTTGGATTAACTAAAGAGATCTTAGATTCGTTAGACAAAGAGATTGTGGTAATGCACCCAGGACCTATTAATAGAGGAGTAGAAATTACTTCAGATGTAGCTGATTCACAGCAGTCAGTGATCTTAGATCAAGTGGAGAATGGAGTAGCAGTTCGTATGGCTGTTATCTACCTATTAGCTTCAAAAATTAAATAAACCAAGCCAGCCATTTTTGTTGGCTTATTTTATACCCATAAAAAGGATGTTTTTCTATAAAGAGCATCCTTTTTGTTTTTTTGCCATTTGTGATTTTGTGATTTTGTTTAGCCTTAGTAATTAAATACATTCAGTGTATCAATGTAGAGATATAATCACCTTTCCTTCTTCTGGCTAATCATTCCGAATGTCTACTAGATATTCTTTTTTCAGTCCTATCTTCCAAACAACATCACATCTCAAAAAAAACCTTAGATTTATCATTCTTAACATCAATGTTAATCACTAATGAAAAGATATACTTTATTAATTTTATTGCTATTAAATTCTTTAGGAATTAAAGCTCAGTCTATAAATAAGATTTACCTAGACGAAGGCGATAAAACAAGGGGTTTTTATACAGCAGTTTACCCTCCTAAATCGCATTGGTTAGGATATTTGGTATTACTTCCAGGCTTTGGAGAGACAGCGGAGAGTGTGATGCAAGAGACAGAATTGCCTATGTTAGCAGCTAAGAGTGGCATGCTTGTTATTATTCCAAATCTTCAAGATGGAGTACTCTCTTTTGGGATAGATAAGACAAGCCAAGAGACATTAGCCAAGATACTAGAAGATGCAAGAAGCAAGCATAAACTTATGGATCAACGTTTCTTTATTGGAGGTTTTTCTATGGGAGGAAGTACAGCGATTAAGTATGCACAAGAGGCTATAGACAAACCTAAAGCAGTCTTTGCTATTGATGCACCTTTAGATTTTGAACGCTTCTATAACTCAAGCATAAGAGACATTAGGTTATCTGGTGCAGATAATGCTAGTGAAGAGAGTTTATATATGATTGATAGAATACAGAAAGAGATGGGTGGTACACCTAGTGTTGCTATTGATGCTTATTATGCTACATCACCTTATTCGTTTACAGATATAAACCAAACCGCAGTAAAGAAATTAGGTAATCTACCAATAAGATTATATACTGAACCAGATGTTAACTGGTGGATTAAAGAAAGAGGAGAGGACTTAACGAGTATGAATGCAACGGAAGCATCAGCGCTAATTAATGAACTGAAGAGACTAGGTAATACGAATGCAGAACTGATTACTACAGTGAATAAAGGGTATAGAAAAAAAAGCAAAACTCGCCATCCTCATTCGTGGAGTATAGTTGATAACCAAGAATTGATTAATTGGTTGTTGAAAATTAGATAGGAAACGGGGAGCAGGGAACAGGGAAGTAATAGAAAGACATAATTATAAATAGACTATACCCTCCCTAAACTCCATCATCAAAGGCAACTAATGCCAAATGGCAAGAATAAAAAAATAAAATCGCAGAACCACAAAACAACAAAATCACAACTTTCAAAAAAAGTATATGATACTATTTATATTCGTTTTATATTCGCTTAATCAAATAAAAGCGTATACAATGAAAGTAAAAGAAAAAGGGCATACACTTATTATTACAAGTAACGAGGGGACTCTAGTAGAGTTTATCGAGAAATTAGAACAGCAGTATGAGAGTAGCTTAGTAGATGCTAATCTAGTAATAGATCTGACTACAGCTAGTTATACAGTTACAGAAGAGGAGATAGAGCAGTTTGAATCCTTAGCGATACAGCATATGGAAGAGGCTAATAAGTCTTTTATCATTGTGATAGAGTCTATAGACTTTAACGAGTTTGATGGAGATTTGATTATCGCTCCTACGTTACAAGAAGCACACGATTTAATAGAGATGGACGAAATCCAAAGAGACTTAGGATTTTAGATCAAATATAGAGAAAGGCTTAAAGTAATTTAAGCCTTTTATTTTGACTTGAAGTGTCGTTTTTGTAAATTACACTCTCAAAAATTAAAACAAAACAAGATTGAAACTTACCATATTAGGCTGTTATGCAGCTACACCACGTACTATAACTAACCCAACATCTCAAGTATTAGAGATAGGAGGACATATGTTCCTTATCGATGCAGGAGAGGGAACACAGGTACAGTTAAGAAGACATAAACTGAAGTTCCAACGTATTAACCATATCTTTATCTCTCACTTGCACGGAGATCACTTCTATGGATTGATTGGACTTATTTCTACTTATATGCTACTTAATCGCCAGGCAGATTTACACATCTATGGACCTAAGGGGATTAAGGAGGTAACTTTGCTACAGTTAAAGTTGTCTAACTCTTACTCTGGATATAAGCTGTTTTTCCACGAACAGACTAGTAAAGAAAGTAGAGTAGTCTTTGAAGATGATAAAGTAATAGTACGTACCATTCCTCTAGATCACAGAGTATATACCAATGGATATAAATTTGAGACTAAGCCAGGTGATCGTAAACTACGTATCGGGGCGATAGAGGATTTAGGAATAGATAGATGTTACTATCAGAAGATTAAAAGTGGAGGGAATGTAACGCTAGATGATGGAACAGTGGTTTTAAATAAAGATATTACTTATAATCCAGAACCTACAGAGAGCTATGCATTCTGCTCAGATACGTATTATTCAGAAGCAATCGTACCTGTTATTCAAGATGTAGATGTGCTATATCACGAGAGTACTTTCTTAGAGAGTGAAGAGCATTATACAGAGCGTACGAAGCACTGTACAGCTAAACAGGCAGCTAGTATTGCTAAATTAGCTAATGCAAAGACGTTGATACTAGGACATTACTCTACTAGATATAACGATATTACTTTGTTTAAAAAAGAAGCAGAGGAAGTGTTTAGTGGTAAGATCCTGAATGGAGATGATGGTAAAGTGTTTGACTTATAATAGATTTAGATATGAGTGATTTAAGCGATTACAGAAAGTCTTATGAGAAGAGTGTACTCTTAGAAGGCAATGTGGATGAAAACCCAATGATGCAGTTCAGAAAGTGGTTTTATGAAGTAGAAGATTTCGGAGGAGTAGATGAGGTAAATGCTATGACTGTGTCTACGATAGGTCTAGATGGTTTTCCGAAGTCTAGAGTAGTTCTTTTAAAATCTTATGACGAAGAAGGTTTTGTCTTTTATACTAACTATAATTCAGAAAAAGGGAAGGCTATATTAGCTAACCCACATTTGTGTTTATCATTCTTTTGGCCTTCAGCAGAGCGTCAAGTGATTATAAAAGGGATAGCTACTAAGGCTAGTGCTACGCAGTCAGATAACTATTTTGATAGTCGCCCACTAGGTAGTAGATTAGGAGCTATAGTGTCTAATCAAAGTGAGGTAATTCCCAATCACGAAGTGCTAGAGCAGGCAATTAATAAGCTAGAAAAAGAAGTAACAGAAGATAGTGTAAAACGCCCTGATAATTGGGGAGGTTTTGTAGTAAAGCCTGTGTCTATTGAATTTTGGCAAGGAAGAGCTAATCGCCTTCACGATCGTATAAGATATACGCTTACAGAGGATGGATTAGACTGGAAAATAGAAAGACTAGCACCATAGTATATGAAGATAGCGAAGATAATATTGAACATCGTTACCCTGTTCTTTATGGGGTGGGCTTTAGTGGAAAGCTCTAAAGATGAACCTAATATTTGGGTGCAAGTAATAGGTGTGGCCTTATTCTTTTATGGTATGGCTATGTTAATGCAAAAGACACCTAGTAATACACGTCAACAAGGGCCTGCTGAACGTGAATTTGATGCAGGTATAAAGAAAGATTTAATCAACCAAGCTAAAGAAGAAGAGAACGATGTTAAGTAAAGGAGATTATGTACAGGTATTAGATGAGAACGAAGAAGGAGTTGTCATCAATATTATAGGTGATGAGGTAACAATAGAGTCTAAAGATGGTTTTGTGTTAACTTATAAACCTAATGAGCTTTTGAAAATAGACAAAGAGGATGAGGTAGATATTCGCTCTGCTAGTACACGTAGTTCAGTAAGTGAAGCGTTACAAGATAAGGCGGACCCAAAGAAGCGCTCTTTTACAAAAGAGAAACGTTCTCGTAAGGATGAGTTTATCTTAGAGGTAGATTTACATATAGAGAAGCTAACTAATGATTATAGACGTATGGAGAAGCACGATATGCTAAACCTACAATTAGATACTGCTAGAGGGCAATTGGAGTTCGCTATACGCAATCGCATTCCTCGTATTGTGTTTATTCACGGAGTAGGAGAGGGAGTGCTTAAAGCAGAATTAGAGTTCTTGTTTAGTAGATACGCTGAGGTAGTGGCAGAGGATGCTAATTACCAAAAGTATGGATTAGGCGCTACACAGATTTACATCAAACAGAATCCGAATAGATAGAGATATCAAGTAAATGATAATAACGACAATATGGTTTAGGCTGTATTGTCGTTTTTTATTTGTAAGATATTGAAAAACAATTATTTGATTTAAATTAAAAAAAATGATTAGAAGTGTAAAAAAACGTCAATAATGATATACTATAAAATCAATTAATCTTTACATTTGTGCCTTTAAATTAATTTATTCTAAATAAGGTATAAGCAAAAACTCATGTCACTATCTACAAACTATTCAAACTTAACCGCAAAGTTGTTTAGCTTTATTTTATTGCTATTTACAACTACAATGCTTTCACAAAACGTCATAGTGAAAGTAAATAACCCAAATCTTAAAGCTGTAAAAGGGGCTCAGATTTATATTAATGGAGATCAAAAAGGAGTGACTGACAAAGAAGGAGGTTTTAGTATAGATTGGACAACTTTAGGGGATGCTACACTTTTAGTTGTTGCTGATGGATATGAAGAACAGATGCTAACTGTAGTTAAAAGTGAATTGTCTAGTTCATTAGTTGTAGAATTAAAGCCATTAGAACAGTCTTTAGACGAGATTGTTATTACTGCTGGTCGTAAAGCTGAGAATATTGCTACTATTCCTTCGTCTGTGACTATAATAGGTCAGAAGGAAATGGAAAAGCAGATGAATGTCACTACAGATATATCTACGATATTAAGCAATCTAGTACCAGGGTTAGGTAATGCTACTAATAAAGGGACTTCATCAGGACAGACCTTAAGAGGGAGGCCTCTATTAGTATTGATAGATGGGATACCACAATCTACTCCACTAATGAATGGTGCTAGAGATATTCGTTCGATAGCTCCTTCTGCCATAGAGCGCGTCGAAGTTATTAAGGGAGCTACTGCTATCTATGGTAATGGATCTACAGGAGGTATTATTAACTATATCACAAAAAAGAATAAAGGCGAACAAAGCTTCGGAGGAACTACTGTGTTAGGGACTTCTTTTAATCCAGCTAATAGTAGTGGAACGATGGGGTATAAAGTATCTCAATCTTTTGCAGGTAAATATAAAAAATGGAATTACTCTGTAGGGGCATCGTTAGATTATAATGGAGTACAACGCGATGGAGAAGGATTGATATTAGGACAGACAGATGGATTGTCTAATACTTATCAAAAGAACTTATTCGCTCAAATTACTTATGACATTAATGATTATTCTTCTATACGTGCGTTTTACAATGGATATAGTAGTGTACAGCATGCACGTTATATAAGTAAAACAGGTAAGTATGGGCAGACTCCTACTATCGGTATTGCTGGAACAGATCCGGGAGAGCATGCAGGAACTCCACATAATCACAATATGATGTTAGGGTATACAAATAGTGATTTGTTTTTAGGAACACAACTAGATGTTACTTTTTATATGAATTCATTTAGATCAATGAATCGTTATGTCGAAAAAGGAACTGCGTGGTATGGACCAGGACAGACTAGAATTAACTCTAATAAAAAAGGACTTCGAGTTAACCTAAATACCCCATTTGTAGTATTTGATATGCCAAGTGAAATTACTTACGGGGTTGATTGGTTAAATGATGTGACAGACCAAGATCTAACAGACGCTAGAGTGTATATTCCTAAAATGGATATGATCAATATAGCACCTTATGCTCAATTAAAAGTTGATATTATCGATAACTTAATCTTTAAAGCAGGTATTCGATATGAGAATGCTAATGTGAAGGTAAATGACTTTAATACTATAGCAACAGGCCCAAATAATGAGGGAAGTATTTTTGTTCAAGGAGGAAAGATTCCATACAAGACTACGTTGTTCAATGCAGGGCTGCGTTATAATAAATACGAGGTATTTAATCCATTTGTTAGTTTCTCGCAAGGATTTGCTATTAATGAGTTAGGACGTATCTTACGACGTGCTAAAGAAAGTACTTTAGATCAATTAGAGACTGAACCAATCATTACTAATAATTATGAAGTGGGATTCTCTAGTAGATTCTCTATTTTTAGCTTCACAGGATCTTATTATGTGAGTACTTCTAAATTAGGAGCTAATTTAGTGGATGTAGGAGGTTATTTAGTAGCACAGAGAGAACCAGAGCGTGTTCATGGATTTGAAATTACAGGTGAGGCAATATTATCTCCTCAGTGGACAGTAGGAGGATCGTATGCTTATGTAGAAGGAAAGGCAGAGTTTGACGATGGAAGTAAAGTGTATTTAAATGGAGGACGTATTTCGCCTCCTAAAGCAACAGCTTTTGTGTACTATACTCCTAATGATAAACTAAATTTACAATTGTATTGGTTGTACTCAGGAAGTAGAGATCGTTTTGATGCTAATGCACAAGGGAAATACAAGAATAGTGAAGGACCAGTAAAGGACATAAGTTTGTTTAATATTGCTTCTACTTACACTTTAAATAAGTCATGGAAGTTCAGTGTAGGTATAGAAAACCTGTTTAATAAAACATACTATCCTGTGGTAAGCCAATATCGTGCTTTAGATGCTGATTATATTCGTGGTAATGGAATGCAAGCTAATTTAACGATGCAATACAATTTTTAATACATGAAGAAGTATCTTTTGTGGTTACATAAGTGGTTGGGATTAATCACAGGAATTGTTGTGGTAATAGTTAGTTTGACTGGTTGTATTTATGTCTTTCACGATGACTTAAAAAAGATTGTCTATCCTGATAATTTTTATGTAAGTGATAAAGGAGATACAATACAAAGAGAGGCTTTAGCCTATTCAACTCTTCAAGAGATTGCTCAGAAAGCAGTTGGACAAGAGTATCCTATTAATAGAGTAGACCTATACCCTGCTAAGGATAGAACTTGGGTGTTTAGGGCTTTAAAAACTAATAAAGAAGCTTTTGGATACTGGAATGAGCTAACGTATTATAAACGCATATTTATCAATCCATATACTGGTGAAGTACAAAAAGTAGAAAATACAGATAAGGAGTTTTTCTATATTGTATTACAGCTTCACCGCAACTTAATGTTAGGTAGTAAGTACGGAGGATGGATAGTAGGAGGTAGTACTGTTCTGTTCATTATAATTACTATAACAGGATTAGTTTTATGGTGGCCTAAAAAATGGAAAGGAAAGGCTTTTAGAAGGAGTTTTATCTTTGATTTTAAAGTAAAGTGGAAGCGTATTAATCATGATATACACAATATATTAGGAATGTACAGCTTTATCTTAGCCATAATCATCGGATTGACAGGAGTGATGTTTGCTTTTCCTAAGTTTAGATTGGCAACAGAGATTACACTAAATATGGTAGATGATAAGAAGTTTGAGGTAATGGAACCCGTTGCTTTTGACAGTGTACCTCAGGTTAGCACTAATACATTAGACAATGCTATTTACTATGCTTTAAACAACTTTGGTCAAGCAGATATGATGTCTATTCGCTTGTCTAAGGATGTGAGCGAACCACATAGTATTCAGATCAGATTAGAAAAGGATAAGACTAGTAAGTTCGAATGGATATATTTTGATAAGGCCTCTGGAGGAATCACTTCTAGGACAGATCACACGTATCAGTCTTTGGCATTAGGGAGTAAGGTAAGTTCGCTTAACTTTGACTTACATGTAGGGACTATATGGGGATACCCAACTAAGATAATGGCCTTTTTAGGGTCACTGATATGTGCAAGTTTACCCATTACAGGTTTTATAATATGGTATAATAAAAAGAGAAAGAAGAAATAATAGATAAACCGTTAGTATTAACTAGCGGTTTTTTTATGAGATATGCTAAATAAAAAAATCACTTAATACACCCCCTTGGGCATAAAAAGTGATTCTTCATTAAATTCATACTAATACACAACATTATAAAGATACATAAAGTTTTCTTAAAAGACCAAATTAATTACTTCTATTTTTAGAATTGATAACAGATACTTTATGTGTAGAATCTTTTGTAGAGGCATATCTGTTTATATGGGTATGATAGTGTTAAAGTGTACTAATAATGATAAAATAGCAACTGTATTGTTTGTAATATTTTGATTTAAATTTGGATATGGTATATAAAAAAGGATTATATTGAACTTTTTAAAAACCTACCACATTATGAATATGAAATATGTAGTCTGTGCAATCGCTTTAGGTTCTCTAAATATGATGGCACAAGATGATAAAAAAGAAGAGTCTACCTTACTGGGTGTTGTGGCATCAAGTATAAAAGGGGATTCTGAAAAAAAAGTAAATACCCTAGATGTTTATTTGGATACTAAATATGAGAACTTAACCAAGTTTAGTGGCGAAGGAACATCGGATAGCAAGTTTCGCTTAGTGCAATCAAGGGTGTATTTAAAAGGTAATTATAACAATAAACTTACATACTCACTTAGATACCGATTAAATGAATCTGTGTCATCTAATGCATTAGAATTTGCTTTTTTAGAATACAATATTGATGATCACTGGACAGTAGGAATGGGAAAGCAATTTACAGCTTGGGGGTCTACTGAGTTATCTTATAATAGTGCAGATCTTTATATGTTCACGAATATCATAGGTTCTATCGAATTATTTAGCCCTGGAGCTAGTGTAGCTTATAAGGTAAAAGGACAGTCATTTAAATTACAGATGGTCTCTCAAGGGGAACAGTTTGCCTCAGAAGCTTATAAGAATAAAGCTTATGGAGGGTTGTTTTTATGGGAAGGAGAGCTATTTAAGAAACACTTAAAAACTCGCTATGGATATGCGCTGTTTCAACACGATGCAAAGAAATATTACAGTTGGGTAACCATTGGTAATAGACTTACTTTTAATAACTTTATGGCTGAGGTAGACTGGATGTATGGATTTAGAAATCTAAAGGATGTTGCATTTACAGATTTAAATACTACAACAGCTGGAGTGGCTTATGTAAAGGATAATGTAACTACTGCATCTATTAAGTATAAGTTTAATAAGGTAACTCCTTATGTAAAGGCGATGTATAATTATCGAAATGACTTAGATAATAATGTTTCTTATGCACTAAAAGGGATTTCAACTGCTATAGAATACAATCCATTCTCTGAGAAAGCGTTTAAAGATTTACGTCTTTATGCTGCTTACAACTTTTTAAATTATGACTATAAGAACTACAAAGAAGCTAAATCAGATAAAAACGAGCATCAGATAGCTGTAGGGGTAAGATGGATGGTACCTTTGTTTAAACTGTAAAATTAAGAGTTATGATGAAATATAATCAACTACTGATAGACGAAGATCACAAGACAATGGAATTGTTTAAGGGATTGTCTGAACAAGAGGATCAAATACTAACAAAGAAGGTTACCTTATTAATCAAACAGGGACAGAATATTCGCTTACAAGTAGTAGCTTTAGACAGAGATGATAGAACGATATACTTAGAAGGATATACTTTAATAGAAGGAATACTAGATAGTTTCTAAAGGCTTGATGTGTCAAAAATAGAAGAACCTATTACCGCATTTTATGCAGTAATAGGTTTTTTTTATGTCTTATAAGTATTAAAATCTAGCGCAGTAGTAGGAGTTAATTTTACTTTATAGACCTCCCGTTTATCTACTTATAGCTGATTATGGGTTAAAAAAAACAAAAAAATAAAGACTTGTTTTAAATATGTTGTAAGATTGTAAGTGGTTTGTTATTAGTGGTTTGTTTGTTTTTTACTGAGTTTTTTTTGTTTTGAATGAAAAAAATGTTTGATTTTTTTCAGTTACTTATGCAAGGTTTTTAAAAATCAGGGTTTATATAGATGAGTACTCACTACAAATAATGTTTAATAAAAAAGATTTATAAAAATGAATAAAGTAATTAGAACAAAATCATTTATGCTATTATTTAGTTTAGTTGGTATTAGTTTTGCTTCTTGTAGTAGCGATGATAATAGTAATATGCCAGTTAATGAGTCTGTAACTTTAGAAGAAATTAACGGGGCTTATACAGGTAAAGCTAAGATAGGGCAAGGAAATGTAGTAAATGAAGTTAATGCAGCATTTTTGGTAAAAGAGAATGTATTGTCATTTGAAGAATTTCCAATCAAGGAAATTGTGGGGTCAGTGATAGAAGATAAATCTAAGGTTGATGAAACAGTTGCTAAAATAGGTAAGGTTGAATATAAGATTGACTTTAAAGCAACTTTAAATAATACTAAAACAGCTGTTATATTTGATTTTACACCTAAAGCTTTAGAATTAAATGTTCCTGAAGGAGAAGCTGTAAAAAAAGTTGTAGCTAATGTAGTAGCACCAGTACAAGGAGCTTTTGTAAAACAAGGAATAAGTGTGTTAAGCTTCCAAGTAGACGTTGACAAAATTACTGTTGACGGAACAGAAAAAGGCGAGTTTGTGAAAATAAAATATGTTTTTCACCCATTTGCAAAAAAATCAAAATAAGGAAGAAATAGGTTGTACAAAAGTGTACAACCTATTTATATAGGTTATTAGACTCTAGAACCATAATGTTTATACAACAGAAGACAAAGAAAGATATGATCGAAAAAAAGCTTGTTGAGAGACTTCGAAACAAAGAACAAGCTGCTTGGAAAGAGTTCTACGAATTCTATTCGAGTCATCTTACCTATGTCTGTATGAGATACATTAAAGGACAAGAGGATGTAAGGGATATATTACAAAATAGTTTTATTAAGATATATCACTCTATTAATAAGTTTGAATATAAAGGAGCGGGGTCACTTAAGGCCTGGATCACTCGTTTATTAATAAACGAATCATTAAAATTCTTAAGGGATACAGCTACATTAGAGTCTTCCGTTAGTTCGGATGAATTACCTAGTATAGAGGATGAGATAGAAGAACCTCTATTTGATGATATACCAGAATCAGAGATTTTAGATATGATTCGTTCGTTGCCTGATGGTTATAGAATGGTATTTAACCTTTATGTGTTTGAAAAGAAAAGTCACAGAGAGATTGGAGTACTTTTAGCAATAGGAGAGAGTTCTTCTGCTTCACAATTTCACAGAGCGAAGAAGATATTGATGCAAAAGATTAAGACGTATAATACACTTAGAATAAATGCTTTATGAACGATAAATGGATAAATGATCTAGAGCAGAAGATGAAGGGGCATACAGAAGTAGGTCCTGAGGGTTTATGGGAGGATTTAGAACAGAAGCTTTTTGCACAAGAAAAAGGTAAAGTCATTCCATTATACGCAGATACTGTAGAACAAATAAATAAAGCAAAATTAGTCAATAGACGTAATTGGGTTAAACGATTATTAGCTATTGCTGCTTGTATTATAGCAGTGACTACTATTGGTATTCAATTTCTTAAACAAGAGGGAGAATTGTTGCCAAATATTAACGTGATTAAAGAGGGGGAAAGAAAAAATATAGTTGATTCTAAAGAACATATAGAAGAAACAAAAGAGTTACAAGGAGATGAAAAAGCAATTGTAAGTAATTATACTCAAGAGCTAAAGGACAATGATTTAAATAAACCAAAGGGTATTGGTACAAATGAAAACAAAGTAGATAGAGCTGTAGTAGAAAGCTTAAATATTGGTCAAGAATTGGTATTAAACCCTATTATAAATACTGATAAAATAGAGGAGTTATCTATAGCATTAATTCAAGATAAGCATACTGATGTCTTAAAAGAAGGACAAATAAAGGAAAAACTGGTTACTCAGATTGAACCCCAAAAGAGAAAAGGTCTTTCACTTGGTTTATTATCGAGTAATATGACTTCCAATTCTTCTCAGGCTCAAACAGGATACGCTTCAATGAATGGTGCAGTGAGATTTGATTCAAAGAATCCTAATATAGAAATCGCCAATACAGCTTTAGCAGAGATTTATACAGCTAATTTGGATAAAGAGGTAAATACTAAGATTAATCATAAACAACCTTTGAGATTTGGATTGTCAGTATCTTATGCTTTAGGAGATAAATGGGGCCTTAATTCGGGGATTACTTATACTAAATTATCTTCTGATCTTAATTCAGGTAGCTTAGATAATAAGATAATGATGAACCAAACATTGCATTATATAGGAATACCTGTGCAAGTAAATTACAATATATGGCAAAAAGGTAATTTCTCAGCTTATGTAAATGGTGGTGCATTAGTGGAAAAGGCAATTTCAGGTACACTAACAACCAAGTATAAGATAGGAGATAAAATAAAAGAAGAACCTAAAGAGAATATTAATACTAAATCAATCCAAGCTTCTGTTAATATGAGTGTAGGAATGGAGTATAAGTTAGGTAAGGGAGTTGGTTTATTTGTAGAGCCTGGTGTGCGTTACTATTTTGATGATAATAGTTCTATAAGTACTATTTACAAGGAAAAGCCCTTTAATTTTAATGCACAGATAGGGTTGAGATATTCAATTCCAACAAAAAAGTAGAAGAAAGACCTAATTATTAGAAGTGATAATTAGAGATAAAGCGAAACATAGAATATTTGTTTAGTAAGGAAGTTTTTATGTTCATAATACTATAAAAGTTAGTAAGGTTTATAGTAAGGTTATTTTAATTAATTTAGCATTGAAGTCCCCCTTTTGGTTATAGATAGGGGGATTTTTTTTTTGGTTATAAGCCCAAAAAAAGCCTACAGTATGTAGGCTTTAATTATTTATTCTTCTTCGTTAGAATCTTGTTCTTCATCGTTAAAATATTCTGTAAATATTTTGATACTATCTATAGGATCTGGCATCCCCATAGGAGCATTTTCTCGTTCATAATGCTCTAGTAAAATATTTATAACCTCGTATTCATCTGCTTCAGGCGTATTTGGCTTTGCATCCTTTAGGAGTTGTAATCTCACTAAAGCCATGTGATAATCTTCCTCCGTTCTTATTGGTTTCATAGGCATTGTGGTCTTATAAAATTTATTAAACTAGTCTGATGTAGATAAATATAATGATTATAAAACGGATAGGACTAGTAAATGTAAAATATTTAACTAATGTTTTTTATAGATTTATATATCTTATTTTGTTTTAGTTACGGTATATAAATGTTAATTTTGTTTAAAAATTAAATATTATGAAAAAGTTTTTAGTTTGTATGTTATTAAGTGTGACTTCTATTGCAGTAGCACAAAAAGTAGTGTTTAAAAAAGGAAAAGTACTTTATGATAAAGTTCCTATCGCTAATGTAGATGATAAAAAAGGAGTATATACTATTTCGACTTTAGAGAATGAACCTGTGATAATAGCTGATCCTCGTATCACAAACGAGAGATTGTTCTACGTTAGAGTCAATCTACCAGAAGACAACGAAAAGGTTCTTCTAGTTCCTCCAACGCATAAGAAATTTAGTATGTCTAAGGCTAAGATTGTTATAGATGAATTTACTTTCGGGACATATAAGATATTTACTCCACAGGGTATTGATAAAGAAGCAGCTAAAGCAATTATGACTTATGATGACTCGGCCTTTAGAGAAAAGCTTAAAAAAAATAACCAAGCATATGCTGATTTAGAAGGATATGCGAAGGAATTTAAAGAACAGAAGTGGAAGTTTAATGATTTTGGAGAGTTTGGTAAGGATGAGAACGGGAAATTTGTTGTTTATGGGAAGATTAAAAGATATAAAGATAGTGGAGGAATGAATGTAGTGTATGATATCTATTTTTATGATAATACTACCAAAAGTTTCTTTATTGTAGGAAAATGGAATGAGAAAAGAGACAGAATGTTTGTTCTAAATAATGGAGAAACATATTTTTTGCCAGAAGCATATAGCTTACCTGATTTTAGTCTAGACATGGATAGTTTAGCCAAAGCAATGGTTTATTTAACAAAGAGATAATTATGAGCTGTTTAGGAGTATTATTTGCAATGCCTAAAAAAGATGTTGACGCTTTGTTAGTGAGCAAATACGATGAAGATAGGTTAGAATATCTTCAACATGGTATAGAAGAAGACTATCTAGATTTTGATAGCCCCATATTAAAGTATGCCGCAGAGTTAGATAAGAGTTGGGATGCTATACACAGAGTAATGACAGATGGAAGTTTTGGTTTTGATAATGGAACGTTTCCTTTAAATCATGTCATTATGGGAGGTGAATCCTTATATCATAAAAATGATTACTACATGATACTCAAAACTCCTGAACAAGTCAAAGCTATTTGGAATGCTCTTAAGATAATTACAGAGTCATGGTTTAGAGAACGCTATTTTCAGATTGACCCTTATGATTATGGACATGATGTGGATGAAGAAGACTTCTTATATACGTGGGAGTGGTTTAACTCTTCTCTACCAGTATGGGAGCGTGCTGCTAGAGAAGATAGATATATGTTATTTACCGTAGACCAGTAAAATTAGTCGGAACATATAGCACAAAACACGGATTTAAGGGAATATTAAGAGCTGTTATTTTTTATTAGTTTTATTTTGTACTCTAAATAGAATGGAAGATGAAGTCAGTAGGATTAGAATTAAATAGAGAAGTAGATGTTTATACAGGTATAGATAACTTGCAGGTAGCTACGCCACAGAAGCAAGATTATTATACACTTATTCTCTGTACAAAAGGACAAATTAACCTAAAGGTAGGCTATCATAAATTCACTATTGCTCAGGGCTCTATGTCAATTATCTCTCCAGAGGTCATTTACCTAGGTGGAGAAATGTCTAAAGACTTTGAAGTGGTACAAGTATTCTTTAGAAAGTCTTTTTTATACAAGAACTATGTCAAAGAAATGATTGTTGATGAGTTGTTGTACTTAAATGCAGACTATCCTCCAATGTATAAGTTAGAAGAAGCTTTTGATCATGTGAGACACAACTTCAATAACCTAGGTTGGGAGTTAGAGACTAAAGGACCATATCACCTGAATATTATTCGCTTAAAATTAATAGAGATTTTATACGATTACAATAGAGCTTGTGAGTATTGTTTGTTAGGGTTCCGCAAGGGAATGAATAGACAGTATCAGCTTACTTATACCTTTAAACAGCATTTGGAAGAGAAGTTTAAAGAGCTTAAGACGGTGCAGCAATACGCCGAATTAATGGGAATAACACCTAAGCATCTAACTGAGGTGATCAAAGAAGAAACAGGTATGACTGCTCTGCAATTAATACATGAGCGACTATTGCTAGAAGCTCAGTACTTGCTAAGACACAGTCACCTCACAGTTAAGGAGTGCGCCTATGAACTAGGGTTTGATAACATATCTTACTTTAACCGTTTCTTTAAACAGCACTTAGGCCAATCACCTTTAAATTACAGAAATAAGTAATAAATAATCTAATCAAAAAGAGCTTAGTGTACACACTAAGCTCTTTTTTTGCCTTCTATATCTATCTTCATATGTTGTCTTAACTCTTCAAAGTTTTTATAAGTAAACTCGAATATCTTGGAACTTCTTTCTCCTTCTTGTATTACTACGTATTGAGTAGTTCCTAAGAATACTCTTTTAGTATGACCCAATACACATACAGTATTAGGCTTATAGAATTTCTTTTTAGAGCCAATCATGTTTCTCACTACAATCTCTTTATCTGATATACGTACCTCTTTTACCATAACCATAGTCAGTGTAAAACTAAATATAAACAATACCATTCCTACAGTAATACCTCCCATAAAGCCATAGTGTGTCTTGAAGCTTACATGTCCAGACTGAACATCAGTGGCTACAAAATAGAATATCGTAAACAGGATTAAAGCGATAACAAGTAAGAATAATAGTAAACCTATAATCCTAGAGCTGTATTGAGATTGTATCATATCAATAGTTAAAGTTGTATTACAGCAAGTTACAAATAATGAAAAGGATACGCAAGGGAATAGTAATGAAGAATTAAGAATGTTTGTCTGTGAAAGGGAGCTTGGAGTGGGGAACGGGGAACCGAAAACTGAAGCCTTGCGGTATAGGGAGCAACAAAATCACTAAAAACCAAAATCACAAAACAACAAAAGAGAAAAACAATCCTATCTTAGCAAAAAAAAGAAAAGGATGAGTTGGAGAGCAGAGCAAGTATACACTGTAGCTAATACAGAACTTATAAATCACTTGGCGCAAATAGAGAGCTTAAGACCTGGATTGTTTAAGGTAGATAAACTAGAGAAAGGAATAAGAAGTGAATGGACTAGAGAGATATTCTTTGAAAACGAACAACACGAACGAAGAGGTAGTGTACACAGTTTACCTGAAGGAGGTCTGTTAGTTATCAATCCCTCTATGTATAGAGTGAGTTATGATGATAAGGACAATTCTTTCTATGAAAACTATCAAGTTTATAAGGAGAATAAATGGAACTTCCTTAAAGATATCGAGATAGAACCTATAATTATTTCTCTTAGCCTAACTCCAGAACAGTGTAAACTATTGGCCTTCCTAAAACGATTAAATGAAGAGTTTAAACAACCATTTGTTTATTATAAATGTGAAATGTGGGGTGGAGATATTGACGAAGAAATAGTCGTAGTCTTTGATGGAGAGATGAGAGTGTACTACTTCGATGATATGAATGGTGAGTATAAACAGATGATAGGTACAGAGATTAAGGAATTAGAAGAGACAACTGCATTACAACAAGGATTAAAAGAAATAGGCTTACACTTGCCTACACGTTTCTTTGCACTACACGAGACATCATTTGATTGGCAACCGTTTTTAATTAAGAATTTTTAATGAAGGAAAGGGAAATAGGAAACAGGGAACAGGTTTGCTTAGCGGCATTATGTACACAACAGTTATAGATTACTTTATTGTCTGAATTAGGATATAAATGATTTATGGATTAGTAGGCTGCTTTGTGATAAGGAACGGATTACAAATCCGCTCCAACAAACCACAAATCATAAAGACACTAACCAACAAAACCCACACGTAACTCCGCAATCAAAGTCTATTAATGCCGAATGGCAAAAACAAATCACAAAAAGACAAAACCACAAAAAAACAAAATTCCCCATTCCTTAAAGTTTTACTAAATTATTCGAATGTACTATATTGCCTGAATCTTGTTTAAAAAACAGCATATAGAATCATTCGGTATATTTATTGATATGATGTTGTGATTTTATTAGAAGAGTTGAAGCCTTTTTGGAATTTCATTGACAGGGTAAAGCGATTGGACAAAATAAAGAAACTATAGGATTATTTATATTTGTGTATCATCGCAATACCGTTTGTAAAGATGTGTAAACTAGGAGTAAAGCACTAATTATTTTACTATACCATCTCAGCAAACCTTATAGACACTTCAGAGAGGCGATGACTATTAAATAACCTAAGTACAACAACATTATGGAAATAGGGATCGTTCAGGACCCAAAGGTGAAGAAGTATTTGCCTTGGCTTGCTGCGTTAGCCATATTTATGCAGGCATTAGATGGGACTATCCTTAACACAGGATTACCTTCTATCGCTAAGAGTTTAGGAGAGTCACCTTTAGAGATGCAGAGCGTTATCGTATCTTATACTTTGACAGTAGCCTTACTTATACCACTTAGTGGATGGCTTGCAGATCGTTTTGGGACGCGTAATATGCTGATGGTTGCCATTGGTACATTTACTTTAGGTTCGTTATTTTGTTCGATAGCCAATACCTTAGATCAACTTGTATTAGCACGTATATTTCAGGCTATAGGGGGATCTATGTTAGTACCTGTCGCTCGTCTTATCTTGATATATGCCTACCCAAAAGATCAACTACTAGGTATTATCAACTTCATCACCATACCAGCGCTTATCGGTCCTATGTTAGGTCCTACAGCAGGAGGTTTTCTAGTAGAGAAGTTCTCCTGGCATTGGATATTCCTGATTAATCTACCTGTAGGTATTGTCGCTATGGTTTGGGCGAGAAAGGTCGTTCCTAACTTTACTAATACAGTAGGTAAGTTTGATCTAAAAGGTTGGCTTTTAATTAGTGGTGGATTAACCACTATCACACTAATTATAGAGCGATGGAACTCTCCTCAGTTTACAGCTGTTACACTAGGGTTATTAGGTGTATTGACTATTATTTGTGTAGTTGGATATACTAGATATGCTAAGGACAATGCAAAAGCCTTAATCAGACTAAGCTTATTAAAGATAAAAACACTTAGAGTAGGACTTATCGGTAATTTAGTTACTCGTTTTGGAGTAGGAGGTATGCCATTAATGGTACCGTTGTTATTACAAGTAGGTTATGGATACTCAGCATTCTTTGCAGGATTAATGATGATACCACAGGCAGGAGCCAATCTTGTGTTTAGAAACTTTGTCATCCCTATAGTTCGCAAATTCGGATATAGAAACACCTTAATTGTCAATACGATATTGACAGGAATTATAATCTCGTGTTTCTTTTTTATCAATAAGAATACCCCAATGTGGATATTAGTATTATTGATGATTTGCAACGGAGCCTTTAATGCTATTCAATTCACTTCAATGAACACTATTGCACTAGCAGATCTTGACAGTGATACTTCTAGCGAAGGAAATACTCTATTATCTGTAACCCAACAATTGGCTATTAGTTTAGGAATATCTATTTCAGCCATGATTTTAATGATGTTCCAAAACAGTAGTATAGGTACCAATGATCAAGGAGTAGACGTGTTTAGATATACATTCTTAGTGATGGGAGTAATTACTATTTTATCTAGTCGTGTATTTGCAAGATTGAGTGCAGAGGCAGGAGCTAGTTTAGTAGAGAAACGCGAGTATAAAGAAAGCAAACAACAAGCAAACTAAATATGGAAAGATTATATTTTAGGCCATTAGTCATAGAAGATAAAGAACAATTATTACATATCTATTCTGATAAGGATGCGATGCAGTATAGAGGTAGCAAACCTCTAGAGACAATAGAAGATGCAGAGCGAATGGTACTACAAGCGCATCAAGAATGGGAGAATAAAACTAAGATAAGAATGGCTGTAATACAAAAAGATACTGAAGTATTAATCGGAACAGCAATGTACTTCTTTGAGTCACTTACAGCTGTAGAAATAGGTTTTTCTATAGGAAGAGATTTCTGGAAATACGGCTTTGGACAAGAGGGCACAGAAGGCTTAATAGAGTATGTAAAGGCACACGAATCAGGAGTGACTACTATAATAGGTATTGCTCGTAGTGGAAACGAAAAGTCTATAAAGATGATGCAGAATATCGGGTTTACAGAGATAGCAGACTATGATGTGGAAGGCAAAAGGAGGTTTGAATTAGTGATAAGAGATTAAATAATGAGTAATGTTTTTTTAATATCAGAGGAAGCATATTCTTAATTTTGTTAGCAAACACAAAAACAAACTACAAAACCCCAAAAAAAAACAAGCAAATGAAATACTACTGGAAAGACATCTTAGATCAAGACCAACAATGGAAAGCTTTAGAATTAACCGTAGAAGGACTAACAGCACCAACCATGCAGTTGTTGAGCGGCTCTAATTGGAAGATGACGTTAGTTTGTGAAGACAAGCCTGTAATGTGGGGACTTATCAGTAGAGATTTCTGTGATATTGGGTTAGTGCGCACATTTGAAGAAGACAGTAGATTAATAAAGAATATTAACTCTGAAGAAGTAGAGAAGCGCAAAGGACTTTCTACAGAAGAGCGTTTAAAGTCATGGTCTCGCTATTTTGCAGAAGAGATGGTGCAAGCAGACAAACACTTCTTCTATGATTCTATATGGCTTTTCGAAGGTTATAAAGACTTTGCTTCACCACCTAATTACGGAACAACGATAGCGGCTGAGGATGACTTTGACCCATTTACCTATGCGTGTTGGGATAGAGAATTGTTGTACTCACGCAAAGTAGATGAGTACTCAGGGCGTTTAAAGTGGTGGAGAAAGAAAGCGATAGAAGGATCACTACCACCTGTATTTGCTTGGTATATTCCATCTTTGGGAGGATATTGGATTATTGATGGTAACTATAGATTGCGCGCAGCTATCTTAGAGAAAAAAGATATCCCAGTGGTATTAGCGTATTCAGGAGAGTATAAAGAAGCTATTATGAACCCTGATTATCAAAGAGGGATATTACACTCTTTAGAGAAAGCAAGCTTAAGTAAAACACCTCCAAGTGAACAGACACAGGAGTCAATGAATAGACACTTAATGCAAGCTTTTGATGATAGACCTTACTTTCAACAGAAAACAGTGGCAAGGGTAAAGATCAAGTCTAATGAAGAATGGTTATCAGAAGTAAGAGAGTACCTGACAGTTATAAGCTATTCAGAAAAAGAGAAGTATATACAATGCCTTGAAAATGAGTTGTAGTTTTCTTTTTGTATTACCTCAATATGAAGGGATAAGTGTTATTAGCAAGACAGTAGGGACGTAATACTTTACGTCCACAAGTGCAGAGGTCAAAACAACAAAAAATAGCACTACATTTATACTTCATTAATCCAATGTATTCTATGCAGTTACACTTCGTGATTTTAGGTTGCTTACTCTTATCCTTGTTCTCTTGTCAAGACAAGGCTTATGAGCAAGACTATGTCATTTATGAGGTAGATCCTAAACAGGAGGCTATAGAGATGTATTATCACAACGAAAAGTCAGTACCTATCCGCAGTTTGGGAAACCTAAAAGAGTTCTTAGCTCTTAGAAATAAAGAACTAATATTTGCGATGAATGGTGGGATGTTTGAACCGAATAACATACCTAAAGGATTGTACATAGAAGATGGACAGCAACTACAAGCTTTAGATACTTTAGTAGGAGGCAAGGGGAATTTCTATTTACCACCGAATGGGGTGTTCTATTTGACAGAAGACCATAAAGCGGACATAGTAGTAACCTCTGCATTTAAACCACATCCAACTATAAAGTATGCTACCCAATCAGGGCCAATGCTATTAGTAGATAGGCAGATAAACAAGGTGTTTACCCAAGGTTCAACTAACCTCAATATCCGCAATGGAGTAGGAATAAAGGCAACTGGAGAGGTGGTATTCGCGATGTCTAAAGAGAAAGTAAACTTCTATGACTTTGCTAAGTTGTTCCAAGATATGGGATGCGTAAATGCACTGTATTTGGATGGCTTTGTATCAAGAGCATACCTTCCTTCTAAAGGATGGACGCAGACAGATGGAGACTTCGGTGTCATCATCGGTATCTCTCAGTCTAAAAAATAAATATCAGTAAATTATTAAGTATATAAAAGCTACCCAGTATTAGGTAGCTTTCTATTTTTATGTCCCTCTGTAACAAAAGACTCCGTTGTAACTGCGTTATGAGTCCGTAGTGAGTCCGTTAAATCAATAAAAACAACGGAGTCATAACGTATTCACTACTTAGTCAGTGAGGACATATTTAATCGAGGATAAGTGGGGGATAAATACTGAATTAAGATGGGTTGTAAATAGAACAATATTTAAGAATATCCCTCATTTCCATTACATTCTATTTACTTTAAAATAGTATCTTTCGGCTTTCGGAAAAGTGCGAAATCACGAGAAACCAAAAAAACAAAACAACAACAAACTACCACTATGAGTAAAGACATATTTTATACCCAATTAGAACAGTTAGTAGAGGCGGGGAATACTACAGAAGTACTTGCACTACTGAAAAATACACCAACAGAAGAACGATTAAAATACACAAAGAAGATCTCTAAGTTAGGGAAGTACTATCAAGAGTATGTACCAGAGGAGGGTAACCGCAATTCGTATGGATATAGAGGGAATGGTGAGCAGCGATCAGCGGTTAGTTTAGCTGTATTGGCGTCGTGTACTTATAAAGACTTTACGGGAATATGGTTTATAGCAGAGAGTGAGTTTAATGATATATTAGAGTGGTATATCCCAGATTGGTTAGGAGAATATGTCAATGATAGAGCTGCTGAAGGATGGATACGTGCACCTTTTAGCGAGATAGGTTATGTGTATGAATTAAATGAAAAAGGAGTGTTTAAGACTCCACTGACAGAGCGTACCTGGGCAACTATAATGGTGAGTTTTAGCAATGTGGAGTTATTTGATAAATATCCAGCTTTGTTAGAGAAGCAGTTTTGGTATCTATTTGATCATGAGGTGAGTATTAATTATCATTCTTGGGATGAGGTTATTGCTACTTTAATAGCACAAGGGCGATTAGATAAGCATCGTATTGTGCAGACTGCTGTACAAAGTGCGTTGACTCATACTAACCAGGCTCTAAGTGGATGGAATGCTAATCTATTGGGAAAGATAGGACTGACAGATCAGGATATAGTAACGTTTCAAGAAGATATCTTTCAGCTGTTAAACAGCCCATTGTCTAAAGTGGTTAATGAGGCATTAGATACTTTGTTTAAAATAGCAAAGGAGAAAACATTTTATGCAGAGACTTTCATCACTCACTTGCCAATATTGATGAGTAGTACAGTGAAAGCGACTATTAATAAAGTAATGCGTATTGTGGCTACTTTCGATAAGTCGCACCCTACCTATAAAGAGAGTAGTGCGGAGGCATTAGTAGGGGCATTCCACATACAAGACCAAGCTTTGCAAACGAAGATAGCGAAGCAAATCATTAAGTATGCAAAACCTAATGAGGACTTAAACGCTCAGTTAGCTGCTTATCAAGATATGATGATGAGTGAGACAAAGACGTTTTTAGCAGATTATATTACAGCTGAAACGATAGTTCTTGGAGAGATGGTAGAAGAAGGAGAAATAGAGTTAATACCTATCACACCTATCGATACAGTAGAAGATTTGATCTTCCATTGTAGTTCAATTTGGAGTACAGATAATCACTATATCTTTGATCAAACAGTAGATGCAGTAGTGCGATTATCACCAGAGATTACAGTGGAGCATATAGATCAGTTGTTACCAGCTTTTGACAAGGCATATAAGAAGATAAAAGATATTTGGAGTGGTACTCCTAAGCAGAATGTAATAGCATTCTGGATGTTAGAATGGTCGCGTATGCTGATGGAGGATACAACATTAGATACCACAGCCTTAGAAAAGATATATAAGAAACACAGTAAAGAGGAGTTGTACTCTCATAGTCAGACTTCTTTAGCGGATGTGAAGTTAGAGCCAAGTAATAGATTTAAGTATTACTACTCGGCTATGCGTCCTTATTTGACTATCTATTTCTATAGTTTACAGTTGTTAAAAGAGAAACGCCAATTCCCTATTTTGAGCTTACCTACACACGAACCATTTTATATAGATGCAGTGGTACTTGTAGATAGGTTAGCGGTATATCAAAAACAAGGTGAGCTTATCGATGCTTTAGACCTTCAGATAGCTTTGGCTCGTCTAAATACAACCACTTTAGCAGAAGGTTTAGCACATGCTAAGAAGGTTTTAAAAGGAGAGTTATTAGCGATATTGGAGTTCTACTTAGGAGAGGGAGAGATAAAAGAGGATTCAGAGACATATTATGATGTATGGAGATTGGCTGCTGCTTTAAAGTATCCCCATGAGGCAGTAGAGAGCTTGGCTAATGATAGATACACTAAAGAGCAACAATTGTATTGTGCGGGATGGCTTGGCAATTGGGAAGTAATAGAAGACTCTCATACATATGAGGATTGGGATTATAAGACTAAGAAGAAGGTAGAAAAGGTATTTACACATAAGAAACTAAAGTTAGAACAGATACCTTATGATATCAATACGTCTGTATTATTTAGCCGTGTGAACAAAGGAATGCCTAAGACGGCAGTAGGTGATCGCATGGGGTCTGTGAATCTGATGGGACTGATCAAGTATCAGATTATGGATGTAAGTATTAGTGAACTGGCAGATTTAATGACAATCACACCAAAGCATTTAGATGCAGTACTAATGGCGATTGTAGAGAGATGTTTGCATTATGGAGGTAGCGCTACGTTTGAGGTTGCTGAGAAGAAAGCGCTACAAGAGGTGTTTACTTATTTGTTGCAAATGAATAAGGTAATGTTCACGGATCAGTTCTATTTATTCTATGGATTGGGAATGATGGCGGATGACAAGGTTACGCGTTCTTTTGCAGCGGAGTATTGGATAAAAGAGGCATTGCATTTAGATCAAAAGCGCTTAGGTCATGTAATCGGAAAAGCATTGTCTAAAGAATATGTAACCATTAAGCGTTTGACAGATTCTATTCAAGGGTTTATGATGAATGTGAGTGTACAACATAACCAGGCATTGCAAGAATTGATAGAAGGTATTTTATGTGAGATGAATGAAACTCCAATTAAAGGATTTAAGTCTTTATTAGAACAGTATGTTGAGGCGCTGAGTACTAATCAAACTAAGGTAACGAATGAAAGAGTTATGGAGTTGGTAGAGGCTTGGAGTAAGGTTAGTACAACGAAGAAGGCGGCGGTTTTAATTAAGAATTTAAATAGTTAACGGTTGACAGTTCACTGTTTACAGTGTATGCCTACGGCATTAGGTACTTTGATTATGGGAGTACTGTGTGGATAAGGATTTTAAAGTATGTATTACAATTGTCGACACACAAGAGTAGGGGCGAAATACTTTTCGCCCAATTGTAAATACGGAACGAATTAGTTAACGGTGGACAGGATAAACTGTAAACTGTAGACAAACTGTAGACTGTAACCTATAAACCATTATAAATGAATATAAGAAAAGAGATAATGCCTCTTATGAAGGTAGCAGAAGAGCGATATCCTGTGATACTAAAGGTAGTTTTGGGGTATACGGACTATTGTGATGAATATGGAGATGAGGACAATATAGAGTATAAAAGAGTAGAGCAGGCATTGCATGAGCTTACAGATAAAGATATGTCTAATTATGACTTATGGGAATATTGGGAAGGAGAAAGCGCTGAGGTATTTGCCTTTAGAATTGCTCTACCTGATCCTTTACCTGTTAAAGATGTAACTGAGGAGGAATTGACATTCGTAGTGACTAAGCTTAAGACCTTTGTGGAGGTTGATTATACAACGAAAATGACTTTTGAGGAGGAGTTTGACATGTATTTAGATGAGTATTACTATTCCTTTTTAAAGTTGAATTGCTCTAATTATAGCCCAAAATTGTTTAACAGAAACAAGAATGAAAAAGGAGAATATTTTGAGTATTCTATAAAGGAGATTGTTAAACATTTGACACAGGGTAGTTAACGGTTAACCGAAAACCTGTATTGTCTTTTAATAATAAAATGCTACTTTAGAATAACTAACTCATTGATTATGAATATTGTTGTTTTAGAAGCTATTATCTATCTCATAGTATTGCTTCCTTTTATGATTTTGTTGATGAAGGAAAGAACTAAAGAGTACTTTATTCGTATTGGTGTCTTCTGTCTCGTATTTGTAGTGTATAGTTGTGCTATCATGTTAGGGAGAGTGTATGATGCTTTTCATATTATCAATGGCAATTGGAATTGGAGTGGAAAGATATATGGGGTACTGTGTGGGATCCTTTGTTATTATGTGTTTCGCAAGTATTTTAAAGAGTATGACTTCTTTACTCTTAAGCAGGCAGAAGGGAGTAAGCAACCTGTCTGGATTGCTACGATAGGTATTACGGTGTTAGCTGTATTAGCTTGGTTCTTTGCAGGTAGTGGAGGAGAGTGGAACATAGAGACGCTTGCCTTTCAATTAACCTTACCTGGGCTAGATGAGGAGATTATGTTTAGAGGTGTGCTTATGGGGTTATTATTGTCTTCGTTAAAGACTAAGGTTAAATATATAGGTAACCCTAGTAATTTGCTTATAGCTGTACTCTTTGGTTTTGTACATGCCTTTACGCTGTCTAAGGAGTATGAAGTAGGGTTTAATACTATTTATTTTATACAAACTGCTTTTGCGGGTTATGTATATGGCTGGATTGCTATTAAGAGTAGAAGTATAGTGTTTCCTATTCTTGCTCATAATGCTAGTAATTTCTTTGGTACTTTAGCGATGATGGTTAAATAAGAGAAATAACATTACTAGAGCTATCTTTTTCTTTACCTTGACAAAAAGAAGAGATTTTACTTCTAATTTCACACTACATAATTAGGTTTATCTGAACATTACATATCGACTTTAAATTTATAAAAAGTATAAGAAGAGGTTATCCTTATGGATAGCCTCTTTTTTTGTTATCCCATCTCTGAGATATGGAAAAATAAGGCTTTAGTGGTAATATATGAGAAAAGAAATCTCTCATAATGAACTTTTTTTCGCATTATTTAGAAATAAAAAATAGTTAGTATCATGGGATTTTTAACTCAAAATAGTTTGATTCTGTCCTAATGTGTTGATGAATAGTTCTTGTTTGTATATAAACTGGTGTCAATATTGAGATATGTATATTCTCAATATGTCAGTTATTGTCAAGTTTTCATTGTTTTTGGCATAGTGTTTGAATTTTTCATAATAATTAAATAATAGCTTTTAATTATTAATAATGTAATGAAAGCAATCACTGAATTTGAAATTTAAAGTAATGTGTAGGTTATGATGATGTTTGTTGAAAGATTAATAAAAAACGCATGTGGTACTTTTCTAGGCCAAATGAGACCCGTACAATTCCCATTTTTTCTGTCTTTACAAGAAGGAAATAGTCCTCCATTAGTTGGAATAAACTAAGAAAGAGAATATCCAATAATTTAAAAAGACAAATCAAATGAAAAGAAATATATTACCAATCGCTCTTCTTTTTGTGTCAAGTTTCGCTATGGCACAAGTGGGAATAGGTACTAAAAGCCCTGATAAATCAGCTCTTCTTGATATACAAGCAACATCTAACAACCTTAAAGGAGTTTTAATTCCAAGGGTTCCTTTAAAAGCATTAACAGACAATAGTAATATTAATAATGGGAAAACGGCTAATAGCTTATTAGTGTTTAATACCACACAAAATACAGAACTAAGTATAGGATATTATTATTGGTTTGAAAGTACTTGGATACGCTTAATGACAGATCAAGATAATATTTCTAGAGATATACCTAAAAATGATGAGTTTGCTGTAAACTTCGAAGAACAAACCTTATACCTAAAAGATACAGATGAGAATATAGTCTCTGTTCCTTTATCAGATATTAATATCCTTAGTACTCTAGAAAATAAAGGTAAAGGTAAGTATGTATATACTTCAGAAGATAAGAGCCAAACATCTCTTGATGTAGTAGGAGATGTAATCAACAACTTTGAGGATATTATTACTAATGAAGATGTACAGAATGTTTTAAATCAGTATTTTAATACAAGCCTACCTCTAGGAAACGTAACGTATGTAAAAGAGGGTGATAGCTATGTGTTCAAATACTTAGATGAAAAAGGAGACAATCAAACTATAGATATTTCAGAGATAGTGAAGTCATTTGAGACTGTAACTACGATTACTCCAGAACAAGTAGAGGGTAAAAACACAGGTAAGTATGTGTACAAAAATGAGGAGCTTGCAGAGGTAACGATTGATGTAGTCGGAGATGTGATCAATAACTTTGATGAGATTATCAGCAATGAAGATGTACAGAATACATTAAATCAGTATTTCAACAATGCTTTACCTCTAGGAAACGTAACGTATGTAAAAGAGGGTGATAGCTATGTGTTCAAATATTTGGATGAAAAAGGAGATAATCAAACTATAGATATTTCAGAGATAGTGAAGTCATTTGAGACTGTAACTACGATTACCCCAGAGCAAGTAGATGGTAAAAACACAGGTAAGTATGTGTACAAAAATGAGGAACTTGCTGAGGTAACGATTGACGTTATAGGAGATGTAATCAACAACTTTGAGGATATCATTACTAATGAAGATGTACAGAATACATTAAATCAGTATTTCAACAATGCTCTACCCCTAGGAAACGTAACGTATGTAAAAGAGGGTGATAGCTATGTGTTCAAATACTTAGATGAAAAAGGAGATAATCAAACTATAGATATTTCAGAGATAGTGAAGTCATTTGAGACTGTAACTACGATTACTGCAGAACAAGTAGAGGGTAAAAATACAGGTAAGTATGTGTATAAGAATGAGGAGCTTGCTGAGGTAACTATTGATGTAGTAGGAGATGTAATCAACAACTTTGAGGATATTATTGAAAATAAAGATGTACAAAACAATCTATATGTAACTATAGAGGCAAATGCAAAAGACTTATCATCTGATAGATCTATAGTTGTGACAAAAGGAGATAAAGCACTATTAAATGAAGCAAGTATTGCTATTGCTGAAAGTGGTGTAAACACTATGCATATTCACGATAAAGCAGTAACAGCAGGTAAAATTAGTAGTGAAGGAATTTCTACTGATGACAAAGTATTAACTACAAATGGTATTGGGGGAGCTGAATTTAAAGATATGAGTACCCTCGTAGAATCTGTAAGTAAAGGGAATATAGAAGGTAATGAAAGTATTGCTGTAGAAGGAGGTATTGACGCAATCTTTGGAGGTGAAGATAAGAAAGTAACATTAGGTTTAAAGACGGGTGGAGTAAAAGAAATTCACTTGGCAGCAACTAGTGTAAGTACTACTAAACTGCAAAAAGGAGCAGTAACTACAGAAAAAGTAGCTGATGCTAATATTACAGATAAGAAGCTAACAGCAGGGGAAGGTATTGATAATCGTGTGGCTATTGCAGATAAATCAGGAAAGGTAACATACCAAACTATCGATGCTAGTGTGATAGAAGGAGTAGGATCTATTTCTACAGATGATATTATCTATGTGAAAGATGGTATCAATAAGACACTAGGCGATGTGAGTCTAAGTATTAATGATACTTCAATCCCAGCTAGTAAGCTAACTGCTGAAGGAGCAGAGGTAAACGCTGTAGCAACAGCTGATGCGGATGGAAATGTAGCTTATAAACCAATTACTACATCTATTCTTACAGGAGCAGGAGATATTATAACAGATGGCGTGGTAACTGTAGACAATGGAAAAGGTAAGGTATTGAACAATGTAACTCTAGGGTTAGCTAACAATAGTGTTACCAATACTCATCTACAAGATAATGCAGTTACCATGAATAAGATTGCTGCAAAACAAGTTACTATTGATAAACTTGGCTCTGGAGAAGAAGAAGCAAATAGCATTATTACTACTGATGGAGAAGGAGGATTTAAGTATGCAACTGTAGCACAATTACAAAGTCAAGCTTTTGATTTGACTACAGATGGGGTGATAGAAGTGCTAGAAGGAGGAGAAAATGCTGTGCTAACTGATACAAAGATTGGTATTAAGAATAACTCGATTACTAAAGCCAAGCTTAATTCAGAGAACCAAGGTATAGATATGTTACTAGTAACTGATGGTGAAGGTGGTTTTGATTATGTGGAGAAAGAAGCTGTGCAAGCAGGTGGAGTAGATTTGAACTTAGATTCAGCACTAACATTTATAACAGGAAGTGGTCTAAATGCGGTATTAGCACCTATGACTATTGGTGTAGCTAATAAAGGAATAAAAACAGAACACTTAGATGATGCTACGGTAACTATCAATAAGATCAATGCAGAAGAAGCAACAGCTAATACTGTATTAACGGCTATTGGAGAAGGTAAAGTAGCTTATAAAAGTATGAATGACCTTGTGTTTAATGAGGGAAAAGATCTGAAAACAGATAAATCAATTACTGTTGCCTCAGGAAATAAAGCTCTATTAAAAGAGACTTCAATTGCTGTAGCAAATCAAGGGATTCAAACAAGTCATATAGCTGATGCAAGTGTAACTGCAACTAAGATAAACGCAGAGAAAGCAGCTAATAATACAGTCTTAACAGCCATCGGCGAGGGAAAAGTAGCTTATAAGAGCATGGACGAGCTAGTTTTTACTAAAGGTGCTAAGGTTAGTTCAGATGAATCTTTAGAAGTTACTAATGGTGATAAAGCAGCTTTACAAGCGATGACTCTAAAGGTTAAAAAAGATGGGATTAAGACTGCTCATATTGCTAATAATCAAGTGACAAGTGTAAAGATTGGTTCTGAGGGTGCTACCAAAGGTTTTGTATTAGTAGCTGATGGTGATGGCGGAGTGAAGTATGAAGATGTGAATAGTCATGTAAGTATTGAAGGCCAAGAATTAGAAGGAACAGGAGCAATAGAAGTGAAAAATGGAGAATATGCTCTATTGTCTACAGCCTCAGTTGATGTCAAAAATGGAGGTATTACAACAGAAAAGTTAGCTGATAATGCAGTGAAAACGGCTAAAATAGCAACTGATGCAGTTACTACAAGTAAAATTAAAAATGAAACTGTTAGTAAGTACAAACTAAACTCGGGTGACATATTTAAAGGTGAAGAAATAGAAAAAAGCTACCCTGAAGGATATGTTCTTAGTGCTACTGGAGATGGTAAAGTTCTTTATAAGAGTTTTAATGAATTGTCTAAAACACAAGGAAAAGCACTTACCAGTAAAGAAAGTAGTATTGCTATAGGTAATGGAGATAAGGCGGTTTTACAAGGAGTTAATTTAGATATCGAGACGAATGGTGTAAAAGAAAAACACATAACGGATAATGCGGTAACGACAAGTAAGATTAAAAATGATGCTGTGACATTTGCAAAATTAAAAGCCGGTTCAGTTTATGGAACAGTAGTATTAGATAAAGGAATTACTGCGGCTAAGGTTTCGTCTGAAAAAGCAACTGAAGGAGATGTATTAACCGCAGATGGAAACGGTGGAGCTTCTTTTAAAAAAGGAACTAAAGCAGAGGTTGATTATAGCAAACAAGAACAGATCAAAGATGTGAAGTGGTTAGATACTGATAAAAAGGTTGCTCAGAGAGTCTTCGAAATAGAACTGACTAAAGCAGAGAATAAGATTACTATTGATGGAGATTTTGCATCTGTTATTTTGGATGCAAGGTTAATTAACCAAACAACAAATTCTGCTACACGTGGTCTGATTAAGAAAGAGGTAGTTAGTGGTAAGACTGTTCTGACACTTGGGACACCAGGAACTATAACTGTTAAACATCCGAAAGGGAAATACTATCTTATCCTAGAGTATGTGAAGAAATAAGTTCTATACAGTATATTCATTTCTGAGTATGCTGTATAACTCTAAAAATTAAAATTAGAAGACAATGAAACAAAAGATATTTATACTAATAGGCTTGTTTACCAATTGTTTAGGGATGGCACAAATAGGAGTAGGAACAGAAAATCCAACAAATGGTATTGAGATAGAAGGAAGTGTTCGATTTCGCAATTTGGAAGAAGGAGATCTTAAAGTGTTTAACAGAGAGGTGCTTATGGATAAGGAAGGTAATTTAGGCTATCAAGATATTGAAAGTGATCGTTCTTATTTTGTTAAGATGGTCTCTAATCAAATGAAGGAGCAAGTCATTGTTGATAAAACAGATCAGAGTAAGGACCTTCAGTTAGAAGTTGAGTTAGAATTATTACCCAATACTATTTCTGTATTTGAGATTCACTATAATGTACCTTTTAGTTTTGAAGTAGTAAATGATGGGAGGTATATTGATTGGCCATTAGTCAATGAGGTAGGTGCTCGATTAATGAAAAAAGAAGAAGGAAAGGATAGTAATTATGTCAATGTTCGAGAGGGGAATAGAGCGCTATCTATAGTGAGTGAATATGAAAATACATACCCTCGTTTGAATTCTAGAAGAGCTTTTGTAGAAGGAATGACTATTCAAGAAGTAGTTAACACGAGTAAAACGATTAAAAAAATAACTTATAAGATGATGAGTTATAGTAAAGCGAATGAAGGATTACTTAAGTTTAATTCCGACAATGGAGAAGGTATTGGGATGATTTTGGTTAAAGTGTATCACAAACCTTATTATGGTGAAACAACTAAAAACTAAAAAGATGAGAAGAGTTATAAGTGTTTTAATGCTGTTTTATAGTTTTGGTGCTATTGCTCAAGTAGGAATAGGACTAGAAGATCCTAAAGCTGCTGTACACATTGCAAAAGAGGCAAAACTAAAAGATGTACGTAATGTAGAGGGAGCAATGACTGATTATCCTCAACATTTAATTGCAGATGAGAAAGGTAATTTGGCTGTATTTACAGGATTGCCAACAGATTTGATATTCAAAAATGTACTCACAAAAAAAATGGAGCAATATGTAAAGATTGATAGAAACGACGTAAAAGATAATAAGTATTCAGAGTACACTGAGAAATCTTTAGATTTGAATACGACTCTCACAGTACCTGCTCATAAAACTTATGTACTTGAGATTAGCTATAGTATTCCATCTGTATATGCTGGATCTGATAATCCAAAAGGGGAATTTGGTGTATTCATAAAAAGGAAACTTGGTGTCAAACCATTTGAAAAAATCAATCAATCTGTGAATGTTTTTTCATCACCATTAGCATCTGCAACTACTACTTCTGCTAAAGGTAGAGCTATTGGTTATACTTATATAGATACAGTGAGTAATGAGACTAATCAACCTTTAGAGCTACAATACGATTTATATGGATTTACAGAGTTTATTGATCTTAACAATTATGAGGTTAGATTTGGAAGTTATACTAATTCAGGAACAAATTATAACTGGGGAAAAGGAGTGATCTTAGTGACTATTAATGAATTAATAAAATAGAAGCGATGAAGAAGTTTAGTATATTGTTTCTCACTTTGCTTAGTATATCTATGTTTGGACAAGTGGGAGTGGGAACAGAAGAGCCAACAGCAGGTTTAGATATAGACCCTAAAGGTATCGAAGTAGAGAAATCAGAAGACCGTTATATTCGCTTAGAAGGATTAGAGAAAAAACCTGACTATCTCCGTAAAATAGTACTTAATCAAAAAGGGGATGTGGCTACAATGGACTACGATGCAAATAGTTTTAATCTGAAAACAATTAAATATGCCAAAAGTAAGAAAACGATCCATACTGAGAAAAGTGCTAATGTAATGGATGTCTCTAAGAAGCAAGTTAGTTTAGATGTAGACTTGGTAATAACCTTATCACCTAATACAGAGAATATTATTTTTTTGGAGTACGATATGCCTATTTTTATTTATAACAATAAAGAGGACAATCGCGTGAAAGTTGGATATGTAGGAGTTACATTAACTAAGGTGGAACACAGTAATGTGATAGTAGAACTTGACCAAGGATCTAGAAAAGTAACTAATTATGAAAATAGATCAGCTGTAAATGGAGATAATTTTTTTGGTGTATCTGTTGCTAGTAAAGCAGTAGATCAGTTGAGTAATACGGGAACTGTAGAGAAGAAGGTAAAGTATAAGTTGTTTGCTTATATTGAAAAAAGTTATTTCGAAAGCTTCGATAAGGAAGTATATTTTGGCAATGCAGATGGAGAAATAGAATCATTAGGTATCGGTATTTTTAATGCTGTACACTATGAGAAAGTAATATCACCTACTAAATAGTAATTATACAAAAGGGAGGATTTCTTAGTAGAAGACCTCCCTTTTGTAATATAAGCTACTTATAATCTATAGTTGACAGATAGAGATATTGCTCTTTCCCCTTGTGCATTGACAGTAGAGTTACCTGAGAAATACTTTTTATTTGTTAAGTTATCTAGTTTTAAACTAGCAGTGGCGTTCTTATAAGAGTAAGATACTGCAGCGTTCATAATGGTATAACTCGGTATTTCGAATACTCCTATAGTGGTGCGATTCATCACTCTAAGGCTGCTTAGAGAGTTGATTCCGAATCCAAGACTTAGGTTTTTGAATGTGCCTGATTGTACTTGGTAATTCGTCCAGAAGTTAAATGTATTAGCAGGACCTGCTTCTTCAGGTCTTGTACCCAGGTTACCGTCTTCAGGAAGAGATTTAGTTACCTTATTATAGTTGTGACTAAATCCTGTGATGATATTCCAACCTATTAAAGGGCTACCTGATAGAGTTAGTTCCACTCCTTTACTCTTTACTTTTCCACCCTGTGAGAATCCATTCATATTCTCCATATCACTCATCAGTTTATTACTCACATTAATATGGTAATAACTTACAGCAGCTGTTAAACGCCCATTTAGAAGGTTTGCTTTAGAACCGATTTCAAACTGATTAGCTTGTTCTGGATCAAAAGGTTGTATGGCTTTATTAGTGCCATCAGGATCAGATACAATGGCAGGATCTAGGAATACAAAACCATTTAGATAGTTAGCAAATACCGCTAATTTATCTTGTATAGGTTGGTAAACTAATCCAAACTTAGGGGAGAAACTTGTCTCATAGTTCTTTTCTTCTGTAAAAGAAGAAGTCTGCCCTTTAAGGTGATCTACTCTAAGGCTCATCATTAATGATAAGTTAGGTAGGAAGTTAGTGACGTTAGATAGGTATGAACTAAAGGTCTCTGTCTTGGCTGTTCTATGTGATTTATTGGCCCCTTTTAAAGTGTTGTCTACAGCCTCTCTAGTTAAAATACCACTATCAGTTTGATGTACTAGAGATATGATTCCATGGTCGATATAATCGCTATCTGTGTTAGACAATTTCTTAGATAGGTAGTCTAATCCCCATACAAACTTATTGTCAAAAGAGCCTATCTTAAACTCACCAGTAAGGTTATGTTGTATATTAAGAATGTCTGTTTTAGAGTCTAATGTTGAGATATAACGGACAAACTCATCTCCATTAGCCATATCATTTAAGAACTGATCATATCCACTACTACGAGTTGTATTCTTAGCAATGATAGTATTAGATACCCAGTTATCTGCTAGTTTATACTCTATTCTACCTTGTATATTTAGGGTAGGGTTCTTGGCTGTTAGCTCATTAGAAGTATATGATTTCTTATAGTTCTGTTCAAACAAATCCATTGAATCGAAAGTCAGTGGTACAGTTCTGTTTAAGAAAAACATGGGTACATTAGCAACTTCTGCTTCTTTATATTGTAGGTCAAGGTATAGTTTTACCTTGTCACTAGCGTTGTACTGAATAGATGGAGCAACGAAGAATGACTCGTTGTATCCTGCGTCTTTAAAAGAGTTCTGCTTGTGATAGGCTGTGTTTAATCGAAAGAATAGTTTCTTTGAAATAGGGGTGTTGATGTCTATACTAGCACGGTGAAGACCATTAGATCCTGTTATGTAGTTGATATCCCCACCGAATGTTTCATAAGGTTTTTTCGTAATGACATTGATTAATCCTCCATAAGAGATTACAGTTCCTCCGTATAGTGTTCCGTTAGGCCCTTTGATCACTTCTACTTGTTCTATATTAGCGATATCTAGAGAGCCGTTGTTATAACTAGCCATTCCATTTAATAGGTTAGGCTGAAAGGCAAACCCTCTCATAGAGTAGTATTCACCACCTGTAACACCTACACTAGTAGATTCCCAAAGTCTGACTAGTCCCGTAGCATTCTGTAGAACATCTTTGATATTAGTAGATACTTGTTCTTTAAAGGTACGATCTGTTATTACATCTGCGGATTGAGGTGTTTCTAAAAAGGTAAGTGGCATTTTAGAAGAATACTCTTTGTGATGTTGAGTTGCAGTGATTACAATTTCATTGATTTTTTGATTCACTAGAGAATCTGGCTGTTGTGCATACGATACTAAATAACAAGGCGCTGTTAGTATTAGTAATATTCGCTTCATAAATAAGTGTTGTTTTGTGCGGCAAATATAGAATATAAGTGTTGATGAATATTTGTTAACCCTTGAATTTAGAGTGATTTAGCGATGTCTTTTACTGTCTTGGGTTGAGGACTTATAAGGTGTAATGCCGTATATGAAAAAGATATTTAGACAATAGTGTCATATAGATAGAGATAAAACTATAATTTTGTAAAATATGTTTCTAATAAGAGAAATCGGTAGAAGCTGTAAATAAAAGGGTATGGAAAGAGAAAATAAGGTGAATACTGTGCTTTTTGACAAGGCAATAGAGATATTAAGTCAAGAATTTGAGATTGTAAAGTGGCAATTGACCAAGACAGCAGAAGGGAACTTTAGACGTAATTTCGGAGATGAAATAGGGGAGTTTTTTATCACTCATTCTTATCGTTCGGGCTGGAGATTTGGTTCGAATTCTTTTTATCAAATGTATTTATTACACGGAGAAAACTACAAAAAACACAATAGAGAAATCTATAAGCAGGGATATTATATCATCGGAACTGGAGCTAATGAAGATCTTATCGTTCTAAATCTAAACACAGCTACGGTGGGATTTGTGGATTCGGATGCTTTCTATAGAGGGGAGGCTGAGGTAGATATTAATGCTTTATTTAAAGATACGGGGTTAGATATGGGTACATTCTACTATCGCTCTATTACTGAAGGTGACCAGTTTTATACTAGAGCAAGTGATGTAAAGTAGGTTATCGAGTAAATACAATGCGATAATAATACAAGTGGGTGCGTAAATAGTACAAATAGTTGAACTGTACCTTGATAATATTGTTTTTTTTATACTTAAAAGTAGTGTTTTGGTATAAAAAAACTTTGGTGGTTAGGCCATTTTTCTATCTTTGGAAAAACAAACCATATTATTATGAACATTAGATCATTATTATTAATGACTGTGCTTTTACTGGGATTCTCTGGTATAAGTCAAATAAAGAGTAAGCCACTAGTACTGGGGACAACTGAGGAGTTGCACTCTACTATATTAAATGAGAATAGGATAATCAACGTTGTATTACCACCTGATTACAATGCTAATGATACTGTAAAATACCCTGTTGTATACATTTTAGACGGAGGTGTAGAGGAAGACTTCATCCACTTAGCGGGTCTAGTGCGCTTTAATTCTCAACCTTGGATTGCACGCTTTCCCAACTCTATCATAGTAGGTATAGAGACTATTAATAGAAGACAAGATATGACTTTCGCTGTGCCTAATCTTGACTTTGTGGAGAAGGCAGGTTTTAGCAAAGATATGTTTCCTAAATACGGTAGAGCGGAGGCTTATACTGCGTTTTTAGAGTCGGAACTTATTCCTTTTATAGAGAAAAACTACAAGGCTGATGCTACTAGAACAGTAATAGGGGAGTCTCTAGCGGGACTATATTCTACTTATGTATTGATGAATCATCCATACTTATTTACTAATTATATCATTATCAGTCCTAGTCTATGGTGGGGTGATGGTAAGTTATTAGATAAGACGCATACTTGTCTATTAGAAAAGATTAAACAAAAGGTAAATGTATATGTAGGTCTACCGAGTAAGGAGGAGGATGTAATGATGTATGAGCAAGGAAAACAGCTGTATGACAACTTGCAAAAGAATAAGAATATCAAGTCTCATTTTGATTATCTGCCAAATGAGATACACTCTACAGTGATTCACCAAGCGGTAAATAACGCATTTCAAAAGCTATATCCTACGACATACTTTTCAAAATAAGTAATATCAAAAGCAATATATAGAATAGGCTACCTAGTATGGGTAGCCTATTTTGTTTACTGAGTTACTTGTTTATTTATAGGACAAAAAATCAAAATCACTGTAAATAGGTAGCTATTATTGCTGCGTATTTCTTTACTTTGTATCTCTTAAATAACTTATTTATGACTCCACTTATTTCTTTAATCCTTGTTTTTATAACCCAAATTATAGGGTATATTTTCTTTTATAGCAAGGGAATAAAAGGGTGGAGGTACGTATTGTTTGTAATATTATTATTCCTTTGTATACTAGTTTTACCTGATTATTTTATCAGATTATACCGACCAAAAGATGGGCTTGATAGTACTAGATGTGGTATGGTAGACTTAGGTGTATTTCTATTTTTTTGGATGTATGGAGTAAGTGGAGCAATACTTACTCACGTACTTTTTTGGCTGGGATATAAGATAAAAGAGAGTAAATAGAAGTCTTGTGTGCCATTACTGGAATTAATCTGTTTTTCTTGTATTCTTTCAATTTATTACCCTTTTTAAGGCTAACCTGTTTAGTATTAGTTAATTGTTTTGATTTTCGTATGTGTACGTTCTAGTACACTTTTGCCTTGTTTTAGACCAGTATAGGTATTTACTCTGTTTTTAGAAGGGTTGGGTTATATGAGAGCGATATTGTTCTTTATATCGCCTTAAAATAGTTATGTATATAACTGACCTATAAATATAGCTTTCTGTACTACATCTAGGGAGTTATTTCTGGGGATAAACAGTAAACGTGAAGACAAGATTTATACAAAAGAAAGATTGTGAAAAGGCCATTGGGTTTTTCTTATAGTTTGTTTTAAAGGTAGTTTTCAGACTAGAGCATCTTGTCTTTTTTTATGTTGTCACTGTTCTTTTATGTCATTCCTAATCTGTGTTTTTTATAAAGTCTTTTTGTTAACTTACTTGTTTGGCATGTATGCTTAATATGCTTTTTGTAAAATAGTAATATATAGACATTTTGTTTTTTATGTTTTTAGTTTTTTGTTTGAGTATTATTTCCTTTCTATAGTTTTTTTACCAATGATATTCTTTAATGGAAGTGTAAGGTGATTATATTAGCTTTATTATAAAAGTGTAATAATTATAAATAATTTAGTTTGTTTTGATCTGTTCATTTTCTGTTTTTTTATCATTTATAGCTTTGTTTGTTCTCTTTTATTTATAGCCTATTTGTCGCTTAAGTGTGAGGGTGGTTTAAAAATAAGCTGGGTCATGGAGAGTTAGGATGGTTTTTTGACTGAAATTTTATAGATGCTTATTGTTGTAAAAAGTGCTATTAATAGCAGTGTGTTGTACATATATATAAGGAGGGTTTGAGGGAGATATTCTTATTGCTTCTCTTGTCTAGGAAAAATAGTTAAGGAGGGTGAAGATAGTTTTAAGGAAGGAGTGGAGGTTGGATAGAAGATAGGTTTTTAGGAGGATTGTTTTGAGTTTTTTTAGTGGGGGTTTTAGGTAGCAAGTAGTTGATCTTGTTTATGGTTTAAGAGGAGTGTTTTTAATGTTTATAAGTTGATTGTTGTTTTTAATTATAAGGATTATATAAAGTTTTACTTTAAGTTGTTTGTGATGGAGTTAAAAAATGCTTGTGACAGCGTTGTCAGAATAGTTGTTTGTTTGGAGTAGTGGTGTTTTGACAAAATGTCATACTTTTAGTGTGTTGTTTTTTAGGTGGTTTTTACTTAATTTAAGCCATCTTGAAAGAAACTAGTTTTTATATTTATAAAAACTAAACCACTTAAAGTATAGTGAATTTAAACTTTATATAATCAATGTAAGTATCTGAATATTAGTAATTTTATTTTTATATTAATATATTTTGTTGCTTGTTGTTTGTTTTTGTTGTCGAGATTACTATATTTGTAACAACAAAATAATAAAGATGAAAGCTATAGAAGAGAGTTTTAAAGACTTTGAGAAGATCCAAAAAGTATGGTTTGAAGCATTAAATGCGTATTCAGAGGCCGAAATTACAAAAAAAGGAACAGATAATTACTGGTCTATTGGACAAATATATTTGCACCTAATTAATTCTACGATTGCTTTCCATGGTAAACAAATTGAGTTGTGTGTGATGGCTAAAAATGAAGGTAATTGTAAGAAGAATTTTAAAGGATTTATGGTCTATAATATATTGGGAAAATTTCCTCCTGTTAAGATTAAAGTTCCAGCTTCGAGTGATTATACTCCTAATGCACCAATGTCTAAAAGTGAAGTCGAATTAGGATTGGAAGAAGCCTTGAGAAAGATGAAAATATGGAAGGATTTATTGAATAATGATTTAGGAGGAAAAACACCACATCCTGGTTTTGGTTTTCTGAATGCTCAAGAATGGTTTGCATTAATACCTATGCATTGGCAACATCATTTAAGACAAAAAAGAGATCGCGATAAGGAGTGATTTAAGTAACTTAGTGTTTAAGATTTATGAAATCATTTTAATTGTTATAATTATAAATTTAGTTTTGAGATATGAGTGAGTCAGTTGAGTTTCCGTTTAAGGCACCTGAAGAGAGTTCAGGATATTTATTGTGGCAAGTTACGATGCTTTGGCAAAGAGCAATGAAAAGAGAATTGGATAAATTAGACATTACGCATACTCAGTTTGTTTTGATGGCTGCTCTTGGTTGGTTGTCAAAAGAGGGTGGTAATGTTACTCAAATAGATATAGCTAATCACAGTAATACAGATCGTATGATGGTGTCCAAGGTGCTTCGAACTCTTGAAGATAAGAAGGTGATTAAGCGTAAAGATCACCCTGTGGATACAAGGGCAAAAGTGATTAGTTTGACTTCATCTGGAGAAGAACTTTTACAAAGAGCCCTCAAAGTTGTTGGCGAAGTCGACAATGCTTTTTTTGATACCTTAGGACCTTATCGACCTATCGTGGATATTAATCTAAAAACTTTATTCGATACGCATAATGATGGAGTAGGGAAATAGGGTATAGGAAGAAGTGAGTAGAAAGAAAAAGATGAGGGTGTGAGGACTAATTTTATACTTTAGGTAAAATAAAGCGATTTAAGCACTTTGTTTTCCGAGAATGATAAAATGTATTTTAAGTAAAACAAAATCTCTTAAAATGCATATAAAGTGTGTTTAAGGGTGTGTTGAGTATTGAGATTGAATGTGGTTTTGATTGGATAATCAGTATTGAAAGAAATGTAAATAAGAAAAGCCAAGGTTCACAACCTTGGCTTTTCTTATTTAGTAAGCTCTAATTTGATTTCGATATATTCTTGATCATCGCTATTTTTAAGTTGCTCTGATTTAAAAATAATCAACTTTGCTGTTTCATTAGTTTTAGTAAAAGCAATATCATTGTGACTGTAATACTTTTTGCCTTTGACTGTTTTTTGATAGAACAGAGGTAAACCTGTTTTTAATCCATCTTCTCTTGATCCATCTATGTAATAATAATCTTCAGACGGTTCATAGAGTAAGGTCGCTTTTTGCATTAGCTTTTGTTTTTCTGCAGCCTTTCCATTTTTATAGGTTATTTCAAAAACTGTCATTTTTCCTTCCGGGTTCTTTTGAGCAAAACTAAGTAAGCAAAAAAGTGAAATAAACAGTGTGATAATCTTTTTAGACATAGAATAAGTTTTGTCCAAAAATAGCATTTATGAGTTGATTATCTGATTTCGATAATAGCTTTTTGTTCTGCTCTAGTTTTTGGTGTGTGAGAAGGTTGATTAGTATCTTCTGTATCTCTGTAACCGATTGCTACTGCAAAAGTGCTTTTGTAAGTCCCGTCTTGATTAAGGATTTTGTCAAACTCTAAATTGTCAATCCCTTCCATCGGAGTTGCATCAATTCCCATGGTTCCACAAGCAGCTAAGAAAAAACCTAGAGAAATATAAACTTGATTTTTTAACCAAGCTGTAACCTCTTCTTCTGATCTAGGTTTTAAGAAATTGTTGTAATACATCTTAGAACCTTCAGCTGCATTTGCCATACGCAATTGTTCAAAACCTTCTTTTGTGCTGATAACGTGAAAAACGACAAGATGACTTGCCTCTTTTATCTTTTGCTCGTTAAAAGCTGATTTAGTAGCTAGTAGATCTTTTACTTCAGAACTAGTTACAATGGTAAATTTCCAAGGTTGACTATTGATTGAAGAAGGGCTTAGTTGTAAGATTTCTTTTAACTGTTCTACTTTGTCTCCGCTTACTTTTTTAGTAGGATCATATTTTTTAGTGGTGTATCTACTCTTTGCAATTTCTAAAAAACTCATTTTTTAATGTATTAAATTAAACTATCATTTGTATAGTTGCAAACTTAAGTATAGTATTTTATCTTTGCAATAACGGTCAAAATGTATAGTAACTGATGTATAGTATAGACGATAAAGATTATCCTTGTAGCACAAGTGTTGCTATGAGATTTATAGGTGGTAAATGGAAAGCAGCAATCCTGATACACCTAAGAGATAAAAAGAGATATAGCGAACTTCGAAAAGAGTTGGGCAATATCACAGAGCGAACTCTAAGCTTGCAGTTGAAAGAATTGGAAGCAGATGGAGTAGTTATTCGTACGGTGCTAACTGATAAACCACCATTGCGTGTTGAGTATGAATTGTCTAAGTTTGGACAAACACTAATTCCTCTGTTAGATACTATCTCTGCTTTTGGAAGAGAGATTGCTAAGAATAGTGATAAGGTTATAATTGTTCAGAAAGAATGTTCAATGCTTAATGAACAATAACGATTCTATTTTCGATGATAAATACTATCGAGCAGATTAAGGTATAAACTCAAATTGTTTTGTTGGAGAGTAACAGGTCAATAATTAGACAATTGTTGGGCAAACAATAGCTCTACTCAAGTAAACATTGGTTATTGTCTAAGAACTGTCCAATAATTTTGATGCAGGACAGCATCTCTGGTGTTTAAGAAGAGGAACGTCGTAGTTAGATAATTAATTAGTAATTTAGTTGTTTAAATTACAGTTTGTTATGGGGAAAGATAAGGGACCATATGTTTTTGAAGGAGAAGGATATGAGGATTTAGAGTTAGCTATTATGCATTTTGAAAAAGATTATGGCTTTACTTATGCTAATGATGCTTTTACAAATGTAAAAAGTATTGCTGAGCTGATAGATGTTATTTGTGCTCCTATTTCAAAAGAGAACAAAGAAGATTGTACTTCTCAACAAGCTTTTTATAAACTAAAATCAGTTCTCCAAAAGTATGCAGATGGAGCTGTCATAACACCTTCTAGTCAATTAGAAAACCTTATAAGTCGTGAAAATCGCATAGCTACAATTGGGAGTATAGAGAGTGAGCTAGGATTTGAACTGAAAGTATTAAAGCCAACAGCAGAGTTAAGCCTTTTCTTGTGGCTTGTTTTTTTAGGGACAGTAGTTTCTGTTTTTATCTCTATGTATTTTGCAATGCTAATAGGTTTTATTTGGTTGTTGTCTTACTGGATTATTTATTCAAATGCAAAAGAGTTTAAGGTAGAGACTGTGGGCGAATTGGTAAAACAAATGGTGATGAATAACTATTTTAAGAGTAGAAGAGATCCTAATACCATAAATGAACAAGAATTTAGAAAGATGGTTATCTCCTTTATTGCAGATTTAGTAGGACTCACAGAAGAAGAACTATTAGAAGCTCAGTTTGGGTAAATTATAAAGATTATGATGAAAAAGTATTATATACCAGGAATGTTTAGCATCATATTGTTGCCGATGATGTGTATGTGGTATTTTGGGTATATAAATGCTTATAAAACTTATGGAGCAATTAATGTTTACTTCCCAGAAATTGGTCCTTGTACACTTTATTCAGAAGTTCCATTTGATGAAATTAATTTTACAGTATTCGAGTTGAATAGCACTCTTATTGGAGATGCTGCTGTTGTACAAAATATTGTGGAAACGATAGATAAATTAGAAAATCAGAAAGAAGGGGTAAAGATTGTATTAGGTAAAAATATGGAGTACTCGAGTTATATTAGGATATTAGAATTGCTTTTGACAAAACGTGGAGAGACGTTATTGTTTAGTGATGAAATACTCTTTATCAATGAAATATATCATAATAAACATTTAGAGTTTTTTGATAATATTGAAATTATCGATCCTTTGACAAATGAAGTCATTCCTGAATTACAAAGAAATCGAACAAAGGAATTTTTAGAACAAATTGGCGATAAGAAGTATTTAATCTATGGAGGTTATATCTTACTACTCGTTTTTGCATTTCGAGATTACAACAGAAGAATTAAAGGGAATAAGAAAGAATAAAATAGAAGTCAACTGTCATTAGTGGTATTTGAAATCAAAACAAGGATATTGCAGAGATGCGATATCCTTGTTTTGATTTATAGACGTAAGATACCTTAGAGACTATTTAAAACTACTTTCGAAAGTACTTTTAAATACTTGAATTTCTTTCTTAGTAGTTATAGAAGTAAGCTTATATAAATCCTCAGGTATAAACTTGTTTTTCTCTATGATATCCTTGATGATATATTCTTCATTTGTTTCTATATCGACTACTTTGTCTTTGACCTTCATGCTATTTCATTTAGTTAAAAAGCAAAATTAAGAAGAAAAGGAAACTTTTGACTTCTTTTTATTTGTTTGTATAAGAGTATTTTCTTTGAGGATATAGGGATTCTTAAAGAAATGTAAATGCCTATTTTATGGTAGTATAGTCAAGATTTGTGCTATTCTTGTAGAGAAACACTTACTACATTTGCCCCGTTAATAATGCAGAAATAGCTAATGTATAGCTGATTTGAGATTATTATCAAGCACTTTTCTTGAGAATGCTACTTAAGAGTGTTTAGTACAGAAAAGTGTAATTAGTGTCTATTCAAACCGAAAAGAATAGTACTGACTTGATCAGCGAGAATCCACACTAATAAAAGGTTTTGACTAAGGCGAATTACTTCCAGTTGATAGTCAAGCAAAAAAAGGGTCTAAAAATTGTAGATACTTTTTTATCTGATATAGTAGAGTTTTATATAGAATTAAAAACGTTAAGCGATGCATGAATTGTCAATCGTGAAAGATATCTTTTCTACCCTTGAAGAGCATTATGAGGCTAAGGTAGAGGATATCCAGAAAATACAGGTTACAGCAGGGTTGTTATCTAATGTACAACCTGTGTTGATACAGAATGCTTTTGATGCGTTTATCGCAGACAATCTAATTTACAGAGATATGGAATTAGAAGTAGTGGTAAATGATATCATTGCGCACTGTCATAGTTGCGATAAGGATTTTAAGGTAGAGTATCACCGATTTGTCTGTGAGTGTGGTACCCCATCAACAGATATTGTGCAAGGCAACGAACTATATATTTCTAAAGTAATATTTAAACAATCATTATAAATCATTATTTATGGCATCTAATCCAAAAAGTTTAGGAAACCGCGTAGGATCATTACAATGTGATAATACTACCTTACACTTATTAAAAGCAAATGACTTTGTTGCAAATGCTATTAGAGAACGCTTAAAAAACGTTTGTGTTATTAATGTTTGTTCTTCTCCTGGATCTGGTAAAACTACCTTAATGCAAGAAACAGGTAAGCGCTTAGGTAAAGACCTTAAAATATCTGTATTAGTGGGAGACCCAGAGACAGATAGAGATGCTGTGCGTATGAAAGAAGTAGGGTTAAATGCTCTTCAAATCGTTACAGGTGGTATGTGTCATATCGAAGCACAAATGATTCTTCAAGCATTAGATCACATCGACTTAGAAGATACAGACTTATTGTTTATAGAGAACGTAGGTAACTTACTATGTCCATCAGCTTTTGACTTAGGAGAGGATTATAGAGTAACGTTGTTAGCGACTACAGAGGGAGATGATAAACCTAAGAAGTATCCACGTATGTTCTTAACCAGCGAATTAATGTTGGTGTCTAAAGCTGACTTACTTCCTTATGTTCCTTTTACAGTAGAGAATGTAACTAAAGATGCCAGAGAGGTAAACCCTAACATTGAAGTATTGACTATCAGTACTACTAATGGTGAAGGAATTGATCAATGGTGTGAGTGGTTAAAAGAACGCGTGAAAGCTAAAAAAGCAAACGAAGCAGAGTAAACAGCTAATGCAACAAACTATTTATATAGATGATGTTCAGCCGTGTGAGGAAATCACTCAAGGAATAGATGTATTCGAAATCGAATGGTTCGAAACACAGAAGCATCTATTTCATCGATTGACAACAAATGGGGTTGAACTTCATTTACTAAAGGAAGAAAATAGAGAGTGGAGTCAGGGAGATAAGTTGTATAGCGAAGGGGTATTGATAGCTCAATTGGCAATTAAACCTACGCAAACTATACAGTTCATTTCTGATAAAGCAGAAGAAGTAGCTGACTTTTCTTTTTATATAGGCAATAGACATTTGCCTGTATTTATTGAAAAAGACAATACATTCTTAGTGCCTTATGACGGAAACCTCTATGAGCAATTAGTTGCTAAGTTCACTACTCGAATTGTATTAGTAAAGAAACAACTACTTGCAAAGAATTTACTTAAAAAGAGGAGATAGAGGTTAACAGTTCACAGTTCACAGGTAAACTGTACACCGTATACCGTCAACTGTCAACTGTACACCGTCAACTGTCAACCGTGAACCGTACACCGTAAACTATAATATTATTTATGAAACTAAGATATTTATTATCACTATTAGTTGTGGTAGGATTATTACAATCTTGTAAACAAAGTACAACTACACCTACTGCAGAATCAACGGATACTGCTGTATCTGCTATTGATAGCCGTGGTAAAGAAGTGAAATTATCAAAACCAGCTACTCGTGTGGTAGCGCTATATGAAGCCTTGGTAGATGACGTATTTATGTTAGATGCTCAAGAGAAGCTTGTAGGAATTCCTCAACAGATCTATTTAAACGAAGATACCTTTGAGTTCCTGTCTACCTTAGATAACCGTATGGCTAAGAAGGAGATTGCAACACCTACTTTTGGTGGAGGGTCGTCTAATGTAGAAGCTATCATAGGCTTACAGCCAGATCTTGTGATTACTTTTGATCAAGATGCTGAGGCTGTAGCTCAGTTAGAAGACTTGGGAATAGCAGTGTATACAATTGCAAGTGAAGACCAAGAGGGAATTATCAAAGAACTTAAAGGAATAGGAGCACTACTTGGTCAATCAGAGCGCGCTAATACTATAGCAGATTATATAGAGAAAGAAGTAGCCGAAATGAAAGCTACTAAGATTGAAAATCAAAAGAAAGTGTACTACGCATGGTCTAAAGGACGTGTATTATCTACTTCAGGTAAAGGTACACTTATGGATAAGGCTATCACTTTATCTGGAGCTTTAAATGCTTGCCCTTTAGAAATGCAGGCACCTAATATTGGAGCAGAGATGTTGTATAAGTGGAATCCTGATATTATCCTTCTTTGGAATTCTAATGAAAGCGATGTATATGGACTAAGCGAATTAGCTAATCTACCAGCGGTAGTGAATAAACAAGTAAAAGTAATGAAGCCTTCATTCTTGTATGACCCACATACAGTGAAGTTCTTGTTATTCGCTAAGCAAGTACGCCAATGGAGTTATCCAGAGTACACAGAAGATGCTTTAAAAGCAGATTTGGATGAAGCGATGAATATATTATACAATACAAAAAGTCAGAAGTAAGCGTATATATGAGATATAGCATTAAAGTTGGGTTATTGTGGATTATTCCTATTTGGTTACTAATAGGTTCTCTAATGCTTGGGACTACAGGTAATTTATCACCTGCAGAATTGTTTAGTCATATTGTCAAGTTGATTAATAGCACTGAACTTTCAACAGATCCCATAGAGACTATTTTGTGGAAAGTGCGTTTGCCACGTATTATCTTGACCTTCTTAGTAGGAGCTTCTCTTGCCGTGTCAGGAGGAGTGTTACAAGCTATTTTTCGCAATCCTATCGTTGACCCCTTTACTTTAGGGATTTCTTCAGGAGCAGCCTTTGGAGCAGCCTTAGCTATGTTATTTCCTTTTATATCGATTAATTTATCTGCTTTTGCCTTTGGTATATGCGCAGTAGTATTAACCTATACAGTATCCTATGTAGGGAGTCGTACTTCTATAGTAAGTATGGTTCTGTCCGGAATTATTGTATCAGGGGTGTTTACCGCACTTTTAACCTTGTTGCAGTATATGAGCGATCCTTATAAGTTACAGGCTATAGTGCAGTGGACCATGGGTAATTTACACACCGCATCTTGGTCAAAAGTAAATACAGCATTTGCACCCATACTGATTGGTTTGTTCATTATTGTACTATTGCGATGGAAGCTAAATCTACTATCTCTTGGAGATAACGAAGCTTTAGCAGTAGGGGTAAACCCTAAGTATCTAAAGTTAGTGCTTATCTGTGTGGCTACGATGATTACAGCTTCTTCTGTAGCTGCAGTAGGGGTGATTAGTTTATTTGGACTTATTGTCCCTCATATGAGTAGAATGATATTTGGGCCAAATAACAATATTGGTGTTTGGGCGAATATTAGCATTGGAGGATCATTCTTATTGTTGATTGATGATTTCTCACGTGCTGTAATGCCGTTTGAAATACCAGTAGGAGTGTTTACGATGATTATTGGTGCGCCAATATTTATTTACTTGATGAAGAAAAGTTTAACCAGTTGGAGTGTATGAAACAGTTAATTCACATTAATGATCTATCCTTTTCTTATGGGAAAGAGATTGTGTTGGATAGAGTAAACGCTTCATTTGAACAAGGAAAACTATCTATCATATTAGGGCGAAATGGAAGTGGGAAGTCTACGATGTTTAACATCTTAGCGGGTTTAGAGAAAAAGTATGAAGGTTCAGTGTCCTTTGATGGACAAGAGCGCAGAATGATTAAACCAGGTAAGGAACAACACATCCGTATTGGTTTCTTAAATCAGTTTCACCAGACTACTTTCCCCTTTACTGTAAAAGAGGTGATTTTGACAGGTAGAGCTTCGTTTGCCAAATTCTCTCCTTCAGAACAAGATTTTGAAGAAGTAGAAGGAATCTTATCTCGCTTTGGGTTGTCTCATTTGATAAACAAACCCTATACTTCATTGTCAGGAGGAGAGCGTCAACTTGTTTTGCTTTGTCGCGTATTGGTACAAAAGCCAGAGGTATTAATGTTAGATGAACCAACCAATCACTTAGACTTACATTATCAAGTAGCAGTACTTAAGTGTATTAAGCAGTTGGCTGAAGAGGGAACAACGGTGCTGTGTGTCATGCATGATCCTAATCTTGCCTTTATGTATGGAGAGCGCTTTTACTTAATGCAAGAGAAACAGTTAATCGATATACAAGAGGTACAAGGGGAGGAATTACACCAATTGTTAGAAACAACGTATCAATTGCCCTTACACCGTATAGATAATCAAGGTAAAACAATGTTTATGCCCTTAATTTAATTGGTATGATGAACATTCAGATTAGCGCAGTAGAGCTTAACCAAGCTGAGTATATAAAAGAATATGTCAAAGCATTCAGAATAGGTCTTTTTCCTATGTTAGACAGTACTATAGTCCCCCGAGACCTTCTGGATTTTGAACAGACATATCTTTTACATCCTGATGGTTGTTTTCTACAAGCAAGAGATCAGCATAATAAGCTAATTGGTGTGATAGGAATGATGCCTTATGATTACCGATTTGATTATTTAGATTATAAAGATAAACGTACAGTAGAGGTGGCCCGTCTTTTTGTAGAGCCAGCGTATAGAAGATCTGGATTAGCAACAAAGTTATTTCAGGCTCTTTTAGAACAGGCAGGCCAAAAAGGGATAGAAGTACTTTACTTACATACACACCCTTTTTTGACTGGTGCTTTTGAGTATTGGCAAAAACAGGGCTTTGAGTTAGTGACCACTACGATGTATGGAGAGTTTGAAACACTTCATATGGATAGGGTGGTTTAATGGTTTACAGTTAACGGTTTACAGTTTACAGTTAACCGTGAACAGTTTACGATTTTACAGTTTATCAGTTAACCAATTCATTCCCCCAAATTAAATAACACATTATAAATGAAAACATATTTATACAAATCAGGAATTATAGCAGCTTCGCTATTACTTCCTTACCTAACTATTGCTCAAACTTCTCAGCGAGTATTTGGGCGTCTTGTAGGAGAAAAGAATAATCCTGTAGCTTATGCTACTGTTAGCATTGGTAATCAAATAGAGCAAACTGATGCTAAAGGTGAATTTGCTACTATAGATCAAGTACAGTTTCCATTAGTATTACAGATTAATGCTATGGGATATAAATCAAAGGAGATAGCGCTTACAGAAGAAAGCTATAAAGCAGGATTTGTAATAAAATTAGAAGAGGATGCCAGTCAATTGGATGAGATTGTAGTTACTTCGAGAAGAAATAACTCTTATTTGACTAATTCAACAGTTTTAGGAGGAAAGTACAATGGAAGAATTAAAGACTTGCCTCAGTCTATTTCTATTGTTTCGAGTGAGTTAATGGAAGACAAGCAAGTGTTTCAAGTTGCTGATGTAATCCCTGATTTGGCAGGTGTGACACAGGCTTCTGTATATGACGAGTTTGTTATTCGCGGTTTTAAAAGTGGTTATGACAACGGTATCAGATTAATCAATGGAATGCGCTCTGCTTATGGTTTTGGAGAGAGTTATTACCGTTCTCCTATGACGATTAACTTTGAGAGTATCGAAGTACTAAAAGGACCAGGAGCTTCTTTATTTGGAGATATTGCACCAGGAGGAACTATCAATATGGTGACTAAAAAACCTTTAGAAAACCACAGAGGATTAGTTAACTTTTCGGCAGGTAGTTTTGAGACTTTAAGAACAACAGTAGATGTAGGTGGTCCTATCGATAAGGATAAAAAGATTTTATACCGTTTAAATGCGGGGTATGAGAGTTCTAAAACTTTTAGAGATATCAATAATCGCAAGAACTTTGCGGTAGCTCCATCATTTACGTTTAAACCTATAGAGGGAACTACTTTTGATGTGGATTTAGTATTTGATCAGTTCAACGGATATTTGGATCGAGGAATGAGTACAAAAGGAGGAAACTTATATGCTTTGCCACGTACTTTTACATTAAGTCAACCTTCTGATTACTTTAAAACTAAGACAACAACACTAAGTGGGCGTTTAACTCAACGTATTACAGATAACCTAAACTTACATGTAAACTACATGAAGTCTATCTATGAGGAAGACTTAAACGAGCATAGAACGCTAAATACATATGCTAACCCACCACAGAATACTATTGTTAACTTGCGCTTCTTTGACCGTCACGGGAAGGAGTACACGGATAACTTTGTATCGTATTTAAAATGGGATAAATATGGTAAGAATATAGACCATCATATTGTAGTAGGTGTTGATTATGCGCAGTATAAAGGCGATAAAAACAGTTACCAAAGAGAGGCACGTAGCAAGAAAGAAAATGGAGAAGTGGTGCCACTAACATTTGATATGAACAACCCTGTATATCAAGGAGCTGATATCAATAATTACGTATGGAGATCAAATACTCAATATCCTTTTATGAGTCCATATAAGAGTACGGGTATCTATGTACAAGATCAAATCTCTGTAGGTGAGAGACTAAAAATGGTGTTGGGATTAAGACATGAGAGTTATAAATCAGAGAGTACAGATGCTAAAACACCTTTTACAGCTACTCAGAATGTGTGGTTGCCAAGAGTTGGGTTAACATACTTAATCAATGATAAGATTAACTATTTCGCAAGCTACTCTCAAGGGTATGTACCTGTATCTGCGAACTTTGTTGCTAACTATAAAGATTATGGGGCAGATAGTGCTTTTAAATCAGAGAAGAGCTTCCAAGTGGAGACTGGACTAAAAACAGGTTTTTTAGATAATCAATTGCAAATGGACTTGTCTTTGTTTAGAATTGAGAGAAGAGATATGCTAATCGGAACAGGGCAGTTGACAGAAGCTGGTTTACCAGTCTATAGACAATCAGGAAGAGTGATTTCTCAAGGAGTAGAACTTGATATGAGAGGGCAGATTACTAAAGAGTTCCAGATTATGGCGAACTATACTTATAATGATACACAAGTAAAAGAGTCTGCTATCGCATCAGAAGAAGGACAGTTGTTACCTGGAGCACCTAAAAACTCTGCAAGTGTATGGCTTAAGTATGTATTTTCAGATACGGCACTTAAGGGATTAGGATTTGGGGCTGGTGTATATTATGTAGATCAGAGAAGATTAAGTGAGAGTGTAGGTAAAGATGCACAAGGTAATGCGCAATGGGGATATTTACCAGCTTATACTACAGCTAATGCAGCGTTATATTACCACTTAGACAAGTTTAAACTATCTGTGAATGTGAATAATATCTTTGACAAATACTATTTCCTTGGAGGATTTGATTATACAAGGGTATTTGCAGGAGCACCTCGTAATGTGATGGTGTCTTTAGGATATAATTTTTAGAAAACAGGAAACAAGGAACTGAACTCAGTGTTCTTTCTCTAATATATAAAACCTCAATGGAGCTTATCTCTGTTGAGGTTTTTTGATAGAGAAATAGACTAATTCAAGTGATGCAATATGTCTGAGTTCTCATTACTGTTGTGCTTAATTATCTTTTAATTCTATTATTACTGTATAGTTATAATTAGACAAGATAAGTTGAAAACCTTTAGGCTTAGTGTTTGTTCCAGATCTAACTCTAATTAAAGGTTGTTATCTTTAATTAGAACTAACCCATCTACAACTTCGTTAATATTCATATTTATAAACGTGTTTCCTAGTAGTCGAGAAGACTTAGCTGTTTGTAGAAGAGTACTTTGTTTGTTTAAATAAATAGTATTAGGACTTAGTGCAACGGTATTTTCAATTGAACCTTGAGGTGCTTGTTTTAATTTATATTTCTTCTTATAAAAACCTAAAGAGTTACCATTAATTGCTGTATAAGCAATAAATGAATATTGATCGCTGAAATGCTTAGTTAATAATGCTCCTAAAGTAATTCTATTGTTTTGCATAAAGGATGACTCAATAGCCTTAGGAGTCTTTATAAAATGAGTAGATGACCCAAATAGTATCATCTTTTCATTAGGGTATAGTTTTTTTAAAAATACAATGTTTTCATACATTAATTGATCTCTAAAATTATCTGAATCAACTTTGTCATATCGCGCTTGTATTGTTTTAGTAATATTAGATAAAGCTTGGTTTATTATAGAATGACTGTTGTTTTTCTGTAGCTGACACATTAGATAGTTATAAACTACATTGTAATCTTTTTTACTTCTTAGAAGGGCTTTCAAATTAGTATGAGTTAACATTTTAAAGTGTTTTGCAAACTCAGAATCAGAAATATCAGAACAGTTCAGATTATTATAATTAGTGTTTTCTTTTATAGCATTGATAAATACTGTATTAGAGTCTGTAGCTGAAAATGAAGAGTCAAATCCAAATACTTTTATAGGATTGCCTAAATCATTTTGTTCTTTTAGATACATAAACAAGTCATTAAGGGCCTCATTTCTCATAACAAGAAAAATAGCATCGTTAATTGTTTCGATGCTATTTGTTATCTTATACTGTTCAAAAGCTTGGTAAACTTCAAATAGGTTAGATTCTAAAACGATAGATTTAAAATTATGTTCTTCTATTAATTTTTTAATTAACTCTACTCTTAGTAAACTAGAAGTGTAGTCTGAATGACTAGCGTCACCTAATGCTACTATTTGCTTATCTTTTATATCATTGATTAGTATTGAGTCTTGTGCATAGTTTATAGCTGAAATAAAAAGACTAAATAATGTAAATAAAAAGTACTTTAAATATAATGTTGAGTAAGGTTTCATAAGGACTTGTTTATAATCCTAACGGGGTTTTTGTTAACTTCGTATTTCTTAGTTTACTCTTTAATAACAACTATAGGGTTGTGTTTAACAGAGAAGTTAACTGAATTAGCGATAAAGCAGTATTTATTTGCCTGGTGGTGAAGTTCTATAGCTTTCTCTATCATACTTATATCAGATACAACAACTCTTGGGTTTAAAGTAACCTCTGTAAAGTACCCTTTGCCATCTTTTTCTTCCGCCATAATACCTGTAACAGTATCTGTGTATTCTTCCACAATAATATTATTGACAGAACAAAAATGTAAGTACCACAACATATGACAAGAAGATAGGGAAGAAACAAACATATCTTTTGGATTATGTCTGGTCTTATCTCCTCTAAAGGCAGGATCAGATGAACCTAATATAGTAGGTTTATGCTCAATTGAAATAGTGTGATCTCTTTCGTAGTTCTTGTAGTTATCAGTCCCTGTACCCTTGTTACCTGTCCATTCAATAGTAGCTTTGTAGTTGTGTGTTTTCATAATTTAATTGTGTTTGCTTCAAAAATATTAAAACAAACAGAAAAATAGCGTTTCCTAATCAGTAAATGCGATACTGATTACCTATTTAATGGTAGTATAGTCAAGATTTGTGCTATTCAGAACAAGAGATAGGAGTTATCTTTGTTGTGTAATTAAAAATAAGGTATAACTCTTTTATGAAAGCATTATTTCGTCTTATCGTTTTGTGTTTTTTCCTATCTCAATTTGGCTTGACATTTGCAAGTCAAAAGGGAGAAGTAAAGTTGGGTTATACTACATCAGATAAAACTTCAGTATCTGATCAAGTATGTAAGAAGGACTCGTGCAAAGTATATTGTCAAACAGAAGTAGAGGTAGAGCTAATGAGTTCTGTCGATGCTCAAGACAATAATTCAGACAGAATAGAGCTGGGTGATGTATTTAGCTTTCTTCTAACATCAGTTTTTGATTTAGACATAACCACACCATTTTTTGGGAAACAACAAACTTCTGCTTATCTGCAACAGCATAGAGCAAAATACTTATTGTATCAATCCTTTAAGATTCCTCACGGTTTAGTCTAATCTTTTTTGTACCACAGTCAATTGTGGTATGGTCTTAGTTGCAAATTTATTCAATCTATAGAACTGATACAGTTGTGTCGGGAACTAATCTATTGTTCAATTTTAATTAAAAAATATATGCATTTATTACCGAGAGAAACGGAAAAGTTGCTTTTGCACTTAGCTGGTGAATTAGCTAAGAAGCGCAAGGCAAGAGGGTTAAAATTAAATTACCCTGAGTCGATAGCTTATATCAGTAGTGAGCTTTTAGAGGCTGCAAGAGATGGTAGAACAGTAGCAGATTTAATGCAGTATGGTGCTACATTATTAACACGTGAGGATGTGATGGAAGGTATTGCAGAGATGATTCACGATGTTCAGATAGAGGCTACTTTCCCTGATGGGACTAAACTTGTGACTGTACATAATCCTATTCGTTAATTTAATTCAGTAAACAATGGTTCCAGGAGAATATTTTATTAAAGAGGAAGATGTTATCTGTAATGAAGGTAGAGAGATTACCACTATTACAGTTGTAAATAAAGGAGATAGACCGATACAGGTAGGTTCTCACTATCACTTTTTTGAAGTGAATAAGATGATGGAGTTTGACCGTGCAGCAGCATTTGGTAAACGCCTAAACATTATTGCCAGTACAGCTGTTCGTTTTGAGCCAGGAGAAGAGAAAGAAGTTGACTTAGTACCTTATGCTGGAGAGCGCAAGATATACGGACACAACGACCTTGCTAATGGAGAGACAATCTCAGAAGAGGCTAAAGCTAAGGCAATGAAAAAAGTGGAGAAACAATACTTTAAAAACAGATCATAATGAGTTTAAAAGTTAGTAGAGCAAATTACAGTGCAATCTTCGGACCTACAGTAGGAGATAGAGTGCGCTTAGGAGATACAGAGATTATTATCGAAGTAGAGAAAGACTTCGCAAGTTATGGAGATGAGAGCAAGTTCGGTGGAGGAAAAACAGTACGCGATGGAATGATGCAGTCTTCTAATCACTTAAGTGAAGAAGGTGTATTAGATATGGTTATCACAGGTGCAATCATCATTGATCACTGGGGAATCGTAAAAGGAGATATCGGTATTAAAGATGGTAAAATAGTAGGAGTAGGTAGAGCAGGTAATCCAGATACAATGGATGGTGTATCTCCTAATATGATTATCGGTGCATCTACAGAGGTACACGGAGGAGCAGGATTTATCGTTACAGCAGGGGGTATAGATACTCACATTCACTATATCAGCCCAACACAGATAGAAACAGCACTATACAGCGGTGTAACTACAATGATTGGTGGTGGTACAGGTCCTGCAGATGGAACGAATGCTACTACTGTAACACCTGGTAAATGGAGCATGAAGCGCATGATGCAGGCAGTAGATCACTTGCCAATGAACTTTGGTTTCTTTGGGAAAGGAAATGTAGGATCAGAAGAACCTATTATCGAGCAAATAGAGGCAGGTGCATTAGGAGTGAAGATTCACGAAGACTGGGGAGCTACACCAGCTACTATTGATAGAGCTTTATCTGTAGCAGATAAATATGATGTACAAGTAGCTATACATACAGATACTTTAAATGAAGGAGGTTTCTTAGAAGATACAATGCAAGCGATTAATGGACGTGTTATCCATACTTTCCACACAGAAGGAGCTGGAGGAGGACATGCACCAGATATTATCAAATCAGCAATGTATCCTAATGTGTTACCTGCGTCAACTAACCCAACTCGTCCATTTACAAAGAATACTATCGATGAGCACTTAGACATGCTTATGGTATGTCACCACTTGAGCAAGGATATTCCTGAAGACGTAGCTTTTGCTGATTCACGTATTCGTCCTGAGACGATTGCAGCGGAGGACATCTTACAAGATCAAGGAGTGTTTAGTATTATGAGTTCTGACTCACAAGCGATGGGACGTGTGGGTGAGGTAGTTACCAGAACTTGGCAGACTGCTGATAAGATGAAAAAACAAATCGGTAGTCTAACAGAAGATGAAGGAACTGGAAATGATAACTTCCGCGCTAAACGTTATGTAGCTAAATATACAATCAATCCTGCTATCGCTCATGGAGTATCTAACTATATCGGTTCTATCGAGCCAGGTAAGATAGCTGACTTAGTAATTTGGAAACCAGCATTATTTGGAGCAAAACCAGAGATGATTATCAAAGGAGGTATGATTGCTGCTTCTAAAATGGGAGATGCTAATGCATCTATTCCAACTCCTCAACCTATTATTTTGAGAACAATGTATGGAGGATTAGGAAAAGCAGTGACTCAGACTTGTTTCAACTTTGTATCTCAGGTGTCATTAGAGAAAGGTATTCAAGAGGAATATGGAGTAGCTCGTACACTACTTCCTGTAAAGAACTGTCGTAATATCTCTAAAGAGAATATGATACACAATAGTGCTACTCCGGAGATTACAGTTAATCCAGAGAATTACGAGGTAAGTATAGATGGTAAAAAGATTACTTGTCAACCAATTGATGAGGTAGCTTTAGGTCAGAGATACTTCTTGTTTTAAGTCTATAATAGGAACAACAACAATAAACAACAAGCAAACAAACCAAACCGAGAATACAAGAAAGTAAAACTACTTGTATTCTCACCTTTTAGTAAAAATGGTAGTAACACAGGCAATTCGAAATAGTACTGCTCAGGAAATAGAACAGCATATAGATTATCTGTACATAGAATGGTATCAGACTTCTAAGCGCATCCAGCGTCTTGTGACGGCAGATGGAGAGGATATCGCTATTCGCTTTTTAGGCAAGGGACAAGATCTAAAGCATGGAGATATTCTATATGAAGATAGGCACAAGGTGGTGATGGTCTCTATTTTACCTTGTGAAGCTATTGCTTTTACTACTACTGACTTGAGTGTTTTAAGTTTAGTGGCTTATGAAGTAGGGAATAAACACACTCCACTTTTTGCAGAGGGGAATAGTGTGTTTATGCCTTATGAAAGAGCGATGTATGATTGGTTTTTAAAGAATGGTTACAAAGCAGAGATAGTACAAAAACAGTTGTGTAATCCTTTAAATGCAAATGTTGATTTTAATCAGCATAAGAAGTTCACGTTTACCCCACCTAAAGGTGGTTTATCATTAAAATTATAAAGTATGCAAGAAGCATTTTTAGGAAGGTTATTGCATTTAGCAGATCCTGCATTACCAATAGGGGGATATACTCACTCTAATGGTTTAGAGACTTATGTACAAAATGGAATGGTGTGTGATAAGGCCTCAGCAGATCAATATGTAAGACATAATCTGTGGTATAATCTCAAGTATAATGATGCGGCATTGATGAAGCTGGCTTATGATGCTACAGCACAGGAGAATATTGCAGAGCTTATCTTATTAGATCAAGAATGTAATGCGCTAAAAGGGCCAATGGAGATAAGACAAGGGAGTCAGAAATTAGGACTTCGCTTGTACAAAATATTTAGTAGATATAGCAAGGAGCATACAGTAGTAGAGCAATGGGAACAACTGATTAAGCAAAAGCAAACCTATAATCACTATTGTATTATGTATGGTCTTTTTGCTGCAGTGATGAATATTCCTTTAGTAGAGGCTATGCACGCTTATTACTATAATGCAGCTATAGGGATGGTAACTAATGCAGTAAAGCTTGTGCCATTAGGACAATTAGATGGACAAGACATTCTGTATTATCTACACGATGACTTACTTAAACTAAGTGAGGAGTCTTTGGTTATGGATAGAAATCTTATCGGTCTGTGTAATATTGGTTTTGATATCAGATGTATGCAACACGAACGCCTTTATTCAAGACTTTATTTATCATAAGTAAACACAACAATATGGAAAATAGAAAATATATCAAAATAGGAGTAGGTGGACCTGTAGGATCAGGTAAAACAGCTCTGTTAGAACGATTGAGTCGTCGATTGTTAAACGAATATGACTTAGCGGTAATCACTAATGATATTTACACACGTGTAGATGCAGAGTTTATGGCTAAGAATAGTTTATTACCTAAAGATAGAATTATCGGGGTAGAAACAGGAGGATGCCCTCACACTGCAATACGCGAGGATGCAAGTATGAACTTAGAGGCAGTGGAAGAATTAGCAGATCGCTTTCCTGATTTAGAGCTAATCTTTATCGAAAGTGGAGGAGATAATCTATCGTCTACATTTAGCCCTGATTTGGCAGATATTACCATCTTCGTACTAGACGTAGCAGAAGGAGAGAAAATGCCAAGTAAAGGAGGACCAGCTATTACGCGTTCAGATTTATTGCTTATCAATAAGAAGGACTTAGCCCCTTATGTAGGTGCAGATTTAAATGTGATGGAAACTGATGCAAGACGTGTGAGAAAAGGAGCTCCATTCTTATTCTCTAACCTAAAAACAGGAGAAGGATTAGAAGATATCGTAGGTTGGATTAAGAAATACGCCTTATTAGAAGATATCGAAGAACCTAATTTATTGAGATAATATGATTTCGTCATTAGATATAAAAGTTGAGCAACGTGAGGGAGTATCTTATTTAAAAGATGCTTATGTTACTCAACCTTTTCGAATAGTACCAGTAGGGCAATATAAACGCGATAAGGCAGCTTATTTGATGATTATGAGTTCTTCTCCAGGGCTGTTAGATAACGATGATCACCGCATCTCTATTAACCTGGCAGAAGGTACCAAGCTTCAATTACAGACACAGGCCTATCAACGCTTATTCCATATGAAGAATAAGTCTTCACAGACTACACTAATCAATATGGAAAGAACAAGTGTATTTGCCTATGTTCCACATCCAGTAGTGCCTCAGAGCTCATCTACCTTTATTAGCCATAATAAGGTCGAAATGAAAGAGGATTGTCACTTTCTGTTATCAGATATCATTACTTGTGGAAGAAAGCTCTCAGGAGAAGAATTTGAGTATAATCACTTTCAGAACTTGACAGAGCTTTTTGTCAACGGCAGATTAGAGGTAAAAGACAACGTCTTGTTACAACCTGATTTGATGCCTATACAAGGCATTGGAATATTAGAAGGCTTTACACATCAGGGGACTTTGATTTATTACAATACAGCTAAGATGTCTGTACTTGAGTATATCGAGTATTTCTATAAGCAGTACGGAGAGAGAGAAAATATCCAATTCGGTATAAGCCAGTTAGAAGGCGATGGCTTTATGATTAGAATATTAGGACAGGGAGCTGAGAAGCTATATACAATATTTCAACAAATTCAAGAGAAACTATGGGGTGAGTTGTTTTTAGAACAACGCCTTTAGTTCACATTTACACATTCAAAAGAAAAAATACTATGAAAGAACTTATAGTTCATTGTTTTAAAGCTTTCTTTAGAGGTTTTGGGCAAATTATGTTACAAGCAAATGCCATAACAGGAATACTGTTTTTAGCAGCGATTTATTACGATTCGACAGAAATGGCATTAGCTGCCTCTCTGAGTAATATAGTGGCTATTCTAACAGCTAAACTTCTAAATTTTGATAGGCAGAACATTGAGAATGGACTATATGGTTTTAATGCTTGTTTGATTGGAGTAGCCCTTATGTTTTACTTCGAACCAAGTATTTGGGTATATGTATTAATGTTACTTTCTTCTGTTGTTTCTACAATAATTATGAACTGGGCAATTAAGAGAGAGTTACCAGCCTATACGTTCCCATTTGTGATCTTTACATGGGTATCCTTGTTTATTTTGAGTATTCCTGATTTGGCTATTCGCTCTGTACCTGAACACTTTGTAGATATCGAAGAGTTAGATGACTTCTTAATTCAAGGACATGCTTTTGGACAAGTTCTATTTCAAGGAAGTTTTGTTGCAGGGGTAGTCTTCTTTTTAGGAGTATTTATCAGTCGTCCTATTCAGGCACTGTATGGCTTTGTTGCAGTTATTGTGAGTGTTTATATTTCACACAGTAGTCATGCATCTAACGCCTTGATTAATGAAGGAGTCTTCAGTTTTAACGCTGTACTATGTGGTATAGCCATGGGAGAAGATAAAGTAAGAGCAGGTATGTATGTGCTAATCAGTGTGATTATTTCTACTTACTTTGATATCTTTATGATTAAGTATGGATGGACTACCTTGACTTTCCCGTTTGTATTTGCGATGTGGGTTATGTATCCGATTAAGCGTTTAGATAAGTGGATTGTACTCAAGTTAGAAGAGTTGGGTGTCAATCAATTTATCAATAAAATGTTTTACAGTGAAACAGAGCAAGGGGTAGAAAATAAAGAGTAAGAAATATTGGCAAGATATTAGCTATATCTTCTTGATTATTAAGAAACTATTTTGTAAAATTTGCTTTAAAATATTAGGGTTATAATATGTCAAAACCATCTATTGAAATATTAAACAACTATCAGTATAAGAAGTTGTTTTTACCTCATTTAGACGATAGTTATTTAAAAAACGAAAGCAAAATACAAGTTTATCGTTTAGAAGACTATCTAAGAGGTATTTTAATGCCTGTAATCCCTTATCGTACAACGTTTAACTTTATGATAATGTTGACAAAAGGGGAGATGATGCAGTATTTAGATAGTGGTGCATATACATTGACTAAAAATGAAATCATCAATGTAAAAAATGGTAATATCACAGCTACTTTATCTATATCTGATGATATCAAAGGGTATTTTATTGTATATGAGAATGAAGTTATAACGGATATTTCTTTGGGAACGAATGATTTGAAGTTCTTTACCATGAATCCTTATGTGAAGCTGAATGATATCAATGCTAACTGGGTTAGTAGAATCTTAGATTTATTAGAAGAAGAATCATTAAGTGATACAGGAGATGTAGAGATTTGTGTGACCTTGTTAGAAACTGTCTTAATGAAGGTGATACGAGCGGATATGGAGAAGAAAACACCGATGAGTAGACAATTAGATATTGCCTTTCGCTTTAGAGAGTTGGTGCAGAAGTTTCATATAGATCACAAGAATGTACTGTTTTATGCTAACTTACTTCACATCTCGGAGAACTACCTCAATAAATGTGTAAAAGAGGCTACTACTAAGCCTCCTAAACAGTGGATTAATGAGATTAGTATCTTGCATAGTCAAATATTACTTCAAGATAAAACACGAGATATAGCAGGTATTGCTTTTGAATTAAAGTATAATTCACCTTCTTACTTTACTCGTTTGTTTAAAAAGGTGACAGGGTATTCACCAAGTGATTATCGCAAACATAAGTTTATCTTATAGATATAGTTTCTGACCAATGGCATTAGTCATTTAAAGGGGATTGCTACATCATAGATCAACAAGTTTTCTATATTTTAGCTTATATAGCTAAGATATTATGCAGATTATTACATTAGAAAACATTGATAAAGCTTTAATTCATCATGTCATCAATGACTCCTTTGCGGATTATATAGAACCTTTTTCACTTACCTTAGAACAACTGGAGTTTAAGATCTATGCAGAACAAGTAGATCTGTCCTTATCTGTGGGAGTACAGAATAATGGAAGATTAGTTGCCTTTATACTACATGGTATTCAGTTAGAAAATAACCATCTATTAGCTTATAATGGAGGTACTGGTGTTATTCCAGGGTATAGAAAGCAGGGATTAGTTCAAAAAATGTACGCTTTTTTAGAGCCCGTTTTTCAACAGCGAAAAGTCAAGAGAATTATATTAGAAGTAATAGAGGAGAATATTGCCGCTATAAGTTCTTACCAACGTTTAGGATTTACTGTATCCAGACGATTTAACTGCTATGACGGAATATTAAGACAAGATATCCAATCAAGCGAAACGTTTGATATAAGGCCACTATCCCTGATTAAATGGGCAGAAGTAAAGCCTTTTTGGAATATTACCCCAGCGTATCAATGTAGTGAGTCCCTTATTGAGCAAGTACTTGATGAGGTCAATAGTTTAGGTTTATATGTAGAAGATAAATTAGTAGGTTATATTGTATTTAATCAACTAAGACATCGTATATATCAACTTGCTGTTGATTCTAATTACAGAAATAAGGGATACGCAAAAGCTTTGATAGGAGAGGTCGCTCAAGTATTTAATGGAGAAGAAATCTCAGTTAATAATGTAGATGAGCGCTCTATAGAACTAAATGCTTTACTAAAGAGTTTCGGACTTGTAGATACAGTTGTTCAATTAGAAATGGAGAGGGGTATAGAATAAAAAGATGATTTACCATAAATAAAGAATGGGAGTAAAACATTAGTTCTACTCCCATTCTTTATTTTATAAAGGGTACTATTTTTCGTAGATTTTATCTATAGCAGCGTTCATCGCATCTTTAATCTGTTGTCTTCCCTCTTCGCTGTGTAAGTCTATACCACAGAAGTGTCTGCCGTTGTGTTCTGCGAATAGGTTAAGGTAGTATGCACCCGAAACTAGGATAGCCATTAATGCACGATAGTCAGTAGCTTTATCGCCAAAGTGTATGTCTGATACATTCTTAAAAAGAACTTCACCTACTTCTTCTTGTTTTTCTACAATATTGCGAAGTGAATCACGGTCTTCAGATAATTGCCATAACATTAGCTTTTGGAATTCTTTGTTTTTTTGGACAAAATCATATTGTTCTGCTAATAGTTGTTTACCCATTTCTTTTCCACCATCATTGTTAGCTACTTCTAATACTTTATTAGGTTCTATGTTGTTCCAGAAGTATTGAGAATTGATATATTCATCTAGTAGTTGCTCAGTACCACCAAAGTAGTTATAGATAAGTTTTTTGTCCAATCCTGCCGTGGCAGCAATGTCATTTACTTTAAGGGCTGAGTAACCTTTTTCTTTTAATATAGTTCCGACTGCTTGAAGTAATTCTTCTTTGCTTTTTTCTTTGTTTCTCTCTCTAGTTCTTCCTGTTTTTTCTGTCATAATAACTAAGAAAATTATTTTTATCAAAAATACAAAATTATAAGTCACTGCTTAGTGATTTGTTATATATTTGCTCTGTCAAAACAATTCAATTGATGAGATAATGTTGGTTATATTGAATAATGGTTGATGATTTGCCTTGTTGGTGTTTGTTTTGTTATTGAATGATTGATTATTATTGTTTTTATTGAATTTAATATAAACGTAATAATTGTGGTAAATCAATTAGAATAGAATGCCCTATTTATTGTTTAAGAACGTTGGAGATGACCTAATTACTATCGCTGTTAATTTCTTCAAGATCTTAAAAACTAGACACAATAAATGATGGTAATAAGTATGGGCATACTGTTTTGATTTAGTAAGAAGAAATGTAAGTGTTATAAAAAAGGTATTATGATCAAATGGATGTTAGCTATTGTGGTAGTTATGTATTCTCTTATTAAAGAGATCATATCTTATTTATTGTAATAAGCAAATTTATAACCCCAAAGATAAATTATATAGTTCTATCCGAATTATTGATACGTTGTTTGTTAGAGGTTTCTAGTTAGATCTTTGTTCTGACTAGAACCTTTGTTTTTTTAATCCCTTTTAGCGGAAAAGGGATTAAAAAAATGCTAAAGACATTCGCTAAGACATTATATGTTTTAACTAAGACAAGAAATGAAAAAGAGAATTAAATAATAAGGGGCAGTTATCTGTGAGATACTGCCCCTTATCTTTTTATACATTCGAAGGTGGGATACCAAAGTGTTTTTTAAAAGCATAAGAGAAATGAGATAAGGTCTCAAATCCCACTTCTAGGTACACATCCTTTGTCTTCATTTTTTTGTTTTCTAATAAATAATAGGCCTCTTCTAAGCGCTTTTGTTGTATCCATTTATTAGGAGATGTCTTAAATACCTTTTCAAAGTCTCGTTTAAATGTAGCTAAACTTCTACCTGTTAAGAAAGCAAGTTGACTCAGTGGAACATTAAATCTGAAGTTGTTATTCATAAATGCCTCAAGGTCTATCTTACCAGGTGTAGCAAAGTGAAACAAGACATTTCTATATGTTTCATTGTGTAAGAGTAATAGGTGTATAGCCTCTTCTTTCTTTAATTGGGCTAGTGCTGGTGTTATCTCTCTAGAGAAATAACTCTTTAAACTTGTAAAATAAGCGTTTAATAGTACATCTGACTTTACTTTATATAGACTTTGTTCTGGTAATTTAGCAGAGGAGATATGATACCTCTGTGCATACTCTTGAAGAAGGGTGTCGTCAAATACAACAGAGATTGCTTCGAAGACATGAGTAGGTTGAGCATATTTGACAAAGCGTATTAGTGTATTTTTCTTATACAATACAATGTCTCCTTTTTTATAGCGATGTACTGTTTTCCCATCAAAAGCCTCTAACTCTCCAGAAACGATATATGAAATACCGTTCTCTTTGACAAAGTATTCTCCTGTCTTAGTATTCTGTGAATAGCAAGACTTCTGTATTCCATATAAGTCGTCGTGTACAGTCATAAATTTACTTTTTCCACCAATAAGTTGGTTCTGTATCCAGATTGTTTAGATCAATTATCTGACCAATTAATGGTGTAGTTATCGCTTGATTCTGTTTTATGGCTTCAGCCGATACTCTATCTAGTGGTTCATACCAAGAGTGGTTAGCCAACACAAATTTAGAAGAATGGACTGGTAAAAGCACTTTAGCATTTAGATCTTTTGTAGCTTGTACTACCTCTTCAGGCATCATATGTATATATTTCCAACTAAGGTCATATTGACCATTCTCTAATATAGCTAGGTCAAATGGACCATGTTTCTCACCAATTACCTTAAAGTGAGTGTCATATCCACTATCACCACCTAAATATAGTGTAAAAGAAGGAGTTTTAAGTACATAAGAAGCCCAAAGTGTATTAGCACTCCATATACTTCTACCTGAAAAGTGCCTTGCAGGAGTTACAATAGTTTGAAACCCATCACCTAAATCTACCTGATCCCACCAGTCTTTTTCTATTATTTGGTCTGTAGTATATCCCCAGTGTTCTAAATGAGCACCAACACCTAATCCTACGATTATCTTAGATACAGTAGGTTGTAAGAACTTTAGTGTTTTATAATCCATATGATCATAGTGATCGTGTGAGATAAATAGATAGTCTATCTTTGGTAGCCATTCTACAGCGGTGATATCACTTCCATTAAAAGCCTTAGTTCCTCCTGGTATAGGAGAAGCACTTCCACTAAGTACAGGATCTACTAGAATGTTCTTACCGTCTATGCGCAGAAAGTAAGAAGAGTGACCTAACCAAACCATTTGGTTATCCTTTTTTAGTATTTCTTCCCACTGGATAGGCACAGAAGGGATACTATCTTTCGGTTTGCTATCTTTTGATTTATTAAATAGGTAATCGTACAAGGCAACACCAAGACTCTGTGTAACTTGGGGAGTGTGGTTTGTATTTTGAAACTTTCCATCTCTAAATTGGGCGGATTGTTTTATGTTTTCTAATCTAATACCAGAGGGTCTTTTGCCAAATTGTGGGTGCATCATATAAAGTGCTATTATAACTATTAGTACCGAAATAATCAGGGCTATTCTTGTTGATATCTTAAGAAAGCGCTTGATGTTTTTGGTTGTTTTCATTTCTATTTGTTTAAGGCAAAAGTAAGATGTGAAGGAGGAATATTACTTTCTTGTAAAGCTCATAGTTTGTTTCTTGAAAAGTTCGTTTCTAGAACTAAGGAGGGTTGAAAAGAGCCTCAAACCAATACTTGCCAAGTATAATTTTAAAATGATATTTATGTCATAATCATACCTATTTAGTTTTATTGGTTTTCTTTCACAAACATTATTTTAAACTAAATTCTTTAAAATTTGCTATTTCAATTTCAAATCACTGAATACTATGTGTTTAAGTTATTTGTGTCTAATGTGAATATGATAGTTACTCCTCTTACCCTATGTAGATACTGTCCGATATACTAGTTGTTGGACTAATGGTGGACAATACGCCGTGTTTACTGGACTAGAAATGCCTTTTCTCCACCAATACTTCATGTATACATCACGTAGTCTCCAATCGCCGAGATTCAAAATAGTTGTAATACGTTGTTCTATCTTTTCTTTCTTTCACTTCATTAAAGATTATATTATCCTATGGTTTATTCATACCTTATAGAGTTATCTGATATAATTACCTCTTGTTTATTGTATTGAATACTCATTTGTGGATTTTTACTTAGTATTTTAGGTAGTTATGAGAGAATATAGAATAAGCATTAACTGTAAAAATGATAAAATAAAATAATGATTAAATAATCACATTTAGTCATTATTCGTTAACGAACGATATTGTTAATTAGGTATTAATCACTAGATGTGTTTGTATATTGTTTTTTTGTGTATAGTTCTTACTATAAGTGAATGGATAGGTATTATTAATAGAAAGGTTTAATTGTTATATTTTGATTTTTTATCTCGATATTAGAGTTGTTTTTTGATATTTATGTATAAGTTTTTGTTTAGTGTTTAAGATATTGTATTGTTTGTTATTTTTGTGATACAAAGATTTAAGACAAGTTTACCTGGACCTAAGAATGATTTAGGAAAAGAAATTATTAAACAAGGAGCTGGAATTAAGTTGAAAATAATTGAAAATGAGGTTAATAAATTAAACAATCAAACAAAAGAAAATAACTGATGGAATTAATTTATTCGCTATTATGTATATTAGGTGGTAGCGTTTATATAATTTATTTATTAAAAAGGAAAAAAGAAGATTCTAACTCTTGGGATACATCAATGAATTTGCGGGGATTTGCGGGAGGAATAATAATTGTTATTATTGGAATTATTTTGTTTTTACAAAATATTCAATAACCAGATGGTAAGGAAAAGTATACACAATTGAAAATTTATTGAGGAAGGATTCTTCTGAATTTTATTCAGTTATGTATTATTTTTATCTAAATGGATATTTTTCTGTAATAGATGATTATGGAGGAGGATATGTCTCCAGTTATATTTTATCTGAAGAAGTACCTCAATTAGATAATTCTAATCTTATGTTAGAAAAATTATAATTTAATAAAACATGAAACGTATGTCCGTTTGATGTAATAAAGGAAGATAGGTGACTATTTATTCAACAAAATAACATACAACGACTTTTTATAAATATTGTATATTAGTTAGTTATGTTTTTTAAAGAGCTATAGTTTTCCCACTAAATGAGTAGTATGACACTAAACGGAGATACATACAAGTTTATTAGTTATTTGTTAAACAATAGATGGGTCTATTTAAGGGATGGTTTTATATGTAATGGAATATTTTTAGAACCTTTTTGGTATTGAAATAATCTTTGGTGCGGTTTTTGGTTTTTAGAATTTTATAAAAGTATAATGTAGTTGATTATCAGATGTATTTTTGATGTTGATTACTGTAATGAATAAAATAGTTATGAAAAAGAAGAATATTGGGTTAATAGTTCTATCTGCAGTTCCGTTTGTAGCTTCAGCACAGACAGTAAATGAAGGGATATTCTCAGTCATGCCAGGTACTGAGATGGGAACAGTAGCGGAGTTTATAAATGTTGAGTCTGGAGATTTTACTAACGATGGTACAGTTTATTTCTTTAATAATTTTAGAAATGATGGTATCTATAGTATTAGTAAGAATGCTAAGACAGGTAAGGTAATATTTAGTAGACACGAAGAGGAGAGCGGAGTACAGACTATCTCGGGGAATTCATTTACAGAATTTTATGATGTAGTCTTGAACAATCCTCAAAAATCAGGAGCTTTTGACTTAAAAGCTAATGTTGATATACTAGGAACAATGGATTTCCAAGATGGTATAGTAAAGATTGATTCTACAATTAACCCTAAAACAGGATTGTCACAAGGAATGCTTACTTTCCAGAAAGGAGCAAAATCAATAAATGCAAGTGATAGGAGTTTTGCAGATGGAGAAATAGAAAAGATAGGTAATGATGCGTTTATGTTCCCACAAGGGCATAAAGGTAATTTTAGATATGCTAAGATCTCTGCTCCTAAGAGTGATAAATCAACTTATGTAAGTAGATATATCTATGATGATAAGCAGTTCTTTGAAGCTCATAAAAATAAGACAGGTGTAATCGAAATTATTAATACCAATGAGTTTTGGTTAGTTGATAAGGGAAATAATACGGAAGGAGATGTTTTATTAACCCTTAGTTGGAGTGATAAGACTACATTGAAAGATGTATTAGGTAATCCAGAGAAGAACTTACATATTATTCGTTGGGATGAGTATAATCAGATCTGGGTAGATGAAGGAGGAGTGGTAGATGTAGAGAATAAAGAAGTTACTACAGCAACTACAGTTAACGGATATGGATTCTTTACTTTAGCAACTGTAAAGAATGATATCATTAATAAAGGAGATGTTGTTATCTATAATGCGGTTTCTCCAAACGGAGATGGTAAGAATGATTACTTTATCATTGATAATATTACGAGATACCCGAACAATAAAGTTCAAATCTTTAATAGATGGGGGGCTAAGGTATATGAGACAAGTAACTATGATAGTAATGGAAACGTATTTAAAGGATACTCTGAAGGAAGCGGAACAGTTAATAAAAACGCTAAATTACCAACTGGTACTTATTACTACGTAGTAATGTACGAATACACTGATTCTAAGGGAACTGAAATGATCAAGAGAACAGGGTATTTACACTTAGAAAATGAATAAGATTAAACTATAAAATGCCTAGAGCAATTTTGAATGAAACCACTGATGAGAGTCAGTGGTTTTTTTGTGCCTGAAGAGGACTATTTTAGTGTAAAAAACAGGAAATGTTTTTAGAAGATTAAGTAATACTTCTACATTTGTGAACTTATATAAAACAAATGGAATTAGACATCTTATTGTATTTAGGAATAGTAGCTTTTTGCGCTGGCTTTATTGATGCCATTGCAGGAGGAGGAGGCCTTATACAAACACCACTAGGATTAGCCCTATTACCTCAAATACCTGTGTCAACAGTTATAGGAACACTTAAGATACCTGCCTTTTCAGGAACAGCGATGGCTGTAGGGCAGTATATGAAAAAGACAAAAATTAACTGGATGTTTTTCGCTTTACTTGCCTTGCTTTCTTTTGCAAGTGCATTTGCAGGTTCATATACACTGACCATTGTCAATAACGACTTTATGAAACCCTTGCTATTTATTATTCTAATAGCACTATGGGTGTTTACCTATATCAAGAAAGACTTTTCTAGAAAAGCCATAAGTAATATTACAGATAGACAGAAGTATATCTGGGGAGTTGTCATCTCAATCGTTGTAGGCTTCTACGATGGATTTATAGGTCCAGCTACAGGGACGTTCTTTATTATGGGGTTTGTGTTCTTAATGGGATTTGACTTCTTTAAGGCATCCGCTTATGCTAAGATGATTAACCTAGTGACTAACTTTGGAAGTATCTGTTTGTTCTTGCTTAAAGGGGCTATTATCTGGAAAGTAGCCTTACCTATGGCTGTATGTAACGGTTTAGGAGGATACTGTGGAGCTAAGATGGCAATCTTAAAAGGGCAAGTATGGGTGCGTTATATCTTCTTGTTTATCATGTTTGTGGCGATATGCCGCTTTGGATATGAAGTTTGGTTTAAATAGGTAATTATGCAGAGAGATACCCCATTTTATATGTCCTTGACTAAAGAGAATAGTCACAAGGTAAAGATATCGGCAGGTCAAGGTCGTTTTTCGATTGGTACTAAAGGTGTGACTACATCTAAGTGCGATGCGATGGTTGATGCTGGAGATCAAATCAATTGGAATGTGTTTAACGAATTTCAAGTGCCTGCAGGAGGTAATTGGCCTCGTGTGATGGAATATCACGGAGATGATACTTCCTTTATCACTTGGAGTGCTACTCGTGAAATGGAAGCGATGGAGTGGACACCATTAGATACTACAGAAGCCGACTTTACAACAGCTCACATCGGTCAACTTACCATAACTATCAATAAGCCAATTCGGATTATTCTAGGACAGAAAGTAAAGAGTGTTTTCTTTAGAGGTAATATCAGCAATCTAACTTTAGAGAACTATGATCATTTAGAAGCCTTGTCTTTTTCGTTTATACCAGATATTAATAGTACAACACCTATTAGCCTTCCATTGTTTACTAAAACGGCTCATATTAAGGATATCAATATTGTAACTAAGGTGAAAGGACAACCTTTTGACTGTACTAGTTTATTACAGTTTTCTAATCTAACAGCTGTTGCTCTATCAGGTAATATGTGTAATCTAAGTTCGCTTGAATCTTGTACAGCCTTAGAAGCCTTAGAGTTAAGATATATTTCAGACTTGAGCACTTTACCTGCTTTAAATACTTGGGCTAATCTGAACTACTTTATCGGTTGGAATATAGAAGAACAAACAGGTAAGGTGTTAAAGAAGCAATTAGCTACTTTAGAGAAGGAAAGAACCTTTAAATATGCTTCAGTATCTAATCTAAAGAAGCCAGAATGGTTTGTAACAGAGTTTGGTATTCCATTTGGAGTTTGGCCTACAAAGAATAATAAAGTGGCTGTAAAGGCTTATAAAGATGCTTTAAAGGTAATTAAGAAGGCTAGTAGTATAGAAGATGTTCAAGGGGCAATCAAAATACTTGTGGAGGTAATTAATGACTTGCCTAATATTGAAACAATAGAACGAGAAGATACCTGGGAAGCTGTGATGCAATTAGTTTCGTTTAGTACTTTCAGTATAGAGGAAGAAACAGCAGGTAAATGGTTTGACCAATACAGAGATTTTTAAAGATGACAATACAAGAATTAGAACAGAAATACAATATTAAGTACCCTGAATTATATAAGCAGTTAGCCTTAGATAAGATGTTAGAGGTAGGACAGTATGGCGCTACGTGGTATGCTGAGACTTTCCCTAAACTAAAGGACAATCCAACCTTATTGCTCTTTAGCGATGATTTTGAGTTATGCCCTTTGAAAGATGTGGATGAAGAAATCTCTTGGCTAAGAGATCCTGATAATTATATGGAGATAAAAGAGGAGTATAACTTTATTCCCTTTGCTAAAAATGGAGCAGGAGATATGTACTGTTTTTTGATGAGTGAAGAGGTCGAAGGGGATTATCCTATCGTATTTGTATGGCATGATGATATAGAGGCTACTTATGAGGCGAAGAATCTAAGAGACTTTATCTTTAAACGCATTGTATTAGATATGAGTCAATTAGATACTTATAACAAACAATCAGATAAGGAGTTTATTACTTACTTAAGAGCGACATTAAAGACTCACAGTAGATACTTGTCAGAAGATAAGGTAACTCTGTTAGAAGAGTTAATAGAACGCCCTTTAATTGATTACCGCATTAAAGGTTGGTCAGAGGATAGCAGAGGAGTACTTACAGATATAGAGTATCAACAGATTCTAAAACAGTATATACCTTATGAGAAAATGGAAGAGTCATTTCCATACTCTGAATAAGTTATTTGAAACGTCAATATTGTGTATTGGCGTTTTTTTGGGTTTAAAAAGCAAGTAAATACAAGGCTAGAGGTATCTTTGTCTATTATTCTTAACCCTAGATTTAGTAACATGAAAGTCGCTTTTACCTCATATAACCCAGATTGGAAAGAACAGTTTTTAATCTTAAAACAAGAACTAGACTCAGTATTAGGCCATTTAGATGTACAAGTAGAGCATATCGGAAGTACGTCAGTAGAAGGGCTATCTGCTAAGCCAATTATAGATATTATGATAGGGTTAAAGTCTGAGCAGGACTTAGATAAACTTCCTGTTTTGATGAAACAGAGAGGGTACATCTATTATGAGATTTACAATGAAGATATGCCGTATAGAAGGTTTTTTGTCAAGTTAGATAAAGCTCCAGAAGAATATGGTTTCCCTACTCAGATAGTTATAGGAGAGACAGTACCAGATGGATTACATAATCACGGTATCAGAATAGCTAATATACATGCTATCGCTACTGATGATGAGAATTGGACTAGACATATTGCTTTCAGGGATTACTTAAGAGCACATCCTTTAATTAAACAAGCCTATCAAGAATTAAAACAAGAGTTAAGCCAAATGGATTGGAAGGATGGTAATCATTATAACAGTGGAAAGGATAGTTTTATAAAAACAGAAGAAGCTAAAGCAATTAAATGGTTTTTGGATAAAAATAAATAATAATAACTTGTGAAATGTTAAAATATTTATCTATATTAGTAAATGTTAAAAAGACAAAGAAAGTTTATTATTAGTTCGCATAAAAAGCCGTAGCCTTATTAAAGACTACGGCTTTTTTCATTATATCATTCTCAGCAGTCTGCAGAAACTGGTTAAGACAGGTATATTACTAAGAAGAAATTTAATCGTTTCTCTAGTCTATCCTTTACATTGTCTTAATATTCATATTAGGGAAACTCTTTTAATTTGCCTTTCTAATAAGAAAAAAGATGAGATTACTTTATAAAGTGATTATAGGTTTTTGCCTAATAAATAGCATAACACTATGGGCAGGAAAGAGAAAAGTCATGGAGGTTATTAATCGCTATACTTTAGCAGGTAAAATAAATGGAGCTGTACTAGTAGGAAATAGAGATGAGGTACTATGTGATACTGTAGTAGGGTGGAGTGATAAAGAACAAAAGATCTTAAATACTAATCAAACACTTTTTTATGGCGCTTCTATTACCAAAACCTTTACAGCCGTAAGTGTGGCTCAGTTAGTATCTCAAGGTCAATTAACTTATACAGATAAGATTAAGACATATCTACCAGAGCTAGGAGCTTATGCAGATAACCTAACGATTCATCAACTGCTAACTCATACTTCGGGATTGCCTGATTATGAAGTTGAAATGCCTGTTTCTGATGATGTTGATACCGCTATTATTCTTCAATGGTTAGAAAGAGAAAACCGACTTAATTTTACTCCAGGAAGTCAGCATAAATACTGTAATACAGGATATATTCTACTAGCTAAGATTATTGAACGTATAAGTGGCGTAAGCTATGAACAGTATTTGACTCAGCATATATTCTCTAAATCAGGTATTCAAAATACGAAGCTATACACAGATAAACATCAAAAAGGAAAAGAGGTAGCAGTGGGATATGATAAGAATGGCAATGTAGATGATTTTACACTTATCTCTTATGGAGACACAGGGTTACTAATGACAGCATCTGATTTGTATCGTTATGCTAAAAGCCTTTCTAAGGAAGAGGTGTTGCCATATAATCAGCGGGTATTGATGTACACACCTGTTCAACTTACCTCAGGTAAAGAGGCAAATTATGGATATGGATGGAGAGTAGTGACGAAGCACAATCATAAAACAGTCTATCACAAAGGCGGACTAAATGGCTTCAAATCTATCTTATGGCGAGACTTAGAAGACGGAACAGTAATCGTTATCTTAACGAATTATGGAGATGTATTACCTACAGATGCCTTAGTAGAAGAGCTTTATCTCGCAGCTCAAAAATAGCTGCATTCATTAGGGCAGAACTACACTAAAAGCAGTATTTTCGTCTTTTACTATCACAATTAAAAGTAATGGAGTTAAAACTATATCCTAGATATGAAGAGGTGTTCTCTGACAGTACTTTAGAGGGGATTTTTTATCCGTTATGCTCTGTTGTATTACCATCAGGTCAACTCGTTCATTTCGTTTCACATAATGGTGTTTGGACTACTGATGAGAGTAATTCTGATCAAAACACAAGTGACTACTATCGCTTTAAGCTAATTGATAATAAATATACGTTTAGCGGTGATATAAGTATCTATCAAGGCTATGAAGTAGTTGGGCAGATACACAAAACACTAGAATCTGACTTTAAAACTAATGAGGATCACTATTTTAAAGCGAAGTTAACTTTAGATGAATACACAGATAAAGTGAAGGCTCTATTACCTGAAATAGATGCAGACTTTGATCTAGATACGTATATTGAATTCTTTTATGCCTATTCACTTAATAAATTAGTGTATCAACGAACAGGGCAGTTCTCTAAGTATAGACAGTTAATAGATGGCTTTGCTAAAGCAGATCCAAGTCCTTATGTGTATAGTCAAGGAGATGAAGACTTTGATGTAGCGCTCTATCAGGGAGATTTTGACTCTTCATTAGATTTGACGAATTACGCACCAATAGGTATGACCATAGGATGTGAGTTCTTTACAGATGGCAATGATTGTGTACTTTATTACAATGAGAGCGATGATACAGTGATTTGCTTTAATGCTTATTCTTAAATACAATGAAAACATTAGAAGAATTAAAACAAGAAATAGGACGTAAGGTTACTGCTTTTGAAGTAGGAGGTTTTCGTCCATTAGATACTATAGAAGAGTCTTGGATAGCACGCGTAACAGCTTATAAAGAAGAAGAACAAATTCCCTTAGATGATAAGGGAAGAGAGATGATTCCTCTATTACAGCTGTATTTACCTAATTTGCCTTTTGTGCCTAAAGCATTAGAGGGTATTGAGTTATTGACGGTGTTTATGTCTTATGAATATCCAGAACAATTAGAACCTATGGGGAGTAAATGGATAATTAGAGAATACACGTCATTAGAGGGAATTGTACAAAAAGACCTGACTAATAAAGACTCTATCTTAAAAGCCTTTCCGTTAAAACCTAGATTAGAAGAAGTAGATTACCCTATTTGGGATGGAGGAGGATTGACTCTAGAGCAAGAAGATCGCATCTGTGAGATGGAGGATACAGGCGAAATAGAAGATTATTATGATGTATTTGATTCGCATTGTTATGACACTAAACTTGGAGGGTATCCTTCGTATTGCCAGTCAGGGATAGGAGTAGATGAGGAGTATGGAGAAGGATATGAGTTTGTATTCCAGATATCTACTAACGAGAAAGTCAATCTAAACGTCGTGGATAATGGTAGTTTTATGTTTGCTCGCAATGCCACAACAGGAGATTGGAGTATCTACTATGATTTTTATTAAAATAGACACTAATGATTAGTGAAGGTCAAAATAAAGCGTTGTTATTAGTTGCAGAGAAAACAAGGCAGGTAGAAGAATGGCGTAAATATGCAGAGTATTGTACGCTAAGAGAAAAAGGCTTGCGCAAGGCTTCTTTTACTGTTTTAAACGAATTTCTAGTAGAAGTGAGGCAATGGACTTATGAACAGAAAAAAAGCTTTGTAATTTGCTTAATGCAGTTTTGTGAGACAGTTCCAGATGCAGATTATGGACCACTACCAACGCCATTAGCTCAGCAAGTGGTAGTTCCTACATTAGAGACCTGGTGTGAATTAGAGTTAGAAGATAGTACACCATTTCGCTGGTTAGGTATTTACTTTTACCGTCTAGAGTATCTCTATAAAGCTCTAGAAGTTGATGCTACGGATGATAGAGCTAGAGGACGTATTGTATCTGACAGTATAGGTCATATTGAGTTCTCTACACATCACTTGCCTGATTACTTTATTGGAGAGCCTAATGAGGTAGTAGATAAAGCTAAAGAAGTATATATCCATATCACTGAGTTTATTGATGACGCTAGAAGGGAGTATTGGCGTAAAGAGTTAGAAGAAGCACTGTTATTGGTACACAATTATATTGCTTGGATAGAGAGTGGACATACTAATTTAGTAGAATGGGGCAAGGAGAATAACACAATAGTGAGTTCAGGAATAACAACAGTTTACTCTAATTCATAAATGAAAAAGACAGCTAATTAGCTGTCTTTTTTGCCTTATTTCTGTTCTTTTAATAGGTAATACCCTGCTTCAGAAGGATGATCTTGTACCCATGTATCTTTGTCTTCTTTATAGATTAGGTAGATAATCATAAAGTCCCCCATGGCAGCTACAGTGAAGAATATACCAAATAATAGCAAACCAAAGTGACCAATGATGATGGCTATGATAGAAGGAATAAATCCCAATATGATAGCAGGCATGATAGCACCTATACTGTAAGCTCTAACCTTTAAAGGCTCTTTACAGTGACAATAAGGAGTTATCATCTTCCATAATACCCCAAACTTCATTGACTTAAAACCTTTCTTTGCATAAATAGCCCAAGTAAGCCCGTGAATTAATTCGTGTATAACGATACCAATTAACATAATTAGTATTATCGAAAACGAACCACTTATCATAAATAAAGGATTGGTTTCTTTGAGCTTAGAAATGCTAGCTAATTCACCCCATATGAAGTAATAAGGAATGATATTAATTAGCGCTATAGGGATAATACTAAGTAAAGCATATCCATTAGCTTTACCTAAGTCAATGGTTTTCTGCTCCATTGTATAGTTCTCAAAACCTATCGGTTTAGTTGGTTCTGATGTGGTGTTAATTGTGTTTTCCACTTTGTGATCGTTAGTTAATAGTAATAGTGAAAGTAAATTAAGCCAAATTATTTCAATAAACAATGTAGTGTCAGTAGAATGTTATTCTTCGATATTGCTTAATGTACTTTGTGCTATTTTGTCTCCCATTCGTATAATACCTCTTGGTTGTAGGCTTATTAGCTTTGTCTTATTCAAATTAAAACAAGAATAGATATGAATATAACGGAAATTTTAAACCAAGCTGAGAAACCTGTATTACTTCAATTTTTTGCAGAATGGTGTGGACCGTGTAAGATGTTAACCAGAATTATAGATGAGTCAGTAGAAGAAGTAACGCAGCACGTAGAATTAAAACGCATAGATGTGGATCAAGAACCTGCGCTATCTGCACAGTTTCAAATAAGAGCTGTCCCAACAATGGTATTGGTAAATAAAGCAGGGGAAGTACTGTGGAAACACACAGGGATAATGGAAATAAGAGATTTAATCACTCAAATATCTAAATAAACGCCTATGGTATCTCGTCGAGAATTTATACAGAAAAGTACTTTAGCAAGTTCTACTATATTGGTAGCAAACTCACTTGAGTCTTTTGTTGTGATAGATAGTGTAGATGAAGACGAATTGTTTGATGTGATTATTATTGGAGGTAGTTATGCAGGATTATCTGCTGCATTGACATTAGGGCGTTCTATGTGCAAGGTCTTGATATTAGATAGCAATGAACCTTGTAATAGAATGACTCCACACTCACATAATTTCTTGACACAAGATGGTGTTGCTCCTGGTCAGATTAGCGCAAAAGCCAAAGAACAGGTATTGAAATATGAAACAGTTCTTTATTATTCAACCCAGGTTGAGAAAGTAGATAAAACAGCTAATCAAACCTTTTTAGTTCACAGCGTAGAGCAGAAGAAGTATAAAGCTAAGTTTGTATTGTTTGCTACTGGATTAAAGGATATGTTATTGCCAATTAAGGGGTATGCAGATTGCTGGGGTAAAAGTGTCATTCACTGTACCTATTGCCATGGATATGAGCAAATAAATAGAACAACAGCTATTTTAGCCAATGGTGATTTAGCTTTTCACCTGTTAATGCTGGCTTCTCCATTAACAACGAAACTAAGTATATTAACAAATGGACAAGCTAATTTTACCTTAGAACAACAAAACATAATAAACAGAAAGGGAATTAAGATTATAGAAACTCCAATTACTGAGCTTAAACACAAACAAGGACAAGTATCAGAGGTTGTTTTTAGAGATAACTCTAATTTACAAGTTGAGGTAATATACTCTCGACCTGCCGTTATTCAGAAAAGTAATATTCCAAGCCAATTAGGATGTGAACTTACTGAACAGGGGCTGCTAAAAGTAGATAATCAACAAGAGAGTACTATACCGAGAGTGTATGCTTGTGGAGATATGACCTCATTTAGATCTGTTGCTACAGCCATAGCTACAGGATCAGCAGCTGGGCGAGCTATTAATGCTCAGTTGTGTCAATTAGATTTTAAGAGTTAACCTGTCTGTACACGAGTTCTCTTATCATCCATATGGAGAAAGGTGTACTAGGGTTATAGTTTGCAATTTATATTATAGAAAAAAGGAGCTCAATGAGCTCCTTTTGCTTGTTATTTGTAACTATCTTGCATTATATCACTTTGATAAATCTTTCTATTATTCAGGTGAAGACCTTCATATTTAATAGGATAGTAGTAATCTTCTTTTACAGCAGGCTTAGTTATAAAATCGATATAAGCTAAGATTATCTCTTGATTTGTAAGATTAGAGGTGTCTATATTGTTCTTTCCAAAAAGGATGATGTGTACTGATGCGTCAGCTAATATCTGGTCAGCTTCTTTGTATCGTTGTGTTTCTTTACTTCTATAGATATTAAAAGCTGTTCTTATTTCTGTATCTAGTTTATTAGAAGCAATTAAGATATCAGCTCTTTTTCCAAAGCTTACACTTTGAATTAGGATAGGATCTTGTTCTTTTATCTTCTCTAAAGCTTCTTTACTAATATATCTGTCTTCTTTGTTTATTGGATCAATAACTAGAAAAGAAAAAAGAATTTGTTCGCTTCTTCCAAAGAATAGATTTTTTGAAGTAATAGCATCAACACCAAAGTAGTTTTTTATACTTTCATAAGTGTTGTAATCCTTATCTAAATATTTTAAAGAGTAAACTTGAGAAGGTGTCGAGAAAGAAAAGCTTTCGTTTTGTGTTGCTTTAGATAACTTCGCGTAGTATTTATCTATAATAGCATGCCAATTCTCTTTTGAGTAATCACTTATTTCAAAAGAATCTTCAAGTAGGGAACTAGGAAGCATTACTACACTTGTTTCTGTTGCGGTAAGTAATTTTTGTGGCTCAAGTCCTTTTAGAGATTTCTCATTAAAGATAGCACCAGGGTAAAATTCATCTGATTTTACAGCATTCCCCTTAGAAAATTGAGCAAAAGTTGCACTACTAAAAGCTAAGGCAACTAGAGTATAAATTATTTTCTTCATAATGTCTTAGTTTTTTAGTTTGTATTCAAAAGTAATTTGTAAGTATTTACCACTAGTGTTTTTTAAGTGATTATACTTGTTTTTAAACGTTGTAAGATCAACTGCTCCATATTCTTGTAATGATGCAGTATTATTTACATTTAACGCTTTATGAGCACCTTTAATACGGAAGAATGAAGAATTAATTACCAAACCTTTCTTATCAGCAGATAAAGTAGCAAATGTATAAGATGGATGATCTTTAGACTCTATAACGATATCGTTATTATTCATCTTGATTGTGTATTCTTGTTTTCTATCTTCTGAGTAAGTAACAGTAAGTTTCTCTTTATCTAAAGTTAAAGACATAGGTTTTAAGTAACCAATAGTAGGTTCCCATTCTTTGCTGATAGTAGTACCTAATTCAGTAGTAGCATTGTCTACAAAAGAGATTTGCTTTACAGTAGTAGTATTGCTAAAATCAAAAACCAATGATTTGGCTGGTTCGGGTTTTTCTGGTTCGGGTTTCTCAGGGTCAACTATAGGGGGTTTGGCAGGAGAACTGTCATCGTTACTACATGCTGTAGTAATAATTCCTATAGAAAAGCATAAGCATAATAATTTAATGGTGGTGCGTATCATAGTTTCTAATTGTTTAATAGAACCCTAAAGTAGTTTATTTTGTTAACGTTAACAAAATAATTATGTGTTTATATGTGATAATTATATAAAATACTTTGTTTTTTATAGTTTTATATTTGCTTAAATACTTGTTTGTTACTTTTATAAGGTTTTATTTGACAGAGAGTGTCTTTTTTAGTGAAGCATAAAAAAAGGAGCTCATGGAGCTCCCTTTGTGTATATAAAACGTTTTATTAGACGGTTACATCATTAGCTAGATCAGAAAAACTCTTTCCACAGTTGTGACAAACTCCAGTATTGTGGTTTTCTCCTTCTTCTTGAGTTTCCCAAATATAGGTAGCTCCACATGAGCACTCTATCACATAAAATGGATCTTGATCTTCACTAATGGAGAATTTGTGAAATATTCCAAAATCTAAACTTAACTTATTTATTTTCTTGAGTTCTTTTTTCTTGATTACCCCAATGTAGTATGCCTCATCACCACGTTCTAGATTGCAAATAGTATAACTCTTAGGTAGTTTTTTGCGAATTTGATTAATCATATAAGCAAGAGCCTCACTAGAGTGAATTTTGTCTTTTTTAATAGCCTTGGATACTTTTTTGTCTAGTTTTTTCTCATCTAATACGAGTTCTTCTCCTAAGGCATTAGTCCTTTTGACGATAAAGGAAATAGCCTCACTATCTAGATGAGCAGCATTAGCATCTACTTTAAAAAGAATGTTGTTTTTGACTAAGAAGTTAAACATTTCTCCTTCTGGTATAGTGTCTTTAGTATCTTCTAAGACATGAGAGAGTTCTTTACCAGATAGTAATGCATGTAGTACTTGTTGATTAGCTTTTTTCATAATGGTTTTGTTTTGTGGTTGACATTATCGTTAGCTTAAGTGGTATAAGAAAATCTGAATACAAGATACAAATTAATTTATGTAAGAAATGTTAAGAATGCGAATATAGTTGTATCTCAAATTATTGAAAGTATACTCAATAGGGATAAATAGGGGGATTTTTTCAAAAAAAAGATTGGATATGTATGATATTAGTGTACATTTAGCCTCAGATAGTATACATATATACTTCTACCTAATTAAATATAGATGATGAAGGACCTTTTTTTATTATATATCCATGGATATGGATCTAATCGTGAATCTCGTAAGTTTTTTAATTTAAAAGAATCTTTACCAGATTTTCCAGCAGCAGTTTTTGAGTGGGATGAGCATACAGATTTCGAATTATTATTAAAGACAGCTATAGAGCAAACAAACGAAATAGAACAAATCGTATTAGTAGGAGATTCTACAGGTGCTAATATAGCTTATCAGATTAGAGAGACTCGTAAATCTTTAGGCTTAAGCACTATCTTAGTATTGACAAGTCCATTATTAGATTATGATAAAAGGCTTAATACAGAATTGCAATTCGCAGAAAACCTTCAAAATAGTTTGATGAAAATAAACAAGGTAGAAGATGCCTTAGTTATTCTAGCTAAAGAAGATGAAGCTATTGATTTTAGTCAGTTCAATGTAAAACAAGATGCGCCTAATAGTACAGTGATCTACGTAGAGGATAATCACAGATTAGAAGGGTTTATTAATTATGTTGGTTACATCATAGGATACATCGTTAATAAGTCTGTAAGACCACAATAGAATAAATACAAAAGAAATATATAGAAAAGCAATCCTTAGGGGTTGCTTTTTTTGTTTGTGTATTGTGCTGAAAATAGGTGTTTTGAAATTTTATGTCTTTCTACGTGAAATGTTTAATTAGTTCTTTTTGCGAATATATAACCCGGTTGTTACGTTCAAGTAATACGCGTTTTGTACGCGACTGGTTTGTTAATTTAGAGTTAATGTAATTTTAAGTACAAGTTGTGAATGTATGATTTGTTAATGATTATTTAAAAAATCACAGAATGTCTAGGTGTTTGGTTATCAGTAGTTTTATCAGAACTAATTTTAAAACAAACAGACATGAAAAAATTTCGGGTATGTTGTTATGTAGCATTCCTATTGAGCTCAGGTTTACTTTCGGCTCAAGAAAGCTTACCTAAGGTCACAAGTCCTTTGGTAACTATAAATATTCAACAAGACGCACCATTAGACAAAGTATTAATTGAATTATCAGCTAAAGTTGGTGCTAAACTTAGTTATCAAGACATAACACAGAAAGACATTCCTCTTATCCAGTGGAATGTAAAGAGTATGAATATTCAGGATGTATTAGCTTCTATAGCTATGCAAACTGGGCTTACTCTAGAATATCGAAATAATGTTATTCATGTTAGTAATAGTGAATTTAGCACTCAGTTAGATGATATTACTGTTGTAGCAATTGGATATGGAGATAAGAAAAAACAAAAAATAACAACAGCAGTTGCCGAAGTTGATAAACGAGTGCTGCAAGATAGACCGAGTTCTAATGCTGTTTCTGCTTTACAAGGGAGTACACCAGGATTAAATATTATCAATAGTACAGGTAAGTCTGATTCAGATGTCAACATTAATATTCGTGGTTTTACGTCCATTAATGGAGGAAGCCCTTTGGTATTAATTGATGGAGTAGAGGGAAATTTAAACACCCTTAACCCAGCAGATATAGAGAATATTAGTGTGTTAAAAGATGCTGGAGCAGCAGCTATTTACGGAGCTAGAGGAGCCTTTGGAGTAGTGCTTGTCACTACTAAAAACCCAGAGATAGGCAAGGTAAAGGTCAATATCAGCTCTACTGTGAATGCTATGAGTCTAACTCAAAACACAGATTTCTTAACTGACCCTTACTTATCTACTAAGTTAGTTGATGATTCCTTTTTAGCCGCTACAGGTAAGCGTTATACAGGGTATAATGATGAGGATTATGAGCAATTAAAACTTGTAGCTCAAAACCCTTCACTAGCTAGAGTTGAAATACAAAACAGAAATGGTAGAGATCAGTACGTTCATTATGGAAATACAGATTGGTGGGATTACTTCTGGAAAGACCAACGTTTTTCGTATATAAATGACGTAAGTATATCTGGAGGATCAGATAAGATAAAGGGATTTTTCTCTTATCGAAATTATAAAGAAGATGGACTATTAAAAGTACAAGAGGATCTTTACAAGAAAGATAACTTTAGAGCTAAATTTGATATTAAGATTAATGATTGGATTGATTTTACAACCAATAATCAATATTTTAAATCCTATGATTTAGCCCATGGAGGTAGTCAGTACGGATGGAGAGATCCATGGGGTAACTTAATGCTTGTACACGCTTTACCTGCTTATATGCCTGTGAATCCTGATGGAGGAGCACTATGGCGTACAGAGTTAAATAATTATACTGTAGGAGACGGTTTCTTTGCTGCTTTATTACATGGTAAGTCACAGAGAGAGGCTCGAAAAGATGAATTCTCTACAGCTAATACTTTTCACTTTAAACCTGTTGAGGATTTAGATGTGTATGCAAGTTATGCTTATCGCAAAGGAACAAGAGGAATAAGCGAACGCTCTACTAAAGTTCCTTATACGATATTCCCTGATCAGGTTGACTATTTTGGTGTAAATCAATTAAGCACCAATAATCGTACTGAAGAATACAACTCGGTTAATATCTATGGTAATTATAAGTTCTCTTTGAATCATCACAACTTTGAGGTAATGGGAGGTTTTAACCAAGAGAGCTTTAAGAGTCAAAGCATTCTAGCGAGTGTACAAAACCTTATTTCTGATGATCTTAATGACGTTGGTTTAGGTTCTTCTAATCCTGAGGTTACAGGTAGTGCTTATGATTGGGCTTTAAGAGGTTATTTCTATCGATTATCTTATGATTATGCAGGTAAGTACTTAGTAGAGCTTAATGGACGTTACGATGCCACTTCACGTTTTCCTAAAGAACAAAGATGGGGATTCTTCCCGTCGTATTCAGTTGGATGGAATGTAGCAAATGAACCTTTCTTTAAAGATAATCTAAGCTTCTGGAATCAGTTTAAGATTAGAGCGTCTTACGGAGAGTTAGGAAATCAAAATATTGGTGCTTATGAATATATACCTACTTTAAATAAAGCGATTGATAATGGATATGCCTTAGATGGGGCTAAGCTTGACTATATGACAGCTCCTGGGTTAAACCCAAAGGATATCACATGGGAGAGAGTAGAGACTTATGATATAGGAGCAGATGTAGCCTTCTTTGACAATAGACTTAAGATGAGTTTTGATTACTTCCAACGCGATATTAATGGAATGCTAACTAATGGGCGTACTCTTTCGGCTGTATTAGGAACAGGATCTCCTAAAGAAAATGCAGCAGACTTAAGAACTAAAGGTTTTGAACTAAGCGCTACTTATGCTGACTCATTTAAATTAGCAGGAAGTGATTTTAATTTCTCTATCACAGGTACACTTGCTGATTCTAAAACACATATTACTAGATTCTCTAACCCTAAAGGTATCTTGACAGATTATTACGAAGGAATGGAATTAGGAGAAATATGGGGATATGAAGTAGGTGGATTATTTCAAAGTGAAGAACAAATTAAAAACCACGCAGATCAGTCTAAAGTATCTTCTTATATCTATTCATTAGGAGGATTAAAGCCTGGAGATGTAATGTTTATTGATCGCAATGGAGATGGTAAAGTAGACAATGGAGAGAATACTTTGGCAAATCATGGAGACTTAAAGAAAATAGGAAATACTACGCCGAGATACTTGTATAGCTTTACGCTAAGAGGAGAATGGAAAGGAATAGACTTCTCTGCTTTTTTCCAAGGAGTAGGTAAACAAGATTGGTATCCTAACGAAGAGAGTAGAGTATTCTGGGGAATGTATAACAGACCTTATGACTCGTTTATCCGTAAAGATTTGGCTTATGATATTTGGACACCAGAGAACACAGATGCATATTATCCTCGTTTAGTAGGTTATACAGCTCTAGGTTCTAACCGCCAATTAGGTGTGAATAATGATCGTTATTTACAGAGTTTAGCTTACCTAAGATTAAAGAACCTAACTATAGGATATACGCTACCAGAGTCATTAACTAAGAGAGCTAACATCGAGAAAATAAGAGTATACCTATCTGGAGAGAACTTATTTACTTTCACTTCTTTAACTGATTATATCGATCCAGAAGCAGCTAGTAACAGCTTTAACTTTAATAGCCCTAGCTCAGCTAGAACTAGATCGAGTGCTCAAAATTATCCATTCTCTAAGATTCTTTCTTTTGGAGTACAATTAAATTTTTAAGATCATATAATGAAAAAATATAGTATACTTTTTTTGGCTGTATTAGCTACTACACTTACTTCATGTAGTGAGGACTTCTTAGATAGAACACCTCTTTCAGAAGTAACAGATGAAAACTTCTTTCAGAAGGAGAGTGATTTAATTCTGTTTTCTAATTCTTTTTACCGCATGTTTCCTTCTACCTCTATTTATAACGGGGATAGTAGCAGTGATAATATTATACAGAATACACTTTCAGAAGAGATGAGAGGCGCTCGTACAGTACCTACTACAGGAGGAGGTTGGAGCTGGACAGACTTGCGTAATATTAACTACTTTCTAGCGAACTATGAACGTGTACCAGATAAGAATGTAACCAAACATTATGGGGGATTAGCTAAGTTTTTTAGAGCCTATTTTTATTTTGAGAAGGTTAAGCGCTTTGGAGATGTGCCGTGGTATGATTATGTGATAGACCCCAATGATACCGCTTCTTTAGAGAAACCTAGAGATCCGCGCAGTGTAGTGGTAGATAATATTATGAAAGACTTAGACTTTGCTATTGAGAATATGAAGCCTACTAAGTCTGCTTACAGAATCTCTAAGTGGACGGCACTAGCTCTAAAGGCAAGAGTAGGGTTATTCGAGGGAACCTACATGAAATACAGAGGGTTAAAAGGTTATGAGAAATACCTAACACAGGCTGTAGAAGCTGCTGATTTATTGATGAAAGAATCGGGATATAAAGTGTATTCAACAGGTAAACCTGAGAAAGACTACCTTAATTTATTCGCTTCTCATAGTGCAGTAGAGCAGGAGGTAATCTTAGCTAGAGAGTACTCTACAGAGTTAAATATTAAGCACAACGTTAATTACTATACCATTACTTCTTCATACGGACGTCCAGGTATGCCTAAGGATTTAGTGAACAGCTATTTGATGAAGGACGGTAGTCGTTTTACGGACAAACCTAATTATAACAAGATACAGTTTGCAGAGGAGACTAAGGATCGTGATTTGCGTTTATCTCAGACTATTCGAACACCTAAGTATACCCGTATTGGAGGAAATATTGAATTAGCTCCAGATTTGTCAGCGAGTGTGACTGGTTACCAGTTGATTAAATATGTAACCGAGGCTCAATATGATACAAATAGTGCCTCTATTGTAGATTTGCCTTTGTTTAGATATGCAGAAGTATTGTTAAACTATGCTGAGGCTAAGGCAGAGTTAGGCACACTAACTCAGGAAGATTTAGACAAATCTATCAATGTAATTCGCGCCCGTGTGGCTATGCCTGCTTTGGTATTATCAGCCGCTAACGCTACTCCTGATCAATATTTAGCTAATCAGTATAGAAATGTACAGAATACTAATAAAGGTGTTATTTTAGAGATTAGACGTGAGCGTCGTATCGAATTGTATATGGAAGATCACAGATGGGAAGACATCGTTCGTTGGAAAGAAGGTCAGAAGCTAACTCAACCTATAGAAGGAATGTATTTTCCTAATACAGGGTCTTATGACTTAGACCAAAATGGTACAGTAGATATTCATATCTATGACGGACAGAAGCCAAATGAGAATCAAAAAGGAGTATACTATGTGAAGTTAGGTAGAGACTTAAACTTAAGTACAAATAGCTTAGTAGAACCCCACCCTACATTTAGAACACGTGTGTTTAAAGAAGAAAAGGATTATCTATATCCTATTCCGATTCAAGAATTACAGTTAAACCCTAATTTAAAACAGAACCCAGGATGGTAAGAAATATAGCCTTGTTGTTTGTATTGTTTACATGCAACCTCTTTGCACAAGTGCAAAAACCAGAAACCTTAAAAGCGATGACTTTTAATGTGAGAATGGATACCCCTAAAGACGGTATTAACCAATGGAGTAACCGCAAAGAATGGGTAGCTGAGATTGTCCGTTTTAACGATGTAGATGTAGTAGGTATGCAAGAAGTAACCTATGGACAACTAGTAGATTTACAGGGGTTAATGCCTAACTATGATTATGTGGGAGAGGGTAGAGAATCAGGTAATAAAGGAGAGTTTAGCCCGATATTCTATGTGAAAGAGCGTTTTAAACTTCTAGAGAGTGGAACGTTTTGGTTAGCAGAGAATCCGGCTGAGAAAGGAATGATTTCGTGGGATTCGTCTCTGCCTCGCATCGCTACTTGGGCTAGACTTGAAGATAAGAATACTAAGAGAACCTTTGTCTTTATCAACACTCATTTTGATCATAGAGGAAAGCTAGCGAGAGAGAAAAGTGTTGAGGTAATTCAGACTCAATTAAAGAATATAGTAAAAGGCGAGACTGTAATCTTAACAGGGGATTTAAATCTACCACCTACAGATACTCCTTATCAGAAAATCGTTGATCTAGGATTCTTAGATACTAGAGAAGTAGCTACTAATAGAGCTGAATTAGGATATACATTTAACTCTTGGGATATAGAAGCTAAGCCGACAAATAGAATAGATTACATCTTTAGCAAGGGAAGTGATTTAGCTGTTTGGAAATACCAAGAATTAGATATTCAACGAGGTGCGAGATTTGCTTCAGACCACTATCCTGTAATGACAGAATTTAGATGGGTGAGTAAGGTAGACTTAGTTCAAAAAAAAAAGAAGAGATAAGACTACTTAATTATAACGTTCATCACTTTGTAGGAGCTAATGATGTAAATCATTTTGTGGATATTAATTCCTTAGCGAGCTTGATTAATAATCAAGAAGTAGATATTGTGACACTTCAAGAACTAGATGTAAATACCAGACGTTCAGGTATTGCTCTAGATCAACTAGCAGAATTAGCTAAACGCACTAAGATGTCTTATAAGTTTGGCAAGACTATAGATTATGCAGGAGGTGATTACGGCATAGGTATATTGTCTAAATATCCTATTGTGAAAAGCGCTTTTTATCCACTCTCAAGCAGTAGTGAACAAGAAGAAAAAAGAGGACTATTAGTATGTACTTTAGATCTAGGCCATGAGAGAGAGCTGACAGTGGCTACTACTCATTTAGCAAGCCAAAGTAATGCAAGTAGAGTTTTACAAGCTAAAGAGGTTATTCAGTTAGCTAAAGAGAATAAGATAGATCTTCTAACAGGGGATTTTAATGCAACTGAAAAAGAAGAACCAATACAGGTATTAAAGCAAGGGTTTGAATTTGACAGTAGATTTAAAAATCAACTCACAATACCGACGCAGACTAGCACAAAGAAAATTGACTTTATAGTCAAAGCTTTAAACAGTGCTATTTTATTTCACAGACAATCTGTTTACTCCTTAGAGAGTTTATCTGATCACAATATGATCATAGCAGACTTCTCTTTAGAGTAGATCATAAATAGGGAGAGAGTTAGGATGCTCTCTCCTTAATTATAAATTAGGAGTATCTAGACCAGTACCAGATAATAACCATCACAAATAAGTAAAGAACTCATGAAAAAAAGACTTTTTACAGTAACCTTTTTATTAACAGCCGCTGTTGTTTTTGGACAAAATAGCGTGAAAGGATACGTATTTGAAGACGCTAATAAAAATGGTAAAAAAGATAAAACAGAGAAAGGATTAATAGGAGTATCTGTATCTAATGGAGTAGATGTGGTATTAACCAATACGCAGGGAGAGTATGAATTACCTCTGACAGGGGATAACCAGATATTTGTAATTAAACCTAGCGGATACACAGCTATTTTAGATCAGTATAATTTACCTAAAACATATGTAACTCATAAGCCTAATGGTTCGCCTAAGGGAACACAATATGAAGGAGTAGCACCTACAGGTAAATTGCCTAAAGAGGTCAACTTCGCATTGATAAAACAGAATGAATCAGACGATTTTAAAGCATTTATCTTCGGAGATCCACAACCTTATAGTTTAGAAGAGTTAGATTACTTTAAGAAGGCAGTAGTAGATGAGGTAAAAAACAATAAAGAAGGTATTTCTTTTGGAATTAGTTTAGGGGATTTAGTAGGAGATAAGTTAGACTTACACACACCGTATAAAGAAGTGATGAGTCAGATAGGTTTGCCGTGGTATAATGTTATGGGGAACCACGATATGAACTATGAAGCAAAACAGGATATTTACTCAGATGAAACCTTCGAAAAGAACTTTGGACCTGCCAACTATGCTTTTAACTATGGGAAGGCTCACTTTATTGTATTAGATAATATCTTATATCCACACCCTATTACAGGTAAAGGGTATTTAGGTGGGTTAAGACAAGATCAATTAGACTTTGTCAAAAACGACTTAAAACATGTATCTAAAGATCAGTTGATAGTTGTTTCTTTCCATATTCCCTTATTTGTAGGAAATGAAAAACACTTTGACAAGGCGTCTAGAGGACAGTTATTAGATCTATTAAGTGAACATGAGAATATCCTATTGTTGTCTGCTCATACGCATTATCAGATGCATCAGTTCTATACTAAAGAACAGGGCTGGTCAGGTATAAAGCCTATTCATGAGTACAATGTAGGTACTACTTCTGGAGACTGGTACTCTGGAGAGTTTAACCAATTAGGCGTGCCTAATTCGACAATGCGCGATGGTACACCTAGAGGATATGCTACTTTAGTGGTAAAAGGTAATAAATACGAACTGGATTATAAGGTGTCTGGAGAATCAGAAGAGTATAAGATGGAGCTGTTTATGCCTAAAGTAATAGGGGATAAAAGAGCTAGTAATTATAGCGTATACGCAAATGTATTTATGGGAACAGAGCTAGATGTAGTCGAGTATAGAATAGACACTGGAGAGTGGAAGAAAATGAAGAAGGAACAGAGTATAGATCCTGCTTTTTATGCATCGGTTCAGAAGTATGATTTGACAGAAACTTTACTAACAGGTAGAAAACCGTCTAATCCTATAGTATCCTCTCATTTATGGAGTGGTAAATTGCCTTTTAATATTGGTTTAGGTCAGCACACAGTAGAGATTAAGGTGACTGATATGTTTGGTCGATCGCATACTAAAAAGCAAACCTATAGAATTGAAAAGAGTAAATAGAGTGTAGTCTCTATAAATTTTAGATTAAGTGTATGATTAAGTCCAGTACCTGTAGGTGCTGGGCTTTTTCTTTTTTACGGATATGATCTAGGCCTTGTATTAGCTCAGAACTAGGTGGGCTTTCTCTGGGGTTAAATAAAGTATAAAATAACTAATCATAGAAGGATAAGGTATAACTTCGGATGATAAAAAGTAAAAAAGCACAATGACTAATAGCAGTTTAGATATAGTAAAGAAGTACTATGAATTCGTAAATAAAGGAGATTTCGGTGAAGATACTTATTACAAGTTGTTTGCAGAGGATGTAGAGCTTTTCTATCCCAAGTTTGGGTATGATAAAGGCAGAGAAGGCATCAAACGCTTCACTAAGCAAATTAAGCAGGTAATTAATGCGCTGACCTTCGAGATGGACAAGTTTAACTTTATTGCAAAGGATAATTATGTCACAGTCGAAGGACATGAATTTGGACAAACTAGCAATGGAGTAGACTTTCCTAATCACACGACTTCCTTTGGGAAGTTTGTTTCTGTTTTTGATGTAGAGAATGGACAGATAAAGAGAATGCACTGTTATGTAGATCCAGATTTAGCAGGTCAAGATAAGATGGTCACAAGATTGTTTAAAGAAGACTTAGATAATCAATCTCTTCTTACTGTAGATCAACAGACAGAACAGGTAGTTAATCAGTTCTATGATTTACTTTTAGGTAAAGTACAAGGTGATATAATGGATCTATTTGCCGAAGAGGTAGACTGGGATCTACCAGGTAATGAAACCAAGTTTCCTTGGCTAGGGAAGAAGACTACTAAACAACAAGTAAAAGAAGGATTCTTTGATCTTCATCCACAGTATGTAGAGCCTATCAAGTTCGAAGTAGAGTTTATCGCCATAAACGGAGTGAATGCGACTGCCACAGGATATTTGTCTTCTAAAATACTGAAGAGCGATAAGATATTCAACTCTTCTTTTGTCGGAGTTTTTAAAGTAATCAATGGAAAGATTACTAAATATCACTTCTTAGAAGACAGTTATAAATTAGATACTATTCAAGAGTAATATAAGTTAAGCCCAATGTCATTAGATATTGGGTTTTTTATTTGTAGAGAGAGCTATTGTAAGTTAGATAGTATTAAGTAGAATGATAAAAAGCGAGTAATTCGTATGTAGATTTGATGTAGGATAAGAGCAATAATTGTTAAAAAAGGACAGTTAGTGTCACCTAGACCTTCTTTGTACTAGTCGTTTTTGGATAAAAAGAGAATTGGTTATTTTTTAAAGAATATTTCTTAAAAATCTAAATGAATGATTTGTATTAAATAATGTTCTGGTTATTTAGTGTGTAATTTATATTTATTACACTTTTTTGTTTTTATAAATGGTTGATTATTAATTGTTAAAGTTTTTGTTTTAGATTTTTTGATCCGTTTTTTAATATTGAAAAAAGAGGATTTGTTTTTATTTTAGGTTCGCAATAAGCGACTATTATTAACCATAAAAACAGTCCAAAAAAAATGAAATTAAAACACACTTATTTTTATCACCCAACTCATGTTGAAAGCAATGAAAGTGTAATTGAACAATTTGAGAGCCAAGGGGTGTCAATGAGAAAAATACAAGAAGCGCTAGGTAGAAATAACCGTTTTGTTATTCCAAAAGATTCTAAGGAGACAACAGTGTCGATGGGAATAGAGGCGGCTAAAGGAGTTTTAAAGCAGAGTGGTATATCTATGGATAGCATTGATATTATTGCTTTTGTTACTTGTACACCAGAGCATCAGATACCATGTGATTCTATCTTTATCCATCAAGCGTTAAAAGGAAAGCGCGATACTATGTGTTATGATATCAATGCTAACTGTATTGGAGCCTTTGTGGCATTAGATCAAGTGACACATTACTTAAACAGTAGTGCTACAGCTCAGAAAGCACTGGTTATTTGTTCTGATCAATTATCGCGTATTTTAGATAGTAAAAATCCTGTTACAGCCTTTTGTTTTTCAGACTCAGCTTTTGCCTTTATAGTTGAGAAAGACCAGACTACATCAGGACTAGTAGATGTGCTTTACCACACAGATAGTAGTTTTTGTGATACCGTATTATTTCCACCTCAAGGGCATTCGTGCTCATTACCAGAGGAATTAACCATGTGGGATACTTCCTTTGACGGGAGCGGTAGCGTGGAGTTTGCCTTAGACAAGATAGATGATTTTCTCGCTAAAAATGGACTTTCGATAGCAGATATAAGCTTGTTCTTATTCTCTCAACTATCGTTAAAGAATATCAAGGCAATTAAAGGACATTATGGATTGCCAGAGGAGAAAGTTCCTTTTTATTCTAAAGAGTTAGGATATTCAGGAGCGTCTAGTCCATTTCTGGCATTGCACCAGTATCAAAAAGAGGTAAAACCTTTAAAAGAAGGAGACTACTTTTTGATGTGGACACTAGGAGCAGGATATCAAGCAGGACTAATGTTGTGGAGATATTAAATAAATAAAGATTTTGCAAAACACTGAATGAGAGTTCAGTGTTTTTTTATTTCCAAAAAGTATAGTATTGACAGTACTTACCGCATTTTTTTGTTTTGATTTTAACATAATTCAACTACTTTTACTTTCAAAAAAAGCTATGAAATTACTTACTGTTTTAATCTGTTTAGTATCCCTAACCTCATTTGCCCAACCCAAAGCTATTTTGGACAAAACGACTTACCAATTTTGGCTTAATGAGCCTAAATCTGTTGAGGAGAAGAACCCTTTGTTTATTTTCTTACATGGGAGAAGCCTATCAGGAACTAATATCGATAGAGTAAAGCGTTATGGTGCTCTTAAGGGAGTTGAGAAGGGAATTAATATTCCAGGTTATTTAGTAGCTCCACAGTTGCCATCAGGCCCTTGGAATGCGGATAAGATAGACGAAATCGTAAGTTATATGATTGAGAATTACAATATCGATGAAAGCCGTATCTATGTTACTGGAATGAGCTTAGGTGGATATGGTACGATGAAGTATGTAGGTAAATATCCTAATCGTGTAGCTGCAGCTATTGCTATCTGTGGTGGTGGAGAAGACCGCGATGCTTGTGCCTCAACTACAGTTCCTATTAAACTAATCCACGGAGATAAAGACCATATCGTTCCTTTAAAAGAATCTAAGAAGATTATGACTGCTATACAGAACTGTGATAAGAACGCCCCTGTAGAACTAGAAGTAGTTAAAGGTGGTACACATGGTAGTGTAGAAGACTTATACCGTCATATCGACCTTTATAATTGGTTGATGCAGTATACTAAGAAGTAAGATTGTTTTTTGTGAAACACAACTACATTATTCAGAAGATATGCTATCAAAGTTCCTAATGGCGAAGACAAAAACTATTAACCGTTAGCTGTAAAACATTCTTCATTGATAATTCTCAAAAAGTACTTATCTTTAAGTAGTCAAATGTTTTTAATCCATAAATCCCCATTAAAACGATGAAATACAAGATAGACTTATATACTCGAGTTAAGATAGACACTTCTAGCGATGCTAAGGCGTACGCTAATATGCTGTGTATAGATGATCAGTGTAAGACCTTCGCAGAAGGGTTTGTTGAGAACTCGCAGTCTCGTATTTCGTTAATGGCTATTGTCAATGGGTTAGAGCAGATCAAAGTAGGGGCAGAGGTAACGATTTATGTGACTTCCAAGTATGTAAAGAATACCTTTGAGAAAGGTTGGGTGCTAAACTGGAAGTATAACGATTGGCTAAAGGCTGATGGGGAGCCACCATTGAACGTTGACTTGTGGATGCGCTTTGCTGTGCAAATGCAACGTCATAAACTAACCTTTGAGTATGTTGCTAATTACAAGAAATATCCTCAACTAGTAGAATGTAGAGAGATAGGAGCGGCAATCTTGTTACAACCTAATCTTCAAATCGATGAGGTGTATAGAGCTTACTTAGAAGAACTACAGTATAAATTACACAACCTTATAGATGAACACTATGTCAAAGAAATTGAGGTAGTATTAGACAATGCAGACCAACCTGCGTTAAACACTGTAGAAGAAGCTGCATTAGATGTAGTAGAAGAGCCTGCTGAGGCTATCGAAACTATTGTGTATGAGCCTGTGTATGATGCATTAGACGAGATAGAGGATGAGCACGATGAAGAGGAAGAAGAGACTGAAGAGAGTCAGAGTCACACTCGTCCTACGGTATTTACTAGAATGCCTAGTGATATTAAGCTTTTGGTAACCATCCGCGACCAGTTAAATCAATATTTTGCTGACCAACCTACGAAAGTAGAACTGCGCTCAACAGATCTATATGACGAAATACGCAAAAATAAGGCGCTGAAGGAACGTTTTCCTCATCCAGTACTATTTAATCGTTTCCTTCGTAAACAACACCAAGAAGGGGTGTTAAAACAGATTATTCCAAATTGTAAGATCGATACGTATAATACTGATTTCTATCAGTGGTACTTTCATAGGTAGGTTTGTTGTGATTTTGCTGTTTGTGATTTTGTTTTTTGTCTTCTGTGATTTTGTCTGTTGTATACAAACGTTGTCCTGATGAAAGGAATGATCGCATCCTATAGGTCTACAATCCAAGTCCATTATGTCACATACAAGAAACTGTTTAGAGGCAACTATTCTTCATTGTTCATTCTACATTCCACATTCTAAAGTCCTCGCGTGTATGCTTTTTTTGTACGCAAACATTGTCATCTTGATGACAGGAAGGATCCCATTCTATAGATCTACAATCCAAGTCCATTATGTCACATACAAGAAACTGTTTACGGTAAACTATTCCTCATTGTTCATTTTACATTCCACATTCTAAAGCCCTCGCGTGTATGCTTTTTTTGTACGCAAACATTGTCATCTTGATGACAGGAAGGATCCCATTCTATAGATCTACAATCCAAGTCCATTATGTCACATACAAGAAACTGTTTAGAGGCAAACTATTCCTGATTGTTCATTCTACATTCCACATTCTAAAGTCCTCCGTTCCCCTATCCATCAAAAAAAGGAACAAAGGGGAAGGAATAGGAGTAAACAAGAGCAAATGACCATAAATGACCTATATAGAGAGTATCGTTAATGCTTTTAAAAACACTTAAGTATCTAATTTACAATGTGTAATATTAGTTTTGTTTCACTCATCTTTGGTTTTTGTTCCCGAGTTGTTCCCAAAATCTCTGTATTTGCGAAGCCTCCGGGAGCGATTTGCGAACAAGACTCGAACAAGACTCGAACAAAACTCAATGCCACTAAGGAATAAAAAGTAGGAATCAAGGAGTGGAAGATAGAAAATTAGGGGTGTTTATTGTTTAGCTTTTGGTGTTTGATATGTGTAAGACTAAGCGCGTTATTGTCTCTAACTTAAGGAGGGTAATTACTAAGCTAGGTTATATGGACAAAGAGCGTGAGAAGTTGTATAGTAAAAGGGGAAATGAGGAAGAACAAGTATCTGATGATTCAGCTATTAATAAGGAGGTAGAACCACCCCGCCATTCCCATCTTTCAGAGGGGTGGCCGGAAAACGGGGTGTTGGGCACCCCTCCAGAGGAGGTAGAACCACCCCGCCTTTCAGGCACCCCTCCAGAGGAGGGGAATGTGAGAGATACGAGGGGGTATATGAGGTTACCATATAACCCGAAGTTAAAACAGCGTGCGAAAGAGTTGCGCAAGGCAGGTAACTATGCTGAGGTGCTATTTTGGAAGCAAGTGCGCAATAAGCAGTTTTTAGGTTTAGACTTTGATCGTCAGAAGATAATAGGTAATTATATCGTTGATTTCTATAATGCTAATTATCAAGTTGTAATTGAGATAGATGGCAATAGCCATGTTGGCAAGGAGGAATATGATGCTAGGCGTCAGCTATATCTCGAGAACCTTGGATTGACTGTCATTCGATTTACAGATATACAGGTGAAGACTGAACTACATCAGGTGATGTGCTACCTAGAAGAACATCCCGCTTTTAATTCCCCTCCTAAGGAGGGGTGCCCGTAGGGCGGGGTGGTTGTTTTTACTTAGGATGACTCTTCATCCTTTAGTCACTTTACTACGATAGGGGAAAGGGCGGGGTGGTTGTTTCTCTTAAGGAGGTGTGGTTGTTCACTCACATAATGCTGTGGTTTACGGATTTCCGTAACACTCTTGATGTTGTTGGTTGTACTTTTGTAAGTAGTTTAAAAGCTGTTTTATGGAAAGTTTAGTTCGCAGATTAGTATTGTTGATTTTCATTAGTATAATAGGTGTTTCATGTAATAAAGGCAGTAGGAACAGTGGTTCTTATTATGGCAGTTATACAGATGGATATAGTGATGGTACCTATTGTGCTGAGGTAGAATATTATAATCCAAGGACAGGTACTTCAAGCACATATGAGTTAGATGTAGAAGTAGAGGATGGTAACTTAGTACAGATTAACTGGCCTAATGGTGGGTGGTTAGACGAGACGCACTTTACATCAGAAGATATAACTTCTGGTAGCTGTAGTTTTAGTAGTGATAGAGGAGTGGAGTACACTGTGACTTTATTAAGTGAAGGGGGAGGTTGTGGCAGTGGTCATGCTTTACAGCGCGATGTCAATGCGGATATAGAGGAATCTACTTGCCCTGACTGTGGTGGTGATAAGGATAAATGGGATGAGTATTGCCCTGACTGTACTTATAAAAAAACAAAAGAAGTTTGTCCTGAGTGTAGGGGGAGAAAGTATAGTTGGGATGATTACTGTGATGACTGTATTTATGAAATGAAAAAGAAAGTATGTCCTTCTTGTGGAGGAAGTAAAGAACGATATGATGATTATTGTAGTTCTTGTCAGGCTGTGAAAGACGGGGAGAATGATTGGAGTTTTGGAGAAGGGTATTAAGAAGTATTGAGTTATCTGTTTAGCTTCCGTTAATCATATTTAAAGAAGTTGGTTTTGCCTTAACCATCTTAACAATTGTGTTATGAAAAATTGTTTCCTTAAATACGGATCTATTTAATCTATATACGAACTCATTAAAATAAGCTTGGATATATTTCTTATTGATATGTGAAGGTACTGTCCTAATCCACGACTTAAGTTGGTGAATTATTACATGTAATTCTTTAAAATTAGCTCCTTTATCACTTTCTTTTTGAGTAATATTATATTTCTTTTTCAAAGGATTGTACCCTCTCCATTTATCTGTAACTACATTAGCATCTTGTGAAATATGTTGTTCGAATATAGTA
>NZ_FNYS01000051.1 GCF_900109075.1 Myroides marinus | reverse complement strand
GTCTGAAGTATCGTTTTTGCTTGCTGTATAGTCTGTTTGTTTTCTTCTATCTTCTTGGTTAAGTCTGCAAACCTTACATTCTTTCCAATCTCTGAAGCTTTAAAGTCTAAACCCGTTTGTCTCTCCTTTATCCGAAAGCCTTGTATATTGCCTTGTTTGTTTATCGTTAATTTGACATCATAGCCCTTGTTACTCATCAAATCTTGAAAGTGTTCTATCGAGGTAGATTTGTTTTTGCACTGGGTGTATGCCTTGCTTATCTCTTGTCGCAGGTCTTTGGTCATTTCCTTTTTCATCTGTTTGACTTCAACTGCTGTAAATAGTCCTCTTTCCTTTGCGAGCTTCTCTGCGCTCTCATGAGCCTTTTTGTGTATCATACTATCGCTATGGGCTTTACCCTCTAGACTAATTCTATTTGCAATGATATGCACGTGTTGTTCGTCTGTAGAATTGTGTACATAAGCGATGTATTGATTGTTCTCAAGTCCTAAGTTCTTCAGATGATCTCTTGTAAGCTGAAGTAATTCATCTTTAGAAAACTTTACTTGTGCAGCATCTGGAGATAAAACAATAGTGTATGTGTTGTTTTCACAACGAGTATTTAACCTTTGTACCTCTCTAAACTCGGATAAGATATCTTGTCCATTTTCACCCATTACCAAATTGCGGTCAAGTTCAAATGCTTGCCCTTTATCATTCATGATGTAGTCTATCGCTTGGGTACTCCCTTTAGTTGCTTTGGCTAAACTTACCATTACTTGAGTATTTTAATCTTCTTAGTTTGTTCTAATAATTCCCTTACTTCAGCTTTCAACGCTTCGTCATTGTATTGCTTGATATAGTTCGATATCCTTGCAAAGTTGGTTTGAAACTGTCGAAGCTCTTTAAAGGCTTCGAGTTCTCCCTCACTCATTGGCTTGGGTAGTTGTCTGCCTAAACCACAATAGAGCATATATTCTGATACAGACATATTGCTCTCTTTTGCTTTCATCTTGATGACTTCCTTTTGGAAGACATCACAGCGAATTTCTATTCGCTCGGTTCTGTTCATCTTATCTAACTCATCCATACTTTTTCTTTTAAAAAGACTCTCCCAAAAAATCAACCGAAGGGCGATTTTTACCCCCGACCTTCGGGAGGGCAAGAGGGTTTTGTGGAAGTACAAAAATAGGGAGCGTAGCGGACTATTTTGTACGGAACAAAACATATCTTGACCTCACTACACGCACATACACACCGTAAATCCACAACGAAGATACACTTTTTAGCTCAAATTCAGCTTTTCCGCTTGCATATTACACCCCTTATTTGTACGTTTGCTTTATCAATGAGGAGGGAGTAGGGCAATGCTGAGGAGCAACCCTATAAGCGCCGAAATTTGATAACGAAACAAGAAAGCCCAAGCATATGCCTGGGCTTCTTTTTTATATTTTGTTTTGTTCGAAAAATGCTTAAAAAACCTATTTAATAATAAATAGATTCTCCTACTTTTTTATCATCCTTATAATTAGTACCTAAAAACAAATTACCCTCTTCATCATATTTTTTAGATAATCCTTCTTTTTTATCATTAACATACATTGTTTCGGATAATATGTTACCATTTTCAAAGTACATCTTTAATACACCATTTACTTTACCCTCCTTTAAAGTAGCTTCATATTGTATTTGACCATTGTCATAATATATTTTTATAAGTCCGTTTTCTTTACCCTCCTCAAAATTCCCTTCAAACTCTAATTTTCCATTGTCATAATATTTCTTATAAATACCTTCTTTATTGCCGTCTTTAAAAACCCCCTCTTCCTTTATCACTCCATTTTCATGGTATTCTATAACCAGCCCTTCCTTATGTCCTTCTATAAAAGATC
>NZ_FNYS01000034.1 GCF_900109075.1 Myroides marinus | reverse complement strand
ATTCCAATCACGTGATATAATTTCTCCTGTTTGTTTATCTGTCCAACGACGACGTTGTACATGTAGTTTAACTGATTTACCTCGTAATGGAAAGTCTTCAATGGTAATCATACTATGAAAGCCTTTGGAAATTAGTTGTCTTTCAGGACATTGATTCCCATAATTATTCTTTTCTTCAAAGTAGATATGTAGTTTGGTTTCTAATTCTTCTATTTTAGTAATATTGAAGTGTTCTACTAAGTAAGCAGGTAAGATTAGTTTTAGTATTTCTGTGCTATCCATCATAAGACAAAGATATTATTTTACTATTTCCTCCCCAACTTTTAACTTTGATCCACTAAACGTCAAAACAACCAAAAATAACAATGATATATAACGCATAAGCATTTGATTTAAATGTATAAAAAAAGCCTCTTCGTCTGAAGAGGCTTTCTAGTGCGGGTAAAAGGACTCGAACCTTCACACCTTGCGGCACCAGATCCTAAGTCTGGCGTGTCTACCAATTTCACCATACCCGCGAAATCTAGTGGAACATCCTGTTCCTATTAAGACGTGGCAAATATAATGTTTTTTATTAATGAAAAACAAATATAAAAACGAAAAAGAATACTATTTTTTTAATAACAATGTGCAATAAATAGCTAATCTATTAAAATAAAACATTTTACACTCAAATATATTTTCACCTCTATTACTCTTTAAAGAATATTACCAAAGCATAAGATAATCATTATAGCATGACATCTCTTATAAATACAATATCACTACACACATCACTTGCCTATAATGACCTCATTTGGAGATAATGATCTAATAATCTCTTTTTGCCTCATAATGCTCTACCTCAAAAACCATAACACACTAACAATCAATATGTAATATATTTTAATTTCTATTTTGTTTGGATACTGTTCGGTAACTTCTAGTGTTTACTTGGGTTAAGAGGCTGTTTTCAAAACCGTACTAAACTCGTACCCAAAGGATCTACTAAGTACGAACTAATCAAATAGGCTCAGTAGGAAAATAAAAAAGACCTATGCTGATGTGACATAGGTCTGAGTAAATATCTAGTATTAATATAATTTCGGATTGTAATTCTCTGGGAACTTAGCCATCTCAGCATTGTAGTATGGCGCGATCTCATCTAACAATTGTTCAAATGACTTGTCTTCTACGTGCACTAACTTGATGATACCACATGCTTTCTTCTTATAATCTGCATAGGCTAACACGATAGGAACATTAGCATTCTTAGCAATGTGATAAAAACCTTGTTTCCATGCATCTGAATAACCTCTGGTTCCTTCAGGCGTATTAATAATAGCTATAGAGTCTGTAGTATTAATGATATTAGTAGCATACTCTACTAGATTTTGGCGTTTACTTCTATCTACACCAATACAACCTAAGCTTCTAAAGAAGAAACCAAAGACCCCCTTAGTATAATAGTCTTTAATAAACATACGGATAGGCACTTCCATAATCCAAAAGCAAGCTAAGGCATAGAAAAAATCCCAGTTAGAAGTGTGAGGTACACAGATAAGTACAGTCTTCTTATCCTTCTTAGGGTCAAAGTTGTTGGGTACATACTTCCATCCTGTTACTCCTAGCATTATACGCCCTAGTAATTTCTTCATCTTGTTTTTGTTATGAATTGTTGGGGCAAATATAGAATAATTTGATTAGGTCTTGATAGTTGGTTAGTTGTAATTATATGCTAATGTTTAGATTGATAAGCATATATAAAAGAACAAAGGCTGTATAGATAACTATACAGCCTTTAGATATGCCTAGAACGAATAAGAGTAAGTCAATGTAAATGTTCTTCCTCTTCCGTTATAATCAAATAGTGCTGGGAGGTTATACACTGAGTATAAAGTCTGTGACCTCTTACTCCAAATGCTTTGATAATCTGTATTAAATAGGTTCTGAACACCTAAGTTTAGATAACCTACAGGTAATTTATACCCTATCATTAGATCTGCTGTATTATAGGCTTTAATAACATTATCAGCATCATCTGTTAGTTTTAAACTCTGTGTACTCTGTAATCTGAATGACCAATTGTTATACGTATATCCTGAGTAACCTATTATTTTAGATGGGCTAGCACTCGTGATATCTTGTTTCTTCCAATCGTCATTTTGTTTAACTTCTGAAGAAATAATAAGTGTATTAGCTCCTATATAAAAACCGTTCTTAGTATACGAAAGTTCTGCTTCGATTCCCATATTTCTTAGATTCTGATCTAATAGTATGACTTGGAAGTTCTTTCTGTCAACAGATAGATTCTTATCAGAACGACTTATGAATCCAGAGATTTGCCCTTTAAAACCATTGTCTGTTTTAAATCTATATCCCAATTCGAATTGATTAGTTTTTACTCCATTCAGTGGTTGATCTTTTACGTTTAGACTCGTTAGTAAGTCCCAATTCTGTGTTGTTGGGTTAAGTTTATAATTTCCGTATCCATAATATTTAGATGGATCTGCTAAGCTTACCCCTTGTGAGAAGGTCGCCCATACTTGTTGGTTAGTAGTTGGCTTGTATAATATGCCGAAGTTAGTAGTGGTCATATTGTAAGAACTCTTACCTCCAGGGATTACATCAGCAGATTTACCATACCCCATGTGTACTTGAGTACTCTGAACAGAACCAATGATGTCATCTATCTTCACATTAATGTTTTGGTATCTGATACCTCCTGATAATTGGAATTGATTAGTGATATTATATACTGCCTGAGCATAACCCGCTACGCTAAATGAGTTATTAGTAGGGTATCGTGGGATAGTAAAGTCTGTTATATTTACTAATCCTCCACTCTCCAATGATTTAGCATAGTTAAACACATTCTGTTTACCTTCAAATCTTTCGAAGTCTAAATCAACTCCATAGGTGAACTTCAGAAAGTTTAAATCTTTAGTAAGTACTGCTTTAATACCTGTGTAGTCTGTGTCCTGCTGTGAGGCAGACATATAGGTACGCTTTTCGTTAGGTAGATTTACAGTACCTGGGAAAGGATAGAAAGTAAGATTCTCTGATCTATGTGCTACTTGTACATAAAGATCTTGCCCTCCTAATATATTGGTACCATTGTACCCTAGGGAAGCCATAAAGCGTTCTGTACCAGGTTTGTGATCAGTATAGAAGCCATCGCGCATACCTATTTGGCTAGGATCAGCATTAGTAAAGGCTCCAAGGTTATCTCCTAAGTATGCACTTCTATCTCCTTGAAAGCTTGAGTTATAATATTGGATTAATCCAGTGATTCTGTGTTGATCATTAATATCATATGTAGCTGTCGCCATTAGATCTAATGTTCGGTTGTATTGTAAGTCTGTCTGTGCTATATCTGCCATTATTTGGTCGCGATTAGCATCATAAGTAACCCCATTGTCTTGGAATGCTGCAGATACACGTGTAGATAGTTTGTCGTTTTTATAACTTAGAGATTGGGCAACTCTTAGGTCTCTATCTTTATCTCCTGCAAAACCAGTACGTCCAGATACTTCAGTGTCTCCACTCCAGCCATACTTTTGTGCTTGTTTAGTAATTATATTTACGATACCTCCAGTAGCATTACCTCCATATATAGAGCTAGCACCTGATAGTACCTCAATCTTAGCAATGTTAAACGGGTCAATAGCATCTAATTGTCTACTGATAGAGCGCAAACTGTTAAGCGATACTCCATCTATCATTACTAACATAGATCTACCTCTCATGTTTTGCCCATAGTTAGAACGCCCTTGACTACCTACGTCTAGCCCAGGTACTAATATAGCTAACATCTCTTTTAGAGGGACACCATTCTTATACTGTTGTTGAATTTGCTGAGGCTGTATAACCCATACAGTTCCAGGGATATCAGATATCTTAGTAGGCTTTCTGTTGGCAACTATAACGATGTCTTCTAGAGCATTGTTAATTGTATCAGCGGCTACAGTTGTATCTGTTGCAGTCTTTAGTTCTTGTCCATAAGAAGATGCACAAACTAACAGAGAAAGTATAAAAGTACTTTTAGCGTTCATATAAATGAATTTATAATGTTGACGCAAAAGTAATAAAGAATAAATCTAAATAAAAAAAGCTATTCAGTTTTTTGAATAGCTTTTTTATAATATAATATTTGATTAATGTGCTTCTAACCAATTATCTCCAGTTCCTAGATCTACAATTAATGGAACGTCTAGTGTAAATGCACTTTCCATTTCTGCTTTGACCATGGTCTTTAATGCTTCAAGTTCTTCTTTATGAGCATCAAAGACAAGCTCATCGTGTACCTGTAATAACATCTTAGACTTCCAGTTCTCTTCTTTTAGTTTTTTGTTGATATTGATCATCGCTATCTTAATAATGTCTGCTGCACTACCCTGTATAGGGGCATTAACCGCATTACGCTCAGCTGCTCCTTTAACGACAGCGTTGTGCGAATGGATATCCTTAAGATATCTTCTGCGCCCTAAGATAGTCTGTACATATCCGTGCTCTCGTGCGAAGTCTATCTGCGAAGCGATATAGCTTCTTAGTTTAGGATAAGTAGCATAGTATGCATCTATTAGTTCTTTACTCTCTGAACGAGTTAGGTTTGTTTGGTTACTCAATCCAAAAGCTGATACTCCGTAGATAATACCAAAGTTTACAGTTTTAGCATGGCTACGTTGCTCTTTAGTAACTTCTTCTAAAGCTACATTGAATACTTTAGCAGCTGTAGAACGGTGAATATCTTCTCCACGTTGGAAAGATTCAATCATATTAGGCTCTTGACTTAAAGCTGCTATAATACGAAGCTCTATCTGAGAGTAATCGGCTGCTAGTAGTACATAGTTCTCATCACGAGCTACGAATGCCTTTCTTACTTGACGTCCTCTCTCTGTACGGATAGGGATATTCTGTAAGTTAGGATTGTTAGAACTAAGACGACCTGTAGCAGCTACAGCTTGCATATATTCTGTATGCACTCGATTAGTCTTAGGATTTACTTGATCTGGTAGGGCATCTACATAAGTACTCTGTAACTTATTCATCTGTCTCCAGTCTAAGATATCTCTCACTATCTCGTGTTTACTAGCTAGTTCGCTTAAGATTTCTTCTCCAGTAGCGTATTGTCCAGTCTTCGTTTTCTTTGGTTTAGGACCTCCTATCTGAAGCTTTTCGAATAGAATATCTCCTAATTGTTTAGGTGATGCAAGGTTAAACTCTTCGCCTGCTTCTAAGAATATGCGTTGTTCTAAAAGTTTGATATCAGTAGATAATCCTTCTGATAAGGTCTTTAAGTAATCTGTATCTAGACGAATACCTTCTGTCTCCATATCTGCTAATACATTCACTAGAGGTATTTCTATTTTATCAAATAACTCTTGAGTATGTGTAGCGACTAATTGAGGAGCAAAGTTCTCTTTTAGTTGGAATGTAATATCAGCATCTTCACCAGCGTATTCTTTCACTAGTTCAACGTCTATATCACGCATTGTCTTTTGGTTCTTACCTTTTTTACCGATTAATTCTTCTATCGGTTGAGGAGTATACTTCAGATAAGTCTCTGCTAATACATCCATATTATGACGCATATCAGGATTGATCAAATAGTGCGCAATCATGGTATCAAATAAAGGACCCTTAACTTCTATATCATATTGCTTAAGTATCTTAATGTCATACTTAAGGTTTTGACCGATCTTCTCTACATTCTCTGATTCAAAGAATGGTTTGAATTGTTGTACTAGTGCTTTAGCTTCCTCTTGGTTCTCAGGAACTGGCACATAGAATGCTGTACCCTTCTCGAAAGAGAATGCTATACCAACTAACTCTGCTGTAAAAGGATCTAGTCCTGTAGTCTCTGTGTCAAAACACACTGACTTTTGGTTTAATAAGTTCTGTATTAACAGACGAATAGCCATACCACTGTTGCACAATTGGTATACGTGGTTTGTCGTATTTAGATTACCAAAGTATGACTCTGTAGAAGTACTAGTGCTATCTGATGCTTCTCCAAATAAAGAGAACTGTTCGTCTACAGTACCACTCGCTGTACTCGAAGGAGTAGAAGAAGTAGGCATAGGAATAGCCTCTTTACCTTTATTGAACAATTTGTCAAACTGCTCTTTCATTCTTCTAAACTCTAGTTCAATGAATAATGCTTCAGACTTCTCTACATCAGGACATTCTAATACATAGTCTTTCTCGTTAAACTGTACAGGACAGTCTAGGATAATAGTAGCTAACTTTTTAGAAAGAAGACCTTTCTCTTTATTCGCTTCAATATTCTCTTTCATTTTACCTTTTAACTCATGAGTATGAGCTAGTAGGTTTTCCATAGTTCCATATTCCTTGATGAATTTCTTAGCTGTCTTTTCACCTACACCAGGTAGTCCTGGGATGTTATCTACAGCATCTCCCATCATACCTAAGAAGTCTATTACTTGCTCAGGATATTCTACTTCGAATTTCTCTTTTACTTGATCTACTCCCCATATTTCTATTCCATTACCCATACGAGCAGGTCTATACATAAAGATATTCTCAGATACTAACTGAGCGTAATCTTTATCAGGAGTAACCATATATACTTCGAAGTTCTCTTTTTCAGCTTGTTTTGCTAGCGTTCCAATCAAGTCATCAGCTTCAAAGCCGCTTACCTCTACGATAGGAATATGCATAGCTTCTAAGATTTGTTTGATATAAGGGACAGCTATTTTAATAGCTTCAGGAGTTTCATCTCTATTTGCCTTGTATTCTGGGAATAGCTCAAGTCTTAATTCACTACCACCTCTATCAAAAGCTACAGCTAAGTGATCTGGTGATTCTCTCTTAATAACATCTATTAAGGAGTTCATAAAACCAAGAATAGCAGAAGTGTCTAGTCCCTTAGAGTTTATTCTAGGGTTTTTTATGAATGCATAATATCCTCTAAAAATAAGGGCATAGGCATCTAGTAAGAAAAGACGGTTTTTATTAGCCATTTACAATGTTATTTTTTTATTATGCTCAAAGATAATGATTTTGTGTAAGGCTATAGAAAAGGTAATCAGTTTTATAATATTCGAAATTTTATTAAATATTGTTAAAGATAGTTTGAAAGCCTCTATAAAAAATTAAATTTGTTATTTATAGATTATTGAAATGGGGAGACTTATAGGCTTATTAGCCGTATTTGTTTTAATTGAATTTTATTGTTTTCAAGCAGTTCGTCAAGTAACAAAAAATAAATTACTACGCTGGGGATATGTTATCGTATCTGCACTAGGTATTGCATATATTATTTATGGGTTCTCACAGTTTGACCGCAACCACGGGACTAATCATCAGTCCTTAGTGGCAGGTGCGTTAGTTGTGTTGTTTTATTTACCTAAAGCGATTATTACTTTATTACTTATTTTAGAAGATGTAGTTAGGATAATCAGGGGAATAGTTAATTACGCTAAAGGAACTAAAGTACAGAGAAATGAGAAGGAGAGCTTTGTACCAAGCCGTAGAAAGTTTGTATCACATATTGCTTTTGGTATAGCTTCTATTCCTTTTATTTCAGTACTGCATGGGATTACTATAGGTAGGTATAAATTTGAGGTACGTAAGCATATTATTGAATTTGAGGACTTGCCTGAAGCATTTGATGGTTTTAAGTTTACACAGATATCGGATATTCACAGTGGGAGTTTTGACAATGAAGAGAAGATTAGATATGCAGTAGATTTGATTAATGCACAGGAGTCTGAGGCACTTTTATTCACTGGAGATATCGTTAATAGTATCTCAGATGAGATGATACCGTGGTACGATGTTTTTAGTAGAATACGCAAATATAAATATGGTAAATTCTCTATACTAGGTAACCATGATTATGGTGACTATGCACATTGGGATACTCAAGAAGCTAGAGATAAGAACTTTGAAGAGATATGTGATATAAGCCCTAAGATAGGATTTAAGTTGCTGCGCAATGGACATGTGTGGTTTGAGAAAGACGGTCAACGTATTGCTGTAGTAGGAGTAGAAAACTGGGGAGTGAGAGGACACTTTCAAAAGCTAGGTGACTTAGATAAATCTACAGAGGGTATCACAGCTAAAGATTTTAAGATATTGATGAGTCATGACCCTTCACATTGGGAGGCTAAAGTGTTAGAACACCCTAAGAACTTCCAATTGACTTTATCAGGGCATACACATGGTAGTCAGTTTGGTATAGAGATACCTGGTTTTATTAAATGGAGCCCTATACAATATGTATATAAGCAATGGGCAGGCCTGTATGAGAAGGTAGGTAAGTACATTTATGTAAACAGAGGATTTGGGTATCATGCTTATCAAGGTCGTACTGGTATTTGGCCAGAAATCACAGTAATAGAATTAAAGAGAAAAAAGTAAAGAATATTGCTAAAAAGTAATATTTTTGTATACTAAAAGTAGTTTATAATAAAGTTAATTTATATTATATGTCAAAATTTGGAGAGTTAGTAACAGCCGATGTTCCTGTTTTAATCCACTTTTATGCACAGTGGAACGAAGCATGTACTACAATGAATCCTGTCTTAATCGATGTAGCTGCAGCTATGGGAGATAGACTGCGTATAGTAAAAATCGATGTTGAGAAGAATGGAGAATTAGTAGAGGCCTTGAGAATCAAACAAGTGCCTACTATGATGCTTTATAAGAGAGGAAGCATGATATGGCGTCAAACGGGGGTTATGGATGCCAACTCACTTATCAACGTAACCAATACATTATAGTTATAAAGCAGCTAGTGTATATCCATTAGCTAGTAAATATTCGATAGTTTTAGGTAAGGCTGAGTATAAATTATGACTAGCCTTAATACTGTCATGAAATACAATAATACTTCCAGGAGCCATATTCTGTATGGCTCTTTTGTAACATTGTTCTGGTGTTATATTTTTATCATAGTCTTTTGTGAGATGAGACCACATAATTATCTCATATCCATTATCTATAATGGATTTAGCTTGAGCTTGCTTTATTTTCCCATAAGGAGGTCTGAAGAGTAATGGAGTATTGTCTAATATCAAATGTTTTGACATCTCTTCCTTTGCTAACCAAACATTATTTAGGTAATGATCAGTTTCATTACTCCAACCATTTAGGTGATTATAAGTATGATTACCTACGCTATGTCCTTCGCTTATTATTTGTTTAAATACATGAGGATGTTTGCGAACATTATCTGCTATACAAAAGAACGTAGCCTTAACATCATATCGCTTTAAAGTATCTAATACCCACTCTGTAACATCAGGTATTGGCCCATCGTCAAAGGTTAAGTGTACTACTTTCGACAGGTTATCTCGTTTCCAAGTATATTTAGGAAATAGTAATGGTAAGAGTGTTCTAGATATATTCATGACTCAAATGTATAAAAAAAGAGTAGTTAACTAAATAACTACTCTTTTTTAATGAATAACAATTAACTATAAAACTATTGTATCCCACCTCCGACAGCTCTATAAAGCTGTACGATAGAAGTAAGTTGAGCTAATTCAGTATTGATGTAGCTTAACTCAGCAGCTAAGGCACTCTCTCTAGCTGTTAATACATCTAGGTAGTTAGCCATACCTTGTACTAATAACTCTTCAGAGTATTCAGTAGCTAAGTTATAAGCTTCATATTCTTGTTTTTTAAGCTTCAATTTGTCTGTAGAACTTTGGTAAGTATATAATGCATCCGAAACTTCTTTAGAAGCAACTAAGATTGACTTTTTATAGCTTAATAAAGCAGACTCTTGATTTGCTTTAGCTACCTCATGAGCAGTTTTTACTTTTCTACCATTAAGTAATGGTTGAGTAAGACCTCCAATGAAGTTAGCGAATAGAGAACTAGTATTAAACAAGTTGTCAAAATCCATACTTTGTAATCCTCCATTAGCAGTTAACTTAAATGAAGGGTAGAAGTTAGCACGAGCAACATTAGTCATCTCAAAAGCATTGATAAGACCATATTCAGCAGCTCTTACGTCAGGTCTGTTACTTAATAATTGTAACGGTACTCCTACTGATAAATCTGCATTTAATTGCTGTGACTTAAGATCAGATCTCTCTATTTTAGCAGGGTTATCTCCTAGTAAAATACTGAAAGCATTCTCTGTTAATTTAATATTATTATCGATGTCTACTAAAAGAGCTTTAGCATTTAGCAATTGAGCCTGTGTTTGTTTAACAGCTACCTCATTTACTTGACCAGCATCTTTAAGAGCCTCAATAGTTTCTAAACTGTTTGTTCTATTGATGATAGTTTGCTCAGTTACTCTCTTTTGTTCATCTAAAGCTACTAATTGGAAATAAGTAGTAGCAATAGTAGAGATCAATTGAGTTTTAACTGCTTGGTGAGCAGACATTGTTTGAAGATAGCTAGCGTTAGCAGCTCTTTTATCACTTCTGATTTTTCCCCAAACGTCTAGTTCCCATGCGAACGAACCAGTGATATCAGTTTGATCAGTTTTTACTCTACCAGCACCCATCATTTGTCCCATACGTGTGTTTTTAGACATGATAGTATGAGTATAGTTAGCACCAAGGTTTAATGTAGGAGCATATCCCCATTTCCCTTGTAACATATATGCGTGAGCAGCATTGATATTTTGCAATGCGATTCTGATATCTAAGTTATTCTCTAAACCATGTTCGATATGTTGAACTAAAGTTTGATCAGAGAATAGCTCTTTCCATGACATTGCTGCCATAGAAAGAGTATCTTGAGATATTTTATCAGTACGAAATTGCGCTTCATTTGTTACTTCTGGTCTCTCATAGTTTTTAGAAACTATACAAGACTGCATAGAAACAGCTAAAACAGCAATAGGTAAAGCTCTATATAAAGTTTGTTTTTTCATATTATTCTTGCTTGTGCTCTACGAATTTAATCGGTTTAACTTTCTCTTGTAAGTATTGGAAGATAGCATACAATACTGGGATTACGAAGATACCGATAGCAGTACCAATAAGTAATCCGAATGCAGCTCCTGTACCAATAGATCTGTTACCTACAGAACCAACTCCTGTCGCTACAACTAGTGGCATCAATCCTAAGATAAATGCAAATGATGTCATAAGGATAGGTCTTAGACGAGCTTTAGCACCATTAATAGCAGATTCCGCAATAGACTCTCCATGTTGACGTCTTTGTACTGCGAACTCTACAATAAGGATGGCGTTCTTCGCTAACAGCCCGACCAGCATCACCAGTGCGATCTGGAAGTAGATGTTGTTCTCTAGTCCTGCATATTTCTGTGCTAAGAAAGCTCCCATAATACCTGTAGGTAATGATAAGATTACTGCGAATGGCAATAAGTAACTCTCATACTGTGCAGATAATAAGAAGTAAACGAAAATTACACATAATGCAAAGATCATTACTGTCTGACCTCCTGAGTTAATCTCCTCACGTGATAGACCTGTAAAGTCAATACCATAGTCTGAGCTTAGTTTCTCAGCAGCTACTTCTTGTACAGCTCTAATAGCGTCCCCAGAACTGTATCCTGGCTTAGGAGCACCTGTAACGTTAGACGATGTAAATAAGTTATAACGGTTTACTGACTGAGGACCATATACTTTTTTCAAGTTAATGAACTGAGTAACTGGTGCCATAACTCCAGAAGATGTTCTAACATAAATACCATCTAAACTAGATGTGTTATTACGGTGTTCTGGTGAAGTCTGTACCATTACACGATATTGTTTACCAAAACGTGTAAAGTCAGCCGCGTAGATACCTCCGATATACCCTTGTAAAGCAGAGAAGATATCACTTACTAATACTCCTGATTCTTTTGCTCTAGGAATATTTAATTCTAATTCATATTGAGCATAGTTCGTATTAAACGAAGACTGTGCATACATAATCTCTGGACGTTGCATTAAAGCACCTAAGTACTCTTTAGACTTTTGGTCAAAGTCTGTTAATGCCCCACCTGTTTTGTCTAATAATTTCATCTCAAAACCTGAAGACATACCAAAACCTGGTATACTTGGAGGTTGGAAGAAGATCATTCTAGCATCTTGGAATTGAGTTGCTGCAATACCAAATAATTTACCAATGATAGCATCAGTCGCAACTTCTGGAGTAGTTCTTTCTTCAAAACCTTTTAGTTTCATAAGAACCATACCATAGTTAGACCCTTGTCCGTTGATAATAGAGTAACCATTAATAATGTTTACAGCATCTACACCAGGGATTTGTTGAGCTATTTTAGAGTACTCTTGTAGTAAACTTGCTACACGGTCTTGAGAAGCACCAGGAGGAAGCTCTACGTTACCCATAATAAATCCACGGTCCTCATTAGGTACGAAACCTGAAGGCATAGTTTTATTAAAGAAGAAAGTCAATACAAGACATCCTATTAATATAGCGAATGTTACCCACTTATGTCTTAATAAGAATTTGAATGAGTTACCATATTTATTTGTCAAGCTGTTAAATCCAGCGTTGAATGCATCGAAGAATCTTTGTACGAAGTTTCTTTTCTTCTCTCCATCATGAGCGTGTTGTTTTAAGAACACAGCACATAAAGCAGGACTCAATGTCAAGGCATTAACTGCAGAAATCAAGATCGCAACGATAAGCGTAATACCAAACTGTTTGTAGAATACCCCTGTAGGTCCTGGAATGAACGTTACTGGGATAAATACAGCACACATTACTAATGTAATCGAAACGATAGCTCCTGAGATTTCACCCATCGTGTTAACACTCGCTTCTTTTGCATCTTGTCCTGTATCTTCCATCTTCGCGTGTACAGCTTCCACTACCACGATGGCGTCATCCACCACAATACCAATGGCCAGTACTAGAGCAAATAATGTAAGTAAGTTAATAGAGAACCCAAATGCATTCAAGAAGAAGAATGTACCTACGATCGATACTGGTACTGCAATCAACGGAATTAACGTAGAACGGAAATCCTGTAAGAAGATATACACCACCACGAATACTAAGATAAATGCCTCAATAAGTGTGTGAATTACTTTACTAATAGACGCATCAAGGAATTCGTTAGTATCCATCAATACTTTGTACTCTATCCCGTCAGGGAAGTTTTTAGATAAATCTTCTAACTTAGCATGTAAGTTTAAGATAATCTCTTGTGCATTAGATCCTGGTGTTTGGTACACAGCCATTGCTACAGCAGGATTACCATTTAATTCAGATGTACCGATATAAGACTGAGCACCTAGCTCTATCTTAGCTACATCTTTTAGTGTTAATATCTGTCCATTAGGAAGAGATTTAACTACTATACCTTCATATTGTTCAATGGTTTTATACTTACCACTGTATTTAATAACGTATTGGAATGCTTCAGCATTAGCTTCACCTAATTGTCCAGCAGCTGCTTCCAAACTTTGTTCGTTTAATACTCTTACTACATCAGAAGGAACCAATCCATAAGCTTTCATTTTAGCAGGATCAATCCAGATACGCATAGAGTAGTTAAACGATCCGAATGGAGTCGCATCCCCCACACCACTAACACGTTTTAACTCAGGAATAACGTTAATATTCATATAGTTTTGGATGAATACGTTATCATAGTTAGGGCTAGTAGAGTAGAACGACAAGAACATTAACGCACTCGTCTGTTGTTTTTGAGTAGTTACCCCCGAACGAGTTACCTCTGCAGGTAGAAGTGGAGTAGCACGAGCCACACGGTTTTGTACGTTTACCGCAGCGATATCAGCGTCAACCCCTTGTTTAAATACAACCTGAATACTAGCTGTACCATCATTAGAAGCTGTAGATGTGATATAATCCATGTTTTCCACCCCATTCACTTGTTCTTCGATAGGGATAATCACTGACTGCATTACAGTCTCGGCATTGGCTCCAGGATAGCTGGCCATAACCTGCACTGTAGGGGGAGCAATATCAGGATATTGCGTCACTGGTAGCACTGACAGTCCCAGTACCCCAAGGATTACTATAAGTATAGAAATAACTGTAGATAGTACAGGTCTTTCAATAAATGTTTTTAACATAATTACATTGTTGTTTGTTTGATCCCTTCGTTGATGCTTTCAAATTTCACTTTTTGAGGAGTTACAGCAGTACCACTCTTAAGTGTACCTAAACCTGTACCAATGATTACATCTCCTTTTTTGATACCATCTTTGATAACAGCTAATTTATCAACGCGATCTATGATTTCTACTTTAGTAGATTTTACAGTGTCTTTTACTACAGTATATACATAGTATTGACCTTGTTGTTCGAATGTAGCTGATTCTGGCACTACTAACACATTAGTGTATTGATTAGGTAATAATAGTGTACCACTGTTACCAGAAGTTAGTAATCCGTTAGGGTTATTAAAAGAAGCTCTTAACTGAACAGTACCAGTAGCTGGGTTAATTTGACCAGAAGCAGTCTCTACCTTACCAGTTTCTTCATATACTTGTCCGTTAGCTAACTGTAACTTAACAGAAGGTAAGTGAGTCAGTTTTTCTTTTAATGATTTTCCTTCAATTTTTTCTAAGAAATCGAAGTATTGTTTTTCGTTAAGTGTAAAGTAAGCAAACACTTCACTGTTATCAGACACTACTGTTAATGGAGCAGGATCTGCAGGACTTACTAGAGTACCTTCACGGAAGTTGATAGCACCTACCACACCATCGATTGGGCTTTTTACTACAGCATAGTCAATATTAGCTACTACACTTTTGTATTGAGCTTTAGCAGAAGCCACTTGGCTTTTTGCACTAGCTAAATCCGCCTGAGCAGTTTCTAATTGAATTTTACTAATAATTCCCTTATTAACAAGAGGGATTAATTTATCAACGTTAACTTGAGCAACATTTACTTGAGCTTCTGCTGTTCTGATAGTAGCTTTAGCAGCATCAGCGCTCTCGTTTAACATGTTAGTTTCAAGTCTGAACAGAGGTTGCCCTTTTCTTACGACAGCACCTTCATCCACGTAAACTTCTTGGATATAACCAGAGATTTTAGCACGTACATCACTTGTTACTTTACCTTGTAACGTAGTAGGATATGCATTGTGTCCTGTTACATCTTGAGTTGGTACTTCGATTACTTTATAAGGTAATGGACCTTGAGCACCTTGTTGTTGATCTTTTTTTCCGCATGATGCTACAGTAATAGCTATTGCTGCAAAAGTGATCGTCTGTAAATAACGTTTCATATAATTACTTAATTTGTACTTTTTAATTTTTCTATTGTATCTGCTAAATGGTTTTTGCTTTTGTCTAAGTGATCAATGTATAGCTCCACTTTATCATTGCAATTATTTGCTTTCAAAACACCCTCATCTACGAATTTACGCATTTTAAGACATAAAGCATGTTCCTTTTCTAAAACATTTTTAATGATTTCTAGTCTTAAAATCATATAGTTAGGATTTAGCCTGAAGTATCTTTTTCGTTCGTCTATCTTATTAAAATGTTCGATTTGATTATTCGATATTAGTAAGTTTAGACTTGTTGATACTGAACTTTTACTCGCATTTAATTTTTCAACTAACTCATCAAAAGTCACGCCATCTCTATTATTATTGAACATAATATATGTATATATCTGTGCAGTCAGTGGTGAGAACTGATGTACTAATTCGTGATGTGCGCAGCAATCTTGGAATAAGTCTACTAAATCTTGATCGTATTGCATTGTAGGTTATATTTAAGGATACAAATATACGGTTAGTTTTGTAATTACCGAACCAACCAAACTTAAAATTCTCTTAATTATTTAGACGGCATCTATATAATACAAAAAAAGTTTTTATTTGATTTCACTCATCTAGTTGATTTTCTGATAGAAAAAAAATAATGAGAATTTCTTTTAAAAAAAACTATAGAAATGCTTGCATAGCGTTTGAAAATAGCATTATATTTGCATCCACAAAAGCGGAAGTAGCTCAGTTGGTAGAGCTCCAGCCTTCCAAGCTGGTTGTCGCGAGTTCGAGCCTCGTCTTCCGCTCT
>NZ_FNYS01000033.1 GCF_900109075.1 Myroides marinus | reverse complement strand
ACTATATTCGAACAACATATTTCACAAGATGCTAATGTAGTTACAGATAAATGGAGAGGGTACAATCCTTTGAAAAAGAAATATAATATTACTCAAAAAGAAAGTGATAAAGGAGCTAATTTTAAAGAATTACATGTAATAATTCACCAACTTAAGTCGTGGATTAGGACAGTACCTTCACATATCAATAAGAAATATATCCAAGCTTATTTTAATGAGTTCGTATATAGATTAAATAGATCCGTATTTAAGGAAACAATTTTTCATAACACAATTGTTAAGATGGTTAAGGCAAAACCAACTTCTTTAAATATGATTAACGGAAGCTAAACAGATAACTCAAAGAATCCAATTCCTATAAACTCTATAATAGGTGCCATAAACTCAAAAAGTAAAGCATACGGCATAACCAACATCCCCATTCTTCCATAACTTGGGTTAAACATAAACCTTCTATGAACTACGAAAATCTGTAATAATCCTCGTCCCCATCTAGTACGTTGTCTACCAAGAACCTTTAAGTTAGGCGGACCTTCTGTCCAACAGCATGTGTCTGGGATCTGTTCTATGCGATACTCTTTTTTCTGATCACACATATAAGCAACCATTCTTAAAGTCATATCCATATCCTCAGCATGTGAAGAAGAATCATACCCCCCTGCTTCGATAACAATATTTTTATCAAACAGACCAAAACCTCCTGATACATTAGGAACTAGGTTAAAACTAGACCAACCCATTTTTGCTAATAAATAAGAGCGTAAATACTCTGTCTCTTGAAAAAGTGGTATAAGACGATTAGGAGCTTTTGCTTTTACAATTTCTCCTTCTCTTACCTCACAGCCATTAGCCATACGCATAGTAGCTCCTACGGCTATCACATGCACTTTAGAATCTAGAACAGGTAAAATAACTTTAGTCAAGGTATCTTTATCTAGAATACAGTCCACATCAGTATTGATAAAATAATCATACTTAGCAATGTTAATACCCGCATTCATCGCATCTGCCTTAGTCCCTCCATTCTCTTTATCTACAACTGTTAATCGCTCATAAAAAGAATTAGTTGATTTAAAGACTCGTTTAACAGGTGCACTTCTTACTTTCTGAATATACGGATATGGTACTTCGTGTAATTCAAAGTTATCGATTAGAAGTTCTAAAGTTTTGTCCTTACTACCATCATTGACAATGATGACTTCAAAATTAGGATAGTCAAGATTTAAAAGTGATTGTACATTCTCAATGATAATTACCTCTTCATTATAAGCTGGAGCTACCACAGAAATTCCTGGTGCAATCTTAGGGTGAGTCTTAAGAGTATTCTCTTCTTTAGAAGTATATTTTACTTTGTTCTTTAAAATCTTAAAATAACCAAATACAGCTAGAATAAAGTAAATAACTGTAATGGCACAAGCATAAAAATAAACTAGATATTGATAAAAATAGAAAAGTTGTTCCATAGTTGTTGTGTAAAATTGTAATGTTTAAACTAAATCATACTGAACTGCTATAATAAAATCACGAGGAGGGCTAGTCCTCGTGATTTACTAGGCGATTAAAAAAGAGACAGTGTTTTAATGATTAAACACTTTATATCCTTAATTACATTTCAGTTAGTAGTTTCTTAATTAACTAGCATAATAGCATGGTACTATTCTAGTGTGAATGAAACGAATAAGCTCATTAAAGCTAATTCGCTCCCAATTCAACATATCCTATGATTTGCTTTTCAAAATCACTGTCTATCTGTGCTTTAATTCTATTGTATGTTGTTTTGTCTGTATCAATAGTATAAACTGTAGACAGAATACTAATTAGCAATTCCTTATTCTCTGTAGCGAAATAAAGTTTCTCCAAAAAGGATAGCGTATCTTCTCCTCCTATACTTCCTAAAGAATCTACTATAGCGGACTGGATAGACCTATCTACATAATTAAAATCTTCCATAAAGACAGAAGAAGCTGGTCTATATCCAAAACTTCCTAAGGTTTCTACAACTGCTCTTTTTACCACAATCGTATTTGTCTCCTGATAAAGTTTTAATAAATCACTTGCACTTTCTTCCTGCTTAAAGAAAGCTATCTGAGAGATCAAAAATGCTTTATAGTTATCATTTTTAGCAACATTTACCCATCTCATCAACAAAGGAAGAGGTTTTGTATTATGTCTTTTAACAAGTGAAGTATGAATACGTACTTCATCTAACGCATTAAACTCTCTGTCAAAATCATTCTCCAAAAACTTAAACGAATCATATGAAGAAAACTTCATAAAAATACTCTTAGCATGTTTTCTTACATTGGTATTCTCAGAGTATAATTTATGTGAAATAGCAGTACCAGAAACATTCTCACCAAGGTGATCTAACATTCTTAAAGAGTGAGCACTCTTCTTTGTAGTTTTACTTTTTAAACGCCCTTCCCAGAAAGTTGGTAAATCAAGAGCTTTAAGAATCTCATTATAGTTATTACTATTGTACTCCATGCTCTTTTCTAATTATATTTACCAATAAATCTGTGATACACGCTTTTTCCCAATTCTTCAACTCATTGTTTTCTAAACCTAAAAAACTTAATACTTGAGTGGATGAAATATCTTCTTTAGATTGTAATAATTGAGAAAGTGGTTCTTCGTATTTCTCTTTTACTTTAGAATAGCGATGCCTGTCCAACTGTGTCTTGTATGCGACAGCTCCTATTTTTAATAACGAAAAAATGTAAACTCCCCCTAAGACCATTGTTAAAAAAACAGTGATTCTTACTACTGGGGAAAAGCTCTCAAAGTGTGAGCTTAAATAGTAAAAATAATACATTACTGTATCCATAGCTAAAACAATTTTTATTTACCACAAAGTTTTAGCTTTAAATCTGATTTTAACTCTTAACAGTTTTATACATTACGTAAAAAAACTCAGTACTTCTCCATACTTTACGTCAAACATAAAAACAATAAATACCTTAAAAACAACATATTACACTTACAACTCTCTATTTTATGATAATTATCAGATTATAAGTGAACCAATTATTATCATCACTATACTTAACATGAAAAAACGTACGTATAAACAAATGAAACACCATATAAATACCTACCTAAAGAGATAATTTTGCCAATATTCTACAGTCTTTATTATTCAAATTTGATACTATTATAAATAGCTGATATACCACTTTAATTGATCGCTACAGTCCTATCTATCCTACTTATAACAAGGCTCGTTAGGGTACTATAGTAATGTTTCAAATTAGAAATACAAATGATAACTACAATGCAACTTAATTAAGCACTAATTAAGCTTATGCTATTCTAAAACTCTTTTTACTACCCTTAATGACTATGCTATTACAAATTTATAATTGACCTAAAAAGACAAACCTAGACTTTAGTAAACTTTCTAAGACGGCTTAATCCTTCATTATAACCTTATTTCAATTTTATCATAACAAAAGGATCCTAAAATCAATAGATAAAAACTGACTCATTATCTAGGACAAGAAACTATTCAATAAAAAAAGGGATGCCTTATACAAGACATCCCCTATTATAATTAAAAATAAACTTCTTATTCTTCGTGGAAAGCTAGCACAGGTACATAATTGTGGTAACTTAATTTTTTAGTCATACTGCTAGTAAATAGTTTCTCAAAGAAAGTTCTATTTCTCTTCACAGAAACAAGTAAGTCAATATTCTCTTGATCTAAGAAGTCAAATACTGCTTTCTCTACATCATTATTCTCTACGATATAGAACTTCACATTATCATTCTTGAAATTCTCTTTCCAACTATTGATAATAGCATTATCAACTTTATCTTTATTATTACTTACGTGAATACATTTAACTGTAGCATCAAATCCTTTTGCCATTTTAACGATAGTCTCTAAAGTAGTTTTATCTTGAGAGCTAAACAACGTTGTAAATGCAATAGAATTGATTCCATCAAATATAGCATCATGTGGAATACTTAATACTGGTACCCCTAGAGATCCGATAGCATTAGCTGTATTAGATCCTAAGATTTTCTTATCTAAACCAGAGTTACCATTCGTACCCATTACTACTAAATCAATCTCTTCTTCTTTTACACGTTTTTTCATAATCGTGTTTAAGAATCCTTCTTCTAAGATGAAATGCATTGGTACGTGATCTAAGTTATGTCTCTTAGCAATCTCTCTAATTAAAGGCACTTGGTCTTTAAAGTTTTCAAAGTTGCTAAGTTCAATAGATTTATATACATCTTGTACCATTACTGGGTTTGCTGTAGCTGAAATTACAGGCATTTCATAAGCATGTAACACAAAAAGCGTAGCTCCTTGGTTCTCTGCCATTCTCAGTGCATAAACTAAGGCATTGTTAGCTGTTTCTGAAAAATCTGTAGGGAATAGTATTTTTTTCATGATATTCAATTGTTTTATTTCTATAAAGATAAGAATAAACTTTATGTTTTTATAGTAATTTAAACTCTAAATATTGTAAAATATGCGACAATTTGCAAAGAAATAGGTCATAAAACCTTTGTTTATACCCTCTTGGTATATTTAGACAAAATACAGCAAACTTGCAATTCTTATTACTTGTAAAATCACTTGCTAAAAAGACTCTTTCCTTAAAAAACCTGCTATTGCTCTATACGTCTAGTCTCATTGATCATATTATCTGCCTTACTTTCATCTATACTGTATAACTTGTTGCGATCATAAGCTTTGTCTCGTTTTATCAACTCTGCTTCTATCATCTGTTTACCCCATTCTTCCTCATAACAACTGATACAGATCAACTTCTTGAGCTTATACTGATTCTCATCTCCTAAATGTTTGACTCCCTGCTTCACTACTTCTCCTATAGCAGGATTTTGTACATCTGTCTGCTTTGCTAGTAACTTCTCTACATTACAATCCAACACCTCCTCTATTTTCATAAAGAATACTAATGTCTTCTTAGACACCTTAGCGATTTGTTCACGAGTATCGAGTATCAAGAGTCATTCTATAACTCTGAGCAGATGTTACTCCTGATAAAAGTAATATGATAATACAAAATAACTTTTTCATCTTCAACCTATTTACTCTCAAATATACAAAGAAACACCTCTTCGTAGCTTCTGTAGATTAACCCAATTTAGATTAGTGAATTAATAGTATCTTTGTCCCATATTTAGAAACAATATGATATTACAAGATACTATAGTAGCCTTAGCAACTCCTTCTGGAGCTGGGGCTGTTGCCATCATAAGAGTATCGGGTAAAGACGCTATTACCTTGGTAAACGGCATCTTTAAGTCGATCAAAAACAAAGACCTTACGACACAAAAAACGCATACTCTTCACCTAGGACATATCGTAGATGGAGAGCGCGTAATAGACCAAGTACTAGTTTCTGTATTTAAAGGTCCAAATTCATATACGGGCGAAAATACAATTGAAATTTCTTGTCACGGCTCTACCTTCATTCAGCAGCAAATCATTCAGCTATGCCTTCGAAAAGGGGCTAAAATGGCACAAGCTGGAGAGTTTACGATGCGTGCGTTCTTAAATGGGAAACTAGACCTTTCGCAAGCTGAAGCTGTTGCAGACTTAATCGCATCTGATAATGAGGCTAGTCACCAAATCGCTATGCAACAAATGCGTGGTGGATTCTCTAGTGAAATCGCTAAGCTTCGCGAGCAATTATTAAACTTTGCTTCTCTAATCGAATTAGAACTAGACTTCTCTGAAGAAGATGTAGAATTTGCAGACCGCACTCAGTTTAAAGAGTTAATTGATCGTATTGAGTTTGTGCTAAAACGCCTTATTGACTCTTTCGCTGTTGGTAACGTAATTAAGAATGGTATTCCTGTAGCTATTGTAGGTGAACCTAATGTGGGTAAATCTACTCTACTAAATGCTTTATTAAATGAAGAGCGCGCTATCGTATCGGACATCGCTGGTACTACTCGCGATACTATCGAAGACGAATTAGTAATAGATGGTATAGGCTTTAGATTTATTGATACAGCTGGTATACGTGAGACTAAAGATGTAGTAGAAAGCATTGGTATCCAAAAAACTTTTGAGAAGATAGAAGCTGCTCAGGTAGTGATCTATTTGATCGACGGTGCTAAACTAAATAGTAGTTCTCTAGATGAAATCAAAGTTGAGCTTGAAAAGCTTAAAAATAAATATCCTCTAAAACCTCTTTTAGTAGTGTGTAACAAGAAGGATTTATTATCTGCTGAACAAATCACTCAATACCAAGCTAACATTGACAACCTTATGCTAATGTCTGCTAAGGAGAATGTAGGTGTAGAAGAGTTAAAACAGGCTTTATTAGGCTTCGTTAATACTGGTGCTCTACGCAACAATGAGACGATAGTAACGAATACTCGTCACTATGATTCTCTTCTTAAAGCTTTAGAGGAAATCGAGAAAGTGAAATGGGGACTTCAGACGAACTTATCTGCTGACCTTATGGCTATCGATATCCGTCAAGCACTATACTTCTTCGGTGAAATAACAGGACAAGTTACCAATGATGAGTTGTTAGGGAATATATTTGCGAATTTCTGTATCGGTAAATAAATTACGTTTCCCTTGTTAAGATATACTTTCTTTTAATTGACTATCAGGTTTTTATACTTGATAGTCTTTTCTTTTTGTTTACTTTTGTATCCGATGATGTACTAATTTAGTACTGTTTTTAAATCTCAATCTGTACAAATGTACCAATTATGAAAATATCACTTATAGAACGTAAATTAAAAGATGGATCAATAAATCTGGCTATTGAATATTACAAAGGATCGGAAATTACATCAGAAGGTAAACGTAAACATATTAGAGAATACGAGAATTTAAAATTATACTTATATGGTGAGCCTAAGAATGCTAATGAAAAAAAAGAGAATAAAGAAACTCTTTTATTAGCTAAAAAACTTCTAGCTATTAGGGAAGCAGAATACTATCAAGGTAAGTTTGATCTTAAAAATACCACAAAAGGTAAAAGACGCTTTTTAGACTATTTTCACGAGAAAACAGAAGAGAAGTCTGGTAGTCTTAAAAACTATGGTAATTGGACTGCTACGATGGTTCATTTAAAGCGTTGTATCCCTTCCAATACTGTTTTTGATGATATTGATGAGAAATTTGTAAAACGCATTCGTACCTACTTTGATAAAGAAGCACGTACCAAGAGCGATTTACCTTTATCACTAAATTCTAAATACTCCTACTTTAATAAATTTAAAGCCTGCTTGCGTTCGGCATTTGATGAAGGCTACTTAGCTATAAACTACGCATCTAAAGCAAAATCATTTGAACAGGCAGAAAGCCAAAGAGAATACCTAACACATGAAGAATTGCAAAGTCTGGTAAATACAGAATGCAAGTATGAAGTATTGAAACGTGCATTTATATTCTCTTGTTTAAGTAGTTTACGTTGGAGTGATATAAATAAAATGGTTTGGGCAGAAGTAAGAGAAGAATATCAAGATAATGAGTTGGTGTTTAAAATTCATTTTGAGCAACAAAAAACGGGAGGCATAGAATATTTATATATATCTAAGCAAGCACGTGATTTGTTAGGTGAGCGCAAAGGAAATTTGGATCGTGTATTTATTGGCTTAAAATATTCAGCTGTCTATAATAATGAGATTGTTCGCTGGTGCAATCGTGCGGGAATATCTAAACATATCACCTTCCATAGTGCGAGACATACTAATGCTGTGCTATTATTAGAAAATGGTGTAGATATTTACACTTTGTCAAAACGTATGGGGCACAGTGAAATTCGAACAACTGCTATATATGCTAAAATTATAGATCAAAAGAACAAAGAAGCATCTAATTTAATCCCAGAACTAAGTTTTTAAGAGTATGAATGGTATAATTGAATTAATATATAGTCTAATCTTGGCTTCCTTCCTTATGTATGTTTTTCCTAAAGTAAAACGAGAAAAGGGAGTAAAAGGAGTGTTAATACTGTATTTATCACTACTTGTAAGTATTGGTCTATATATAACCGTAACTAGTTTGTTTTGGGGGACTGAATACATCAAGACCTTACATATTTTAGTGTGTAGTATAGCTGTTTTTACTATCTTTTTTTTAATTACTGTAATTTCCAAAATTCCTCAAGATATTTCAATAAATATGAAAAGTGATCAAGTAAAAAAAGTATCAATTAAAGATGAGGATAACACTGAGATTGAAAATAACAAAAACACCCTATTTCCACCAATTCTTCTAAAAGCTTTTTATTCTGAATTCTATAAAGCTAATTTGATTAATCAAGGACTAGATTTTGAGGAATTTAAAATAGCCCTTAATGAAAAGAGATTATGCATAAATTTAAATAGTCCTTCTTTATACTTTTTTCACACTCAAATTAAATTGATCAATAAAGACATTAAATTGAATGAGTTTATTACATATTTTAAAGATATCAATGGAAATAATTTCAATTATGGCACAGTGAGAAATGGGAAAACACAAACTGAACCATTACACAAAGAATTGATTGAGTCAATCTTTGAAACAAATACTATGACAAAGCAACTAAATACCATGACATCATAACGTAATCTATTGATTGTCATATCTAAATCCCTGTTCATTTGCACTATAACCATATAAAGGAAACTATATGAAAACGATAGAAAGCAAAGACGTAAGAACGGAAAATGTTGTTCAATTACAACAAATATTACTTCAAACAATTGAAGAGTTTAGTGCATTTAAAAACCAAATAATCCATCAACAAAGAGAACTTAAAGAAGCTATTGGTTTTAATTTGATTCAGCAAAAAGAAATGATTAATGTACAAGAGTTATCTGATTATATAGGAATGTCAACATCAAGTATTTATAAGCTTGTTTACAATAACGTAATTCCTTTTTACAAACCTAATGGAAAGATATTGTATTTCGATCGTGAAGAAATAAATACTTGGTTACGTCAAAACAAAAGTCAATCAGTAGCACAGATAGAGCAACAAGCTCTTGATTATTCACTGAAGAATAGAAAAAAATAAAGCGTTCAAACTGCAATTTTGAACGCTTCAGATTAGTATTGTCTCACTCATAAGAGTATGATGCAAATGTAAGCATTATACTCTTATCAATCAACTATTTATTAATGGATGAAATAAGCGTATATGAAATATCATCACGCAAAGACTCTGTGTATGATAAAATTAATGAAGAAATATGCAAATACTTCAATATCAAATTCAATGAAATATCTTTAGAGTTTGAGATTTTTAGTTTAAACTCTAAACAAGGAGTTGTTTTTAACGAATCATCTCTATTAATACACTTGCATCGTGAGAAGTTAAATGTGAGTCCACAAGCTTTAAAAACTTATTTAAAGAGCCATTTTATCAAACGATATAACCCTATTGTAGAATACTTTGAGAAATTACCTACTTGGGACGGAAAAGATTACATAAAACAATATGCTTCTTATGTAAATACAGACGATAACAATCTTTTTGCTCATCATTTATTAAAATGGGCAGTTCGAGCTGTTAAAACAGTTATTCACCCAGAACAGATTAATAAGCATTGTTTGATTCTAGGGAATGGAGAACAAAATGCGGGTAAATCTACCTATTTAGAAAACCTTTGTCCTAAACCATTAAAGCAATACTACTATGAAAACATAGGAGTTAGTAAAGACGATCGTATAAAATTATGTAAAGCTTTTATTATTAACATCGAAGAATTAGATATCCTAGGAAAATACGATATCAATTCTATTAAGTCCATTATATCACAGACAACAGTAAACGAGCGTTTACCCTATGCAGAAAAATCTTCTTTGTTATATCGTATTTGCAGTTTTGTAGGAAGTACCAACAAGCTCGAGTTTTTAAACGATGAAACAGGCAGTGTTCGTTGGATTGTATTTGATGTACTTGGCAGAATCAATTTTTCTTACACTCAAGAGTTCAATATGGATAATTTTTGGGCACAAGCTTATCATATTTATAAACATCAGCCTACGTTCAAATCTGATTTAACAGTTGAGGAAGTAATAGCTAATGAAAAAAGAAATGAGCGTTTTACAATTCAAACTGTGGAAAGTGAATTTGTCCTTCGATTTTATGAACCAAGTGAAGATTTAGAAGATTTTAGAACAGCAACAGAGATTATGACTGAGCTTTCTGTTATGGGGCATAAATTAAACAATCAAAGAATAGGAACCTCTTTGAAAAAACATGGATTCAATCGAATTAAACATGCAAAAAGACAAGTGTATGGATATTTGGCTAAAACAAAATTTAAAGACTCTCCTTGGGGTTTTAATGAGTAGAACAAATATTCAACTTACCTAGTTACCTACTTACCTAAATAAGTATATTGTATTAATATTCAATACATTAATTAGGTAGGTAACTAAGAAAATAGCTTACCTTTTATAAAATATTAGGTAATTGGGTAACCTCTAAAAACAACTACCTATATCAATACCTTGTTGATTAACAAATAATTACAAGCAAAAGGTGATTAGGTAAGCAAGAAACACATTTCAGAGCAGATGATAAATTGTAGTGAAGCAAAAAAGATAAGTTTAGTTTCTATTTTAGATAAAATGGGAGCTAAAAAAATCAAACAGAATAATCGGGAAATTTGGTATATAAGTCCATTCAGAAACGAATCGACAGCATCCTTTAAAATAGATCTCGAAAAAAACATTTGGTTCGATCACGGAGAAGGAAAAGGTGGTAACGTTTTAGACTTTGTAATGAGATACTACAATTGTGATCTAAAAAAAGCATTACAGATTTTAGACAATGACTCTTTTTCTTTTCACCAGCCAATTTCTCATGACGAGGCTATTGAAAAAGAAAAGAATTACGAAATAAGAGCGATTAAACCACTAACAAATACTCAATTAATTAATTATATACAAAGTAGGTACATCAGTCTTAAAATAGCTGAAAAATACTGCGTAGAAGTTTATTATACTCTAAACAATAAGTCATATTTCGGAATAGGTTTTATAAATGATTTTGAAGGATATGAAATCCGAAATAAATACGTCAAAATGTGTTTAGGAACTAAAGCACCTTCCTACTTTAATAATAACAGTAGTCAAATTGTATTATTTGAATCGTGGAGTGATTTTTTGAGCTTCCTAACGCTATATCCAAAAGCAGAAAGACACTATGACTACTTGATATTGAATTCAGTTGGAACATTACATAATGTTTTAATTAATGAGACAAATAATTATTTGTACAAATGTACAAATAGAGAAAGTGACATATGTATAAAAAATACATTGTACAAAGAATTAAAGTATGATATAATTATTTGTTGTTTTGATAATGATGAAGCTGGTAATACAGCTACAAAAAAAGTACAAAATATTTTTCCCAATCGTGTGAAAGATGGAAGATACTTGTATCCTAACCACAAAGATTTGAATGATTTTATTAACACTCATATCATTAATGTATAATGGTTTTTATGTAGGGCAAGATGTGTGTTTATGTGCATAATTTTTAACAAATAATACATATAAACACTTTCTTGCCACTATATGGAATTTATTCGGAACTCATCAAAAGGGGGTGTACTTTTTTAAAATAGAAAAGTTAGATAATGATAAATTACATTTTTGGCTACCCTATTATATCATTCAAAATTAAACATACTCAGAATATCTTCATTAGTCCTTACTTGAGCATTAAATTTCAAAACTCTCTCATATTCAACTTTAGTAATGCTAAACTCTTTTATTTTTAAGCGATGTAAATTTTCTAAATACAAATAAAGAACTCTATAAATTACTGGATCAGTATTAATACCATTTAAGAATTCAAACATCATTTTATTAAATTCAGCTTTGTTATCTTGATTGTTGTTAATAGGTTTCTTAGATTCTATATGAGTAGAAAATATGGCTGTTGTCAATAATACATCATTTTCAACTATGATTTTGATAATATTGGCTTTTTGCTGTTGTGTTATAGACTCCAAAAACTGATGAATACATTGGTAGAAGTGTTTACTTTGTTTGGCTTGAGCATATTCTTGCATTGAGGACTTATAGCCTTCAGATAGCTTGATAAATTCATTTACGATAATTACTTCTTTAATTCCTGTCAAGATTAGGTTTATCAATGGAACTAAAACTGAATAACATTCTTTTGTTTTCATCAGCATTTATGATTTAAAATTCTTATTGAAAGTATCTACTTCAGTTTGCTTTTTTGGCAAAGAATCTTGTGCTTGCTGTTTCTTTGAATCATCATTAAAAATCTGTAAATCAGCACAATGAGTTGGATCTTGTTCTCTTTCTATTAGATTTGCATTGAATATACTGTCTTGTTTGTTTCTTTCTTTATAGAAAGTCTCCATACGCTGTTGCATACGTTTTAGACTTTCTTCTGCTAATTGTTTTTTTGTTTTTTTCTGTGCTATTGTTGCAATTGAAAATAGGATGGTTAATAAGAATAGTGATTTTTTCATAGGCCTTGGTTGGTAGTTAAAAAAAGGCGTGAAACTAAAATCATGTCCTTAACTGAGGTACTCGGATACCTAACAACCAGACAGACTTAGCCCACGCCAATATAAGGCACAGGCGTAAGTCTATCGTTGTAGTGGTTGTTTTGAAGATTCCGAGTTTTCAGTTAAACCAAACGATAGCTCACGCTTATTTGTAATATTTTCTATTACAAATGTAGGGAATTAAGGGTAATACTGAAAGTAGTCTTTTTTCTATTCACAAGCTTTAATAGTTTCATAGCTCTTAGTTACCATAAGTTTCTTAAATAAGAAACTTATGGTTAATTTAGTACTCACTAATCTATCCAAAATGAAAACATATCCATTAGATCAAATTATTGAAGAACAAATAGGTGCTATCGGCACGCAGAAGAGAGATTTATTCGAATCTAAGATTCAATTTGAATTGATAGGTTCAAAAATAAAAGCCATCCGAAAAGAGAAAAGACTTACTCAAACTCAACTTGGGGAACTTGTTGGAGTACAAAAAGCTCAGATTTCAAAAATTGAGAACAATACATCTAATGTAAAGATTACGACATTATTAAAAGTGTTGAATGCTTTGGGGAGTAAGTTAACTTGGGAGATTAAAGGTTAATATTTTCTTTTACTCAGAATTATAACTACTTCACAATTTTCTTTTAGTTTCTTATGTTTTGATTTGGTATTTTTACGTTAGTATAATTCTAACTTTTACAGGAAAGGAATTTGAAAAAATTTAAGACAAATTGAAAAAAAACAAAATATGAAATTCACAGCAGAACAAAAAAGATTTATTGAAGACTTTGTTATTGAAATAAATAGTGGTGATGCAGCCATTTTTGCAGGAGCTGGTTTATCCGCATCATTAGGTTTTGTAAATTGGAAAGAATTATTAAGGGATTTTGCTGAAGAATTAAAATTAGATATTGATAAAGAACACGATTTAATTTCTCTCGCTCAATACCATTATAATAAATTTAAAAGAGGTAAAATAAACAATAAGATTAAAAATGAATTTACTACACTTAAAAAAGGTAGTGAAAATCATAAAATATTATCGCGAATAGGAATCGAAACTTTTTGGACAACAAACTACGACCAACTAATTGAAAAATCTTTAGAATCAGAAGGTAAAACTGTTGAACGTAAGCTAAGAAATGAAGATTTTGCAAGTAACATCAAGAAAAAAGATGCAATTGTCTATAAAATGCACGGAGATAAGGATTCACCTGACGAGGCTGTTTTAATTAAAGATGATTATGAAACCTATAATGATAAAAAAGAATTTTTTTCAACAACATTACGTGGAGACTTATTGTCTAAAACATTTTTATTCATTGGATTTAGTTTTGACGACCCAAATCTAGAATATATTTTAAGCCGAATCAAAATTTTATTAAAGCATAATACTCCAACTCATTACTGTTTTTTTAAAGAGGTATTAGAAGAAAATTTCAATGATTCAAAAAAGACATCTAAACAAAACAATGAGGATTTTTTGTATGAAAAAATTAAGCAAGAACTCAAAATCCAAGATTTAGTACGCTATGGCATTCACGCTATAATGATAAGAAAATATACAGACATAACTGCAATTCTTCGCGAAATAGAAAAAAGACTAAAAAGAAAAAATATATTTATTTCTGGAGCAGCCCATGATTATACACCATACACAGAAGAAACTGCTAAAGATCTTATACATTCCTTAAGTTACGAAATTGCTAAAAATGAATACAAAATTATTTCAGGATTTGGATTAGGTATTGGCAGTATTGTAATAAACGGTGCTTTAGATTATAAACTGAATTCAAACTATAGAAATCTGGATGATTTACTTATCCTAAGACCATTCCCTCAAATACAATCAGGCACAAAAAGTATTGCCGAAGTATGGACTGATTATAGAAACGAGATGATATCAAAAGCAGCTATAGCGATTTTTGTATTTGGAAATAAATTAGAAGGAGAAGTAGTTGTCGATTCTAATGGAATGCTTGAAGAATTTAAGATTTGTTTAGCAAATAATGTTATCCCAATTCCAATAGGAGCTACAGGTTATATTTCTAAAAAATTATGGGATAAAGTTATAGCTGATTTAAATAGTTATTATCCAAAAAATAATGATTTGCATGATGCAATTAAAGAATTAGGAAGAGAAAATCTGACTAAAGAAGAATTAATTACTAATACAATCAAAGCTATTAATATTTTACAAAAAATCTAGTTATGGGAAAAAAATTTTTTGTTTCATACAAATACTCTGATTCACAAGTTCAAGATTTGAACATTTATGAAGAGATTAGAGATTTTTCAGGGAATGTACATAAACAAAAAGTTGTAACAACTGCTCGACAGTATGTTGATAAAATTGATGAATTACTGGAAGAAGGTGACCACATTTATAAAGGTGAAGATGATGGTGAGGATATGAATACACTTGAAGATTCAACAATTGGTTCAAAGTTGGGAGATAAAATATTTGATAGCACTGTAACCATCGTATTAGTTTCAAAGGGTATGAAAGAGACTTATAGCTCTGAAAAAGATCAATGGATGCCTTGGGAAATCTCATATTCTCTTAAGGAGCAATCCCGCGAAGGAGGAAGAAGCAAAACAAATGCTGTTTTAGCAGTTGTACTTCCTGATAAATCAGGTAGTTATAATTATTATATTGAAGATAACTCTTGTCCCTATTGTAAGTGTAGAACATTGAAAACTAATTTCCTTTTTCAAATATTACGTGACAATATGTTTAATAAAAAGAAACCAGTTTTTACAGAATGTAATAATCATACTTATAATAAACCGCATAAAGGATATTCATCTTTTATACACTCAGTAAAGTGGGGTGATTTCTATGATAATCTAAATAAATATATTGACATTGCTGTTGAAATAAGACAAAAGATTGATGATTATGAACTAACTAAAACAATTAAGTAATCCATTGCTATTCATTTTTTAGTTTTGGCTAAATATATTTAAGTAAGTAATCATGTAAATATTAGACATATGCATTTTTATTTATAGAATAATGGTTTTATTATTAATTAACATTCTATGCTTAATAGTCACAAAAACTACTTGTTAGTGTGAAATCAAATTTTTAAAAAATTAATCATGTATATAGGTTTTGAATTAAAATATTTAGATTTTAAAGATTTTGAATATTTTCATGAAATTGGTAAAAGTAATTTTATAAAACATAAAAGAATAGTTAAAAAAACTTTAGAGGAATTTACAAATGCAAATGGGAGTCTTAATGGCGATAAAATGCAATCAGCTTGGTTTCCAGAAATTAAGGCAGATGTTTTTCTATCTCATTCTCATGCAGACAAAGATTTAGTAATAGCCTTTGCGGGATGGTTAAAACATACATTTGGCGTAACTGTTTTTATTGATTCTTGTATTTGGGGTAATTTTAAAAATTTACAAAAAATTATAGATGAAAGCTATAGTAAAAATCTTGATGGAAAATACATTTATGATAAAGTCTTATACGCTTCAAGTCATGTTCATATGATGCTTAATACAGCATTGATGCAAATGATAGATACTTGTGAGTGTATCATTTTTGTTAATACCCCCTACTCAGTAAAACCAAATGAAGTTGTTGCTAAAATTGTTTCTCCTTGGATTTATTCAGAAATAGGAATGACTAAATTGATAAGAAAAAAGGAATTAAAGGAATATAGAGTGCAACCAATTTTTGAAAGTGACCGAACTTTTTCAGATAAGTTGAATATAGAATACAATTTAGATACTGATCACTTAACTAAATTATCAATTAATGATTTGAATAATTGGAAAAATAATTTTAAAAGATATAAGACTTTACAAGAAACTTTTAATGCAAAGTTTACAAAGAAAGAAGCATTAGATTATTTATATGAACTGAAAGAGGTTCGTCAAAGATAATTGTATTACACCCAGTGATGATAAAACGTTAAAAATTAATTAGGACAGTATGGGCAAAAAACACAACATTTTTATTAGTCATTATTATAAAGATGATGATAAAGTACAAGATCTAAAAAGAAGATTAATTGATTCAGGATATGATGTACGTAATTATTCGGTAGACAGTACAAAGCATAAAGATGGACGTACTCCTTCAAAAGCAGTAATTGAACGATATTTAAAAGCTCGAATAGCAGCTTCTAGTACATTTGTTTGTGTTATTGGTGACAAGACTCATACACGTCCTTGGGTTGATTTTGAAATAAAAGAAGCTATTAAACAAGGAAAGAAAATAATAGGAATCTACAACCACGGCGATAAAGATAAGGTAGAAATTCCAGAAGCTTTAAAAGAAATAAACGCAAATATAATAGGTTGGAATTCTGTTGATAAAATTGGAGATTTAATTGAAGAGAGTAACGATAACAATCCTAATTCAAACAGCACCAATTACGCAATTCAAAGAGTAAAATGTTAAGTGTATATACCTATGTAATTGACCATGATCTAGGTCTCGCTCCTAATCCCTTTTGGGGTTACTGTACTTTAGCCGTTTGTAAACCAAAAATCCGTAAAAGTAAATTATTAAAAATTGGAGATTGGATTGTTGGTACTGGTTCCGTGTCACTTGAAAAAAGGTTAAAAAGACCTACTGGATATTATATTAATAAAGTTATATGTGCTATGGAAGTAAGTGAAATTCTAACTTTTGAAGAGTATTGGAATGATCCAAGGTTTTTTGTAAAAAGACCAAATGTAAACGGTTCATTAGCTCGTATGTATGGAGATAATATTTATTTTCCTATTGATAGTGATTGGGGGCAATTAGATTCAGCGCATTCGAATTTTGATGGTTCAATAAACCTTAAACATCTTAAAAAAGATTTAAGTGGTAAAAATGTTTTAATTAGTAATAATTTCTATTATTTTGGAGATAATTTAATAGACGTACCACCCAAATTTACAGAGTTGTTTAAATCTGGTGTCGGTGAAAAGAAAAACCAAACCCCACTAGCGATCGAACTTATTGATTGGATTAAAAAAACACAAACAAAAGGAATTACAGGAGATCCAATTGATTGGATGAACCATATACAAACTACGCTTTTTTAAAAAAAATTAAATTTTAAACTATGGCATTTTTAGGACCTACTGAATTAAAAAAAATATTATCAAAAAAACGGATAATTACAGATGGTGATGGTAATAACGTTTATAATGAAAAAAGGGTTGAAGAGGCGGCTTATGCACTTTCTCTAGGTAGTGAAGGTTATCGTACTGATAATAAAGATAGAAAAATTGAAATTTTAGATGAAAAATCAAAAACAATTGAAATCAACCCTGGACAATTTACATTGCTAATGACAGATGAATATGTTTGTATCCCAAAGGATAAATTAGCCTTTATTTCAATTAAGGCCAAACAAAAACTAAAAGGTCTAATAAATGTATCAGGATTTCATGTTGACCCAGGATTCGAAGGTAAACTTCTTTTCTCAGTTTATAATGCAGGACCTTCTACTATTACTTTAGAAACTAAGAAACCTTACTTTTTAATTTGGTTTTCAAATCTACAAAGTGAAGCTAGTAATGGTGATGAATATAATGCTAATAACCATCATCAAGGACAAAAAAGTATCCCTTTAGATTATGTAGATGTATTAAAACAAGGAGATATTGCTTCACCAAATGAATTATTGAGAAAGATAAAAAGTCAAGAAGATTTTTTAAATAGAATCTTATGGATTACAGGAATCATTACAACTATTTCAATAGGAATTGCCATTAAAATATGGAACGATTCTAGTAACTTTGATAAAGGATATGAAATGGGAATAAAAACTAAAGCAATAGAAGAAGAAATTAAGAATAAAAGCAATTTATATCTAAATGATTCATTATCTTTGTCAAAGATTGATAGTTTGATAACCAATAAGTTAAAAAATGACAAGCTTAATGATAAATAATAATCATTTTCTAAATGAAAACTTACCTCAAAACTTTACAGTAAGATTTGAGGAGTATAATTATTTAATCTATCCTCAAGTAAAAGTTACTATAGACAATATTCAAATCGGTGATACCATCGACGATAATTCGTATTCTCATGACGGATACCGCTACCATGATATTTTTCATTTTACTTTTGCAGCTATGTTAGATTGGTCTCCTTGTACTCGCTCAATGATGAGAAGAAAAAGAAAAAGTAATTTCAATATAGATAGAATTGAAGATGGTGCTAGAGCTGCAATTACAGAAGAATGTATTTCTTTGATGATTTTCAGTCGAGCTAAAAATAAAGAGTTTTTCAAAAACATTGATGATATTGATTTTGATTTGCTTTCTCTAATTAAAGAAATGACAACACCATTTGAAGTTGAATCTAGAACTATTGATGATTGGAAAAAGGCAATCTATGAAGCGTATAGAGTTTTTAGACTACTTTTACTTCATAAAGGAGGACAAGTTTTATTTGACACGACAAATAAAATAATTAAATTTGAAAAATTGAATTAATCATAATAACATTTTATATAATAAAGCTGGATTTATTTCCAGCTTTTATTGTTTATGGAAATAATTATAAAATTAAATAAACCTAAAAAAAGTATTGTTTTTGATACATATTGGGAGTTTGCTACAAAACGACAAGAAGTATTCTTTAATAAAATTAATAATACTATTCCACTAACAGAAGATCCCATTTTAGATCGTCATCGTTTTACAAATGTTTATCGCGCTTCTGATCGTGTTAGTCAATACTTAATCCGTAATGTTATTTACAAAGAAGGTGCTACATATACCAAAAATGATCTCTTATTTCGAATATTATTATTTAAAATTTTCAATAAAATCTCTACTTGGGAGTTATTAGAGACAAATTTTGACAATATTAAGTTGAATAATTTTGACTCGCAATTATATAGTAGATTACTTACAGAGGCTAAAGAAGCTAAAGAAGTTATATATTCTGGTGCTTATATTATGACTTCAGGTAAAAGCATATTTGGACATAACTTTAAACATGAAAATCATCTTGAGTTATTGAAAAAACATATACAAAATGGTAATTTATTGAGTTGTATTGAAAATGCCAGAAATATGGAAGAAGTATATAAGGCGCTTTTAGAGATACCTACTTTCGGTAGTTTTTTAGCATATCAATATACTATAGATATAAATTATAGTGAACTAACTAATTTCAGTGAAATGGATTTTGTAAAAGCTGGTCCAGGGGCAAAAGATGGTATTAGAAAATGTTTTTATGATTATGGAGATTATACATTTGAAGATATCATAAAGTATATGTGTGATATTCAAGAACAACAATTTGCGGTACAGAACTTAGACTTTAAAACATTAGGTGGAAGGAAACTTCAACTTATAGATTGTCAAAACCTATTCTGTGAAGTAGATAAGTATTCTAGAGTAGCACATCCAGATGTTAACGGTTTATCCAACCGTACACGTATTAAACAGATTTATAAGCCAGACAACAGTCATATAGATTATTTTTTTCCTCCTAAATGGAATATCGAATTATAAAAAAACTCATCACATCCGCATCATACAAACCGTACAAGATATTGTATCGGAGAAATTAAAATAAGTACATCTAAGAATATCTTACATTACTATATGTACTTATTCTGTACTGATTAAATGGGATAATTAGCTGTATATTAGTATAATATTACTTACTGTATCGGAAAGTAAAAACCAATATAAATAAAGGCTTTAAAGAGCGTTGTAGTACTTACTATAACGCTTTTTTTATTCTTTGCAATTTATAAGAACTTCATCAAGATCATTACTAATGTAATATACAGGACATAAATCTCTTGCATAAATTGATGATGTCAGAAATAAAAACACCTTACATACATCTAGATTACTCAATTCATACCATTCACCTAACACTCTACATTCTTCATAATTTTGATGCAGAAACCTCTCGAGATAAACAATTTCTTTTCCATAGTGAATATTCCACTGAAAGTGAACAGCCTATTCCGGTGTGAAAGTGAACAGTGTATTCCAGTGTGAAAGTGGACAGTTCTTCGCCTTGTTTTTTAGTAGTATAAATATAGCTAAAAAGAGTTATTATTTTTTGATTATTTTTCTGAGAGATTCTCCTTCTAATTCAAAGCGAATAGCAGAGTGAATTATTCTATCTAAAAACGCATCTGCAATTGTTTTTTCTGAAAATAAATCATGCCATGCTTTTACAGGTAATTGTGAGCAAAAGATAGTTGTTTTATGATGATTACGATCCTCAATAATATCCATTAGTATAAGTTGCTTATCACCAGTAATGGGTTGTAAT
>NZ_FNYS01000031.1 GCF_900109075.1 Myroides marinus | reverse complement strand
TCACGAGTTGTTTTATCTAACCAACGACGACGTTTTACGTGTAAATAAACACTATTTCCTCGTAAAGGAAAGTCTTGTATTGTTATCTCATTATGGAAGCCATGAGCGATAAGGATACGGTCTTTTGCTTCGGAAGGAACTATATTTAGTTCCTCAAAATACAGATGCATAGTCTCTCCTTGTTTTACTGTTTTGATTAAATTAAAATGTTCTACCAAGAACTCTGGTAAGATCATCTTTACAAACTCAATATAGTTGTCCATCATTATTATTTATTATCAACAAAGATCTACTCTTTTTAATTCACACACAACTTTTAGGATTGATCCCTCAAAAGTTGTGTTTAGGCATAAAATGAAGTACCTTTCTTTACTAAGTATACTTTTTATAAGTACAAGTGTAAGTGCACAATATCTTTTACCTGTAAAGGTTGAGAATTGTATAATTGATAAGTTTTGTCTTGATTGCGGGGACAAGAGAGCTGGTTATAAAGAAAAAGATTTTTCAAAACTATTAAAAGCATTAAATACTGAACTTCATTTAGAAGGTTTAGATGGGAAGATAATGTTTCAAGTTCTAGTTGCTCCTAATGGAACTGGATGTGTAATAAGTCATACAGATGAAAGTAAAAATCAGATTACTAATACTATTATAGAGCATCTAAACAATTTTGCAAAATGGACCCCTTCAGTTACAGATGGTAAAAAAGAACTTAAAACTTCTATTAATGTGCTTTTTACAATAAGTAATAATAAGATTGATGGAAGTATAGAGAGGGTTGACTTTGAAAAATTTGAAGAATCATTTGATCATCCAACAGATCCAGAAATAACTAATAAAGATTATCAGTATAGGAATGTAAATTTGCCAAACTATAAAATAGAAGTTTGGAATACAAAAAATTCAAGTTTAATTAAAAATAATGTAGCTCACATTGATATTGATTCTAATGACAAGGTTTGGACTCTATCCGATACTAAATTGCAAGTGTTTAATGGGAAAAATTTTGAATTAAATGAGTATATCGATTTAAAAAATAATAATAAATCTGGATTTTATGAAATTTCTATTAATCAAATAGATGAAGTATGGGTATATGGAAATGGAATGTTGTACACTATAAACAATGGAGTTTGGAATCGACAAGATAAGATATTACCAAAAGACGCAAATGTTTATAAGATTGATACAAATCCAAAAAGTAACGAAATATTTATTGGTTCTAATAAGGGATTAGTTATCTATAAGGATAAAAAATATAGAGTTATAGACTAGAATAAAATAAAAGAACTACCTTCAGATAGGGTTTATTTTGCTAATAGAGATTCTAAAGGAAGGTTGTGGATAGGAACATTTGATGGTTCTGCTTTAATTGATAATGATAATAAATTAATCAATTTTGAAAAATCAGACTCGATTTTAAAAGGGAAATGTATTACTTCAATGGCAGAGGATGTAAATGGTAATATTTTTTTTACGGTTTTTGAATTTGACTTTAGACACAAAAAAGGAGAGAGTACGGGATTATTTGTTCTTTCATCGGATGGTACATTAAAAGAATTAACAATAAAGAATTCAGGATTACCTGTTAATTTTATAGAAGAAGTATTGTATGAAAAAAATGAACAGATACTTTGGATATCTACTAGAAATGCTGGATTAACTAGATATGATTTAATTAATGATACTTGGGAAAATTATCATAATAAAAACTCAAATTTACCAAGTTCAAGAATATTAGATATGAAATTTGATTCTAAAAATAATCTCTTCCTAGCAACCGATCAAGGGTTAGTTAAAATAAGTAAAGAATGAAATATCAAGTAAAATTAATTGTTAAAAAACATTTAGACGTGAATAAACTTTAAGATATAAGTATCAATTATCTTTTTAGGAAGAAAACCTCAATAATAAGATAATTTTTTAAAAATAAGAAAGAATAGTAGTTTAAGGTGATTTGATTTTAGAATAAGTTTTAATGTATTTGTGTAAAAATATTTATGAGGAATGGTTTTAATCGTACCATCCCCGACAAAAGGAATCACATTTAGTGGTTCCTTTTTTTATTTTATCCCTTTTTTATCGATTACCCGTAAGACTCATTTTGATAACATATCCTAAAATAAACCAAGTAGAGAACATTATGCTAAGTATAATCTTATAAGCTGGATGTATCTTTTCCTTTTTGTTTTGATTATATAGTTGTATAAGATGTGTTTTTTTTCCATAATAGTGAAGTAGGACAAGTGCTATAGTAATGCCAGTCACAATGAAGAAGCGATCTAGTCTGTAATGAAAAAGTTCCCATCTAGTGACTATGTATAATAAAGTATTAAGTAAATAAATAGTTGTTCCGCAGATTGCAGCTATTGTAAAACAAGTATTGAAAAAAGGATCAATATTATCCCATTTTTTATAGAGTCGATATGTGATTAGAAAGAAGTTATTAAATAGATTAGTCATTGATTGTGGTTGCTTGTGTACAGTTAATATCTAGTTTAGAAGCTATATTAAAAGCTGAATAAACTAGGCCTATCATTCCCATTAATTATAATAGGGTAGTCGTCCCAACCTTTTTTGGGTATGCTATCAATCATAGCAGGAACTATAATATTAGTTATAATAGCAAAGGATGGGTAAGAATTGTGCAGATATTGAAAAATAACTGAAGTTTTAGGTAATATGAATCTTTAAATATTTTATCAATACTAATTAAGACAAAACAACGGCAAGTGTTTCTCTAAACACTTGCCGTTGTTTTTACTATATAAAGCCTTGTTTCTTTGCTTCTCTTAGTAGTCCATTGTTTTCTGAGACATTAAACACTTCTTTTAGTAGAACGATGTTTCTCTGTACAGAGCTTAAGCTTTTGTGTATTAAGGAAGGTATCTCCTGTACTTTATACCCCTTATCTAGTAGCATTAGTATTTGTATATTGTCTTCTTGTAGTAGAATAGTTCTTTGGTTCATCGATATTAAAGCTTGTTGAGCTTTATTAGATCGGTATATTTCTCCTTTTAGTGTGTTGTCTATCGCAAATAGCAATTCTTCAGCATTTACGTCAGATTTGATTAATAAAGCGTTAGGACGTACTTTTTTATGGATATTGTATACTATCGCTATTTCTTCGTGTGCTGTAATAATTAATGTTTTTAGTGAGGTATATTTACTAGCTAAGTATTTGGCTAAGTCAATACCATTTTCTATGTCATTAGACGGTTTTCCAATGTTATAGTCTAAAAGTAAGAAATCAATATTTTTTACACTATTGCTTAGTGATATGGCATCGTCTATATTAGAGGCTTCATGAAAGACAGCATCGGGGAATTTACTTTGTATAATGGTTTTATAGCCATTAATTATCATAGGATGATCATCGATAATTAAGAAGTGGTAAATTATTTCCATTTATAAAAATTAACATTTATGAAGTTTTTCAATTCAGGCAAATGAACTGCTCATTAGTACCTTTGAGATAACGAATATATGATAAAATATAAGAGTGTTGAATCATATATTGAGAAAGATAATACAAAAGATATAAACAATTATAAAAAAGTATAAAAAAGTATAAAAAAGTATAAAAATGAATAGAAAAGTTATTTATTTGGTAGCAGCTGTTTTAAGTTTAGGTATTTACTCTTGTAGTGTAGACCCATTAGAGAAAGATACTAAGTCTTTAAATGCTAGTGAATCTTTTAAAGGAACTGATTCTTTAAAAGTAAGAAGTTTTAATCAAGAGATGTCAGAAGCAGCTGATAATATTGATAAACATGTTGATAAAGGAAAAAAATAATATATTGAATTAGTTATGATTCTAATTATCAGCTTATTATTTGTAGTTTAAGTTGAGTAATAGTATTATCAATTAGTATAAAAAAGAGGTTATTCGCAATAACCTCTTTTTTTATATAGGGATGTTAATAATAACTATTGTTCCTTTGTCACTCGATTTAATATCTATATCCGCATTTAGTAGTTTCGCTCTGTTTTTAAGATTATTTAGACCATTGCTATTAGCGTGTTTTGTATAATCAAATCCAGTTCCGTCATCTGTGATAGTAATTCTGTTGTGCTGATCTGTTTTAAATATAGAGATAATACAGTTTTTAGCTTGAGAGTGTTTAATAACATTTTGAATCGATTCTTGAAGGATTCTATAGATATTGATTTTGTATTCGTAGCTGATAGTGTCCCATCTATAATTTTTAGAAATTATGAGCTGAAATTTTTGTTGTTTGGTGTTATTCTTTTCTACTAACTGAGAAATTATCTCTGAGAACCCTTGACTTAAAAATTCTTGGTTTTTTAAGTCGTGAGAAATTAATCGTATTTGATTCTGAACCTTTTCAATTTCGTTTAGAATTGTATTGTTGTCTAAATTACCTAAGTTTAATCGGATAATAAATAGAGAGTTTATGATACCATCATGTAGCTCTTGACTAATTCTTTCTCGTTCTCTAGTCAGTACCTCCTGAGATATTCGTTCTTGATCTAGTAGTAGTTTGTAGATTAATTCTTTATTCTCTTGATCTTGTTGTAAGTACTGGTATTTTTTTATTTTGTTTCGATACAGTATGTAGAATAACGTTATTAATGCTAGTAGACCTGTTATTATAGCTATTACAAGTATTTGAGAGTTTTCTTTTTTAAGTTTGACAATACTTTTCTCTAGTTTTTCACTTTCATATTTAATACGTGCAAATTTGTTTCGTTTGTTTATTTGAAGCTTGTTTATACTGTCATTAAAAGTATAGTATAGACTGGTATACTTTATAGATTCGGATTTATCTGTTAAGCTTAGTGCTTTTAAACTTTTTAAGATTGTATTATTAGCATGTGTCTTACTAGATAAAGAATAGGCATTTTTATAGTAGTTTATAGCCTCAATAGTATCGTTTTTTTTAAGGTACAATTCAGCTAACCTGAAGTTATTAGCAGTTAAACTTTGACTATAACTCATTTCTTTACTAAGTTTAAAAGACTCTAGAAGTAGTTTCTCTGACTTATTAATATTATCTAAACTCATATATAGTGTACCAAGATTAGTGAGTAGTATAGCATATAGTTCATGTTTGGCATCTAATTCTAGTAGAATATTATAACCGTAGTTTAAATAGGTTTCTGCATTGAGATATGATTTTTGATTTAAGTATAAGTTGCCAATATTGTTATAACAAGATGCTTTAGATAACTGTAATTCTTCTTCGTCAATAATTTCTTTTTTATATAATTCTTCTAAAATATGTATAGCTTCAGAATAGTATATTAAGGCCTCACTAGGTTGTTGGTTTAAGTCTAATATATTACCCAAATTTACGTGTATCTCGTAAAGTAATTTACTTATTGGTTTTTGATTTAAAGTTTCTAGAGCATCTAAAGCTTTATTTTCGGCTTCTATATACAACCCTTCTCTGAATAGTACTATAGATTTATACTGTTGCATTCTAGCAATGTCTTCACTAGAATTTAATCCTTGATAAATTTGATCAGCTCTATCAAAGTAGATATATGCGCTATCTAAGCGCATTTTATAATCATAGTAATCACCAATGTACCAATATGACTTTGCGACTAATAGTGAATCATTGTTTTTTAAGGCAATGTTATTTACATCTTTAGAGTATATAAAGTATTGATCATATAACTCTAGATTATATGCTTTAGCTGCTATCTCTATAAGCTGTGGACTTCTAGGGGTAGTGTTCTTAATTGCTGTAAATAGAGAGTCTAGGAGGTGTTTATTCTCAGGTATAGATTTATCGTTAGATTCTACTTGATCTATTATTCTTTGGTTATTAATAGAGTTACTAGTTTCAGTTGATTTGTTACAGCTTATCAATGTTAAGAGTAATATTAAGTAATTCAGATAGATGTACTTCATTCTTTAGAGCCTAGTTTATAATGTCTTAGTTTTAGATTAGGGTGATCCAATAATGGTGTAAAATTAATTATTGCAGTTTATAGGTCAGAAGTATGTATAAATACGATTGCTCTAATTCTAGTAAAAGTAAGATAAAAAGTAGGATAGGGCAAGTGTATATACTCATGGATAGTGATTAGGTATTTTAAACTTTGAGCACCCTTTGTTTAAGGTGTTGTAGGATGATATGTTTACTTTTGTTAAGTAAATTTTAACATTTATGAAGTTTTAAACTCATACTTTCCTAAAGTATGATTAGTGATGAAATAAATACTAATTCACTACCTTATATTTGCTTCTGTAAATGTGAAACACATATACAAATTGTACTTTGAAAAGCGTTATGAAGATTAATATATAACATTGAAGAATAGATACAATAGTTAGTTGATTGACATTGTATATTATAAAGTCACTAAAGACGAAGATGGTAATTGTGGGGACAAAGATTGGAATTGCTAGTATGGTAGGCTGTTTCAATTTATCTATCTAAGTTTTCTACCTAATTAGGGGTGACTTTATTTTTCTTCATTTAATGAAGTACTTGTTTTATTTCTTGAATTCTTAATAACCAGTCGGTTATTTTATTACTTATTTACTATGAAAGGCTTTTAGTTCTCTTATAGTATTATATTTGCCTTAAACCTAGATTGTACTTGATAAGATATTATCGATGTAATTCCACCACTTTAAATTACTTGTTTTATTTGGTTATTATGTGTCTAGGTATAAGGTAATCTTATAAATTAAAATATGTCTATTACAGTTAAATACCCTCAGTATAAATTAGATTTAGTAAAGGAGAAAGAGCATTTTCCGTATTCATTGTTACTTTTAGCAGACGAAACTGTAAATGCAATTAATAAATATGTGTATGATAGCGATGTTTATGTCTTGAAAGAACAAGAAAAGGAATTGGCTGTTTTTTGTCTTTATCAAATAGATAAAGAGACAATGGAGTTAAAAAATATCGCTGTTTCTAACGAATTACAAGGAAAGGGGATAGGATCTGTATTAATAAAAGAAATAATATCTATAGCTAGGAATACTAGCTATAATCATCTAATAGTAGGAACTGCAGACTGTGGAGTAGATCAAATAAGATTCTATGAGCGCAATGGTTTTGTAAAGTATGGCATAAAGAAGAATTTCTTTTTAGAGAATTACGACGAACCTATTGTGGAGAATGGTGTGCAGCTAAGAGATATGGTGATGTTAGAAATGTTTATCTAGCGACATTGTTCAAGAATAAAAAAAGCCCTTGTTAATATTAACAAGGGCTTTTTTAGTGATCCAATCAGGATTCGAACCTGAGACCTACTGCTTAGAAGGCAGTTGCTCTATCCAGCTGAGCTATTGGACCATTTAATCTCTAAAAGGATTAAAATATCAATATAATATTGACAGTGTAAAATAAAAAAGTCCTCGCTTTTACAAGGACTTTTAGTGATCCAATCAGGATTCGAACCTGAGACCTACTGCTTAGAAGGCAGTTGCTCTATCCAGCTGAGCTATTGGACCATTTAATCTCTAAAAGGATTAAAACCTGTCGCTATTGGTAAGTGTATTGCTTACTGTTTTTGACGTTGCAAATATATTGCTTTTTATTTTAAAGTTCCAAAGCTAAATAATACTTTTTTTTGAAAAAAAATCAATGCTTTGATAGCAAGTAATTTATCCCTGATAAAAAATGTCTTTTTTATTTGAAGTATTGATTTTATTGGGCTGAATAAGAGAGTTTGGTCATAGAAGAGGTTGTTAAATCTTCTTTGTTTACTACAAATTATTATTACTCTGCAGTAGATTTTGGTAAAAATGAACTGGTGTAATATACTTTTTTATGGTTTGCTGTAGTTGAATATGCTCTTAAAATTATTCTTTTTTTGAGATCATTTAAGCCGGTAATGAGTTTAGAGTATAACTTTACATTGAGATAATAGGGTAGTAAATGGATAATATAAGTGAAGAGTAGATACAAAAAAAGAGTTCAACTATATAGTGAACTCTTTCTGTTATTATGGTTATTCTTATTTTAAAAGACTTTCAAAGTTTTTGTCAAAGATATTGATAAAAGGGTCAACGATAGAACCGTCTTTATCTAGTATCATAGAGCGTTGTATTTTAGTGATAATCCACTGATCTTTCATTTGATTAAAGTCATCGGAGCGAAGTTCTATAATTCCTTTCGCAGGGTATTTCTTGATAATATTTAACCATTCGCCTTGATCTCCGTCAATACAAATCGAGACAATATCTATATTAGGTATTTCTGATTTTAGTTCTGCTGCTAGTTGGTGAGCTGCATCGGCATGAGCCATTCCATTTTTAGTCCAGAAGAACATTAATGTTTTCTTATTAATAATAGAGTTAATACTTACTTTTTCGCTTTTGGCATTTACTAAAGGTACTTCAGGTAGTTTTTTCTCATATTTTAAGTTTTGTATTGCTTGTTGGATTTGAATTATTTCGTTGTGTTGATTCTTATCTGTAGATAGTTCAAAGTATCTCTCTAAGAACACATCGTTATTATTTAAGTTCTGATCTTCTAACAGATAAATGAAAGCAATATTATCAAAGATTGCATTCTTTACTTTAGGGTTTTTAATCAGTGTGTCTACTATATTTAATTTATCGATGTATTTATCAAATTTATTGTCTGGAATAATCTCGTCTTCTGGTTCATTGACTATGGTATTTAGCATAATTGCTAGATACTTAGTAAAAGAAGAATACTTCAGTAATCTATCATCGTTAAAGTTTATTTTTTTTCTATAGGCATAGTAGTCACTAGGTAGTTTCTTTCTTACATCTTCATCTGTTCTAACAAAATGTGCTGTAGGATACAGCTCTTTTAATGAATAGAAGTGTAAATCTAATTTAGCCTTTGCATATAAGTCAAAGTCTTCAGACCAATTAATAATAGCTTTATTGCGCAAATAATATGTAGTTCTAGCTGCGTGTACAGAGTCTATTCTCTTAGAGAATTTTCCAGGTGAAACGTCAAAGGCACTATATCCTTCTGTTTCATCCATGATGTTCTTTACCGTTAAATTCATTAAGAAGTTGTTCTTCTCAGCACCTCTTCCTGAGAATATAATAGAGTGATCAAAGTCTTTAGAATTTAGACGAAGGGTCAAACTATCATTTTTATCAAAGTAAACATATTGAAACTCTGGATTGTGTTTATAGATATACATCCCAGGAGTTAATGAGTCAAATTTTTTGTAGAACTTATTGTTTTCGTCTAAAAATAAAGTATCTATTACTTCATTATCTTTACAAAACAAGACATAATTAGAAGTAGGGTTGATAATCTCACCTTGTAAATAAGCACTGTAATCTTTTGGGTCAAATTCTTTTTGACACGATGTAATTAGGCTCATTGCTGGTAATAGTAGTAATAGTAACGTCTTGTGTTGTAATAGTTTTTGCATTATATAGTTAACTCTGTAATTGTAGAACATGTACAGCAAATTTAAGTTTTAGCTGTGTTTTATGTTGTTAATGATTGGTTAAAGTAGGCTAATATATGGTTTCCGTTTATTTATAGGTGTTTCTAATTTTAAAATTAGTAATTTTGCGTGCAATTTAAAATAGAAGACAACAATGTTAACAGTTTCGAACCTGTCAGTTCAGTTTGGTAAGCGAATTTTATTTGACGAAGTTAACGTAACATTTACTCAAGGTAACTGCTACGGGATTATCGGTGCTAATGGTGCTGGTAAATCTACATTCTTAAAAATATTATCTGGGGACATAGACCCAACATCTGGTCACGTATCTTTAGAGCCAGGAAAACGTATGTCAGTTCTTAATCAGAACCACAATATGTTTGATGAATATACAGTTCTAGAGACTGTAATGATGGGAAATAAAGATTTGTATGCAGTTAAGAAAGAGATGGATGAGCTTTACCTAAACTATACAGACGAGAATGCAGATCGCATAGGTGAATTACAAATCCGATTTGATGAAATGGACGGGTGGAATGCTGAGTCATCAGCTGCTACTATGTTGTCTAACTTAGGTATTTCAGAAGACTTCCATTATACGCCTATGGCAGAGATGGATGCTAAGCTTAAAGTACGTGTGTTATTAGCACAAGCTTTATTTGGTAATCCTGATGTATTAATCATGGATGAGCCTACCAACGATTTGGATTTTGAGACAATCGCTTGGTTAGAAAACTTCTTAGCTCATTATGAAAACACTGTATTAGTAGTATCTCACGACCGTCACTTCTTAGACGCTGTTTGTACACACGTATCTGATATTGACTTTGGTAAAATTAATCACTATTCAGGAAACTATACTTTCTGGTATGAGTCAAGTCAATTAGCGGCTAAACAAAGAGCTCAGCAAAACAAGAAAGCTGAAGAGAAAAAAGCAGAGTTAGAAGAGTTTATCCGTCGTTTTAGTGCGAACGTAGCAAAATCTAAACAAGCTACTTCTCGTAAGAAAATGATTGACAAATTAAAACTAGATGATATTAAACCATCTTCTAGAAGATATCCAGCTATTATCTTTGATACAGATAGAGAGGCAGGAGATCAGATTTTAAATATTGAAGGACTTAGTGCTTCTATTGATGGAGAAGTTCTATTTAAAGATATTAACCTTAATATGGCTAAAGGAGATAAGTTAGTAGTTATCTCTAAAGATTCTCGTGCTACTACAGCATTCTACGAAATCTTAAATAATAAGAAACAAGCTGATTCAGGTAAATTTGAATGGGGTATTACTACTACTCAATCTTACTTACCAGTAGAGAACCATGAGTTCTTCGAGAATGATTTAACTTTAGTTGATTGGTTACGTCAATGGGCTAAAACAGAAGAAGAGAGAGATGAGGTATATGTACGTGGATTCTTAGGTAAGATGATTTTCTCTGGAGAAGAAGCTTTAAAGACTGGACGTGTGTTATCAGGAGGAGAGAAAGTACGTTGTATGTTGTCTCGTATGATGATGATGAGAGCTAACGTATTAATGCTTGATGAGCCTACTAACCACTTAGACTTAGAGTCTATTACAGCTTTCAACAACACGTTGAAAAACTTTAAAGGAACTATCTTATTAACTACGCATGACCACGAGTTTGCACAAACTGTAGGAACACGTATTTTAGAATTAACTCCTAATGGAGCTATCGATAGATATATGACTTTTGATGATTACTTAGATGATCCAAAAGTAAAAGAATTAAGAGTTAAGATGTATTCTTAATAGATTCTGATTGATATAACAGAAAAAGGAACTGTACTGAAGTATAGTTCCTTTTTTATTTGTAATAATAGCGTAATCTATTAAATAATGATAAAAAATCTCAAGTTTTAAGAATTCTTTATTAGAGAATAAGTTGTGAAGTACTACTTTTGTAAAAACGCCTTACTAACAAAGAATAAATTTAAAATTAAGTAGAATGAAAAAGACGTTATTAGTTTTTGCAAGTGTTCTTGCATTGTCAGTTGTTAGTTGTAAAACAGCAGGAGAGATTACTGAAACTCCAGTGGAGAAAAAAGTAGATATGAGAAAACAATTAGATGGAGAGTGGGTATTAAGCTCTATTACTACACCTAGTACAGCAGGTAAAGATTTTAAAGCATTGTTTTCAATGAAAACTCCTACTTTAAATTTTGAGGTAAAAGGGAACAAAGTTTTTGGAAATGATGGATGTAATAATATTCATGGTTCTTTTGAAGTAAAGGTAGGTAATGTAATTAAGTTAGGAGATAAAATGGCTTCTACTATGATGTTCTGTGATGGGGTAGCAGATAGAGAGTTTATGGATGCGCTTAAGTCTACTACTAATTATGATATAGTAGATGAGAAGTTAGTATTGCGTTCTGGAGATATCATCGTATTAACATTTACTAGAAAGTAATCTAATACTAATAATATTTTAAGAGGCCTAAGAACATTGTTCTTAGGCCTTTTTTTGATTTATAAGATATTTATTGCTTAATATTTAGAATAATTGAGTTTTTTATAAGATTAAAAATAGAATATCATGAACTTGTTTTTTATTAAATACACTATTTGTGATTTTTAATTTTAATAAAAAAACATTTAATAGGGGAAATAAGGTGCTTAATTCTGTTAAAAACTGTGATAAAGTGAGTTAAATAGAAATGTTGATGAAGTAGTTAATAATTATTTGTTATCGTATTAGAAACTTCTTTAAAAATATATAATTTTGCCTCCCGTATGAAGGAATTGTGGGGACTTAGTACTTCATGCGATTTATTCCCTTTCCTGATATTAAACGCGTTTGCTTTTGACTAAGTATTGTATTAAATAAAAAGTCTATAAACGAAATGTTCTTTTGCGTTGAAGATTATGGAAAGGGATTTTTTGTTATAGATAAGGATGCACTAGATTATGTTATACTTTTAATCTAGTTTTCTAATGTATAAATTCAGATTTTCGTCATCTACCTCAATAGTCTTATCAAAGATGAAACCTAATCTACTTAGTAATTTTATAGAGCTATTATTACTAGGAAGTGTAGTGGCTAGTAATATCTTATAGATCTTATCTTGAGATATATTATTAATGACTTCGTTAGTAGCTTCATAAGCATAACCTAAGTTAGTGTAACTAGGTAAAAATGCAAAGCCAATATCGTGATATTCTAGGTAATCACGTTTAATTAATGAGATAAGGCCAATAGAGACATTATCTTCATTGCGTTTAACGACCCAATAAGTATAATCTTTGTTATCTAATATCTTCTGTATGTATTCTTGTGCATCTAAGCTGGTATATACATTCCTATTTCCTATAAACTCTAGCCAGCCAGGCGTATTTACTAGTTCTAAGATAAATGAATTGTCTTTAAATGATAGAAGTTCTATATGTAGGCGTTCAGTAGTAAACATCAGTAACTTAGTTTTGGGTTAGTATTACTAAAAGTAGAAAAATATTTAAACATAATCGAATTTATTATTCTAATCTAGTCATGACAATTCATGATAGCTATAAAGATAAATAGGGATAGTCTCTGTTTATTGAATTACTCGTATATTTAAAGTTGTAATAATATTTAAAAGCAGATATGAAAGTATTAGTTATAGAAGATGAAAAAGAGTTGCGTGAGGTTATTACCCAATCACTAGAAAAGGAATGTTATATCGTAGAACAAGCTAGTACTTTTAAAGAAGGTATAAATAAACTAGCAGGATATGATTACGATTGCATTTTATTAGATATTATGCTTCCTGATGGTAGTGGAATAGACTTACTACGCGAATTAAAAAGTATGAATAAGGAGGATTCAGTTATTATTATTTCAGCTAAAGATTCTATAGATGATAAAGTGCTAGGGTTAGAGTTAGGAGCTGATGATTACTTGATTAAACCTTTTCATCTCTCTGAACTTTTGGCTCGTATAAAGTCTGTCTTAAGACGTAAGAACCAACAAGGTTTTCAGAGTTTAAAGTGGAATAATATAGAGATTTTTGTTGATGAGCGTTCTGTATTAGTAGATTCTCATGCGATGGTCTTAAATAATAAAGAATTTGAACTCTTGTATTACTTTGTTGTTAATGCTAATCGTTTAGTGACTAAATCTTCTATTGCAGAGCAAATATGGGGCGATAATATGGACGAAGCAGATAGTTATGACTTTGTGTATTCGCAAGTAAAAAACCTTCGTAAAAAGCTAAAGAATCATCAGGCAGATGTCAATATACAGTCAGTATATGGAATGGGGTACAAATTAACGAATGAGTAAGTGATGAAACTACACAATTATACATTAAAGTATTTATCTATAGGTATTATAGTTGTTTTGACTGTGTGGGTAATTATTTTCTACGCATTTATGACAGAAGAGATCTATGATAATATAGATGATGGACTTAAGAATACGAAGAGTGAGATTATAAAGAAGGCTTATGAAAATCCTGCCTTTATACATCACCAATATTTTGGTACTAGCGGATTTTCTATTAGTCCATTACCACCTGGAGAATATCCTCGAAAGAATGAGTTTAGTACAGAGATGTTGTATATGGACTTTGATGACAGTGAGGAGCCTGTAAGGACTCTTCGCACTACTTTTGAAGATAAGAATGGAGATAACTTTCAGTTAGAGATCCGAACCTCTACTATAGAGGCAGATGATTTACTAGCTGACTTCGGAATATCTGTTTTGGTATTATACTTTATGTTAGTGATTAGTATCTTTTTGATTAACTATTTTGTATTGAGAAAGGTGTGGAGGTCTTTTTATAAACTACTTAATAATATTAAGTATTATACAATAGGAAAGAAAGTAGTGACTGATGAAACTGTTACGCCTATTCAGGAGTTTACTGATTTGCAGAAAGAAGTTAATAAGATGATTACTACTATCGAAGATACTTTTGAGCAACAGAAGACCTTTGTTTCTAATGCAGCGCATGAATCTCAAACTCCATTAGCTATAATCAGTAATAAATTAGAGCTTCTAGTAGAAGATGATGAACTGAATGAGAATCAGATGCTTCAAATTCAATCTATTCATCAGAGTTTAAGAAGGCTTATTAGATTAAATAAATCTCTTCTAATGTTGACAAAAATAGAAAATAAACAATTTGTCAATTTTCAAGATGTCAATTTCAATCAAGTTATTGGTGAAATAGTAGAAGATTTTGAAGATTTATTTAGTTATAAATCGGTTAGTATAAATATCAAGCAGGATGATATACCTTTTGTTGTAAATATGGATAAAGGGTTATCCATTACATTAGTGCAGAATTTGCTAAAGAATGCATTAATTCACAATGTACCTAGTGGAGAAATAGAAGTCGAGATAACGAAAGATTATTTTACTATTTCTAATACGAGTGCATTTAATACACCTTTAGACGAGAACCTAATCTATAACCGCTTTTTTAGAAGTAGTACTAACGAACAATCCACAGGACTTGGCTTAGCACTAGTTAAGACTATTATTAAGGTTACAGACAATATCTCTATTAAGTATCATTATGATAATATGAAACATTGTTTTACTATTTATCGGACAGGGTATAAGTTTAACTAACTATAAAAAAGCTACCACATTTTTATGATAAAATGTGGTAGCTTTTTTTATTCCCAATTCTTTCCAGATTCTAGTTATAAGTTTGTCATGTAAAACCATAAATAGTAATGCTATGAAAAATGTAAAATTGTTATTAGTAAGTGTATTAATGTCAGGAACATTAATGAATAGTCAATCAGCTATGGCACAAGATGTAGTCATCACTAAAACAGAACTACCTAAAAAGGCTTCTACATTTATTGATACTCACTTTAAGGGTAAAGAAGTTAGTTTAATAGAGAAGGATAAGGATTTCTTATCTACATCTTATAAAGTCAAGTTTGTAGATAATGTAGAGGTAGAATTTGACAAATCAGGAGAATGGGATGAAGTAGATGGTAACAAATCAGCTATACCTACTAGTTTTATTTTAAAACCAATAGTTACTTATGTAACAACTAACTACAAAGAGACAACTATAACTAAAATAGAGAAAGAAGCAAGAAGGTATGAGGTAAAACTTAGTAATGGGTTAGAACTAGAATTCTCTAAAGACGGAAAGTTTAAAAAAATTGATAAATAAATAAATTAAAAAGGAAAAGAAAATGAAAAACAGTAAGATTGTATTAGCAGCATTGTTAATGGCTATAGTTGGATTTACAGCATGTAGTAGTGATGATAATGGAAAGGGAAGTAATGTAGAACAAATAAGTGAAGATCAACTACCAACTAACTCTAAAACGTTTCTTAGATCAGTATTCCCTAATGCGTCGTTTAGACATACAGCTAAAGTAACGACTCCTAACTATTATGGTACAGAATATACTACTAGTCTTGATAATAAAGTAGAGATAGACTTTGATAAAGCTGGTAATTGGACAGAAGTAGAGATGTCTGATGATAGTGCTATTCCTACTGAGTTTCTAAAGCAAGAAGTGCCTACAATTTTAGATTACGTGAATAAGAACTATCCTGGAATGTCTATTCTAGAGCTTGATAGAGATATGAAGAGAGGATATGAAGTAACATTAAGCAATGGATTAGAATTAATATTCAATATTAAACAAGAGTTTGTAGGACTTGATTTAGATATGGATAGAGATGAAGTGTTAATCGTAGCTTCTGAATTACCTGCAACAGCTCAAAAGTTCTTAAAAGATACTTTTGCAGGTGCAGAGGTAGTATTAGTTAAAAAAGAACTTGATAGAGAAGGAGATGAGTATAAAGTATATTTATCTAATGGAGTAAAAGTAGAGTTTGATAAAGTAGGTAATTGGATAGAAATAGAAGTGAAACACACAGCTATTATGCCAGAAACGGTAGTGCCAGTTAACGCTATGACATATGTAAAAACTCATTACTCTACTTATAAAATAGTAAGTATTGAGAAAGAAAGAGATACATTCCAAATAGAATTAGTAAAAGGAAATCAGGAAGTAGAATTACTTTTTGATAAAGAAGGAAACTTCTTAAGAATAGAATAGGTACAAAAAAGAGCTACTTTCTGTAGCTCTTTTTTTATTTATTGTAAGTAGAAGAGCTCTGTTGAATGATCTCATTTTTGATAATCATAGCCTGGCATCTACTTTTTACATCTAGTTTGATATACGCATTGCTCACATGTTGTTTGGTGGTACTTAGCGTGATTGATAATTTATCTGCTATTTGGTAAACAGGAGTGCTCTCTTGTTGTTTTAAATCCTCTTTTATTTTTTGTGCTTTATTGGCTTTAAGGGCTTCAAACTCTGTTTTAAGAGCATCATGATCAGCTTTTAGTTTTTTAGCTTTAATCCATAGGGTGTAACTTGCCACAGTAAATGCTATACTATAAATTATCCGAATCTTATCTTTATCAACAAATGAAAGGTAATAATGACCTGGGAATATAGATAGATAATATGTCATTGAAGTTAGTGCTATTACACTAAATGAATAGACAATAAAACGAACAGATTTATCTCTATTGTAATATTTTAATGCAAGCGCTAAAGTGATTAAAGTAGACGCTAACGTACTATTTACTATTATGATGAAATACAGTGAATTATTTGTGAGATAAAGCAAAGTACCTAATACAATATATAATAACACTTGAAAGGAATAAAAGTATTTCAGCTTTTTAGATAGTTTTTGTATATCTAAAAAGTAGTATATAAATAAGGAGAAAAGTAGACAGCTAATAGGCATAAGTATTGCTAGCATAAGTAATTCATTACACTGCTTGTTACTTAAGAAATAGAGTATCCCATCTTCAATTAAGTATATAAGAAATACAGATATGATATATATGCAGTAAATCAAGATTACTTTTTCTTTAAATAGGGAATATAGGGCACCAATTAAAACTATAGAAAGTAAAAATAAACAATAAAACACCTCTATTTTGATCATATTATTGAGCATAATACTTCTATGTTCTCCACGCTCCACAAGTATAAAGTCGCCATAATGAACATATGAAGATTTTGATTTAAAATATATTATCTCATGATCAGTGATAAAGTGATTCTCTTGATATTGAGGACTTATCTTTCCTCCTTCTAGATCAGTATTTACACTTACTTTCTGCCATAGACCTTCTTGTTTTGCATAAATATTATAATTACTCACATGAATTGTAGGAAACTGTAATATAAGTGGTTTGTTTAATAAGTTATTAGGAACAGTTATTTTTAACCAAGTATCTCCGATAGAATCTTTTGCATATTGTGTTTGAGTGTGTTCATTTAGTGGAACAAAATTCAAACTAGCTATGGTTTTGGTAAAATCAGCATTTGACGTTTGACTATAACAAGTTGTGCTTAGTAGAATCATCAAAATAATGAGTCTACTAAGTATTTTATGGCTAAATATTGCCTTCATTTTGTGTTAGTAAGTGAATTATAGCGTAAAAGTAAATAAAAAGAAGAAAATAAGCTCTATAGTATGAAATTTTAGAACATGTTTCTAACCTTGAATTATTTAAAAAAATTAGCTAACAACAGAATGTTATATTTATATTGTTTTTGAGTAAAATGTCTATTTTGTACATCCTACTAAAGCATATTATGTGTTAATAGTATGCTTTAGTATCATCGCTTGACTTCTATTCTTGACTTCCATTTTAATATAAGCATTGCTCACATGCTGTTTAGTAGTGCTTAGTGATATTGACAGCTTTTCTGCAATTTCCTGATTTGATAATCCTTCCCAAATACAGATAATTACTTCTATTTCACGATCAGTACATTGATACTTCTCTTTTAACACGTCTTGAAGAGATTGTTCTTTTATAGGATTTTCTTCTGTGTAGTAACTTGGAGCTTTCTCTTTGCGTTTTAAATCCTCGTATATGGTTTGTGCTTGATTAGCTTTAAGAGATTCAAACTCCGTTTTAAGAGATTCATGATCTACTTTTAGTCTTTTTACCTTAATCCAAATTGCATAACCTGATACTATAAAAGCAATACTTAATATTATACGAATTTTATCCATATCTATAAACGAAAGCAATTGATTACCTGGATAGATAGAAAAGTAATAACCTATAGCAGCCAAGGCAACAATACTGAATGAGTAAGCAACCATACGGATAGATAAATCTCTTTTAGAGTAGACTAAGGTTAAAATAATAGAGATTAGAGCAGTTAGTAATGCGCTATTGATTAAAAGGATAAAATATTGTCTGTTGTTAGTTAAATATAGCGATATCCCTAGAATGACAAATAAGATAAATATACTGAGATATAAGTATTTCAATTTTTTTGAAAGTCTTTGTATATCCGAAAAAAGATAGACAAAAAGAGAGAACATTAAGCAGCTAATAGGTATTAATATCCCTAGGGTTAGCATCTCATTGTATTGTCCTGCACTTAAAAAGTAGAACAAACCATCTTCTAGTAAGCAAATAACAATAACTGATATGATAAATAGGCAATATATCAGTGTTACTTTATCCTTAAAAATAAAGTATAACCCAAAATTTAAAGCAATTGATATTAGAAATAGGCTGTAGAAAACCTCAAGTTTAATCATTGTAGAAAGAATAACACTTCTGTATTCTCCTCGTTCTACGAGTATAAAATCCCCATTATTAACATAAGGTCTTTTTGACTTTAAGTAAATAATAGAATGAGTCGTGATAAAGTGATTCTCTTGATATTGTGGAACTATTAAACCACCATTTAGATCTGTGTTTTTAATTATTCTAACCCACTTATCTTTTTGTTTTACGTAAATACAATAATCGTCCACATGTGTAGAAGGAAACTGAAGTATTAGCGGTTTATCTAATAAGTGAGAAGGGACTGTTATTTTTAACCAAGAGTTACCTTGATTGTCTAGAGCGTATTGTGTATTAAAATTGCTGTTTATTGGAGAAAATATAAGTTCACTTGTAGCTTTTTCAAAGTTACTATCACTTGTATTGGCACAAGAAACACCGCTCCATAATAACAGTAGAGTATATATAAGAGTTTGTAATATATTTATTGGTTTGTGGCGAAATGTAGCCTTCATGTTATGTTATTCAGCGAATTATAGTGTAAAAATAATTAAAAATAGAGAATAATATATTGGTTGGTTGTAAAAATATGACAAATAGTGTTTTTTTTAAACGGAGCTTCTAAAAATCGCCTTTTTTATAGGGATATCTATATAATACTTTAGTATGGGGTGTGTTATAAAATGCTTGTTTTTAGATATTTGTGAATATTATTTTTGCGAATATTTAATACTAAAGTATTATTGATTATTCAATGTCTACAGCTACTTTTACAATACATAAACAACAAAATTTAATTCGGAGAGTTTTGCATTCTAGCTAGCTCGATGCAAAACACGTGTTAGAGAATTATCTCATAACATTATTCCCCACCTGCAGCATATGAAATCTTTTCCCTAATGGTTCTATGCTGCAGTTTTTTTCTTCCTTCTCTTTTCAGATTTTAAAGAATTACCTATATATCCAAATTGTAAAAAATATCGTTTTATTATTTTTTTACTCAATAAAATGCAAGGTTTACGGAATTCCGGATTTTAGTATTAAACATAGGATGTATATTTGCGAATGTTAATAACTAATATGAGTAGATAACTGTGGTGCGCTGTAGAAAAATAGCACATACTTAGCTATATAAACTACACATATTATGTGTTTTATTGTGCGATAAAACAAGAGGAAAAGAATTAATACAAAATAAGTTGCTTAATAATGTTTTAATATTTTGTTTTTATCATCTTTTTTTACACTCATTTTAACATAAAATGAATAAAAGAATTAAATTTGCACACTAGAATATAGTAGTAAGAAGTAAAGATTGTAAAATAAGCTTTGTATTTGTGGACAGCAATTTGTTGTAGTTTATAAGAAAACAAAGTAAATGAAAATAAAAAGTATGAAAATAGGAATAACTTTTAGTGCATTTGATTTATTGCACGCAGGGCACGTGAAGATGTTAGAGGATGCGAAACGTCAATGCGATTATTTAATCGTAGGATTACAGACAGACCCTACATTAGATAGACCAGAGAAGAATAGACCTACTCAATCTGTGGTTGAGAGATATATCCAACTTAAAGGGTGCAAGTTTGTAGATGAGATTGTACCTTATGCTACAGAACAAGATTTAGAAGATATATTAAGATCTTTTAAATTAGATGTACGTATTCTAGGAGATGAGTATAAAGACAAGAACTTTACTGGACGTAAGTATTGTGAAGAGAAAGGAATAGAATTGTACTATAACAGTAGAGATCACCGTTTCTCTAGTAGCTCATTAAGAAAAGAAGTTGCAGATAAAGAGAATAGTAAGTTAGTGAAACTAGGTTAAGAAGTTTAAAAACTTATATAGATATAACACAAGTAATAGTTTATTACTTGTGTTTTTTTATGCCCTTATTTTACGTAATAGACTAGTAAATAAAGGATAGAGCTATTATCTATCTTAGGTTTAACGTTTAAAAAAGGATTATTTAACATCGTAGTTTGCGACATTTTTGTAAATTGCTATAAATAACAAGAAGTAGATGATAATATGATTAATAGTTATCCCTACTTCAATAAAAAAAATGAAAGAAATGAAAAGAATTTTAAGTTTAATCGTAGCATTCTTTGGATTAATGACAGCAACTATGGCTCAAACAATTACAAGAACAGATGTATCTATTTTCCCTGCTCCAGAGAAAGGATATAAACAAGTAGTAATCGATGTACCACACTCTACTAAAGATGATTCTAAGAAAATAGAATTTACAGTAGGTAAGATGATGGAAGTAGACGGATGTAACCATTTTAGTTTACTAGGAACATTAGAACAAAAAGATCTACAAGGATGGGGATATTCTTACTACGTATTTAATACTAAAGGTGATGTAGTATCTACTATGATGGCTTGTCCTGATGCTGCTAAGAAGCATTCATTTGTAAGTGGACAACCTGAGTTAGCTCGTTATAACGGTAAATTACCTATCGTAGTTTATGTACCAGAAGAGTATGAAGTAAGATTTAAAATCTACACTACTGATGGTGATGAATACCAAGCTAGCGAAGTAAGAAGAAAGAAATAAACGAAAGTATATTCAATAAAAAAAGTGAAGAGAGATCTTCACTTTTTTTGTGTGATAGTAATAAATAAGGCTCTTAATTCTAGAATTAAGAGCCTTATTTTTGCTTATATGGTTGTCGGTGGTGTTTTATTTGTACCCTTTAGAGATATCCTCTAAGAAGATCTTAAATGAGGTAGCTCCAGAACCTGATAAAAACCAAGCATCAGGATTTAAGTATATTACTTTGTTGTTTTTAAAAGCGTTTGTTTTTTCTAGTAATGCATTACTAATACGCACTGGTTGATCTGTATTTTGTACAATAGCATCACGGTCAATGATAAATAGAATATCAGGGTTGTGTTCTAAGATGAACTCACTATTGATGATTTGCCCATGATTATTAGCTATTTCTGTTGTAATGTTAGTAGCGCTCTTAACCCCAAAATCTTTAAAAATAAACCCATAACGAGTATTTTCGTCAAATAGACGGAAACTACCTTCTGAGTGTATGATAAGCATAGCTTTATCATTACTCGTTGCTACTAGACTCTTTAATTGTTTTACACGTGTATCTAAATCTTTAGCTAATGTTTCTGCTTTAGGCTCTATTTCATATATTTTGCCTAATAATGTTAGATTATCTTGTATGTATTTTAGGTAATTATCTCCTTTATTAGGAATACCTAACATTAGTGTAGTTCCTATTTTAATCATTTCATCATAATCAGCAGGAAAAGCATTATCCATAAAAATTAGGTCGGGACTAAGATGACTTACCGCATCAAAATTAGGTTTGAATACAGCACCTAAATCAGCGATACTTTTGTCTTTCTCTAAATGAGCTAGATATTTAGGGGTGAATTCTTTAGCCATTCCTTGAAACGGAACACCTAATTCATCCATATTTTCCATAACTCCACGTTCTAGCACAGCTACATTTTTAGGTTTTATAGGTACTTGAATTGTATGACCATTATTTTCTACTTCGATGAAGTTTTCTAAGGTTGCTCGTTCACTATGTTGTTTACAACTTGTGATAGCGATAGTTAATAGTGCAAATACAATAAATTGTTTTTTCATGATAGTACTAGTTTTTAGTTTTTGATTTCTTTTTTCGGCGACCCCACCACACTAAGAACCCTGTAATAGGTAGAGTAGTAGCTATTAGTCCAGCTAAGAAAGTAGAGAATTTACCTAATTGGCCCCACCATTGTCCCATGTGAATTTGCCAAACTAGGTTATCTACTTTATCATAAATCTTTTGTTTATGTCCGTCGTTTACGATTTGTCCAGTGAATTTGTCAAAGTACAATGCTTCTTTTCCTTCCTCACTTTTTAAACCTGCATTTGTTCCTAAGAAAAAAGGATATATACTAACGTTATCATAGTTATAGGTCCATATACGTATAATCTTTTTGTCTGGATGAAGGTCAAAGGCCTTTTGGATTAACTCATTGGTATCATAGTAAGCCATATCTTTTGTAGCCTCTTGATCTCTTGGGTAGTCTTGTAGGGTATAAAACCACATCTTTCCCTCTCCACCAAATAGACTTATAGTTCCTTTCATTAAAGGACTAAAGAAAATCAACAATCCAGTCATACCTAGCAAAAAGCAAATGATAGCACTATAGAACCCAAAAACGTTGTGTAAGTCGTAGTTTAGACGCTTAAATCTAGCTTTCCATTTGATTTTAAAACTACTATCTCTAGTCGCTTTTGTCCATTTTTTAGGCCACCACAGCACTAATCCCGTTAAGGTACTAAGTACAAATACAATCGTAGATATTGCAACAATCCATCCACCCGTTTTTCCCATTAATAGGTTTGAGTGCACATGAGCCATGATATAAAAGAAGCCGATGGTCTTATCTTGTTTTAGTATTTCTCCTGTATAAGGATTAATGTAGATAAGAGTTAGTTTTCTGTTTTTTAAGTTAGCAGAGTTGATAATCCAACTTTTAGTAGGATCTTTATCTACTATGATATAAGAGAAACTCTCTCCTGGGAACTTTTCTTTATGGATAGATGTTATTTCATCTATTTTTAGAGGCTTCCCTTCAGGTTTTACATAAAGGGCTTCTTTACCTGCAGACCATTGCATTATCTCATCACCATATACTATTATAGTTCCTGTAAGAGAAACAAATACTAGTATTAATCCTGCTACTATACTAGGCCATAAATGTAGCCAAGCAATAATTTTAGAGAATGTAGACTTACCTTTTTTTTTCATAAGATGAATAGAAACATAGTTATAGTATGTACTTGTTTAGATAACAAAGCCTTTGTAACTATGGTGTTTAAAAGTTATTTAGATTTAATTCAAATTGTTGTGATGCGAAAATAGTTGTAATTTTGCGTCAGTATCTACGCAAAACGTATTTATAAACCTACGAGTTATGAGTCTTTTATATCAGCAATATCAAGAAGTTTTAAAGAGTATTCCCAACCGGATAGAGTGGGGAAGCAGTGAGTTGTATAAGGAGCGTTATGGACAGTTTGTGTTTAAGCATATACCGATTAAACAAAAGTTTATTGATCATCCAGGGTTTATAGTTTCTTATGGAGAGTGGACTATTCCTAAAGAAGTAAAAGTTCCTATAGATAATCCTCAGAATACTTTTAAGTTAATGTTTGAATTAGAAGGCTATTCTTGTTTTACAGATAGTAAAGCAAAGCAACAAATAGAGGTACCTCAGGATTGTTTTAACCTTATTTATGTACCTAAAGCGAAAGGATATTTAAAATACAAGACTAATCGTAAAGTAGTAGAAGTAATTTTTGACGAGGCTTATTTTACTCAATTGGTTCAAGATAAACTACCTGTTTTACTTCCATTTATAGAGCTTATTAAAAAAGGAAAAATGGTTACTTTATTTTCTCAAGCTAAGGTTATTTCGATAGAGATACATCAGTTATTATTGATGATTTTACAGAACGATATACATCCAGACTTAAAACAAGTTTATTTAGAGACTAAGATTATCGAACTGTTATTGTTAAGTGTACAAGAAAGTTTGGATAGAGTAGTTGCACCTTTAGAGAATGTTAAGTCAATGAGTGATGCAGATAAGTTGTTACATATAAAGACATGGATAGATAATCACTTTTTACAGGAGATTACATTTTCTATGTTGAGTCAACGTTTTTATATCAATGAGTATAAGCTAAAGAAGTATTTTAAGAAGTATTACCATTCTTCTTTGATTAAATATATTAGAGATTTACGGTTTGAATACGCTTATCAGCTTTTAGCTTCGCAGAAGTTTTCTGTCAACAAAGTAGCAGAGCTACTTCATTATGAATATCCACAGCACTTTACGATTGCATTTAAAAAAAAGTATAATATAGCTCCAAGCATTTTAATTCAGAAGAAGAAATCTTTGACATAAAATAGCACGCTATTTAGAGTGAGTTAAAATAATGTATGCTTTTTGTTTACCTTTGCCTACGAATTATGAAGAGTCTCTTAGTGACGTATTAACCCTTAGTTTAGTATCATGATAAAAGAAACAATTATAAATGTTGGAGATAATTATGCTAGTCATGGAATAAAAGGCAATATACAATTGTTAGATATGGATGGATTGCATATCGATCATGTATCACTACAACATAAAACTAAACAACAAAAGGAAGTCCTGAGAGAGCAAAAGCATATAGAACTTTTCTTTTTGTTTCAAGGAGATCACTTTTATCAGTCTAATAAGAAACAACGTGTTAATACTTCGACAGGACGTTTTAGTTTCTTTCATTTACCTCATATAGATGGACTATTGGCATTTAATCCTGTAGAAGGTAACTATAGTGCTATAGGTATTGAGTTAACCATATCTTACTTAGAACATATATTTCATGGAGATTTAGAATTGTTAGGAGATTTTGGTAAGTCTCTGTATAGCGAAAGAGAAAGCTCTTTTTCTTCTAATTTGATGATTCAACCAGAAATGAAAAGATTGTTGTACGATTTAGTAAATAACAATTATGATGGTATGATGAAGAAGATTTATGTCGAAGCTAAGATTGTAGAAATACTTTTACTCGTGATTCAGAATCAAGTAGAGTACAAGTATGATTTATGTGGTGGAGCATTGACTAGAAGTGATATAGATAAACTTTATTACGTTAGAGAATTAGTGAGTAATAATTTACAAACGCCTTATTCCATAAGAGATTTGTCTCGTTTAGCAGGTATTAACGAGTTTAAATTAAAGAAGGGTTTTAGAGAGTTGTTTTCTACCACAGTATTTAACCATTTGTATGAAGAGCGTATGATGTTAAGTCAGAAACTATTGATAGAACAAGATTTGTCTATAGCTGATATTGCACAGCAAGTAGGGTATAAGAATCCAACACATTTTACTGCAGCTTTTAAACGAAAGTTTAATGAATTACCTAAAGATGTAAAGAGTGGAAATTTTGTTCAGTTCTAATTATTTCAGTTTTGAATAAAAAAAGAAAGTATATTCAATAAAAAAAGTGAAGAGAGATCTTCACTTTTTTGTTTTAGTTGTGTGTGTTTAAAAGGTGTAATATATTCTTTTAAAAAACAGTGTAGAATATCGGGGCTAAAGTAAGGTGATTTCTTTTAGTGCATTCTACACTGTTAGGGCTAACTAATCATTGGGGTGTTACTAGCCGAATTTTTTACTTCCAGCTACACATAGGATAACTCCTACCGTAACTAATATCATATTTGAGCTTACGTGTTCGTTTAATAGAGAGGCAGCTAATGCTAACCCGAAAAATGGTTGAAGCAATTGTAATTGTCCTACAGATGCAATACCTCCTTGAGCTAAACCTTTATACCAGAATACAAATCCAATAAACATACTGAATACTCCTAGATAAGCTACACCTACCCACGCATTAGTACTGATTAACTCAGGGTGAGACGGTGCTGTTAAGAACATCATAGGTAGTGATATTGGTAGTGATAATACTACAGCCCATGAGATCACTTGCCATCCACCTAAAGACTTAGATAGTTTAGCTCCTTCAGCATAACTTAATCCACATAATAGGATAGCGATAAGCATTAGCACATTTCCTACAGGAGAGCTAGTACCTCCTTGAAGCACTGCAAATCCTATAACAATAAGACTTCCTAGTATAGAGAATAACCAGAAGATAGACTTTGGTTTCTCACCACCTCTTAATACTGCAAATACAGCTGTACTCATAGGTAATATACCTAAGTAAACTAATGAGTGAGCAGAGGTAATATGTTGTAATGCTAGTGCTGATAATAAAGGAAAACCTATTACTCCACCTACAGCTACTATAGCTAAAGGCATTAACTGAGCTTTAGTCGGTCTTTTTTCTTTAAATGCCAATAGACAAATAAGTGCTAATACACCAGCAATAGCTGCTCTAGCCGTAGTGACAAATATGGGATCTAATTCTAATACAGCCACTTTAGTAGCAGGCATTGATCCACTAAATAATAATACTCCTATAAATCCATTAATCCATCCACTAGTAGATGAAGATTGTTCGATAGATTCTAATACAGTAGCCTGTTTCATTTTTCATGTTTTATTTACATGACAAATATACAGTGGCAATTTTAACAAACACAGTCTCAATTTTGTATATTTGTATGGACACAGTTAAGATTGTTATGGAACATAATTATTTGTATTTAAATATAGCTGAGGCTATTGCTAGTCAGATCAGAAGTGGTGTATTAAGAGAAGGAGACAAGCTCCCTTCTGTGAGAATGCTATGTGCAGAACACGAAATTAGTATGAACACAGCTAAGCGTGTGTACTTAGAACTAGAGACACAGGCATTGATTGAGTCTAAACCTCAGTCGGGTTATTTTGTGAGTAATCTGTACTATGATGAGATTCCACTTCCACAGGCGAGTAGCCCTATCCTCTTAGCAAACAATAAGGAACCAAAAGAGATTATCCGCAAGGTATATTCTAATATGGGAAACAGAGATATTACCCTGTTTTCATATAGTACTCTTTATGATGATTTCTTGCCTTTAGCGAAGATGAAGAAGGAGATTGTAGCTGCTTCTAGAGCTATGGTGCACGGAGGGGTAGAGTATGACTCTGTACAAGGCAATATTAATTTAAGAAGAATGATTGCACAGCGTTCTATCACTTGGGGAGGTAGTCTTAAGGAAGACGATATTATCACTACTAATGGGAGTATGAGTGCTATATCACTGTGTATGTTAGCACTAGGCAAACCAGGTGATACTATTGCTATAGAGAGTCCTTGCTATCCAGGTATCTTCCAGTTGGCAATAGACTTAGGATTTAAGGTAATTGAATTACCAACAGATCCAGTTACTGGAATTAAGATAGAAGCTCTAAGAGAAGCTGTAGATCATATTGATATGTGTCTATTGATCTCTAATTACAATACTCCATTAGGAAGCTGTATGCCTGATAAGAATAAGAAAGAGATAGTAGAGTTATTAGATAAACACGATATTCCTCTAATAGAAGACGATGTATATGGTGATATGTACTTCGGGACACAACGTCCTAAGTGCTGTAAGGCTTTTGACAAGACAGGTAATGTACTTTGGTGTAGTTCTGTGTCTAAGACCTTAGCACCAGGATATAGAGTAGGCTGGGTATCTCCAGGGAAGTATAAGAATAAGATTATGCACCAGAAGTTAGTCCATCTAATATCTACCCCACCTCTAATGCAAGAGGCTGTAGCTAGCTTTATGAAATCGGGTAACTATGATAAACACCTTCGCAAACTTAGAAAAGACATCTACAGTAACTATCAGAAGTATCTAAATACTATCATCACTAGTTTTCCTTTAGGCACTAAAGTCAATAGACCACAAGGAGGACTATCTCTATGGATAGAGTTTGACCCTAGAGTTGACGCTATGGATCTTTATGATTTAGCGATAGCTGAGAAGATTAGTATTGCACCAGGAAGGATGTTTACTGTACAAGAACAGTTTCAGAGCTCTATACGTCTATGTATAGGACTGCCGTGGTCAGCCGAAGTAGAATATAAGCTAAAACGTGTAGGAGAGTTAAGTAAACAACTGTTGTACAATGAATAATTGACAATGAGGAATGTAGGGGCGAATTGCAATTCGTCCAATATTAGACTAAAGTATGGGCGTAATACTTTACGCCCAATAATGAATATACAGATAGATTAAGTCTTGCTACGCAATAGTCTCCTGACTTTGCGTACTTCTTAAATAAACATAGTTCTTGTCCTTTAATGCAATCCCAAAAACACAAAATCACAACCAACAAAAAAACAGAAAAAACAAAATCATCCTCCAATAGAAGAATAAATCCTATCAATATACTTCAGTGTATTCTCAGCCTCTTTAGTATTCACATCTAATGCTAGTCGTTTCCCCAATTTGAGTTGTAACTCATAGAAGTAAGTCGTCATCGTATTAAATGCCTCCCAAGTGTTTTGTACATTGGCATTGCTATACGTTCTTAATACCTTATTGTATGCCTTAGTACTAAGATATTGCTTGATATACTTACCTGATTTACCAATAGAAACACTAAAGTTATGTTCGCTACCGACTTTCCATTCAAGTAATTGTAAGAACATAGGACGAACTACAGTCTCCATCATATCTTTGGCATAGACTCTCTCTTCTCTAACTAAGCCTTTAGCTACATTCGTTGCACACCACCAAAACTCATTACAAACCTCTGTAAATTCTCTTTGAGTAGGGCGTTGCACGTGATAGTCTATATCAGATGCCTTAGGCATATCTTTAAACAAATCGTCTTTATCTAACCAAACGATAGAAAGGCTATCCCTTTTATATTCATCTAATTTATCAATAGGGTATAAGGTCAGATCTAATCGACTTCCATTCTCATAAATCATTAAGTAAGTATAAGAAATGGGAGTAACTCCTTTTTCACTACCCAATAACATATCATCAGGAAGTTGCTGTATAGCAGGTTGCCCGAAAGTATTATAGATGGTATTATCTTTTTTTATAGATTCTATATCTGAGACCATAAATAGGACATCATAATCTTGATATTCATCAGGAGCGACTAGTGAGTTTGCTCTAGAACCGTTTAAGATAACTGCCCTAATTCGCTCATCTTGCTTTGCTAAGGTTAATATTTTTGTTTCACTAATTGGGGACATATAAAGTGTTTTTATTGTTAACAAGGAAGAGGCAATTTAGTAAAATTATATTACTATCTATTTAGATTAGAGTTTTTTAATGTAGACTATTTGTAGCCATTAGAAGATAGAAAATGATACTTGACTTTGCTGTTTCTTATTGATTATCTTTTTTTGTTTTTCTTTTTTAATCAATCTAAATAATACTCCTTTTGGCGTCATTTATATTCCTTTTGGCGTCAGCGCTCACACAAAGTGATGGCTACTTTTGCCATGTCAATAAAAGAGATAGCCTTCTTGTAGAAGCTATAAAAGAGATGTCACAATGAAAATACCATACTTTACCTTATCCTTAGTTGCAGTTTTATCGTTTAGTACTAAAACTGCTTTTGCACAACAAGATACTATACAAAATACAGGGTTAAAAGAAGTGATTATTCAGAAGGAGTCAAAAGCTCAGAAAGAAAGCCGCCAACCTGTGCGTGCTACAGTGCTTGATGTAAAAGCAATGAAGCAGCAACCTTCGAGTGTTATAGAGCTTATGAATAGGGCTGTAGGAGTAAGGGTAAGACAGACAGGAGGACTAGGTAATAATGCTAGTCTGATGTTAAATGGTTTTGAGGGAAATGCGATTAAGTATTTTAGAGATGGTATACCAATGGATTACTTAGGTAATGCATTCAGTTTTTCTGTTGTACCGCCTACTATGATAGATCGCATTGAGATTTATAAAGGAGTAGTGCCAGTATCATTAGGAGCTGATGCTTTAGGAGGAGCGGTGAATATTGTAACTAAAGAGCCTGAGAGTAATCAATCTATAGATGCATCTTATCAGATAGGATCTTATAACACGCATAGAGGAACGTTAAACGCATATTTTCAAGATAAGCAAACAGGGCTTTTCGGAGGAGTGAATGCCTTTATTAATTATTCAGATAATGACTATAAAGTAAACGTACCTTATACAGATCCTGAAACAGCACAGACGCGTAAAGAAAAGCACAAGTTGTTTCACAATCGTTTTACTAATGGTTTTGTAGAAGGGTTTATTGGAGTAAAGAACAAGACTTGGGCCGACGAATTGCGTTTGACTGTTTCTAGTTTTTATATCAATAAGCAGCACAACTATGGAATGACGATGAACTACCCTTTTGGAGGAGTGACTAGCAATATGAATTCTGTAGTACCTACACTGCGTTACCGCAAGGCATTCTTAGATAATAACCTTAAGTTAGATCAGTTCTTAGTATATAATACTTTGCACTCTAGTTATACAGATACGATTAAAGGGTTTTATGATTGGAGAGGTAAGTTTACTCCAGTAGCTAGTAAAAATGGAGAAGCGACTTCTAACGGAAGTTTGAAGAAATTGCGTTACTATAATTTTATTTCTAGAACGAATCTTTCATATCGTTTAGACAATGGTTATATAGAGTTAAACTCTGTGTACAATAGTTCTACTCGTAGAGGGTCTGATCCATTTGGAGAGACATTTCCATTCTCTAAAATAGATATGTTACAGCGTTCAGTAGTATTTCAGAAGTGGATTACAGGACTAAACTGGAGGTTGTATGCACTAGATGATCGTTTGACAAATGATTTGTCTGTTAAGTATTACTATTTGCGTACAGAAGGGTATGAGAGTATGCATGGAGACACACAGATGGAACAACAGCGCTCTAAAACAAAAGGAAATTGGGGATTCTCAGAGTCCTTAAAGTATCAATTCACTGATCGTATCTATGCGCGTTTCTCTGGGGAGTTAGCTGTTCGTTTACCAGAGCAAGCAGAGTTTTTTGGAGATGGAACCTTCACCCGTACCAACTTTGCATTAAAGCCAGAACGCAGTTGGAATTATAACCTAGGAGTTAATTATAATAACCAAACTAATCTAACTACAGAGGTCAATGTGTTCTATAGACGTACTCATGATATGATTATGCTATTAAATACAGGAATCTTCGGTAACTATGAGAATATCGATAAGATTAAAGGAGTAGGAGTAGAGATAGACGCGGCGTATTCACCATTGAAATGGTTAAGGTTGTCGGGTAATGTAACTTATCAGGACTTTAGATTATACGATAAAGAAGATAAGACTTATGAGGGAGCTCGCCTGAGAAATACACCTTATTTCTTTGCTAATCTTGGTCTTCGCACCTCACATGATAATGTATTTAAGTCAGGAGATAAATTCTCATTCTATTATAACTACAGCTTTGTAAAAGCATATTACTTAGACTTTATTCCTAAAGAGTTTGAACCAAGTGGTTTCTTAGGATTATGGGGCAAAGCTGAGATTAATGCAGAGGCTTACGTAATTCCTGATCAGAACCTACACTCAGCAGGAATGGTATGGAGTTATTCGCCTAAGCTGTCTTTCGGATTTGAAGCAAAGAACATCTTTAACAGTGAGATTTTTGACAATTACAAAATACAAAACGAAGGCTTTAGCCTTCACTTTAAAGTGAACTTATCAATAAATTAATATTTTATAAAATGAAAAAAAACATATTTACTACTAAGAGTATTGGAGCATTGGTGTTAGCAGGATTCTTTGCTTTTACTTCTTGTTCATCAGAAGATAATTCAGGTTCAGAGCCAACTAAACCAGAAGTTGAAAAAACAGAATCATATGCTGTATTAACAGCTACTTTAGGAGTACAACCATTTGTGGGGTACCTAACTAACTTCGCTAAAATGCCAGAAGGCAATATTGATAATGTTCAAAAAGGTTCATTACAAGTAAAAGGAAATGGAATGAAAGCCTATGGAGAGTGGATATTTCAACGTCTTCAGTTAGGACGTGTTTCTTCTCCTGATGATGGTATTTTAAGATACTCTATTAATCCTGATGGATCATTAGTAGAGACAGGAAGAATAACAGGAATGTCTTCTAATTTTTATGTACATGATAAAACAACAGGATACTATGCAGATGCTGGAAGAGGATTATTAAAGATGCAAATCTTTAACCCTTCTACAATGCAACGTACAGGAGAGATAGATTTATCAGTTGTTGAAGATAAAAAAGCAGAGTTTCAAGCAGTAGGAAGCCGTTTTATAGCATCTAAAGATGGTAAACTATACGTAGATATTATCACTGGAACAAAAGATGGACAAGGAAGTCAGATGAAAGATCCTGCTCCTGGATATATAAAATTAGCTGTTATAGATATTGCTACTAATAAATATGAAAAGACTATTCAAGACAATCGTATTAGTTATGTAGGATACGGTGGAAACGCTAATCAAATGTGGACAATGGGAGATGATGGAGCTTTATATATGTGTTCTCATGGTTTTGGTGTTGATGGGGCTACTAACGGATCAGCTATTGTTAGAATCAAAAAAGGAGCTACAGAAATTGACCAAGATTGGATCATCAAAATCAATGATTATGTAAAGAATACAACAGTTGGATCTGTAGCTGTAAAAGGAGGAAAACTATATACAGCATGGAGTGATAAGGCTTTCTCTTACACAGAAATCCTACCTAATGCGAACTTTACTTATTACGCTTTTGACAAAGAGAATATAGCTGCAGGACCTAAAGCTGTAGAAGGATTACCGAAATCTACTTATGCATTCCAAGACGCACAAGCTATTTCTACTATAGATGGTAAAGTGTACTTCCGTGTAGTAGATAACAAAACATATAATGGATACTATGTACTAGGTGCTGATAACATTGCTAAACCTGCATTCAACGTTGGAAAAGGTGGAAGTGTATGGGGATTAGTGAAACTAGTGAAATAATAATGTTTGATTATTTAGGACTCTAAATAAGAAGTTCGATTGTGATAGTAGAGGAGGTTACTTCTCTACTATTACTTTTTAGTATTGATAGGAAGAGGGAGAAGAAGATAATTAATTAAAAACAACAACAATATGGCAACAGACAATGTATTATGGCGTATCATCAGGCCTGTAAAGAAGAAGCTAAACTTTGCAATGGCTCTTTCGGTAGGTTCGACTTTGTTAACCATAGCTAATCTAATAATACTTAGTTATTTAATTAACGCATTATATACTGGTGATACTACACAGCTACTATATCTATTTGGAATGATGATACTATGTGTAGTAATTAGCTATGTACTTCGTTTAAAATCATTTGATGTGTCTCATTATGCTGCTTTTGATCTAGAAGCTATTTTGCGCAAGAATATTAGTAGTCATTTAGCTAAGCTACCTCTAGGTTTCTTGGCAGAGACAGGATCAGGAGCCTTAACTAAAATACTAAATGAAGACGTTAGATTACTACACGGATTCGTAGCAGACAGTACTCCATTATTTGTGCGTACTTATGCTTTTCCAGTAGTGACTTTGGTAGCACTTTTTTGGTTTGATTACAGAGTAGCTTTAGTGTGTTTAGTCATCCTAATAGTTGGATTAGGCTTTTTGGCTTTAGCTATGAAGAACAAAACGGAGGTTACACATCAGTTTAATAAAGCAAAAGAAGATATCAATGTAGCAGTGATTGAATATGTACAGGCGATGCCAGTCGTGCGTGTATTTGATGGAGGAGAGAAGTCTTTTGTGCGTTATGAGAGTGCGTTACAGCGTTATTTATCTATTATCACTTTATGGTTTAAAGAGAACGGACTTAATGCTAAGCTATCTATGTTTATCCTGAATCCACTACCTACCTTTATTATTCTTTTAGTGTTAGGTACCTACTGGTTTCAAGAGGGATCATTGAGCTTTGTATCATTTGTAGCATCTTTATTACTAGGTACAGGGATGATAGAATCTATATTGCCTTATCGCAGTTTGACTAACGTAATCTCACGTGCAGCAATAAGTTCAAAGAGAATAGAAGAATTACTTGCCGTAGAACCTTTAGCTTCATCAGGAGAACAAACATCTGTAAGTGATACGACGATTAGCTTTGAGAGTGTATCCTTTACCTATCCAGGTAGGGAAGATAAAGCTTTAGACAATATCAGTTTTACAGTAAAACCAGGAACTTTTACAGCTATTACTGGAGCATCAGGAGCTGGAAAGTCTACTGTAGCTCGTTTATTGCCTCGTTTTTGGGATGTCAATCAAGGGCAAATCAAACTAGGGGATACAGATATTAGAAATCTTAAACCAGAGGTGTTATTAGACACAATCTCTTTTGTGTTTCAAGACAACTTTATCTTCTCAGATACGATAGCGAACAATATCAGAATGGGAGCAGAAGAGGCTTCTATAGAGAAGGTGAAGGAAGCAGCTAAAGCAGCACAGATACACGACTTTATCATGCAGCTGCCTGATGGATATGAGACATTAGTAAAAGAAAGAGGAAACAACTTCTCTGGGGGACAAAAACAGCGTTTAGCTATTGCGAGAGCAATATTGAGAAATAAGCCAGTTCTTATCCTTGATGAGGTAACGTCTTTCTCAGATACAGAGAATGAGCTATTACTGATGCGTGCTTTTCGCAATCTGATGAAAGACAAAACGGTGATCATGATTGCACATCGATTAGAGACAATTAAGAATGCAGATCAAATCATTGTGATGGATAAAGGAAGAATTAGCGAAATAGGTAATCACGATCAATTGGCAGCTAATAATGGTATTTATCACGCTATGTGGCAGTCGTATACACAAGCGAGAAATTGGCATATTAAATCAGATAAATAATAGAGATGAGTAAAGTACAAACAAACAAGAGCAGTTCTTTTATCGGTATATTATCTAACTTGATTAAAGCAGCAGGCCCTATGGGCGGAAGACTGCGTATGAGTTTAATATTAATCTTATGAGGTCAGTAGTTAGTTACCTACTAAACTTTTGATAGTTATAGGACTATGATTAATCATTCTCTTAAGAAGATTATTGAATATAGTATTTTT
>NZ_FNYS01000032.1 GCF_900109075.1 Myroides marinus | reverse complement strand
TATGAGGTCAGTAGTTAGTTACCTACTAAACTTTTGATAGTTATAGGACTATGATTAATCATTCTCTTAAGAAGATTATTGAATATAGTATTTTTAGATTGAGATCTATTAATTCTAAAACAATACTCATCTAAGTATCTGTTTATATTTGAAGGAGATACCCATGAATAAGTTGTTCTAATCCATGATTTTACTTGATGAATCATGTTGTGTAACGCAATAAAATTCTTCCCTTTATTACTTAATATCTGTTTGATATTGTATTGTTTAGCAATAGGTCTATATCCTTTCCAAAGATCAGTGACTACCTTAGCTTGTTTATCGATATGGTTTTTAAATATTGAAACAAGTGATTTAGAAGAATAATCGTCTATTTTATTGGCATAAAAACGCTTTACTTGACCTAGATCATCAAGTTCTACGCAGCATACTATCTTCTTTTTTTTTACATCATAACTTCTACCTACTTTCCCTTCTTCATATCCTCCAATAGTAAACTCATCTACATGGATTTCTCCCTGCATAAGGTCTTTATTACTTGATTCCATGGCAATTCTCGCTTTATGCATAAACATTCTTGCTGTAGTTTCTGTTATGCCAAAGCGCACAGAAGTTTGTGAGGCTGATAAGGATTTAGTTGTCGTTGACATCTCAAAACAAATGAAAAACGCTTTACGTAAACTAAACTTAAGTTTATGAAATAAAGTCCCTGCAGTAGGGCTTTCAGTATGGCTACAAATATTACATGTACGAGATAAATTCTTTCGAATTTGACTCTTGGTATGACCACATCTTCTACATATATAGCCTTCTGACCACTTCATTTGAGATAGGTAAATCTTACAATCTTCATCTGTTTTAAAGCGATCGCTAAACTCTATAAGATTTTGTCCCTTAAAAATATCCATATAATTACCTGTTTTCAATACTTTAAAGATATGCATTTATCTGTTGACCTCATTAAAGAATAATCCAAGTAGAATATTGTTTTTATGTTTGTTTAAATCTTTTTTGGCAATCAAAAGATAAAGTACATACACAAAGAAGATTATTAAAAGTCCGATTGAAATAAAAGGATATAGCATATTGGTAAGTATCTATGGGTTAATGAACACTAATATAATGATTTATAGTTTTGGAATTGCATTAGATTAAGTATAAATACGCTATTGGTGGCAAGAAAAATCTAGTTAACCCTCTAGTTAACCCTCAAGAGTATCTAAAGTGAGTAAAGTGTGATATCTTACTATGTATTTAGATCGAGTACATCAGAAGTGATAATCCTTATTATTTAAGGGGGAGAAGTTCTTTTTAAGTATTGTTAATGAAAGGACTGTTTTTCTATTATAATTATAGTATACAGTAATTATCAAACTTAAAAAATAGAGAATACTTTTTTGTAATTTTAATATCTTGATAAAGAGTCAAGCTTATTGACTCTTTATCAAGATTAAAATCAGTCTTTTATATGCTTTGTTTATGTTTTAAATTCTTTTATTCTTATTGATTTCGTCTTGGAGTTGTCGTCTGACTTTTTGTTCTCTCTCCAAGGAGTTTTTCTTGTATTCTTCTAGTTCACTTTCTGTTTCTATTTGCTTTTTACGAGCATCTTTTGTATCTGAATAACTTTTTTTAAATTGAATAAACAAGATTCCCAAAATCAATAGCAATATAAGAATAATAGACCAGACTATTATTTGGAAAGTACTTTTGTGAGTACTAATTCCAATAAAATCTAGATTATTTTCTTTATCAATTGCTATTTTTAAGTCTTTTTGAAGTACCTGCAATTGATTTGATAAAGAATCTACTAATGTTTTTTGCTCTATAACAATAGTATTGTTTTGACGTATAGTAGTTTGTAAACTATTTATTGAATCTTTTACATTTTGTTGTAATTGTTGAAACTTATTTTTTTCTACTACCTTATAATTTTGCCAGTTATTAGACTGACTAATTAATGTATTAAATTGGTTTTCTATCGTGTTTGTACTGCTTTGTGAGTAGCTTGACAAGGTTAGTGTTAGTAAGGTGGCAGATAAAATAATTGCTTTTTTCATTCATTAAATTTTTGTGAATAATAATATTTGTCTATTGGCATATAAAAGGTTTGAATATTTTAATTAAACGTAAAGATATGTAGAAAAGTGTGTGATAAAAATAAATAAAAACCTTCTGAGCCTTGATAATTATATGATATCTTCAATATTTATTCAACTATTTTTTATTTGTTTTCTGTGTATATATACATAATGTTATAATTGCTTTTTAAATTATTATAATTTAAAAATTATATAATGTTATTTTGATTGACATTAGTGAATTATAGATATGAAATAGATTACGCGTAGAAAAACTATTTAAAATGATTATAAATAATTGTTTGTTTTTATTGAATAAATATTAGTTTTGTTATAAACTAAAAACAGTATGAAAAGAGCACATTTATATCGTATTTATCTATTGACTATGTTTTCATTTATAATGTTTTCGTGTCAAAAGCAAGTTATTGTTGATAAAGCAGTACCAATTAAGAATTTTGATGTTAATCGATATTTGGGGACTTGGTATGAGATAGCCCGTTTTGATTTTAGCTTTGAGAAGGACTTAGACAATACAACAGCTCATTATACATTAAACGATAACGGGGATTTGAAGGTTTTAAATAGCGGGTTTAATACAAAGTCAAAACAATGGAAAAAGGCTGATGGAACAGCTAAGTTTCGAAAAGATAAAACAGTAGGACTATTAAAGGTTAGTTTCTTTGGGCCTTTCTATTCAAGTTATAATATAATCGCATTAGATCCAGAATACAAATACGCTCTTGTGGTAGGTAAGGACTACGATTACTTATGGATATTATCTAGAGAAACGACTATTCCTGAACACGTAAAAAAGCAATATCTAGAATTAGCTACACAAATAGGATATGATATCTCGAAATTGTTATGGATTGATCACAATAGAAACGACAATCCATACTTAAATTAATAGTCTTGTAGCATTAAGTAAAAAATATCGTTTAAGAGTTTAACCCAGAAGCAGCGCTAGCCAAATACTACAAAGCTATTTTATATAATTTGTTTTGTGTATATATCTATGGTGTATTTTGGGCTTAAATTACAAACTAAAACCACCTATACGAATCCTTGTATAGGTGGTTTTAGTTTATAGTTAAGGCCTTTATCTACATTTTGATAGAAGTTCCAAAGTTTTCTCTATTCGCCTTGTTATAGGCATATTATGCAGTAATTAAATCTTGAATAGCAATACCTACATTTTTAAACACAGTTATCTCCGAATCACTTGTTCTTCCTTTAATCTTACCTAGAATTAAATCTCCAATTTCACCTTTATAGTTTTCTGTAGGTAGTAATCCTTTTTCTAGAGGCACAAGAATATCAGCAGTTGAAGAAAAACAAGACTCTTTATGATCTACAAACAAAGAAGTATTCATAAATATATCCTCAGGTAATTCATGCATTGCAGGACTATATGATCCGGCAGCGTTAATATGCACTCCTTTTTTTAGCTGACTGGTTTTAAATAAAGGTTTTGGCGAGGGAGTAACTGTACAGATAATATCAACACTAGAAAGTACCTCTAGATTCTCTGCAGCTATAATCTCTACATCTGATTCTGTTTTGTAATTGTTTTAGGTCCTGTGAGTTTAATATTTTTATTGTGTTTGTACTTTATAGTTTATGTAATAAAAAATAGATTATAGAGAGAACTTCGTAATTAGAAGATCTCTAAGATTGAGTTTTTTTGTTGATTTAATAGAAAAAAGGATAATTCTCTATATATGATTGAAAATTCAATTTATAAAAATCAGTAACAATAGCCAAATCTTTTTTGAGCGTTTAATGCCTCTTTCTCTTTTATCTTATTGGTGGAAATAGTAGGTTTATTATTAGAAAATGGAATTATAAAAATATCAAAAAAAAGCGTTCGTTTTAAATGATTTATTTGGTGTAAGTTTTTGATTTTAATATATTTAATGTTGTTATTATTTGAAAATAGAATACTCAAATAATAATAAAATCAGTAAGCAAATTAAGTTTGAATCGTACAATAAATAGGCAACAACTATGAGAAAATGGGCATTAATCACCTTAGGAGTACTGTCATTAGTATTAACCTCTTGTATGGGAGTTAAACCAGTGGCGTCGGATTTTGAAATTTTTTATGAAAGACCACAAGGCATATTAGTATCAGAACTTGGAAAAGGCAGAGTCTTATTCTTTAATGGAGGCTATTATGCTCCAAGTTATACTCCGATAAAAAGTACGATGCTTAATCTAAAATTAAATGGAAAGAATGTACCAACAACTCGGATTGGGGAATTTTTTATACTAAGACTAGACTATGGAGAGTATGAATTCGAAACAGAAGTTCGTGATGTGGTATGGAAGAGAACAAAATATAAAATACAAATAACGCCTAATACTAAGTTAGTTAGGTTAAGACCAAGTGGTATAGGTAAGAATGTAAAGATTGTAGATGATTTACCTGACTACTTTTATATGTATAGATATGTAAAAATTCCTTCACAGAAAAAATAAAAGATTTGTTTAATTCTAAAAGGGCATTTTGCCTTGACAAAAGGAATACAATTATTTTATACAAGACACTTTATAATAAACGCCAAAGCAATATGTTTTGGCGTTTTTGTATTTATAAATTATTTTGAAAAGAGTTTAGTTAAAACAAGCTATTCAAGGACAATTATAGCCTAGGATTGCCTGTTTTTAAGAACTGCTTGTTTTGCAAAGACATTTGAGACCAGATATTAAGCAAAGAGCTTAATAGATAATCTATAAATGTCATTTTTATGAAAACAAAAACATCAGAAAAATTAGTATTGTTAGGTTTAACACTACTTTTAAGTAGCAATCTTTTTGCTCAAGGAAATGGAGTAGCTGGAATCACTGAAGCTACCCAGATGGTTACTTCTTATTTTGATCCAGCCACCAAACTTATCTACGCTATTGGAGCTGTGGTGGGTCTTATTGGAGGAGTGAAGGTTTACAATAAATTCACAAGCGGTGATCCCGATACAAGCAAAACAGCAGCAAGCTGGTTTGGGGCTTGTATTTTCTTAATTGTAGCAGCTACAATACTTCGCTCGTTTTTCCTTTAAAAGATACTATTATGAAAAAATATAGTATTAATAAAGGCATTGGAACCACAGTAGAATTTAAAGGTCTCAAGGCTCAGTATCTGTTTTATTTTGCAGCAGGGCTATTGGCTGATTTAATTCTTGTTATGGTTTTGTATATGGCCGGGGTAAACAATCTTATTTGTTTAAGTCTTGGCATTGGTTCTTCAGGATATCTTGTTTACAAAGTATTTTCATTAAACAAAAAATACGGTCAGTATGGACTTATGAAGCTTCAGGCCAAAAAATACTTTCCTAGGTATATTATCTCAAGAAAGAATCTTAGAGGGTGTTTAAGTAATAACTTTAAATTAAGTAGTTATGAGAAATACAGCTAAGATAACCACCCTTGAGCGCATGTTTCCAATTCTATCGGTGGAGAACAATTGTATTGTTTCCAAGCAAGCAGACATAACAGTTTGTTATAAAGTGATCTTACCTGAGGTATTCACAATCTCAGATAAAGATTATGAAACTATGCACAATGTGTGGCATAAGGCCATTAAAACACTCCCTGAATTTACTGTGATACACAAACAGGATTGGTTTGTAAAAGAAAGTTATAAGGCTGATTTTAAAGACGTACAGCAGAGCTATTTAAACAGAAGTTTTGAAAGGCATTTTAATGAGCGCCCTTACTTGAATCACAGCTGTTATCTTTTTATTACAAAGACTACTAAGGAGCGTATTAAAAGTCAGAGTAACTTTTCATCCCTTACAAAAGGGGAGCTCATTCCCAAACAGATTAGAGATAAAGATACCGTTCAAAGCTTTTTACAGGCAACTACTCAGCTTGAAAGGATAGTCAATGATAGTGGACTGATTCACTTAATTAAACTATCTGAAGAAGACATTATTGGCTCAGAAGATAAAAGTGGCCTTTTGGAGCAGTACCTAACTCTAAGTCCTAATAAAAGAGGGAGCCTTCAGGATATTGCTATTAGCGCAGAAGAGGTTAGAGTAGGGGATAACAGACTTTCTTTACATACTTTATCAAGTACAGATGATCTTCCAAGTGAAGTGTCGTATTTATCTGGTTATGAAAAACTATCAACCGATAAAAGCAGTATAGCTTTATCATTTGCCTCACCTGTTGGACTCTTGCTTAATTGTAATCATATCTACAATCAGTATTTGTTTATAGAGGATAGTGATTACAATTTAAAGCAATTTGAAAAGTCAGCTAAAAATATGCACTCTTTAGCTAGATACAGTAGGGCTAATCAAATCAATAAGCAGTGGATAGAAGAATATTTAAATCAGGCTCATAGCAAAGGATTAACATCCATTAAAGCTCATTTTAATGTAATGGCATGGTCTAGTGATAAAAGTGAGCTTAAAACCCTTAAAAACGACTGTGGAAGCGCAATAGCTTCTATGGAGTGTGTACCAAGACATAACACAGTGGATGCTGCCTCGCTTTACTGGGCAGGTATGCCAGGCAATAGCAGTGATTTTCCAAGTGAAGAAAGCTTTTATACGTTCATTGAACCTGCACTTTGTTTTTTCTCTGGAGAGACTAATTATCAAAACTCGCTTTCTCCCTTTGGGATAAAGATGGCAGATAGACTAACAGGTAAACCGATTCACCTAGATATCTCAGACTTACCCATGAAAAAGGGAATTATAACTAATCGCAACAAGTTTATCTTGGGACCATCGGGAAGTGGTAAGAGCTTTTTTACCAATCATATGGTAAGGCAGTATTATGAGCAAAACGCCCATGTGCTTTTAGTAGATACAGGGAATTCTTATCAAGGATTATGTGAACTCATTAAAGGAAAAACAAAAGGGGAGGATGGAGTGTATTTTACCTACACGGAGGAAAACCCAATTGCTTTTAATCCTTTTTATACTCAGGATGGCATCTTTGATATAGAAAAAAGAGAGAGCATTAAAACGCTAATCTTGACCCTTTGGAAGCGGGATGACCAGCCGCCCTTAAGATCAGAGGAAGTTGCGCTTTCAAACGCTGTTAGTGGGTATATCCAAAAACTACAAAACAGTGATATAAAACCAAGTTTCAATACTTTCTATGAGTATATCAAAACAGATTATAAAGCAGAGTTAGAGGGCAAGCAGGTTAGAGAAAAGGACTTTGATCTTTATAACTTTTTAAATGTACTAGAGCCTTATTACAAGGGAGGAGAGTATGACTATCTCTTAAACTCAGAAAGTGAGCTTGATTTACTTAATAAACGCTTTATTGTCTTTGAAATTGATAGTATCAAGGATCATAAAATTTTGTTTCCCATAGTGACTATTATCATCATGGAAGTGTTTATAAATAAGATGCGACGTCTTAAAGGACAGCGTAAGCTTATACTAATTGAAGAGGCTTGGAAGGCCATAGCCAAAGAGGGTATGGCGGATTACTTAAAGTACCTTTGTGCGCCCGTCAAGGTGGCTTAGTAAATATCTCTTTGGCAAGAGATTAGGTTAGTGTTCTTTGGAAAACCTATCATCAACCGACTTATCTGAAAGGGAAACTGGACAGGGAGTGAAGCATGTCGGTAAAGTCATAAGTCAGTCAGCTATCAGACTGCTACTGAATGGCGAGATGAAAAGATGGATATGAGGATAAAATCCGAATTGATTAAACGATAGTCCAAGCGATTCCACTTGAAGTTATGGCGTAAGATAGCTATCAATCGTCATATTGTAATACTCCACCAGTGAATTGGTATGGTTGGAGCTTGAACTTATTACAGCGCAGTCGCAGTAAGCGTACAAAGGACGGAAGTCGTATCCGACAATCCATCGTGCCAATAGTTATTAAGTCGCAAACGGGGATTACCTAAATCGGAATGCCGAAAGGCTATGAAAGTTAAGTTTTCTGAATATCCGACATGGTAACGGAGCTTCCGCAGTAGTCTGAGCAAGGGAAAGCCTTGTACATGGCCAAGGGAAGCAGCTAATTTTTATTAATACAATTAAAGGAAAATGTGAGAGACATTATGAGAAATCCAGAAAGAGTATTAAACAGTCTAGTGGAACACAGTAAAACTTCAAGCTATAGGTTTGAAAGGCTTTACAGAATTCTGTTTAATGACGAGATGTTCTACGTTGCCTATCAGCGCATTTATGCAAAAGAAGGTAATATGACAGAAGGCTCAGACGGTCAAAGTATTGACAATATGAGCTTGTCACGCATTGAGAAACTGATAGCTTCATTGAGAGATGAAAGCTATCAGCCCCAACCATCGAGGAGAATTTACATACCGAAAAAAAACGGTAAGGTTAGACCTCTTGGCATACCTGCTTTCGATGACAAGCTGGTGCAGGAAGTGATAAGAATGATTTTAGAAGCTATTTATGAAGAGAGTTTTGAATATTCTTCACATGGTTTTCGTCCAAATCGTAGTTGCCATACTGCACTAGCTCAAATCAAGAAATCGTTTAACGGAGCTAAATGGTTTATCGAAGGAGATATAAAAGGATTCTTTGATAATATTGGTCATGATATATTGATAAGTATCCTTAAAGAACGTATCTCTGACGATAGATTCATAAGGCTAATCAGAAAGTTTCTGAAAGCAGGTTATATCGAGGATTGGAAATTTCATAAAACGTACAGCGGAACGCCGCAAGGAGGTATTGTAAGCCCAATATTGGCAAATATTTACCTCGACAGATTAGACAAATACATGAAAGAATACATCACAAACTTCGATAAAGGGAAAAAACGCAGACCAAGTAGAGTTCGTATGGACTTTGACAATGCAAGAAAGAGAACTGTGAAAAAACTAAAGTCGGTAGAAGACGAAAGTGAAAGAACAATTTTAATCCAAAGGATTAAGGCAGAGGATAAGCAGCGTGCAATGTTTCCAAGCTGTGACGAAATGGACACGGAATACAAAAGATTGAAATACGTCAGATATGCAGATGATTTTCTAATCGGGATAATTGGTAGTAAGCAAGATGCGAAAGAAGTTAAGGAAGATATTAAAAATTTCCTTGACCAAAAGCTCAAACTGGAACTGTCAGATGAGAAAACACTCATTACCCACACGGAAGATTCGGCACATTTTCTCGGCTATGAAATCTTTGTGAGAAAGTCAAACGCACAGAGAAGAGATATTGCAGGTCGTTTGAGAAGAACCTATGGTAAAAGGGTATATCTTAAATTGAGTACGGAAACGATAAGGAACAAATTACTTGACTACGGTGTATTGGAATTCCGATACCAAAACGGAAAGGAAATTTGGAAACCGAAATGCAGATCTGGACTTATATTCAATGACGATCTTGAAATTCTTGACCGATACAATCGGGAAATAAGAGGATTCTACAATTACTTTTCTATTGCTAATAACTGTTCTGAATTGCACAACTTCAAATTTATCATGGAGTACAGTATGTACAAAACCTTTGCTGGGAAATACAAAAGTTCAACGAGAAAGATAAATTCCAAGTATCGTAGAAATGGAAAATTCACAGTAAGGTTTACCACTAAATCTGGAGCGGTCAAAGAAAGATACTTCTATGACTTGGGGTTTAGGAGAAAGAACCCAATGACAGACGCAGGCTTTGACATTATGCCTTACTCCATCTTTGATGCAAGTAGGACAAGCCTTGTAGATAGGCTCAAAGCTGAAAAGTGTGAAATGTGCGGAGCTACGGAAAAGCTTGTCATGCATCATGTACGAAAACTCAAAAACCTCGAAGGTAAAAAGAGTTGGGAAAGACATATGATTGCAAGAAGAAGAAAAACTGTCGCTGTATGCCATAGCTGTCATCAGAAAATCCATAATGGAACATTAGACTGACAAGATTAGTGGAGAGCCGGATACGCGGAGACGTGTAAGTCCGGTTCGGGGGCGAGCATTTGGAAACCTACCATAGAAATATGATAAGGCGCTGGGTGCTTAGCCTACTTAAGACCGTTAGAAAGTTCTTCGGAGAGGCAATTGTGGTTACTCAAGAGGTAGATGACATTATTCAATCCCCAATTGTAAAGGAAAGTATTATCAATAATTCCGACTGTAAGATACTTCTTGATCAGCGCAAGTATATGAACAAGTTTGATGATATACAGGCTATGCTTGGACTCACTGACAAAGAAAAAGCACAAATCCTTTCTATTAACTTAAACAACAATCCAAAGCGTCTTTACAAAGAAGTGTGGATTGGTCTTGGAGGAACTCACTCGGGGGTGTATGCAACAGAGGTGAGCTACTCAGAGTATCTAGCCTATACCACAGAGGAGACTGAGAAATTACAGGTTATGAACCTAGCTAAAGAACTAGGTGGTAATGTAGAGATGGCTATAAAACGCTTAGTACAAGAAAAACAAGAAAAGCACGAGAAGTAATACTTTACCCCAATTTATTTAAATGGGCAATAGAGTAAATAATCAACTAATTAAAACATACAATAATGAAAAAACTATTACAGGTGGTTGTGGTAGCTATGCTGCTTATTCTACCAATACAGATAAAGGCTCAGTGGGTAGTTACTGATCCCACTAATTTGGCATCAGGCATATTAAACAGTGCCAATGAAATTATACAAACTTCTTCAACAGTTAGTAATGTCATTAAAAACTTTAAAGAAGTAGAGAAGGTTTATAAACAAGGCAAGGAGTATTATGACAAACTCCAAGCGGTAAACAATCTTGTTAAGGACGCAAGGAAGGTTCAACAAACAGTGCTTTTAGTAGGAGAAGTTTCAGAGCTATATGTCAAGAACTTTGGAAAGATGCTTAATGATCCAAACTTCTCGCCTGAGGAGCTTGTAGCTATTGCAAATGGGTATTCAGTACTTCTTCAAGAAAGCACAGAACTTGTCAAGGAGCTCAAGCAGATTGTAAGCTCTTCAAGCCTTTCTTTAAATGACAAGGAGCGTATGGATATCATAGACAGGGTTTACAATAAGGTTAAAGACTATCATAACCTGGTTAGTTACTATACCAGAAAAAATATAGGTGTTAGCATATTAAGGGCTAAGAGAAAAAATAATGCTCAAAGAGTACTTGATTTATACGGAAGCTCTAACCAAAAATACTGGTAGTTATGGCTAGTGATAATTTACATGAGGTACTTCAGAACCTTTACTATGATATGATACCCATATCAGCCCAGATGGCCTCTGTGGCCAAAAGCTTAGCAGGTCTTGGCGCTCTATTTTACATTGGTATAAAAGTATGGCAAGCCCTAGCAAGAGCAGAATCCATAGATGTGTATCCGATGCTAAGACCATTTGCTTTGGGCATATGTATTATGTTTTTTCCAACCCTTGTCCTTGGAACATTAAATACAGTTTTAAGTCCTGTGGTTAAGGGAACACATCAGATTTTAGAGCGTCAGGTAATTGATATGACTTTATTACAGAAACAAAAAGATGTCTTAGAAAAACAGGCAATGCTTAGAAACCCTGAAACAGCTTATTTAATCTCCAATGAAGAGTTTGATAAAAAGCTTGACGAGCTTGGTTGGTCTCCTTCTGATTTAGCCACCATGGCAGGTATGCATTTAGAGAAATGGCAGTATGATTTTAAAAAGAATCTAAGAGATGCTTTTAGGGAGATATTAGAAATGCTCTTTCAAGCCTCGGCTTTAATTATTGATACTGTTCGGACTTTCTTTTTAGTTGTGCTGTCCATACTAGGGCCCATTGCATTTGCTATTTCGATATGGAACGGGTTTGAAGCAACACTCTTACAGTGGCTCATGCGGTATATAAGCGTTTATTTATGGCTTCCAGTGGCAGATTTGTTTAGCAGTATGCTGGCTAAGATTCAATCTTTAATTCTTGAAAGAGATATGCAATTGCTTTCTGATCCAAGCTATGTTCCTGATACTTCAAATACGATATATGTGATTTTTATGCTAATAGGTATTGTAGGATATTTTACTGTACCAACAGTAACAAGCTGGGTGATTCAAGCCAGTGGAGCTTCAGGTTTTCTTCGTAATGTAAATCAGTCTGCACTTAAAACAGGTAATATTGGAGCAGCCACAGCTGGAGCCACTTCAGGAAATATAACAGGTAGGCTTATTAAATAACTAAAACACTTTTAATATGGAATTTAAATCACTTCGAAATATAGAAAATAGCTTTAAACAGATTCGGCTTTATGCTCTTGCATTTGTATCGGTTTGTCTTTTAGTAGTTGGATTTTCTATCTACAAGAGCTATGACTTTGCTAAAGAGCAGAGAGAAAAGATTTATGTGCTTGACAAAGGCAAATCACTTATGCTTGCCCTGTCTCAAGATGCAAGTATAAATAGGCCAGTTGAGGCAAGAGAACACGTAAGGCGTTTTCATGAGTTATTCTTTACGCTCTCACCTGAGAAAGCAGCTATTGAGGGTAATATGCAAAGAGCTTTTAATCTAGCAGATAAAACCGCTTTTGATTACTACAAAGATCTTCTTGAAAAGGGATACTATAGTCGTGTTATTTCTGGGAATATTCAGCAAAGGATAGAAGTGGATAGCATTAAAATAGATTTTAATAGTTATCCGTATCAAACCATGACCTATGCTACCCAGTATATTATAAGATCAAGTAATCTAACCAAAAGAAATCTTGTCACAAGTAGCCAGCTCATCTCGGCTGTTCGCTCTGATAACAATCCTCAGGGATTTATTATTGAAAAGTTTACAGTTGTAGAGAACAAAGATTTAGAAGTTGTTAAACGCTAAAAAATTAATCCATGAATAAGTTACAACTTTTAAGACATAGTTATTCCAGTAGGCTTAAGGCCTATTGGAATAGCCTCTTAGTAAAAAGGCAACGAGTTTTATTGCTTGTTGTATTTACATTATACAGTCTTATTTGCCTTTTTATTGTAAAGACAAGCTTAACAGCAAGTCTTGCTAGAAAGAATTCAGATAATCAAAAGAGGCAGAGTAATATAAGGCCAGTTAAGTATTTGCTTTTAAGGCAAAAGATAGAATCGCAATCAACTTTTAATTTTAAGAATTATGAATCAAAATAAAATAGATAAACCCCACCAGATAGAGAAAATACCAAAATACAATAAGGCGCTTAAAGGTATTGTTGAAAAACATAAAAAACATATCGCCTTTGCTTTAATGGGTATTGTGTTTTTAGCAGCTATGTATCTTTTATTCAAACCCGAAGACAAAGAGCTTATCATTCACAATGACTCAGTTCCAGAGGCGATAACTAAGGGGATGCCAACCGACAAGGTTAAGGCCTATGAAAAGGAGCTATGGGAGCAGAAACAGCAAGAAAATGAAAACCAGATACATTCTTTAGCAGATTATTGGAATGAGCCTCAAGAAGAGTCTAATAGCGGTTATAATGATCAAGATTATAATAAGGAGTCTACTTATACGCCTTATCAGAGGTCTTACGAGAATTATAAGCAAAGCCAAGAGGTACTTAGTAGTTTTTATGATAATGCAGAAAGTCCTGAAACTGATAAGCTCAAAAAACAGATTGCTGAGTTAGAACAGCAATTACAAGAAAAAGATACTCCAACACCAATTACAATGGATAGTCAATTAGAACTAATGGAAAAGTCATTTCAGATGGCAGCAAAGTATTTACCAACAGGTCAAAACCAAACTGAATTACCACCTTTTAATCAGAATACAGATATCAAAGCAATCTCAAGAGAAAAACAAGTAATAACAGTGGTTGACAAAACAAGTAAAGATATTGTCTCCTCACTTTTAAAACCACAAAGTTTACAAGATTTACTGTCTATTAATCCTAAATCAAATAAAATCTTTTATACCGCTGATATAGAGCGTAAAACGCAAACTCATAAAAATAGTATAAGAGTTAGTATCAAAGAAGAAGAGGTCATTATAAATCAGGGCTATATTAAACTAAAGTTATTGGAAAGCATTGTAATAAACGGAGCTTTATTGCCTGAATCAAGTACACTCATTGCTAAGGCGCAAGTAAGTAACGCTAGATTAGAGATTAGCGTAAACTCTATTAAAATTCAGGACAGTATCATAGATACAGAACTTATCGGTTATGATAATTATGGACAAAAAGGCCTTGAGGTATTAGACCTTCAAGAGATAAGCGCTTCAAAAGAAATCATCGCCAATATGGGACAAACAGCAGGCACAAGTATCTCGATGAGTAGATCAGCTTCAGACCAAATTGCTTCAGATCTAACCAAAGGCCTTATTCAAGGAGTATCGGGTTACTTTTCAAAGAAAGTAAAAGCTCAGAGAGTAACTCTAAAACAAGGGCAAGAACTGTTTCTTGTTCCCAAAGAATAACAATTAAAAATCAAGTAAAAATAAATCATTATGAAAACAATTATTAAATATATGTTACTATGCTTACTAGCAGTAAACACAGTAATCGCCCAAAATAATACCAAGTCTATCAACTTATCTAATGCTGAGGTAACACCATATGAAATTGAGCTCACTCAAAACAAAACAACGCATATTCTATTTCCTAGTAGTATTGAGTATGTTGATTTAGGTAGTCAAGAAATTATAGCTAGTAAAGTAGAAGTGACTAGTAATGTTCTACGTTTAAAGACAATTAATGAGAATAGCACCCCTACAAACTTTACAGTTATTACCAGTGATGGTAAGTACTATAGTTTTAATGCCTTTTACAATGAAGAGCCTACACAACTTAGTTATGACTTAACTAAGTTTGAACAACAGAACACTAAAGAGCAAAGCGAAGTTCTTTTTAAAGACTTAGGTTCTACTAGTCCAAGTCTTACGAATCTTTTTATAAAAGCTATTATCAAAAAGAATAAGAAAGAACTAAACATTAAAAGCAGAAATTATGGAGTAGAAGCCATACTAAAAAGCATTTATATTCAAGATGGTAAATTTTACTTTCATTTATCTATTAATAACAAAAGCAATTTACCATACCAGGTGGATTATGTCAGTTTTAAAATCAAAGATAGAAGAACTACTAAACGTACTACAGTTCAAGAAAGTAGTTTAACGCCTGTTAAAATCTATAGAGAAAATATGGAGTTGGCTAGTAAAGAAAAACAAGATAATGTGTTTGTTTTAAATCAGTTCACTCTTTTAGATAAACAAGTTTTAGTTGTTAAGATTAATGAGAGAAATGGAGTTAGAAATCAGGTTTTAAAGATTAAAAGCTCAGATTTACAAAAAGTAAAACAGCTCAATGAAATTAGATTTTAAAACAATACTTTTAAAAGTAATAAAGCCCCAATTAGGGGCTTTGTTGTTGATAATTGACAAGGTTATATATAAAAAATAGAAACCAATAATTACTAGTAGCACTGTATGAGTTTTTATTTATTTAATATTGTTGTCGGATCTATAACGGGTAAATAAAAGATATCCTTGTAAGCTGTTCTATTTAATTCAATAGATAATAACGCTCTAGCATGTGAATATGATAGAGCATATAACTGAACAATTAACCCATCTGGTAAATCAAATTTCTCATTTTCCTTACTAAAAGTACTACTTAGATTTTGAAGAGAAAAAGTAGTTTTTCCTGTATGTAAAATCAAATTCTCATTGGTATTCTTATTGGATAAAGAGGTGTTAATTTCAAAGAATATTTCAGACTTTTCTAAACTAATACCTATATTAACATCTAAGATAAGTTTTAAGTTTTCTTCATTTTCGAATAAGTTCTTGATAAAATCTTCTTCTAAATCATTATAAGAGAATTTAGTTGTGTTTATTCGTGATACTTTATAACCTAAATCAAAATCTTTAACTTGTTCTTTTTTTTTTGACATTTTATACTGCGATTTTTAAATGGTTAAATGTTTCGAAACTTCTTGTTTTCTTTGTATCAATTCCTATTTCAAACAAATTTGTAGAATAATCGTTAAAGTTTGATATTCTCATACTTTTAAGCTGTTTTGTCTGATTTAGTTTGTTTAAATAGATTTGTGAATCCTCAAGTTCAAAAACAGGATATTTACCAACTTTAATAGAGATCTCAACAATTTTTTCAATACTGAAGTTTATCTCTCCATTATTTAGAATTTGAGAAACTCTTCCTTTACTTATTCCTAGATTTTGTGCAAGTTGAGTTCGATTGAATTTATTTTTCTCCATAAATTCAATAATTGCATTATATAAAACCCCATTAATACCCTCAATCCAATATGAAGGTTGATTAAGTATTTTATCTAGGTTATTTTTCATTATCTTTCTGTGTATTATATTCTTTTATTATTTTCTCAACTTTTTTGATGTCCTGATCTTGGCTATCTTTATTTCCACCCATGACAATAACTCTTCCAGTTTTTTCTTCGTGAAATAAATAGACTCTAATTATTCCTGATTTTGCTTCAAAGACTTTACATTTAACAGAAAGGCCCTGAAGAATTCTAAACTTTGTTTTTGGAGCCATTTTTAGATTTGCTGAATCTTCAATGATTCTGATTGTTGCAGCTAGATTTGATATTAGATTTCCCTCTTCTTCAATTTGTTTAAAAAACTCTTCAAAAATACTGTTTCCATTTTTGCACAGTTCATATACATCAATTTTTGTATTGCTGGGTATATGTGACGACAAAGTTAATGAATATTTTTTCAAAATGTTTAGTTATAGCTAAATTTTAGTAAATCTATTTGATAGATATGCAAAGTTGAACTCAATATTCTTGTATTTTGCAATTACTAAGCAAGTAAATATAAGAGCTTTCAATCTAGTTAAAACTCTATTAAAGTACTAATGTAACAAAAAAGAATAATATGGTCTAACTTTTTGAAAGAGAAAGTAATATGTTTTTTATGGAATTGTATATTGTACCAATTGATGTGTTATTACTTAAGTAGCTAAATTATAATAAGTACATTAGAGTTTACTTGATTAAAAAACTCTAATGTATTTATTTAAAAGCCTTATATTAAGGCTAGTGAAGATGTTGTTATTGTATTTTTTATACTTTTATTAAAAAAAAATTATGTTTTTGTTTGTCTATTAAAATATAATTCTTTCATTTGTAGAAGATTTAAAAATCACAAAATGAGACAAAATAATTTAAATATGGTAATGTGTATGTGTCAATGCTTTTCTAAAGAGGAGTAGAGCGCGTGTATTTTATATATTTAGATTTAAATTATACCCTAAAACTCCTTATTTATTAATAAGGAGTTTTTTTTATATATAATAAACACCAACAAGATGTTATCAAAACGATGTAAGTATGCTTTAAAGGCAATGGTTTGTCTGGCTAGAGTTTATCAAAAAGGACATATGACTATTGCTAGTATCGCTGAGCAAGAGAATATACCTAAGAAGTTTTTGGAACAAATTTTATTAGAATTAAAAAGAGTAAAACTTGTAAATAGTAAAAAGGGATTAGCTGGAGGTTATTATTTGGTTAAAGATCCAAGTGAGGTTTCAGTGGCAGATCTTCATAGAATATTTGACGGACCAATTGCATTAGCTCCTTGTGTATCGCTTAATTATTATGAACCTTGCGATGATTGTTTAGATGAACAGACCTGTTATTTAAGACATCAGTTTATCCAAATCAGAGACAAAACAAGAAAGAGTATGTCTGAGGCAACGCTTCAACGATTTATAGAAAACGAATAATTTTTTAGCCTAAAGACTACTAAAACGATAGATATTGTAGTTATTAAAGAAAAAGTATGAATAATGAATTAGAAAACAAGTTTAACTTGTTGATACAAAAGGGGGTGGGTGAACTTTCTTTTGAAAAGCAAATGGAGTATTTACAAGAGAATTTTAGTTCTATTTGCTTCTCAACAAGTTTTAGCTATGAGGATCAAACTATAACTCATTTGCTAAAAGATACTCAAGGTATAGAGTTTTTTACTCTTGACACAGGTAGATTATTTGATCAGACATATGATACTTGGAACTTGACGCTTTCCAGATATAAGATTAAGATTTCAAGCTATTATCCCGATAGTGAAGCCTTACAAGAGTTTATTAATTTAAATGGACCTGATAGCTTTTACAGATCTGTAGAACTAAGAAAGCAGTGTTGTTTTATAAGAAAAGTAGTTCCCTTACAAAAAGCACTTTTAAATAAACAAGTTTGGATTACAGGTTTAAGAGCAGAGCATTCAAGCAATAGACAAAACCTAAACATGTTTGAATGGGATCAGACTAATCAAATAATAAAATTTCACCCTTTAGCTTTTTGGAGTAGTGAACAGGTATTAGAATTTATTGAAAATAATCAGGTTCCTTATAATCCTTTACACAAACAAGGTTATCAAAGCATTGGGTGTAGTCCTTGTACAAGGGCTATAAAACCAACAGAAGATTTCAGGGCAGGAAGATGGTGGTGGGAGGATGCTTCAAAGAAAGAATGTGGATTACACTTAAAACAATAGAAATATATAAATATGAAACAAAACAGTTATTTAGACAACCTTGAAAAAGAGGCTATCTATATCTTAAGAGAGACTGCTGCGCAGTTTGAAAATCCTGCTTTATTATTCTCCGGAGGTAAAGACTCTATTGTACTTGTACACCTTGCAATAAAAGCCTTTAGACCTGGTAAGTTTCCTTTTCCACTAGTACATATTGATACGGGACATAACTTTCCAGAGGCACTTGCCTTTAGAGATAAGCTTGTTAAGAGTTTAGATGAAAAGCTTATTGTAGCTAGTGTATCAGATAGTATTAAAAAGTATAACCTAAAAGAAACCACAGGTAGATTTCCCTCTAGAAACTCTCTACAGGCATATACATTATTAGACACTATTGAAGGTTATGGTTTTGATGCTTGTATTGGTGGGGCTAGAAGAGATGAGGAAAAGGCTAGGGCTAAGGAGCGAATATTTTCAATCAGAGATGATTTTGGTGAATGGAATCCAAAACTTCAACGTCCAGAGCTTTGGGATATTTTTAATGGAAGAACTCAAAAAGGACATAACACAAGGGTTTTTCCAATTAGTAATTGGACTGAGCTTGATATTTGGAATTATATAGAAAACAACAATATAGAGCTTCCAAGTTTGTATTTCTCACATCAAAGAGAATGTATAAAATACAATGACAAACTAATAGGGGTATCTGAATTTACACCGGCTTTAGATACGGAGCAGGTTGTAAATACAAGGGTTCGTTATCGCACAGTGGGAGATATGACTTGTACAGCGGCTATTGCCTCAGAGGCATTAAGTGTTCAAGATATTATAGAGGATATTAAAAACTCTAGAATAAGTGAAAGAGGACAAACCAGATTAGATGATTTGCTTTCAGAATCAGCTATGGAGGATAGAAAGAAAAAGGGATATTTTTAATTAATAAACAGTATAAAATGCAAACATTAAAATTTATTACTGCAGGAAATGTTGACGATGGTAAAAGTACTTTAATTGGTAGGTTACTTTATGATTCTAATAGTATTTCAACAGATCATCTTGGGGTTTTGGCAAGTAAAAATGAAATAGGACAAGATACAATTGATCTTGCTTTAATCACCGATGGATTAAGAGCTGAGAGAGAACAAGGAATTACAATTGATGTGGCCTATAAGTACTTTGCAACTCAAAGAAGGAAGTTTATTATAGCGGATTCTCCTGGTCATCACCAGTATACTAGAAATATGATCACAGCGGCATCTGTTTCAGATCTGATAATTCTACTAGTTGATATAAGAAAAGGAATTACCCAACAAACCAAACGCCATGGACTAATTGCTAGTTTAATGGGAATAAAAAATGTAATTGTTGCCCTTAATAAGATAGATTTAGAGAATTATTCTGAGAATAAGTATAATCAAGTAAAGCAAGATTTTGAAGATCTAAAAAAACAGTTAGGTTTTTTAAGTGTTAATTACATACCTATTAGCGCGCTTAACGGAGATAACATTGTTGAAAAGTCTTCAAATACACCTTGGTATACAGGAAAACCATTATTAGAAATTCTTGAGACTATTGACATTGATAAGCAAGATCAGAATAACGCTCGTTTTCAAGTTCAGTTAATTATACGTCCCCAAACTCTTGAGCATTTAGATTATAGAGGATATGCCGGAGCGGTCTTATCTGGTGAATATAAAATGGGAGACTCTGTAAGGATACTTCCAAGTAATTTAACGGCTAATATTATTAAAATTGAAAAGGATCTAGCCCTAGTAGATAAAGCTGTTGCCACAGATAATATAATCCTTCATTTTGACTCAGATCTTGATATTAGCCGTGGAGATACAATTTATGTTGATAATCAGAAAGCTCCTTTAATATCTAACACGATTAGCTCTTGGCTTAGCTGGTTAGACACACAAGAGTTACAACTAGGTAAGACTTATATTTTGCAACATAGATTTCACAGTGTTAGGGTAAAAGTAACGGCTATTGAGAAGAAATGGGATATTAACACATTAGAGTTTCTAGATTCTTCTAAAGTAGAGTTAAACGATATTGCTAAGGTTAGTCTACAGACAAATCAAGCCTTACACTTTGATAGTTTTTTAGATAATCCAAAAACAGGTAACGCCATTTTAATAGATGAAACTTCTTTTAATACAGTAGGAGCATTAATGTTTTTGTAAAGTAAAAACCTATGCGTGATCATATTTACAACCAAACCATTAAACATAGAGTTTGTGATATAGATAAGATAGAGTCTTGGTTAAACAAGCTTTATAAGTGGATGTTTATAAACTCTAATTGTATAAGTTTTTCTGAATTTCTAATTAAAGAAAAAGAACTTGAAAAAGAGCTTGAGCATTTAGTTTTAGGACTTATTAGCACGCAAAGAGCTACAGGAATATCCCTTAGGTTTTTCTCAGAGATAGATTCTATTTATCAGTCTTTAGAGAGTGATATAAAGGCTTATTTATCAAGTGATCTTGATTTTAATAGTAGAGTTAGTGTAATTGTAAGCTCTCCAGGATTTTTTGCTGTATTTGCCTATAGAGTCTCTTATGTTTTTTCTCAGTTAGATCTTAGTGTCTTATCACAAGTATGCTCTGGTTATGCAAGAAAACTAACAGGTATAGATATTTGTTACAAAGCAGTTATAGCTAGGGGGTTTATAATAGATGGCGGAATAGGAGTGATTATACGAGAAAACGTTAAGATAAATCACAACGTAAGAATTAGTAGTGGAGTTATCCTTGGAGGAATATTTAGCAATAAGCAAGAATCTGTTATAGTGGATCATAACGTGATAATTAAAAATAATGTCAGTATCCAGACGCAGAATATCACTATTGGTGCCTATAGCGTGATTGAGCAAAATCAGATTATTAAACAATCGGTTAAACCCCACTTTTGTATTGAGGTTTAATTAAAAACAAGAGTAAAAACTCAATTAACCAAATTATATAAAAAAATGAAAGTAGACAGTATTTTAAAAACAATTGGAAACACCCCTGTTATTGGGCTTAAAAGGTATTTTAAACCAGAGCAGAACATTTGGGTAAAACTAGAGAAACAAAACCCAGGAGGTAGTATTAAAGATCGTATTGCCCTGGCAATGATAGAAGATGCTGAGGCTAAAGGGGAGTTACAAAAAGGTGGAGTTATTATAGAGCCAACCTCAGGTAACACAGGAATAGGTTTAGCCCTTGTGGGAGCAGTAAAAGGCTATAAGGTTATTTTAGTTATGCCTGAATCGATGAGTGTAGAGAGAAGAAAATTAATGCAAATCTATGGAGCTAGCTTCGAGCTTACCCCAAAGGAGAAGGGAATGAAAGGTGCTATTGAAAAAGCAGAGTCTTTATTAGAGCAAATACCTGGAGCATGGTCGCCAAGACAGTTTAATAATCCTGTTAATGTTAATATACACGCTCAGAGTACAGCACAGGAAATATTAAGAGATTTTCCTGATGGAATTGATTATCTAGTTACAGGAGTAGGAACTGGGGGGCATATAACAGGGATTTCGAAGATTTTAAAAGCAAATTTTCCATCACTTAAAGTTATAGCAGTAGAACCAGAGGATTCAGCAGTACTTAGTGGAAAAGAACCTGGAGCGCATCCAATTCAAGGAATCGGGGCAGGTTTTATTCCTGAAATACTTGATTTTAATAGTATTGATAAGATTATTACTATTTCTAAACAAGAGGCTTATAACGCGGTTAAAAACCTGGCTTTAAAGGAAGGTTTAGTAGTGGGAATATCAAGTGGAGGGTCAATTGCGGCAGTGGAAAAACTTTTGCCTAGTATTGAAAATACAGCTACTGTATTAACTCTTAATTATGACAATGGAGAGCGTTATTTATCTGTTGAAGATTTATTTTAATTAATAAAAGAAAAAGATAATGAATAGTGCAAAAGTAATTCTAGCTGGAGCAGGCCCAGGAGATCCTGAGCTAATTAGTGTAAAAGCTCTTCGATATTTAAAAACGGCTGATGTTGTTTTAACCGATAGATTAGTCTCACCTGAATTAATAAAACAAAATGTAAGTGACTTATCCAAGGTAATATATGTGGGTAAACAGTGCTCTAAAGGAATACATACTGCTCAAAAACACATTAATCAATTAATGGTTTACTATGCTAAAAAAGGAAAAACTGTTTTGAGATTAAAAGGAGGAGATGTATCGGTGTTTTCTAATGTTTTAGATGAGTTAAGGGTATTAAAAAAGAACAATATTTCCTATGAGATTATTCCTGGTATTTCTTGTTCTTTAGGTGCGGCAGCCTATAGCGCGATTCCATTAACGGCTAGAGAATACAGTCGTGGAGTTAGGTTTTTGACTTTGTTTAAAACCAGTGATATAACCAGTGAGTTATGGAAGGATTGGGCTCAGACAAGTGATACACTTGTGTTTTATATGAGTGGACAAAAACTAAAGTATTTAGTAGAAACCCTACTTTTTTATAATGTAAATAAAGACAAACAAATCGCTGTTATAGAACAAGCTAGTACTGAGTTTCAAAATACTAAGGTTTATAGTTTTAATGATATAGAAAGTATTCAAACAAGTGAATTTAAGTATGTACCAACTTTAATTATTATTGGAAAAGTTGTAGCACTACACAAAGAGTTTGCTTGGAAACAAGAAGTGGTCTTGCCAGAGGTTATATCTTATTTTGACAATCATTTAAAAGAACTACAACATGCAATTTGATCCAAAAATAGCAGACCTAAAAAAGCAAATAGAGAATTACTCAAGAGAGGAATTACTTTGGTTTAATGGTTATTTATCTGGCCTACTTGCTCAAAATCAAATTAAAACGAGTTCTGAGTTAGAAGTTTTACTTAAGAAAAACAATTTAAAGCCAAGTTTAAAGCCAGTTATATTATATGCAAGTGAAACTGGAAATTCAAAGAAACTAGCTTTTGAATTATCAAAACTATTAAAGCAAAACGAAATTCAAACTAAAGTTTTTGATCTAGCTACCTATAAGATAAAGGATTTAGAAAAAGAGAGTTATGTTGTATTTATTTGTAGCACTCAAGGTGAGGGAGAAGCTCCTTTATCAGCACAGGGATTCTTTACAGATTTAGAAAAAGAGACTCTTGATATTAAGGATTTAAAATACAGTATTGTTGGTCTAGGAGATACATCTTATCCTCTTTTTTGTAAAGCAGCACAGGACTTAGATGATTTAATGAAAAAACAGTCTGCAAAAAGCCAAACTGCTTTGTTAAAGTTAGATGTAGATTACAAACAACAGGCCAATGAGTGGTTTTTAGAATTAGTTGCTCTTTTTCTAGAGCAATCCCAAGATGAAAAACAGATAGATGATAAATCATTAGTCTCTTTAAAGGAAAATGACAAACAATCAAAACCAGACCATGTAAAGACTTTTTATAAAGGTAAGCTCTTGCATAAGGTTATTTTAAATGATAGAGGTTCCAATAAAAAGACTTATCACATAGAGCTTGCAACTTTTGAAGATATTGAGTATCACCCCGGAGATGCCCTTGGAGTATATGCTAAGAATAATCATAGTCTTTTACAGAGTTTAGCTGATTCTCTTGGAGATAAAAAAAGGTATTTGGAGCTAGAGAGTTTAAATGTAAAAGGATTAAGTGGTAGGGTGTTAACTAATATATTAGAGTATCTACAAATTAAGACTAATCAAACAAGAATTGATTTAATTGATCTTTTACAACTCTACACGCCTTTGGTTAGAAGTATTGATTTTGATAAGATTATTAGTCTTTTAAATCCAATTTCACCAAGACTTTATTCAATAGCTAGTTCTTTACATAACCAAGAAAATCAGATTGATTTAACTGTTGGGCTTGTTGAATTTGAAAATCAAGGCATACCAAAAAAAGGAATGTGTTCTTGTTATTTAAGTGAGTTAGAAATTGGACAAGAGTTTATGTTTTACATTCATAAAAATCAGGACTTCTATTTACCAGATGATAGTAAGGATATTATTATGATTGGTCCTGGTACGGGAATAGCACCTTTTAGAGGTTTCTTGCAAGAAAGAGATCAAAGAGGTGTTAAGGCAAGAAACTGGCTATTCTTTGGAGAGCAGCATTTTGTGAGTGATTTTTACTATCAAACAGAGATTCAACAGTGGTTAGAAACTCAAGTATTAACAAGGCTTGATACTGCTTTTTCGCGTGATCAAAAACACAAGATATATGTGCAAGATAGACTTAAAGAAAATGCTAAAGAGCTTTGGAAGTGGATACAATCCGGTGCGGTTATTTATCTATGTGGGCAAAAATCAGGTATGAGCGAAGATGTTGAATCCACTCTTGTTCAGATTATTATGGATAATCAAGGTGTAAATCAGCTTGAGGCTAAAGAGTATTTAGAACAGATGTTTTTAAATGGGCAGTATAAAAAAGATGTTTATTAAATTAAAACAAACCCTATGAGTAAAGATAAATTATCTCACGTAGAGACTATTAAAACACAGAGTGATGGTTTAAGAGGAACTCTTTCTCAGAGCCTTGTAGACAACCATACTGGTAATGTACGCCCGGATGATGAGGCTTTAATTAAGTTTCACGGAATGTATGTTCAAGATGATAGAGATAGAAGACAAGAAAGAGCTGAAAAAAAGCTAGATAAGCTTTATTCTTTTATGATTCGTCTTCGTATACCAGGGGGAGTGATATCGGCTAAACAATGGCAGGCTATTCACGAGGTTTCCGAGCTTTACGGCACAGGAGTATTAAAGATTACAACAAGACAAACCATACAGCTTCACGGCTTATTAAAACATCAATTAAGCGATACAATTCAAGGGTTTTTAACTGCTAAATTAGATGCCATTGCAGCTTGTGGAGATGTCAATAGAAATGTTATATGTAGTTCACATCCTCAAGTATCACCTGTGTTTGAACAGATTCATAACTATGCAGATAAGATCTCTGAGATGTTACTTCCTAAAACACAATCTTATTATGAGATTTGGATTGACAATCAAAAGATATATGATCGATCTGTTGAATCAGATCCTCTTTATCAAGACAGGTATTTACCAAGGAAGTTTAAAATCGCTATTGCTATTCCTCCAACTAATGATGTAGACGTATTTGCTAATGATATTGGGCTTATCGCTATTGTTGAAAATGATCAGTTAATCGGCTTTAATTTAGCCATTGGTGGAGGACTGTCTACCACTCATGGTAATAAGGATACTTATTCAAGACTAGCCACTGTAATTGGTTTTTGTTCTAGTGAGAGTGATATACTAAAACTTATCTATCACGTATTAACCATTCAAAGAGATTATGGTAATCGTTCAGACAGAAAGCTAGCTAGGTTAAAATACACCCTTGATAAAATGGGAGTAGAGAACTTTGTTAAAGAGCTTGAAAAAAGAGCAGCAGTAGAGCTTAAAGCAGCGAAGTCTTATACTTTTACTGAGAGAAACGATAGATACGGATGGCAACAAGCTCATGATAATAAATGGTATTATACTTTATTTGTTGAAAATGGAGTGGTAAGGTATGCACCTGAGCAAGTACATCTTGTGATATCTAATTATTCTTCTACATTATCCAGGATAAGTTTCTTGTAATTATGAGGATATAAGTCAGCGATATTCTTGTGGTTGATGGATTGAATATTTTCAAGAACATACTTTAGCCATTTATATGGATTAATGTCATGCTTTTTGCAGTTAGCAAAAAACGTATAGGCCATAGCTGCTCTTTGTGCTGCATCATGAGAACCGGCAAAGAGATAGTTTTTACGACCAATTGCTACAGGTCTGATTACATTTTCAACAAGATTATTGTCTATCTGCAAGTTTCCATTGTGTAAGTAATCACTTAGA
>NZ_FNYS01000030.1 GCF_900109075.1 Myroides marinus | reverse complement strand
GACCATCTGTTCCTCCAGCTATTTTTGCAGAAGTAACATTTTTATCTGCTATTTTAGTTGTTGTTACTGCATCTGCCGCTAAATGTGTATCTGCAATACCCCCTGCTTTTACTTTTAATTCTGTATCAGCTAATACTGCTCCTACTCCACCTATTAATTCAATTGAATTATCAACTATTACAGTTTTTGATGCTGGAACAATAGCTGTTTGATTAACCCATTTTGCTGCACCTGTTGCATCAGACACTAACACTTGGCCATCTGTTCCTCCAGCTATTTTTGCAGAAGTAACATTTTTATCTGCTATTTTAGTTGTTGTTACTGCATCTACTGCTAAATGTGTATCTGCAATACCTCCTGCTTTTACTTTTAAACCTGTTGCCGCTAATACTGCTCCAGCTCCTCCTGTCATATCAAGAGATCCATCTACTGTTACATTTTCTAACTTAGGTACGATAGTTGTTTGATCAACCCATTCTGTTGAACCTGATGCATCAGACACTAACACCTGACCAACTGTTCCTCCTTTAATCTTTCCTGTAGTTACTGCGTTAGCTGCTATTTTAGTTGTTGTTACTGCATCTACTGCTAAATGTGTATCTGTAATACCACCTGCTTTTACTTTTAATCCTGTAGCAGATAATAAAGCTCCAGTACCTGTACCATTCGAAAAATCAAGTGAAGAATCCACTGTTAAATTAGCTTTATCAGTAACACTTGTATTATCAATTTTAGGTTTACCAGGTTTCCATGTTTTAGTAGTTTCATCATACACTAATGCTAATCCGAAATCAGCATCAGAAGGTTTAGCTACATTCACACCATTAATTCTCTCTACAACTGTCTCTGTCCCTTTACCTGTCACGTCTCCAGCTAAAGTAATACCTACTGGATTTGCAGAAATCGTGTATTTAGTAACTGTTTCACCTGCTGCTGGCGGTACAGCAACAACTGTTATCCCATCTCCTGCTACAAGCTCAACACCTGCTGCAGTAGAAGTAACTAAGCTCTTAATATAGGCATTAAAGCTAGGATCTTTTTGTAATCTATCAGAAACTGCGATTGGCACAGGTTGTTTATCTTCACCTGTATAAGTCAATACTACTTTCTCTCCATCAGCAGATATTTCTAAAGTTGTCAACACCTCAGATGTTGTAGTACTAGTCTTAGATACTAAAGCATTCCATTTACCACCTGACCAAAAATAGAATCCTTTAGTTAATGGATGATTATTTCCTCCTAAGTGGTACACTAATAAACTCTCAGGATACGCTCCTCCCGTTATAGTGTTATTATCTTCTTCTCCTGTTAATGTTACTCGAGGAATCAAAATCCCTTTATTTGTAGCACCTACATCCAATACAGCAGTAGCATCAGGTAAAATTGATTTCCCAATCCCAACTCCTTCTTGTGCATATGTAGTACTCAAAGCCATAAAAACAGTACTGGCAAGTAGTAGTTTCTTTTTCATAGTATTTTTTTAATTGTTATACACAGTTTTATTTACAAATTCTCATGTTAACAAAATTAGATTATTTTTTAACACTAATAAAATAAAAATACTACATTATACTAATTTTAAAAATAACTCAAATAAAAAACATTAAAAAAGAAAATATACTATAAAATATACACAATTATACAACATATAACATATTCAGCAGTAATATACTTTACTAATAGCACAAAATCCTCGTAGTATCTCATTAATAATTAACTGTATAAAACCAAAAAGACCCTTAATAGAAACTCTATAAGGGCCTTTTTTAATATAATTATTTACTTATTCTTTTGCTAAGATTACTTCCCATTCTCCAAATAATGAAAAGCCAACTGCCTCAGCTAATGCTACTGATGCTGTATTATCTGTCTGACATCTATACTGTGGTACATAACCTTTATCTATTATATCCATACATATTGCCTGTACTAAACGAGTAGCAATACTCCTATCTCGATAATCTTCACCTATTATCACACCTAAATCTGCTAACCTAGTACCATTCCATAAGTAGGCGCTACTAGCTCCTATAAGCTCTTCTCCATCAAAAGCACCATAAACCACCCAATGCTTTAGAGATACATACGCTCCGTCTAAATCTTCTTCTGAACACTTAGCTTCAAAAGCTCTGAATACTTCTACATCATGCTCTTCTGATAGAGGTCTAAACGTTATACTATCTTGTATTGGTTTGGCAGGAATAATTCTATTATTAGGTAAATAATAAATATAATCTGGTGTGTGTAACTCAATCTTACAACTCGAAATAGCCTCTCTAAACACCTCTACAGTATACTCCTCTAGCTCTTTTAGTTTTAAATCCTCGACCACACATGGTGTAGCTACTGCCATCGTATGTTTATTGGTCATTTCTAAAATCATGACCTTATACATCTCCTTTAAACTAGGGTTAGAGACAAGTGTAAATACCTCATCAAGATGAATAATACTCCCTTGTATCATCTGAGACTGCCAATATGTATGCACTTCTTCTGAAAATCCGCTCATTCTTTTCTTATATATTACTTCTTACTTAGTAGAAGATTCTACTAAACTAGAAGAATTAAACTGGCTAATATTAGTCATTTTATTCTGGAATACTAACATCAACACTCCTATTAATATAAAAGGTACGCTTAACCACTGTCCCATATTAAACATCATGTTCTGTTCAAAGGCCACTTGATCTTCTTTAAAAAACTCTAGTATAAATCGCGTACTGAACATTAATATCAAGAAGTAAGCAAACACTACTCCATTATTCTTTACTTTATGACTGTGATATAAAAACCACAAAAATACTCCTGTAATGATATACCCAAATGCTTCGTAAAGCTGTGTAGGGTGACGCGGTATCATGTCATCATTAGCAAAGATTACTCCCCATGAACCGTCAGTTGGCTTACCATATATCTCTGAGTTCATAAAATTACCAAAACGTATAAACGCTCCTGCAATAGGCACCCCTAATGCAATCTTATCTAATATCCACAATACTCCTATTTTATACTTACGGCAATATAGGTAAATAGCTAATAACACTCCTATCGCTCCTCCATGACTGGCTAATCCCATAAAACCTACATACTGATAAGTACCATTTACTTTAGCAAAAGGAATGATAATCTCTAAAGGATTCTGCATATAGTAATCAAACTCATAGAACAAACAATGTCCTAATCTAGCTCCTACTACTGTACCGACTATGATATATAGAAGTAATTTATCTAAGTAAAACTGAGGGATACGCTCTTTATCAAAGACATAACTCACTATCTTATATCCCAATATTATCCCTAGGGCAAAAAGAACTCCGTAATATCTCACAGGAACTGATCCTATCTTTATCATTTCTGGGTTGGCATCCCATAGCACAGCTACTAAATTCATCTATTTAGTTTAATTATTAACAAGATTACAAAGTACAGTAATTTAGCTTAGCTATACTTATAATATTATCTTAATTAATGTATTTGTGATTTTGTTGTTTCGTTGATTGTTATCTGAATTAGAATTAAAGGATTTAAAAATTAATAGGATATAATAAGTACAGACGCAATACTTTGCATCTCACACAATCCCATAATCCCCAGCCACGAAAATTATCCTGACAAAGGAAGGATTGCCCCCTATATATCTACAATCAAAATCATTGTTCATTCCTCATTGTTCATTCCTCATTGTCAATTGTTCATTCTCTAAAGTGTTGCATCGCTTCTAAAATGGATCGAGGCTCCCTCGGTTCTATAGACATAAGTTTTTCTGCAGTAGTCACCTCTACTGTATTCGTTGTTGTAGCTATCTGTTCCTTCTGATCACACTCAGTTCCTACCTCATTTTCTGTTGTTGTATCATACTTACTTATTTCTTCATTCCGAGACACCGCTACTTCCTCTTTCTCTACTAGTGAAGCCCCTTCACTCTGTGGTACTATTACTTCTTCTTGTTCTACCAATGGAGCTTCTTCTACCCCTAATTCTATAATATTGTGATATGTACTTGTACTTACCAGTTTACCATTCGCAGATTTCCACACGCTCCACAAGTGTATGTCCCCCTCTACCCATTCAGTAGGGAGGTCAAAGTGAACAAATTTATCTTCTCTTTTTGCTATCGATTCTATAAAGTCAAACTCATCTAATACCTCACTATACACTACCATCGTTAGGCGATCTGTCCCTTTGCTCAAGACATTGGTGATACTCTCGTCCCATGACACCTTTACTCGTCCTGTCTTTAAGCGAGTAATCTTCTTCATTGCAGCTGCAGGTAGCGTACCCATAGACAACAAAACCGTAGATATATCGATACAAGGTTCACCATCTATCATCAACACTCCTTCCTTAAGCAACATCGATACAAGCTGTTCTTTTCCTGTAGCTAGCTTATTATTAATCATGGCAAGTGGGTAATGCTCATTAACGAAGTCCTTCACCTTACTCGCAAAAGTGGATACTATTCCCATCTTACTGCGTTGTATGATTTGCTTATCACTTGGTTCCTTATGTGACTTACTGGGTTTAGTACGCAAAAGATTTCTACCCCTCCATTTAAAACCAACCACTGGTCCTATCTTTCCATTCACTCCACCTAGTATTCCTTCTTTTATCTCTGCCATAGTACTATTTTTTTATTTACAAGATATAAACAACAGCAACACAATTATTTAACCTATCAAACAATCACTAAATAGAATAAACCTTGGCTATATATGGGCTAAGAGCTATTTCTGCCTCCCGATGAAGATTATCAAAGTAGCCTATTCTGCTTTTTTAGACTTTATCTTATACAATTCGGTATTTTAAAAGAAGGACAGTAATTAATCAATTCATGGACAATCCTTGGTCAAAACAATCTTTTTGCCCACTATTCATTAGTTATTCTCCATAAACTGTCCAACAAGCTAGGTTGAGAACAGTGTTTACAAGGGATTAGAGTGTAGATCTATTATAACCAAAAACAAACAAAACACTATATATCAATAAATTACATAAAAAACAAAGCAAAAAAATGACTAGGACATTTTTCTATTTTATTTCAATTAGTTTCCATTAAAGTGCTTTTAAACAAAAAATAAGAAAGAACTGCAGCTGTGAAGACTCGAAAATAAAGGCATATAGCTGTATTTTAAAAAAAGTGGTGCTGTATTTTTTTAGAGTTTAAAAAAATATGTTTCATTGACTACTCGACTCCTTGAATATTTCATATTTTTTAGAAGATGACATTCTAAAAACCTCATAATCTTAAAACTATAACACAATATTGACTATTAATTAACAAGAAAACTTCGCAATAAACGAACTAAAAAATTTTTGTTCAGTATATTTGAGTGAAACATAAAATAAGATAATCATGACTACTATGAAAGCAGCTCGCTGGTATGCGGCAAAAGATATTAGAGTGGAACAAACAGAAATACCTACTCCTGCTAAAGGACAGGTAAAAGTAGCGGTACAATACGCTGGTATCTGTGGTTCTGACTTACACGAATATGTACACGGACCTCAACTTATCCCATTAGATAAACCATATCCATTAAACGGACATCAAGGAGTAACGACTTTAGGTCACGAGTTCTCTGGTATCGTAGAGGAATTAGGTGAAGGTGTAAAAAATATTAAGGTAGGTGATCGCGTAGTAATCGAACCTATCTACAAAAACTTCGACAGCCCATTCGTAGCTTCTGGAGAGTATAACTTAGGAGAGCACTTAGGATTTATCGGTTTAGCTGGTAACGGTGGTTTTGCGAAATATGTGGTGGTAGAAGACTATATGATTCACAAAATTCCTGATACAATGTCTTTTGAACAAGGAGCATTAGTAGAACCTGCTGCTGTAGCGGTGTACTCAGTATTACAAAGTGGATTAAAAGTAGGGCAAACTGTATTGGTTTCTGGTGCAGGACCTATCGGATTATTATGTGCTCAGGCTGCTCTAGCTGCAGGTGCATCTACTGTAATCGTAACTGATGTGGCTGAGAAACGCTTAGAAAAAGCAAAAGAAATCGGTGCTACTCATGTATTTAACGCTACAGAAGCTGATCTTCCTGCTAAGATTAAAGCTTTGACTGGTGGATTAGGGGTAAATGTATTCTTAGATTGTGCTGGTGTACAAGCTTCTTATAATACAGGTATTGCGTCTACTCGTAACGGAGGAACTGCTGTATTAGTAGCGTTATTCGGTAAACCTGTTCAACACGATGCTTTAGATCAAGTATTGAGAGAGATCACTGTAAAAGGGGTAATCGCTTATAGAAATATATTCCCTGAGGTAATTAATCTGATTGACTCTGGTCGTATGGAAGTAGAGAAATTAGTAACTAAGAAGATTAGTCTTGATGAAATCGTTACTAATGGTTTTGAGGCTTTAGTTAGCAACCCAGAACAAGTAAAAATTCTGATCGATATCAATAAATAATTACTAATTACGTTATTAGGGTTTAATAATAATCGACAATTATAAAATAAGGGCTGTATCATTATCTGATACAGCCCTTATCTTTTATATATCTTATGAAGTTACTTACTGTTTCCCGTTCCCTACTCCTTGTTCCCTAAAAACTGTCAACCGTAAGCCGTTAACTATAGACCAAAAACCTACTTCACTTTCTTTATCACCTCTCCTAGCATATGTCTAATCTCTTGGAACATCGCTTTAGTATCTGGTTCACCTAAATCCTCAGGTTTAAACTCCTCTGTCGCTATACTACTCGCATACTCCCAGATCTCTAAGACATCATAAGCTTTAATGCGATAAGGATCATAAAAAGTATTGTCTGAGTGCAACTCTAACGTCTCGTCATCTATACGGTACACACGCTTATACACCACTCCCTCATTAGCGGTAATAATGATGTAAGTATGTCCGTTGCGGATATAGTCTAAGCGCTCGATATAACTACCGATAATAAAAGACCCTTCCTGATGTGGAGGCATAGAATCTCCTTCTATAGGGAATGCTCTATACTTTCCTTCTTTTAGGAATGGTAGTGATATCTGATCTAAGTTCTGAATAAACTCTGGATCCGCATATCCTGTAAGATATCCTGCTCTAGCTTTATGCGGAATAATCTCTATAAAGTTATTACCATGTGGATCAACCATAATTGGCAATAGGATACGGTTATCCTCTAACTTTAATAAGTCTTGCATAGGAACTTTGCGCAAGTCTACCGAAATCATCAAGTCTACACTGACGTGAAAGAAACGAGATATACGCAATAATACTTCTAGAGGTGGCTCAGAGGCTCCCTCTTCATACTTTGAATAACGTGCACGAGTAATCATTAGCTCGTCAGCTACTTTCTGCTGAGACATAATCTTCTGGGCACGTAAATACCTTATATTATCTGATAGAAACGACATTTGCTATTATTTATAGCATCAAATATACATATTATTGCTAACATAGATAGTAATTTCGTACAAGAATTTTTAATTATTTCGATATGGAAAGGGCCATTGCACATTTAGACTTAGATACCTTCTTTGTGTCTTGCGAGCGTTTAGTAGATTCTTCTCTAAATGGCCTGCCAATTATCATAGGAGGTGGAGACCGCGGAGTAGTCTCTAGCTGTTCTTACGAAGCTAGACAATACGGGGTACGAGCTGCAATGCCTATCCGTATGGCAACTCGATTATGCCCTCAGGCTATCATCAGAAGAGGTGATATGCAATTATACTCAAAAATGTCACACCTTGTTACAGATATTATCACCGAAAAAGCACCTGTAATGGAAAAAGCGAGTATTGATGAGTTTTATCTTGATCTTACAGGGATGGATAAGTTCTTTGGGTCTGCGTTATGGATAAAGGAACTAACACAAAGAATACAGCAAGAATCCGGATTACCGCTGAGTTATGCCTTGTCAATTAATAAAACGGTATCTAAAATAGGAACAGGAGAGGCTAAGCCCAAAGGAGCTCTTAATATTACTGCACCTGAAGTACAGCCCTTTCTCAATCCACTGTCTATCCGTAAAATACCTATGTTAGGAGAGGTGAGCTACACCCTACTCTCTCGTATTGGTATCCGAAATATCCAGACATTATCTGAAATGCCTCATCAGATACTACAGAAGTTATTGGGTAAAAATGGTATTGACTTATGGAAAAAAGCCAATGGAATAGACCTTACTCCTGTAGAACCGTATAGAGAACGCAAGTCTATTTCGTCTGAACACACCTTCGACCAGGATACTATCGATATTCCAATGCTACGATCTATATTCACAGGTATGGTAGAGAAACTCGCTTTTCAGCTTCGATCTGAAGAGTGGTTAACATCTATCGTTACTGTAAAAATACGCTATACTAACTTCGATACAGAAACGAAACAGTTAAGAATAGGTTATACTTCTGCTGATCACACTTTAATCAAGGTAGTTCACGAACTATTTGACAAGGTATTTCAACGTCGAATGCGACTACGTCTAATAGGTGTACAGTTTAGTGGTCTAGTACGAGGTACTTACCAAATGAACTTATTTGAGGATACAGAAGAGATGATGGCGCTCTATCAAGCTATGGACAGAATGAAAAAACGCTATGGTGTAGATGCCGTTGCTAGATGTTCTGGAGCATTTCTGAAAAGAAAGAATGAACAATAAGGAATGGACAATGAAGAATGGGGAATAATTTTATGATTGATAGGATTTCTTTTTTGAATAGGATTGTGTGACACGCAAAGTATTGCGTCTGTACTTAGTATATCCTATTAATCTTCAAATTCTCTAATCCTAATTCAGACAATGAAACAACAAACAACGAAATAACAAAAAAACAAATCCCCCCATGCTACTAAACTGTCATTCCTATTTTAGTCTTCGTTATGGGACAATTCCCGTACAACGACTTGTGCAATTAGGTCAAGAACACAACATCAGTGCTATGGCACTTACTGATATTAATAATCTCAGTGGAGTATATGAGTTCATCACTGCTTGTCAAAAGGCGGGGATAAAACCTATAGTAGGTACAGAAATTAGGGACGACAATCAATTGCGCTATATCCTTATTGCTAAAAATCAAAAAGGCTTTGGCGAAATAGGTAGATTTTTAACTAAACTAAACGAACGCAATACTTCTCTATCTACTACTGCACCTGAATTTAAAGATTGCTATATTATTTATCCCTTTGCCTCTGCTCCTACTCATTTAAAAGAAGATGAATACATCGGTATAAGAAGTGAACAGCTTACACTTCTTTATACTGAAAAGTGGAAATCGCTAATGGATAAAATAGTTATTCTGCATACTATCAATCATCTCAATGAAGAGGATTATAACTTGCACTGTATCTTGAGAGCAATAGACAACAATACTTTACTGTCAAAACTAACAGATAGAGACTGTGCGGCTCCTACTGATATCTTTAAAACGGAAGAGCAATTAGTAGTTGAATTTAGAGATTATCCTATTATTATAGAAAACACAAAAGAGTTAATCAATTCTTGTAATTACTCGTTCACCTTTAAAGTTCCTAGAAATAAAAAGCACTATACAGAGTGTAAACAAACGGATACTGATCTGCTAGAGCAGCTTGCTTATACTGGTATGATAAACATATATGGCAAGGATCACGTCAAGGCTCAAGAAAGATTAGCTAAAGAGCTGAAGGTCATCAATGAATTAAACTTCGCTGGGTACTTTCTAATTACTTGGGATATTATACAATACAGCAATAGCCAAGGATATATGCATATCGGTCGTGGTAGTGGTGCGAATAGTATTGTGGGATATTGTTTAGGAATTACTAATGTGTGCCCTTTAGAGTTAGACTTATACTTCGAGCGATTTTTAAATCAAAATAGAAAGTCGCCCCCTGACTTTGACATTGATTGGTCATGGAATCAACGAGATGATATACTTCGTTATATTTTCTCTAAATACGGCAAAGAACACGTTGCTTTCTGTGGGGCTGTCTCTACATTTAAATATCGTTCTATTATTAGAGAAATAGGTAAGGTATATGGGCTTTCTAAGAGCGAATTAGACTCGTTAACACGCAATCCTATAGAACATCACAAAACAAACAGTATCGTGCTTTTAATCCATCAATATGGGCAAATGCTAGAGGGTTTTCCCAATCAACGTACTATGCATGCATGTGGAATCTTAATTTCTGAAGACCCTATTACCAATTTTACAGCATTAGACTTTCCTCCTAAGGGTTTTCCCGTAGTGCAATTTGACATGCATACAGCTGAAGATATTGGGTTTGATAAATTCGATATTCTTAGTCAACGCGGTATTGGACATATTGATGAAGCTGCTGAACTCATTCTTCAAAACCAAGGTATCGAAGTTGATATACGAAATATCGCTTTGTCTAAAGATGAAGAATTGTGTAATCAGCAGTTAAAAACAGGTAATACGATTGGGTGTTTTTATATAGAAAGCCCTGCTATGAGAGGTCTCTTAAGAAGATTGCAATGTGATAATTACAAAATATTAGTAGCTGCCTCATCTATTATACGTCCTGGAGTAGCACAGAGTGGAATGATGCAAGAATACATCTATAGACACAACCATCCCAATGAGTTTGAATACTTTCACCCTGTCTTTGAAGAGCAATTGGGTGAAACGTATGGTATTATGGTTTACCAAGAAGATGTGATTAAAATAGCACTACACTACGGTGGGCTACCTGCCACTGATGGTGATATACTGCGTAGGGCAATGAGTGGAAAGAGTCGATCACTTGAGGGATTACAAGCAGTTAAAAACAGGTTTTATGAGCACTGTGATGCTAAAGGTCATCCTAGAGCATTAAGCGAGGAGATCTATAGACAAATAGAATCTTTTGCAGGATACTCTTTTTGTAAAGCACACTCTGCTTCTTATGCGATAGAGAGTTATCAGAGTTTATATCTGAAGACTTATTATCCATTAGAGTTTATCACTGCTGTGATTAATAATGAAGGGGGATTCTATAGAACGGAAGTATATATACACGAAGCAGCTATGTCTGGTGCTAATGTGTTGCCTCCTTGTGTTAACTCAAGTGATCTACAAACTACTTTAATTGGTAAAGATTTGTACTTAGGATTAAAACTCATTGAAGGCATTAGTTTAGAGTTGCTAAAAACTATTCTCAAAGAAAGAAAAGCTAATGGGAGGTATGAATCTATTTTTGACTTTATACAACGCGTTCCTATAGCCATTGAATCTTTACAAAAGCTTATATTCATCGGAGCTTTTCAGTCTTTAGGTAAACAAAAAAACGAATTGCTCATTCAAGCTAAGCTTCTATTGACTAAAAAGGAACCTGCTCCTGCACTCACTTTATTACAAGAGCCAATACAGGAATATACCTTCCCTACATTAAAGCGCTCTGTACATGAAGATGCCTTTGATGAATTAGAATTACTAGGTTTTCCTATTTCGTGTATGCCCTTTGAACTACTTAAAACTAAGTTTAGAGGAGATGTAATGGTCTGTGATCTGTTGCAAAATCACAAAAAAACGGTTAGAATGCTCGGTTACTTAATCGCTCGTAAACATGTCCCTACTTCTAAGGGAAGTATGTACTTCGGAACATGGATAGATGCAAATGGTCATTATTTTGATACAGTACACTTTCCTGATAGCTTAACAGAGTATCCCTTTGTAGGTGGTGGTTGTTATTTACTGTTAGGAACTGTAGAAGTAGAATATCACTTCCCTAATGTACAAATACTCAAAATGGCAAGGTTGCCTTTTATCACTGATCCGAGATATCACTATGATGACGATAATAACCAAACAACGGTGTCTAAAGTAAAAGAAGATGTCAGTCTTACACATCGTCAACCTTATCCTAAAGCATCTGAGATAAACCTTCCTCGTCACCGTATGAAGTTTACTAAGTAACCTTTATCTATAAAAAAAGCTTCGATACATCTAAATGCATCAAAGCTTTTTTATAATTAAAAGAGAACTAGTCTCTAGCTATCTCTATCTTTACTTTTTTATTCTTTAATCTCGTATCTACAAGAGCAGTTAAAAGTGCTTTAACTTTCTTCGTATTCACTGCTACGAAGGCCTGTGTATCTCTTACATCTATTACTCCAATATCTTCTTTAGTCAGACCTCCTGTTTTAATTAAATATCCTACGATATCTCCTTTGTTAACTTTGTCTTTCTTACCTGCACTGATATAGACTGTTTTGAAATCAGTCTTATTATCTATTTGGTAATTTCCATTAAGGTCTTCAATAGGCATATCTGGATTAATGAAATCATACAGTTCTTCATTAGTTACCATAACATAAGCCTTTCCTTTAGCTTTCATACGTGCTGTACGTCCGTTACGGTGAATAAACGCATCTTCCTTCTCTGGAATTTGATAGTGTATCACATGGCCTATTTCTGGTATATCAAGTCCTCTCGCTGCTAAATCTGTAGCAATTAAGATATGTGCACTCTTATTTCTAAACTTCATAATAGCACGCTCTCGATCTTCTTGTAATAATCCTCCGTGAAAAGCACTGTTCGCTACTCCTCTCTTAGTCAATGTCTCACTAATACGCGATACCGCATCTCGGTGATTACAGAAGATAAGTATCGTATCCTTACCAATCTTTCCTATTAACTTAATAACTGTCTCTAATTTCTCCTCTGTGGTAGAAACTACTTGGCTAAATGTAAGATCAGGTTGTACGTCTGTTGACTTTAAAAAGTGAATGCGCTCTGGATTCTCTAATCCTGTAAACTCAGGTATTTTCTTTAATGCCGTAGCTGATGTCAACATTCTAAAAGCAAGATGTTCAAATGAATTGATAATGTAATCCATATCAGATTGAAAGCCCATTTCTAAAGCTTTGTCAAACTCATCAACTACATAACTTGTAACTGTATCTGTTAGAAAAGATCCTTCTTCTATATGAAAAGCAACACGTCCTGGTGTACCGACTAATACCGCTGGTGGGGTTCTGAAATTGTTATATTCTATCTTAGTAGAGTGTCCTCCATAACAAGCATTAATCTTAAATGCTGTACCCATCTTCTTAAAAACAGTCTCTATCTGTAAGGCTAATTCTCTAGTAGGAACTAATATCACAGCCTGTACTCCTTTTACGTTCGGGTCAAGACGTTCTAATAATGGCATTAAGAATGCTACAGTCTTTCCTGATCCTGTTGGTGAAAGAAGAACAACATTAGGGTTCTTCTGAGCAGCGTTAAATGCTTTAGTTTGCATTTCGTTTAACGCCTCAATATTTAAATTTTTAAGTATCTCTGCTTTATTCATGGAGCAAAGGTAGTTCTTCTTATTTTACTTTTAATATATGGATCTCAATAATTTTTTGAGTAAAGATTTTCAATTATTTACCTTTTACTAAAAAGGAGCTACTTTTTATAAGTTTTTCTTCACTATCATATATATCTATAATCAACACCTCACCCTCCTTACTTATACAGCCATTATAATCATTAAATAATGATGTTTTCTTCATTTTATTATACGATACATAGTAATTACGTCTATTATCATGATTGTTCTCTTCAAGTAACTCTATTTTAACCCAAGATAGCTCTTCAGGACATACCTTATGCTTAAATAATTCAAGAAAACCATAACTTTTATAAAAACAAAATTTACTCTGAAATATAATCCACTGCTTATTATCTATTACTAAAGAGTCAATTTCTTTTACAAAAATGTGATTCTCCTTTGCTATAGATATATTATCATTCTTTACAAAAAAGTAAATTACGAATTTCTGATTTTTACTTACCGCTATAGATACTCCAATATATAATATGCTTATGATAAATATGTATATTATAACTTTTATCGCTACTTTCATTACTTAAACTAAGTCATTTATTTTAGATACAATCTCATTCAAATTGACGCCCCATTTGCTTATCAATATTTCTCATCTTTAACATCGCAAAAAAAGTACTATCATTTAAAAAAACAGAGCTTATTTCAAGAGCTTTGGGCGAATTCAAGTATATAAAACTATTGTCTGCATATTTATAAAAACAAATAAAACCTTCTCCATACATGTAATAACTATCCAAAGTTTCATCAAACCCACTTTCAACAAAATGATATATTACTCTTTTTTCATTCTTTAACTGATACTCTCTTTTATCGACAAGTTTTACACTTTCATAAAAAAATTGTGTCAACTCACCAGGTCTAACAATATCTGTACTATCTTTAAAAGAATACAATAAATTAGAGGTTCTTTCTTTGATAAGAAAGATACCATCTTCTGTAACACTATATTTGAATTTAGTAACTAAATCCTGACTGTCAAATAATTTAATACTATCATATGACACAATAGCTCTATGTCCTACAGAGATACTGTGTGAAGTATCTATGACTAAATCTTCTGATACTATAAAATTAAATTCCCTTTGAAAATCCCTTCTTTTACAAGATAAAAAGACTAAAATAAACAATACGTATATAAAATAAACTCTCATATTTCTACATTTTTTGGTTATTTCGGTCAGACCGTGCCACCTATTTCGGTCAAATGGTGCCACTTTAAAAAGTTATACAATAATACAAAAAAAGTTATTTCAAACGCTAAAAGTTTGTCTTCCTCATTGATTCTCCATTAAGATCTATTCTATGAGAAGAGTTGACGATTCGATCAAGAACCGCATCTGCAATAGTATTTTCCCCGATTAAAGGATACCAAGCAGCTACAGGTATTTGTGAGGATAAAATAATAGAAGCTTGATTATACCTTTGATCGACGATATCAAAAAGCGCTTCTCTAATCAGATTATCAAAAGGTTGTAGTCCAAAGTCATCTAAAATAAGCAAGTCACATTTAAGTACTTTCTTGATTTCTCTTTGATAAGTTCCATCTATTTTACTTGATTTTAGCAGGTTAAATAGATTGGCTGTATTAAAGTAAAGTACTTTATATTCCATAAGACAAGCTTGATGTCCTAAGGCTTGAGCAAGATAACTTTTACCAACTCCACTGGCTCCAGTTAAAATAATATTCTGTTTTTTCAGTATAAAATCTAAGGTCGTTAGCCTATTAAAAGCATTTTTGTCAAGATCTCTATTATGGGTATAATTAATATCAGCTATACTAGCATTTTGCCTAAAATTAGCTTGTTTAATTAATCTTTCTACTTTTCTATTCTGTCTGTTTTCATACTCATGGTCTGTTAATAAAGCAATATATTCATCTATGGTAAAAGATGTGACTGTGTTGTCTTTCATGTGTCTGTTGTGTAATGAAGCCATGTCGCTTAATCGCATTGCTTTTAGTTTTTCGATAGTCTGATTGTTATCCATATAATTAATTATTAAAATTTATTGATAAGAAGAAGCACCTCTAATATTGGTATGTGAAGGGATATGAGGAGTATCTGCACCAAGTTGTTGTATTGTTTCTTGATTGAGATCCATCTTGTGATGAAGGATGTTTTTAATGTGAGTATAAGTTGCTATATTCTCTTTTAAAGCAAGTTCACAGGCCTTTTCTAATCTATCTGAACCATAGCTTTTATGTAGCTGTATTACTCCCATAACTCGTTTATACCCTATTTCAGGATATTCAACATTATCAAGTATTCTCTCTATACATTTCACTACATTCTCGCCATGAAGTTGCGCTTGCTTTTTAAAGAATTCTGGACTCCAACTAGTGTAGTATTGATGTGCACTTGATAGATGATCTTTCGTTGTGTTATATGATCCCTTGGCAGAATTTCGTTTATGCAGAGCTATGCGTATATGATTGTAATAAACTTCAACTGTGGTATTGGTGTAATGAATCGTAGTATGATGACCTATATAACGGTAAGGAACACTGTAATAGCTTTTGTCAGGTGAAAAATACACATAACCTATCTTTTGTACTTTAGCTCTTTTATAATCTTTGATTTGATAGTTAGAAGATGGCAGAGTTTTTAAATATTGCCTTTCTACAGACTGGAACAGTTCTACGCGACTTGCTTCTTTACGCTGAAAAAGCAGCCGATTGTAATGAGTTAATCTTGTTTGTATTTCTTGGTTTAGCTCCTCTAATGAAAAGAAGGTCATCTCTTTAATAGGATAATAGATTCTCTGATACACTAAATTAACCGCGTTCTCCACAAGGGCTTTATCTTGGGGAGAATAGGCTCTTGTTGGATTTACAACGCAATTATAATGGGAGGCAAAGTCTTTAAAGCTTCGATTAATCTGAGCTTCATATTTACTAGAACGAGATACAGCTGATTTTAGATTATCAGACACAATAGCCAGAGGAACACCTCCATAAAAGTGTAAGGCGTTGATACAACACTGGATTAAATCTTCTTTCTTTTGACTACCACATGCTTGAACATAGGTGTATTGACTGTTGGGAAGGATAGCCACAAAAACTTCTACAGGTATTATTTCTCCTGTAAGTTTATCTACATACGAAAGCTTTTTACCTGCAAAGTCTATGTACATTTCTTTGCCAGGTTCATGCTCTAACTTCATTGAACCTTTTTCTTGTTTATACTTGCGATTATAGTGTTCCATAAACTGAGTATAACTATAGGGATTTTCTGCAGTTTCAGCATATTGACTATAGTGATAGAGAAAGGTAAAACCGGGATGATTACGAGCTTTATTAACTATTTCAAAGTACAACATCAACGCATTATGACGCTGGGTATCAACAGTGGTAAAACTAGAAAAAAGCTCTGATAATTGCAGTGTTTCAAACGATAAGAGCTGCTCAAGTGAATACTCACTGGCAGCAAAGAGTTGCATATAGGTATTAACTGTATTGCGTGAAATACTTAGTGTAGCAGCTATTTTTCGATTGCTACAACCATCTAAATGCAAGGTAATAATTTGTTTTAAGTCCATTGGATCAAGTTTATTAGCCATATCTTATCGTTTTGAAAACAACAAGATAGATGTAATTAACTTTCCAAAGTGGCACGGTTTGAACCGAAATAACTAGAAGAGTTATTTTAAGTGGCACAAATCAAACCGGAAACTGGCACCATTAGAAACAGAATCACTGGCACAGTTTGACCGAAATGGGTGGCACAAGTACTCCGAAATCACTGGCACAAATCGAACCGAAATATCCATTTTTCATTTATTATAAAAATTCTGATGTTTAAAAAAGGTTTTAGGGTATATTATTTTAAGAGAACTTACAAGAGTAACTATTTACTTTCTTTCTCTGAAATCACATAAAGATACTGTATTCTATCTTTTCTGAATTAATCACTATAGGTAAATTTAAAATAATGAATGGAGTTTTCTGTGAAAGAATAGGTACAAATAAAAATAACATCTCATTGTGTTTAAGTATAATGTTCTTTTAATAGCCTAGGGATAAGAGATCCCATGTGGAGTTAATAGACACAAAGAAAAACAATATCTCATTGCTTTCGATATTCCGTTTTTTTATGCTCAACGTTGTTCTGAGAGTAAAACTCTCAACAACTTTTGCGCATAAAAAAAACCGATAACTCTCGTTATCGGTTTTCTTCGCGGAGAAAGAGGGTTAGCCTCTTTTACTTCGTATGCTTTATAAATAGAGATGTTCGCTTTTTTGAAGTATAGTGAGCACCTTATTCCGAAAGTTTTAAACTATGATTAGTTCTAATCTTTTTAAAGATACTAAAAAAAAACATAAAGTCTCAAGAGGCAAATAAAAGAGAGATAACAGCTCCAATTATACCACCTAAAATCAATGTTATAAAATATCCAATCCAATTATTTTGCAAAAAATACACTATAGAATGAGGATTTAAAAAAGAATAGATATCAGTAATTTTTGCTTTGTTTTTTAACTTATTTTCTGCAGTTCTTTGATGAATTTCTTCAATGAAATCAACTTTTTCAATATTTGAATTTTCAATGTCTTTAAATTCAAAATTTAATGCTAAATTAGCTTCTTCTTTACCTGTTTTCCATAGATTACCAATTTTTCCATCCATTTTATTCATTATCGCAAGATTTTCTAAACGAGGATGACTAGCATACTTCTCACTATAAATATTTTTTAATAAAATTGCTAAATCAAATCTTCTCTCAACAGGAATTTTATACTTATTAGATACTTTTAAAGAAAAAGCTCTATTTTCGATAACGTTAAACCCAAATTTTTCATTACGCATATTCCAATGAATCCAGTTGTATCCTTGGTGTTTTTCACTAAAACTAATAAATTTAGTTATCAATGCTTTTTCTAATTGATCTAAGTTTTTTGTAATATCCGTAATATTACTTAATACAGCTTCTTTATTTATTGAAAAAGTTTTTGTTTGCCCAGAAAAAAATTTGACACTAATTGAAGTTATTCGTGGTATTCCTTGTTCGTAACTATAACTTGAATAATGGATATACAAACAGTTTTCACCCATATTATACAACTTTTTTATAAGTCTTAATGCCTCTTTTCTTTTATTTATATCTACCATGTCATAAAACTACTTTTATTACAAAAATATAATATATATTCAAAATAACTTTTTAAACTCACTATTGTTTTTTCTAATTATATTACCGTATTTTAACTGAATATTAATATAACACATAATATTATGGCACTTATTACAAAACTTGACATCAAACCAGAAACTGTTGAGTCGGTATACACATTATATCGAAAGAAAATGCTTTTAGTTAATAGAAAATATCAACGCAAATTAGTTTGGACTATAGAAGAAAAAGAAAAATTTATAGATAGCTTGTATAAATCATTGCCAATTCCTCTAATTCTAAGTGCTATTACAAAGTATAAAGACAATAGTGTCTATGAAATAATCGATGGTATGCAACGTTTGAATTCAATAATCTCTTTTATAGAAAATGAAATTTATTTAGATGGAAAGTATTTTAATCTTGAAACTTTTGCTCTTACCAAAAAACTGAAAGATGAAAGAAGGTTAACTCAAAAAACTCCTGTAATGACAATTGATGAATGTTTGAAAGTGACTACGTATCAAATCCCTTTTTCAGTTACTACTTATGATAGTGAAAAAGAGATTGAAGAAATATTTAGAAGGATTAATTCATATGGGAAAACTTTAGCTAGTCATGAATTGAGACAAGCTGGATCTTTATCGTCCTTCAATAATATAGTTAGGACGCTTGCAGAAAATATTCGTAAGGATGTTTCTCCATCTGATAAAATACTTCTAGGGAATATGCGAAATATTAGCATAAATAATAGAGGGATGAAATATGGTATAGATTTACGTGATATTTTCTGGTATAAGCAAAATATATTAACAGAGATTAATATTAGAGCATCAAGAGATGAAGAATTGATAGCTCATTTAATTCTTGCTATATTAATGGATAACGAAATAAATATATCTTCAACTTCTCTTGATAGAGCTTATGGACTAAGTGATGAGGATGACAATATTGATACAGATAGATTAATATCAAAAAAAGGTGGTGAAGCTTTTTTAATTAGTTTATTTGAAACTATTTTTTCTGAGATTAATAGTGTACTTAATGAAGGAAGTGATAATTTTCAAAAACTTTTATTTAAAAAAGATAGTAAATATTTAAATTATGCCTACCAGGTTGTTTTCCTTGCTTTTTATGAATTATTAGTTAAACGTGAAATGAAAATAAATAATTATAAAAATTTAAATAAGAAACTTTCGGGAATTGGCGATACTTTAATTTTACCTCATATTGATAATATTAGACATCGATCATCAAGACAAAGATGTATAGATTCGATTGTTGGTGTGATTGAGAAAAATTTTGTAAAAAGAGAAGAAGCAGATCCTACATTAAGTAATGGAATTATAAAATTAGAATCTTTACTTGCGTCTGCAAAAGCAGAAAATACATCTTATGATTTTAAGCAAGGAATTTTTCAAATGGACAAACAAAATAAGCATATAATACCAAAAATAGTGGAAACATTAGGTGCTTTTGTTAATCAGGGGAAAAATGCTGTTGGATATATAGTTTTAGGTATTGCGGATAATGAGAATTTAGCAAATGCACATAAAAGATTTTATAACTCTACTTTTAAGAAAAAAGAAAATTTTTATATCGTTGGAATAGAAGATGAAGTAAAAGCTAAATCACTAACCGTGGACGATTATATGTTGAAAATAAAAGATTATATTAAATCTCAAGATATTCAACCTGAATATTATAAAACGCAAATATTAAAAAATATTGATTTATTCACTTATGAAGACAAATCTATAATTATTATAAAAATAGCATCAAAAGACGATCCATTTAAATTAAATAATAAATTTTATCATAGGCAAGCTAGTTCTACAGAAGAGGTTCCTTCCTCAAGTGAGAAACAATTGTGGTCATTGTTTTTAAATTAAAGCTAGACCACTTTATAACACAGAAGAGTAAGCTGTTTTAAGAGACTTTATCCTATGAATCTTGTAAACTGCTTACTCTATAAAATTTACACATATAAATTTATTTATGAAGCAACAATATATGTGATGACAAAATGATGTTTTTCACTGATTAACATTCATAACCTTCTTGTTTTATTCTTAATTGTACTTTTTTCTATTCATATAAATTGCCTCCTATATTTATGTAACTATTCAATAAGTTCATAAACTTAATGCAAAGTACTTGACTTACAAATTCATTATTATCTGTAGAAAGATTTTCTAGTATATACAAGTATTTACTATTATTAATATGATTTAAACTATTCTTCATTTGCTATAAAAAATGTGATTTTTTTTCTTCTACACTTCCGTTATTCATAGAAACAGAATACATTAGCCTATCTTTAAGCTCTTTTTGATAGTCAAACATATCATCAAAAAGCCTTTCACTATTCTCTTTAAAAGCAAGAGCAAACTGTCCAAACTTAGCAGAATGCACTTCGTTTTTACCCCTTGAATTATTCTTAGAACTAAGCTTTATTCTATTAGTTATATTTTTTCGGTTAATAATAATCTATAAATGCATTTGTTACCCCTCTTTAATATCACCAACGTTTACTTATTCGCTTTTTTCTTTTTCATCAATATCAGAATAATACCTAAAGTGTTCAAGTTTTTCAAAACAAAGAAGATCTTTACTAAATGGGGAAGTCTACACTTTGATACTATCCTTTAGAAAGTTCAAAATCATAAAATACTAAACATACACAAATGCAAATCAAATATTAGCATAAACCCCTCAATATTTTTAGTCTATCTATTCTTTCAACAAAAAACTAGCGACTTCGGAGTAGTTTTCCAGCCCTCTGCAAGAGCAAGTAGTTTTGAAAGCTCGAATCTTATTTCGAGTGCCTCAAAACATAACTTGCTGTTACCTTTGTGGTAACTTTTTCAACGTATTTGCAATATGTTTTTTCTAATGTAAACACTGTGTATAAACATATCAGTTAACGCCAAGTACAACACCTAAATACCTTTTTATCTATTGTTTATCTGTATTTCTAGTTATTTGTCAAAGCAATCAATGCTTTGGTTAGACAATCGTAAAATCGTAGCTACGACTTTACAGAGCTCCCAACGATTAAACGCACAAATAGATTGGTGATAAAACCTTTATACAGTTTGATGTTTGAAACAAAGGAGTTATAACTAAAAGGACAGAATAACATTTAACTAACAACATAGATAAATGAACAGAATTATAAACAGATAAAAAACTAGAAATTATGGATGATGAATTTAAAAAGAAACAGAGAATTGATGAAGAAGCGATGATGGCACTAATGGTTGATGGACTAAGACCTAATGGGTTTACAGAGGCTGAACTCAATGCTCCTGGTGTAAGAGATGAGCAAGAAGAAACTAAAGAGATACCAAAGAAGCAAAAGCGTGTAAAAAAAGAACAGGACTCTACTAAAGAGTGTAAAGTAGTGGAGTATGAAGAACTTTTTTTTAAAGATGTCAAAAGCACCGCACGTCATGGAAAGTCAGTTTACATAGATCCAGAACATCACAAAATCCTTTCTCGTATTGTTCAGGTCATTGCGGATGATAAATTGACTATCTATGCTTATCTCTATAATCTACTAGAGCATCATTTCAACGAGTTCGAACAACAGATAACTACGAGCTTCAATGAAAAAAACAAGCCTATCTTTTAAGCATTTCATTAAAACTGATTGATATCTAATCCCATAAATGATATGGCTGTCCCTTAGCTTGATTCTTAAACTTATTTTTGTTTTAAGGCATAAAGAGAACTTAAAAATATCGTAATTAATAAAAGTAATATTCTAATACTAGAACAAGAATAAAATATTTAACTTGCTACATATATAAAAAAATAAGAAATGAGTTTTAAAGAAGATGAGTTAATAGAACTAATGGAAAAATATTATAGAGGGGACAAATTGATTGACCTTAAAACTGAATATAGATTTAATTTAACTGCGTCTGAATTGGTTAAATTGTTTCCACCTGATGTCCATGACAGTAGTTGTGATTATTGTAAAGAGAATTATATTTCTTATAAGAAAGTACGTAATCAGTCTTGGAGAGATAATACTTTTATTTTTTGTCCAAACTGCCAACACAGTCCTGAAAACAGAAATTGTATGTGTGATTATTGTATAGAGAAAAGAGAAATTTTAAAAGAACAAGAAATTACAAAGAAAAAGCAGTTTGTTAGAAATAAAGTTAACTATAATCAAGCATTAGATATAGATGAGTTAACTTTAATAGAGAAAGTATATTTAGGGACTCTAATAAGAGAAGGATTTATTGAAAATGAGAATTATATAAGGCCTCTAGATACATTTTCGTCTCCTTTTGCACCTACAGAAATTTATTCTAAAGAGATTATTGAAAGCCTATTTAGACAGGGAATAATTTTATTACACGAAGATAATTTGGAGTTCTTTAATCTTATAGACGAAGAACAAGAAAAATATAGTTTTAATCCTTTTAAAGTATCGTGGAAAGTAAATATTTCAAATATAGAAGAAGAAGAAATAATTAATTCTTTACTCTATCCTAATATCGATTTAAAAGAAGATATTGATGATTTAATGAAATTTTGGAAAGAAATCGCTATTAATGAATGTATTGAGTATTTACAACAGAATATTAGTAATGTATTTAAAATGGATTTTATTTCAGGTGATATAACTAAATCTAGTTTTAACTCATTATTGGAAAATTATTCAGTATCCCAGATATATGCATTAATTTATTCTGCAACAACAAATGCATTACGCTTTTATACTGAGAAAAACATCACAAAAAAACATGCCATGAATACCGTAGTATCTAATACTAGAAATTATGGGGAAAGATCTTTATCTGAAAATAGAATAATTGCAAAATACACAAGAATCAAAAATTTACCTCAAAGCGCGTTAAGTAAATTTTATTTCAATGCTGTTTTAAAAATAAGTGACAAAGGTTTTAATGAGCCTCCAAAAGTTAAGTTTATTATATAAACTAGTAAAAATACACTCAACATTACAAAGGCACCTATAAGGTGCCTTCATCTGCAAAAGAGTAGTAACTCTCTGCTGTTATAATTAAATGATCTAAAAGCGTAATATCAAGTATCTTACTTGCTTCTTTAATCTTTCTTGTAATTTGTCTATCAGCATCACTTGGAGCTAATTTTCCTGATGGATGATTATGTACAATCAAAAATGCTGTAGCATTCGCTTTTAAAAGAGCAGAGAAGATGATTCTTAAATCTACTATAGTACCTGTTATCCCTCCTGAGGAAGCTTGTAATACTCCAAGTACTTTGTTGTTGTTTGAAAGCATAAGTACTTTAAACTGTTCTAATAATTCAATCTTATTACTATCCCAAGCTTTTAATGCTATTTGATATGCACTATAAGAAGATGTAATCTGAGGTCTCTGTGAAGCCTTTACTTTTGATTTGTAAATTAATTCTACTTCTGAGGCGATAAGCCATTCTTTGTTTAAAACTGTAGTTTCCATACTATTAAATTTTTAAATTAATTATGGAGCCACAATTGGTAATGGCTTAGCGAGCGCAAGAAGCAACGCAATAAAGCGAAGACTTTAGTCAAGCATTTATGGGGGAATTTCTTGCTAGCGAACCGCTTGGCATTGCCTAACTTTGTGCTATTATTAATAAAAAATAATACTCTACTACTTAAATGAAGAATTAATTATACTATGAAAATATGCGGAAAACACGTATTGTTTTGAATTATAAAGAGTTGTAAGTTTACCTCATAAGAATTTTTTCATGATTATATTTTTTTAGTTGAAGCTGTAATACTATACTTTGTACACGTATAGTAGGGATAGAAAAGTTCGATTTAGGGTAGCTACATAAATCGACTATGGTAAATAAAAGACATTGATTAACTTTAAAAGACGACCATTTTTATAACGAACACGAGGTTTGTTATATAATTTCAAAAACAATAACATTATGAAACAATTTATAAAAAACCTACTTATGCCATTTGCTGTTGTTGCAATGCTAAGTTTAGGTGCATTCACAATGAATGCTAGTAATAAAGCTGATAATAAAATTGAAATATCAGAAGAGACTGCAACTCCTTATGGAGGGGATCTATATTATTTAGACGGAGCTGTATTTAAAAAAGCAACGCAAATAGTAAAGAGAGATTGTTCATTTGAAGGATTTGGCCCTTTGTACGAAGAAGATATTAACTCAGAGACTCATCAAATCTATGGATGGGATTCTTCTGTAGCTGAATATAAACCTCTTCGTTTAATCATGTAATTTTACTGATTACAGAGCAAGGGGACATCGTCCCCTTGTTTTATTCTCTTATTAAAAAGTATCTAATTGATTCCATGAGTAATTATCATAATCAATTCCTTTATTAATCCACTGAATACTTTTATTATCTTTTAAGAAATACTCAAACCAATCCATCACTCTAAGTGTTAGGTCTTTGTTTTCAACTTTCTGATTAGGCATAACGTCATGTTCAACATTTTTGTAAAATAGAGCAATCGTTGGTACTTTATACCTTTTTAAAGCAACATACATTTTACGAGTGTTTTCCCAATGTGCATTTTCATCTTTTAGCCCTGTCCATAAAAGAATAGGTGTTTTTACTTTATGAGCATATAATAGAGGAGAATTAGCCAAATACTTTTCAGGATTCTCTGCATAACTCTGTTTAAATCCCAGTTGTCCACTCTCTACCATAAACCAATCAAGTTTATTTCTGTAGGTATTATACCGATACATTGTACCACCAATTACATCATGAGGTGCTCCTCCACTGATAATGGCTGAGAACATATTTGTTTGAGTAGCGATAAAACTGGCTTTGTATCCTCCGAAAGAATGACCTATCAAACCAAGCTTTAAAGTATCAATTGCAGACTCTTTTTCACTAATAATCTTTACACTATTTTTAATTGATTCAAGTGCTCCTATTCCAGGCCCCTGCTGAGAAACATACGACTGAACATAAAATACAAAATATCCATTGTCGTTTAAAAGTGGAATATTAAAGCCCGTAGAATTTATCATTGAGGACAAAAGAAATTGTTTACTATCTGTATCATCTTCAGCGTAAGTATAAACAATCATAGGATACTTTAGCTCTTTATTAAAGTTTTTTGGATAATAAAGCGTTCCTTTTAATTCTCTTCCCGTTTTAGTTTTAAAACTAATGGTTTGTTTTTTTCTATTACTATAAAGCTCTTGTGGAATATCACTTTCCAAAAGAGTGGTTATTTTGCCGTTATTAAGCACCTTTAATGAAACAGGTACATTGTAATTCTCTTGTGTAAAAACAATAGTTTTTAGGTCTTTGCTAATTAAGTTGGGTAAATATGTTAATCCTCGTGATAGGTCATTTTCTTTTGCATCAATCAGCAATTTAGTACGAGTATTATCAATACTGTAAATCAAAGTATTTGAGCTGTTTTTAACTGCAACTATAATTGGAAATTCAGTATTGATTGTTGCATTTATATCATTGTTGTGCTTAGTTTTATTAGCAAAAATCAAAGAAGTTTTCCCAGTAAAACTTAGAAGGCTTACTTGTTTTTTCGTGGATAAGTTTAAACGAGTTAATGTATTGTTCACTACAAGAAAAACATATTCAGAATTGGTTGACCATATAGGTACATCAACCGTTGATGCATCACAGTTTATCATTGTGGTTTTATTGGTAACGAGCTCTAGTATTTCCCATTTTGATTTATCCTTGTCAATAGGATAAATCATATACTTTCCACATAAAGAAGCAATAATATTCTTTGAATTATTAGTCTTAATTGATTGTACAATATGACTATTAGATGTATTTAGTACATCAAACTGTATTTGAGTATAAGAAGCACTAAAATCTTGGTAAGTAAAAGGATTGTATGATAACATATGATTGGGAAGATTTATAAAATCCGAATCACTCTCTCTTTTTCTTTCCAACTCTTTCAATGTCTTTGTTTTAGATTGATAGATAAAAGCCTTGTATTGAAGTACAAATTTTTCTTTAAAAGAACTTGGATGTAAAAATCGAGTATTCCCATTCCATATATCCAAATATTCACTTTCTTCAAGCTTCTCATCTGTTTTTATATTGTATTTAATAAATAGATCATCATTGGAATAAAAAGACAACTCAAATCGCTCCAAAGGCTTCTTACTAAGTTGAATGGTATCTACTTGTTTTTTCTCAAGATCCAACAGATATATGATATTTTCTTTCTCAAGAATAGCCATTTTATCCTGAGTGACATTCCAATAAGGAGATAGTAAATCCCCCGAATAGTCAATTTCAGCTACTTTAAAAGATTCTAAGTCCAAAACATAAGATGTATTGCAATCTTTCTTTTGATAGATTAGCTTTGTTTTATTCTCATTGACTAAGAACTCAACTACTTGATTATCATTGAATATTATTTTGTTTTTTTCTCCATCTTTATCCAATTGTACAAGATTTAAAACTGCATTAGAGGATAGTGTAATTAGTAAATTCTTGTTGTCAAAGGCCTTGGAAGCGAATTGTTTGATGCCATCAGCTTTAAAAACAGATTGATTTGTTTCTAAATTAATCACACTTAAGTATTGATTTTTTTTCTCAAGTATTAAATCATTGTACAACAAGTTGGCTTGTAAGGTGGAAAGATCATTTACAATTCTTTTCTGTTTGGTTTTAGTGTTGATATAGAATATAGTATCTGCTCTATTATTATACCCATAGGTTTTACTTGCTATTACCCAGTTTCCATCTGGGCTAATTAAAAATGGACGGATGGTATAACCAAGGGAATCAATTACGATTCCCTCACTATAACTACTTGCTACCAAAGAATTAGAAGACAGTAATCCCACGAAAATTAAAATCAATTTATATATCAAATATGTTCTCATAATTACAAATACAAATTAATAATTGTATCATTATAAGCAGTAAAACGTATTGCATCAGCAGATAAAGCTTGTATACTACAAAGGTTCCCTTTAGGTACTTTTAAATCAAAATTCCCAAACTGATCAGTTAAATGATACGTTCCAATTCCCATTACATTGTTGTTAAAAGCAGAACTAATATCCATGTTTTTAAGTGGCTGATTTGTTTTCTTACTTTTAATTGTTCCTCTAACTGATACTAATTGTTCAGGATCAACATTTTTGATGAGATTTTCAATATTTGACTTTAATACTTCATTGCTATTAATCAAATTCTGATAGCCCGCTTCATCTTTTTTTACTTCAATATCAATAGTTTGACTTTTGTCCAAATTTGCAAAAGTGTACTTGCTTACATCCCTTCCATAAATAATGTGATTGGGAATAGCCATTAGTGTATCTCCCTTTTCTATGGTAATTTTATAATACCCTTTTTTATCTACAAATACCCTTTTGTTTTCTCCATAAGCTTTTTGTGATTCATCTTTCCAAATCCACTTGTTTTTAATATTTATAGTGGTTAATCCCAAAGGAACAGAGTCAGTTCCTTGAACTAAAACTCTGCCTTGAATAACTATATTTTCGTTATTGTCTGTAACTCTTCTAGTGGTATGCGTATTAGATTTACAAGCAGCAAGCAATATTCCAATCAATAAAAAAGGAAAAATAGAAGTGTAGATTGTTGTATAATGTGTTTTCATGTCAAATTAGTTTAATATCCAGTATTTTGTGGATGTAAGTTTCTGTTTAAAAGCAATTGAGTTTCTGGAATAGGAAGTTGTTTATAACGATCTTGCCAATTGGGTTTTGTTAAAGTTAGTTCACTTAATTTATCCCATCTTTTTAAAGTATAAAACCGATGAACAGATTCAGTAAAAAACTCTTTAAAAGACTCTTGTAGCAAGTTTTGTTCAATCTGTTCTTTGCTTAAATTAAGAGGTAAATCATCTAATCCTCTTTTGCGTCTGATTTTATTAATAATCTCTATAGACTGAACATTTTTCTCCTGTTTTAGTAAGCTTTCTGCCAATATAAAATAAGCGTGTTCAACTCTATAAAAAATAGAATTCTCATCGGTATTACCTGTCTTATTCTTGTACTTATACACACCGTAATAGATTTGATTCCCTATTTTAACTTCTGTAATCCAGTTTGTTTTTCTTAAATCGTTAGCATCAAGTAATCCCATTAGTTTATCGCTAATAGTAGAGGTAAAACCACCAAGAGCAGTAAACACATAAAGGCTTGCTTCAGGTGTCACAGTTGTATTTTGTTCAAGTGATAATTGCCACAATGTACTTTTGGCTGTTTTTTTAAATGTTTTAGAGAGATCAGGTTCAATTTGATAGAGACTATTGTCAACCACTTTTTGACTATAAAGCTCAGCTAACTCATCTTTTTTCTGAAGCAAGTAATTTTCAGCTAAAAGAAGTTCTGCTACAGCTTTATTGACATAATACCTGTCAGTACTTCTATACTGGTAGGTTAACAGCTCGATGGCTTTTAAAAGATCTTCTTCTATTTTTAAGAGTACTTGGTTCTCGGATGTCTTTCCAATGGTGGTGTTATCCTTATAATCAGTTGAAGTTGTATAGGGAATAGCTCCATAGAGCTGGACAATATTTTGATAGTACAACGCTCTTAAGGTATAGGCTTCACCTAATAATTGATTTTTACTTAGTGTGTCTATAGAAGGTGACTGGCTAAGTTTATTTATAAAAAGATTAATCGCATAGATATTCTGATAAGCATTATTCCACCATTTGGTTATTTCACTATCATTAGGTTCAATACTATTTTGATGGAAGTATTCTACTGAGGTACCTACAAAATCTAATTCGTCAGTAAACAGACTCATTCTAAAATTGATTCCCGAAACATCTTTAGAGAAGAAAGGATTGTTTCTAAGATTAATATAAATGGAGTTTAAAGCTGATTTTGTTGTATTTATATCTTTGAATACTTCTTCTTGGCTTATTCTATCATTTGGTAAATCAACGTCAATTAAGCTCTCACAAGAATAAAAGAGAATTACAAAAAAAACGACTAAAATAGATTGTATCAACAATCTTGATTTATTTATTGTTTTCATAGTCATAAGGGTTAAAAAGTTAATTGCATTCCAAAAGAATAAGTACGAAGTGGAGGTAAATATCCATAATTTGTAAATTCTGGATCCATGCCTTTATATGAAGTAATTGTCCAAAGGTTTTGTCCTTGCATATATACTTTTAAGGACGTGTTTTTCGCTTTTGGTAACGTTAGGGTATAAGCAATTGATATATTCTTTAATCGGATGTAAGAAGCATCACTAATTGTAGCATCACTATCTACAAATGGAAGAGCATTATTACGAGCTGTTGCATTATTAAAAGAAGCTCCAATATATGTTGCTTGTGTATTGTTTGGATTCCATCTATTAACAAAATCTACAGGTAAATTATTTATAGCTCCACCTGGTATAACATGATTTTTATTTAAGTTGTAATTATCTTGCTTCTTAAAATAGAATAGAAAATCTAGTGTAAAATCTTTGCATGTGATTGTATTTTGTAATCCTCCATAGAATACTGGATTTAAACTTTTGACAAGAGTTTTGTCATTAATATCTATTTTACCATCCTTATTAAAATCTGTAAATTCATACAATCCTGTTTGTGGATTTAAACCATTGTATTGATAGAGTTTAACAATATTTAAAGGCTCACCTATAACGTAATAGCTACTTTGTGTTCCTTCATCTAATCCAGGATACGAGATTAGTTTATTTTTTGGAAGTGAGATATTAAAGTTAGTAGACCACCTCCAATCTTGTGTAGCGATGATATTTGTATTTAAGGTAAATTCCCATCCTCTATTATCTACCACAGCAGGAGAATTGGTAACAATTGAATGAAATCCAGTAGTACTTGGTAAACTAAGTCCAATTAACTGATCTGTTGAACGATTATTATAAAAAGCGATGGTAGTATTGAATCTATTATTTATAAAACTCAGCTCTAAAGCAGCTTCAAATTTGGTTGTTTTCTCCCATTTATAACCTGGATTATATAAAGAGGTAGGTGATAAACCTGTTTCATTATTGTATCTACTTGAAGTAATTGTATAGGTGTCTATATAAGCATAGTCCCCAATATTATCACTACCTATCACACCATAACTTGTTCTAAATTTCCCAAAAGAAAGCCATGATGCATTCTCTAAAAATGATTCTTCTGAGAATATCCATGCCAGACCAATTGCACCAAAGTTTCCAAACTTGTTTTCTTTGGCAAACCTACTTGAACCGTCTCGTCTTGCTGTAAGATTGACAATGTACTTATTGTCATACTTGTAATTTAGCCTTGTAAACAGAGCAATGTATTTATACTCTGAATTCGATGTGCTACCAATGTATTTTTCTTTAGCAGCTCCAATGTTTTTAATCAAAGTATTTGATGAAAAACCAACTCCTCTAATATAACTTCCATCAAATGTATTACTTTGATAAGTTGAACCAACAAGTACATCAAAAGCATGTTTGTCTATTTCTTTAGTATATTGCAATTGAGGTTCAACTATATAAGATTTAAAAGAAGTATTTGCCTTACTGGTATTGGACATTTCACTTGTGTATCCTTCAGCTGGATTGTAAATAGTATGTGGTGTGATTTTCCACTCTTCAAAATCTGTGTTAGTAATTCCTGCATTTGTTTTAAGAAACAAATTAGGTAAAATGTTATATGAGAGATTTGTATTTAAAACAAGTGATTGTGTTTTGTTTTCATAAGTTTGATTTAGTTGAGCTAAAGGATTATTAAAAGTGCCATTTTCCCAGTTAAGACTGCCATCCTCAGCATATAACGCTGGTGCGTTAGGTGCTAATTTTAGTGATTGACGAGTAAGATCAATAATTGGAAGATTATTTGATTGTGCAGCATAAGAGGTAGAGGTATTGATTATTAATTTATTGTCTTTACTTCTGTGATTGAAATTTAATAGTAAAGCATTTCTCTTATATCCATTATCAGTTGGAAACACTGTAGTGCTTTCATTGCGAGAAAGATTCATATTATAGCTTGTATACTCATTTCCTCCTTGAATACCTAAAGCGATGTTTTGGTCAATTGCAGTATCTCCAATGAATTCTTTTTGCCAATCGGTATATCTATTTCTATCCCATGTCCCATTAATATCATAAGCATTAACTGGATATGTTGTAATACCACTATTTTTAAAAGCTTCTTCACGCATTTGAATATATTGCTGAGTATTCATCATATCCATGAATTTTGCTACTTTGCTAAAAGCAATGGAAGAGGAAAAAGTAAATTGTGTTTTATCTGATTTTCCTTTTTTAGTAGTGATAAGTACAACACCATTAGCTCCACGGGAACCATATATAGCTGTTGCATCAGCATCCTTTAAAATTTCGATATTTTCTATATCCGATGGTGGTATTGTATTTAAAGGTGAAATTCCATTTTCAAACATTTGTACTCCTAAACTTCCGTTTGTTCTACCCATTGCATTAGATAAAAAAGGTACTCCATCAATAATATACATTGGGTTGTTTCTACCAGAATTAGAACTATCTAAAAAGTTACGCCCTCGTATTTCTATATTCATTCCGCCTCCTGCAACACCACTACTTTGGGTTATGTCAACCCCTGCAACTCTTCCTTGTATAGCCTGCAATGGATTAACCACAGGTTGAAATTCAATATCTTTTGCAGTTACACGGGCAATACTTCCTGTACGCTCACGGTCTTTAACGCTGTAATATCCTGCGTTAACCACAATTTCATCTAGTGTACTGCTATCTTCTAAAAGAGTAATATTTAAGACAGAACCGTGATAATCTGAATAAGTAATAGTCTGCTGTTTATACCCTATCATTGAAAAAGTAATTTTATCACCTGCGCTTATCTCAATAGTATATTTTCCGTTTAAATCAGTTGCTACAACTTTATTGTCACTGGTAGATATGTGTACACCACCAAGAACACCTTGACTGTCTTTTACAATTCCAGTTAATTTAATCTTTTGCTTATTATCAGGTAAGGCATTTGGCATTGTAAAAAACAAGTAATGATTATTTGATACGGCATAGTTTGGATAACAGATTAAGAAACTTAATAGCATAGTTATCCTGTAACCATAATTGGTTAAAATTTGAGTTTTCATAATATTTATAATTGAAGTGATATAAGAGAGCTTTAAATCATTAAGATTATTATTGCCGTAGTACTTAGATAAGTCTGTTATATCAAGGGGTTAATTAATTGAATTTTAAAACCATCTCCTTTACTCTAAAGCATGTCTCCCAAAATGCGATATAGAGCAAGGAGATAGTCATGGACTTTTATATGTCTTAAAATCCCTTTAAGCCATATTTTGTGTTGTGTGTTTAAGTGCTCACTAATAGTTTAATTCTACATTAACCAACTTAGAATAAACTAAGTAGTGAGCGTTTTTCTCCATAGTGTAATAGTTTTAATGTGTGATTAATAAATAGAACAGTGAATAAATTCTCTTCATAGCTTTTTAGTTACTAACTAATCAATTTGCTCTATTGACTTAAAAATGAATATATTGATAACAATACGTTTCAAATTAATAGGCAATAGGAGTCCTGTACGCATCTAAAAAACTATCTTAGACATTGCGTAAAATGTGTGTTTATTCTAACTAAATAAGTAATAGGGTAGCCATTTAACATTAAAGTGTTAATATCAAATTAATCTACATCGATAAGATTTAGTTAAACTAAAGTTTAATCATAAGCTAAATGTGAGTTTAGTTACTAATTTTTGTTGTTTGTAATAAAATGTAATAATTGAAAAAATCTCGAATAGAACATTCGATAAGTCCATTAAGGAAGAGGTATTGTTAATCTTCTATGATAGAATGTAAAACAATATAACCTTGTTTTTTTAAACCTTTTAGAGCTTGTTTGGGAGACAGCATACATAAAGGTCTGTTGTATTTTTAAGCAAAGAATAATTATTTCTTTTGCTTTAGTTCCTTGGATAGTCCAGTATATACATACCAGACTATCACATCTTATGACCTTTACTTTTGGAGAACTGTAAGAAAGGATTTACTTTTAGAGTGCGAATCAAAAAAGAAAAAAACCTAAGTAACTTAAAAGTTATCTACTATGTAAAGGTAATAGTAGTATAAAATAGGGCAATCCCTGTTCTACTACTATTAATGAGAGAGACAATTGCTTTTAGTGTAAAAACAAAAAATCGCTCACATAAATTATATGAACGATGTTTAAGTATGATAGATCAAACCTTGTAAAAAAGCAAGGAGCGGTTGCATACTTTCAAGCCGAAGGGGTCCTAAGCCCTTTTGAGTTTAACTCAATGCTTTTGAAAGTATACGTGAGTACCGCTCACATGCAAAGACAAAAGTATGAAACTTTTTTGCATGGAGCGACTGCACGGTTACTCTCGCAAGCAAATTTAGGACTTCACGGCGCGAGATAACATCGTTTGTTAAGCGTATAGCTTAATCAGTCTATTATTAGATACAAATATAAACAAATAATCAATAAACACAAAAAGTTTTAAAATAAACACTTTTTGTATTTATTAAAAATATAAACTTTATGTCATACAAATTAGAGATTGGACAAAAACTAAAGAAAAAAAGAGAAGAGTTAGGTTATACACAAGGAGATATTGTATATATGACTAAGATATCTAAAAGCTCTATTATAAAGATAGAAAATGGAAAAACTACCAATATGGACTTTTATTTCCTTTATGCTGTTACAGTAGAATTATCATTACAATCATTATTAGATGTGAAAATTGATTTAGCACCTAAAAGAAAGCTGACAGAAACAAGATCTAAAGCGATAAAGTTGACAATGAAGATAAAGAACTTAATATCAGAGAATTTTTTTAATACCCCAAAAACTGTAGCTGATATAAAGAAAGAATTACTAGAAAAAGAGCTAATAGATATTTCACTTAAAAGTGGAGAGATATCAAATGTTCTTAGGAACATTGAAAAAGAGAAAGGTATAAAGGTTATTAGAGATGGAAAAATAAATAGATACAAGGAAATTTTGTTATAAAGTTTAATTCTTTGTATTTATTACTAACATTTATAGCCTTGGTTTATCTTTGAGAGAGTTTACTTATAAAAAACAAAGAATCCTTTCTTAAGAGTTTGGGATGCCATTTATATGATTTAATTTTGAGAGGCAATCTTTAAAAACAAGTATAAAATGTCCCACTTAGCACAAGATATCCTATTCGGTGTAGCAGTAGCTGATGCTTTAGGAGTTCCTATCGAATTTAAGTATCCAAATGAAATAGATATAGAATCTGTTAAAACTAATTATCAAAATGAACCTAATAGATTAATTGGGTTTGGTTCTTGGCATAAACCTGTTGGAACCTTTAGTGATGATTCTTCTCTAACTTTTTGTACAGCAGAATATTTAGTCTCTGAAGAAAGTGATTTAAATGATTTAATGGATCGTTTTAAAGATTGGATGAAAGAAGGTTATTGGACTGCTGATGGAGACACTTTTGATATTGGAAGAACAACTTTATTTGCTATTGAAAATTTTGCAAATGATTATAATTGGAGAACGGCAGGACTCAATACAGAACGCGACAATGGAAATGGTTCTTTAATGCGTATATCTCCTTTACTCTTTCCGCTCTTATATGACAAGAACATTACATATCCTTACAGCTATATTAGTAACTTTAGTAGTTTAACTCATGCACATAAAATAGCTATAGATAGCTGTTATATCTATCTTATCTATGCCAAACATCTTGTTTTAACTAAAGATGTACGTCTAGCATATGAAAGCCTTATAAATGACTTGGCTTCTACATATCAGGAAAATGAATACTTTAAACGTATCTTCTCTCCAAATTTTAAAGAGATTGATCCAAGTGAATTTAATAATAGAGGATTTGTAGTGGGAAGTTTAGAAATTGCTCTTCAAACTATACTTACTACAAATAGTTATGAAGAAGCTATTTTAAAAGTTATGTCCTTAGGTAAAGACACTGATACAAATGGAGCAATTACAGGAGCCTTGGCAGGTATTTTATATGGATTTGAGAGTATTCCTAAGCATTGGATAGAGCCATTAAAAAGGAAAGAAAATATACAATTGCTAGCTGAGCAGTTGAATTTTAAATATAAACTATTATGATAGACAAACTAAAACAATTAGAATCAGATTCATATTTTCAAAAATTAGTTAATGATCTCAAAGAACCGAACCTGTTTAATGTTCTTAAATTAGACAGATATGAAATAAGACATTCCACTTTTCTAGCTTGGTTATTAGATCCAAATGAAAAACATTGTTTAGGAAATATTTTTTTAAGTCTCTTTCTTTCAGATATAGTAAAAGATAAAGACCTATTAAATCAAGCTAAGTTTAAATGGATAAAAAGGGAAACTGAAAATGACATTGATATTTTTATTGAATTTGATAATATGATAATTGCAGTTGAAAACAAAATCGATAGCGATGAACATTCAGATCAATTAACTAAATATACTAAACATTTAAAGTCTGTTTACCCACATATATCAAATCACTTTCTAGTTTTCTTAACACCAAATGGGAAATTACCTAAGAAGAACAATGAATATATTGTTTATTCATATTCACAGATAGCTCATCATATTGAAAGTGTCCTAAAAACAGAACATTTAAATATCAATACAAGAGCACGTATTTATATAGAAGACTACTTACACTCAATAAATGAAAATCTAATGAAAAATAATCCAGAGAATATTCTAGGTGAATATTCCACTGAAAGTGAACAGCCTATTCCGGTGTGAAAGTGAACAGTGTATTCCAGTGTGAAAGTGGACAGTTCTTCGCCTTGTTTTTTA
>NZ_FNYS01000012.1 GCF_900109075.1 Myroides marinus | reverse complement strand
GATAAGTATAAGTACCACTGTTCTTGTTATCAGCATTTTTACCTGCTTCTATTGTAGTAATAGTCTCATTCACTGCTGTTCCAACAAACGTCTTTAAAAACTTATTAAACTCAGAACTTCCTTCTAAAAGAGTCGTAAGATCAATAACTTTTGGCGCTTTATTCTCTTCATTCTTATAGGTCAAGGTAGCCTTTATACCATCACTACTTTCTGTCAATGTAGTAACAGTCTCCATACCTTTAATTAATTCTTCTAAAGTAGCAGATGTTTCTTTATCTGTCGTTTTATCTACCCAAGTAAATGTAAAGTTATTACCACCTGTATTAGTGATGGTAACATTTCCGTCTTTAGCTGTTTCTTTAATATACTTATATAAAGTACTATTAGATACTAAAGCACTCCATTTATCTTTATTCCAAAAATAAAAACCAGCTTCTATTCTAGATGCACCGACTCCAGTATTATAAACTAATAAACTCTCAGGATACGTACCACCTTTAACAGTATTAGTATCTGCCTCATTAACTAACTCTACACGAGGTATAAGCACCCCTTTGTCTTTTGAAGAAATTTCTAACTCAGCTGTCCCATGAGGTAGTGGAGTTCCTATACCAGTTTGAGCATATGCTCCTATTGTACCTAAAAGTACAACCAAAGGAATAATTTTCTTTTTCATAGTATATTTATTTTAGAACCAAAATTAACATAAATCAAGATACAAAAAACAAACATTACATTAAAAAATTAAATATCAAACCACAATTAAACTTAAATAAGAACTTTATAACCAATATTAACACACAATAAATCACAATTTGTTAAAATAAAATAATATTTACCTTACAAAAAAACATATAAGCCCCTATTTAATAGAATATTTCATAAAAATCATTTAACCAATTATTCCTAATATTTTTTATTATAAATAAATTTTAACATAAATAATATTTCAAACAAACAACCAAACCCCTCAATAACAACATTATATAAAAAACAAAAATCTATAGAAAAATAAAAAATTCAATTAAACCCAACATAGTTTAAAAAAAACATACAATAATTGATTACTTACAAGAATATTTGAATTAATATCAAAATCTTATTCTACATTAAGTTTTTTCTAGCCTACACATTCTAAATTTGTCTCATCAAAACATTAACAATAAAACGATGAACATATTAGCATTTGCTGCTACTAATAGCAGTACTTCAATAAACTTACAATTAGTAAAAAGCGTAACTAACCAATTAGAAGGTCATAATATCCAGCTATTAGATATTAATGATTACGAAATGCCTATCTATTCTCAAGACAGAAATAATACAGGAGTACCTCAACAAGCCTTAGACTTTAACGAGGCTATTAAGAACGCTGATGCTATTATAATAGGATTAGCTGAACACAATGGAACATTTAGTACAGCATTTAAAAATATCTTTGATTGGGGATCAAGAGTAGAGAAGAGCTTCTTTCAAAACAAGCCAATGATGTTATTATCTACATCACCAGGCCCTAGAGGAGGACAATCAGTAATGGATAGTGCTTCCTCTATATTCCCTTACTTTGGGGGAAATATTAAAGCTCAATTCTCTTTGCCAAGTTTTCAAGATAACTTTAGCAATGGTACAGTAACAACAACTGAACTAGCTGAACAATTAAAGGAGAAGATTAATATATTTAAGACAGAACTTTTTTAATTGAAAATGGACAATGAGGAATGAAGAGTGGTTTACAGTGAACTACTAAAAGCTTACAGTGATAAACTGCACTAGAAATACTATATCTCAATAAACAAAAACACAAAGTTAGGAGACTTCGTGTAGCTTAACGGTTTACAGTATACAATATATCCTTAAAATAGAAAAAACCTAGTAAACAAATATGCTTACTAGGCTTTTCTATCCTATATCTCTTATATACTAAAGTCCATTATAAAGAGCAGATAGTGTCTTTATGATCTCTTTTAAATCTTCTCCTATAAAGTTAAGTTTAATACACTCGTTATTTCTCAACCATAACTTTAATTGTGACTTTTGACTATCTATCTCCGTAATAGAATATGATATCACTTGTTTTAGTGGAACAACTCTATATTCTACAGCGCCACCAGATCTATTAAAGCTTAATAATACTTGACTATACGTAAAAGTCATTTGTCCATTAAGTCCTTTATACCCTACTTTAAACCTAATCCAACTAGAGAACTTACTAAAAGTTGATTTAACAATATTATTATCTACTTTCTTAAGCCCATCGATTACATAGTTAACTTCTTCCATTCTGTTTTTTCTCTAAAGATATACTTTTTTGTTATTCTATTATTTTTTAAATAGTCCATTATCTCACTAAAGATTTAAACATCCTTCTAAGTTTATGTACCTTTGTAATCACAAAATACAAACCTCTTTATCAGAGAATACTTATCTCTTAGTAACATGCTGTCTTTTGTATTTTATATTACACTACATAGAATCTAATAGAAAATGAACAAGAATTTTTTTGTCAACTTGTTACAACAAGAGAGCAAAACACTTTTCAAATTAAAACACAGTGAACGTCTATGGCACATCCCATTAATGGCAATGCTAGCCACTGGACTTCCACTACTAACAGGATGGTACTTTAACAATCTACAAGCAGGACTCTTAGCCTGTCTAGCAGGATTGGTAATATTATATTTACCTTCTAATATCCCAACACCTCAGCGCATGATTACTATGTTAGTTTGCTCTTTTGGTTTCATGCTTTCATTTGCAGTTGGTATATCCTTTAGTTTTAACTTTATTGCATCAGTCATTGCCTTTGGAGTATTTGTAACCGCTGTACAATGGGTTAACTTATATTTTAATACACGACCACCAGGTAGCTTCTTCTTTATAATGGTTGCCTCGATGTCTAGCAATATGCCTTTTGATTTAGCTACTATTCCAACACGCTTAGGATATATAGTTATGGGAACTATGTTTGCTTGTACGCTAGCCTTAATCTATAGTATCATAGTAGGTAAAAAATATAACAGTAAAACAACTATTCACCTCATACGACCAGTACCTATAAAAGATCAATTAGATTACTTTATCAAAGCTATTATAGTAGGTACCTTTATGAGTGTATCGCTTCTTGTTGGTCATCTATTAAAGTTTGACAATCCGTATTGGATCCCGATATCTTGTACCGCTATTATGCAAGGAATATCTTTGTACCATGTTTGGCAGAGAGCTCTTCAGCGTATTGCAGGTACATTTATAGGTTTAGGACTTTGTTGGATACTAATCTCTATTTCTAATGATCCTCTATATATGTGTATTTGTATTATGCTCTTACAGTTCATTATCGAAATGTTTATTTCACGTAATTATGCCATAGCAGTCATATTCATTACTGCATTAACTGTACTATTAGCAGAAGCAGCTAATCCTATAATCACTACCCCAAACATTCTTATACAAGCCAGATTTACAGATATAATCATTGGGAGTATTATAGGTGGGATAGGTGGATGGTTCTTACATCACGAGTATCTGAGAAAACAGACTAGAGACAGTATCCGTACTACTAGATTACAGTTACTAAAAAAGAAGAGGAGAACAATGAGGAATGTTTAACAGTTTACAGTTAACTGCTAACGGTTTACAGTTTTTTTGTATCGACATTATCTTCACAGCATGTCAATGTAGAGATGGATTAAGCCTTTCTTCTCCTGGCTCGTCATAATGAATGTTCACAGGACATTCATTATTCTGCCTTATGTCACACAACCAACATCCATAAACTGCGTCATCTCGATGACAGGAGAGACCCCACTCGTAACTCCACACAGTCCATTGTCTGAATTAGGGTTAAAGGATTTGATGATTAATAGGATGTTTGCATTATGCATATCACACTAGTCAGTACAACGGTAAGGGCATAATACTTTATACCCTATAATCAACATCCATAAACTGCGTCATCTCGACGATAGGAGAGATCCCACTTGTAACTCCACAAAGTCCCTCCTATCAGTAAAGACAAACATTATTCTTAATTAAAAACCCCTTGTTTATACTCTAATACATTCTTTCCAGGATGATATTCCTCTCCTGTATTTAAGTTTACGTAGAAACAATTGTATTCACTTTTGGCTTCTTCTTGATTTCTTTCTAATTCTACTTCTGCTAAACAATCATCTGCATCTCTCACCAATTTAAAGATTGGATCATATACTATAACACCTGTATTAATATTAAGTATACCATATAATCCACTTTCTTCTAACTGGAAAACACAATACTTAATATTCTTCATAAGGCGTAAAGAATAATATTCAGGAGCTAATACCCATTGACGATGATCTACATTCCACACTCCTACTCTACTTATCTGATCTTTCTTAATAGACACAAAGTACAACGGTTCTTTCACACTGCTGATTGTTCTAATCTTTTCTAACAAGAAACCGTCAGGAATATCCTTGTCATCAATTAATAACTCTTTGGCAGGCCAAATCACTTCATTGTAATACGAAGTAATAGAATAATCACTTGGTTTCTCTAAACAATCTTTTAGTACCCCATGTCTAGTCAGGATATAGAATTCATTTATTCTACTACTTGTATCTTCTGGAGCTACTTCAACAATAAAGAACTGTTTAGAAGCTACGGGATATATATTAAGTACATTCTTCCATATATCTTGTATACTTCTCTCACTCTTAATATTAATAACCTTTAAGTGAACAGGAATATACATATCAAACTCATAGTTAACATAGTAACGTCCATTACCTGTAGTATCACGGCAAATAATAGGTTTAGCCACTAAATGAGAATCCTCAGTATTCATCTGCACTTTGTACTCTTTTCCTTTATACGTAATCGGAAATATAGGTTTAGGGATAATCTCATAAGACTTAATGCGTTTTCCTTTTAGGTTATACACCCTTACTTCTTCCTCATTTACCTTACGCACCCATCTTAACCCATTATCATAAGTACTTACTACCTTTTTGACAATGCGTTTAAGCCTATCTTTTTTAGCAAAGTATAAGTCTTCATCTATCTGAATCAACTTAGCCCCTATCTGATTTATCTTAATAGATATACTTCCTAGATAAGGTCTTTCTTTAGTTGCCGTTTTAGTCTCCAAAACTTGCTTAGTATCTAAAACTAATACAATTAATTTCTCTCTTATTACCTCTGTTCCCCACAAAGGCATAAAAGAAGAACCAGAGTTCATAATATTAAAGTTTGGCAAAAACTTCCATTGCCAAAAACGACTGTGAACAGTATATGAATGGACAGTCATAGCAATTGTAAAGCTTCCTACTTCATACAACTCTATCTTGTCATACTTACATTTAAGGACTTCTTTATTATCTAGATCAATCACACCACACAGTCCTAACTTATCGCGCACTACAGCATAACCCGATTTTGTGAATAGCTCACCATCGGCATACTGTTGATTGATTACGATCTGTTTATCTTGATTACAATATCCATACATCCCTTTTTGATCTACAAAAGGGTATATAACAGCGGTCTTATTAGTTAAAGTGGTGTTCATAAGCCTGAAGTTTTAAAGTCTTCTAAATATAGTGATTTTATATAAATATATCACACTTATTTTACTCAATATCAACAAATAATACAACCTAAAAACAAAAAAGCAGATTATACAATCTGCTTTTCTTTTATCTCTTATTTCAACTTAGATTCTAAGCTCTTTACTTTTTTCTTTAATTTTTTAAGCTTATCATCAATCTCCTCTATCTGAAACTTTAATTCTGACTTCTTATTTTTCAACTTCCACTTCTTATTATATAGCTTTACTAGATCTAAACGCCTTCTACTTAGTTTTTTATTCTCTTTATCTCCTATTAAATCAAATACCTTAATACTCGAGGTCAACGTTTCTGAGGAATTAATATCTAATTTTTCAAAATTAGTTTGTAACCATTGAGCTGCTTCTTTAGAGATTACATTATCCATATCATTGATTTTCAGTATAAGTTTTACAATAATTTGTGTATAATTATTTACACAACTTTCTTCATACCAATTATCCATCTTCTCTAAACAAATTAATCCTTCGTAGAGTCTAGACCAACTCTTTTCAAAATCTTCTATATTCAGATAACAATCACCTAAACTATAAAATATGTCTACTCGTTGTTTATTTTCTAAATCAAAAGACAATAGCGCTTCTTGAGCTTTTACTATCTTATCTTTTTGATCTAATTCTTCATAAAACTCTAGAAACATTATCCATTGTTCTTCCTTCCATTCCTTAACTTGTTTCTCCCATTGTGATACAATCTCTGATGCTGTATCAGTATCCCCTATGCATGAAAAGAAATGAAAGAAACCATAGTCTCCTAACCCAGGTTCTATATACCATTTATTCATACATTTACCTACATTACCTTTCCATCTTTCAATATCTTCTTCATTCCATGTCAATGTGTTATCTGGCCCATTATATAGATACATGAAATCATCTTTCCATTCCAAATCATTGTTATTGACATAACTTAAAGTTTTCTCTACGCCATTGCTCAAGATATAATCTCTATCAAAAGCACAATGCATATCAAAATTAGAATTTTTAGCACGTATAAACAGAGGGATATATTCCATCTTTTGATATAGACTCACTAAATAGGCTCCTATCTTCACTGCATCACTAGTACCTCCCCAATTATCATTCTCTCTACTCTTTATTTCTTCTATAAAGAGATTTACTATCGCCTCTTCATTTCTCTGATCTGGATGAAGTAAAAAAGCATATAATCCCCAAGCTCTGTTTGCTCCATTCTTTCCTTCTGTTTCACTATCAATATATTGATAATCTTTCATAGAATAAGCAGATGCACGCATTCTTTCTAATACTCTAAGAGACTTATCAAACATCCATTCTTTCATATCTTTTTCACTTTATTTATTTACTCTAAATTGCATTAAGATAAAGGGTAAGGCACACTGTATAGTGTGTTCATATCATATATAATTAATGCCTTAGGCAACATTCTTAATTCCTCATTCCCTATGTTTAGGTGATATAGGGCAGTATAATTAATACCCTATGGACATAGATTGTGGATGTTGTTTGGGGTAGACGCAAAGTATTGCCTATACATTGACATAATGCCCTAAACAACATTCTTAATTCCTCATCCCCTTAATATCCCTTTGCTACATCATCACCACGAGTATCTGCACCTGCTTGATACGTTCCGTTCTTATTTACTAAGATACCCTCTACACGTCCATAAGGATTGCGTTCTTTTAAGATATATCCTTTCTCTTCAAGGGCTTTACGCACTCCTGCAGAAATAGCTGTTGGTTCATAATCTATATGATCTGGTAACCATTGATGGTGAAAACGAGGAGCTGCTACAGCTTCATGCATATTCATTCCAAACTCTGTTACATTAAGAATAGTCTGAAATACAGAAGTAATAATCGTCGAACCTCCAGGAGTTCCAACTACCATATACAGTTTTCCATTTTTCTCTAATATAGTAGGTGACATCGAACTTAGCATGCGCTTCTCTGGCTCTATTGCATTTGCCTTACCTCCTACTAGACCATACATATTAGGTGTACCTGGCTTTACTGAGAAATCATCCATCTCATTGTTTAATAAAAACCCAGCACCTCCTACAATAGTTCTTGAACCATATGAATTATTTAAAGTAGTAGTAGCAGACACAGCATTACCCCATTTATCTACTACACAGTAATGCGTAGTTTCGTCACTTTCATATCCACCAAGTTCACCAGCTTTTATATCTGAACTTTTACTTGCTTTATCAAAAGACATAGACTCCATACGACCTACGTTATATGCTTTATTTACTAATTGAGCCACAGGTACATTATAAAAATCAGAATCACCTAAATGTTCTGCTCTATCCGCATACACACGGCGTTCAGCCTCTACCATTACTTGTATTGCTTTCTCAGATTGGAATCCCCATTTTGCTAATGGATACTTCTCTATAGATTGAAATAATGAAATTAACGCTATTCCTCCACTACTCGGCGGTGGCATAGAGATAACTTTTAAACCTTTATACTCTCCTGTGATAGGAGTTCTCCACTTGGCCTCATAACGCTTAAGATCTTCTAACGTAATCATTCCATTTCCTCTCTGCATCTCTCCTACAATAAGCTCTGCTGTCTTTCCTTCATAGAATCCTTTGCGTCCCTCTTTCTGCACACGCTTCAACGTTTCTGCTAAATCAGGTTGAATAAATAACTCTTCTTTTACCCACTGTTCTTTAGCTGTCAAGGCAGTACCTTGTGTACTATACTTTACAAAATCATTGTGATATTTAGCAAATTCTCCTGCTTGCTTTTCTGTGATATTAAATCCTTTCTCTGCTAAATCTATAGCCGGTTGCACTAACTCTTCCCATGGTAGAGAACCATATTTAGCATGAGCCTTTATCATACCATCTATTGTACCAGGCACACCACTAGCTAAAGCCCCTTTCATACTCAATTCTGTTATTGCTTCTCCATCACCACCCCAATACATATTTTCTCTTGCTTGCATCGGTGCTTTCTCTCTATAATCTAATGCATCTATCTTACCATCATGACCGCGATACACCATAAATCCTCCTCCACCTATATTACCAGCATTTGGATATACTACAGCTAATGCCAATTCTACGGCTACAGCAGCATCTACTGCATTACCTCCTTTTTTAAGGATATCTACTCCTACTCTACTAGCCTCTGGATGTGCGGACACGATAACTCCATTTTTATACGCTTGAGGATTCTGTGCTACTACCTGTAACAAGCTTCCACAAAGGATAAAGGCTGATAATATTACTTTTTTCATGTATTGTTGATTTTGTTACCTGCAAGATAGATATTTTGAGTTTAGCACTAAAATACTTGTTCAGTTATCTTCAATAATTTTGTTCACATTAAAACAGATTATACTTTTGTTTATATATAAACACCACAATCTAATATTTACTAATGCATTTTAAAAATACTATTCTATTTATAGGCTTAACACTAACAATGGGAGCCTGTGCCACCTATACTTTACCTGTAAATAGCTTAACAGAACAACTACAAGAGGCTAAATCAAACCCTCAGCAAATCAACACTAAACTTAATGGCCCTACCGTTATGGGGAACTTCTCTTATCAAATGAATGGAGTAGATACACTTAAGGTTTATAATTCTAAAGGTCAAATAGTAAAAATCAAGAATGCTCCTTCTATAGAAATGCAATTAACACTCAAAAATGGCAAAATAAGGACTTACTACTTCGATTCTGTTACTTTAACAAACGATTCTATTAAAGGGTGTTATAGTCGTTTTCTAAATAGATACAGTACAATTGCTATAAAAGATATAGAATCCATTGGCGTACAAAATGCTAAAAAAGGATTTAACTATGATAAGTAAAATTATTCTTTACTTATCTATTTGAAGTATAGATTCACTTTATTTGAATTTATTAAATAACAAAAAAGGAGTATATAACTTAACGTTTATGTACTCCTTTTTTGTTTACATTACCTACCACCAATATTTAGGATATTTTCTGACTTTGCTAATATTATTAAACAGCAACGCGATAACTGTAATAATCACTGCACCTGTCAATACTGGATTAATCAGAAATGACCAACTAGCTCCCCCTAATATAATTACTAATGGATCTGCACCTGCGGGTGGATGCGTAGTTTTAGTTAGCAACATTAATCCAATAGCCGCTCCTACTCCTATAGCTAGAGAATACCACTCTGTACCAAACAATGTAAGACATAACAATCCTACTACACTTGCTAGTAGATGCCCTCCTATAATATTACGAGGTTGGGCTAACGGGCTATCAGGCACTCCGAATGCTAACACACAAGTAGCTCCAAATGGTGCCATAATTAATGGCATAGACAATTCTTTAGTCATATACGCGATAACACCTATAGCGATCATCCCTCCAATACCGGAGTAAATAGAATGCTGTGATGTAGCAGATTTAGGACTTACTTCATTCGTTTTAAACTTAGCTATATATCTTTTCATTTATAATAAATCGTTTTTAAGTAATTCTATTGTTTTGTTTACACAGTCAGAGTTTTGGTACACCTGACTCTCTGTTAGTGCTGCTTCAAATAACATATATAACATAAATGCTCTACCATTATCGTTAACTAAAGCTTTAAAGAACTCTTGCAGCTCTAATTTATGTTGATGGATAACATCGTATATCTTTCCTTTATGTTCTGGTAACTCTGATAACATATTGAGAAACGCACACCCTCTAAAGCCTTCTTTATCATTCATCTCTATAATATAAGTAAAGGCTGCTATGATGCGTTCTTTTACTGTGCGCTTCTTCTCTACTAATTCTCTCAATCCCATAAACCAATCATTATGTCTAGCTTTTAGATACTCCACTCCTAAGTCTTCTTTAGTTTTGTAGTGATCATAGAAGCTAGCCTTAGCTACTTTGGCTTCTTCTATTATGGCATTAATACCTGTGCTATTATATCCGTGTTGATGAAAAAGTAAAGTAGCTGCCTTTAAAACTCTTTCTTTAGGAGAATGTTCTTTCATAAGGCAAAGGTAATAATAAAACAGACAAGTCTGTCTGTTTTATTTAGTTCATACTAGTCCTATTTTGAGTCTTATAAGGGCTTTTTTTGCCCTTTTTTGCCCTTCCTTCAAAAAAAGATAACATAGTTCAATACTTTTCCAAAAGCAAATATCAACGAATAAATGTAGTAAACAGAACAAGTTATATTCGAGATTAGTTTTAGAACTAATTGAGTTTTGTTTTGTGTGAGTCCTTAGTGAGTCCGTAATGAGTCCGTAAATTCTTATCAAAATACGGACTCATCACATACTCATGATTAACTCAATACTGATACACCCCACACTAGATTAATACTGAAGTAACACTTGGATAAAAGATAACCACTAAAACTTAAATATTATGGCAATTATTGACACTAAAGGTAGGCCTAGAGGAAAGTTCCTAAATGCAACTTTCAGAGCACTAAATGGTAAATGTGTTATGCAAAGCAAATCTAATTCTCAAAAACAAACTGTTCGCACACGACAGGCTGCTTCAGACTTCGGTAAAGTCCAAAGTTATAATAAGCTACTGAGACGCCCAATACAATACGCTCTGAACAACAATCATTGTAAGAAGATGTATAAAAGACTAAACAGCCTTGTTTTAAAACAATTCCATCTTAATGAAAAAGTTCCGCTAGGTCAACGTACTTTCTTAAACACTGATTTAAGTAATCTAGTAGGATTTGATTTTAACTCAAACTCTCCATTTAATCAGTATTGCTCCTTACCAATTAAATTTGAGAAACAGGGTAATATGAAATTAAAAATCACAATACATAGTTTTACAGTCAATGACTATTTTAATTTTAAAGAGAACATATCCGAAATAAAAGTTGATTTATTTATACTTCACCAACAATTTAACTACCAGGAAACAAGAGAATACGAAACCATAAATTTTTCTGTTTATGACAATAAAAAAGTCTCAGCTAAAGAATGGATCATAGAGTTCCCTCTGAATGAAAGCCTTACAGTAATTATAGGACAACTATGGTGCATAAAAAAAACAATAACCCAACAGGCTGTAATGATTAACAATAAAGACTTCCATCCTAGTTGTATTCTATATCTTGATAATGGTATATAAACACAAGTAAAATAAAGGTAGAGATTAACTGATATTCTCTACCTTTATCTTTCTAAATAGATAAGCGATGGGTTTCTTTAAAAGAAAGAACAGATTTCCGACAGAAGATATAAACAGAGGTGAAGTACTACTAACGAATGATGAGATTATTATCAAAAATAACTCTTATGAGAGCGATGATGAAATTATCAAATTTAAAAGTATTGAATATATCTATCTAGAAACAAGTGATTATAGCGAACCTAGTATGTTTATCTACCAAGGAAGACAATACTACATCCCAGGTGATTATGTAGGTACTGAACGATTATGGACGTATTTAGCTGAGCGATTTAACTTTGATATGCATATTGTTTATGCTCATCTTCAAGACAGAAAGAATGCTATATATAAACTTTATCGCACTACATATACTAAGAACTATAGCATCACCTCAACCAATACTAATGACTACTTAGAAGGATTTGAAATACAATCTCCAACTCCTTTATTTATTCCATGGAATACTACTAAAGAAGATTTATTAAAATGTCCTTATATCTCATCTGATGGTTTTTACTTAGATATAACCTATCCAGTACGCATTGGTAATATTATCATAGATAACTTAGGTACTTATATCAATGATGTGAGATCTGATGTATCACCACAGAACTATTATGCCAAATGCTTCGCAACTGATGGTTCTGATAAAAGTCTTTATGAGTTAAAGAATACAATAGAACAAGACCTTGGTAGTAAAGCCTCTTATAGTTTTAACGATGATGGCAACTTATTCTTTTATGCAAAATCAAATGACATCACATTAGAAATAAGTTATTCTAATGATGATAATGATTGTAGAACGATAGCTTACAGCTTCACTTCTCTACACATATCTACCCACTATGAGTATCCTAATCTATTAAATGATACTAATTATATGAGTAAGTTAGAACTATCTAATACATTTATCTTTAAATACCCACTAAATACACCTACAAACTATCACAGAGATGATCGAATTAAACATACTCCTGAAATAATACAAAAACATAGTAAGGGTAAATCCATAATATGGATAGATAATGCTAATAACATACTAGGTTTTGCGGATAACGAATATGCTATTTGGTTTGATAGAATGGAGATTGATTCTCTTACTTTATGGAATATGTTACCAGCTAAAGGTGGTGGCTTTTGCAACTTGTCTATTAACCTAAATACAGGAGAGTCTGTCACTGTATTCGAAGGAGAACACGATACATTAAAGCATCAGTTGGAAGAATTAGAGAAGTTTTTAGGTTTAAAAGTAACCTTTTATGAGGATTATAACTGTTAGAGGAATTGATACATAGCTTACATTTTATCAACTAAATCATGAAACTCATCCTTACTAATAGTTTCTAAACCAATTTCATTCATTGCATCAATTGTCATTTGATTAGGTTCGTGATAATTAGTTGCTTGTATCAATAATATTTCTAACAAATTATTAAAACTATGATTATTCTTCTTTGCTAACTCTTCTATATGCTTATAAAGACCTCTATCTAATCTGAAAGAACCAGCCTTCTTTGTTTCTTTTGTATTCATATGTATGTAATTATATTATTTTGTATGACAAACATACTATTAAATCAATTTAAAATAAAAATCTTAACTCATTAATTTAAAAACAGATACAACAAAAAAAGACGACTCTTTCGAATCGTCTTTACTATATCTTCCTATTCTGTTTTATATAAAATAGGCAGCTACTACTCCTAGTATAATAGCAATTAACTTATTGATATTAAATGAATGTCCTTCATTACTCTCAAAGATAATAGTAGAAGAAATATGAAATAAAATACCTACTACTATAGCTGATATCTCTGCATAATATTTACTCAAAAACTCAACATTTCCAGAGACTAATGTACCTAGTGGTGTCATTAATGAAAATACTATCATAAATAAGAATACTACCTTCTTATTCATATGAGCATTAATAAAGAATGCTGTTAATATCACTGCTATAGGTAAATGGTGTATACCTATTCCCCATGCTAGCTCTTCGTGTTGACTCACTGGCATACCTTCAAACAAAGCGTGAATACACAAACTGATGAATAATAACCAAGGAACCTTATCTAATTTATCATGCGTATGTACATGTCCATGCTCTGCACCTTTAGAGAAAAACTCTAATACAATCTGAAAGACAATACCTATCATAATAAAAAAACCAATATTACCTGAGCTGTGACTATGGTCATGACTATGACCTGCATGCTCAGCTACAGATGCTGCTTCACTAGCAGCATATACATCTGGTAATAAATGGGTAACCGTAAGTGCTAGTAAAAATGATCCACTAAAGGCCATTAGCAACTTAAGGTTCTTCTTATTCTTAGGTTCTAATATCACTGCTATTAGATAACCTATTATTACTGCTAGTAAGGGTATAATATAAACCATAGGCTTATTTGAAAATCATAATTAATCTATCTGATTCTTTTTTATAAAACTTTCTCAACTTATAATCACCAAAAACATCTAATAAATAGATCTCTTTCTCGTTCATCATTGCTTCAAAGTCTTCTAATCTCAAAGCTTTCACTCGCTCTACGTATTCGTGGTGTTCACCATCTGCATCAAAGACTATTTCTTTAATGATAAAACCGTCTTCATATTTTCTAGTAATGTGAAACTCTATTCCATCTACAGTTTTTACTTCAGAAGGCACTAAGTTCTCTATCACTTTATCAACATTCATAAAGTCGATAACAGCTAGTCCAAACTCGTTTACACTCTTATGAATAGCATCTAGTGTACGCATATTATCTTCTGGATTAGGAAAATACCCAAAACTTGTAAACAAGTTAAATATAGCGTCATACTTTTCATTAGAAGGTTCGCGCATATCACGTACTTCAAAGTGAAGTGTATCCGTTGCATATTCACTTGCTTCTGCTATACTATTAGGAGACAAATCTACTCCTGTAACCTCATAGCCTAATGAATTTAAATATATAGAATGTCTTCCTTTTCCACAAGCTAAATCTAATACTTTAGCCCCTTCTTCTAAATTTAAATATTGAGTTAAATTATCAATTAACACTTGTGCTTCTTCGTAATCCCTATCTTTGTATAAAGTATGGTAATAAGTGGTGTCAAACCACGACTTATACCAATCTTTGTTCTCTTTTGACATACTTTTATTTTAAAACTATTTAATTAGCCTGCAAATTTACTTTATTTTTGCGGATTAAACCTAGGATATATCACAGACATATCAGGATTTTATATTATGGTATAATTACCTTGATATAACTGATAAATCGCTGTATATTATAGCATAATAGTCTAATATAAAATTATGGTTTAGAGACGAATAGTCAATTATTCCTTATATAAGAAGAAAGATGGAAAATTTTAAAATGGTGGCTAAAACCTTCTTTGGTTTCGAAGAAGTATTAGCAAAAGAATTGCAATTATTAGGTGCGGCAAATGTACAAGAAGGTACAAGAATGGTAAGTTTTAAAGGAGACAAAGGTTTTATGTATAAAGCTAACCTTGCATTGCGTACTGCTCTAAAAATCCTTAAACCTATCAAAACTTTTGCAGTTTATAATGAAGGGAATTTATATAAAGGAGTACAAAGTATTGACTGGAGTGAATATATTTCGCCTAACCAAACCTTTGTTATTGATGCGACTGTATTCTCTGATAACTTTAATAACTCACAATTTGTGTCTCTTAAAGCTAAAGATGCCATTGTGGATCAATTCAGAAACAAAACAGGGGCAAGACCTAGTATCGATAAAGATTACCCAGATCTAAGAATTAATATACACTTACAAAAAGATTTGTGTACTGTTTCTCTTGATACTTCTGGAGCATCTCTACACCACCGTGGATATAGAACAGCTACTAATATCGCTCCTATTAATGAGGTATTAGCTGCTGGAATGCTATTAATGTCAGGTTGGGATGGTCGTACAGATTTTATTGATCCCATGTGTGGTTCTGGTACTGTACTAATCGAAGCAGCTATGATTGCTTGTAATATCCCTGCGAATATCAATAGAAAAGAGTTTGCTTTTGAAAAATGGAATGATTGGGATGCTGAGTTATTTGACAAAGTTCAAGAATCTCTACTTAAGAAAATTAGAGAGTTCCACTACAGCATCAAAGGATATGATAAAGCTCCTTCTGCTGTATTAAAAGCATTAGACAATGCTAAAAATGCAAACTTAGATGATTATATAGAGATTAACACAGGTAATTTCTTTGATACACAAAAAGAAACTGATGGTCCTCTACATATGGTATTTAACCCACCTTATGGAGAGCGTCTAGATATCAACCTAGAGCGTTTTTACAGAGAGATTGGGGATACACTTAAACAAGGATATCCAGGAACAGAAGCTTGGTTCATCACTGGTAACGTTGAGGCATTAAAGTATGTAGGACTGCGTCCTTCTAGAAAAATTAAACTGTTCAATGGTAAACTAGAATCTCGTTTCGTAAAATATGAATTATACGAAGGAAGTAAAAAAGGAAAATATATTAATAAAGAAGAATAACTATGAGTGTAAGTACTAAAACTATCTTATTACAGTTTGCTAGCTTTGCTATACTATTTCTATTATGTCGTTTAGCATTAGCTACTTTTACACAATTAAGCGGTTTCTGGTTACCAGCAGCAAGTGCTGTAGCAGCTACTATATTAGCTCCTCAATTTAAAGTTTTCAAGACTGATCAAGGAGATAAAATATGTATGCGTTGGATATTTCTAAAAGGTGTAAAAGTTTTGAACTAAAAACTGTGTAGAATCTTAGAATATCCTAATTATTCTTTCAGTTTAAGGCCAAAAACCGAACTATCTGTAAAAGATTCAAAAAGACAACTTTTGACTTTTATTGTAAACAGAAATACAATACATTTGTCACATCCCTTTAAAAAATTGAAATACTTAAAAAGCCAATTGTATATCTAATCGATAACAATTGGCTTTTTTATTTTACTTTATTTATAACTTACTATTTATCAGTTATAATAGATAATAATTCTGCATCTACATATCTACCTTTCTCAAAGAAGTAATCTCTTAGTACTCCTTCTGTTTGCATACCACTTTTAGTCAATACTCTACGTGATGCATGGTGTTCTGGATCTATAAAAGCTTCTATACGATGTAAGTTTAACTCGTTAAAGCCAAAGTCTAACATCAGTTGTACTGCTTCACTCGCAATACCTTTCCCCCAATATGCTGGTGTAACCTCATATCCAATCTCTGCTCTACTATTCTCTTCTGAAAGGCTGTGAAACCCACAAGTACCAATTAATTCATCGCTTCCTTTAAGTGTTATTGCCCAACGAAGTCCCTGTCCTTCTACTACTCTAGTATTCCATATTTTAATCAATTCTTCTGCTTGAGTAATAGATGTAAATGTAGCCAGGTCATAATACAGTGTTACCTCATCCTTAGAGAAATAATTAAATACATTCTGAGCATCAGACATTCTCAATTCACGTAATACTAATCTCTCACTACTAATTACGGGTATCTCTTTTATTATCTTCATAATTCTACTTTTATACAAAGTACAACATTTTAAAGACTACAAGGCAAATATCTTTATACTAAAACCATTGATATAGATACAAATCGAGAAATAAATAGCTTTTTTTCTTTTTAATCCAAAGCTTATCTTCTATTTTTGAGTACTAACCTATTTAACTATAACAATTATGAACAGAAGAACTTTTCTTCAAAACACTAGTGTAGCTGGTATCGGAGCACTTATCCTCCCTAATTCCTTGTTTGCTTTCTCTAATACAACTAAAAAAGTACGTATCGGGATGATAGCTGTAGGGCTTAGAGGCCAGGTTCATTTAGATGAATTACTTAAACGAGATGATGTAGAGGTCATCGCTATGGCTGATCCTAGTGATAGAATGGTCAAGATGGCTCAAAAAATAGTAGATAAACACAATAAGAAGCAACCTGCCGTTTATAGCAATGGTGATTATGATTATCGCAATCTCCTTAAACGAGATGACATAGATGCTGTTATTATTTCCTCTCCTTGGGAATGGCACGAAAGACAAGGTACAGAAGCTATGCGCGCTGGTAAGATAGTGGGTATGGAAGTTTGTGGTGCTATGACTTTAGAAGAATGTTGGAAATATGTAGATGTTTATGAAGAAACAAAGGTTCCTCTAATGATGTTAGAGAATGTATGTTATAGACGTGATATCATGGCTGTATTTAATATGGCAAAGAAAGGAAAGTTCGGAGAGCTAATCCATGGTACTGGAGGGTATCAACACGATCTGCGCAATGTACTGTTTAACGATGGAGTAAAACCTTATGGTGGTGGTGTAGAGTTCGGTGAAAAAGGATTTAGTGAAGCGAAGTGGAGAACTGATCACTATGTAAACCGAAATGGAGAATTATATCCTACTCACGGGGTAGGTCCATTAGCTGCTATGTTTGATATCAATAGAGGAAATCGTATTACACACCTTACTTCTATGGCATCTAAGGCTAGAGGATTACATCAGTATATCGTAGATAATGGTGGTAAAGACCATCCTAATGCTAAGGTAAACTTTAAACAAGGAGACATTGTCACTACTACACTTAAATGTGAGAATGGCGAAACAATGGTATTGACGCATGACACGTCACTACAACGTCCATATAACCTAGGATTTAAAGTACAAGGTACAGAAGGTATTTGGCAAGAAATTAGTTCTGGTGCTTTTGAAAAAGGATACATTTACTTCGAAAAAGAAATGAATCACTCTCACCAATGGGCTAACTCAAAAGAATACTTAGAGAAGTACGATCACCCTCTATGGAAGAACAATGAAGCTAAAGCTGTAGGTGCTGGTCATGGCGGTATGGATTACTTTATGATTAATGCCTTTGTAGAAAGTATTAAACGAAATATAGAATTCCCTTTTGATATCTATGATTTGGCTACATGGTATGCTATCACTCCACTAAGCGAGAAATCTATAGAAGCACATGGTCAAGTACAAGAAATGCCTGACTTCACAAGAGGTAAATATGTGAATAGAAAAACAGTATTCGGATCTAACGATCAATATTAAAATAACACAGCCCATTAAGATTAGTTTCTCAATGGGCTGCTGTTTTTATAGTGGTTAGCAGTTACTTTAAATGTTCTGATACAAACCCCATCATACATTTATAAAAAGCTATACTATTCTCTTCTTTTGCAAAACCATGTCCCTCATCATACTTTACCATATATGGTACTTCAAAACCACGTTGACGCAATGCTTCTACAATCTGGTCTGACTCTGCTATCTTTACTCTAGGATCATTAGCTCCCTGTACTACAAAAAGAGGCTTGTTAATCTTGTCTAATTGATACACAGGTGATACCTCACGAGCTATTTCTCTCTCCTCTTCATTATCTAAGTCGTACCATATTTCTTTTACCATTTCTTTATAAGGTTTCCAATACTCTGGGAAAGATTCGAAGAAGGTGAATATACTAGATACTCCTACATAATCAATACCACATGTATAAAGGTCTGGTGTTTTCACTAATCCCATTAATGTAGCATACCCTCCGTGGCTAGCTCCATAGATAGCTATCTTAGATGCATCTACCCATCCTTGTTCTATCACATAGTGAACTCCATCTTCTACATCATCCATTACCTTACGTCCTATCTGCTTAAATCCAGAAGTAAAAAACTCCTTACCATAACCTCCTGATATACGGAAGTTAACTTGTAATGTAGCGTATCCTCTACTTGCGAATAACTGTGTCTCTGGATTAAAGCCCCAACTGTCTCTAATACCTTGTGGTCCTCCGTGAGGATTAACGATTAGAGGTACTTTATTTCCATCTTTAGCTGATTTAGGTAATGTGATATAGCCATGTAATTTAATACCATCACGACTCATAAAAGAGATAGGAAGCATCTCTGCCATATCTTCTTCTTTTAACTGAGGCATTAGGTCGTACAATAAACTTACATTACCTGTTTCTTTGTCATAATTATAGTACTTGCCATAAAGTTTATCACTTTGAACAATTATCAAATAGCGATCTTCTTTCTCTGTCTTTGCTGCTATAGAATACTCATAACCTGCAAAGTGTTTCTCTAAATCAGTACTGATTTTTTTGAATGTATCACTTACAGGTTCTATAACAACCTTCTCTCCTTCGTATCCTAAGTAGTCTATTTCCCAATTGCGATTACGTGATAATCCTATAATAGATGCATCATACTCCTCATTAGCATAAATTTCTTTTACAACAGTCTTTGTTTTAAAATCATATAGTACAATACGCTGCTTATCAGAATCTAAATTAGTCAATACATAGGCTTCATCTTTATTCGTAGAAGCATAGTTAAATGCCATTAATGAAAACGTATCTGACCAATTAATTGTATGAAATAACTCATACGCTGTACCGCCATCTACTTTATAGTAATACTGAGTCTGTACACCATTAAACATTTTAGAATATCCTCTAAGATTTCCATCCTTGTCAAAGTCATACCCTGCTACAGGGTTAGCTGGATCATCATTAGTGAATAGCTTGACATACTCACCTGTATTGATATTAATCTTATAAGGTTCGAATATCTGAGCATTCTCTAAGTTCATTGATATGATGATGTAATCTTTCTGCTCTTTAAGCATATTAAGAATACCTGCCTGTACTTTATCAAATGGTGTAAGATCTATATTGTTGGTTCCATCTACATTAACTGCATAGATATGGTAATTCTCATCTCCTCCATTGTCCATCATATAAGCTAGACGATCATCATTAATCCATCCATAACCTCTTACTAGCTCTTCTCCTTCTTCGATAACACGAATAACTTTACCACTTTCTATTTCTTTTACATATACATGGCGTTTGTTCTTTTCATCCTTCTCTCTATATGATAGATATTTCCCGTTAGGAGATAATTGAAAACTAGAAGAAGTAGGACGTTGAAAATAATCTTCAACTTTATACTTATAGTTACCTTGTTCCTTATTCGCTAATGCGATTAGTTCTTCTTCAGAAGACACTAAAGAGGGATTACCAGGTAAAGTAATTACTGCTTTTTCAAATACAATAGCAATCTCTTGCTCCATCTGTTTAATTGTTCCTTCAATACTATCCCCTGCTTTTTTACCTGAGAAACTCATTTGCATAGCAGTTATAGAAAAGTCTATACTTTCATTACTTACCACTATGTTAGACGCCTCAATTCCCATTGCTCCTTGACTAGGTAAATCAAGAGTAACTATATTATTCTCTACTATATGCAATACTAAATCTAGTTGCATTTCACCTAGATCTAATACTGCTTTATAATCTCCTATTATATCTTTCATATTTTATCTTTTTAGAACGTATTATACATATACCATTCCTTACAAAAATAGACTATTTAATGCTTTATTTAAAGCAATGAAAGCCTTTTCAAACACTAAGAAAAGACATCACAACAGCAAATAGACACCTCCAAACACACATTTTGTATATCAAATACCCCAACCAAATACACAAAACAGAGTATTATGACCTCACATCATTCCCCAATAATCTACATTATGTGTCATACGTTATGTTAAAAAGTGGCTCAAAAGCCGTAAAACGTAGATGGCATAACTATTGAATCATTCTTAATAGACTATTTGATGATTTAGTCTGCTCTTAAATATTCTACCAACTAACAACCTAAGTAGAATACTTCAGAATACAAACAGCAGAATAAGGAAACAAAACCACAAATAGTATAACAATTATTAAAGAATAAGGTTATGCAACAAAACAAAACAACTGATTCAGTACAAGCCACAAATGATAGCCAGAAAAGAATGAATATCTTAAATGGTAAATCACTATCTAAAACTGATTATATCGTATTAGGTGGTACATTTCTATTAATGGGAATAGGCTTATATCTTATTTATAGATTACAGCCCTATTTTGAGAAACTACACTTCGAGAGATTAAAATCATTCTGGGGAGCTGCAGTAATTAACTTTGGGTTAGTCCTATTTGTTTTACAGATTAGCTTCTTATTATATATTGTATATCTATACTTTAGATATAAACCAGTTGCTTCTGTAAGTGATGAAGAACTACCTACATGTACTGTGATTGTTCCTGCCTATAACGAGGGACGACTAGTATATGACACTTTAATTAGTTTAGTAAACAGTGATTATCCAGCTGAGAAAATAGAGATTATCTCTCTAGATGATGGTAGTAAAGATGATACATGGAACTGGATGATAAAAGCTAAGGCTGAATTAGGAGAGCGAGTAACGATCTTACAGCAAGAAAGAAACCAAGGTAAAAGACATGCTTTATACAGAGGGTTTAATATTGGTAAGGGTGAAGTGTTCATTACTGTAGATAGTGACTCTATTGTAGAGAAAGACACATTGAGAAACTTAGTTAGTCCATTCGTAAACAACGAGAAATGTGGTGCTGTTGGTGGTAATGTTAGAGTGTTAAATACTGCTGATGGGATTATCCCAAAAATGCTTAATGTAAGCTTTGTATTCAGTTTTGAATTTATTCGTTCTGCTCAGAGTGCTTTAGGTTCTGTATTATGTACTCCAGGGGCTTTAGCTGCTTATAGAAGAGATGCAGTTATGAACTGTCTAGAAGATTGGATTACACAGACATTTATGGGACAGCCTTCTGATATCGGTGAGGATAGAGCAATGACTAATATGATCTTAAAACAAGGATTTGATGTATTGTTCCAAAGAAATGCTTACGTACTTACGAATACTCCTGAAGAATATAGAACATTATACAAGATGTATATCCGTTGGGAAAGAAGTAATGTGAGAGAAAACATTGCGATGAGTAAGTTTGCATTCACTAAATTTAGAGAAGGTTCTACTATCGGACCTAGAATCTTATTACTAAACCAATGGTTACAAGTATTAATGGCTTATCCTATCACGATATTGATGTTGTACTTTGTAATTACTCAACCTGTAATGTTTATTAGCTCTGCTTTAGTAAGTATCTTTATTTTCTCTAGTATACAAGTATTCTTCTATTCTAAGAGATATAACCTACTTGAGTCATTCTGGGCATATCCATATAGTATATTCTATACGTTTACATTGTTCTGGATTACTCCTTATGCGATAGCAACAGCTAACAAAAAAGGATGGTTAACTCGTACATTACCTATTGAAAAATAGTTGATTATATATTGATTTATCAAAGGGACAGCAGATTACTGCTGTCCCTTTTTTTGATATATACTTAAAGTATCAACTCTTCAAAAAGTACAAATAGAAAACATTCTCTCTTCTCTATCTTATTTAATAGGTATATTATACTCTTAGTTATACAGCTATTACTAATAAAATAAGGGCTATTCTTTTCAGAATAGCCCTTATTTATATACTACATTGACTAATTATTTTACTTGCTCATCTGTCAAGTCAAATCCCCAATCTTTACCTTTCATCGTTGCAGGAACTCCTTTTACCATCCATACTGGTGCTTTACCATCTTTTAGATAATAATCGAAGAACTGTTGTTGACGAATTTGAATGTCTTTTCTATTTTGACGTTTCATTAAGTTGTGTTCGTCTCCATTATAGTTTAACATCCATGCTGGTTTACCTAAACGTCTTAATGCCATAAACATCTCAATACCTTGGTACCATGGCACTGCTCCATCATTATCATTAGCCATAATAACTACAGGAGTTTTTACATTTGGCATTTTAAACAATGGTGAGTTTTCTACATATAAATCGTATCCATCCCAAAGTGTCTTACCAATTCTACTTTGTGTCTTCTCATATTGGAACTGACGACTCATACCACTTTGCCAACGAATACCTCCATAAGCAGAAGTCATATTAGATACTGGTGCTCCAGACCAAGCTGCAGCATACATATCTGTAACTGTTATTAAGTGAGCGACTTGATATCCTCCCCAGCTTTGCCCTTGGATAGCTATCTTAGATCCATTCACCCAACTATTTTTCTTTAAGTGTTCAACACCTGAGTTGATATACTCCTCAGCTGATTTACCTGGTTGACCATCTACATAGCTAATATCTGGAGTGAACACTAAATATCCATTACTCACAAAGAAAGGAATATTTAGACGAGATGGTGTTGGTGCAGGAGACTCATATCTATTTAGGTTCTCAGATACTTTCTCATAGAAATAAACAATCATTGGATACTTGTTCGTTGCATCAAAATCCTCTGGTTTATATAATACTCCAGTAGAAGTATATCCTTTAGGTGTAGTCCAATGAACTAATTCAGAAGTTCCCCAGTTATAATCTTTCTGTTGTTTATTAATATCGCTTATTTGCGTAGCCTTAGCTAAATCTTCAGTCACAAATAAGTTAGTTGGCTCTACGAAAGAACCTTTTACATATCCATAAACATTAGCCTCTTTTGCTTTAAACAATGAACTATATCCATTATAAGCATTCATTAATACTTCTTTTGGAGCTTTTGTACTACTAACTTCTGTTGTATAGAATCCAGCATCTTTAGTCGTCTCGTTAAAAGCAGCTAATACTAATTGCTCACTTCTACTGAATGAACGCTTTTCGTCATCTAGTTTTAAGATATCAAATGCAATATTATTCTGACGTCCGTATCCGTTAGTAATCATTCTAGGAGCTTTATTGCTCTTTAAATAGAATTCCCAAATATCAAAACGATCTCTAATTAATACTGATTCATCATTATCTGTCCAAGCTTGAATACCATAAGCAGAAGCATTGTCTGGCATATCAAAAGTCTCATCAGCAAATGACACATTTAATCCTTTGTTTAATTGCTTTGTGATTTTAGTCTTCACATCATAAGCATACCAGTTACCTTCTTCACTATTGTAATAAACTACAGCAGTTCCTTTAGGAGAAATACGTGCAGAACCAGCAAGATTAGCTACTACTTCTACTTCTTTTCCTGTATTCACATCTACGATGTAGTAAGAAGATACACCTGAGATATCCCATTGTCTCTCTACTCTACGTCCGTAGTCAGATGAATTAAATACTATATTAGCATTCCCTTCATCAACTAGCTGACTACCATTAACATTATCATTTGCCAATGGAACTAGTTTACTCTTATCTTTTAAGTTAATAGTCGCTAAGAAGCTTCTTTTTAATTCTTTATCTAAGTTCACTAACTGTTGTGGTTGGATATAGTCTTCACTATAATGCCATACATCCACTACTGCATGATCTTCTGCGATTAACGTTGTATCTTTTGCTACTGGCTGTGGTGCGATACCTAAGTATAAACGTCCTCCGTTTTTACTAAAGCGAGGCTTGTTATTCTCTGATACCACCCAGTCTTTAGGCATACCTTTAATTGTATTAGAAGCTAATACAGTAGCACCCGTAGTTAAGTTAGTATAGTATAATTCATATTTCTTAACTAATGCTTTTTCATCGTCATTAGTTCCCATAAACACTAATTGTTTACCACTGTCATCAAAAGAGAATTGTGAATATTTACCACTACCTTCTAAAATAGTTTTAACTGCTTTCGTTTTTAAGTCCACTACGAACACACCGAAAGGCCCTTTGGCTTTCTCTTCCTCTTTTGTTTTTTCTTCAGTAGCTACTTCTTTCGTTTCTTCTACTTTACCTTCTTCTTTCTTATCGTCCTTTTTATCTTCTTTTTTCTTTTCCGTAGGATCTTTAGTTACGAATACAAGGTATTGACCATTATCATCGAAATAATAGTCTGTAACGTTTTTATAAGAGATTTTCTCTCCCGTTACTAAATTTTCTAATACTAATTCTAATGGAGCATCTTTACCTGGCTTTTTAGCAGCAGGTTTCTTTACATCCTTTTTATCTTTTGATTTAGCTGTATCTTTTACTGGTTCTAACAAATAAGCTAAAAAGTCTCCTTTTTTCTCAGGCACTTTAAATGACTTAATATCTGACTTCTTAACTAAAGCACCTGTCTTTAAGTTGTAAATACCTAATGAGTCTTTCGCTATCTCATCTTCTTTCTTTTTCTTTATTCTTACTGCTTTTAGATCAGCATAAGTTGGTCGAATAGAGAAAACAGAATAGTTAGAAGTACCAGTGAACACAGGCTTCTCTCCTCTAGGTACTACTAATTGTTTTGTTTTTTTGGCTGTTTCGATATAAAGAGTTTTATCTCCTTCTTGAGGGTTTACTTGATACAACACCCATTCTCCATTGTTAGAAAATGCTTTTGCACCGATACTTTGCCATCCGTCATAAACGGAATGGTCTAATGGCTTCTTTTGTGCTTGAGCTGTTAGGGTCCCAAACACAAAAAGACCTAATCCTAACTGCTTCCAAAAGTAGCTCGGATTAGATCTTTTTGATTGTTTTGTTGTTGGTGTTAATTTCATATTACGTTAGTTAATTTACGGTTCGGAAGTTAACGCAAATTTACTATATGACCAAACACCTGTTAGAATTGGTTATTCTCGTGTAATTCTCTTATTCGTTTCTTATTAATTTTACCAACACTTGTCTTCGGAATATCTGCCACCAATACAAAGCGATCAGGGATAGCCCATTTATTAATAACAGCCTTATCTACATAAGTTTGCATATGTTCTATTAGCTGTTCTTCTGTGATATCTACTTCTGTTTTTGCAACTACCAAAGCAAATGGTCTTTCTCCCCATTTATCATCAGGAATACCTATAACAGCTACATCTACTATACCTGGATAACTACCTATCATATCTTCTAGAGCGAGTGAAGACATCCATTCTCCACCTGTTTTGATCACATCTTTAGAACGATCCACTATCTTTAAATCATTATTCTCATCTATCCATGCTATATCTCCAGTGTGTAAATACCCACCTTTCCACAGCTCTTCGCTCTTCTGCTTATCTTTATAATATCCCATCGTCAGATAAGGTGCTCTTACTACGACCTCCCCTAATGTCTTACCATCTTTAGGCACTTCTACTCCTTCTTCATTCACTACTTTAAGATCTACCAACAAGGCTGCACGACCTGTCATTGTTCTAATCTTTAACTGTGATTCTAGGTTGTCTTGTATTGTCTCGAGAGATAGATATGAAGTCGTTAATAGTGGGCAAGTTTCAGACATTCCATATCCTGTCACTACAGATATTCCTCTTTCCATCGCTCTACGAGCTAAGGGCTTACTTAATGCAGAACCACCTATAAGAACACTCCAATTACCAAAGTCAATATCACTAGCTGCAGGACTAGTTAATAGCATGTTTAAGATTGTAGGTACACAGTGTGAAATAGTTGGTTTCTCTTTTCTGAAGATATCTAAAAAGCTCTTTGGTTCAAACTTACCTACATAGACCTGTTTTAAACTCAATGATGTAGCAACATAAGGCAGACCCCAAGCGTGCACATGAAACATTGGAGTCAATGGTAAATACACATCACTTGAGGTAATCTTAAAAGCTTCGTTCATCAGCGATAATACACTCATCTCAACCATCGTATGCAGTACTAACTGACGATGTGTAAAATACACTGCCTTTGGGTCTCCAGTGGTCCCTGTTGTATAGAATAATGTCGCTACTGCTTCTTCAGAAAACTCAGGAAATGTGTACTCCGTAGAACTTGTAGCTACTAGGTCATCAAAATAACCTTTCACATTCAACTTCGTCTCTACAGTATTCTTATGATCACGTATCACAATTATTTCTTTCACTGTAGTCATCTTATCACTTATAGCTTCCACTACAGGTAAGAAATCTTCGTGTACTATTAATACCTCATCTTCTGCATGATTAATGGTATAAAGCATTTGCTCTGGTGCTAAACGCCAGTTAATAGTATGTAATACATTACCTGTAATAGGAACAGAGAAGTAATTCATCAGATAGCGATGACTGTCATAATCTATTACACCTACTACACTACCTCCATCTAAACCTACTGTTACATACAAATTACACAGTTGTTTAATCCTTTTGTACAACTCAAAATAATCAAATCTCACTTGATCTTTGTATACTATCTCGTGTTTTGGATTTACTCGTAGGGAATTCTCTAAGATATCTTTTATCAGCAATTGGTATGCGTGCGCATTACTAGCCGATTCTATAGTTTTGATTTTCATAAGTTGTCATTTATTGGTTAACCACAATATAATAAAAATATTCCTCACTTACGAACCTACCCTTTCAAAACCAAACAGATACACAATAAAAATCACATTGATACACATAACGAAAAAACCCTGTGAACGACTATCCACAGGGTTTAATATATTTTCTAGTATTATTTTAGCTTCTAAGTGAAGCTATAAACTCTTCTACATCTGAATCAAATGTTGTTTCTTGAACTAATTCTAAAGCTAATTTAGTCATCTTGTTAAAATGTACTTTAGAAAAGCTTCTACCTCCGAAGCTATCTCTACAGAAATCACCTATCACACCAAATACTCCATTAACTTCTTCCATAGTAACCTCTTTTTGATCTGCATAACGCCCTCTTAAGACAGCAGCTCCTACATAGGCTCCTATTTTAACAACCAACTCTGTATCTAGTATTTCTTTTTTATCTGCTAAATAAAATAACTCATCTAAATTATGATGTATTAGCGTTTTTATATCCATAATCTCTAACTCTCTATTATTTGACAAAGGTAAAAAGAAAATAACAGATATGCTTATAGTTAACAAAGAGAACTTTGACACAGTTCAATTCCTTCTCTTACAAATCAAAAAAGGTATTGAAACCTATCTAGTTACAATACCTTTTCTTTATTTTATAATTCTATATTATATAACTTCATTTTATTATATAATGTCTTTCTGTCAATTCCTAAGACTTGTGCAGCCTTTGTTTTATTAAACTTAACCTTCTCTAAAGCTGTACGAATAGCTTGTTCTTCATTACGAGAAGAAAACAGCTTTAAATCATCCTCTATAGAATCATTAGATAAACTAGTATTACTTGAAGAAATCATCTCTGATTTAGGGACTAATATCTCTTGTGGTAATACTTCTTTTTCTATTACTTCACCACGAGTTAAAAGGACTGAACGTTTAATAATATTCTTCATTTCTCTTAAGTTCCCTGGCCAATCATACGTCAAGAATATACATTCTACTTCAGAAGAGAACTTCTTCACTTTCTTCTCTAACTCTATATTTGATTCATTCAAAAAGTGCATAGCAAACATTAAGATATCTGCACCTCTATCTGCTAATCTAGGAGCTACTATACCAAACTCATTAAGCCTATGGTACAAATCTTCTCTAAACTCACCTTCTCTAACAGCTTTAGGTAAATCTTCGTTAGTAGCAGCAATAACTCTAATATCTACATCTATTTCATTACTACTTCCTACCGGTTTAACTTTGCGTTCTTGTAAAGCACGTAACAACTGAACTTGTACTTCATAAGATAAATTACCTACCTCATCTAAGAATATAGTTCCACCATTAGCTGCTTCAAAGTGTCCTACTTTATCAGTTACTGCTCCAGTAAACGAACCTTTAATATGTCCAAAAAACTCACTAGAAGCTAAATCTTTAGGTATAGCCCCACAGTCTACAGCGATATATGGCTTATCTTTTCTTTTACTTTTTAAATGTATAGAATGTGCTATATTTTCTTTACCTGTTCCACTATCTCCGATAATCAATACGGACATATTAGTAGGAGCTACTAAGTCTATATATTCATGTAACTGAGTAGATACACTACTCTCTCCACGAACATAGCTTAACTCTAGTTCTACCTCATCAGTATCTACTTCTTCACTAATTAATGCTTTCTTTACTTTAGGTTTTACTACTTCCCCACTATCCATACTTGCTTTTCTCTCTAAAGCTTGCTTTATAGTTAACAGTATTTCATCTGGATTAATAGGTTTAGCTACATAATCAAAAGCCCCCAACTTCATCGCATTCACAGCTGTTTTAATTTCAGTATAACCTGTCATTAAAATTACTTGTGCCGTTCTACATTTTGATTTAATATATTTTAATAGTTCTAAACCATTACTATCAGGTAAGCGAACATCAGTAAGAACAATATCATAGCACCCTTCATTGATGCATTGTTCCGCTTCTGTACTACTAAATGCATTTGAAACTATATAACCTTTCTTAGTTAAAAAAGTTTTTAGCATTTCGCAAAAAGGAACATCATCATCTATTACCAGAATCTTGTGACTCATACTTTATTTTTTTAAGTGCTAAATGCAAATTTAAACTTTTTATCATTCAATACCAATTGAGACCTAAATTTAACCTTCCTTAAACAACAAAAGGGAGCCTAAGCTCCCTATTTGCTTGAAGATTTCTCTTCTTCACCTTACTAACGATCTAACTGTTATCTCTCGATAACATAACTTTTTAAATAAACACTTAAATTTTCTTTTTCAAAAGCATGAGTTTTTCAACTCTTCACTTTTTTTATAACACCTTACTGTAATAGTATATATACAAAACTGTGCCAAATCTTAAACACATAAGTATTTTAGATTTATAGTATTTATTTTCAATACCTTATAATAAAACTAAAAATGCTCATCACTTTTTCATAGTATGAAAAAATGAGGAGCATTCTGTGTATTGTTTCCACACTTATTAGAACGGATACCCAATAGCGAAGTTAAACATCAAATTATCTTTTCTCCATTTGCTATCACCAAACTTGATATCATCTACAACCCAACGATCACCAGATTGATTATAAGGAACTCGAAGTGGAAAAGCAAAATCAAAACGAACTACTAAAAACGTTATATCAAAACGCAATCCTGCTCCTGCTCCGACTGCAAACTCATTCATAAAGTCTCCACTAAATTTACCACCAGGTCTATCTGATACTTCATTAAGGTTCCATATATTTCCTGCATCGACAAATAAAGCTCCATGTACGATACTAAACAACTTCTTACGATATTCTAAGTTCATTTCGATCAACATATCTCCTGACTGATCTGGAATAAACTTAGCGTTGTTTATACTAGGATCAAAAGAACCTGGACCTATTGTACGTGCTCTAAAAGCTCTAATACTATTAGACCCTCCTACATAAAACTGTTTAGTATAAGGCATCTGTTGTGAATTACCATATGCAAAACCAACTCCTGCATGTATTCTACTTACCAATTGGCTAGTCTTACCTAACTTTAAATAATGTCTAAAGTCATGTTCTGTCTTCACATATTGACTAAATGGTACACCTATTATACTTTTTTCCTTATCCTTATCTGCATTAGCTCCCATCAAAAGTCCTGTGATATTACCTGATAAATCTAATGATCCTCTATAATATATTGTACTCTTCTTAAATCTCTTAGACGTATTTGTATAAGTATAGGTATAAGTTGGACCGAAGGTTAATTGCTTATCTAATACCCTTTCTAAAGAAGGGTTACCAGCAGCATACTCTTTATAGTAATCCGTTACATTACCAGGCTTAACATAATTAATATCTAGTATTTTAAGATCATGTTCTCTAAAAGCATTTTCTTTCCATAAATAGCCCCACGATGCTTTAAATGATTGCAAAGAATATAACTGACTTCTCTCTAAGTACTCCCCTCCTAAAGTAGCTCTTGTCTTAGGAATATAAGCACTCGTAGATTCAATATTAAATGGTGATATAATCTTTGGCCAAGTCAAACTAGTTTCTAAACCGACCTTATAAACGTTATATCCATTATTAGCCGATGACATCTGAAAGTCAGCTCCTCCATAAGCAGATACAGAAAATACTTCAGCTCCTTTAAAGAAGTTCTTATTACTCCAGTTTAGGTTTAGCTCTGCTCCATTATAGCTAGCAGAGTTCATTTTACCTAATAATTCTAAACGTAATGCTTTTGGATTATCTGGGGTTAAGAAATAATAAGCATCTAACTTATGATTTAAGCTATCTGAAATTTCAAACTGATTTTTCACAAACTTAAACACTCCTAAACTCACTAATCTATTTAAAGATAAATTGTGGTCATTTCTATTATATGTTTCCCCACTCTTTAAGTGAATAGCTTTATCATAAATAGAAGGTTTAAATTTCCCCTTAGGATCTACAATAGTAAAATCTTTGTACTTCTGTGCTGACACTAAAGCTTCTTTAGCATTACCATCTGATAACACATAATCTGAAAATATATAGATATTATCAATCGTATAAGGCTCTAAAGCTAACTTAGGTGTATTATCTTTTACTTTTAGACGTAAGTCAACCTCATGTTTACCTACTGTACTATCTACCTGTACCAATAAATTATCGGCACTAAAGAAGTAATACCCTTTATTTTTTAAGTAATTATCAAAACGAGTTCGCTCTTCTTTAATCTGATCTAAGTCATACGCTCTTCCTTTTTTCAATCTAGTAAAACGCATTGCTTTACTTAAGTTCTTACTTAAATCAGTAGAGTCTTTAGCGAAGTTAAATTCACGTATTCTATACTGGTCTCCAGGTTTAATAGTATACTGAATACCTTTTTTCTTATCTCCTGGTATTAAAGTATCATGAGATACATTTACATTAAAGTATCCTTGATTCTCTAATCTATTAGATAAAATAGCGGTATTTTTATCTACATCCACTTGATCAAACAGTACTGGTGGTTCTCCCATCTTATCACGCATCCACCTACGAAGTTTATTACTTTTCTCTGGATCACCTGCTAGATTATAAAAGAACAACTTAGAATGAAATCCAAAAATAGAAGCATTAGGTACAGGTCTCATTAAACTACTCAATTCCTCATTCATTGAAGATTTCTTTGCTTTAGACAGAGAGTCTCCTTCAAACACTAACTTAGCTCCTGAATACAAATATTCATCATCATCTAAATGACGAGTTGAATTACACGAGAATAAAGACAAGAATACAACACATCCTATCAATCCATTATATAGTTTATTCTGCTTTAGCCTCATTTCTCAATTGTTTTTTTAATTGTCTCTTATCCTTACTTCGTTCAAATAATTCTCTAAACTTCTCATAGCTCATCGTAATGATAAAACCTACTCCTGTTTCTACTATTTGCCCTTGTAAAGCCACTTCATATCTATTTTTTCTATACACCCTCATTAAGTATCTACCATCTTGAGATAGTGCATATTCTAGCTCAATATCTCCTGCAATATTAGCTGCCTGTTCATTTTGGCGAGCATTACCTTCTACCTCAAAACTACTACCTACAGTTACCTTTAATCGATCAGAAAACAATCTTTTAGACACAGCTACATTTAAATCTGTTCTATTTTCTCTATTTCCAGTAGAAAAGTCTTCTGAGGATTCTAAATTAAAATTCAGTTCAACTCCAGAGATTAGATTACTTGCTAAATTGTTTAATTGATCAGATAATAATCTACTCACACTCTGTCTAGCCATAGTACCTGCAGAGGCACCACCCGCACTACTTTCAAATGGGTTCTCCCCAATAAATCTATTCAATAATAACAAAGCAAACACCTGCTTATTCATTTCAGATTCATTCTGTCTAAGCTGTTCTAGTTTTGTCTTAGTATTACTTAAGACATCTCCAGACACACTTGTAATTCCTTCTTTAAGTTGAACATCAAATGATATCTCTGGTTTTAGAAGTTCTCCCTTCATTTTTAATAATGCTTGGAATGGAATCTTTTGTTTGTACATATTTTGCTGCGTTGGAGACAATCCACTTAACTGATTACCTAACAAATCTATTGGTGCAGTCTTTGTCTCATAAATAGCAGTCAAGCTCATTGTGGCATCAGTAGGATCACCAGCCCAAAGGATATAACTACCTTTTTCTACTTCAAATCTTCGCTTCAACATATTAAACGATAAATCGTAAGATCCTTCAGAGAACTCATAACGTCCAGCTAAAGTAACCTTACCAGATGGGTCTATACCTCCTACTAAGTCACCTTCACCTTTTAGAACAATCTTATCTCCACTAGATTTATCCATAATCATCGTAAAAGTTGCTTCTTTATCCACTTTAATAGACACCGAAACATCCAATCCTTTCAGAGCAGAATTATTAAAGTCTTCTTGATATTTCTGCAACTCTGCCATTTGTAAACTGTGTTCATCTACAAACTCAACAATACCCTCTCTATCTGCTATACTAGGATCTTCTTGTGGCAACACAAAAGAAAAATTAGTCTTCTTACCTATCTCAATACCTCCAGTTACAATTGGTTTATTTAAATCGCCTTTAATCTTAATATCACTATCGAATACTAATTTTCCATAGTACATATCATTATCCTTAGATGTAGAATTAACAGCTTTAAAATCAACAGCCTTTATACTAAGATTAAAAGCATAATCTTTATACGTCTTAGTCAATACCTGTCCATCTATAACTAATATATTCCCGTCGACATCAGTTATACTAAATTTATCTAATTCAATACCTCTGTCTGTAAATGATATTCTCTCATTGATCTTTTTAAAGTCCGCATTTAATTGATTTACATGAAGACCTACGTTATTAAAGTCCATTGCACCTAAGATCTTAGGATCAGTAAACTTACCTCCTACTTTCAGATTTCCAGAGAAGTATCCTTCTGTCTCGGAGATAAAGTCTTTAGCAAAGTACTCTAAAGCTCCCATCTGAAACTTAGCCAAATCAATATTCATATTCATCTCCTGCGTATCAGCATCAGCCCATCCATCTATTGAGATTTTATTCTCTCCTCCTTGAAGAACAATATCAGTTACAAACTTACTAGCACTCTCATTTTTCACACCAACGTGCAAGTTCCCTAAGCCTATTTCCATTACATGTAGCTTATTAATATCAATGTCAGATATAAATCTAAAGTCTGTTGCCAAATCTTTTAAATACACCTCTCCATTGACAAAACCACTAGCTAATAGAACATCTTTTTTAACCATTTTAGTAAGTGTCTCAATACTAAAATCTTTAAACGATATTTTCATTGGACTATTAGCTTCCTCAGATCTAGATTCTACTGCCAATAAACTATTATTATAAGCCAATTCAAAATCCTTAATAAAGAACCCATTCGGCTTCATTACAAATCTGTTCTCTGGATTAACCACCCATTTCTGATAATCTAACATAAAACCATCAGGATACAGACGAGCTATAATATCCCCTTTACTAGTACTTAAATCACCTGCTATTAAATAACACGGAGCCCCTGTTTTATCTTTTAAGTTAAGATTATAGGTTAGTTTATTATCTTTTATATCTCCTTCTAAAGACATTCTTCTAAGTGCTACACTAGCATTGTTTATTTTCTCCACCGCTAATGCATACGTTAGTGCTCCATCTTCCGGATGAATATCTAACGAGATATTATTAATCACATTTTCTCCATACTGAATAGCAGGTATTACTCCATTAAAACTTATAAAGTTAATACTAGACTCATATCTCCCTTTAAAGTTAATAGGTTGTAATTCCTTCAACTCTGGTACAAAAGAGTGAATTAACGAATTGTCTTTTACCTGTAAATTATAGGTAAAGTAGTGATTTAAGTTACCTAATTTTGCTTTAGTCTCTGCTATTTGTTTCTCTGTCTTATTTTCGTCTGTGTCGAAATAACTCTTAAATGTATTAGTTAATAAATCAGCTAGCAAAGTCAGTTTATACTGCCCTTGCATATCAAAATCAATTAACTCTGAATTTAAAGCAAGTGATTTATCATTACCGTTATTTATAGCAGTTATCTCTATTGGCTTTAAACTCAATACCTGATCTTTTGTCGTATAAGATAAGTCACTCAATACAATACTACCATCTAGATCATCTGGAGTAACATTACTAAGCTTAGTACTGATTTTACCTTTAAACACCGAAGGCTCCTCAACTAACTTTAACTGATATAAATCTATATGCTTAAAGTCAGCTAATAAATCTAAACTTATATTATAATCTGTCCACTTACCACTAGCATCAATTCCAAAGTTTAAATTAGGATCATCATTTATAGAACTAATCTTGTAAGTACTATTATCTAAGGCAGCATTAAGTACTATATTATTATAATTATATCCATTATACTCAGCCCTATCTATCTTAATCTCTCCTTTAGCCTGAGCCTTATCAGGGTTAAAGCTTGTTCCTGCAACATTAGCAGACATACTTAGTACTCCTATAGAATCATTCTTTAGAATCTCTCCTAATTTTAAATTATCTAACCTAGCCACTAAAGAGTACTTTTCTGCTCCTTTTTTGCGCTGATCTAAGAATGCATCTACAGTAGCATTACCAGAAGTTGTTTTTAAAGCTAACTTAGTATCAATCGTTTTCATGTTTCCCTTTACGTTACCAGATAGGAACATATGAGCAGGAATAGCAATATTATTTGGTATAACACCCTTAGGGGCTATACTAAAGATATCTTTAGCAGAAGTCTGAAATTTATTAAGATTAAGGTTAATGGACGCCGTCTCAGGCTTTGTAGCTCCCTTGATATTACCATTCACATTGATCGCTGTAGAATTAAGTCCCGTTAATAAAAACTTCTCTATAGATAAATCACCTATCAAACCTTTTATTACAACATCAACACTCAACTCATTTTTAGTCAATGCTCCTAGCCCTGCCTGTTCAAACACAGTTGGCATCGCTAGATAAATATCTCTAAGTCCTAAATGAGACTCAGTAATTTTTACATCAATAGAAGTGTCATCTAATTTGTCTTTTAGCTTATTGACATCTTTATAATTTAAAACAACGCTAGCGTCAAACTTAGAGTTAGGTGTTTCTAATAAAAAGTCTTTAATAAACGCAGTCTGATCTCCGTACAGGAAGTAAGTCTTAAACTGGTTTAACTGCAGTCCGCTTTTCTCTTTAAACGAGAACTTTTCTAAATTACCTGTTATGGTATTAGGAGAGAACTGAAAGTCCTTTAAATCAAAGTTAATATCTGTAAATTCGATATGATTAGGGTCTAAACCAAACGCTACTGGTTTAAAGTTAGAATTATCAAACTTAACATCTATAGAATTTAAAGCGAAGTGGCTAATTCCAAGTTTCCAAGGAGTACTCGCTTCTTCTACTTTAGGAGTATCATTTTCTTTTACAGCAGTTATTTCTTTAACTTGTTTAAGAGGTAACAAATGAACAATAGCTTTGGTATCATCCAAACGTATTTCTTTTATATCTATTTGTTGATTAACTAAATCAATGTGATCAAAGGTAGTTTGAAAGTTTCCTAAAGCTAACTTAGCATACATTTTACTCTCTTCATCGTCAAACTGTATCTTACTATCTGTCCACTCAATAGTACCTAATTCTACATTAGGCAATGCTGCTTCAGTGTTATTTTCTTCTTTTGGTGTATCTACCTTAATGGCATTCTGTGATGCTATTGATGCAGGTTTCTTTTTATAATCTAAGTCTATACCTGCAATTGCTATTTTAGGGATAGCAAATTTCATCTGATCTAAATCAAACTGCTTAAATCGAGTTATAAACTTCTTTAGACCAAATTTCACATGATGACCGTCATAGTCATCATTATATTTTACCTCAATATTACTAAGACTAATCTCTCCCACTTCTATTTTCATAGAACTAGGATCATCCTCTTTCTCTTCTTCAGAAGCAAAAGCCTCTACAATATAATCGAAGTTAAAACGCCCAGTACTATCGCGTTTCACATCAGTCTTTAGTCCATCTAGCTGCACTCCATTTACACTAACTGTGTTTTTTAAAAGAGCAAATAAGCTAATATCTACACCTAAATGATTGGTGTATAACAGTGTATCCTGCTCTTGAGACTCTACATATAGATTTTTAACAACGATTTTTTTAGGAAAGGCAATTTCGATTCTCTCTAAAGAAACAGGAGTACCGATTTTATCTTGTACAAAAGAGATAGCCACATCCTTTACCTTATTCTGAACATAAGGAATCTGGATAGCAACTATAATTAATAGTAATATAAGGACTAAACTAAATAAGAACCAGCCAAGTATCTTACCTATTTTAATAGTTATCTTCTTCAAAACAAATTTTTTAAACAAAAATAACAAAAATCATTCCTACCGAAAAATGATTATCACATATATACCGAAAAAGTTTAAGCAAAAAAAAATCTCCAACATGGAGATCGCTATAAAAAGAAAAAAATGGCAAGCTACCTACATCGCACCGCTACAACCTCAGACCTTTGCTGCGTTCCCACCCTGGAGGATTAAGAGGGAGCTGGTCGTGTAGGACTTGCCACTGCAAATATACAACGGTTTTTTATTTTTCCAAGCTTTTTCAACTATTCGCATTAGATTTGTATATTGTATCAAATTAAAAAAAGAAGATGAAAAAATATAACATTCTAATTCCGTTAGTTTTAGGAGTAGCATTTATCAGCTGTTCGAATAAAAAAAATTTAGAAAAAAATGTTCTTTCGATAGAAACTGGACATCTAAAGCAGCTATATAAGGCGAGTGAAGACATAAAATTGAGTCTAAAAACGACAGAAAAAGCACAAGTTGACTCTGTAGTTTATTACTTCAATGATAAAAAAGTTGGTGCGTCTATCAAAAATGAAGTGCTAAATCTGAACTTAACTGAACAAAAATTAGGTAAAACAACAATCAAAGCTGTTGCTTACTCTGATAATTCATCTAAAGATTTTACAACTGAGATAGAAATAACTGCTCCTAATGCTCCGAAGTTTTACTCTTATAAAATCGTAAATACTTTCCCTCATGATCAGGAAGCTTATACACAAGGATTAGAATTCTACAATGGTATCTTATACGAAAGTACTGGTAACGGAGAAGGTGGAGGTAGTACTACAGGTAGAGGAACTGGTAAAAAAGGAGTATCTAGTGTGCGTCAAGTAGATTATAAAACAGGTAAAGTAATTAAGATACACAATCAAGCAATGGAAATATTCGGTGAAGGATGTACTATCTTAAACAATAAACTTTATCAACTAACTTATCAGAACAATGAGGCGTATGTCTTCAACCCTGAAACTTTAGATCTAGAGAAAACCCTTCCTTACTTTAAAAAGATGGAAGGATGGGGACTAGCTAATGATGGTAAACATCTATATATGACTGAAGGTACCGAGTTTATTTATAAACTAGATCCTGAGACCTTTAAAGAAGTAGATAGAGTAAGTGTATATACAGATAAGAACGTTATCCCTTACGCTAACGAGTTAGAATGGGTAGACGGTATGTTATATGCTAACTTCTATGGTCAAAACGCTGTAGCTGTCATTAATCCTAAAAATGGAGCTATAGAAGCTGTCATAGACTTTAGTGAATTAGTAAACTTAACGACTTACCACGCAGACAGAGATGTTATGAATGGTATCGCTTATAACCCACAGACTAAGACTTTCTTCTTAACAGGAAAGAACTGGGACAAGATGTTTGAAGTACAAATAATAAAATAGATATATTCTCATAAACAAAAAATGCTGACCATTGGTCAGCATTTTTTGTATCTCTATAGCTATCCTTCATAAAAATTCCCTTCATTAATAGCTATAAGGTTTAATTTTTCATCATAGATAAAGTGAATACCATACTCATTCTCCCAATAACAGTCATTATAGTGAATAAGAATCAACCTATCTCCTTTTAAAGCTATCTCAATCCTATTTGGAGGAGCTACCAATTGATTTAATAAGTGTCTGTTTTCATTAACTTTATCTAAAATTAAATCCTCTTCGTGTACCTTATCATAATCCTGCCAAGTATAATCAAAAGAAATTCCTAACCAAGAAGCTCCTTCCAAAAAAACCTCTTCTATATCCTTCAGTTTCAACTGATGAATACAGTTGATTATTCTCTTTTCAATTCCCGCTATAGCAAATACATCCTCTCCAATATAAAGTCTACATCCACTAGTATTCCATAATTTAGTAGATATGACTTGTGTACTCACCCATTGATCTATATCTTCATAAAAATATAACCTTAAATCTGGAGATAGTACTTTGTATTCTGTATTTAAAGGAGTTCTCCAATCATTCACTTCTCGAGCAACTAATACACCTAAAGTTGTATATACTACATCTAATTGAGTTTTAAAGCCTTCAACATTAAACTTAAAAGACCATTCGTTTAAATCTTCCTCTAACAAAACAACCACCTCTACCTCTAAATAATTCCATAACTGATGAAGTGGTACGTTCTCTAATGGTGTCGTATATCTAAACTTATGTTCATCAAAATCATATCCTTTTTTCAGTATCAATTGATAATATAAATACTCTGTCAGTTCCTCAAAAGCAAGCTTCCATCCTGCTGATAAAACTTGCTTTACAAAGAGATCAACTTGTTCAATCAACTGAACATTATCACTTAAGAAGTAATTATCTACTACTACACTTACAGCTATATTGTCTGCTAATTGTAGTCTTTTTTCAAACTTCCAAATTGCAAATTGAGAAAGAACAAGATTTCCTAAATATTTAGAATACGTCATCTTAAAACTTTTTATACATCAATAAATACTTTTACCTATAGCTTCACTATTACAAATTACTTATTCATATAAACTCATTCCATTCACATCAGTAGTCAACACATCTGACATATAGTCAAATAATGGTCTCATCGCTATAAATGTCTTGATAACCTCTTCTTTAAAATTAGGAGCTAATACTTCTTTATCTGTAAAAGAACGCATCACTAAATACTGCTTTTTACGCAACAAATCAATTGCAGGATGCTCTTTATCAAATCCTTTAGGAGCAGTCTTTAATTCTTCTCCTTGAAGCTCTCCGAAGTACTTTTGAAACTGTTCAGCTGCAATAATATCTCTTAACTCACTATCATCAGCTTCTATTTCTTTGCGAATACGCAGTAAGTCTTCTTTATTAGGCTCCCAAAAACCACCACCTACAAAACTTCTACCTGGTTCTATATTTAGATAATACCCTCCTCTAAGCATTGGTTTAGTACGCCCTAAGTGCAGTCCGAAATATGTTTTATAAGGAGTTTTATCCTTAGAGAATCTCACATCTCTATAGATGCGGTGTACATGTAGTAAATCTATACTATCGTGCTGTAGCATCTCGTCGTGTACTACTTTGAAAAAAGCTTTAACCTCTCCAAAAAGCTTATCAAACTCAGGTTTATGGTCTGCAAACCAAGGTTTGTTATTATTCTTTTCTAAGATTAGTAAAAAGTCAATATGTTCTTTCTTTAGCTGCTTCATAATTTTGTTTTTAATTCTTGCCAATGCTCTGCTTTCTCCTTAAAAGTCATTCTCGCATTCGCTCCACTTGGTGATGGTAAAGTTAATAAACTCACTCCCTCTATCTCGCCTATATATTTAGTAAAATACTGTCTTGCCTTTTGACTACTAAAAGCAATTGTTTTAATAGTAGGATACTCCTGTATTAATCCTTGTATATCATTCGCCTGTTCTTTTATAATATCGCTATCTAAACTACTCTTGCGCTCACAGGACTGTAATACATCCCACAATCCAATTCCCCTTTCTCTAATCAATATCATCTTCTCTGTATAGGATTCTTGGTAAGGTTGATCAAAAATAGTGAACAACAATTTCCAAAACACATTCTGTTTATTGCCATAATATTCTTGATGTTCTAAAGATTTAATACTCGGCATAGTCCCTAATATCAATACTTTAGTTTGATCATTTACAATTGGTTTAAAAGATTGTATTCTCTTATTATCTGTCATACTTCAAAGTTATTATTATTTATCACAAAACAATAATTATCAACTTCTTATCCCTCAATTTGCTATAATTTAGAACAAAATCCTTTTCTTACAGATGAGCTTGTCTATAAGCTAATGGTGATTGTCCTGTGTGTTTTTTAAAATAACGACAGAAACTGGTACTGTCTAAGAACTTCAATTCTTCTGCAATAAGATAAATTGGTTTATCTGTAGCGATTAGATAAGACTGAGCCTGTGTAATCAACAACTCATTAATAATCGCAGAGACAGTTTTACCAGTTTGCTTTCTTACCAACGTAGTTAAGTATTTAGGTGTTAGTTTTAATTTGTTTGCATAGTAAGCTACACTGTGCTCTGTCAAATAGTCTTGATGTATCAAATTATACAATCTAAAGATGATAGTTTCTTTCTTAGAACTCGGTTTTAGATTAACCTCATCTTGTTCATAAAACCGATTGATGTGAGCAATAAGCGAGTACAATAGATACTTTATAGCATCTGTATAAAACACAGAATTTGTAAATGAAGTATTCTGTTCCAGCAACTCGTAATAATCAATAAATACCTTCTGATTTCCTTCATTTAACTGTATGATTGGTCTTCTCACCAGTTCGTTTAAGAATTGATAGTTGGTAGGTAATATCAAATCTTTAATTACATCCAAATCAAATAATATACATAGATACTCCCCTTCCTCTTCTGAGTGTGGTATAGAGAAAATACGTTGTGGAAACACTGTTAGTAGCGAACCTTTAGTCAATGCTATATCTACATTATTCACCTTCACTTTAGTCTCTCCATTTAGACAGAAAGAAAGCAATATCCCCTTATTTGTAAACTTTTCGGTCTGAAAAGAAGTGGGAATAATACGATTTGACTTTATAATTTGAATGGAATCCATAACTGATACACACATTGCTTACTTATTCAAAGTTAAGAATAAAAACAACTTTTTGCACATATATTAAACAAAACAGTCATGTAGTAATATCGCTATAATACAGACCTTTGTGCCAAATATAAAGTACCAATGACAAGCAAAACAATAAATATAAACAACGAAGAGTATATACTACATATTCGCTATCAAGAGAACGATTCACTACGTCAAGAATTTAATCGTATGTGTAAAGAAGTGTGGGAGTTTGACTTTGAAGCTTTTTACCAATCTGGATATTGGGGAGAAGATTGTATCATTTATTCTCTGTTCAAAAATGATCAAATAGTTTCTCATACCACATTAAGTATTTTTGATCTGACAAAAGGTGGTCAAACAATAAAAGTAGGTCAATTGGGAACAGTGATGACAGCTCCTACTTATCAGAAAAAAGGATTATCCCGTTTCTTATTAGACTATATAAAAGAAGAATATAACACAATACTAAAAGGCTATTTCTTATTCGCTAATGATACTGTGTTAGAATACTATCCTAAGTTTGGCTATACTGCTATAGACGAGTACCAAGCAAGTATTTCTATCAATAATACCCAGTCCTCTACTACTACTTTTGAAAGTTTAGACTTAGATGATACCAACTCTCGTTTATTGTTTAAACAATATGTAGAAGAGGGATATACATATAACAGACTTCAGACTAAAAATGTGGGATTAGCATTCTTTTATTGCTATGCTAACTACGATTTTAGCTTTAAAGGATCTGTGTATTATTCTAAAGAATTAGATACTGTTGTCCTATACGAGCGTGAAGGAGAAGAGTTAACGATATATGCTATTTATCAGAAAAATCACAGTACACGCCAAATGCAAGAGATAATCAACGCTTGTGTAAACAAGGATACAAAAACAGTGTACTTTGCATTCACTCCAGAATTAGAAGGAGTTACATATAACATCTATAAAGAAGATGATGATATCACTCTTATGGTAACTAATGAGCTTCTCTCATTATTTGACGATAAACAGACAATGGTAGCCTCTCTTTCACATACTTAAATCCAGATTCAACAGTATTCAAATACTGGGTAATATATAAAAAAAGGAGTGCTCTATTGCACTCCTTTTACTATTCCATAAACTCTTTTGGATACTCTACTACTCCACTAATCTCATCTAAAGCATGTGGTACTAATTCAATAGCCATACTATTCTGATCAGGAACATCAAATGGTAAACGAATACCATATTTACTTGCTCGTTGATACCCAAACTTAGGGTAATAAGCTTCATGTCCTAAAACCACTACTGATGTATAACCTAACTCCTTAGCTTGCTTATGCCCTTCTGTAATAAGCGCTCCTCCAATTCCTTGTTTCTGATACTTTGGTAATACAGAGACTGGTGCCAATGCTAAAGATTCGAATACACTTGTAGATGATACAATCTTTATCTTCGTAAATAAGATATGTCCTACCACCTCCCCATCTATTTCACAAACTAATGATAACGCTGGAACAAAATCTTTAGACTGACGCAAACGTTGTACTAATAGATGCTCTCTGTGATCGCTCATTTCTTCTGATTCAAAGGCTAATCTGACAATATTCTCTACTACTTGATAATCCTTTGACTGTTCTGTTCTTATTGTTTTATTCATATCATTTTTTCTTATTACAATAAAAGCAGGTATCTACCTGCTTCCTGTTATTCACATACTACTTCCAAGACATCTTGTGCCTGTAAGATAGCCATTGCATTCATTTCTTTTAATTGGTGACTATGCACATATTTCAACGCTTTAGATAAGAAGTTCATGCTTATCTGTATAGCGTCCTCTAAAGTACGCCCTAAAGTCAATTGTGCTGATAAAGTTCCTGTAAATAAGTCACCTGTACCTACTACTTCTACTGGGATATTCTCTGCATAAAAATGTTTCAACTGCCCGTTGCTAATCAAGATTACTTCCACTCGATGCTCTTCATTCTCCGTCATCTCAGCTGTAGTCAGTACTATCTGCTTATCTCTTAATTGCTCGTTTGTATTTACAGCTTCTAAAAGTTCCTTTTCATTAGTAATACTCACTCCTGTGATATACTCTAACTCAAAGTGATTAGGTGTAAGAATATCACTTAATGGAAGCAATCTATCCTTAGAATAATCTGCTTGTTCCTTAGGAATATATAGTCCATCTGTACGAGTATCTCCAAAAACAGGGTCATAGATATACGTAATATTGTTCTGTCTCTTTAATTCTGTAATTAAATGAGCTGTAGAATCAATAATATCTTGACTCTTTAAATAACCACTTACTGCATATTGTGTTTGTTTGGCTGTATCTATTTCTAATACTCCCTTAGCTAACTTCTCAAACAACTCTTGAGAAACAGCCTCTCCATAATAGACAGGTTTATCTGTATGACTGGACAACAATATAGTGGGTATAGCAACACAATTAATTCCGTGAAGCTGTATAGCAAAGCTGGCTGAATTATTACCTACATAACCTGTAGATACGGTACTCTGAATAGAGATTATATGAGGTTCTGACTTATTCATTATGTATTTAACTCTTGTTAAACTATCGTGTTTTATACTCGCTAAAGAACGAAATACAAAAGTACAATTCACTTCTGTTATACGTTCTTTATTTCACACAATATTACGATTATAATGATGAAGACAGATAGTCCAGTTTTGAGAAATACGAAAGCATAAAAAAAGCAGGCTCTCACCTGCTTTATATAATTCTATGGAATTAACTGCTCTTCTCTTAACTGCTCAAATAACTCTATAAAAGAATCTTTTGTACTCTTATATGCAGTAAAACCAAGTTTTCTACTCTTAGACATATCGGTAAACACCTCTATTGGGCGACCTAAATCTGCGTCTGTATGCCATGGAGAAACTAAAGTGCTTAATGTATTGGGTTGTAATTGACATTGTTGTACAATACTCTGCCACACTTTCTCTTTAGATAATAACACAGACTCTAAAGGTCTAACACTACCATTATACCCTTCAAAAGGTATCTCAAAGTAATTTGCTATCTCTTCCCATAACCACTTCCATCTAAATACATCTCCATTAGTCACGTTAAACGCTTGATTGGCTGCCTCAGGTGTAGTAGCTGCCCATACTAATTGCTTAGCTAATATTCTAACATCTGTTATATCTGATACCCCATTCCACTGGGCTTCTGATCCTGGCCACACCATAGGCAAACCTTCTACTTTACAAATACTCGCGTTTACGGCAAGGGTTATCCCCATATTCATCAAGTTACCTACTGCATGCCCAATCAAAGTATGTGGACGGTGTATACTCCAAGTAAAACCATCTCGCTCAGCAGCAGCATAGACTTCGTCTTCTTGTGCATAATAAAAGTTCTCTAAATCTAAACGAGGGTGTTCTTCTCTTACAGGTGTTTTAGGTAGTGTCCCTGAGCTTGCATAAGCTTCAAAAGGTCCTAAGTAATGCTTTAGTCCAGTAACTAAAGCTACATGCATCACACACTTTTTAGGAGATAAGGTATCTAATAAGTTTCTTACTAAAGTAGCATTGACGATTATATTCTCTGCTTCTGTAGCTTGTCGCATCCACGTGGTAAAGAATACATGTGTAGGTGTTATCTCTTTTAAGGCAATAGCCAAACCTTCTGTATCTAATAAATCTGCTACAACAGGGATAACTCCCTCTATGCTACCTTTTGGATTACGTGCTAATCCATATACTATCCAATCTTGGGCAATTAGTTCTTTTGCTAAGTTACTACCAGCAATACCACTAACACCAACTACTAATGCGATGTTCTTCATAATTAATTTCTTTGAGAACAAAGCTAAAGCATCCTAAATACCTGTGCATTGATCTAAAACAAGGCATTCCATTGATCTACATCAATGAGATTATTTCATCTTTTTCTTTATACGGCTAACTGTCTCTGGGGTTAGTCCTAAATAAGAAGCTAATAGGTGCTGTGGAACTCTATTGAGCAATTCAGGGTAACAAGTAATAATCTGTGCATACTTCTCTTCTGCATTATAAGCTATATTACTCAGAATACGTCTGTCTTTATTAGATAAGCTGCGCTCATATAGTATTCTAAAATAGGTACTCATTACAGGCATATCCACTACTAACTTATCATAGTCTTCTTTTGAAATTAACAACAGTTCTACATCTTCTAAAGCGTCTATATTTAGCACTCCTTTCTCTCCTGTAAAGAAGCTATACGAATCTGCTATCCACCAGCCTTCCCAACCTAGAAAATTGATATTCTCCACTCCTTTTTCGTCTATAACATATGATTTCAGCACTCCTTTATTTACAAAAGTCATATACTTACACACTTCTCCTTCTTGTAAGAGATACTGTTTTTTTCTTAGCTTCTTAAATGTAAAATACGCTTCTAATTGAATCGCTTCTTCTGAAGTTAGTTGTACTTTCTCTTGAATGTGCTGAATTAATAAATCGAACATAATAAGTTGTAAAAATATCCTATCTACAAAAATAAGCAATTAAGCCTGCAATTGTTTACCTTTAGCTATTCATTACAATATTATGCCTATAATCACTCAACACGATTTGGTTATCCCTTATCCCAAAAAAGTAACGCTATCTATACAATTTAGCTACGCCATCGTGGATATACACAATAGCTTTGACTACTTAGAGGAGTTATGGGAAAACATTGTCAATACTATCACTAATGCGATTACAGATAGAGGTATTACTATATTAGAAGGTACTACAGATATTAATGATGATTATACTATTATCGCCTATAACTTAGTGATATTAGCTGTACCTCCATACATCAATTTCTCATTCATATACGATGAACTTGTAGCTAGTGAACTACCTAACCAATTGAGATTAACCACTCCTAATTACTACAATAATGAAGAACTAGATATATTATTAGAAACGAAATAACTATGAAACTAAATACCACAAATAGAGGGAATCTACCAAATCCTAAAGAACTAAAAGAATTGTGTAAATCACTTGCCACATTAGATGCTATACTATGTCAAGATTGGGAATATAGATACTACTTATACAATCATATTTGGTCTGATGATGAAGAATTCTTTCAGATGCGAGATGGTGAAGGCAATGATATGGTTATACTGTTTAGAAATGACGGAGTAGTAATCAATGGCTTTGACCATGAACTATATGATTTTGAAGAGAGCCTCCCTAATAAAGAAGATCTAACAGCAGGGCTCCCTAGTCAATACATAGAGTTTATTTTTGGAGAGTATATTAGTGGTATTGGTACAACTTATTGTATCTGGAGTGACAACAACCAACAATGGACAATAGGTCAAGTAGATAATCAGCAGGATGGTTCTGATGATCAATTATACATCTTTGACAATAATCCGGATACATATATTAATTGGGCAACCAACTATTACTTCGATGAAGAAGAAGAGTCTATGACAGCTCAAAAGAAAGAGATTATCAGACAAATTTATCAAGGCACAACACTAACTAAAGAAATGATATTAACTCTAAATCCGGAACTAGAAGATTGGGAGTTACTAAAAGAAGATATCATTGAGATTAATTACCCTCATACTTTATAATTACAAATGAAAAACATAGTTGCCATTATAGGGAGTGCAAGTGCTAATTCCTCTAATCATACACTGATTAACTACATTAAACAGCAAGCAAAAACTGAACTAAACATCACTGTTTATGACAGTCTAAAGGAGCTACCTCACTTTGACCCTATACTTACTGATGAAAACACACCTATTGAAATCACTAAGTTTAGAGAGCTAATTCTAAATGCTGATGGAGTCTTAATCTCTACACCTGAGTATATATTCAGTATTCCGAGTGGTTTAAAGAATGCTTTAGAATGGTGTGTCTCTTCGCCTACCTTTATGCATAAGCCTTTAGGGATAATTACAGCATCAGCTAATGGAGAAAAGGGACATGAAGAACTACAACTCATTATGCAAACACTAATGGCTATTTTTACTTCTGACACAACACTCTTAATTCGTGGAGCAAAAGGCAAAACAAGTTTGCCTAATGAAGTAATAGACATAGAAACAAAAGAAACATTAGATGCTTTCATCTCTTCTTTTATAGAACTAATCAACACAAGTCAAAAACAATGATAAAACCAATTGATATTACCGACTTATCTCAAACTTTAAAAGTATTAGAAGAAGTAAAACAACATATGCTCAGTCAAGGGATTGATCAATGGGATGAATCTTATCCTAATAAAGATATTATCTCTAATGACATTCAAAAGAAGCAAGCTTATATCTACACAGAAAACGAACAGGTCTTAGCCTATATGGTCTTAAACGAAGAGTACGATATAGAATACGATGACCTCAACTGGAATACTCCTACTCCGTTTGTCGTAATTCATCGCTTATTCGTTAAACCTACCGCTCAAGGAAAAGGAATATCAAGCCAAATGATACAATATGCAGAAGAATATGCCAAGACAAATATGTACGCCTCTATTCGCTTTGATGCGTACTCTCTAAACAATACTGCAAATGCAGTCTACCTAAAGAAAGGATACACCTTAGTAGGCACAGTACAATTCAGAAAAGGAGTGTTTAACTGTTATGAAAAGACATTATACTAAAAAAGCTGACTCGTAAAAGAGTCAGCTTTTTTAGTATATAACATTACCATTTATTACTAATTTCTATAACATCACCTAAAGTATAATATCTTCCCTTCTTCATAATCTTTACGAGAAATAGCCTGTCAATACTCTACATCCTCTGTCTCTTTCTTTGTTCCTACACTTATAACCTATTCATTTTTAAAGCACAAATACAACGATCACTCATTCATATAAAAACACTATAAATCAAACACTAACAACAAAAAACCGAGTCTATATAGACTCGGTTTTTTTATATAAATCTTATTACACATTCTTATTTAAAAGGAATAGCATATAAATAATTTTCCCAAGAAGAAGGAGTAAAACTCCAATCGTGAGTATTCTTAACTAATATATTTATTGTTACTTCTGCATTAGTAACTTCAATTAATGAGCTTCCCCATAGAAAAGCATAACCTGGCCATAAATTTCCTCCAATAGAAGGTTTAGAAGCTCCTCCATTTAAAAATATAAAACCATTCTCTGCCCTAGTAGTAGTTGCTGTTGATAAATATGAAGTTAACCATATAGGGTTTGTTCTTACACTTAAAGTTAACCCCCAATTTACTATCCATTTTCCTTTCTTCAGTGTAATCGTCGCATTAGTAAAAATTGACCCTTCAGGATTTGTAGTAGTACTATTTACTCCACCTGGATTAAACTTTCCGATCACAGCAGGTAAAACACTTGGTAGCGATTTAATCTCAGCTATGCCATCTCCATTTGATGTTAAAACTTTCCCTGCATCATTACCAGTACTTACAACTTTTAAACTACCTCCATTGATATCTAACCTAACAGTAGGATTCAATACACCTATACCTACGTTCCCCTCTTTAGTGACTACAAAATCATCTTGAGCCTCAATTGCACTTGGTGCTTTATCTTTTGGATTATTACCTTTTCCATCTACATGTAATGGATGCATTGGTAAACTAGTATTAACACTAATTTGACCAAATCCTAAGATTGAATAAAAACACAATATTACTAGTACAGCTACTTTTTTCATAATCAATATTTTAAATTAAAGAACTGGTGTTGCATAGAAATAATTTTGCTCCCCTTTAGGATCAAATACCCCAATTCCTTTTTTTCTAATTAACACATACAAATCAACTATATCATTTGTTACCTCTATAATAGAACTCCCTGATAAAAATCCTTTTCCGGGTCTTAAATATGCAGCGTAAGAAGTATTTGTCTTTGCTACTGTATTAAAAACAAATCCACTCTGCTGTTTTACAGTCTTTGAAGAAGAAATAATTGAAAGAAACCATGTATCTGAATTTGTAATATCTACTACTATCCCTAAGTTTACTACCCAACGTCCTTTTGTAAGGGTTATTTTATAATTTGAATAAAGGAATACATCATCAGTTTCATTAGTCCATAATACTGAACTTAAACTTTCAAAATTTCCAATAACAGTTGGAATATCATATGGAACTTTTTCCCAGTGAGCAAGTCCCTGTCCATCTGACATTAAAATTTTGTTTTCTCCTTCTGTACCATCCTTTAAACGAATAGTTCCGTCTACTTCTAACTTCACTGTTGGATTAACAACTCCTATTCCAACCTCACCGTTCTTTGTCACAACAAAATCATCTTTAACTTCAATAGTACTAACAGCTCTATCTACTGGATTATTCCCCTTAGAATCAATATGCAACATTTGCATTGGTACTTTTGCATTAATACCTGTTTGAGCATAGCCTAAACTAAAAGCCAAGATGTGTACTAATAAAACTATTTTATTTCTCATAACTCACTTTTCTAAATAAATTTACTTGATACTCATCATTCACTAGAGTACTGGTATAGCATAAAAATAATTTTCCCATGATCCTGAGCTAAAACTCCAATCACCTAAGTTATCAATCATAAGGTAAAGTGTAACTGTATCAGCTGTAACATCTATAACTGAACTTCCAGAAAGTAAAGAGTAATTAGTTGCTACAACTTTCATACGAGACGCATAAGCTGTATTATTACCTGCATTACCTTGAAATCTAAAACCTATTTGCTCTTTACTAGTCTTAGAGCTTGATAATATAGCTTGTAACCAAAGATCTTGATTAGCTGAAATAACAAGAGTTAATCCAGCATTGACAATCCATCTTCCTTTTGACAAAGTAATATATCCTTTAGAATGTATATATTTTATACCTGTATTACTTTTATCACTCCTTGCTGTTCCTGATTCAAACTGCCCCAATACAGTAGGAACAATATAAGGGATAGACTGCCATTTAAGATTACCTACAGCATCTGACATCATTACCTTACTATTTCCTTCATTTCCATCTACTATACGCATTTTACCCTCTATATCTAATTTGGCTTTTGGTTCGAAAGTACCTAGTCCCACATTTCCTTCTTTAGTAATAACAAAATCATCTTTTGCTTGATCAACACTTGGTTTTACACCAACAGGATTATTCTTACTTCCATCAATATGTAATGCTTCTAAAGGTATAGGTACATTTATACCAACTTGCCCAAAACTAAATAAAGAATAAAAAAAACAACATAAAATAACACAACCTCTCATATACAAAATTAATTTTATTAAAAGTAACTATAATCAAATAAAATAAATTATTTAATAAAATTAATAAAAAAAACAATGATTAAAAGCACAAATTAACAATGATAAATATTTTAAATTACAATCAATTAACACAATAATTACACATTAAACATCCTCTATACAAACATAATTAACAGAAAAAACACACTTACAACCAATAATCTCAAAAGAACAAAAACTCTAAATTATACCTATAAATTATACAATGAGCTATAAAAATCAAATACAAACTAAATACCCCTGACAAACAACATAACTTCTATATAAAAAAAACGAGCTATGGTAGCTCGTTTTTTCTATGCATTAAACTATATTAATTCCTCATTAAACAACTCTTCTAACTGCTCTGGAGTATCTAAGTATAAAACCCATTCCCCATTCTTGCGTATATATATCTTTTCTGTTACTTCTCTTTCTTTACTTTTAGCGGTAATATAAGTTCCTTGCCCCATACCTCTCATAAGGTTAAAATCTTCTTGCTCACGAAAATTAGTAAACAAACAAATATCCATTGCAGGGATACTAATAGCAATTAAATCAGAATTTACTGTTGATGTAGCATCTATTCTCCAGAACGGTTCAATAAGCATCACAGAAGCATTTAAATTATCATCGAAGTTAATAGTATAAAAAGGAGGTCTATCCGTTTCTTGTTCATCGAATTCAAATTCTCCAACTTGACTGTGTTTTTTAAACCTTTGTACTAAGTTCTGATAAGCTATTTTTCTTACCTCTTCAAATTCTACTCCATATTCTATTAGATGTCGTTTAGTTAACTGTTCAAAGCCTTCTCCATTATCTAACACATAACAAATAACAAGTCCATCTACAAAGTTCTCTGTTAGCACATCACTATTAGTTATATCTTCAATAAAACTACTATCATCAGTTGATCTTATTTGAGGATAAAGACAACTTAAATCATTCTTTTGTTGCTTATTGGTATTCTTTGATGTTGTAGAAGAAGTTACCTGATGTTGTTTATTACCAAACAGTTTACTAAAAATTCCCATAGTTTTTATTTAAATATACAGTTTCTATATCAAACAAAAAAAAACGAGTCTATACAGACTCGGTTCTTCTTATATATTTCTTTTTATAACATATTCACTTGGTTCTTCATTCAAGTACATCTTGTGAGGTGATTGTTTAGTATGAAAGATATCTAAAACAACAACACTATCATCTACAATTTCATACAGTATCTTATAATTTAAAGTTAATAGATACCTTCTTTCATACCTACTGTGGAAAGACAACTCTTTTTGCCCTAAAAACGGGAAGTCTATTAATTGCATAATGGAAGCTAACAAAACTCCCTTTACCTCTTTCGCTTTCTCAACATCTACATAACAACTATAATAGCTATAGATTTCTTTTAGCTTCTTTGTTGTGAATTGAGATAATATAACCTTCATGATCTTACCACTTATCACTCATCTCTATAACCTCATCTAAAGTATAGTATCTCCCTTCTTCATAATCTTTACGAGAAATAGCTAAGCGCTCTTCTAACTCTTCTTCTGTCATAGGAACAAACATTGCCTCTTCCTCTAATAAAGAAGTCACATAACTACTAATCTTATCTAATAGCTTCTCATCCTGAATACCTTTTAAGTAATCGACCAACTGCTCTTTCTTCGCTTCTATACTCATAACCTATTCATTTTAAAAGTACAAAGATAATGATTACTCAACTACGCAAAGCACTATCAATCAAATATTAACAACAAAAAAACCGAGTCCATACAGACTCGGTTTCTCTCTTTATAACTATAAAACGGGGAGGATTATTTCACCTCTTCGTATTCTACGTCTTGTGTACCATCAGCATCACCACCTTGGTTTGGCTGTCCTTGTTGAGGACCTGCTTGACCACCTTCAGCTTGTGCTTTGTACATTTCTTCAGATGCTGCTTTCCAAGCTTCGTTGATTTTATCTAAAGCTGGTTGGATAGTATCTAAGTTCTTAGTTTCAAAAGCTGTTTTTAATTCAGCTAAAGCTCCTTCGATGTTAGATTTATTACCATCAGATAATTTATCTCCGAACTCTTTTAATTGTTTTTCTGTTTGGAAAATCATAGCATCAGCCTCATTGATTTTCTCTACAGTTTCTTTTGCTTTTTTATCAGCATCAGCATTAGCTTCAGCTTCTTTTTTCATTCTTTGGATTTCTTCTTCAGTTAATCCAGATGAAGCTTCGATACGAATATCGTGAGATTTACCAGTTCCTTTATCTGTAGCAGATACTTTGATAATACCGTTAGCATCGATATCGAAAGTTACTTCGATTTGAGGCACACCTCTTTGTGCTGGTGGTAAACCATCTAAGTGGAAACGACCGATTGTTTTGTTATCGTTTGCCATTGGTCTCTCTCCTTGTAATACGTGGATTTCAACCGATGGTTGGTTATCTGCAGCAGTAGAGAATACTTGAGATTTCTTAGTTGGGATAGTCGTGTTAGACTCAATCAACTTAGTGAATACACCTCCCATAGTCTCGATACCTAATGAAAGTGGAGTAACGTCTAATAATAATACGTCTTTTACATCTCCTGTTAATACACCACCTTGGATAGCAGCACCGATAGCTACAACCTCATCAGGGTTAACTCCTTTGTGTGGTTTTTTACCGAAGAATTTCTCTACTTCCTCTTGGATTCTTGGGATACGTGTAGATCCACCTACTAAGATTACCTCATCGATATCTGATTTAGATAAACCAGCATCTTTTAACGCTTTCTCACATGGAATCATAGAACGACGTACTAAATCATCTGATAATTGCTCAAATTTAGCTCTTGTCAATGTTTGTACCAAGTGTTTTGGTCCTGAAGCAGTAGCTGTAACGTAAGGTAAGTTAATCTCTGTTTGTGTAGCAGATGACAACTCAACTTTTGCTTTCTCAGCAGCTTCTTTTAAACGTTGTAATGCCATAGCATCTTTACGTAAATCTACACCTTCAGCAGCGTTAAACTCATCTGCTAACCAGTTGATGATTACGTTATCAAAGTCATCTCCTCCTAAGTGAGTATCTCCATTAGTAGATAATACTTCGAATACACCGTCTCCTAACTCAAGGATAGAGATATCGAATGTACCACCACCTAAGTCATATACTACTACTTTTTGATCTGTTCCTTTTTTATCTAATCCGTATGCTAACGCAGCAGCTGTAGGCTCGTTAATAATACGTCTAACTTTTAATCCTGCGATTTCACCTGCTTCTTTTGTCGCTTGACGTTGTGCGTCATTAAAGTAAGCTGGTACAGTAATTACAGCTTCAGTTACTTCTTGTCCTAAGAAATCCTCAGCTGTTTTTTTCATTTTTTGTAGAGTCATTGCAGAAATCTCTTGTGGCGTATATAAACGTCCGTCGATATCTACACGTGGAGTATCATTATCTCCTCTTACTACTTGGTAAGGCACAGCATCAACTTCTTTAGCTGATGTACTGAACTTCTCTCCCATAAAACGTTTGATAGAAGCAACTGTTTTTGTTGGGTTAGTTACTGCCTGACGTTTTGCTGGATCACCAACTTTAATCTCTCCACCTTCTACGAAAGCTACGATAGATGGTGTAGTTCTTTTTCCTTCAGCGTTTGAAATTACTACTGGCTCATTTCCTTCCATTACAGAAACACAAGAGTTAGTAGTTCCTAAGTCAATACCAATTATTTTACTCATAATATTTTTATAGTTTATTTTTATACTTATTTAAATGTTTTAAGCTTCAAGCTCGGTTACTACTAAACAATCTTTGTGCCAACAGAAAAAAAGGAATCTTTTGTCTGTTTTTGCGTTTAAATAATGTCATAATGTCATTTTAAAAACTATAGCAGCCTATTTTATTACATCTTTCGTCAGTTTTTACTGACACCCTATTTACTAATTCCTTTTACCTAAATGAGTATGAATACTTAAACTCCACTTTTAAAGAATATCACTATTCACACATTAGATTTTTTACTCACTATGGGTCACTTCTCTATGCAGTGTTAGTACAATGCTAGTATAGTGTAAGTATAGTGCAAGTACCAAAACACTGTAAAATGGTACTTAAACTATACTTACATTATTACTTAACTATGCTTACAATCCGTAGCAAATTGAAACAAATCAAATAGTCATTCATACCAGTTTAAACATTTTTGCCCTATATAAGTACTCTAATAAGCAGTACTCTATTCTAAGGCTTAGAAAATCAAAAACTCCATATCAAAAAACAATTCTCATCCTGCGTTAAATAAATCGAGAAAAGTTGTGCCTGATTAGAATTTAGCTATCTTCGTATTATTAAAATCACTACTATTTTATGGAATGTATTTCTGTATTTGATATGCTTAAGATTGGTGTAGGTCCTTCGAGTTCACATACTTTAGGACCTTGGAGAGCCGCTGAGCAGTTTTTAAAAGAATTGCGCGAACGCCAAATCTTTGATCAAGTTAATTACTTAAAAATTGACTTATTTGGTTCACTTTCTCTTACTGGAGTTGGTCATGCTACTGACTTAGCTGTTATGTTAGGATTAAGTGGAGCTGACCCAGAATATGTACCTGTAGAAGATATCAGTGGAATTATAGAGAAGATTAATAATTCTCAATCACTGGCTCTAGGTGGTAATAAACCTATTACATTTAACCCAAAAGAACATATTGTCTTTAATAGAAACTTTCTTCCATTTCATGCTAACGGAATGACATTCACTGTAAAATATGGTGAACACGAACTATATGAGTCTACGTTCTACTCTATAGGTGGAGGATTCGTAGTAAAAGAAGAAAGTGCACAGAATGTGGAAAATGATGAAATCAAAGCTACCTTCCCATTCCCTATTGATAAAGCAACAGAGTTATTAGCATACTGTAAAGAACAAAACAAATCTATATCTGAAATCGTATACGAAAACGAAAAGTCTATTCGTACAGAGGATGAGATACATCACGAACTTATGCGTGTATGGAATACTATGCTAGAATGTATGTACATAGGTTGTCATACAGAAGGTATACTACCAGGAGGACTTAATGTGCGCAGACGTGCTTATGACACTCACCTTAAACTGAAAGGTGAATTGCCATATAATACTCCTCAAGAATGGTTACAGACTATTAGAAAAACTAAAGTATATTTCAGACAAATCCTTAAATGGGTAAGTTGTTTTGCACTAGCTGTAAATGAAGTAAATGCTTCATTAGGTCGTGTTGTTACAGCTCCTACTAATGGTAGTGCCGGAGTTATACCAGCTGTATTAATGTATTACCTAGTAATAGAGAATCACAAAGCTGGAGAAAAAGAAATTAAACAGTTCCTTATGGTAGCTGGTGAGATAGGTAGTATCTTCAAAAAAGGAGCTACTATATCTGCTGCTATGGGTGGATGTCAGGCAGAGATCGGTGTATCTAGTGCTATGGCTGCAGGAGCATTATGTGAACTTATGGGTGGAACACCAGAACAAGTGACTGTAGCTGCGGAGATAGCTATGGAACACCACTTAGGACTTACATGTGATCCTATCGGAGGTTTAGTACAGGTACCGTGTATCGAAAGAAATACTATGGGAGCTATTAAAGCTATTAATGCGGCCGAACTAGCTTTAGATACTGATCCTAAAAATGCTAAAGTTCCTTTAGACAAAGTAGTAAATACAATGTGGGAAACTGCAAAAGACATGAATAATAAATACAAAGAGACTTCAGAAGGTGGTCTTGCTGTAGCTGTAAACTTATCAGACTGTTAATCAGATGAAACAAACAATCGGAATATTATGTTTCCTTATCTCTGCCTACGCTTTAGGTCAGAGCAAACTTTATGTATCTACTCCTACAGTAGCCTATAATGATGCTACTGGTACTACACAGGTCGGTATCTATACACGTGGAGCCTACTTAGAAAATGTAGAAAAAGTGAATAAAGATGTTTTTAAAATTACTAATGAGTTCTTAGGAACAACATACATCTTAGACACAGAAAATTTAAAAGAAGTATTAGTATCACAGGATGTTTCTGAAGCATCTCCTGCTCCTATTATAGACTTCGATGATTACTATGGTAGCCCTCACCTATTTACAGTAGTAGGAGGTCTAAAAGTGCGAAAAGAACCTAACCATCAGTCAGAGACTATCGGTGTTCTATATAATGGTACACCTGTAGGGATAGATTACTATCCTTACGACAAAGAAGCTTGGACTAAAATACAGTTTAACGAAGGTCAAGGATATATCCCTGTTAAGTACTTAGGAAAAAGACCAAACTTAAACAGTCTTATCACTAGCTATAAAAAAGCAACAGAAGCTAAGGATCAAAAAAGATTTATGCAGCGTATAGTAGAGCTAGGATGGAACAGTAATGATGATGATAATGCTAAGGCACTATTGATATTTGCAGACTATGCAGATAAGAATGCTCAACCAGAACGCGCTGCTATCGCAAGGTTACAATCAGAGGTGCTAAAAGCTATTCCTGAGGATGAAGAGTTTGACAAAACGTTAAGTTTGATTTCTAAAAAACTGTTTGGTTTTACGTTAAATAATGTGATAGAACCAAAAAAAGGGTTTAGCTTAGCCACGTTAGAAAAGACTTTCGGCAAGGTAAAAGATAGCTATGCTCATTTAGATGATTGTGCTTTAGGAGACTATGAGAGTAATATCTTATTCGCTTCTGCAGAGTGTATCGGGCATGATATCAATAAAACATATACCCTAAGAATTGTGCAAATGGGTAATGGTGCTGGATTTAAGATCAACAATAGTATTCTAGATGAGAATACTACAGAAAAAGAGTTTTTAAAAACTGGAAAAGGATTAATTAATACAATTCTATCTACTGATAAAGCTTATCAAATACCTACAGGTGATTCGGCATATCGCTTCACATTCAAGGATGGTAAGCTGAGTAAAATAGAGTTGATTTATTTCTGTTAATCAACAATTCTAGTTATTAATATAGTTTTACAATAACCCTAAAAACAAGAAAAATGTCTGTAGCAAAAAAAGACTATAAAAAAGTGACAACTAAGTCGCTAATAGATATGAAAGCTAATGGAGAGAAGATATCAATGCTAACGTGTTATGACTACTCTATGGCTAAAGTATTAGAAGCTGGTGGAGTTGACGTTATGCTTGTTGGAGATTCTGCTAGTAACGTAATGGCTGGTCATGAGACTACATTACCGATCACATTAGACCAGATGATCTACCATGCACAGTCTGTAGTACGTGGAGCTGACAGAGCGCTAATTGTTGTGGATTTACCTTTTGGTTCTTACCAATCTGATCCAAAAGAAGCTTTGCGTTCAGCTATTCGTATCATGAAAGAAAGTGGTGCTCACGCTGTAAAAATGGAAGGTGGAGAAGAAATTAAAGATGGTATTAAGCGCATCTTAGATGCTGGTATACCTGTAATGGGACACTTAGGTCTTACTCCTCAATCTATCTATAAATTTGGTACTTACACAGTAAGAGCTAAAGAAGAAGAAGAAGCTAATCAACTTATCAAAGACGCTAAAATGTTAGAAGAAATTGGTTGTTTTGCTCTAGTATTAGAGAAAATACCAGCTGCATTAGCTAAGAAAGTTGCTGAGAGTATCTCTATCCCTGTTATCGGTATTGGTGCAGGTAATGGTGTAGACGGGCAAGTATTAGTAATACATGATATGATCGGTCTTACTCATGAGTTTAGTCCTAAATTCTTACGCCGTTATATGAATATCTACGAAGATATGAAAAACGCAGTAGCTCAATATGTTGATGATGTAAAGTCTGTTGATTTCCCTAACGAGAACGAACAGTACTAGAATAACTTACATATTAAAAATACAGAGAATATCCTTTTTTAAGCCTAGAATATATGGTAACTAATTAACTCACAGTAAAAGGTTAACGTAAATTCTAGGTTTATCTAAAAAAGGATATTTTTGTTTAAAATTATTACAAAATGAAGATTGTCTCTACACCCGAAAACCTACAAGTACTACACGAGGATAACCATATCATCGTCATTAATAAACGCGTAGGCGATATCGTACAAGGGGATCAGACAGGCGATATACCACTTAGTGATATCGTCAAACTATACTTAAAAAAGAAGTACAATAAACCTGGTGAAGTATATTTAGGTGTAGTACACAGATTAGACCGTCCTACATCAGGATTAGTAGTATTCGCTAAAACATCTAAGGCTCTTAGTAGATTAAACGAATCGTTTAAAAACAGAGAAACTCAAAAGACTTATTGGGCTGTGGTAAAAGATGCTCCTCCTAAAGTAGAAGACACCCTAGAACACTTCTTAGTTAGAAATCAGAAGAACAATACTTCTAAAGCACATAACAAGGAAGTTCCTAATAGTAAAAAAGCTAAGCTAACGTACAGAATGTTCCATCAGTTAAAGACTTATTCTGCTTTAGAAATAGACCTTTACACTGGACGTCATCATCAGATACGCTGTCAGCTATCAGCTGTAGGTTGTCCTATAAAAGGTGACTTAAAGTATGGTGCCGATAGAAGTAATCCTGATGGAGGTATTCACTTACATGCTCGTAAACTTACCTTTATTCATCCTGTGACGAAAGAAACACTAACAATAGTAGCCCCTACTCCTGATGAAGTAATTTGGAATAATATAGAAAGTAAATAACATCGTATAGATATCCCTCTCTTTTTTACATAAAATCGAGAGGGATTTTTATATAATAATCAATTAAAGAATACACTAAACATATTTCGTTTCTTCTTAATACACCTATTTGATAATTGACAAATTTCACTATCTTTCATTTTTACATAATTTTTTGATAAATGAATGATAAACCTAAAAAAAGTTTAGTAGATAGATTCTTATCTAGTGTGGAGAAGATCGGTAATATGTTACCTCATCCAGCAACTTTGTTTGCTAGTTTTGCCTTATTAGTTATTATTGCCTCATGGATAGCGAGCTTCTTCGATCTCTCCGTTATACATCCTGGTACCAAAGAAGAGATTAAATCATTTAACTTAGTAAGTGCAGAAGGTCTTCATCTAATCCTATCTAAGATGGTTACCAACTTTACTAACTTCGCACCATTAGGTACTGTTTTAGTTTCATTATTAGGTATTGGTATTGCAGAAGGTTCTGGGCTAATTGGTACTATACTAAAGAAGATAGTACTATCATCACCTAAAAAATTACTAACATTCGTTATCGTATTCGCTGGTATTTTATCTAATACTGCTAGTGAAGTAGGTTATGTATTATTAGTTCCTTTAGCGGCTATTATTTTCTTAGCGGCTGGGAGACACCCTATCGCTGGATTAGCTGCAGCATTCGCTGGTGTATCTGGTGGTTATAGCGCTAACCTATTATTAGGTACTATAGATCCTCTATTAGCAGGTCTATCAGAAGAAGCTGCTAGAATTATAGATCCTACTTATGTAGTTAATCCTGCCTCTAACTATTACTTCCTTTTTGTTTCTACCTTTATTATTGCCATACTAGGAACATGGGTTACGGAGCGTATAGTAGTCCCAAGATTAGGTGAGTATACTGGTGAAGAAAAAGCTATCTCTATCGATCCTTTAACTAAAGAAGAAAAGAAAGGTCTAATCTATACTATTATCGCAGGTGCATTATTTACAGCTTTTATACTGGGAGGACTTATTCCAGAGAATGGTTATTTAAGAGGAACTGACGGTGGTATTCTGAAATCGCCATTTATGTCAGGTATTGTGGCCCTCTTATTTATTGGAGCAGCAGTAGCAGGTATTGCTTATGGAATAGGTGCTAAGACAATAAAGAACGATACAGATGTAATGAAGGGTATGTCTAAAGCAATGGAAACTCTGGGTTCTTATATTGTACTAGTATTTTTCGCTGCGCAATTTGTTGCTTATTTTAACTGGACGAATTTAGGGTTAATCTTTGCTATCGAAGGTGCTGAGACTTTACAAAGTTCTGGATTAGGAGCTATTCCATTAATGTTGATGTTTATTGTTGTATCAGCATTGATTAACCTAATTATGGGAAGTGCTTCTGCTAAATGGGCAATCATGGCTCCTGTATTTATTCCTATGTTTATGTTATTAGGATATTCACCTGAATTAGTTCAAGTCGCTTATAGAATTGGTGATAGCGTTACTAATATCATCTCTCCTATGATGAGTTATTTTGCTTTAATAGTGGCCTTTATGCAACGTTATGATAAAAAAGCAGGAATAGGAACTATTGTATCTACGATGCTACCATATACGATTACATTCTTTATTGGTTGGTCTATATTATTTGTTATCTGGCTATTACTAGAATTACCTATCGGGCCAGGTGCTCAGTTGTTCTACAGTGCACAATAGTACTCCACATCAAAATACACAATAAAAGCTATTCGACATCGAATAGCTTTTGTTCATTTATAACTCTACTTATAATGTTTTGTTCATAACTTAGTTGTCACAAAAAAAGAAGATGAAAATAGAAAAGAAACATAGTAAAACATTTGCAACTGAAGATACTATCCTATCTGCTACCCTAGCACAATCCGATGAAGCAGTACTGGTAATGAGTAATGGTGATGTCGTGAGGTATAACTTTGTGACTGATGAGACACATACAGTAAGTACACTGAAAGACAGTATGGGTTATACTGATGGAGGATTTGACTTGACAAGTCCAATCTCTATTTACACATTAGATGATATAATAGTGGCAGTTAACGATTTTACTAGACATGGATATATCTTTAATCCTACACAAAAGTATAGACTACACTTATGGAGAGGAGAATACTACGCTAAAATAACGAAATACCCTATTGCATTATACAAAGATACGCAACAGGTACCTCATCTGATCTATGCCAATGATTGGAATCATGTTCATATAATGAATCTCAACACTCGTCAGATATTAACGGCTGCCAAATCATTGATAGAACAAAATGCAGAAGAAGAACACATTGAGTTCTATAAAACACATGAAGAAAGCAACAAGTTAGCATGGCCAAGTTCTTATGACTACTTCTATGGAGGCTTAAGTGTATCACCTGACAATAAGTACTTTACTAGTGCTGGTTGGGTATGGGGATCTTTTGACTGTTGTAATACGTATGAGATTGAAGATTTTATTAAGAATAACAGAATATCTGATATATACACAGCTGGTGGTGAACACGTGGATAGCCCCTTATGTTGGGTAAATAATAATACTATTGCTATAGCATATGATCCGTATGCAGAAGGTGATGAGGAAGCTACTAAAGGTTCTCTAAAAGAAATACATCTCTATCACATCGAAAACAATTCTTCTACGTTGATTGAAAAAATACAAATGCAACGCCAAGATATTGAGTATACTAAAATGTATTTTGATACTGTACTTAATTCATTTATACTATTGAGTAAGTCGGGAGAAATCACAGTTATCTCAAAGTCAGGAGAGATAGTATTACAGCATAATGACATAAATGTTACTACATATAACACTGCAACTAATCAGGCTCTAGTACATGGTGATAAAACCATTGCGATATGTACCTTATCAGAGTAAACAACAAAGGCTATTCGTATCCGAATAGCCTTCTTTATTTATGTACTAATAAGATTAGAATTTATATCCTACAGATACTTGGAATACTCCATTTTTAGATTTAATCTTTTCACCTTCAACTTTTTTTGCTACATCAGTCAAACCGATATTATAACGAGCATCAAAGAATACGCCCATAGGAAGCTCATACCCCGCCCCTAGATTTAAAGAGAAGTCTACACTTTTCATTTCATCTTTTATATTAACACTACCATCTTTCGCAGAAGCTAAGAAACCTATTTGTGGACCAGCTTGTACATTTAAACCGTCAAACACATAATATTTAGCCATAATAGGCACGTTAATGTAATCTAATTTCATTGTTTCTTTAACAGTAAATCTCTGAGGAATTCCTACTCCAGTATTAATAATCTCTGTAAACTCATATTTTGCCCCTTGAGCTGAATACAAAATCTCAGGTTGAATAGAGAATTTCTCTGTTACGAAATATTCTGCTACTACCCCAACATTGAATCCTGTTCTAGAGCTACTGTCACCATCTCCACTAATTGAAGATACGTTAAGACCAGCTTTAGCTCCTAATTTTAATTCAGGTTTTTGAGCATTTGCATTAAACGAAAAAGCACATAACACTAATGCGCTAAGAATGATTTTTTTCATAATAATTATGTTTTATTTAACTATATAAATATACTAATATCTAGACAATTATTAACATAAATTTAAAAAAACACTTAACCATACAGAGAATAAAGCACTAATCTCTAATATATTACAATTATATCATTATATAGAGCGGCTTTTAGAAGTATTAATTATAAAAAGAGTTATCTACTATTCTGTAGCAATTGGTTTATTACTTCTAGACCACTCACTCCATGAACCAACATATAATTTAGGTGTAGGTAATCCTGCAGCTGTAATTGCTAATAAGGTATGACATGCAGTAATACCTGATCCACAGTGTACTGCTCTATTATCTACTGGATAATCATCTAAGATAGCTGTATACTTCTCCTTTAATTGCTCTTCAGTTAAGAACAGTCCTTCACTATCCAGATTAGACATAAACGGCACATTAACAGCTCCTGGTATATGCCCTGCTACAATATCTATAGGTTCTGTAATTCCTTTATATCGATTAGCCTCACGTACATCTATAACAATATAATCTTCACGCTGTACATTGACCTCTATCTCATTAATATCTGCTAAGGGTAATTGCCAATCTGTCACAGGATAAAGTGATACTTCTTTAGGTGTTACTTTATTATTGTTAACAGGGTAGCCTACTTTCTCAGCAGCCGCCATTCCCCCACTTAACACCTGTACCTTTTGATGACCTACTGCTGTAAGCATCCACCAAAAACGAGCAGCTGAATTACCTCCAAAAACAGTATCATAGATAATGACATGGCTCTCTGCTGTTATTCCTAATGACTGTAAACTATGTGCAAACTTCTCTACTGATGGCAGGGGATGTCTACCTCCTTTAGAAGCATCCTCTCCTATCTCTGCTAGTTGTTCATTTCCATCTACAAATAATGCTCCATCTAAATGTGAGTTATCATAATTCTCTCTCGCTACTTTACTATTCGTAGCGTCTATTAAAATATAGTTATCGCCTTTCTGTTTTAAAGACAATAGTTCCTGTGGTTGAATAATTGGTTTCATATTGTTAGTTTGTATTGATTAGATATAATGTTACATTCGTGGAGCTATAATTAGCTTAGATAATTGCATACCTAAAGCTATCACATCTCTACTATCCTTTACTTCGTATAATGTTGTCCCTGTAAGTATACTCGTTTCTGGTTCTAATACTTTGCGTTCTACTGCGGTATTCGCTTCATAAATAAGATTCAGATCTGCCGTATTAGTCATTTGTATCTCTAGTTTTAATACACCTGCTGATTCATTTACATAAAAAGGCATAACTTTATTTATAACAGGATTAAATGCTTTACTTACATATGCAACGACAGATAACGGTAGTACTCTCTCACCATCAAGAGTAGATGGCTTATGTGTATAAATTATTTTATTTGTCTGATATCCAGCTACGACAACAGTCTCTCCTGTATCTTGTCTATCAAACTTGTCTTCTGTGATATTTACCTGAAGTGTCTGGGAGTCTAAGAACTCTTTTTTGTATTTAAAATTTAAGCTAGAGTTAGGCACTATTCTAGATTCTGCAAAACCATATCCTTCATCTAAGATATCGTTCCACTTATTCTCTATAGTATAGCTTAATCCTTGTCCTTTATACACCACTTCATAACCTGCGATATATATACTGTTCTTTAAAAAAGGTAACGAACCAAACATTACATTAAACCTTGGGTTATTCTTTAAGATATTCTTTAGATGTGTGCGATCTGACTCAGTTAACTTCTCACTATACTCCTCTATAAGTTCATTCGCTAACAAAGGTTCTTTACTTATATACTTTACAAAACCATCAACAATAGAATCCTTAAAAGACAATTGATATGTAAGAACTCCTTCCTCTACTTTATCAACGATACCAATAGTATCTTTCTTTAACACATCATTGGTTATTTTAGTAGAAGTTTCATCTACTTTTAAGTTTTCTTGTTTTTTACAGCCTATCAGTGTAAGTCCTATTATCAATAAGCTTAAACATCTATTTTTCATGCTTTGTTTATTTTGAAAAACTAAATTACAATAAATTGCTTTGATAGCTTATATTTTAGTCTCTGAAATGACTTCCTTCACACTAACTTAATTAATAATTGTACAAAACTATATAACCCTTCATAGAAATTGTATAACAGTCATTTTGACTTTTTATTCGTACTTTGTAGAAGTAAAAAGAGATATCCTATAATCATGAAAAAAGAATATAAAGTAAGCGGTATGAGCTGTAATGGTTGTAGAACCAAGATAGAGAACACACTTAATGAGATACACGGTGTTACTGCAGAAGTATCACTAGAGCAAGAACAAGCTAATATAGATTCACATCACGATATAGATACACTAACTCTACAAAAAGCATTACTACAAAAAGGTAATTATATACTACAAGAGATAGTAACTAAAGAAGATGGTAGCCAAGAGATACTTCCTCCAGTAGAGGTGAGTGAAGAAGATATGTACCAACAAGAAATCCCCGATGGGATGGCTGATAAAGCTGGTAAGTACTTCTGCCCTATGCTATGTGAGGGAGATAAAGTCTACGATACTAATGTAGGCTGTCCTGTATGTGGTATGAACTTAGAGCAAATTCCTGCTCCTAAAATTGAGAAGACAGTATACTACTGCCCTATGCTATGTGAAGGTGATAAAACGTATGATAAACCAGGTAACTGTCCTAAATGTGGGATGAACTTAGTAGCTAAGACAATCTTAGTAGAACAAGAAGATACTACATATACTGATATGTTAAAGAAACTGCGTATATCAGTAGGTTTTACTATACCTGTATTTATACTAGCCATGGGATCTATGATACCTGGTGACCCTATCGGAAAAGTAGTTCCTCATGAGTGGAATAACTACATCCAATTATTATTTACTATACCTGTGGTATATGTGTGTTGGATGTTCTTCACTAGAGCATGGACTTCGTTTAAGACGTGGAACCTAAATATGTTCAGTTTAATAGGATTAGGATCTGCAGCTGGTTTATTATTCAGTGTAGTTGCTTTATTCTTCCCTGACTTATTTCCAGATGATTTTAAAGGAGAACATGGTATACATTTATACTTTGAGTCAGTAGCCGTTATTCTAACGTTAGTGTTAGTAGGACAAGTAATGGAAGCAAAAGCTCATAGTCGAACTAATACAGCTATTAAAGAGCTTTTAAAATTATCACCTACAGAGGCAACTTTAGTAACTGATAATGGAGAAGAAGTTATCCAAATAGAGAAAATAGTAAAGGGAGATCGCCTACGTGTAAAACCAGGTGAAAAAATACCTGTCGATGGTGTGATTAGTGAAGGGGAATCTAGTATAGATGAATCTATGATAACTGGTGAACCAATCCCTGTACACAAACTAAAAGGTGATAAAGTAGTATCAGGTACTATTAATGGGAATAGTTCATTTATTATGACTGCGGAAAAAGTTGGTAATGAAACTTTACTTGCACAGATTATCGACATGGTAAACAATGCTAGTAGATCTAGAGCTCCTATTCAAAAGTTAGCTGATCAAGTAGCTAAATACTTTGTACCGATAGTGGTGTTAATTTCTATTGTTACTTTCATATTATGGAAAACAATGGGACCTGAACCAAGATTAGCGTATGCCTTTGTGAATGCACTAGCTGTCTTAATCATTGCTTGTCCATGTGCATTAGGATTAGCTACCCCAATGTCTATTATGGTTGGTATTGGTAAAGGTGCTCAAAATGGTATCTTAATCAAAAATGCTGAAGCATTAGAAACTGCGAATAAAGTAAATGTATTAATCACTGATAAAACAGGTACACTGACTGAAGGGAAGCCTTCTGTAGAAAAGATAGTAAGTATTCACCCTGATTATACAGAAGAGGATTTATTACTATTAACAGCTTCGTTAAATCAAAATAGTGAACATGCATTAGCTACTTCATTTACCAATAAAGCAAAAGAAAATAAAATGCAATTAATCCCTGTAAAGATGTTTAACAACATCACAGGTAAAGGAATACAAGGATTAGTAGACAAAAAACGTGTTTCCTTAGGTAATAAGGCACTGATGGATGTAGTACAAGCTCAATTATCAGAGAACCTAGTTAAACAAGTAGAAAAAGAACAGAGTTTAGGTAAAACTGTATCTTATATCGCTGAAGGCAACACTATCATCGGATATGCAGTACTATTTGACAAAATAAAAGAGACTAGTAAGCAAGCTGTAAAAGAATTACAAGACAAAGGAATCGAAGTAATCATGATTACTGGAGATAATCCTAATACAGCTAAAGCTGTAGCAGACGAGCTAGGTATCAAACACTTCTTAGCTGAAGCTATGCCAGAAGATAAATTGAATGAAATCAAGAAACTTCAAGAACAAGGAAAAGTGGTAGCAATGGCAGGAGATGGTATTAATGATGCTCCAGCCTTAGCACAAGCGAATGTTGGGATATCGATGGGTACAGGAACTGATGTAGCTATAGAGAGTGCAGAAGTAACACTATTACAAGGAGATCTAGCAGGTATTCCTAAAGCAATTAACCTAAGTCATGGTGTAATGAAAAACATTAAACAGAACTTGTTCTTTGCCTTTATTTACAATAGTGTAGGTATTCCTATCGCAGCTGGTATATTATACCCTGTATTTGGTATTGTCTTATCACCTATGATAGCAGCAGTGGCTATGAGTTTTAGTTCAGTATCAGTTATTACAAACTCTTTAAGACTTAAAAACTTAAAACTTTAATCATCATTTTTTTTATATAATACCTTTCATTTTTTAAAACCAGAGCGATAGCAATAGCTCTGGTTTTTTTGTGTTCAGTTTAGAGCAAAAAAAAAGCCAGGGCTCACTATCCCGGGCTTTTTATTCACCTTAAAAACTAAAATTGCAAACACAAATACCAATTATTAGTTGAGTAAACTGAAAAAAGGCCATCCAAAAAGAATGGCCGTACCAGAATCATCTATATAAGAAAAAACAAGTCCCCACTCTGTTTTTTAATAATTAATTAGAAGCCTTGGTGTTTTTTTCATGTTTAACCGATGCTAATATACTAAAAAAACACAAATATTAACATAAAAAGAAACTGATTGTAAAAAATTAATACATTAACAATAAATCAATCATTAAAATAACATTAAATATCAATTTATACCTCACTTCTCTTAAGTTCATTAACAAATACACCATAATGCAAATAAAAGATAATATCCAAACTCCCTCTTACCTTGTATCATCGCCATTAACAGGATATATTCCTCCTTTTTAATTCAAAAAACTAAATAAAAAAAACTCCCTCTACTAAAACTATCTATTTTAATAAAGGGAGTTTTTTTGTTTTTATACGTTAAGATACATTACTTTCTACAACTTTAGTTCGTGAAACAAAAGCAGAAATTATCAATCCTACTGCTATCACGATATCTAATACAAGCCATGCTTTGGGTTCGATAGGTAGTTCATAAAACGGTTGAAACATTCCTATAATTACTAGGTACATCGTCATTTCAATCACTTTCTTATTTAGGTGGGAATTATAGGCCAAAATACCTAAAGCTACGATGACTATAAATCCAACTAAAAGATCAAAATCAGGTGAGGATGTAAAAGCACTCAAAATCAAAAAAAGTGCAACTGCTATTTTTAGGGCTCTTTCCATAATCAAGTTCTTTATAAATTAGGTTTCCTCTAAATTAATAAAAAACGTAAACAATTAAAAATCAACATCAAACATTTAACATCTATAAATAATATAATATGTATACAAAACAAATATTAACCTCTACAACTCGTTATACCTTCCTGTAAAATGACTTTTATTTGAGATAAAAAAAACTTACTTTAGCACCTAATTATAATTAAATCATAAACAACACAATGAAACAAGTAACTTTAAACCACATACACGAAGCTTTAGGTGCTAAGATGGTTCCATTTGCAGGTTTTAATATGCCTGTACAATATGAAGGAGTAAATGCAGAACACGAAACAGTAAGAAACGGAGTTGGTGTATTTGATGTATCTCACATGGGGATATTTAAAATCTCAGGTCCAAATGCTTTAGCATTAATCCAAAAAGTTACTTCTAATGATGCGTCTACTCTAGTAGATGGAAAAGCACAATACTGCTACTTCCCTAATACTACTGGTGGTGTTATCGATGACATTATTACTTATAGAGTAAACGAAAACGAATATTTGATGGTAGTAAACGCTTCAAATATTGAGAAAGACTGGAACTGGGTAAGTTCTCATAATGATGTAAACGCTACTTTAGAAAACTTATCTGATGGATACTCAATCTTAGCTATCCAAGGTCCTAAGGCTATCGAGGCTATGCAAAGCTTAACTAGTGTAAACCTTGCTGATATCAAATTCTACAACTTCGTAATCGATACTTTCGCTGGAGTTAAAGACGTTGTTATCTCTGCTACTGGTTATACAGGTTCAGGAGGTTTTGAAGTTTACGTTAAAAACGAAGATGTAGAAACTGTTTGGAATAAAGTATTTGAAGCTGGTGCTAACTGGGGAATCAAACCTATCGGATTAGCAGCACGTGATACGTTACGTCTTGAAATGGGATACTGTTTATATGGTAACGAACTAAACGATGAGATTTCTCCATTAGAAGCTGGTTTAGGATGGGTTACTAAATTCACTAAAGACTTCATCAACTCTGATAACTTAAAAGCTGAGAAAGAAGCAGGTATCAAAAATAGATTAGTAGGTTTCGAATTAATCGGTAAAGGTATTCCAAGACACGACTACGAAATCGTTGACGCTGAAGGAAACGTTATTGGTAAAGTAACTTCTGGTACACAATCACCTTCTTTAGGAAAAGGAATTGGTATGGGGTATGTTCCTGTAGCTTTAGCAGCTGAAGGAAGCCAAATCTTTATCCGTATCCGTAAAAATGATATTGAAGCAAAAGTGGTAAAAACACCATTTTATAAAAAATAAGACAAAAGGAAAGGGAGTTTAAAAATAAGCTCCCTTTTTTTTTGTGATATATTTGAATTATACTCTATTTTTGTATTTATAAAATTAAGTAACATATTATTATGGGAAGAGCGTTTGAATTTAGAAAAGGACGTAAGCTAAAACGTTGGTCTGCTATGGCAAAAACGTTTACAAGAATTGGTAAGGATATCGTAATGGCTGTAAAAGAAGGTGGACCTAATCCCGAGGCTAACTCTCGCCTTCGTGCTGTAATACAAAATGCTAAGGCAGCTAATATGCCTAAAGAAAATGTAGAGCGTGCTATTAAACGTGCTACAGATAAAGATACTGAAAACTATAAAGAAGTAATCTTCGAAGGATATGGTCCTCATGGAATTGCTTTCTTAATAGAAACAGCAACTGATAATAACAACAGAACAGTAGCTAACATTAGAAGTTATTTCAACAAATGTAATGGTACTATGGGAACACAAGGTTCTGTTGAATTTATGTTTGACCATACTTGTAACTTTAGAATCCCTGCTGAAGAAGGTAGAGATTTAGAAGAGTTCGAATTAGAACTAATCGACTTTGGTATCGACGAAATCTTTGAAGATGAAGATGGTGTAATGATTTATGCTCCTTTCGAAAGCTTTGGTTCTATCCAAAAAGAATTAGAGGGAAGAGGTATTGAAATTTTATCTTCTGGATTTGATAGAATACCACAGGTTACTAAGGAACTTTCTGAAGCAGAAATGGCTGATGTAGAAAAACTATTAGATAAAATCGAAGAGGATGATGACGTTCAAAACGTATTCACTACTATGGCTTAATCATCATTATGATTTATAATATAAAGCGAGTTGTTTGTTTAAAACAACTCGCTTTTTTATATCAATTAATTCAGAAAGAATTTCTTTGGAGGATAACCATAATGCTTCTTAAACGCTTTAGAGAAAGCAACAGATGATGAATATCCTAAGTCAAAAGCTATCTCTGTTATCGTATAACATGCTTCTTCTAGTTTCTCAATAGCGATATTCATTCTTCTATGTTGAGCATACTCAAATAATCCTAGATTGTATAAATGCTTAAAACCTCTCTTTAATTTATACTCATTTATAAAGAACATCTTAGACAACTCTTCAGTGGTATAAAACTCTCTATAATTCAAATCAATAAAATCTTTTACCTTAGACAATACTCCCTCATCCTCTTCGGTTAACTTAATACCTAACTGTAATTTTGAGCACACCTCTACTCGTTGTTCTCTTTCATTAAGTAATACAGCTATAATCTCTAATACTTTACTTTTCACAAAGATTTCTCTAGAGACACCTTTATAACTACATGTCTTTATTTCATTAGATAATATTAATAACTCCTGCGTAAGCTTAACATCTTTAATCAATCGATGTGATTCATTAGTTTTAATAGCATTAGTGAATTCCGCAATAGTCTCATCATATTGTTCCCATTCCTTAAAGAAATCTAGAGGTAAATAAATGTCTAAATGCTCATACACTGCATCTTTTTCAAAAACGACATCAGCTGTAGATCCAGACTTTAAATAACTCAAATAACAATGAAAAGGTAAATAGCGATTATGCTTACCATTAATCACATCTTTAACAATATGCTTACCAAAGAAAAAACTCAATTCAATAAATTCCGTTTCCTCAAATACATAATGTAATGCATAGTCTTGATTATACTTTAAATAGTATTGTCTGATTATAATATCTGCACAATCAAAAATATGGTAAGTAATAAAAGTACCAACATCATTAGTAAGTTCTTTCTTACTCTGGTACATCTCTTTGGTCACCATATTTTCGACTTCAAAAAACTCTACTATCTCTTCTCCTCTTCCCATATACTACTATTAGATTACTAAAATGCTATTTTTTATTCCCTTTTGGCTAAGCTATTCCTTGCCAATGAATATACTTTTGCTTCCGACTTCAAATTTATTCAATCTAAATTAACTAAATAATGAAAACGTTATTTTTAATTAACACTACACAAAAATCATTACTTGCAGGACTTTTAATAAGTACTCTAGGGCTATATGCACAAGATAATGGAGGAATAAAAGGAACAATAGTAAGTCATACACAAGAGAAACTTGTTGGTACTAACGTGACTTTAAACAATAATCTATTTAAAACAATAACAGATAATAATGGTAATTACCTATTCGAAAATATAAAAACAGGTAAATACCTTATTACAGTGCAGTATAAAAACACTGCTGTAAGAGATAGTATCACGATAACAGCTGATCAAACTTTATCAAAAGACTTTATGTTATTTGATGATTCTAACACTACATTAGATGCTGTAGTTATCAATACAAATAAGAATATACGTTCATCGTCTTCACTTAGAACAGCTGCTAACCTATTAGATGTACCACAAAATATACAAGTAGTAGATAGAGGGCTTATGGATGACCAAATTAGTATGACGATGAGTGATGCCATAGCACAAAACGTAAGTGGAGTTAGATCAGTATTACACCAAGAACAAGCTAGTGCAGGTATATATGTACGTGGCTATGGAGCTAGCAATCTGCGTAATGGTATGGATATATCTGGAAGTTTTGGGCCGATAAGAGAAGATAATACATTCATAGAAAGAGTTGAGTTTGTAAAAGGACCAGCAGGTTTTATGATGGGAAATACTCAACCTGGTGGTTTCTATAACATCGTTACTAAAAAACCGATGGGTACAAACAAAACTACAGTCAAAACAATACTAGGTAGCTTTAATCTGTATAGAGCAGAAGTTGATATAGACAATAAACTTACTAAAGATGATAAATTACTATTTCGCTTAAACGGAATGGCCACAAAAACGAGCTCTTTCCAATTATATAACAAGAATAATTACCTATCATTTGCTCCTTCCTTAAAATATAACATCAGTGATGATACTAATGTTACTTTCGAATACATATTCAACTCAAACGAATTTGAAGGAGGTTTCTCTAAATATGCATATTCTAAAAATGAGTTTAAGGAACTACCTCGCAAGTTCACTTTCTCAGATCCTATTATAGATCCTACAACTATTAAAGAACACAATGTTTTAGTTAATCTAAATCATAGATTAAATGATGATTGGAACCTTACTGCTAAACTAGGTTATGTAGAAGCTACAATGGAAGGAGAAAGCCTTTATTCAATCTACAACTCTATTGATGACAAGGGTAATGTACAACGTGCATTATCTGTAAATGACGCATACAACTCTGCAAAAGTTGGACAAGTATACATGAATGGTAAGTTTAATATCACCGATAAAATCAAAAACAATATCCTATTCGGTTTAGATATGGGACAAAAAGAACATATGGCAGATTGGTCAGAAGTTGCAGATAAAGATGGTAACGCAATTCCTGTAGGTCCTTTGTTTAATATCTATAATCCAATTTATGGAAAACTAACTAAAAAAGATATTCCTACTTATGACCGTTCTCGTTCATTAAGAGAGCGCGCTGCAGGAAACATACAAGAGTATAGCTATATCTCATTATATGTACAAGATGAAGTACTATTATTAGATGAAAAACTTCGTTTAGGATTTGGAGTACGTTATACCTCAACAGAAAAAACAACTAGTGCTGCTAAAGGAGATGTAGTAAAAAACCAAGCTTATACACCACGCTTTAGTGTTACTTATAATATTTCACCATCATTCTCTGCTTATGCTTTATATGACCAAAGCTTCCAAGAGCAAACAGGAATATTAGAAAACAACAAAGCAGCAGATCCTTCTAAAGGAACGAATAAAGAGTTTGGTCTTAAAAAAACCTGGTTTGAGAAAAAACTATTTACCTCATTAGCATTCTACCAAGTAGATAAAACTAATATTCTTACTCCACGCGATCCATTTGCTAACAATCAAATCATGGTACAGAGTGGTCAAGCTACTTCTAAAGGAGTTGAATTTGACTTAAATGGGCAAATCACTGAAGGATTAACCCTAACAATGAATTACTCTTATACAGACGCAAAGATTACTAAAGATAATAACCCTAGTAAAAAAGGACAACTTCTTCCTGGGACAGCAAAGCATAGCACTAATGCTTGGTTAACGTATAGAGTTCCATCTGGGGCACTTGAAGGTTTAGGATTCTCCCTTGGTTATCAATATCAAAAAGATCGTTCACAAGCACCTGTACAAGCTAAAAAATTCTTACCAGATGACTACTTCACCCTTGATGGTGGTGTATCATATAAAAAGAACAACTATGCATTTAATCTTATTGTGAACAATATTACTGACAGATATAACTATGTTGGTCATTTCCCTGGTGCTTGGGGATATTCTCACTATGGATGGAGAGCTACCACCCCTCTATCTTTTAAACTTAGTTTAGCATATACATTCTAAGTCAAGCACATCATTTAACTAAATTATCCCTTTCTGAAAATACTTTTTAGAAAGGGATTTTTTATTCACATACTCAACTTTTCTCAATATTCGCATTATTTGATAGACACTCCCCTATTTTTCCTATTTTTGCAATAAAAATTTTTCATTATGAAATGGGAAGGTAGAAGAGAAAGTAAAAACGTAACAGATAACAGAGGTAAATCTGCTGCAGGTAAAACCGCTCTTGGAGGTGGACTAATAGGTATTATTGCTACACTACTTTATCTATTTGGAGGAGAAACAGGTAAACAAATCGCTCCTGTTATCGAACAAATGGGTGGTGATAGTGGACAAACAGAACAAGTGGATACTAGACAACTGTCTCAAGAAGAAGTTGACATGGGTAAAATGGTGGCTGTTATGTTTGCAGATACAGAAGATGTATGGCATAAAGTTTTTAAAGAAAACGGTATGCAATACCGTGAACCTAAGATGGAGCTATTTGACGATAAAGTTAACACTCAGTGTGGTAGTGCTACAGCTGATGTAGGTCCGTTTTACTGTCCTGCTGATGAAACTGTATATATGGACTTGCGCTTTTTTGAAGAACTACATACGCGATTCGGTGCTGAGAGAGGTAACTTCGCTATTGCTTATGTTATTGCTCACGAAGTAGGACATCACGTACAGACGTTATTAGGTACGAATAGTAAAGTACACCAAGCTCAACAAGGAATGAGTAAAAAAGAAGCTAATAAACTATCTGTAGGATTAGAACTACAAGCTGACTTCTATGCAGGTGTATGGGCTAAATACAATCAGAAATACCTAGATGCTAAAGACATTGATATTGCTTTAAGTGCTGCTCAAGCTGTAGGAGACGATGCCATCCAAAAAAGAGTAACAGGACAAGTTAATCCTGATTCATTTACTCATGGAACATCTAAGCAACGCAAGGAATGGTTTATGAAAGGTTTTGAAACTGCTGATATCAAACAAGGTAATACATTCGACTTTATACGATAATAATCCCCTCAGATACTTGTTTAGCAATTATTTGATTAAATATTAAAAAAGACTCTTTAACAGAGCCTAATCCTATGACAAACTTAAAAGATATACTCAACAACATTAAACAAAACAGCTATACTGTAATCCCTTTTCAAGTAATGGGTGAAGCTGCTACTTACTATAAGAAGACTTTCTTACTAGTAATTACAGCATTAATGACATCATTCTTAGCATATGCAATTATTGGATCGATGATTTTAAGCAAGTTAATGAACTTCTCTCAAGATCAAGAAGTCTTACAACAACAAATGGTAGAGCTGCTTAATATGATAGCAGAACCACCTTACTTCTACTACTACTTACTATTCGCAGCTGTAAGTAATGCTTTAGGGAATGTACTTATCGCTGGGTTTTACAAAATGAATGCTGATGTATCTCTTAATAAAGTACCATCAATAGGAAGTGCTTTCAAATACTTCTTTAATAAGAAAGGGTTATATGTATTTATTATCCAATTAATTATTTCATTAATCTTTATGGGAATTACTGTTCCTTTAAAACTAATGAATCTAGAGATGGTTTCTATGGCTATTAATTGTATAGCGAATATCTTAACTATCTTTACGATACCATTAATCATATTTGGTAATCAAAACCCATTTACTGCTTTAAAAAACAGTATTATGGTTGTCAATAAACAACCGATACCGATTATACTAATTGTAGTATTAAACTACTTCTTTTTGATAAGTGGTTTATTCCTTTTTATCATTGGTATTCTATTTGTTTTACCTTACTTATTTGCAGTTTACTTTGTACTGTATAAACAAGTCATTGGATATAATTTAGAAGAAGAGAAAGAGCTAGCCTAGCCAGCCCTCTCTATCTAAACTACGATACTGTATTGCCTCAGCTATATGCTGGGGCATTATATTTTCAGCCTTATCCAAATCCGCTATTGTACGAGATACCTTTAGTATTCTATCATAAGCTCTAGCGGATAAATTAAGCTTCTCCATAGCCCTTTTTAGCAAGCTAAGCGAATCTTCCTCTAATGCACAATACTTTCTTAGCAGAGCTGTATTCATCTGTGCATTATAATGTACCCCTTTGTGATTAGCAAATCTACTTGATTGTATATTCCTAGCTTCTACTACACGCTCTCTAATACTCTTACTCGGTTCTGATAATTGAGTATCTGATAATCGTTCAAATGGCACAGGGTTTACTTCTATATGAATATCTATTCTGTCTAATAGAGGACTTGATATCTTACTTAAGTAACGTTGCATTTCAGTTTGTGTTGATTTCACAGGTGCATTCGGATCATTAAAGTATCCACTAGGACTAGGATTCATACTAGCCACTAACATAAAAGAAGAAGGATAAGTAATTGTAAACTTAGCTCTCGATATTGTCACTTCCCTATCCTCTAAAGGTTGCCTCATTACTTCCAGTACTTCTCTTTTAAACTCTGGTAGTTCGTCTAAAAACAACACCCCATTATGCACTAACGATATTTCCCCAGGCTGTGGATAAGTCCCCCCTTCTACTAGTGCAACGCTAGAGGCAGTGTGGTGTGGACTCCTAAAAGGCCGAGTACGCATCAATCCACAGTCTTTAGCTTTACCTACTACACTGTGTATTTTTGTAGTCTCTAATGCCTCATCTAGAGTCATAGCAGGCAATATACTCGGCAATCTCTTAGCTAGCATAGTCTTACCAGCCCCAGGAGGCCCTATCAATATGATATTATGTCCTCCTGCAGCTGCTATCTCCATAGCCCTTTTAATACTATCTTGTCCCTTTACATCTTTAAAGTCTATTTCTAAATGTTGTTCTGCCTCTGAGTTAAACATTTCATCTAGATCAATATGCACTGGAGTTAACTCTCCCCTTCCTTCTAAAAACTGTATAACTTCACTAATATTACTCACACCATAAACCTCTAACCCTTCTACAATAGCTGCTTCTTTCTCATTCTCTTTAGGAATAATAATACCTTTAAATCCTTCTTCCTTAGCTTTAATAGCAATAGGTAGTGCTCCATTAATACACTGTATACTACCATCTAAAGACAATTCTCCCATAATAATATAATCAGATAGTTCTTCACTAAGTGAAATCTGATTAGACGCTGCTAGGATACCTATAGCTATCACTAAATCATAAGCTGAGCCTTCTTTTCTCAGATTAGCAGGAGCTAGATTAATAGTGATCTTCTTACCAGGAAACTTATATTCATTATTCTTAAGTGCAGCAGCTATCCTATAACTACTCTCTTTAATAGCACTATCTGGCAATCCTACTAAGTGATATCCTATACCACTATCGATATGAACCTCTACTGTAATAGTGGTAGCCTCTATCCCAAATACTGCACTTCCAAATACTTTTATTAACATAAATTATGATTATTAATTAATATTCACTTAATAATATTGTTTATTTATTACCTTTATAAGTACTGTAGATTAGTCATTGTGTAGAGCGATACCACAAAAAGCAACAACTTTTTAATACTTCAACAACTAAAATTAAGTAAAATGATTAAGAGTACCATTACACTATTCAAAGACAAAAGACTATTATTCAAATAATTACTAAAGTTTTATTTGTATAATTTCTCGAAAAGTATGTTTTTGGCACTAGTATTGAATAACAAATTGTGGAGATAGACTCTCACCTACAAACAACAAATAGTATTTAATAATTATGATTACAAGTAGAAAGACAGTTTTAGTAGCATTTTCAGCGTTGATTATGTTTGGTACATTGATAGGGATTAACAGCTGCAATATAGGTTCAACTAAAACATTAGACCCGAAAGAAAATGCACTAGCATTACCTATCATAAAAGTTGATACAACGACTGCTATTACAATTAAAGATTATATCGGAAATATAGAAGGGAAAGTCAACGTAGAGATAAGACCTCAGGTAGAAGGTATACTTGAGAAGATATTCGTAGATGAAGGAGCTTTCGTAAAAGAAGGTCAGCCTTTATTCCAAATTGACGCTCTTCCATATCAAGAAGTATTAAACAATATGATTGCTACGGAAAACGTAGAGAAAGCTAAGCTTAAAAATGCCAAGCTAGAGATAGACCGTTTAAAACCTCTTATCGATAACGAAGTAATCGCTCAAGTACAATTAGAAACAGCTAAATCAAACTATGAAATAGCTAAAGCATCATTGGCTAAAGCTACAGCTGCTGTTAATAGTGCTAAGATTAGCTTAGACTATACAATTATTAAAGCTCCTGTAAGTGGATACATAGGACGTATGCCTAAGCGTATCGGTAACTTAGTGTCTAAAGGTGATAAAGAACCTCTAACTGTATTATCAGATGTAAGTGAAGTATATGTGTACTTCGGTATGAGCGAATCAGACTTCTTATACTTTAGTAAAGACAACAAAAAGAATGATACTACAGGTATCAGCAGTGGTCAATATTTACCAGATGTATCTCTAATCTTAGCTGATGGTCACGAATACCCAGAAAAAGGTAAAGTAGATATGATTAATGGGCAAGTAAACAGAACTACAGGTTCTATCTCTTTAAGAGCTTCTTTTCCTAACTCTAAAGACGTAATGAGATCAGGTAACACTGGTACTATCAAACTAAAAGAGACTAACCCTAGTGTTATTCTTATTCCTCAAGAAGTAACTACTTCTATCCAAGACAAAACTTTTGTATATATCTTAGACAAAGAGGATAAAGTAAAACTTCGTTCTATCGAACTAAACGGTGTATCAGGTAACAACTTTATCGTATCTGAAGGGTTAAACATTGGAGATAGAATTATCAGAACTGGTTTTGATAAACTAACTGAGGGGATGTATGTAAAGCCTCTTAACTAAGCCTAAAACAAAACTAACAAGACAGACCGGAGTAATTCTACTCACCTTACAAAACAATTTAATATGCTAAAAGCCATTATAGAACGCCCAATATTAGCCACAGTAATATCGATTATGTTCGTATTACTAGGATTAGTAGGGCTTACATTATTGCCAATTACAAGATTTCCAGAAATAGCACCTCCTAGTGTAAGTGTATCTACATCTTATCCTGGAGCCAATGCAGAGACTGTTGCACAAAGTGTATTACTACCGATAGAAGAATCTATCAACGGGGTAGATAATATGACTTATATAAGCTCTAAAGCGAGTAACAGTGGATCAGGAACTATCAACGTATTCTTTAAAGCAGGTACTGACCCTGATCAAGCTGCTGTAAACGTACAAAACAGAGTAAGTAAAGCCGCAGGTGACTTACCTTCTGAAGTTAATGAGAATGGTATCTCTGTGACTCCTCGTCTAAGTGGTAACATTATGACGATTAACTTCTATAGTGATCACCCTGAAGAAGTATATGATGAGACTTTCTTACAGGCCTATACTCAGATTAATATTAACCGTGAGTTACTGCGTGTACCAGGTGTAGCTTCTGTAAGCCGTATCGGTGCTCGTGACTACTCTATGAGAACATGGCTTAACCCAGATAAACTTGCCCTTTATAGCTTAACTCCTCAGGATGTTATTGCCGCTATTAAAGATCAGAACTTCGAAATTGCTCCTGGTAGTTTCGGGGAGACATCTGACGAAGCTTTCGAAACAGCATTAAAACACAAAGGAAGATTTAGTCTTCCTGAACAATACGAGAATATCGTTATTAAGACGAATAAAGACGGTTCAGTTCTTTTATTAAAAGATGTAGCTAGAGTTGAGTTCGGAGCTTCTAACGTAGGTAGTGATAACAGTGTAAACGGATACCCAGGTCTGACGATGAATATCACACAGACTAACGGATCTAATGCACGTGATATTGATATCGCTGTGCGTAAGACATTAGAGAGATTAGCTAAATCGTTCCCACAAGGAGTACACTACGAGATTAGCTATTCTGTAAAAGCGCAAATTGACGAATCTATCAGTCAAGTAAGAAGTACTTTATTCGAAGCATTCTTCCTTGTATTTGTGATTGTTTATTTATTCTTACAGGATTTCCGTTCTACTATCATTCCAGTTATTGCTATCCCTATTTCATTAGTAGGTACATTGTTCTTCATATACTTAATGGGCTTCTCTATTAATATATTGACGATGTTCGCATTAGTACTAGCCATCGGTATTGTGGTAGATGATGCCATCGTGGTGGTAGAAGCCATCCATGAGAAGATGCATCACACAGGTATGAAAGCAAAAGAAGCTACCATAACTACGATGAACGAGATTACTAGAGCGATTATCTCTATTACATTAGTGATGTCTGCAGTATTCTTACCAGTAGGATTTATGCAGGGACCAGCAGGTATATTCTATAAGCAGTTTGCTTATACATTAGCCTTCGCTATCCTTATTTCTGCTGTTAATGCATTGACATTAAGCCCTGCTCTATGTGCTCTATTCTTAAAACAACCATCAGGTGAAGAATACGCAGCTAAAGAACAAGAAAAAGGAATCAAAAGAATCGCAGGTAAATTCTTCTTCTCTTTTAATACAGCATTTGACAGCTTTACAGAGAAGTATGTAGTAACTATCAAAAAGCTTATTACGAATAAGAAAGTTGCTATCGCAGGATTAGCATTGATTATCGGAGTTGGAGTATTGTATCTATATAAAACGCCATCTTCATTTATCCCTAGAGAAGATGATAGTTATATCACTTACTCTCTAGCTATGCCTCCTGGTGCATCGTTAGCACGTACTAAGATTGTACTAGCTAAGGCCGATAGTATCTTAAAACAACGTACTGATATCGTAGGAATGACAGCTATCTCAGGATACAACACTATTGATGGTAACTCGAGTCCTTCGTTTGCAGTAGGATACATTAACCTAAAACCTTATAAAGAAAGAGGTAAAGTAAAGAACATTGACAAGATCATTGCAGAAATTCAAAATGATTTATCACAGATAAACGAGGCTTCATTTAACGTATTCCCTAGACCTACTATTTCAGGTTTTGGTGACTTCGGAGGTATCGAATTTGTGCTTCAAGACCGTATGGGTGGAGGATTTACAGAGTTTAATCAAGTGAGTGACGAAGTAATCAAGCAATTAAATGAAAGAGAAGAAATATCAAATGCCTTCACATCATTTAAGGCGAACTATCCACAGTACTTACTAGAGATTGACTATGTGAAAGCTAAATCTTTAGGTGTAAGTGTAAAGGACTTAATGACTACTGTAAAGAACTACTATGGTCGTGTGAAAGCTGGTGACTTTAATAGATTCGGTAGAACGTACCGTGTGTATATGCAAGCAGACATCCCATTTAGAGAGAGTCCTCAGTCATTCTCTTCTATCTATGTGAAAAACAAAGATGGTGAGATGCTACCTGCTAATACATTAATAAAACTGAAGAAAGTATTAGGTCCTGAGACAGTGACTAGATATAACTTATATAACTCTATCTCAATCAAAGCTAACCCTGCTCCTGGATACAGTACAGGTGATGCGATGAAAGCGATAGAAGAAGTAACAGAACAATTACCTGGTAACTACTCTTATGAGTACACAGGTATGTCGTTAGAAGAAAAAGATTCGGGTAACCAAGCTATTATCATCTTTGGATTAAGTATCATCTTTGTGTACTTCCTATTATGTGCTCAGTACGAGAGTTACTTATTACCAGTAGCAATCTTATTGACAGTACCTACAGGACTATTAGGTGTTGCCTTATTCGTAAACCTAGCTGGATTACAAAACAACATTTATGTACAGGTAGGTCTGATTATGCTTATCGGGTTATTAGCTAAGAATGCTATCCTTATTGTGGAGTTCGCTCTACAACAACGTAAAAATGGTCTATCGATATTCGATGCAGCCGTAGAAGGAGCTAAGATGCGTCTAAGACCTATCTTAATGACATCATTCGCGTTCGTAGCAGGTCTAGTACCATTGATGTTCACTGTAGGACCATCTGCACAGGGTAACCATTCGATTAGTTTCAGTGCGGCTGGTGGTATGATATTTGGAGTGATCGCGGGTATATTCATTATACCAGTATTGTTCTATATCTTCCAGACTTGGGACGAAAAACTTAAATCTAAAATTACTAACGAATAAATATAGAAACCATGAACAAGAAGACAATTATAAAAGGTACTTTGTATGTATCGGTGGTTTCCGCAATATTAGCATTACAATCTTGTGCTCCACAATCTAATTATAAAGCACCTAAATTAGACTTACCTGAACAGTTTAGAGGTCAAGTAGACTCTCTAAATACCGCTAAGGACTCTGTGGGTATCGCTGATATAGATTGGAAAGCATTCTTTGAAGACGAAAAACTTATTAATCTAATTGACAGAGGTCTTGAGAACAATTTCGACATGACTAATGCAATTAAAAACATACAAATAGCTGACCAAAAGGCAAGACAGGCTAAACTAGAATGGTTACCTACAGTAGATATGACCCTTGGTAACGTAGGTTATCAGTATAAGTCGTCTAACTATTATGGATCGCCTTCTTCTGCTTATTATAAGAAAAAAGGAAAAGATGCTCCAGAGAATATGTATGTAAACTCTGCACAGCATATCTCTGATATTAGTATTAGTTGGGAACTAGATATCTGGGGAAAGATGAGAAGTATGAGCGCAGAAGCTCTAGCTAATTATCTAAAAACTCACGAAGCGAAAAAAGCAGTACAAACAGCTCTTATCGCTAATATCGCTGAGGGTTATTACAATCTACTATTGTTAGATGCTCAGATGGAAGTAGCTCAATCTAACTATGAATTAACAAAGAACACGTTAAAAATAGTAGAACTACAAAGAGATGCTGGTCAGACAACTTCTCTAGCTATCCAACAGACACGTAACCAGATGTTAGTAGCTAAGGCGTTAATCCCTTCTCTAAAACAACAGATAGCAATACAGGAGAACTCACTGTCTCTACTGACAGGACAACTACCTGATGCTGTAGAAAGAGATACTAAGCTAGCTGATGTAAAGTATGAAGAAACATTGACTACTGGAGTACCACTATACTTAGTAAGCCAAAGACCTGACGTACAGCAAGCAGAACTAGAATTAAAAGCTAAAAATGCAAGAGTAGGTGTAGCTCAGACGAATAGATATCCTTCTTTAACGATAGATGTAACTGGAGGGTTAAACAGTATGCTAGGTAAAAACTGGTTTAATATACCTGGTTCATTATTTGGTGGGATTATTGGAGAGTTATCAGCGCCCCTATTCAATAAAAGAAAATTAAAAACAGACTTCGAAGTAGCTAAAATCGAAAGAGAAAAAGCAGAAATAGACTTACAAAAGTCAGTTTACGGAGCTATCACAGAAGTATCTGATGCTCTAATCACACTAGAAACAGTGAAAGAGCAGATAGAGATAGCTGAAGAACAAGTAGCTACTTCTAGATTAGGAGTTAAGCAGTCTAACTTATTATTCAACAGTGGTTATGCCAACTACATTGAGATTATTAATGCTCAAAAGAATATGCTAGATAGTGAACTTAACCTGAACAAGCTAAAACAAAACAAACTTATCTCTAGAGTTAAACTATACAAAGCTCTAGGTGGAGGTTGGAAATAACAACAACAAGTAATAGCCAAACTCACACACACAAACTATTACGGAAAAAAGACTGCCATCGTGCAGTCTTTTTTTTATCTTTATAATATCTAAATCTCCTTAGAATAAAAGAATTACTCCACTATTCTATCAAAGATATCCTATAGTCAACCTTAGGTCTAAAGAAGTTTATATCTCTACGGATAATCTCTCTGTTTATATTGCCTTTTACTCTGTTTCACGTCTATATTAGTACTTAGTGACCTTGGTTCTATATGTCTCCTCTATGTATCTGTGATAACTCAGTAATGACTCCGTTATTTTCTCTATTTTAACGGACTCACTACGGACTCATAACGGACTTACTACAGACTCACTCACCACCAATCAAACACAGAATTCATCCTGTATAAATACAGTAATCAATCTACTGTAAACAATTAAAAACAAAAAGGGCTGCCTAATAATAGACAGCCCTAGTATATAATATCTTTAGTTTATTCCTGCTTCATTTAACCATGCACTATACTTCTTACTATTAGCATTGTGTTGAGCTAATGTCACCGCAAACTCGTGGTATCCCATTCTCTCTACACTAGCACAGAAGAATACATAATCGTGTTTCTCAGCGTTAAGTACAGCATCTATACTAGACTGATCAGACATAAAGATAGGTCCTGGAGGTAACCCTACATTTTGATATGTATTATATGGTGAAGGTATTTGTGTATCTTTTAGATATACACGTTTAATGATTTGTTTAAAGTCATTAGTATATAATTTCTTCGCAAAAACCACTGTCGGATCTGCCTGAAGCGGCATACCTAATTTGATTCTATTAAGGTAGACACCTGCTACTCTAGACTTCTCTTCACTCTTAGAAGTTTCTTTCTGCACGATAGATGCTAAGATAGATACTTCTACTGGTGTTAATCCTAAAGCTTTTGCTTTTTGCTGACGTTCTTCGTTCCAGAATCTGATATACTCTTTCTCAAACTTGTTACGCATTTTTAAAGGATTTACATTCCAGTAAAATTCATATGTCTGAGGTAAGAAACATGTGAACACATTCTCTTTAGTAAACCCGTGTTCTTCTAAAAACTTAGGCTCATAGAATGTCTCCATAAAACCTATACTATCTGTCTCAAACATAGTACCAAGCTTACCTGCAAAATCTTCAAGGCGCTCTATATTATTAAATGTCAACTTCACAGGAATATTACTCTTTAACGCTTGAATAATATCGTAACTATTCATCCCATTAGCAAGCTTAAACTTACCGCTAACTACGTTAGATGGATAACTGCGTTGCTCTGCTATTTCTTCAAATCCTGCTTTATCTTTTAAGTGAGGTTCTAACAACTTTAATACTGTCAAAAAGTTATCGTCCTGCTTAATATAAACATATTGTTCCTCATTCCAGTTTTGTAAATTAGGTTTAAACGCCTTTCCATACCAAACGTATAAATATCCTAATAGTCCAAATCCCCCAAGTACTACCAGAATGACTAAAATGTTCTTTAACTTCATAATTCTATTTAAAATAATAATTGATATAATGCTTCGTCTTTATAGACGTTTCCAACTTTCTCCCAATCTTTTTTTACACCTATAAGCTTAAACCCATTTTTAGTGAACAATTGTACACTGGCATGATTGTCTACTGATATATTTGCAAAAAGTTGGTGTAAACCTAATACTTCTTTTCCGTAATTTATAACTAATTCTAGAGCTTGTGAGCCTGCCCCCTTACCTCTATCTTCTGGGTGCTGTATCACTATCCCTACCCCAGCTCGATTATTCTTAGGGTCAAATTCAAACAAGTCAATAAGCCCTAATGCTTCTTCAGTGTCTATATCACAGATAACTAAACGCAATTGCTTTACTTCATAGATATCTAAATGTGCATTCTCTAAATACTGACGAATCAAAAAGCGACTATATGGTGTCACTGTATTACTCACCTCCCATAGATCAACGTTATTCTCTATCTGATAGATAAATTCTAAATCCTCTGGCTCTAGAGCACGTAAAAATATGGTATTCCCACGAATATGTAACATCTTATTTATATTTCTATTTCTCCTCCAAAAACTAACTTAGCTGGTCCGCTTAGCCATACATTCTTAAAGCTTATATTATCTTCTGTCTCAAAGCTAACGTTTAGGCTTCCTCCTTCTACATCTATCTGTATCGAGTTTGAGTCACATTTATTTTGTGCATACATCGAGATAGCTACCGCAGTAGCTCCTGTTCCACATGATAAAGTCTCATCTTCGACACCGCGCTCGAATGTACGTATTCTGAAGTGATTAGGTCCTTCCTGCTCTACGAAGTTAACGTTAGTACCTCTTGGAGCATATAATTCACTCTCTCTAATATCTTTACCAATATTAAATACGTCATAAGAACCAATATTTCTAACCACTTGAACGTGATGCGGTGAACCTGTATTCAAGAAACTATGTTTATCTTCTATCTTGATCCCTGATACGTCAATCATCTTCAAACTAACAGTTCCATCAGTAGCTACTGTAGCTAAATGCTCTCCATCTATAGCTATAAAACGACATTTGTCTTCGATGATATTTAGTTGTTTAGCAAAGGCTACTAAACATCTACCTCCATTACCACACATTGTACTCTCACTACCATCTGCATTATAATAAACCATCTTAAAATCATATCCCTCGGCATTCTCTAATAAGATTAGACCATCTCCACCGATTCCAAAACGTCTATGACATAAGAAAGCTACTAATTCTTTATTGTCTTTCTGGAAAAACTCAGTTCGATTATCTATCATAACAAAGTCATTCCCAGTTCCGTGATACTTATAAAATTCTAACATATAACTTATCTAGCTTAAAGTGGTAAAAATACGAATAATGTATGTTAAAACGGCTTGTTAAGTGAAGGTTAAACATCATTTTTGTCAAAAGTTTATTTATTAATTTTAGTCATACATTTTTAATAAATTCATTCATGAAAAAGATCTTAGGTGTTTTTTTAATTTGTTTATTAAGCGGTAGTATGACCTTAGTAGGTTATAAATACTTTTTTGAGAACCGTTCTACTGTAGATATAGAGTTATCTAATACAGATGCTAATCATCTATCTAATACTAGATCAGGTATAGTACCGTCTTCTGCTATTGACTTTACTCAAGCCGCAGAGAATACCGTAAATACGGTAGTTCACGTCAAAAATCTTAGCAATGTATCTGCTAGGTCTAATCCTATAATGGAATTATTCTACGGGTATAAACCTGAGCCCAAACCTCAGATAGGTACAGGTTCGGGGGTTATCATTACTGAAGATGGATATATAGTGACTAACAATCACGTTATCGCTAATGCTTCTGAACTAGAGGTTACTTTATCTAATAACGAAACATACAAGGCTAGGTTAATAGGGACAGATAAAGAAATGGATATTGCCTTACTTAAGATAGAGCCTAAAAATAAATTGTCCTATATCGTATTTGGAGATTCTGACAATATACAATTAGGAGAATGGGTAATAGCTGTAGGTAATCCTTATAACCTAACTTCAACTGTGACTGCTGGTATTATATCTGCCAAAGCTCGTAATCTGTCTAAAGCAGGAATACAATCATTTATACAAACTGATGCTGCTATTAACCCAGGTAATAGTGGTGGTGCATTAGTGAACACCAGAGGGGAACTAATCGGAATTAATACAATGATTTCGTCTAATACTGGAGCTTACGTAGGCTACGCCTTCGCTGTACCCTCTAATGTAACGCGAAAGATAGTAGAAGATTTATTAGAATATGGCAATGTACAGAATGCCTCATTAGGGGTCTCTGGTTTTGAACTAACACCACAAATAGCAAAAGAATTAAATGTGGCTGACATTCCTTATGGTTTCTACATCCAAGAATTAGTGGGTAACTCTCCTGCTCAACAAAGTGGACTAAGACAAGGAGATATTATCACTAAGATAAATAATAAAGATATCAAGACATTCGTAGACTTGCGTTCTATTATTAACACTAAACGTCCAAATGACAAGATAGAAGTGGAATATGTGCGAGACAATAAATCACTTGCTACTACTATTACTCTTGGCAAGAATGAGCCACGTAAAATAGAGCTAAGAGGATTAGAACTTCAAGAATTGGACGCTGCAGAAAAAGAAGAGTGGAATATCAACTATGGATTAAAGATTACTAAGTTGATAAATTCGGATTTTGATAAATATAAAGATGAATTATTAGGTAGTATACTCTTATCAATCAACGATATTAAGGTTGAAAACGTAAATCAAATCAAAAATATTCTAAATCAGAGTAATCAAAAACAAAAAATAAAGGTCACTTTAATGAATAAAAATGGAGAATATCTACGTTTACTAATATAATCTTATAGTTCACCAAATAAATAGATGAAAAAACTCTTTTTAAGCAAACGAACTTGATTAATTCATTAAAAAAACAGACTTTTGCAGTAATTTATCACAACACAATCGAATATATGAAAAATACTAGTCTTTACGAAAAAGAATTAGCTTTTCAAGCAGATCGCAGAAAAGCATGCGTAGAGTTTATTAAGATTATTAGCGACCTATGGTACGACAAGTCTATAGAGCTTTTAATGTTCCGTAATCAACTTATTGACCGCAGCGTTAGCGATATTATTAACTTACACGAATATGCTGCTAAATTTGTTGGTAAACCAATCAACATTTTTGATTCAGTAGAAATAGCTGAGGCAATTCAAAGAGCTGACTTACCACCTTCTAGAATTGACATCGGACGTTTAACTTACGAATACCACTTAGAAGATAACAAACACAGCAATGCTTTAGATTTCGTTATTTCTAAATTAAAAGATGCTAAAGAAACTGACGAATTAGTACCTAAAGACGTAGTATTATACGGATTTGGACGTATCGGTCGTCTATTAGCTCGTGAGTTAATGAACAAAATTGGTAAAGGACAACAAATGCGTTTAAGAGCAATTGTAACTCGTGATAAAAACGATGCAATTCTTTTAGAAAAACGTGCTTCTTTATTAAAATATGATTCTGTACACGGAGACTTCGAAGGTTCAGTTATCGCTGATCCAGAAAACAATGCTTTAATCATCAATGGTACTACAGTACATATGATTTCTGCTAACTCTCCTGAAGAAATTGATTATACTGCATATGATATCGAGAATGCTTTAATTATCGATAATACAGGTGCTTTCAAAACTGACGAAGATTTAAAACGTCACTTAACTTCTAAAGGTGCTTCTAAAGTTTTATTGACAGCTCCTGGAAAAGGTGTTCCAAACATCGTTCACGGTGTTAACCACACTGAGTATGATCCAAACCAAGTAGATATTTGGTCTGCTGCTTCTTGTACTACGAATGCTATCACTCCTATCTTAAAAGTAATGGAAGATAACTTCGGTGTAGTAAAAGGACACTTAGAGACTATCCACGCATATACAAATGACCAAAACTTAGTAGATAACATGCACAAGAAATACCGTCGTGGTAGAGCTGCTGCATTAAACATGGTTATCACTGAGACAGGTGCAGGAAGTGCTGTAGCTAAAGCATTACCTTCATTAGCTGGTAAACTTACTTCTAACGCTATCCGTGTACCAGTTCCTAATGGTTCATTAGTAGTATTAAACTTAGAAGTTGGTAAAGAAACTTCAGTTGAAGAATTAAACGAAGTAATGCGCAAAGCTGCTCTTAACGGAGACTTAGTAGAGCAAATCAAATATTCTATCAACAACGAATTAGTATCATCTGATATCGTAGGTACTTCTGCTCCATCTATCTTTGATAGTAAAGCTACTATCGTATCTGCAGATGGTAAAAACGTAGTAATGTATGTATGGTACGATAACGAGTATGGATATAGCCACCAAGTTATCCGTCTAGCTAAATACATTTCTCAAGTAAGACGTTATACTTACTATTAGTAGATAGTAAACATAGATATAAGAAAGTCCAGCTTTACAGCTGGACTTTTTTTATTTATACCAATAAGGATATTTATAAGTTCATTGTTTTAAGCAATAAAAAAAGCCTTAAAAGAATAATCTCTTAAGGCTTTATATATTTACTTTATCTTACTTTAATAAATCATCTAGCATTACTCTAAACTTAGAGCTGTTCCAATCTGCTGCTCTAAACTTGCGTACTACTATATTCCCTTTCTTGTTTATAACATAAGAAGCTGGAATAGATTCTGAAAACAATACTGCAGGTGCTGCACTCTTTTCGTAATAGACAGGTAATGTTGAATTATTCTTTTCTTTAAAAGCTTTTACTTTATCAGGAGAATCTGTTGTAACAAATAAGAAAACTACTTTATTTTTATAGTCATCATATAACTCTTGAAAGCTAGGTTTCTCTGCTATACAAGGAGGACACCACGTTGCCCAAAAGTTGATTATTACAACCTTACCTTTGACTCTATCGAAGTCAAACGTTTGTCCGTTCTCATCGACTAATTGCCAATTCTCATAGTTAACTTTCTTCTGGTCTTCTACTTTCTCAATATTAGGGCTCATCGCTAAAAGACGATTTAACCACACTTTGACACCAGTACCTACTGGTGTGAAAAAAAACACACCTAATATTATTATAAATATTACATTAGATATCCAGCCTTTACTACTTTTCTTTTTTGCACACATATTCTCACTTAACTACAGTGGTATAAATATAGAACAAATCTCTCCTAAAACAAAACAACAGTTTTAAGATTTATTATTTAGGACTTTTTAAACATTTCATCAAAATCAACATCTTTTCTACCAGGCAACACTATATTTAACACTATTCCTATAATAGACGCTAAAGCCATTCCCTCTAAAGAAAACAACTCTCCGATATGAATTGCTGCTCCACCGATACCTATGATTAAAATAACTGATGATATAATTAAATTACGCTTAACCTTAAAGTCCACATTGTTTTCAACCAACATTCTCAAACCACTTGATGCAATAATACCAAATAATAAGATAGATACTCCTCCCATTACTGGTGCAGGTATAGTACTTAATAAAGCAGCTACTTTACCACAAAATCCAAATACAATAGCAAAACATGCTGCCCCAATAAACACATAGATACTAAAAGCACGTGTAATAGCTAATACTCCTATATTCTCTCCATAAGTAGTATTAGGTGGTCCTCCTATCAGAGAAGCTAACATAGTTGCCACTCCATCACCTAACATACTTCTGTGTAATCCTGGATCTTTAATCAAATCTTTATCAATCACCTTACTCAATACTAACTGATGACCTATGTGCTCTGCTATAGGTACAATAGCAACTGGTAGCATCAACAAAATAACGTACCAAGATACAGAAGGTGTATAATCGACAAAAGGAACCATAAAGTCTGGTACTTGTATCCAATTAGCTTCAATCACTTTAGTAAAGTCTACAACTCCCATAATCGCTGCAAAACAATATCCTCCAATAATACCTATCAAAACAGGTACTACACTTAAGAATCCTCTTGTAAAAATTGCAGTAATTATAGTGATAGCTAAAGTCACTAAACCTATAGATACATAAGTCAAATCATACTCTCCAGCAGGATTATTCGTCACCATACCAACAGCTGTACTTGCCAATCCAAGTCCGATAACCATGATCACTGGCCCTACTACGATAGGTGGTAATAATCTCATCAACCAATTAGTACCTGCTTTAGCAATTAATAAAGCAACTAAAGAATAAACTACTCCTACGAGAAAACTTCCTACTAAGAAACTCCCCACTGGTAATCCTGAAGCAGGATCTGCCTCTAAAAGTTTAAGAGCAATGATGGGATTAATAAATGCAAATGAAGATCCTAAATAAGAAGGTACTTTTCCTTTGGTAATAAATATAAACACTAAAGTACCTATACCACTTGATATTAATGCAATAGCAGGGTTCATTCCTGTCAATGTTGGTACTAATACAGTGGCTCCAAACATTGCGAAAAGGTGCTGAATACTCAATAATATCCACTGCCCTAACTTTGGCTTTTCATTTACTGCTAATACGATTTTCTTATCGTCTATTTCACTCATGTCGTTGTTGTGTGTTTACTAGTTATAACTAGATTGCTAAATTAGCTATTTTCAAAACAAATATTATACCTATTCGCAGATATTAAAAAAGGGTATCCAGATGGATACCCTTTAATTTATTATAAATACAAATGATTATTTACCTGCTGCAATTAAGTTTAGTGCAGAACCAGCTTTAAACCATTCGATTTGACTAGCATTATACGTATGATTAGCCTTAATCACATCTTTAGAACCATCAGCGTGTACAAACTCTAATGATAATTGCTTACCTGGAGCAAAATCAGTTAAGTCTAAGAAGTTGATTGTATCATCCTCTTGAATCTTATCATAATCAGCTTCATTAGCAAATGTCAATGCTAACATACCTTGTTTTTTCAAGTTTGTTTCGTGAATACGAGCAAATGATTTTACCAATACAGCTTTAACTCCTAAGTGGCGAGGTTCCATAGCAGCATGCTCACGAGAAGAACCTTCTCCATAGTTTTGATCTCCTACTACAATTGTAGGGATACCTGCTGCTTTATAAGCTCTCTGTACTGCAGGTACAGCACCATACTCACCAGTTAGTTCATTCTTAACACTATTTGTTTTGTGGTTAAAAGCATTCTCAGCTCCAATCAACATATTGTCTGAAATATTATCTAAGTGTCCACGGAAACGCAACCAAGGTCCTGCCATAGAGATATGATCAGTAGTACATTTACCAAATGCTTTGATCAACAATTTAGCACCAGTAATATTCTTACCATCCCATGGGGCAAATGGTTCTAACAACTGAAGACGACTTGAAGTAGGATTAACATCTACTACAACATTAGCACCATCAGCTGCTGGAGCTTGGTACCCTGGATCTTCTACATCAAATCCCTTAGTAGGTAATTCGTCTCCTGTAGGAGGAAGTAATTTAACTTCTTCTCCATTGTCATTAATTAACGTATCTGTAAGAGGATTAAATCCTAAATCCCCTGCAATAGCTAAAGCAGCTACCATCTCTGGTGATGTTACGAATGCATGTGTATTAGGGTTACCATCTGCACGCTTAGAGAAGTTACGGTTAAACGAGTGAACGATTGTATTCTTTTCTTGTTTATCAGCTCCTTCACGATCCCACTGACCGATACAAGGTCCACAAGCATTAGTAAATACTTTCGTTCCCATCTTTTCAAATGTTTCGATAATACCATCTCTCTCGATTGTATAACGAATTTGTTCAGAACCTGGGTTAATACCAAACTCAGCTTTAGGCGTGATACCATGAGCAACAGCTTGCTCTACGATAGAAGCTGCTCTTGACATATCTTCGTAAGAAGAGTTCGTACAAGAACCGATTAATCCCCACTCCACTTTTAATGGCCAACCATTAGCTTCTGCTTCTGCTCTCATTTTAGAAACAGGTGTTCCTCTATCTGGTGTAAATGGTCCATTAATATGTGGTTCTAATTCTGATAAGTTTATTTCGATTAATTGATCAAAGTATTGCTCTGGGTTAGCATACACTTCAGCATCTGCTGTTAAGTGCTCTGCTACTTTATCAGCAGCGTCCACAACATCTTGACGCCCTGTAGCAGCTAAGTATCTTCTCATCGAATCATCATACCCAAAAGTAGATGTAGTAGCTCCTATCTCTGCGCCCATATTACAGATAGTTCCTTTACCTGTACAAGACATAGATGTAGCTCCTTCTCCAAAGTATTCTACAATAGCTCCCGTTCCTCCTTTTACAGTAAGAATATCTGCTACTTTTAAGATAACATCTTTAGGTGCTGTCCATCCGTTTAACTTTCCAGTCAACTTCACCCCGATAAGTTTAGGAAACTTAAGTTCCCAAGCCATACCTGACATTACATCTACAGCATCCGCTCCACCTACACCGATAGCCAACATTCCTAATCCACCTGCATTCACAGTGTGAGAGTCAGTACCAATCATTAATCCTCCAGGGAAAGCATAGTTCTCTAAAACAATTTGGTGAATAATACCTGCTCCTGGTTTCCAGAAACCAATACCATATTTATTAGAAACAGAAGATAAGAAGTTGAATACTTCTGACGATTGTGTTTCTGCTACTTTTAAATCTGTAGAAGCACCTACTTTAGCTTGGATTAAGTGATCACAGTGTACCGTGGTTGGTACTGCTACTTTCTCCTTACCAGCATGCATAAACTGCAATAAAGCCATCTGTGCTGTTGCATCTTGACAAGCTACTCTATCTGGAGCAAAATCAACATAGTCTTTCCCTCTCTCAAATGATTGAGATGGATTTCCTTCCCATAAGTGAGTGTATAATATTTTTTCTGTAAGTGTTAATGGACGCCCCACTATCTCACGAGCTTTAGCTACTCGATCAGGCATCTTATCATACACTTTTTTAATCATTTCAATATCAAAAGCCATAATATAAGTTCTTTTTTTACAATTATAATTATAACTACAATTTACTATATTTAGCTAAACATAATTTCTATATAAATGTTAAAACATTATATTTAAAATGATTCTACTTAACAAAAATCAACTTATAGAGGAGACTATTGCAAAAGATAAAAAGTTGAGTATTTTGTTTAAATTTGAATAAACTAAAGTTAATAAGAGAGACTGTTACATATCTCCTATCTAAACTCTCCCACCAAAATATATAACCACATTTAAGCCATTTATATGTACAAACATCTTTTTAAAGCAGCCCTAAATTGGATGGTGACTGATAAGTTAGAAGAATCTAACAAAAAGGTGTATGCCAAAAGCCATACCATCAAAATAGAAGGAAAAGATATTTTATCTATTTCAGCAGCCAAAGCCTTTAAAGGAGATCCTACCTTACTAAATCCAGAAGATTTATTGTTGAGCGCTCTTACCTCGTGTCATATGATGTCATATTTATACGTATGTCAGCAAAACAATATAGAGGTACTTGCTTATGAAGATAATTCAGAGGCTACATTAATACTAAATGATGATGGTAGTGGACGTATAACCAAAGTAGTTTTAAACCCAGTAGTGCACATCAAAGATGCATCTCAAAAAGAGTTAGCACTACAACTGCATATCCAAGCCAACAAACTTTGCTTTATTGCCAATTCTTGCAATTTTGAAATAGAACATCATGCACAATGTTACAGCTAAGATATATGTCTGATTAAAGACAAGTACACCAATAAAAAAGCGAGGTAATCTATACAGACTACCTCGCTTTATATTTATAAATACTATTCTAATTATTTAGTAGGAATAGGTTTGAACTTAGTTAAGTTAATTCCTTCTACAGAAGCTTTATATTCTTCCATAGTTGGGATTCTTCCTAAGATAGCCGATAATACTACTACTGGAGTAGAAGCTAATAAAGACTCTCCTTTTTTGCGTTCAGAATCTTCTACTACACGTCCTTGGAACAAACGAGTAGATGTAGCCATTACCGTATCACCTTTAGCAGCTTTCTCTTGGTTACCCATACATAAGTTACAACCAGGACGCTCTAAGTACATAATGTTTTCGTATTCTGTACGAGCAGCGTTTTTAGGTAATAAATCACTAAACTCAAATCCTGAGTATTTTTGTAAGTATTCCCAATCACCTTCAGCTTTTAACTCGTCGATGATGTTGTAAGTTGGAGCAGCCACTACTAATGGAGCATTAAACTTAACTTCACCACTTTGTTTTTCAATGTTTTTAAGCATTTGAGAAACAATCTTCAAGTCATCTTTGTGAACCATACAAGAACCTACGAAACCTAAGTCAACTTTTTTGTTGTCTCCATAGTAAGAAAGTTCTCTAATAGTATCGTGAGTATAACGTTTAGATACGTCTTCGTTATTTACATCTGGGTCAGCGATCATTGGCTCATCGATAATATCTAAGTCAATAACTACCTCAGCATAATATTTAGCATTAGCATCTGGAGTCAATGCTGGTTTGTCACCAGATTTAATCTCTTCGATACGTTTGTTAGCTTTATTGATTAATCCTTGAAGAACTTGGTTTTTATTATCCATTCCCTTCTCGATCATAATCTGAATACGACCTTTAGCGATCTCTAATGATTCAATTAATGTATCATCTTGAGAAATACAGATAGAAGCCTTAGCTTTCATCTCTGCAGTCCAGTCAGTGAATGTAAACGCTTGGTCAGCAAGAAGAGTTCCGATGTGTACCTCAATAATTCTACCTTGGAATACGTTCTCTCCTCCGAATTGTTTCAACATTTGAGATTGAGTCGCGTGAACTACATCACGGAAATCCATATGTTGTTTCATATTTCCTTTGAAAGTAACTTTTACAGACTCTGGAATTGGCATAGAAGCTTCACCTGTAGCTAATGCTAATGCAACTGTACCTGAATCCGCTCCAAAAGCAACACCTTTAGACATTCTCGTGTGAGAGTCACCACCGATAATGATAGCCCATTCATCGATAGTAATATCATTCAATACTTTGTGGATAACGTCAGTCATTGAGTGATACTCTCCTTTAGGGTCACGTGCTGTAATTAATCCGAAGTCATTCATGAACTTCATTAATTTAGGGATATTAGCTTGTGCTTTTTTGTCCCATACAGAAGCAGTGTGACATCCTGATTGGTAAGCTCCATCAACAATAGGAGAAATAACTGTAGCAGCCATTGCTTCTAACTCTTGAGCAGTCATTAAGCCTGTAGTATCTTGAGATCCTACGATGTTTACTTCTACACGTACGTCAGAACCTGCGTGTAATACTTTTCCTGGAGTTACACCTACTGCATTTTTATTGAAGATTTTCTCAACAGCTGTTAATCCTTGTCCTTCGATAGAGATCTCTTTAGAAGGAGCAAAAACTACAGGAGCAGGAGTTCCTAATAATTTAGCAGCAAAAGTTTGGATCTTTTTACCAAATACGATAGCGTAAGAACCACCAGCTTTGATAAATTCCATTTTTTGTGGAGTAAGTGCTTTAGCGATATCGATAAGCTCTTGGTCTCCGTTATATAATTTTTTAGCTTTTGTATCGATAGTTAATACAGTACCAGTAGCTACTGAATAAACTTCTTCTAATACAGGCTCACCTTTTTCATTGCGAACTACATTACCTTCAGCATCTGTTTTCTTTACCCAGTTTTTAAGGTCAAGACCGATACCACCAGTTACGTCAACTGTAGTTAAGAAGATAGGAGAAATACCATTAGTACCACCTACGATTGGAGCAATGTTTACGAATGGCACATAAGGACTTGCTTGTTTACCTGTCCATAAAGCCACGTTATTTACTCCAGACATTCTTGAAGATCCTACTCCCATAGTACCTTTTTCAGCGATAAGCATTACACTCTTACCAGGGTGTGCAGCTTGTAACGCTTGAATTTCTTTTTGAGCAGCAGGAGTAATCATACATTGTCCGTGTAACTCACGGTCAGAACGAGAGTGAGCTTGGTTACCTGGAGATAATAAGTCAGTAGAGATATCTCCTTCACCAGCGATAAAAGTAACAATCTCTATTTTCTCAGCTACCTCTGGTAATTTAGTAAAGAACTCAGCTTTAGCATAGCTCTCTACGATATCTTTAGCTACAGCATTACCAGCTAAGAACGCCTCTTTCAAACGATCTGTATCAGCATCGTATAAGAATACTTGTGTTTTAAGTACTTTAGCAGCCTCTTGTGCGATAGCAGCATCATTACCTAAAGCTAAGTCAAGAAGTACTTCGATAGAAGGACCACCTTTCATATGAGATAATAATTCGAAAGCAAAAGCAGGAGTAATCTCACTTACTACAACTTCTCCTAAGATAATATCTTTTAAAAATTTAGCTTTAACACCAGCAGCACTTGTAGTACCAGGTAAAACGTTGTAAATAAACAGCTTTAAAGAATCCTCACGGTATTCGTTTGCTGTATCTTTTATTTGTGCTATAACTTCACTTAGTAATTCAGCACCATCAATAGGCTTAGGGTTAAGTCCTTGATTTTTTCTTTCTTCAATCTCGTTGATGTAATCCTTGTAAAGGCTCATAGTTATTATCTATTTAATAAAAAGGCTGACGGATAAAAAAGTGCAATCTTAATCAACCTATAATGTTATTAATTATTAGTTTAACCTCTTCACCTAGCATATAATCTATTAAATAGATTCAATAGACTTATAACCAAGTAGTAGGTTTATATTTTTGTCACAGCAAATTTACGCAAAGTAATTTATTTTCAAAAGTTTTTAATGTTTCTTAGAAATACAAAAAAGATTATTTACAAACATTCTACTTCACTGAATTAAATTCAATACTTTTAATAAATAGAGTATCCTTTTCTGAAATTAATTAATTTTTAATGCTTAAAATATCATATTGCGATATTTACTGCCTAAACATAAAAAAAACGACATTTTAGCCTATTGCTAAAATGTCGTTTTCTATCTTTCAGATTATTATATTCTTATTTTTTCAACCAATTATTACGGAATTTACAATCACGAAATTCTCCTTGAATATTGATATAAGCGTCTCCTACTTTCTTAGATACCCATTTTTCTACTTCTTGAGACTGTTTTTTGTTTAAAGCCATATTCTTAACTTTCGTAAAATCCTCTACGAAGTCGATTTTATGCTCAGCATATTTCTTATTGATTGTCACAATACGGTAATACTTTTCTTGCTTCTGCATATCATTTTTCAATGCTGGCTGAGATACTTCCCCTTCTTTTAAGTTAGATACTAAGAAATAAAGCTCTCTATCCTCCATATTATTAAGCTCAAAACGAGGATCTAAACTTCTAGGATCTTTCATTACCCCACCATTTAATTTAGTATCCTTATTATCAGAAGAACTTGCAGCTGCATCAGCAAAAGAGATTTCTTTATTTACAATCTTCTCGCGTATACCTTCTATTTTCTTCTTAGCCTCTGCTACAGCTTCATCAGTAGGTTTTGGCGTTAAAAGGATATGTCTTAAGTCCAGCTGTTGACCACGTATCTTCTCTAAGTAGATAATATGGAAACCAAACTCTGTCTCAAAAGGTTCTGATATCTCCCCTTCTGCCATATTAAAGGCTACCTCTTTAAACTCTTTTACGAACTGTGTTTTTTTATTAATAGAATAGAATCCACCATTACTAGCAGATGCCCTATCATCTGTAAACAATACAGCTTTACTAAAGAAACTAGCTCCATTCTCTAATACGTCTTTCTTCATTTCGTTTAGACGATCGATTACTTTTTGTTTTTGTTCTTTAGATATTTCTGGCTTAATTACGATCTCAGCTATTTCCACTTCATCACCTACAGTTGGCAACTGATCTTTTGGAATTTCATTAAAGAACTGACGTACTTCTTCTGGAGTAATTGTCACTTTCTCTACAATGTGCTGTTGCATATTCTGAGTAAGCTTATTTTGCTTTACAATCTCGAATAAACTCTCGCGTAATTCCTCTTCGTTCTTCTTGTTATAGAACTTGATAATTTTATCAATAGAACCAACATCTTCTACCATACGGTTAATCTGTTCATTCATAAATGTAGTAACCTCTGCATCAGTCACAGGTAAACTATCTATTTCAGCCTGGTGAGCAAAAAGCTTGTCTTCTAATAATTTTTCGAATAAATCACATCTTGACAAATCACCTACTGGTATACGTTGAGCTTTAAGCTCTATCAACGTTTTATCAATCTCTGATTCTAAGATAATGTAATCTCCTACTACCCCTACTACTCCATCTATTTTTCTACCTTGTTTAGTTTGTGCTTGTGCAAAACCTACAAAAGAAAGAGCTAACCCTAAGGCTAACATTACCTTCTTATTAAAAAACTTCATACCTTTTATTTTTTTTAGCATCCTTTAAAATATCTTCTTCGTATTGTTTTAATAGTTCCATTTTTCGGTCATTAATGACCATCATCTTTAATGAGGTTTTTAAATATTCAAAAGGAATAACACTTCCTCTAGACAATACTTTATTCACTTTTACAAAATAAGTACTATTTTCTTCTTCTACCTCAAAAAAGCTATTGTTTTTTAAGTAATTATCTTTATTACTACTATTTAAGAATGGTAACTTATCATATATCTGTTTAACATCCACCCAAATAGAGTCGTTTAAAGCATAAGTTTTCATATGCAGAGACATTGATTCTAACTTATTGTGATCCTCACTGCGGTTAGAGCTAAAGTATCTTCTGATAGTTCCATAATTACTATTGTCTTTAAGCACATTAGCGTAAGACATCTTGACTAACATATCCTCTACTAAGAAATTATTCTTATACTTATCGTAGTATACCTTTAGATCTTTCTCATTGATAATAGTATCAATATTCTTCTGCACTAATTTTTCTAGATAATCTTTTATCAATAAATCAGTCTTAAACTGTGCTACGAGCTTCTCTATCTCCTCCTTCTTATCTTTAGACAGGTTAAGTTCAGCTGCTTCTATCAGTAAGTTCTTAGTAGCCCACTTATCTATAAAGCGATTTACTATCGCTAAACTATCTTCTTTATCAGCATTAGAAGGCACTAAGTCTAAAACTTCATATTTATCTAAATAAACATCATTCACTCTAGCTACTGCTCCTTCTTTAGATGTAGAAGAACCGATTTTATTACACGAAGTAGCCATAGTACCTATACATAGCGCTCCTATAATCAAGGTTCTTACTAAGTGATTTTTCTTCATATACATATTATCTAGACAAACTATTTTCCAAAAATACTTATTTTATACTAACTATAAAGTATAAATACACATATAGTATATCATTTTATACCTCTCTCCACACATATCCAACTCACAATAATACAAATACTTTGAGAAATTAAAACTAATAATTAACGAAGTATTGGTAATATTAGGTGTTTTTAACCTAGATCAGATCAGTGACTCTAATTAACTTGAGATAATTATCCCATACATTTCTAAAGTCAGAGAATTACATCATTAAAACATACTCTCCGATTAAGACTAATACTAAATCTAGATTCAAAACATTGATAAAATAACTCCAATAGCTTCTAAATATTGTTATGTCAGTCATATTCTACCTACAATTGTTTTACTCAGAAGTCCTTTGATAATTTAAAAAACGTCTTTTAATTCAACAAAATATAAGTACTTTTGTACCTCAAAATTTTTAATAATGAGTTTTTTAAAGGAAATAGATCGTAGACGTACATTTGGTGTAATTGCTCACCCGGATGCTGGTAAAACAACATTAACTGAAAAGTTACTTCTTTTTGGTGGAGCTATTCAAGAAGCAGGTGCAGTAAAAAACAACAAGATTAAAAAAGGAGCTACTTCCGATTTTATGGAGATTGAACGCCAACGTGGTATTTCTGTTGCGACTTCGGTTCTTGCATTTAACTATAAAGACAAAAAGATTAATATTCTAGATACTCCTGGTCACAAGGACTTCGCTGAAGATACATTTAGAACACTTACTGCTGTAGACAGTGTTATCGTAGTTATCGACGTAGCTAAAGGGGTAGAAGAGCAAACAGAAAAGCTGGTAGAGGTATGTAGAATGCGTAACATCCCTATGATCGTGTTTATCAATAAACTTGACCGTGAAGGACGTGATGCTTTTGAACTAATGGATGAAGTAGAACAAAAACTTCACTTAAAAGTAACTCCTCTAAGTTTCCCTATCGGTATGGGATACGACTTTAAAGGTATCTATAATATCTGGGAGAAAAACATCAACCTATTCAGTGAAGATAGCCGTAAGAACATTGAAGAGACTATCAATATCTCTGATCTATCATCTCCTGAATTAGACAAATTAGTAGGTGAAAAATCAGCGAATACTCTTCGTGACGAATTAGAAATAATCGAGGGTATCTATCCAGAATTTGACAGAGAAGCATATATCAACGGAGAATTACAACCTGTATTCTTCGGTTCTGCATTAAATAACTTCGGGGTACGTGAGCTATTAGACTGCTTCATACAGATAGCACCTTCTCCACGTGCTAAAGAATCTACTACAAGGGTTATCGATCCTAAAGAAAATACATTCTCAGGATTCGTATTTAAAATACACGCTAATATGGACCCTAAGCACAGAGACCGTTTAGCATTCATCAAGATTGTATCAGGTACATTCGAGAGAAACACTCCTTACCTACACGTAAGACAAGGTAAGAAACTTAAGTTCTCTAGTCCTAATGCATTCTTCGCTGAGAAAAAAGAAATCGTAGATGTATCTTACGCTGGAGACATCGTAGGTCTACACGATACTGGTAACTTTAAGATTGGAGATACTCTTACAGAAGGAGAGATCATGCAATTCACTGGTATTCCTAGCTTCTCTCCAGAACACTTCCGTTACATTAACAACGCTGACCCTCTTAAATCAAAACAATTAGAGAAAGGTATTGATCAATTGATGGACGAAGGAGTTGCTCAGTTATTTACACTAGAGATGAATGGTCGTAAAGTGATCGGTACTGTAGGTGCGCTTCAGTATGAAGTAATCCAATACCGTCTAGAGCACGAATATGGAGCTAAGTGTACTTATGAGAACTTCCCTGCATATAAAGCATGTTGGGTACGTCCAGAAGATCCAAAGAACGAAGAGTTTAAAGAATTTAAACGTATTAAACAGAAGTTCTTAGCATTTGATAAATCAGGACAATTAGTATTCCTAGCAGATAGTGAATTCTCTATCCAGATGACACAAAGTAAATTCCCTACTGTGAAGTTAGGATTTACATCAGAAGAGATTAAATAGTATATCTATACTTAAAACATAAAACGCTTAAGAATAATTCTTAAGCGTTTTTTATGTCCTATTCTTACCCCTTATCCTCTCTACTGAATAACCTTTTGACAACATTGCTTTTTATCTCCTTCAATGCTCGTTGATATGAAACTATAATCTTATCATAATCCTAGTATAGTTTTAGTACCATTTTACGGTGTTTTGGTACTTACACTATACTTACACTATACTTACACTGTACTAGCACCTCAATAAAAAACACCATAAAAATGGTGTGTGCTTTAACTCAAAAAACGAGTCAATACAAATTATTCACAAAGAACAATTCTGCTGATATGATTACTTCTCTTAACTACTATTGAGCCTATTGACTTATCTGCATAAAAAAAGCTACACCGAGGTGTAGCTTTCTATATTGTTAACAAAGAGTGAGATTAGAATCTCTTCATTTGTTCTTTCATCATTTTGATTTGGTCCTTTAACATACCTTGTTTATCAAGCTTCTGAGCTTCTCCTAATAGCTTAGTAGCTTCTAGTTTACGTCTCTTAGTCATAGCGATACCTGCTAACTGTAATTTAGCCATTGCTAAGTCTTGATCCATGTTTAATCCTAACTCTACAGCTTTCTTCATATATTTTTCAGAAGCGTTTAAGTTAGTCTGAGATGTCATAATTCCCATTAGGTAGTTATAATATCCATTTTGTTTACGTACTAAAGCAGTCTCTGGGTTTTTGATTTTATCTAACCACTTTTGAGCTCCTTCGAAATCTTGCTTTCTAAGCTTTAAGAACGCTAATAAGATAAATTCGTTTTTATAATATAGCAATATTACTAATGACATAAGGAATAATAAGAATATACCATTACCTATATTACCTTCTACGAATTGTAAAACTGATACTGCAAATAATACAGCAGCGATACCTAATTTAATATATCTGTGAAACATCTATTTGATAAACTTTTATTATAAAGAACGCAAAGTTAATAAATTCTACCCATTATAAAAACAAATCAAACTCAAATTAACCCCTTTCACACCCAAAATATCCTTAATATGTGTAGTGATTAGTTTACTAGAACATCACATACTGCTTATTGATATTGTAAAAGACTGTATTTGATTTTAAAATAAATGAGGTATTTGACTTTATACTTATAGTGCTAATATATAATCAGCGTCTATATCTCTAAAATCATGTACGATATAGTTCGCTCCTGTATAGTCTTGTTGTTTAGAGTTAGCACTCTTATACCCTATCACCCTTATACCTGCAGCATTAGCAGCTTTTATTCCATTAGTACTATCTTCTATAACGATACATTCTTCCTTAGCATTATACTTAGCTAAAGAAGCTGCTTTTAAAAATATAGCAGGGTCTGGCTTAGACTTAGGTAATTCTTCTCCACTAACTATATGTGTAAAGAATGGGTACAATCCAAATCTAGTAAAGACTCTATCTATAGTACTTTTAGAAGCTGATGATCCTACTACTAATTCCACACCTTTAGCATGTAATCCTTCGATAAGGTCTCTCACTCCATCGATTAATTCTAGATCAGGTTTGGTATCAAAAGACTCGTTAAACAAGGCTCTCTTTCGCAATACTAAGGACTGTACTTCGCCCTCTACTCCATAAATTTCCTTTATACGTTCGTATGTATTCTTAGTAGAATGCCCTGTGAATGAATTATAAACATGCTCCGATACATCAATACCTAGTTCGGCGAAATGTGTATGATAAGCATAGCGATGTACAGGTTCTGTGTCCACGATAACACCGTCCATGTCAAATATTACTGTCTTAACCATTTTTTTTATGACAAAAATAAGTTCTTTATAATTATAAACCGACTTTAATTATATACTTTTACTCATACCATTAACCACAAACCTAATAAAACAGAAACTTTTGTCTAACGAAAATTCACTTTTAGATCGATTACAAAATAACGACACTAAGCATGAAGCATTTCGTGAATTAATCTCCTTATATCAAGAGAGGTTATATATGCATATCCGTACTATAGTACTAAATCACGATGATACTGATGATATACTACAGGAGTCACTTATCAAGATCTATCAAAACATAGATACCTTTAAAGGAAATAGTCAACTGTTCTCATGGATGTATAGAATTGCTACTAATCAAGCACTAGACTTCCTAAAACAAAAGAGTAGAAAGCTCAATATTCAAGAAGGAGATTTAAATGAGTACCTAATCGATCAACTTGAAGCCGACTCATTGTTCGATGGAGATGAGGCTGAACTATTATTACAAAAAGCTATAGCTACACTTCCGCAAAAACAACAACTCGTCTTTAAAATGAAATATTATGAAGATTTAGACTATCAGTCTATGTCAGAAATTTTAGATACTAGCGTTGGTGCACTAAAAGCATCTTATCACCACGCAGTCAAAAAAATAGAACTATTTTTGCAAGCCAATTAAACCTTAGGCAATAAATTTCGTCTAATAGATAAATGAGAATAAAATGCACAACGATTTTTTAAATAAGAACAATCCAAAACAAGTATTTAAAGTACCTGATGATTACTTCGCTCAACTAGAGGGCAAAGTAATGGCTAGTATTGAGAATACTGCTCCTGCTCCTAAAATTATTCCACTGTATAAAAACAAGTACGTATGGATGGTAGCAGCAGCATGTGTAAGTTTATTTATAGGTATTAGCTTTGTGTATAAAACAGAGAAAAACAACCAACTTAACAACAATATTGAAAACTACTTAGAATATAATTTATCTTATTCTCTTAATAACGAAATCATCAATTCATTAGATGATAAGGATATAGAAGAATTAGAACAAAATATAGATATAAAACCATCTCAATTAGATCATTATGTGTTATCACATATTGATATCGAATACTACTTAAACGAATAATACAATGAAACAATTATTAAGTATTTTATTTATACTTGTTTGTAGTACGCTTATCTACGCACAAGATAAACACGATCAAATACGTTCTCTAAAAGTAGCTCACATTTCTTCTGAACTAAAGCTAACTAGTGAACAGGCTGACAAATTCTTGCCTATATATATCGCCTATGACAAGAAGATGTCTGAGTTAAGACATGCTGATATCTTTAAATATGTTAAGTATACAGATATCGAAGATCTAAATAAACTAAGTGATAAGGAATCTAGTAAAAAGGTACAGGAACTTATCAACTTTGAGGAGACTTACTCTGCTGCACGAGTTAAGTTTATAGAAGATGCTAAGAAAATAATCGGTGATAAAAATGTCTTAATGCTTAAAAAAGCAGAAGATGACTTTAACAGAAAGCTTCTAAAAAAGTACAAAGACAATAAGTAAAATATTAACACGACATAAACATAAAGCCCACAAATAGACGTATATTTGTGGGCTATTTATATTCATATAATAATGAGATTACACAGAAACCTTGTATTTACAGTTATCGACTCTATTTTAGCTATATTCAACGATGGAGAATATGCAGATAAAATGGTAGCTAGAGCATTGAAAAAAGATAAACGCTGGGGAAGCGCTGATAGAAAATTCGTAGCTGAGACTATCTATGAAATAGTAAGATGGAGAAGATTATACGCAGAGATAGCTGAAGTAAAAGATCCTATAAACAGGGATGACGCTTGGAGAATCTTTGCAGTATGGGCTGTACTAAGAGGATATACATTACCAGATTGGAAATACTTTGAGAATACTCCTGAACGTCGTATCAAAGGAAGATTTGATGAGTTAAGTAAAATCAGAAAGTTCAAAGAATCTATTCCTGACTGGATAGATGAATTAGGAGTAAAAGAATTAGGAGAAGAAAAGTGGACGAAGGAGATAGCTGCTCAAAATAAACAAGCAAGCGTTATCCTACGTGTGAATACTTTAAAAACTACTAGACAAAAATTATATGGTATCTTAATGGATTTAGACATTGAGACTATCATGCCTGAAGAATATCCTGACGCCCTTATCCTTAAAGAAAGAGCTAATGTATTCTTAACTGATGCTTTTAAAGAAGGATTATTCGAAGTACAAGATGCTTCTTCACAATTAGTGGCTAGATTATTAGATGTTAAACCTGGTATGCGTGTAGTAGATACATGTGCTGGTGCTGGTGGTAAAACATTGCACATTGCTTCTCTAATGGAGAACAAAGGGCAAATCATCGCTATGGATATCTATGAAAGCAAACAAAAACAATTAAAGATTAGAGCTAAGCGTAATGGTGCTTTTAATATAGAATATCGTATCATAGAAGGTACTAAGACTATTAAAAAACTTCATGATAAAGCTGATCGTGTATTAATCGATGCTCCATGTAGTGGACTAGGTGTTCTTAAAAGAAACCCAGATAGTAAGTGGAAGCTTAGACCTGAGTTTATCGAAGAGATTAAAGAAGTGCAAGCTCAAGTGTTACAAGACTACTCTAAGATATTAAAATCTGGAGGTAAGTTAGTTTATGCTACTTGTTCTGTTCTTCCTTCTGAGAATGAAAAGCAGATAGAGAAATTCTTAAACTCTGAAGCAGGTAAAGATTTTAAATTTATTGAAGATCATAAGATATTAGCTAGTGAGTCTGGTTTTGACGGATTCTACATGGCTTTATTAGAAAAGAAATAAATTAATAAAACATGATAATTCTCCTCCATTTAGACTAAGTCATAGAATTATCTTTGTAGACAGAAACAAACATATTATATAAATCACTTCTATCATGAGAATGAATTTATTATTAGTAACATTCGCATCTTTACTTTTATCAGTATCAAGTTGCACAAAGGATCCTATCATAACAGATCCAACACCTGGTAAAGAAAAACCAACAGAGCCTACTAAACCTATTGATCCAAGTAAACCAGAACCTGGTAAACCTGGAGATTTTAGTAACATGCCAAAAGAACAAGCTGATTATTACAAAACAGTGGACTTCAAAAAAACAGGTATGGCATTAAAAGAAGATCTTACTAAACTAACTACTGATACTCATAAGAGATTCTTATCTTATGGGGACATTTGGGAAGCTAGTAAAGCAACTGATGTTGTTTCCGTAGGAAGTAATGAAGTGTATCTATTATATGGACACGAAGGTGTAACTAGTGGGAAAACTGCATACACTAGAAATAAAAATAATCATGGAGGAAATGAAGGTCAATGGAATAGAGAACATACTTATGCTAAATCATTAGGTACACCTAATCTACAAGAAACTGGTCCTGGATCTGATGCACATCACTTAAGACCAGCAGATGTAAAATGGAATAGCGAAAGAGGTAACCTTCCCTTTATAGCAGGAAGTGGTGTTTCTAAAGCTATTGCTAAAGGATGGTACCCAGGAGATGAATGGAAAGGAGATGTAGCTCGTATGATGATGTATATGTATGTTAGATATGGAGACAGATGTATTCCGAAATATGATGCTTCAGGAAATAAAGGAATTGGATCTGGTGTAGTAATTGGAACAGCTAATAAGATCGACCCTAAAATGGTAGAATTATTACTTGAATGGAACGAACAAGACCCTGTATCTGAATTTGAGAAAAGACGTAATGAATACCATGGTAATAGAAGCAATAAATATGCTCAAGGTAACCGTAATCCATTTATTGATAACCCATATTTAGCTACGCAAATTTGGGGTGGTACTAAACCAGCAGAGAATACTTGGAAAAAATAAGTAAACACTACGTTTTACAATATACTAAAAGAGACAATCGACATGATTGTCTCTTTTTTTATGCACTAATCACACTTTACATAGCTTCCCTTTCCCTATTTTATTTCCATAAAAAGTTTTAAAATACCTACTCAGATTTAACCAATATTCACATAACAGGTAATACTACACTAATTTAACTCTTCACTTACAGAATATACATAACCCAAATCACACTTACTCAAAAGTCTTATAATACGTAACTTGCCAAGAACAGAATAATTAAACACACTTATTAAAATGAAAAAATCATTACTTGCCTTAATGGGGTTACTTATGTTCACTGTTTCGTGTACAAAAGACCCTATTATCACTGATCCTACTCCTGGCAATGGAGACAACAAACCTGTTACTCCAAAACCTGATGAACCTGGAGAAGGTAACAATAACGGAAATACAGCAGAGTATGTCATTCCTGCAGTTTATCAGAAATACTATAGTAAAATAGATTTCACCAAAGGTGGTATGACACTAAAACAACAACTAGCGACATTAGTAAAAGAGAGTCACTTACCTCAAAGCTATACTCCTGGTATATGGAATGCTTCAGAATTCACAGATGAAGACCCAGATAATTCTAATAACGTACTACAAATATATGGTTGGCCTGATAAAGACGCTAAGGATGATGTAAAAAAGAAAAGATCAGTACTTAAAGAGCATAAAAACAATGGAAGTACAGGTATGAATCAAACACTCTTATGGGAAAGAGAACACGTATTTGCTAAGTCATTAGCGGTTGATAAAACTAAAAATCAAAAAGCCTTAAACACAACATCTAGTAACGAAACACCAACAGCAATAGAAGATATAGCTGGGCATGATGCACATCACTTACGTCCTATCAACCGCTCAACAAACTCTTCTAGAGGGAACAGAAAATTTGTAGATGGTAATGGTAACTCTAAAACGGTAGGTAAAGAATATTACTACCCTGGTGATGAATGGAGAGGTGATGTCGCTCGTATGATGATGTATATGCATATTCGATATGAAAATGAAAACGGTGGTGGATATACTAAAGCTAGTAAAGTAGGAATGCCTATTGATGATAAAACAGGTATTCTAAGTGATGAAATGATAGACTTATTCTTAAAATGGAATGCAGAAGATCCTGTATCCGAAATAGAAAGAAGACGTAATGAATATCATGGAAACCCTTACAATCCTATTTACAAGAATTCACAAGGAAATCGTAATCCATTTATTGATAACCCACATCTAGCTACTCAGATTTGGGGTGGGCCAAAAGCTCAAAACTTATGGGTTAAATAAAATATCCATTATAAATCAAAAAGGTCGTTGAAGATATCTTCAACGACCTTTTTGATTTATATATTTTGTTAATAATACTATCTAATATAAACTAAGCTACTTTATTCTTTTGCATCTTAGCTTTTACAAACTCGTAAACAATAGGTAATACTGATACAACAATAATCAATAATACTATCTTAGAGAAATTATCTTTTATAAGAGGAATATTTCCTAAGAAGTAACCTGCTAATGTTAATCCTACTACCCAAACAACTCCACCAACTACATTATACGTCATAAAAATAGAGTAACGCATTTTTCCAATTCCTGCTACAAATGGAGCTAATGTACGCACAATAGGTACGAAGCGGGCTATAACTATAGTACGTTCACCATACTTCTCATAAAACGAATGCGTTTTATCTATGTGTTCTTGTTTTACTACTTGTTTACCAAAAAGTCGTACCTCTGTAAGGCGCATACCTACTTTCCGTCCCAAATAGTAGTTTAACGAATCGCCTGATATAGCTGCTACCAATAAAATTGCAATTGTCAAAACAATATTCAATTCATCTGATTGCGCAACTAACATACCTGTAGCAAACAATAAAGAATCTCCAGGTAAAAAAGGCATAACAACAAGTCCTGTCTCAACAAATATTATTAAAAACAGAATTACATACAACCACGTTCCATACTGCTCTATAAAAAGGTGCAAATACTTATCTACGTGTAAAAGATAATCTAATAGTTCCATAGTATCAAAGATAGATATCAAAACAATTTACAAAACAGTTTTCACAAAAAAATAACAATATAATCACACAGCACAATACAACATCTAAAAACTATATCTATCTATCATAAATACTAAGATATCTCACAATAATGACTCTATAATATTATTATCAACTAAACCAAATACACAATTAAAATATTTTAAATGACTAAGTTTTTCATTATAAACCAATTAAAATAAAATCTTTTTATTACTATAAATTACTTCTCAAAACAGTTTGGAGAACCCATAAATACTACTATATTTGCACTCGCATTACAGAAGTAATGACAAGACCATAAATGGCGAGGTAGCTCAGTCGGTTAGAGCGCAGGATTCATAACCCTGAGGTCACGGGTTCAACTCCCGTCTTCGCTACGAGTAAAAGGACATCTGTATAGATGTCCTTTTTTATTTTATATCACTATTCAAATGAGAATACTACGCCACTTTTAGTCATCTTAATTTTAAAAGCTGTAATTTTGTAGAACAGAAATAAAAACCTTTAAAATTATGATTAAGAGACTAAGTATAGCGCTATGTCTTTCTCTATTAGCTTTTTCTTGTTCAAAAGATGAAAGCACACCAGATAAACCTACTACTCCAGTAGATCCTAAACCACCTGTTGTAGTACCTCCTATTGGTAATGATAAAGACATACCAGATCCTAAAACTTTTGTAATTCCTGAAGAGTATAGTGATTACTATAAAGATATCGATTGGTCTAAAACAGGAATGGAGCTTAAAAGAGAATTAGCTACATTAATAACTAAAACTCATAAATCTATATCTTATACTCCTGGAATATGGGAAGCTATAAGATATACAGACGAAGACCCTGAAAACAAAGATAATGTGCTACTTATCTATGGATGGCCAGATAAAGACAGTAAAAACTCTACTATACAACAACGTTCTATCAATAAAAACCTATCCTATGACACAGATGCTAATCGTCATAAAAGATGGGAAAGAGAACATGTATTTGCTAAATCACTAGCCAAAACTAAAGATCAACTAGCTCTTGATGCTAATCCTAGACACGGATATATCGGAACATCTATCCCTGAAATAGCAGGTACAGATGCTCATAACTTACGTTCTATTAATGGTTCTTGGAATAGTACAAGAAGTAATAAGAAGTTCGCTGATGGTAAAGGTAATTCAGGTTCTGTAGGTTCATACAACTGGTATCCTGGGGATGAATGGAAAGGTGATGTGGCACGTATGATGTTATATATGCATATTCGTTATGAAGTAAATAAGGATCCTAAATATGATAGATATACAAATGCTAGTAAAGTAGGTGTCCCTATTAACTCTAGAGCTCCACTTACAGATAGTATGATAGATCTATTCTTAAAGTGGAATGCAGAAGACCCTGTATCTGAAATAGAAAGAAGACGTAATGAATATCATGGTAATCCTCAAAACCCTGAGTTCAGATATTCACAAGGAAACAGAAACCCATTCATTGACAATCCAAGCTTAGCTAATGTTATATGGAGAATGCCTATGTACATGGCAGAAAATAAATGGAAGAAATAAAAACAATAAAGGCTGTCAAATGACAGCCTTTATTGTTTTTATTTCTTTTTCTCAAACATGAGTTCTTTTACCTTCTCCTTGTCCTCTTTCTCTTTATCTAAATCAAACATAGTTCCGAACACACGATCCCAAAAAGTATTACTAACTCCGAATCCCATCTCTTCATCTTTATAGTGATGTAAATGATGATTTCTCCACAGTGGTTTCATAAACTTAAATGGTGGGGCAAAAGCGTGAATTGCATAATGCATAGAAGCATATAATAAATAACCTATTATAAAACCTGGATAAAAACCAAAAGTATATCTTCCCATGATTAGGTAATGTAATCCAAACAATGTTGATGCCAAGATAATACTAGGAACAGGTGGCATAAATAACCTTTGTCTATCTCTAGGATAATGATGATGATTACCATGCATGATATATGCAAACCGTTGTGCATTAGGTTTGTCACTAATCAAATGAAATATATATCGATGAGCAATATATTCAAAAAAAGTCCAGAATATCATCCCTCCAAAAAATAGAAGAATAAGATTCTGGACCGTAAAATTATAATCTGCATATCCAAGATATACAATATATGATAATACTGGTATATACATCCCCCATATTACAGCAGGATGCCCTTTAGTTAGCATTTCTAAATAAGGATTCTTAAATAATCTAGCCTGACCCTTATTGTGAATTTTATCAAATTTCATAACTACATTAACTTAATTACAGCTAATATAATTATTTTTTACCATCTGATCACCACACTACCCCAAGTAAATCCACTACCGAAGGCTGCTAACACTACTAAATCACCTTCTTTAATCTTACCTGATTCCCAAGCTTCTGTTAAAGCGATAGGCACTGAAGCAGCAGTTGTATTTCCATACTTTTGTATATTATTAAAAACTTGATCATCACTTAATCCAAACTTCTGTTGGATAAACTGAGATATTCTCAAGTTTGCTTGGTGAGGTATTAACATATTGATATCAGACACTTGTAATCCATTAGCTTCCAAACCTTCATTAATCACCTCACTAAAACGAACTACTGCATTTTTAAACACAAATTGTCCATTCATATAAGGTGTATAACTAATATCATCTGGATCATTATCTTTTAAGATATCTGTCACCCATCTTCCTCCCATACCTGGCGCTAATAGAGATAACTCTTCTGCGTGCTCTCCTTGAGAGTGAATATGAGTAGATAGTAACCCTTGATTCTCATTCTCAGAACGAGTCAATACAGCAGCTCCTGCCCCATCTCCAAAGATTACAGACACACCTCTACCTCTAGTAGTCATATCTAACCCTGCAGAGTGTACTTCTGACCCTACTACTAAAACTGTCTTATACATACCTGTTTTAATATATTGGTCAGCAATAGATAATGCGTATATAAAACCAGAACATTGTGCTCTAATATCTAAAGCAGCAACGTTATTCAATCCTAAATCACGTTGTAACAATACACCTGGTCCTGGGAAATAATAATCTGGACTCAATGTAGCAAATACAACAAAGTCAATATCCTTTGCTTCTACACCTGCTCTTTCCATAGCAATACGAGCAGCTTTTACTCCCATTCCAGAAGTAGTATCTTCTTCTAATGCTTTATGTCTTCTCTCGTGAATTCCAGTTCTTTCGACTATCCATTCATGATTTGTATCCATCAACTTTGACAGGTCATCATTTGTAACTACATTCTCTGGAACATAATAACCTAGTCCGCTAATCTTTGATCTAAACATCTTATAAATAATTGGTTTATGTAATACAAAAATACACTAATAACTAAAATCTTTCGCATTTTAACTATAAAAAGCTACACTATCTATTTGATACTGCAGAAATTCCTTTATATTAGCCGACCTAACGTAAACACCTAACCAATATGAAAATAATCAAAACGACATTATTATCTCTTTTTTTGATTACTTCTATGTATGCACAAGAAAATGTGACTTATCAGAAACCTTCTAAAGAAATTTTAGAACTAGCTGATTTTGAAAGAGCCCCTGCTATTTCAATGGATAACAAAATGGAATATATGTTACTTACTTACAGAAGTACATATAAAACATTGATGGATCTAAACCTTAACGAAATGAGACTTGCAGGTTTGCGTATTGACGTGAACACTAATATCTCTAGTACTGTTACTTACACTACTAATATCAAAGTTCGTAAAGTAAAAGATACTCAAGAAATACAAGTAAAAGGATTACCTGCTAATCCTAGAATTACTAATATCACTTGGTCTCCTGACCAATCTAAAATTGCGTTCACTAATACAGCTATTAATGGCGTAGAGCTTTGGATTGTTGATGTTAAGACTGCTCAAGCAACTAAATTAACAGAAGCAAACCTAAATGCTAACATTGGTAACCCTATCACATGGTTTAGAGACAGCCAATCTTTATTAATCAATCAGATACCTGCTAATAGGCCAGCATTAATAGATACTTCTAAAAATCTTCCTAATGGCCCTATCGTATCTGTAAGTGAGGGAGTAGTTTCTTCAAACAGAACATACCAAGATTTATTAAAAAACAAAACTGATGAAGCTAACTTTGAAACATTAGTTAATTCTGAACTTTATAAAATAGATTTAAAAGGTAACAAATCACTTTTCGTTAAAGGAGATTTATATGTAGGATCTAGCTTCTCTCCTGATGGAGAATACATCATGGTTACTACATTACAGAAGCCTTTCTCATACTTAGTATCGTTAAACCGATTCCCAATGAAAACTGTGGTGTATGACAAAGCTGGTAAATTAGTAAAAGAAGTAAACGACATTCCTCTAAGTGAGATTATGCCTAAAGGATTTATGGCTACTCGTGAAGGTAAGAGAAGTATGGGATGGAGAGCAGACAAACCTGCTAGTATCTACTTCGTAGAAGCATTAGACGGAGGTGATCCAGCTAAAGATGTACCATTCAGAGACGAAGTATTTACATGGGATGCTCCATTTAATGACGCTCCTAAATCTATCGTTAAGTTATCTCAACGTTATGGTGGTATCACTTGGGGAGATAATAACTTAGCTTTAGTAAGTGACCAATGGTATGATACTAGAAACACTAGAACATTCATCATTGATCCATCTAAATTTAATGATGCTCCTGTAAAAATAGAAGATAGAAACTCTCAAGACGTTTACAGTGATCCAGGTACTTTTGAATTAAAAAGAAACGAATTCGATCGTTATGTATTAGCGAAAGAGAACAATAAACTTTTCTTAATCGGACAAGGTTATACTGCTAAAGGTCAGTTCCCTTTCATCGATGAGTTTGATTTATCTTCGTTAAAGACTAAGAGATTATACCAATCTACTTATACAGACAAAAAAGAAACTATCCAATCTATAGAAGATGTTAAGAAAGGATTAGTATTAGTATCTATTCAGTCAGCTACTGAGTACCCTAACTACTACTTCAGAAACATCAATAAGAAAAATGACTTAAAAGCAATTACTTCTTTTAAAAACCCTTTCTCTACACTTAACGGAGTACATAAAGAGGTAATTAAATATAAAAGAGAAGATGGTTTAGAGTTATCAGGTACTTTATACTTACCAGCTGGATACGACATCAAAGCTAAGAAAGAGAAGTTACCTCTATTAATTTGGGCTTACCCTGCTGAGTACAAAGACAAAAATAGTGCTGCTCAGGTAACACATAATCCTAACGAGTTTACATTCCCATCATACGGATCATTCATCTATTGGGTAACTAAAGGATATGCTGTATTAGATGACGCATCATTCCCTATCGTAGGAGAAGGAAAAGAAGAACCTAATGATACTTATGTACAACAGTTAGTAGCTAATGGTAAAGCAGCTATCGATGCAGTAGATGCATTAGGATATATCGACAGAAAAAGAGTAGCTGTAGGAGGACACTCTTATGGAGCATTTATGACTGCTAACTTACTAACACACTCTGATTTATTCGCTGCAGGTATTGCACGTAGTGGAGCTTACAACAGAACATTAACTCCTTTTGGATTCCAATCAGAGCAAAGAAACTACTGGGAAGTACCTGAAGTATACAACACTATGTCTCCATTCATGAATGCAGGTAAGATGAAAACTCCAATGTTATTAGTACACGGTGAAGCTGATAATAACCCTGGAACATTCACATTACAGACAGAGCGTTATTTCCAAGCTTTAAAAGGTTTAGGAGCACCAGTTAGAATGGTTATTTTACCTAAAGAAAGCCACGGATACGCTGCTAAAGAAAACATCTTCCACCTATTATGGGAGCAAGATCAATTCTTAGAAAAATACGTGAAAAACAAAAAATAATAACTTTTAAAAGGCTCAGCAAATGCTGAGCTTTTTTTATATCCTTATACTAGGAAAGTAAACTATAGTATAACAAAAAAACGCTACTTAAATTTAAGTAGCGTTTTTTGTTATTATTGAAATTTCTTTAGTGCTAATTTAATTTTAGAACCCTTCTCTATATCAAAAGGATGATCAAAGAATACTACTCTATCCTCATTAAAGAAAGTCTTAATCATATATCCATCGCCTTTAAAGTAAGAATCTAATACCTCTACTTCTATTTGTCCCTTTTGCTTAGACAACATTAATTGATGCGGGTATATTAGTAATAACTCATCTTCATCAAATGTAGAAGTGAAGTCTGAAATAAATAATTCATTCACCTCACCGAATAAAGAAGCTACATATCTATTCATCGGAAAATCATATACATCTTTAGTCTCTCCCATATCTATTAACTCCCCATCTTTAAGAACGATAGTTTCATCAGCGAAGCTCAATGCATCTATACTATCATGAGTAGCTACAACACATGTAATCCCTTTTTCTTTTAAATAAGCAAATAAGTTACGTCTAAGCAAACTTCTTCTAGAATAGTCTATATGACTAAAAGGTTCATCTAATAGTAGAATCTCAGGCTCCAGAGCCAATACTCTAGCGATAGCTACACGTTGTTGTTGTCCACCACTAAGGTTTTTTACTTTTACATCAGCATAGTCTACTAGATCTACAAGAGCTAACAATTCATTTATCCTATGCTCTTTTTCTTTTAAGTAAAAATTAGATAGATACTTACCTATATTTTCTTTTACAGAAGTAAAAGGCATTAAGTCAAAGTCCTGAGCTAAATATCTCATCTCATCCATCCCAGGTACTAGGTGATATGCTGGTCCTAAAACTTGCTTGTCATTCCAGTAGATTTCTCCTCCATCTAAATCTTTTAAACCATATATAAGTTTTAATAAAGTACTCTTTCCGCACCCACTTTCTCCTAATAAAGCTACGTGTTGCCCCTTCTCTATTGCTAGATTAAGATTTTTAATAACCGTCTTCCCTTCTAAGTAACTGAATGATATATTTTTAAGTAAAAGCATTTCTATTTTTTATGAAGAGCAAATATAATAATATACCTACAAGCACTATAGAACATTAACTATTAAAAAGTAAAAAGATATATACTCTCCCAGCAACACTTATTATTTAAACCTTTTTAAGAATAAATAATATAACTATTCACCAATTTTACCATAGATATTGACATTCATTTATTGCCAATAAAAAGTAAACGTATCTTTCTCTCATTCCTTACACAGCACATTTGTTTTATATCATTCTATTGGCTAGCACATGTAAGTACAGTCCTAGTATAATGCAAGTATAGTGCAAGTACTAAAACAAGGCATTTTGGTACTTACACTATACTATAATTATGTTCTTACTATACTTAGAATAGCATCAAAACTTATACAATTCAAACTTTTACCGCTTTTGATATTTTCAGCACTAAACACAAAAAAAGGCAAAGTATATTATACCTTGCCTTTCCTCTTACTAGTCTTAGTAATTTATTCTTTAATGTCTTTTTTTACTTAGAAGCTAAATAACGCTCTGCATCTAAAGCAGCAATACATCCAGATCCAGCAGCTGTGATAGCCTGTCTGTAATCTTTATCCTGAACATCTCCACAAGCAAATACTCCTTCTACATTCGTTTTACTTGTTTTTCCTTGAGTGATTAAGTATCCTGTCTCATCCATTTCTAATTCTCCTTTAAAGATATCTGTATTAGGTTTATGACCGATAGCTACGAAAAATCCTGTTGCTTCAATATCTCTTAATTCCCCTGTTACATTATCTTTCACACGGATACCACTTACTACATTACCATCTCCTAATACCTCTTCAGTAGAAGTATTCATTAAGATTTCAATATTTTCAGTATTACGTACACGCTCCTCCATAATACGAGAAGAACGGAATTTATCACTACGCACTAACATAGTTACCTTCTTACATAACTTAGATAAGTAATGTGCTTCTTCACATGCAGAATCTCCAGCACCTACTATAACTACTTCTTGATTTCTATAGAAGAATCCATCACATACAGCACATGCAGACACACCTCCACCTAAAGATAAATAATGTTGTTCTGATGGTAAGCCTAAATACTTAGCTGTAGCTCCTGTAGAGATGATTACTGTATCAGCATGTACCTCAGTCGTTTCATTTACCCATACTTTCTTAACTTCTCCTGTTAATTCTGCTTTAGTAACCCAACCATCGCGAATATCAGCACCAAAACGTTGTGCTTGTGCTTGTAACTGCATCATCATTTCTGGTCCAGTAACACCTTCTGGGTATCCTGGGAAATTCTCTACTTCATTCGTAGTTGTTAATTGTCCTCCTGGTTGCATTCCTTGATATAATACTGGTGCCATATTAGCACGTGCTGCATATATTGCTGCTGTATAACCTGCAGGTCCTGAACCTATAATAAGACACTTTACTCTCTCTATATTTGACATAATGATATGTTTTACTGTTAGTGAAACAAAAATAGTTTTTTTATCCGCGTTTCAAAACTACTTACTGTAGAAAAAACAAATAGTGTAATAATTTTAATTTATTTCTTTTTTTTCTTGCATGTAAAAAATTTTATACTACCTTTGCACTCGCAATGACAAAATAAGTCTAGCGGGGTGTAGCGTAGCCCGGTCATCGCGCCTGCTTTGGGAGCAGGAGGTCGCAGGTTCGAATCCTGCCACCCCGACTTTTTCGGCATCAGAATGTGCCTAAATCCGTAAGTATCAATTACTTACGGATTTTTTTATTTTTAAATATATCATAATAATCCATTGTAAATCAAGGATCAGTTGCAAAAGTTGGGGACTAAGCAAAAAGTTTAGTTAATCTAAAAAGAAAAAACTTCTTATCTCTAACCCCTCTATACATCATACGGAAGTATTTAATTTTCGCATTAAATGATTCAGCAGAAGCATTAGTACTTCTATTATTAAAGTAATTAATGATTTCGTTATAATGTACATTAAAAGTCTTTAAAACCGTATTAAAGTATTTGATTGAAGTCTTTTCAATGTCATTGAACCAATGGGCAAGCTTAGTCATCGCTATTTCTTTATCTATTTTTAAATTATATATGTTTCTGAGATTATTAGCTAGTAAATATGCTTGTTTAATCTCAGGGT
>NZ_FNYS01000029.1 GCF_900109075.1 Myroides marinus | reverse complement strand
GAATGCTATTAAAATACAGATATACTGTGTTTTGATAGTAAATTTACTCATATCTGTGATTAAGAAAAAGCTTACAAGAAGTTGGGCTTTCTCAAATTTGGTAAGTTTTTGTAAGATCCATCTGTTTAACTATATTAAACTATTACATTTCTTAGAAAATCCTGAACAAGATTGGATTATTGAGGTTCAAAAGATAAAACAACTCTCTTTGTTCTGAGAGCCTATTTCTAGGTTTAGTATGAAATTAAAAGTATATAAAACTGATTATCAATATAATATGATTGAAAATTCTATTGATAATAAGTTTTATCGGACACTAATGTTATTTATTATAAAATCTCCTTCAAACTTCCAAGGTCTAATTTTTTTATTTAGTAGAATAATGTCATTATCAACTTTTAAGCATAATTTACTTTTAAACTTATACAAGTCAATATCTTTCTCAAAACAATGCCTTTTTAGAAAGTATTTTTTATTAAAACCCAAAAAATCTCGAATTTCTAATTCTAATAATTTTTTTTTAGATACATCCTCAATATAAAATTTACTTTTAAAGAATCCCTTAATAGTCAAGCATCTAAACAAAAGTTGATCATTAAAGTAAATATCTGTATCTCCATTTAAAGTTATTGCTGTATACATCATTTTCTTTTTCTTCCCGTTATTCCTATTTTTATAGAACCTTCTATGCCCAATATAGCTTTTACACCTCCATTTATATCAATAACGTGATTATTACTTCCCGCAGGTTGCCCTCCTTTAATACCTAATGACCTAATATCTCAGTAGCATTTTTATTAATCTTTACACTTAATACTTCGTCTCCTTGAGTATTTCCATCATTCCAATATATAGTTTCAGAATTTGACATTTTGTTGTAAAGCTTGTTCTCTTTATTTACATATAATTGCCACAGTAAAAGCTTTCCATTAGTTTCTGTTTTGTAATCGCCATTTTTTATAAAATACTTCTGGATATTCCCAACATAAACCCCCATTGTTCATCTTTTATTTGTACAGTATTGCTTTTATAAGAATTGGAATAAATCACCTCACCTTCAAAATTCTAAGAAAAACTTGTAAAAGAAATTAATATCAGTAAAAATTTAATTTTATTAAGCATGTCCTATTGTTTGTTAAATTGTTCATTAAACTGAGTAATCATTAATTCAGGTTTAGTTTTAGAATACTTTATCGTAACACTATCTCCTTCTAAGATATTATCATCAACATTAATTCCATCACTAACTATATAAAATTTATCACCAACCTTATACCTAACTTTTATTGAATGTCCTTTATATAAAGATTTCTTAGTGACAATACCTTTAGTAATTTCATAATCTGAATTAATAAACTTTACATCTTCATCTCTCATATCTGTTAATTTTGTTGCTGCAAAATAAATTCCAACCATTACAAGAGCTAAGGATAAGAATACTTTAATTTTATCTTTCATAATATTTTAATTAAATCCAAAGAAATTTTTTACTTTATCTGTGAATGAATTTTGTGCTGCTTTATTAACTATTTCACCAGTTGCACCTTTGGTTGCTGAATTAACCATCTGCGCTCTTACTGTATTTCCTCTAGCAACTTGAGCACCTCCTTTTGCTTTTGCAAGGTTTTCCCCTGCAATCATTGATTTAGAACCAATCATATTTCTACCACCATCTGTAACTTTATTAAATTTATTAGTTGCTTTTACAACTTCTTTTGTGGCTTTGGTTTCTGCTTTAGTTTCTGCTTTAATTCCTCCTTCAGTTAAATTACCTATTCTCTTACCTACAGCTCCTCCAACTTTTCCACTGATAACATCGGCGGCTGCATCGAAAGCTGCTTCTTTACCACTTTTCTTTCCATTGAAGATACTCTTGCCTTTTTCATTAGCAGTATAATCAAAAGAAGCTTTTACAACAACTGCCCCACCTTCAATAGCTGCTGCGGCACCTGCTCCAACTCCAGAACCAATTAGTCCTCCTTTCAAAACTTCAACTCCTACATCAGCCCAATCAACCTCACCTAATAGCTCACCTTAGTTTTGCTTTTACCACAAACTATTAAATGTGCAACAACAGTAAAGTGTTCTATATTAAAACAGCCTCAATACATTTGTAAAGAGGCTGTTGGTTTATTTATTCTATCAACACTTCAGATACATTACCAGTAATTTATCTTTTAATAAATCTAAAGTAAATTAAAACTAATATAAAGATGAACAATCCAATAAAGGAAGCAATAATACCTCTTTTTGCTATAGTCATATTCCAATTTGTAATTACTTCATTTTGTGGCGTAATAAACAACTTAGGTAATTTACCTTTATCAATTTTTGTAAAAATTTTATAAGTAATTGACACTCTATAGACATTATTAAGATAACTAATTCTCATATCATAATGTTCTCCTTTACCTCCACTATGTTTAGTTTTGTCTAAAAACACATATTCAATAGAGTTTTCTTCATTTAATACTTTATTATATATAAAATATTTATTGATTGAATATATAGTTATAATAAATAATATTATTGTAATAAAAACAATTAAATATAAATTATTTTTATTAATCCTCTTTTCGTTTTGTTTCATTTTGAACTTTACTTCCTGTTGCTTTTTAAATGGTTTTGTTAATTGCCTGATCGCTTGCATCTAACTTTTTAAATGATTTTGCGTTTTTTATCAGTTTTTCATTAGGACTCTTCCTTGAAGAAAGCTCTACAGCTTTTTTCTCAAAAACACTAGTGTTGTTAGAAGCTTGGTTAGCAACTTTCTTATATTCACCATGCTTCACTAATGATCCTAAACCTGCTTCAGCTAAAGTCCCATATAACACAGAACTTAAATCAAAATCTCCATCTTTATAAATTTCTTTTAACGATGATTCCCATGCTCCGACACCAACTTCTAATAATTTAATAATTATTTTTTGATTTCGTGGATTAGCTGCCCATTTCGCAAAATTAGTAATACCACCATCAATTGCATCTGATCCTTATTATGTGTTAAATTGAATTGATTTTTTAGATTAGAAAGAATTACAAAGTGGTTAAAATAAAAAAAGGAACCACTAAAAGTGATTCCTTTTGTCGGGGTGGCAGGATTCGAACCACTCCTCGTAAATATCTTTAAATCAACCTATTGTCTTTTTTGTAAAAAACCAACTCACCTAATAGCTCACCTTAGCAAATTAGGTTAAAATCAAATATAATGATTTTAAATGTATTAAAAAAGTACTAAAAAGTTAAATAATCATCTGTTTTTTTGATTGATGGAAGCGAATATTTTAGTAGAAATATTAGTTTTAGCTTTTGTTTATTTTTATTTTGTTTTTCAGTGTTTTGTTGTATTTGTTTTATATTATTAGTTAACTAATTTAATTTGATGTATTTTGTTATGGAATACTAAACTTGTTAAGGTGTTTTTTGGTTGTCGGGGTGTCTATTTGGCTTTAGTTAACTATTTTTATGGAGTAAAAGATTGAACTATTTTTAATTCTATCTTAGATTCAACTAATAAATGCAACAGCATTTATTAGTTGAATCTAAGTAGTAAAAATCTTATAAAAGTTAAATAAGGATAAGAATTCATAGAAATAACTGTCGTATAGTAGCTAACAAAATTAATTTTCTATTTTTGAGTTTGTAAACTATGTATAACATTAAAAAAGAAGAGTTATTTTTATGAGGCAATTGGACAAAACACCTATTGAGAGGATGGTATCACCGATACAGCGATTTATGCAACAAGAAAAATCTGGAGGGATCGTTCTAGGTATAAGTGTGATTATAGCGTTAATATTAGCAAATACATCATTTAAAGAACAGTACCATCACATATTAGAGTATAAATTTGGTTTTCAATGGGCAGGCAATAGCTTCTTTGAATATAGTATTCACCACTGGATTAATGATGGGTTAATGGCTATCTTTTTCTTTGTTGTAGGGCTAGAGTTAAAAAGAGAGATTGTAGCTGGAGAATTATCAAACCCACGTAAAGCAATGCTTCCTATTGGAGCTGCATTAGGAGGAATGATTGTTCCTGCGGGTATTTATTTTTTTCTAAATCCAAGTGGAGAGATGTCTAATGGATGGGGAATTCCGATGGCAACAGATATTGCTTTTGCCTTAGGAGTCTTGTATTTATTGGGTAGTCGTATACCCTTGACATTAAAGGTTTTCTTAACTGCATTGGCGATTGTAGATGACTTAGGAGCGGTACTTGTGATTGCATTCTTTTATACCTCTGAGATTTCTATGTTACATTTAATCATTGGTGCTGCTATTTTATTAGTGATGTATTTGGGAAATAAAATGGGAGTTAGAAATATTATGTTTTATGCAATCTTGGGTATTGGTGGAGTTTGGACAGCATTTTTGCTTTCAGGAGTACATGCGACAATTGCAGCAGTATTAGCTGCTTTTACAATTCCTGCAAATGTGAGAATTAGCGAGAAAGTATATGGCGATAAGATGCAAGGTTTGTTAGATAGGTTTAGAGGCATTGATCCCAATGATAAAATTCCGACATTAACAAACGAACAATTGCATATCTTAGAAGAGATTGAGCATACAAGTAGTGCTGCTACTCCTCCATTACAACGTTTAGAACATATGATGCATCCGATGGTAACCTATCTAATTATCCCTATATTCGCTTTAGCTAATGCTGGGGTATCTTTAGATATTGATATGGATCACTTGTTTAGTACTAATGTAGCTCTTGGTGTAGCTCTTGGCTTATTAGTAGGGAAAGTAGTTGGAGTAGTTGGATTTACAGTGCTTTTAGTGAAATTAAAAGTAGCTCCTTTCCCTGAAGGAATGAATGTGAAAAATCTATTAGGATTAGGTTTGCTAGCTTCTATTGGATTCACAATGTCTTTGTTTGTAACTTCGTTAGCATTTACTAATGAGGAGTACATGACTCAAGCGAAGATAGGTATTTTTGTAGCATCCATCATTGGTGGTGTGCTAGGCTATATGGTATTGAGTAAGTCAACGAAATAATGTTTTAAATGACTAGTAAGTTTTTTGATTACATCAATCTTCACAAAGGTGAGGAGAAGGGCGAAAAAGTCCTTGAAAATATAGTAGCAAATATTGCTTTTAAAGGATCAAATCTTTGGATTTTGGCATGTGCAATTATCATTGCGTCGATAGGGTTAAATGTAAATTCTACAGCGGTGGTAATTGGAGCTATGTTGATCTCACCATTGATGGGACCAATTGTAGGAGCTGGTTTTGCACTTGGTACCTATAACTTTTTATTACTGAAGATTTCTATTAAAAGCTTGGTTATAGCTACAATTGTAAGTTTGGTTGTATCTTCAGTTTATTTTTATTTAAGCCCATTTAAAGATGTACAATCAGAATTACTTGCTCGTACTGCACCGACGATTTATGATGTGTTGATTGCTTTTTTTGGTGGATTAGTGGGGGTGATTTCAATTACTCGAGTAGAGAAAGGAAATCCTATTCCAGGAGTAGCGATTGCTACAGCCTTAATGCCTCCTTTATGTACTGCAGGATATGGTTTAGCAACTTTTAATTTTAGTTATTTTTTAGGAGCATTTTATCTGTATATGATTAACTGTTTCTTTATTTGTATAGCGACGTTCTTAGTAATTAAATACTTGAAATATCCTACAGCGACTGCACTAGATACAAAAAAGGAGAAACGTATGCGATACGGTATTAGTTTATTGATTTTAGTGTTGATTATACCAAGTTTTTACTTGGCCTATAATCTATTCAATGAGAAGAAATTTACCAAGACTGTTGAGGAGTTTATCAATACAGAGTTTACTGCTAGAGGGGTAACAGTTATCTATAAAAAAATTAATTATAATACCTCGCCACGTAAGGTAGAGTTAGCCTTTTTGGATAAGAAATTGTCTAAAGAGAATATAGAGATGTATAATCGACTTTTACAGGAAAAAGGGATAGATAATGTAGCTTTGACCTTCAAGCAAGATGAGCAAGATATCAAGTCTGAAATCATGAAGGAAATCAATAAACAAAATAGTAACCTATCCGAGAAAGACGTTATTATTAATGATTTAAAGCGCGAGTTAGCTAAGTACAAAGTGAGCGAGCCTGGTTTGGTGAGAGAGATCGGAGTATTGTTCCCATCACTTGAACAAGTATCTTTAGGTAAAGTAGAGCGAAATCTAACCGATACAACTAGTCAAGTTGATTGGGTGTTAATGTATAAAGATAGTGTTGCACCTATAAATTCGGAGAAGATACGTATCACGAATTGGTTAAAAGCTCGATTACAAGTAGATACTGTTTTAGTAGTGAATACATACCAGCCGGCTGTATATACTAAAGAGTAGCTTAGTAATTAAAAACATCGCAAAGAGCTCCTTACTTATTTTTTTGAGTAGGGGGCTTTTTTTTTAGTAGCTCACCAAAACAATGTAACTGCTTTTAGATGGGATCACAAGCAGGATTTAGCGTTAGATTTATCAGCTAGATGTATTACAGCAGATAATGGTTTTCAACGTTGGGATTTGAATGGAAAGTATCTCTCGGGAGACAAAAAGCAGAATTTAGTTCTCATCCGGCTGTCTGATGAGTATTGGTTTTCTTGGAAACGCTTTCATCCAAATACTCAGTTCATTGATTTGTAATATATAAAAAGAACCATATTAACTTTAAGCTAATATGGTTCTTTTTTGATACTAGAATAAGTTGACTAGTAATATATTATCTTAAACGATGATTGGAATCACTACTGATAAACATTTCATTTTTCTCTTCAGATATAATTTCAAGGAATCGTTCATAGTGTTTTAATACGTCAGAAATTAGCTCATTTTTAGTAAAGATGTGAACATCATAACCTTGTCTATAATCACCAAAATAAGCTTTTGGATAAAAGGTTTTATTATCGTTAATATCAGGTAAGTTTTCTTCTGATAATAAGTAATCAGAAACCATTTTAGACTCTGTTTTGACACCGTAAATAAAGTTATTTACCAAGTCGTGTTTAATCTCAATTTCTAGTCGATAAGGACCTTCATAAGTATTGATAACAGCATCAATATTATTTTTAGCAAATTCGGTTTCTAGCTCTTTAAAGGCTTCTTTGACTGTCGTATCAATAAATTTGTGTACAGATTCTTTATCGTCAAAGGATACAATTTGTTTTAATCGCTCTTTCCATGAATCTCCTGACCACGTAACCGTTGTAGTAGAAAAGTCAGTTTCATAATATTTTTTATCGATAACTAGTGCTTTGATCAAGCTTACGATAAATAATAGCATTATAATAGAGAATGGAAGAGCTGTAATTAAGGTCATGCTTTGTAATGCACCTAATCCACCTGCGTTTAACAATAACAAAGCTAATACAGCTAGTAATACTCCCCATCCAATAGTTTGCCATTTAGGGGATATTATAGCATTCTTGGTTGATATACTGTTCATTACAAACATTCCTGAGTCTGCAGAAGTAACAAAAAATATGATGATAATTGATATAGTTAAGAAGCTAGTAATTGAACTTAGAGGTAAGTACGCTAAAAACTCAAACATCAACGCATCTGGGTTGTTAGCAATAGTACTCAATGCACCATCAGCTACATTCATATCAAACCAAATGGCACTATTCCCGAATACAGACATCCAAATAAAGTTGAATAGTGTCGGTAGTAATAATACTGCAGCAATATATTCACGAATAGTACGTCCTTTAGAGATTTTAGCAATAAACAATCCAACATATGGAGACCATGAGATCCACCATGCCCAGTATAGGATAGTCCAGTCATAAAACCAGGGTTGTGTTTTATCATTAAAGGAGTGTGTACTAAAAGTCATGGTAAAGAAGTTTGATATATAATTACCAATACCTTCTGTAAAGCTTCCAATTAAATAAACGGTAGGGCCTAAAGCGAGTACGAAAACAAGCAATACGACTACAGCAATGATATTGATACTACTTAGTAGTTTTACACCTTTGTCTAATCCACTAACAGCAGAGATAATAGATAGAGATACTAATACAGCTACAATAAGTACTTGATAGATAAAGCTGTTTTCAGGTAAAATATTTAAGGTTTGAAGTCCAGAGTTAATCTGTACAACACCAAAACCTAATGTTGTTGTAATACCAAAGAAGGTACTACACAAGGCAAATACGTCAATCATATTTCCCCATTTACCTTTTATTTTATCTTTTAAAAGAGGATAAAAACAACTTCTTAGAGATAGCGGTAAACGATATCTATAAGCAAAATAAGATAGTGCTAGACCAACAATAGCATAAATAGCCCATGCGTGTATTCCCCAGTGAAAGAAGGTGTACATCTGTGCATCTTGTGCGCGTTGTAGTGCGGTATTGTTACTGAAAACTTCATTTGAATAGTGTTGGATCGGCTCAGCAACACTGAAGTACATTAGCCCAATCCCCATACCAGCAGCGAATAACATTGATATCCATGAAAAGAAGGAATAATCGGGTTTACTATTATTTCTTCCTAAGCGAATATTACCGTATTTACTGGCCATTAAATAAATCAAGAAGATAATAAATATAGTTACAGACCATACATATATCCAATTGAGATTAACAAAGATGAATGTTTTGATTACGTTTAATAGCTCATTGGTTATCTGTGGAAAAATTGCAGCAAGTAAACTGACTCCAATAATAAAAATTAAACTTGGTAGAATAACACCTTTACTCAAGGTTGTACGTATTCTAGGAAATTTAGACATAATTTTTGTTTTTATGTATTAAAAATATAGTTTTATTGTTTTTGTTTCGAATATACGTAATATTTAGTATTTTTTGTGGTTTTATTCTGTGTTTTTCGTTGTTGAGAATTAAAAAGAAGATGTTTTTGGAGTTTTTATTTCTAGTAAACTTTCATTTTTTTAAAGGTTAAAAATTGTAGTTTTGTCTTCTATAAAGCCTCAGAAGCATATGTTTTTTTGTTGCTTTATTTTGCTATTTTAGTTAAAAAGAATGCGGCAAATAATAAGAAATTAATACAAAATTGTTTTGAATTTATCTAATCGTGATAGTAGAGTAACTTTAATTTTTCAATTAGTAATCTTTTTTATTTTCACAAAGGGTATTGCACAGCAACCAGTGAGAGTTACTATTGACTCATTATCGAAAGTGTATTCCCAGAATGTATATTCCAAACCACTTGAAGCTAGAAAGGCCGCATTTGCTTGGTTAGCTTTAAGTGAAAAGCATAACTTAGAGAAGGAAAAAGCTCGTGCTTATTATTCTTTAGGAAATTTGAATTCTATTAATGGAGATTATAAGAAGTCTATAGAATATGCATTGAAGACTATTGAATCCTTAGAGAAATTAAAAATGGAGCAAGGTTTACCTGCTGCTTATAATCTATTAGCACTTAGTTATAAGAATTTATCGTTATACTCCAAGGCAATGGAGAGCTTTATGATATGTATTGAAAAAGCTAGAGCTGTAGACGATGTACTTCAAGAGGCAAATGCGTATCAGAATGTTGCTACACTATATATACAAAAGGATGAATATGATAAGGCTATAGAGAGCTTGAAAAGAGCGAATGATTTGTATAAATCTATTGAGGATACCGATGGGGTATTGACTACATTGTTTAACTACGCAAATATTTTGAAAGAGCAGCGTAAGTTTGATCAAGCTAGGGAGCATTATATGACTGTATTAAAGTTTCGTCAAGAGGAAGGAAATAAAACAGTGGAGGCCTATGTTAAAATTAACCTTGCTCAACTATTAGTAGAACAGCATAAGTTTAAAGAGGCTATACCTCACTTGGAGAATACTTATAAGCTTCTTGAAGAGTTAAATTATGTCACTGATATGGCTATAGTATTGAATGATTTAGGAGTGTGTGAGAGTAAAGTAGGGAATACAAAGAAAGCAATTAAGTATTTTGAGAGAGCATTGAGTATTACTGAAGAACGTTCTATATTAGCCTATAATACTAACTTTTTTTTGAATTTAGGTTCCCTATATGCAGATCAAAAACAATATGAAAAAGCATATAATTATTTATATCGAAGTATAATCGATAATACAAAATTTAATAGTATTGAGAAAGAGAAGCATTTAGCAGATCTGCAACAACAATATGAAACGGAATTAAAGGAAACTAAAATAGAGTTGCTGGAGAAGGAGCAAGAATTAAAAGAAGTAGAGCTTAGAGAAGTAGAGCAAGCTGTCATTCGTCAGAAACAACTTCGTAATACTTTTATCATTGGTTTTATTTTGGTGTCAATTCTCTTTATTATTGTGATGTATTTTTATCTACAACGTTTGAAAGTGCAAAGACAACTACAGGTGGAGGTTGAGAAAAATGCGAATCACAAGATTAATGAGATGGTTAAAGATCATAAAATTTCTATGATCGAGCGCTATCAGAAAGGACAAGAGGAAGAAAGAGCTCGATTAGCACGAGAGTTACACGATGGAATAGGAAGTGATTTAGCAGGAATTAAGATTGCTTTTGAACATCATTTCTCTCAGCAAGATACGGGAGAACAAACTAAGCGTTTGCAAGAAGCAATTAACAATGCGTGTAAGGATCTGCGTTTGCTATCGCATCAATTGCATCCACTGGCTTTCTCTTCAATTGGATTTAGTAGTTTTTTGAAAGAATACGTCGATACTGTAAGTCAGAAAAATAATTTGACAATTAAAGCTTATTTTTTTCCAGAGACAGAAATTAATAAGTTGACAGATGATGTATTGGCTGGTGCATATCGCATCGTTCAAGAGTTGGTCAATAATATCGTTAAGCATGCTAAGGCTTCAAGTGCTGAGGTACAATTGACCAAACACGATGACCACCTCAATATTCTTATTCATGATAATGGCGTTGGGTTTGCCAATGTTAAGAAACAAGGGATAGGACTGCGCAATATAAGAGAGCGTTTAGAAAAACTCAAAGGAAGTATAGAAATAGATAGTAATGTTAAATATGGGACTTCCATAACAATTAATATACCTTTAAATAAATAAGTAGTGAGTAGAGTAAATATAATCATAGCAGATGATCATTTGATGTTTTTAGAGGGGTTAAACACTATATTACTTGATATGGAGGAAGTAAAACAAGTGCATTTAGCAACAGAAGGAACACAAGTATTACGTTTATTAGAGCAATTTGACATACAATTAGTCATTACCGATTTGAATATGCCCAAGATGGATGGAGTAGAGTTATTAACTAGGGTAAAGAGTAATCAATCAGATGTCAAGGTTCTAATTTTGAGTATGCTTGATAATCCTCGCGTTGTTCATAAGGTAATCCAAAAAGGAGCAGATGGTTTTGTACCTAAATTTACAAATAAGCAGGAGTTACAAGTTGCTGTAAGGGAATTAATCAATGACAAGCAATATTTCTCAGAAGTTATTAAACAGCGCTATATGGAAAGTGTATTTGATAAAAAGAAGTATCAAGATATTGAATTGACTCAACGGGAGAAAGAAGTTCTAGCACTTTTATCAGAAGAAATGACTTCTAAAGAAATTTCTGAGAAACTGTTTATATCAGTTAATACGGTGGAGACACATCGCAAGAATATCTTGTTGAAAACAGGATCTAAGACAACTACGGGAGCGGTAAAGTTTGCTATTGAATCAGGACTATTTGATTAGTGAATAATTAAAAGGTATACTTTATTGCTAATAGTGGTTTAATCTCTTCTACAATAGAAATAAACGAATTTGGTTCAGTAATCGGTACGATTTCTCGATGAGTGACTACTTTGTTGGTAAGATTAATCGTTTCTAATAAAACAGCTGTTACAGGAGTCTTGTGATAGCTGTTTTTTTCTTGTTCTACTTCTTTTGTATCGATTAACAGATGTACCCACACAGCTTTAGTGAAACAAGCTGTATCTACATATAATAAAGAAAAATCATGGGAACTGTAGAGGTGGTCTAATCCCGCTAAATAATCCATACGCTTCGGCAGCAATTTTTCTTGTAAAGTTTTGAAATAATTAGTTTCTTGTTTTAGTAAGCATTCTTTGACCTGCCATGAGTCCTCTATGCTATGTATAACAATCATAAAAATATCCTCATTATAGGTTGGAAGATGGATAGTAATTGTGAAAATACTATTGATTTTTAGTGCGTCCTTTTGTTGATTTAGTAAGTATAAGAGTTTTTTAGTTTTCGTTTTCAGCTCATTGGGATTTGGGTTAAAAAGATATGTCATGGTTAATGAATCATAACTAATGTCAATACGACAATCTAAATCAATCATTTTTAGTTTTATATCTTCTTTGGTATAGTAGTCAGATAAGGCATCTTGGTATTGTTCTTTTACTGGTTTAGCATAGGAAACACCTTGTTCAATTCTGTTTTCATTTTTTAAAATCTTGGCGTCAAAGAATAAAACCCATCTTACTTGTGCTAATTGATGATCGTAGATAATAACCGAAAACATATTGGGATTCATATTAGAGGCATTAAAAAAGCGTCTAATTTCAACTGCTTTTAATTGACCCTTGAATTCATGTTCAAGATATTCTTGTATTAAACGATTTGCTTTTTTCTTTCTCATACCTCCCATAATGAGAGATAGATTATTTACAGCTAGTGTTAGTGATAGAAAACAAAACCCAATTATTAAAAGTGTTTTTAGCATTTTTTGTAAAGTTTGAATACAAGGTAAGATACTTTTGGAAATTTTCATATCACGGAATTCCGTGATAAGCGCAATTACCGAATTTAGGTCTATGAAACCAATAGCAAAGATAAGACCTTTGAAATGTTAATAATAGTAATAATATAAATCATGGGATTACAAGAAAAAAGAGCTTATACAGCAATAGAAGAGCAGTACGTAACTGAGTATCAAAAAGAATTGAACGCAATTGTAGGTAAAGAACTACCTATCCAAATCAACTGGGATACTTTCGAATTAGAGCATATTAAGTTTGTGCCAAGTGTATGTTTACAACGCTTAATGGATGCAATGAAAGAAGTGTGTAAAGATAATTTTGGGAAAGAAGCAGTACAAGAGTCAATGGATAAAATTGAAGTAAACTGTATTGTAAATGAAGGAGCTGAAGAAAATAAAAAATTAGACCTTTCTGGAAAAACTTTAACAATGACAGCTTGCTGGGGAGGACATCATAGTGGTTTCTTTACTGATTTAGTGATTAGAGAGTATTTAGAAAGCAAGTTATAAGGATATAAGGATTCTTTTTATAAAATTTTTAGTCTGACTTTTAATTTTTGATTTAGTTAATATCAACTAGATAGATAATAAAGGGGGATCATAATTAGATGAGTCTCCCTTTTTATTTTTTAATCATCGTGAACTAAGTCAGTAATAACCTAGTGACTAATTATATCTATAGAAGTATTTAATTAGTTTACAACTATAATTTAGAAGTATGAGTATAGAAAATTTTCCAAAGCTATTAGAAAGTATATTGCGTAAAAAAGGAGCGACGACAGAAGATATTGAGGCATTAGCAGATGCTGGAATTCAATCTAAAGAGGATTTCGTTATGATTGGTGATACGCGAACTTTGATAGAAGTTACAGCTATGGATATCGAAATAGCACATGTAATTATGCAGTGGGCTTTAGGTACACAAGCAGCAAGCTTGGCAGTTGCTGAAACCGTGGTAAAGCAAGAGGCAGTAATCGTAGAGAGTGCAGATGTTGTAAAATGTGCACATTGTCAAGCTAAGCAGCCGAAGGATTATAAAGTTGGTGATTTGTGTTTGTCTTGTGGACTTCAAGCAGAACCAGTTCACAATTGTTATTGGTGTTTGAGTACAGGACCAGGTCAGTTTTGCCGTTCTTGTGGAGCTGAGTTTGTCGCTTCTTCCGATTATGAGGTAGCTTTACAATTAAAGTTGGAAGGTGAATCGAAGTCAGCTATCGGTAAGTTAGTTAAAGAAATGACAGCAGTTCAAAAAGAAAATATTTGGGCAAAAATTAGAAAAGGTAGATAGAAAAATAGTTCGTATAGTATGGCAGTTATCACTTATTGTGAATCGTGCTCTACGCCACAACCGGGCGATTATCAGCCAGGGGATATATGTGTGGCTTGTGCGGGTAGCGTTCGTGTAGATGTACGCTGTGGATGGTGTGCTTCTCTTACTCCTGCTCAGGGGAATTTTTGTAGAGGATGTGGAAGTAAGGTAGTAGAAGAAAAACACTTTGGAGTAGCAAGAATTTTAAAGAGTTTAGGATATAATCAGGAGCAAATACCTGAAAAAATAAAACAGCTTTCTGAGGCAGAAATTACAAAGTATAAGGATGAGTTTTATAAAAACTATCGAGTTATACAGTATGCAAAGCAACAGTTGCAGTTGTTAGAACCCTATTTGTTATTACCTATAAATGAGGCTGTAATAGCTATGGAAACGGATCTTCTAAATTTTATTCCATATTCAAAGCAGATACTAGAAGAGTATGAAGATTTGCTAGCTGAGCCAGCTTCACTGGATTCTTTGTTAAAAGAGGAAACTTACGGTATCCATCGTATTGTTAGACAGTTAGTAAATCTAGTTCAGTTAAAACAATATCCCCTCAATGAGCAGGTCAATAGAAATATTCATTTGAAATGGGCAGATTTGACTACTGTGTTTGAATATGAATTTGTTCGTATAGAAGGCTTTTTATGGTTTGCTCATCCTAATAGTTTCCTTGGAAATTTTAAAGTGGACGAAGCCTTTGAACATCTTGAGCAAAGTTCACCAGAAAAAGATTTAGTTGAAGTTTTCGATAAATTAACTGATCGTATAAAAGGTATAAATAGACTTAAACCTTATTTAGATGTAGCTCGTCTTCATTTATATTCTTTTTTAAATCAAATAGAAGAAGAGGAGCCGACTCGTCTTTTTGATGTGATACCAGCTTATACAGCGCATACGGATTATGATCTAGCTATGAGTAGTGCACTAATCGTTGATGATCAAGATAGTTTGGCTTCATTGACAGCTAAGAATAAAGGTGCAGCAACTACAGGGTATCACTATTTGCTTTATTATGGAGAGGAGCACTTGATGCTTCAAAGCTTAAAAGAGAGTGGTTTAAATTATTATCAACTTAATGGTTTACTGCAATTTGTTGAGTATAATAAGTATTTACAAGATCAAGGAAATACAGATGTATATACGAGGCAAATAGTTGTAAATGAAGCCATCGGTTTATTGCTTCAAAAGTTTAATTCGCATTTTGTATTCGAGCGTCATACAGATACTTTTTCTGACAATGAAATACGCTTATGGGTGGATTTTATTAGTCTTTATGATCATCAGGAAGTAGAATTGGATTACTCAGGCTTTGTAAGCTTATTGATTAGCCGTAATCTTCGTCATTCTCTAATTCAATTATTAGAAGAGGCGCCAGCGCATTTAGTGTTTACAGATGAGCTTGCCAAGGAGTTATATCTTATAGGTAATGAATTTGACAATACTTTAGACGGGTTTAATCTTATTGCAGGCTGGAACAAAGTCTGTGAGTTGGAATACTTCCCTAGTGTAGATGCGGTAGATCGCATGCTTATTTTTATAGGTGATAATTATAAAAATTATACAAGTAGTGAGGAAGAGAATGGCATACGTTTAATGGTTGTTGATGTATTAAGCATATTGGTTCAAAAGAGTCCGAGACATTCTTTTAAAGTAGCTGCTAAGCTTATAGAGCTGTTGCTGATTAATGAAGACACGTCAAATACATGGTTGCCTAACGAGGAGCTTAAAAATAGTGTTTTAAATAGTCATTATTGTGTTCGTTTGGACAATGGTTCTTTTGAGAGAAGACCTTTTGCCACAACAGATGTTTTTATTAATGATTTTTTTAATGGAGAGTGGAGTGAATTTATAGCTGCGTTAAATGCTAGTTTGAGTATTGGTAACCGCTATGACTCCTCACCTTATAATATCTTCCTACTTTGGATTTGTGAATCAGGTAATCACTTCGCAGATGTGTTAAAGGCAGATATGACTTTAACAAATACTATTTCTGATGTGTTAATCGAGAGTCTTGTCGTGTTAGATCAAGGACAGGAACTGTTAGGTCTTTATGATAGTTATAAACAATACCCTTTATTGGAAGTACTTTGTGATAGTCAATGGAACTATCAACAAGCGTATTATTATAGTCGTCGCCCAGCTAATCTACCCATAGCATTGGAGTATAAAATGCATGCAGCACTTGTGTCGTGGCTATCTGTTGATATAGAGGAAAAGTTGTTGTCTGAGTTGTTTCAAAAAAATATCATTGTTCAGTTTCAACAAAAGCCAAGTGGACAATTGCCTCTATGTTTCTTGACACTATGGTTTATCTATAGCGATCGAGTAGTTTTTAAACCTTTTGTAAATCAGTTAGTTGAGTTGATTTTTGAAAATATTGAAATAGGCCCTTATGAATACAAGTTGCCTAGGTTATTAACGGCAAAAGGCGTAAATCAAGAAATGGAAGGACGAGAAATAGTCCAAACTGTTTTTCACAATACTGATCAGTGGTTAAATTGGTTAGATAATCGCACAGCTACGGGAAGTTTAAGTGAACCTATTCATCAATTTATGTTGTTGGTGTTACTTGATTTTGGAAGTGATTTAGAGGCGTTTATTCAAGCGCCACGAATTACATTCGAAGATTTAGAGATACCTACTGAAGAGCAACATAAAAGTAATAGAAGTATTCTATTTGGCTATTTAAAAAAAATGGTAGCTACATTAGATACAATCGAGGAAGTTAAATTTAAGTCGTTATACGCCAAGAAGATATTAAAGATTGTAGAAGACTTCTATTATGAGGATAATTTAGAAGATTGTATTGATATCGTAACCTTAGTGAATGATAGTTGCCATGATTTAAATGATGAGTGTGATCAAGTGGAGATTACCTTACGCATTGATAAATCAACAATAAATTGGTTTACCTTACATACTGGGTATATGGCATTGGAAGATTATTTGCTAAGTGAAGGAGAGCATGAGCGTTGGGTGGGCAAACTATTAAAAGACTATAGAAAAGATGCCTTCAGGGTAATGAAAAGTGATGAGCTGACTTCAGAGCAAGTTAGTGTTTTAGCAGATTTATTACTGCGATGTCTAGGTAAGGAACATTGGATGGTTGATATAAGTTATCAAACAGAAAAGGTCTTTAGATTGGTTGTAGATAATCTTGGCGATATGCTAGAAGAACTTCCTCCTGAGAAATTTGATCCTGAATTTGTTATTTATATTGACAATTTTATTCAAAAAAACAGTTATTGGTCAAATTACTTAGATCGTTTACAGGTGGCTGTTAGAGAGTTGAAGAAGTATCATTTTGAAGAAGTAGAGAAGCAAGAAGACTCGTTTTATGGTGATCAGCAGCAAGAGCAAATAGATGAGATCGCTAATCAAGCAATAGTAGATGAAGACGAACAGTACTTTTCTGATGAGGAACAACAAGGAGTAACTACAGTGTTGTCAGATGTGGAAATAGCAGGGCTAATGATGAGTTTTTCGATTGACAAAGAAAATTTACTAATGATTAGTTATCACTTTAATGATTACACTCGTAGCGCTATTGATAATCCAATTGTCTTTTCTCCGATATTGACCAATATGGTTGGTGTGAAGGAGTTCTTGGCTGCTAATGTTGATCAAACTATAGCGTTTTATCAAAAACTATATCTAATTGTATTAGATCCACAGACAGCCCCATCAGGTACTTATCCTTTGATAGGTGCGATGGCTCGCATGGTATTTGCTCAATTGTTACATGGTACGATGTATAGTGGAGCTTATGCTATAGGAATAGAAGCAATGGTTCAATCTGGTGTTTATACAGCCGATTATTCTCAAGCATTAAGTGTATTAGTGAATCAATTAAAAGTGTAATTATGAGTGAATGTATAGCATTAGGTAGTTTTCTTGATAATCCAAAATCTATTTCTAATGGTTTATTGTTGTATTATTTTCAAGATGTTTTATTAGACACGCCTTTCGGTTTAGATCCAAATAATGAAGAACATGTTTATGATATGCGAAGGTTTATGCAAATGCATCAAATCAAGAATAGTAAGTCGTTTCGTGTTTTCTTACATAATTTAAAAAAAGGTGAGTATTTTCATGCTAATGTAAAAGATATTATTGAAGAGATATATCACTTTGATGAGGTTGCTTTTGAAAAGCACCTAGAGCAACTAGAAGGCGCTTACTTGAAAAATAGATATCGTTTATTATATCCACAACGCTATGCTATTGTAGGTTATGGTATTTTAGGATTTAATTATGCGCTCTATAGTTTAGTTTGTAGAATAGGTGGGGTAGTGGGATATATAACAGAGAAGGAAGTTTATACTAGACATTGTGAGTTATCGGAATTCATTTCGCGTGTATTTGTAAATGGAAGAGAACTACAGGAAAATATCATGTTGGGAATTCAATTTTATGAAGCTTCTTTACAAGCAAACCCTACTAGCTTTTCTCGAAAAGGAAATTATTGGAATATAGTACGCGAGTTACAAAATGATCAGCTAAATAGTAATCCTAGTTAAAAGTAAAAAGAGAAATGAATTTTAAAGAGTTAGTTACTTTTATTGCTCAGAGTATTAATGAAAGAGATTATCAATCCTGTGAACAAGCGTTGATTGAAGGATATGAATATCTTCATCAAGAAGAGAAATCACCAGTAGAAAGCGTAGAGGAAGTTTCTTTTTATCGTTTTTATATTGAGTTTTTTACCCGATTTATTGGTTCGGATAATTTCGACTATGATAAAGTAATGCTGGCCCTTTCTGTTTTAGAGTATTATGGAGCAGAACAACTGAGAGAGTTTGAGCTTATTGGAGGGTTAGAGCAATATTGTGATATTGCATTTTATGAGCGAGCATTAGATTATCATCCTAATAGCTTAGCTCTGCTTTTAGGATACGCTAATAAGATGGAAGAGATACAAAAGTATGATGTAGCCATTGGGTGCTTACATCATGCTTTATCTGTTTATCCAGAAGCAAATAATCTTCGTCTTCGCTTATGGGATTTACAGGTGAATTATAGTAAACAACTATTAAGTAAAGAAATTCTTGAAGAAGGAGAAATTGATATTTTAGTAGATTATGCTGTGCAGACACAAGTACATAGCGTCATAGAAGATTTACTTAATCAAAGTCGTTTTAATTTATCTGATAAGCAAGTAAATGAATTATCAATAGCGCAGTATGTTGCTAAAGACATTTTTGATTTAGAGGAGTGTGTCACTTTATGGGAACAAAAGTGGAGTAAGACATTATTGAGTGCTCAAGCGGGAATATACCTAGTTGATTGTTTTTATAGCTGTGGTATGTTAGTACAGGTGGCGGAAGTTATGGAAGTAATAGCTTTTAAAGAAGTAATACCTGTTGATATGCGAGAGTTGACAGAACAATACGTTGAAGATTTTTTTAAATCTTATAGTTGTGAAGACAGAGAGTTAGTTGTGAATTATTATAACTATAAAGCACTTTATCACAAGCATCAATATGAATTAGATCTAGCCTTGAAATATGTCAATGTAGCTAAGGTAGTTGTAGAAGAACACCCTAGTATCTTATTAACAGAAGGAAGTATTTTGACCATGATGCGAAATCCTGAAGATGAGACAGCATTAGGCGTCTTGATAGAGGCCGCATATAAAGGAGCCAGTTTGCCTAACTATCTCTTAGAAATGGCTCACTATTATGACATGTTGGGAAGCTATCATGATGTTCTTAGTTTAGTGAATACCTATCATACTTATTCGCTCCCTACAGGGGAATCTTTATATCTTCAAGGAAAAGGAAACTTTGGTTTAGGTCAATACCGTCAAGCCTTAAAACCATTAGAAGTAGCAATGAAATTAAAAGAAGATAGCCCTTATCGATTGAGTATTAACTTTCTTATTATGACCTTGTGTAGGTACTTGAACGATACACCTAAGTTTGTAGAAGCTTTACAATATAGACTTTCTTGTTTCCATGTTTCAAGACCAGAACATTGGGAGACGCGTAATTATTATGTAGTATTCCTTTATGAAATGAAAGCATATGAGCAGTGTGCTAAATTAATTGTTCAATTGCATCAGATTAATCAATTATCTAAAAGTAATGAGGCTATCTTGTATTACTTGGTGGATGCTGAGTATTTAAGCAGTTCTGAGATGCAACTACCTAAGGTTACAGAGGCAATGATTGTTCAAGATCCACAGGATATAGAAGACTATCGTTCGAATGCACTATATTATTGGATTATGGGTAATAATTTAGAATCGGCTAAGGCTTTCGAAGCAGCAGCTGATTTTAGCTATGAAAAAGGTTTTTATCTAGCCAGAGCTTATTGGCGTACAACTTATGATGAGTCCTTATATGAGTATTCATTAGCTTTAATAGAAAGGTTAAAAAAAGAAGACGTAACAAGTGTAGATTATCAAATGTTGTATTGGGAACAAAATATATACTTTAGAAATGATCTAGCCCAGCCAGCCTATGATAGCTTTAAAGAGTTAATTACCAAGTTTCCCGTTACCTCAATGCGCAAAGATAGCAGTGTTAGTCATTATGCAATACGACAAAAAATAAATACAGAAAAATTGGGTAATCAGTCAGAATGTAACCGATACCTTAGTATGTATACTAGTGTATTCCGAGAGAAATAAACAATTTCACTATTGTAGAACGTCCGCTGATAAAAAATAAATTATTTTTGTTTCACTTAGTTAGTGATTAATGATGAAACACTTATATTTTGGAACTGTCTCCATTGATATTACGACAGACTTCTCTAATCTAGACCAACAGTATAGTGGCTTTTTTAAAATTTTATTCTTGAAAGCAGGGAGCCAAATACAAATTGATTTTACCAATTATACTTGTGAACAAGATGCATTCTTTTTTTTTAATGAAGAACATGCCTTTCAAATTCTAGATCAATCAAAGGGAAAATTAATCTATTTTCACGCTGATTTTTATTGTGTAGAAATTCACGATCAGGAATTAGCATGTGACGGAATTTTGTATAGTAATGTATTAACAACTCCCTATGTCTATTTAAAACAAGAACAAAATGAGGTATTGTGCAATCATATTCTTGAAATTGAAAGAGAAAAAGATTTAGCAGATAGTTGGAGTGAAGAGAAAATTAGAATATTGATAAAATATATTATTATTGAGGCAACTAGGACTTGGGTAAAACGAGAAAATAACAATACGGGAGTATTATCTGAACACCAAGAATTTTCAAGAAAATTTAGTCAATTAGTTGATCGGAGCTATATGAATTTACATAAGGTAGGTGATTATGCAGCACTTCTAAATGTGACTACTAATGTTCTAAATAAGCGGATAACTAAAGGCTGTGGTATTTCTCCAAGTTGCGTGATTGTTAATCGTCTTATACTACAGGCAAAGCGCTTGTTGGCTTATACTGATTTAAGTGTAAAAGAAATTGCCTTCTCTTTAGGATATGAAGATGTGTCTTATTTCAATAGATATTTCAAGATTCAAACTAGTTATACTCCCTTAGCTTTTAGACGTAATCAAGAACTGTCCAAGCGACCTTATTGAGCTACTATTATAGTATGGAGAGAATGTCCTATAATTGAGGCGTTTTCTCCATTGAGGAAAATGAGTATTACTTATACTTTTGTAGAATTAAAATGGCACTACTTTTTGTGTACAAGGATTTTAATTAACTAAAGTAATATTATGAAAGTATCAATTAAGGCAATCTGGCGAGATGATTTAAAACAAGGAAAAGGGAATTATGTGTCTGATAATCAGTTGTTGAATCAGATGAATTACTCATTTTTAAAGCAAAAGGATTATGCTGTAACACTACCAGAAGAAATGATAGCAGCGGCTTATTCTGCTTGTTTCAATATGACACTTACCCTGTTATTAACTCAAGCATCGTATAAGATAGAGGAGTTAGAAACTAATTGCGAAATCACCTACAACAATGAGGTTATCGTACAAGCTGATTTGGAAATTATGGCAGTCATTTCAGGATTAGATAATACTATTTTTCAGCAAGTAGTAGCGCAAGCAAAACAAATGTGTCCAATTGGAAACAGTTTTAATTTTCCTACAATTTACAGAGCATTACTGAAATAGTCATGTTTGTTATTTTCAACACCAAAACAGATATAATAGCATGAAAGATGGACGTAATAAGCAAGTGAAGTTCGGCAATGAAATAGGAGCTGAACAAATTCAATATTATACAAGTACTATAATAGACGCTTTTTTGCAACGTAATTATTTTTCTACCCAATTAAATGAATGTCAGCTTTTTATTGAAGTTCAACCCAGCGGGATGGGGTGGGAATCTTTACTTATAACCTTTGAAACAGTAGGGATATTCTTAACTGCTGAAACAGTAGGGATAAACGGTTACTCAACTAGTAAACGAATGGGGTATAGCGTTGATATTGGGATTGTTGTAGATCAATATTGGCCAAAAACTAAGGTGCTAGAATTGGTTGAGATTATAGATTTAGGGGTGAATTATTCAGATAACCCAAAGGTGTTAACTATGATTGAGGGACTAATAAAAAAACTAAATTAATATAGCATATAGAATGAATTTATCAGAATTACTTATTAAAGATAATGAAGCACTAGCTTTTGAAGATGTATTTTTGGATGAAAAACAGCGTATAATACTCGATCAGTTGGTAAAAGAATGTACCTATTTTTCGGAACTGACAGATTTAGGACTTCCTGTTAACAATAAAGTATTTTTACACGGAAGTTCAGGTTGTGGAAAGACAACTACTGCTAAAGCTCTTGCCAAGAGACTCAATAAAACAATTATTATTTTAGATTTGAGTACAATTGTTTCGGCAAAATTAGGAGAAACTTCTCAACATATTAAGCTAGTGTTTGAAAAAGCAAGTAGAGAACGTGCTGTTCTATTTCTAGATGAATTTGATCAAATAGGTAAATCTAGGGCTGTAGATGATAAAGATGTGGGCGAGATGAGAAGAATCGTCAATACCCTCATTCAATTAATCGATTACTTTTCACCTAACTCAGTTTTAATATGTGCCTCTAATCACGCTGATATCATTGATCAAGCACTAATGAGAAGGTTTCAACTACGACTAAACTATGAGCTACCTTCTCAAGAGCAATTAGATAATTATTACGATAGATTAATTTCTAATTTTCCTTCTCATTTTGCTTTATTTAAGAGAAAATATAATGTTTCTTATGCAGAGGCTAAGGATTATGCTCTTACTAGTATAAAAAAACAGGTGATTAATCAATTGGAAGCTAGAGATAAGATTTAATTATAAACAGAGAGTTTACATAGCTAAATTGTTTGTTAAGCAACAAGTTATTTGTTTTGTTGTAATTTTAACGCATAATAGATAAAAGATTGATGTTAAAACAAATTATTATATGTAGCGTTTTCTTGTTATGTACACTGGTTCATGCACAGAAAAATGATACACTTTATACTAAGCTTATTGATGATTTTCAGTTAGTCAGTCCAGAAAAGGCAAATTTTTATAAAGTAATAAGACCGATGGATAAGCAAGGGTTTAGTGCTGTTGAAGATTATACTATTGAAGGATATATTGTATCCAAAGGTTTTGCAAGGAGAGATATGCTCCGTTTTATTTATAAAGGAGAGCGTTTTTTTTATGGTCATGATGGTGAGGTTACGGGAGTATACAAATATGATGACAAAGGGAATCAATACAGTATTGAATCATTCGATTCATTGAAGAAAAAGTCTTATCGTTTAATTACTAAAGAAGGGAAGCCTTTTGCAGGAGAAATCTATGATCTAGGTGTTTTGTACACTTATGAAAAAGGTAAACAGATCAAAGTAACTTGTTATTATAATAATAGTACCCAGCCATATGCAATTAAGAAAGTAGATACCATACAGTATTTTGACATGAAAGGCGATGTAGTAGGAGAGCTAAATTATGCAACAGATAATGGTGAGTTTGTACCTCTTAACGGTGATAAATATGAGTACAAACAAGGAAGGTTTGTCAGTTATTTAAAATATCAAGATAGAGCGATTGTTTATCAAGGGAAGTTTAACTTGGAAGCTAAAGCAGTTTTTCAATTGCAGCATGAGGTGTTTTATAAAAATGAAAAGTACTATAAGGAAAATGTATATTATACTGATGGAAAGCTCAGAGTAACAAACTGGTATAGTCAAGATGATTTAAATGTTTTGATAAGTAGTGATTATTACAACCAGAATGAAGAGTATTTAGGTACATATAATGAACAAACAAAAACAGGTGTAAATGTCTATTTCTATGATGATTTTTTTATCAAACAAATAAAAACTGAGAAAGAAGGAAGGGTTTTAAAGGAAATTAATTTTTTGAAAGAGATTGAGCCCGTTGTAAAAACAAGAATATACTATAAATTAAGTGAAATTGATTATGCTCAAGGACAGGGATGGTTTTATGATCAAAAGGGTGAGTTAATTTCTAGTGTCGAGTATAAAGATGGGATTCCTTGGAATGGAACTACTTACGAATTTTCTGATGGTAATGTAGTCATTAGTCCTTATGTCAATGGATTTATAGATGGTATTCAAGAGATTTATGCAGATTATCCTAATACACCTTTGATTCTACGAAAGAATGTATATAAAGACAAAAAACTTCGTTTGGAGCAATGGTATGAACAAGGGGAGCTGTTACAGGAATTAGAATATGCTTCAGCGAATGAGGTAAATGCTATCGATGAATTGATAAGTAAAGGAAAGAAATATATTGTCTATCGCGATGGACAGCCGTATCACGGAAGTGAAACTACGGAGGAATTAAGTCATATACGCGAAGATATTTATCGCAAAGGCAAAAAGATTGAAACTACCTATACAGCGCACAATGGATTAGTGTTTGCTAAAGAGTATTTTTTTGCGGATTCAAAAATAAGACGAATCTTCTATAATGATCAAGGAAGAGAGATTATTAGTTATGAAGTTCAGTTTGAGCGATTGAATGGTGACTATAGCTATACTGATAAAAATGGGATTACCTATAAAGCAACTTTTCAGAAGGGTTACTTAATATCAGGCGAGGTATTATATAACTATATAAATGAAGATGATCAGCATAACTTGTATTATATATATGTTAAAAGACTTGGTAGTAAGGTGGATATAAAATTAAAAGATGTGAGTGAGAATAAATGGTTAAATGAGCAAACTATTAGTACAGAGGATATTGTTTACCCAAATATTTCATTATTAGCGGCTCCTATTGATGCTCAGTTCTTATACTTTGATTCAGAGTACCGTTTTTTATTTACTGATTAATTGATAATAAATAGTTTAAACTGTTTGTTTGGTTAATTGTTTTTTCAAGATTAAAAGATATGTTTTTGAATTATTTTGTGTTTTGATATTTATTTCTGATTAACGTATTTTTACCTAATAGTAAAAAGTAAGTATTATATGAAAAAAATGTTTTTAGGCCTTTTCGCCTTGTTTATTATGACTTCTTGTTCTACCGAGAGCAATGATGCTGTAAATGTTGGTAAAGAAACTCCTGAAGTACCAGGTGAAGTGGTGACTACTCCTTTTGTGGAAGGAAAGATGGTTATGAGTATTTATACTAAGGGAATAAATGTCGGTGGACTATTGGATAAAATAGATTATTCAAAAGGGGACGTATATGGACAGTTCCAAACACTAATGACAAATTTGCCAAAAGATGAAAATCCTTTTTTAGCATGGGGAGATTTATTTGATAAGAAACCTATGGCTGCTTTTGCATTAATGATGAGTATGACCAAGGCAGATTACTATGTGAAAAATAGTACAGTCTTAGCTAAAGCGAAGGGAGCAACTTGGCAGATGGATCATTTTCACAGTGAAGATCAAGATCAAGCGTCTGTTTACTTAAAAGCAATGGCTCCTGCTACTGATATGCCAGTTGAAAATCAAACAGCTTATGCTATATATACACCTTCTAAAGGAGAAACTTATACAGAAGGTAGTACTATTGACTATAAGGAGTTTAATAGAAGAAAATTAGATAAGGTAGCTTATGTCAGCAATTATGCTTGTGATGTGATTGAATATACACGAATTAAAGCGCCTTCTGATCCAAATAATGAGTTTTCATTTGGTTATAACAAGTTGTTGGTTTATATTTCTCCACTGTTTGACAAGACTATAAACTTTACTCATTCTACATATCTTCCAGAGGATGGAGGTATTTTGAAAATTGAAATGTATGTAGATGGAATAGAAGAGCCTTTTATGGTTTTTCAACCTGAAAAAGTAGAAGTCAAGACCATTGCAGATAGTGAATTAGAGACTAGAGTTTCTACACCAGTTTATGCTATTGACGATTTAGAATTTAGTGCTAAGGTACTTGGAATTATGTTTGCTCCTACAGATGAGCAAACTGAAGAACCTTTTCTTGTAAGTAAATCCTTGTAATTAGGTATTCTGCATATATTCTGTTTTCATAGGGTAAGCTAAGTAAGAAGTGAATAACTAGTTTTTTAACTTCTAGTTATCTTTTTAAATAGTTGTTAGATACTGAACTCCCGTATAACTAAGGAATTGTTATACGGGAGTAATATATAAATAGTTTTTTTTTCAGTTAGAAGTCTAATTGTTTTTTAGACTAATCTTCATTAGTGAACCACTTCACTAAATCAGTATATCCATCGGTGATGAGGTTGTTGTAATATTTAGGGTTCATATTTGCTCCACTGAATTTACTGATAGTATATTGTAATTTTTTTAATTTAAGTGATCTAAATGATGCAGGAATAGGTTCGCTGAAATTACATCCTTCAATACTAAGACGTTCAAGATTTTTAAGGTCTAATAAAGAGTTTGGTAGTCCTTCTGTATCAAAGTTGGTAAGGTGTAGTGTACGCAATTCTTTAAACTGACCGATATAGGTTGGTATCATGTCTATTTGATAGCCAGATAAGTATAGTTCTTGCAACGGTAAACATGTAAGTTCTTGAGGTACGTAGCACAAGGAGTCGTTAGTTCCTTGAAGCCTAAGTTTTTTAAGTTTAGGATATTTGACCAAAGCATTCGCACCAGCTAATCCAAATTCATAACATAAAGATAGATCAACAACCTCTAAATTTGGAGCATCTAATCCTTCTAGTGTAGGTATTTTTGAATAAGATAAATCAACTATTTTTAAATAAGGTAATTCAACAGCGGGGAAATGATCATATCCTCTTAATTTAATAGATTCTAGTAAAGGACTGTTTGTTAAGAGTTGATCTAAGTTATCAAGCTCAACGTTTTCTAATTGTAAGGTGTGCAATTTGGTCTCTTGATCCACAGATAAGCAAGGACAACTATCAGGTAAGATTGCGTTACTGTTTATTTTTAAAATTTTTAGGTTTTCACAATTAACCAGCACATTAGTCAATAGACCTATTGGCAAATTGGTGTCCAAACTAATAAGCGTATAAGGCTTAACCATTAAGTTAGTGATATCATTTACTTCATAAGTATCGTTTTTTAAAGGAAAGTATGTGAAGTGTTCTACGGATAGATAGCTGAATAAATCGCTGTGCTTTTCAACTTTGCAGTTTTCAATAGAGGCTTTACCAACGCATATAATTTTGTTAGATACTTTAATTTCAGCGCAGTTTATGATTTTTAGTACATCTATTACACTGGGAAGAAAACAAGTGTCTATTATTAGTTTATTAGATTGTTCTATAGTTACAGACATCAGCTTTTCAATACGTCCGATTGATTTAGGTAGTTGCACTGTTTGGTAGTTAAAAAAACTAAGGTGTTTAAGCGAGGTACATTGTTCTATATTTTGCGATAAAGAGTTATCACCAATTAAATTTTCAAATGTAACGGTCGTTAGTTTATTGAATTTAGACCATGGCACTTTTATTTCCGTTAGGTTTTCCATATTGGAAAAGCTCAATTTATCTAAGTTAGGAAAAGACTCAGGGTTTTGAGATAGATATAGTAGTATTGCCTGGTCTGAAACTACTAGGTTTGTCAGTGAATCAAAAGTATATTGTTGTTCTAAGTTGATCAATTCTCCAGAAAAACAAGTAATCTTACCATTAAAAATTACCTTAGGATGAATTAGCTGGAGTCTATCATTTTTCCAAAGGCTCAACACAGTTAGGCTAGGTACGTTTAACTTGTCACTTATCGTAGTAAAATCTGGACATTTCATGATTTTAATTTTGTTCAGCTCAGGAAGTGTATTTAGTTCTTCTCCAATGGAATTAAGAGTGCTTACTAAAGAAAACTCTATCGCTTCTATACTTCTAGGCAGGGTAGGTAGTGTTGGAGTAGGCCAATTGGTGTTCATACACTTTAAAGACCTTAGAGCAGTTAGTTTTGTAAAGTCAAATTTGATATGTGTTAATTTAGGAAGCTCCAATTCCAAAGACTGTAGTGTCGTTATGTCTTCTATTGATTTTGGAAGTATAGTATATTCTCCTTCTATGCTTAAGTGTTCAAGTTGAGTAAATTTTTCAAAAACATCAGGTAGTCCTTGTTCAAAGTTTAAGGTTTCGATGTTGATAATTCTAACTGAGGGGAACCTCCCTAGTAGTATTGGATTTTGAATCAGAGTAGTTGGGTCATGACTATCCCTAACGTCAAGTACATCAAACCCTAGTTTACTATACATAAAATCAACATCTAAATCATCCGATATATTTGCATATTCTAATAAGGTATTTAAAACCTCGTACCATTGGGGAATACCAATTGACTTGATTAGTTTTTTTCGAATTTTGAAGGCTTTAATAACTTTCTCACTAGCATTTTGCTCTAAAGTTTGTCTGATTTCTTTAACTGTGTTTGTGTCTTTGCTACATTTTCCAATCAAAAATAAATCATTGATATAGTCTTTAGGAAAGTTAGTTTGACTTTGAATAGTAGCATAGTATTCAGGTAATGATTCAATAAACTTATACATATTATTTTTTTTTCTTTTTTTGTTTCTGATTTTAAAATTATTTTTGGATTTTGAGTAATAGTATAAATCAGTTAATGGTAAAAAATATTTATGGATCAAAGTAAATATTTTGTTTAGACATATTATTCACTGAATTAGGTGATATTAATACAGGAGTTAGAAAGAAGTAGGTCGATCTTTTTGAGTTTTTATTTAAACTATATTATTGATATATAATATATTATTTAGGGGGTGATTTTTAAATAGTGGTACATCTAGTATGGTGTATAAACAAAGAAAAATTTAATAAAAATGGGGAGTTTATTTAGAAATGTGGGTTATGTTATAGCTATTGTTTTAACAGTGCTTTGTGTCTTGGGAATGCTACTTAGTTTCTTGGACTTTAGTAGAACAAATGAACGGGCTGCAGCCAATATAATATCTTATATTGCAGCTCCTATGTTATTTTTGATAATAGTAATTATTACTTGTACTATTCTAATGATTGTTAATCTTATTGACGGACAAACTTTATTTTATGATTTTAATCGTTTTGTCAAGTTTTTTAGGTATTCAGGTTTAATCGTAGCAGTTTTATTTTTATTAAGTTTATTTAAGCTATAGCAGTAAAAAAGAGAAAGTCCAAAAGACATTCTCCTTTTAAAGACAACTAGTAAATAAGGAGAACTAGTTTAGTGCTGTAAATCTCTAATATTTAATAAAATTATTTTTATCTAATTTAGAATTACAGTAGTAAAAATAAAGAATGAGATTTCTCACATTCAAAAATAGTAAAATTAATAGGTTAATGGTATTAATTACTGTTTTTTATTGAAATAATTTTGTGAATCAAAAAATACGCTAAAATGAAATTTAAAATTATGTTTTTGTTAAGTTTATGCTATACCATTTTATTAGCAAGTTGTGGTTATAAGAGTACAATTCAGGATGTAGTGCCTAAACATGATACTTTTAAACTAGAATCAAATCAATTAAAAGAAGAAAGAACTATTAATGTATGGACACCAAAAAATTATGAGAGTACTCAGGATTCTTTGCCCGTAATCTATATGGCTGATGGAGGAATAGGAGAGGATTTTCCTCATATCGCATCTACCATAGAAGAGCTTATAAATGAGCAAAAAATTCCTGCTGTAATCTTAGTTGGAATTGAAAATACACAAAGAAGAAGAGATTTGACAGGATTTACAACTGTTGCAAAAGATAAAGAAATTGCACCCGAGGTAGGAGGTTCTAATCAGTTTAGAGCCTTTATTAAAGAAGAGTTATTTAAGGAAATCGATAAAAGATATAGAACCAAAGAAGAAAAAACGATATTAGGAGAATCTGCTTCAGGTTTGTTTGTGATGGAAACCTTTTTTGTTGAACCCGCCATGTTTGCAAACTATATCGCCTTTGACCCTTCATTATGGTGGAATAATCATTATTTAGTTAGAACCGCAAAAGCTAGTTTAGATCAAAATAGTTCGGTAAAAAGAAAGCTTTGGTTTGCAGGATCGAATGCTGCTGATATTTCTCCCTATACAAATAAGTTAGCTACTATTTTAGCAGAAAATGAAAATAAAAATTTAGTGTGGCACTATGTAGATGAGCCAAATGAAGGACATACAACTATATTTAGAGCAACTAAAAAACAAGCCCTAATTTGGATATTAAATAATTAAAATAGCAGTAGTTTAGCATTTTATAATAAGAAATGGATAGAGGTATTAAGAAAAAGACATTTTTAAATTTTGTTGGACTTTTAAGAAGTTTTTTAATCAAGTGTTTTATTGGAATCGTCTTATGTAGTAGCATAGCCTTTTTATATACTAACTTTATTTTTGAGCAAATATTATTAGCTCCTAAAAATCCTAATTTTACTATTTATATTTGGCATCGTTCTTTGATAGATTTTTTTAATTTGAGTTCATCATTGTATATGGAAGGGATTGATTTTGATATTCAAAATCGAAAAATGGATGGTCAGTTAATGGTTATGATTTGGACTAGTTTTACCTTTGGACTAATAGCTTCATTTCCTTGGATTTTGTATCAAGTTTGGAAATTTGTACAACCTAAATTATATAATAGTAAGACAAGATACAGTGTTGTATTTGTAACAATCACAAGTCTTTTATTTTTTATAGGTGTCTTGTTTGGATATTTTATTATAGTTCCTTTATCTATTCATTTTTTTATGAATATAGAGATTAGTAGTATTGTTGCCAATCAAATCGATCTTACCTCATATATTTCTCTTGTTAGAACCACCATACTAGCATCAGGTATTGTGTTTGTTTTGCCAGTTGTCATTCTAGTATTATACAAGATGGGAATTTTATCAACAGATACACTCAAAGGTTATCGCAGATATGCTTATGTTTTGATTTTAGTAGCATCAGCAATTATTACACCTCCAGATGTATTGAGTCAAGTTATTTTGGTTATACCATTAGTTTTATTGTATGAAGTGAGTATTTTCTTTTCAAAGTTTATGAAGTCTAATCACATTACAGAATAATTTATTATCGTATTTGCTATCAATATTAATTAAACTTGCACAGTTTAAATATACATCGTAATATTGCGATATATATTTAAGTATAAAACAATGGGAGTAACAAAATCAGAATTATTTAGTGATAAAAAGAATAGATTATCGCTTATGTTTAAGGTTTTAGGGCATCCAGCAAGACTTGCTATTCTTCAGTATATTATCAATCAAGAGGCTTGCATTTGCAATGATTTGGTAGAAGAACTTGGATTGGCTCAAGCGACTATTTCACAACACTTAAAAGAGCTTAAGAATAGTGGACTTATAAAAGGGACAATTGAGGGTAAATCCGTTTGTTATTGTATTGACGATGTAGTTTGGAATGAATTTTTCAAGGAGTTTGAATTGTTCTTCGCTCAAAAAATAGTATCAAACGATTGCTGTTAATATTTTTTAATTTATATCATCGTAATATTGCGATATTAAAATAATTTAAAAACAAGTAAATATGAAATTATCAGAAGTAAAAGTAGTTTTAGAAAAATTAGATCGAGTAGATTTCCAATTTGAAGATGGAACGTTTGTAGCCGAACACTTCCATGTAACAGAAGTAGGTCAAGTAACAAAAAAGTTTATTGACTGTGGGGGAACAATTAGAGAAGAGGTAAAGGTAAGCTTTCAATTGTGGAATGCAGATGATTATCAGCACCGTTTAAAAGCAGGCAAATTATTAAATATTATCAGGTTGTCAGAAACAAAATTGGGTATTGTTGATGGGGAGATTGAAGTAGAAGTTCAAGGTAAAGAAACGATTGGGAAGTATTTCTTAGCATTTAATGGAACTCACTTTTTATTAAAAAACACATTGACTGCTTGTTTAGCGGAAGATGCTTGTGGAATTACACCAAGTAGTCAGGCAGCTCCAACTAGTTGTTGCGATCCTAACACTGGATGTTGCTAATCGTAAAAAAGTAAAAGATGTATAAAACAGTATTGGTTGTAATTGACACACTTCTTGAATCACAAGAGATAAGCGCTACTAGAAAAGAAGTTTTGGCTCCTTTAGTGGCTTATATTCAAGCGAAGGTTGATTCAAAATCTCCAATTCGAATCAATTTTATCTGTACACATAATTCAAGAAGAAGTCATTTGGCTCAGATTTGGATGCAAGTAGCGGCAACTTACTATGGTATTCCAAATGTTATTTGTTATTCAGGAGGGACTCAGCAAACAGCGATGTATCCCATGGTTGTTACAGTTTTAGAAGAACAGGGATTTAACGTATTTAAAATTTCGGAAGGAGAGAATCCTATTTATGCGATAAAGTATTGTGATAATGAAATTCCTATTATTGGTTTTTCTAAGAAGTACGATGCCGTTTTTAATCCAAGTAGTGATTTTGCAGCGGTAATGACTTGTTCACAGGCGGATGAGGGCTGTCCTTTTGTAGCAGGTGCTGAGCGCAGAATCCCTATTACATTTGAGGATCCGAAGGTATTTGATGGAACAAAAAACCAGCAAGCAGGATATTTTAATCGAAGCCTTGAAATTGCAAGTGAAATGTTTTACATCGTGTCACAAATTAAAAAATAAGTCATGCAAGTTAGAATGAAATTTTTAGATCGATACTTAACTCTTTGGATTTTCTTGGCTATGGGGATTGGTGTTCTCTTAGGAAATGTATTTCCAAGTGTTTCTAATGTGATGGATAAACTATCCATTGGAACGACCAATATTCCGTTAGCTATAGGATTAATCATCATGATGTATCCTCCACTGGCTAAGGTTGATTATAATCTATTACCACTGGCTTTTCGGGATAAAAAAGTCTTAAGCTTATCTCTTTTCTTAAACTGGATTGTAGGACCTGTTTTAATGTTTGTTCTGGCTATTATTTTCATGCGTGATGAGCCTGATTATATGGTAGGGTTGATCCTTATTGGTTTAGCCAGATGTATTGCAATGGTGATTGTATGGAATGATTTAGCAAAAGGTAATCGAGAATATGCAGCCTTACTGATTGCATTAAATAGTGTTTTCCAAGTGCTGTTTTATAGCTTCTTTGTTTGGCTTTTTATCAACGTATTACCTTCTTATTTTGGATTTGCTGATTATGCTATTTCAATTAAGATGAGCGATGTAGTACAAAGTGTGCTTATTTATTTAGGAATTCCATTTTTAGCAGGTTTTTTAAGTCATAAGTATCTCATTAGAATAAAAGGAGAAGCTTGGTTTACCCGCAAGTTTATCCCTTTTATTTCACCCTTTACTTTATATGCTTTACTGTTTACCATTGTGCTTATGTTTAGCTTAAAAGGAGAGCAGATTGTACAATTGCCAATGCAAGTTATCAAAGTTGCTATTCCACTTGTTATCTATTTTGTTTTGATGTTCTTCGTTAGTTTCTTCGTAAACAAGTCAATGCATGTGGATTATGATAAAAATGCGGCTATTTCTTTTACTGCAGCAGGCAATAATTTTGAACTGGCTATCGCTGTTGCTATTGCCGTATTCGGAATTCACTCGCCCCAAGCTTTTGTAGGAGTTATCGGACCTTTAGTTGAAGTTCCTGTACTGATTTTACTTGTACGAGTTATACTTTTTTGACCAATTAAAAATTTATGATTATAGATTTTCAAATTCATTTAATAATTATCTAAAATCACTTCAGATTCTAGATTCTAGTAGTTTAATTGATTTCTTTAGAAGTGGATATAATGAGTTGCTCGGAATAGAACATGAAAAGGATATTATTAATCAATCAATTCAACGTATCGATAAGATTATTGTTGTTATTATTGATGATTTAGATCGTTTATTGGCAGATGAAATTATAGAGGTTTTTAAAATAATTGATGGCACAGCTTCTTTTTCTAATACTGTTTTTTTAACAGCTTTTGATAAAGAGCACGTTAATAAAATTATTGATGAAAAATATACAAATGAAGATAGCTTGTTTTCAGATAAATTTTTTAACGTGGAAATTTTTCTACCAGCAATTCCTAAAACAATAATATATAATTTTATTGAAGAGGTGTTAACAGATACTTTTGGAAATAAGATTATTAATAGTGATGAAATTCAATTTGATTTAAGAAAGGAATTAATCGATTTAAAATTTCATATAGAAAATAATATCAAAACCCTAAGAGATGCTAAACGCTTTTTAAACAGTTTCCACAATCAGTTTTATTTAGTTAAAGATATATTAGTTTTTAAAGAGTATTTTTTACTTAGTTTAATAAAATATAGGTATTATAATATTTACCTAACTATACAAACAGAAATGTTTCCTAGTATACAATTTGTTGATATAAATGCGTTACATAATAGACAATTTGATGATCTTAATTTTAGATTGGATAGCCTATTAAGGACAATAGTTGTAAAACACTTTAAAAGTGATTTTCTCGATTATGGGCATGATGTAAATAAGAGTATAGGAGGTGAAAAGCAAAAAGTTGAAGAAAATATTGATAAAAGTATCTTATCAATATTAAAGGCGTTATTTAATGATTTTAATATCCAGAATCCAAATTCTATAGGAAATAGAGATATGTTCGATTTTTATTTTGATGAAAATGATAATGTAGATGATTATAAAAATACAGCTGTGTATTTTAAAATGTTATTTGACAAAGAGGAAAAGGACATAAAAAAAGAAATAAATTTATATATTACTGATAATGATGTGATTAGGCTTTTAGAATTTATTAAAAAGAGGAAAATAGAATTATTAAAGAATAAAAATAGTCTTTTTAAATATATAAATTTATTATTCTACATTAATGTAAAATTAGATAATGATGCAACAACATGTGAGAAATTACTGTATTTATATCGAAATGATTTTGTTGAAAAATTAAAAACAATTGGTCTAGTTGAAAACCTTGATGTATTTAAATTGTTTGTCAAAGAAAAGTTACATAATTCGACTCCATTTTATCCTTATTTGTTCATTAAAGACTTATTAGCCAACATTATTGATCATGGGAATTTGTATATATTTTCAAAAGAAGAAATATTAGAAATTGCAATAAATAATTTTAATCAGTATTTAGATAAAAATAGTATATACAATGTAAAACATTACGATTTATTATTATCATGTATTACTGATTTAATAGGTGATCGCGGACAAATTATTTTATAGATAAAAATTGTTGTTTGATAACTAAGGAATTAATTGAAAAGAATCCTGACGATTATTTTAATAATTTTGTTCGACTAGGTATGATAACAACTGATCCAGAATGGAATACGGTCAGTTGTGATCCTTTTTGGAAACAAATATTTGTAAATAAATATAATTTAGAAAAGATTATATTTAATGATAAACTTAATGATAGAATTTATATAGATAAAGTCAGAAATTTTTGGGAATTATATTCAAATAATAGTTTTAGGCCAATTGAATATAGAGATAGTGGAGTAGTTCAAGATAAGATTGATAAAGGATTGTTTGAAGAAGTAAAAGAATTAAATAATTTAAAAGATCAATTAAAAGAAGTACTGACAAGTGATTCTGTATTATTGTGGCATGAAATATTGGAAGATACTAATCCTGGACATTATGGGGTTAGTTATGTAGAGGTAGATGTTGAAGAATCTAAGATATTATTGTTAAACGTTTTTGAAGGAGATTTTAAAATTGATGATGTATATTTATCTTTTACAGTTAGATTAGGTTCAAGTGGAGAAGATGGGTATGATATGCCTTTTAATCATGTTATTAATGTAGATGGGAGTTTTGAAGTTGATAATAATGGAAGTGTTATTATAAATAGTTTGACGTCCACTTCTTTTATTGATTTGTTTGAAGATGAAGATTAATATTTTAAAGTAGATAAGAATATTTATTATTTCCAATAACGAATTATAAAAAGCAAACCATAATTTGTTCTTAACTAAGAATAAATTATGGTTTGCTTTTTTCATAGCTATTAGTATAAAAATATTTGATATTTTTGATTATATAGATTATGTAAAAGTTATTAAAAAACAGATAATTATGTGGGCAGATAATGAAACTTCGGACGATTTACTAGGCTTTAAAGTTCATGCAGATCTTTTAGTAGATGTTATAAATGATGAAAATGTACTCCCAGTTACAATTGGGGTGTTTGGAGATTGGGGTAGTGGAAAATCTAGTATTTTAAAAATTGTTGAAAAACAGTTAATAGGAAACAATAAAGATGGTTTTAGAGATGGAACTTTAGTTTTATATTTTAATGGATGGGTTTTCGAAGGGTATGATGATGCAAAAGCTGCTCTATTGGAATCTATAATAGAAAAATTTGCTAAACATAAAACACTGGGATCAAAAGTTAAGGATGAAACGAGTAAACTTCTTAAATCGTATGCACCTGAGCAAGTACATCTTGTGATATCTAATTATTCTTCTACATTATCCAGGATAAGTTTCTTGTAATTATGAGGATATAAGTCAGCGATATTCTTGTGGTTGATGGATTGAATATTTTCAAGAACATACTTTAGCCATTTATATGGATTAATGTCATGCTTTTTGCAGTTAGCAAAAAACGTATAGGCCATAGCTGCTCTTTGTGCTGCATCATGAGAACCGGCAAAGAGATAGTTTTTACGACCAATTGCTACAGGTCTGATTACATTTTCAACAAGATTATTGTCTATCTGCAAGTTTCCATTGTGTAAGTAATCACTTAGATTACTCCATCTTTT
>NZ_FNYS01000041.1 GCF_900109075.1 Myroides marinus | reverse complement strand
CTACGATAACTTTTTAGAAGCCAGCATGCTGGCTTCTTTTTTTATGCCATATTGACAAATCTCAGGTTACATATTTTTATCGGACAACAATGATTTTGAATTAATATCTTATCTTTGTTTTAATCAGATATTTATGTATTTTGTAGATGCTTTTTTAGGTTTAATATGTCAAGTCTGATAAAATAAAATGGAATAGCTAAAGATTTTAGTATATTTGTATTACTTAATTTTGAATATTAATGGGGTTAGTAACGGCGAAGGAAGTAGCAAAAGCAATTAACTTAGATAAATACGGCGTATTAGGAACTTTTTCAGGATGGTTGTTGATGAAAACGCTTAAAATCACTACGTTAAATAAGATTTACGACCGCAATAAGCATTTGACAGACTTAGATTTTTTGAATGCTATCTTAGAAGAATTTCAAATTGAATTTGAAATAGATCCAGAAGAACTTAAAAGATTGCCTAAAAAAGGGCCATATATTACCATTTCTAATCATCCATTAGGAGGAATTGATGGTATCTTATTATTAAAACTAATGCAAGAGCATGATCCTGACTTTAAGATCATCGCTAACTTTTTATTGCATAGAGTAGAACCACTTAAACCTTATATAATGCCAGTAAATCCTTTTGAGAATAATAAGGATGCTAAGTCTAGCGTTATAGGGTTAAAAGATACATTAAGACATTTAAGTGATGGTAAACCTCTAGGGATATTCCCTGCAGGTGAAGTGTCAACATATAAAGATGATAAACTGATAGTAGATAAACCTTGGGAAGAGGGAGCTATTAAGCTTATTAAGAAAGCAGGTGTGCCAGTAGTACCTATTTATTTTCATGCAACGAATAGTAAATTGTTCTATTTCTTGTCTCAAATAAATCCTACGTTGCGTACAGCTAAGTTGCCTTCTGAGTTATTGACTCAGAAAAACCGTGTGATTAAAGTGAGAATCGGTAGACCGATATCTGTAGAAGAACAGAGTGAGCACTACGATTTTAATGATTATGGTAACTTCTTGCGTTTTAAGACATATCTATTATCGAATGCATATAAAGATGAAGAGAACAGAAAGTGGATTAAGGTTCCTTCATTTAATTTTAAATTCCCAAAGAGTGTGAAAGATATTATCGACCCACAACCAACTGAGAAAATTCTAGAGGAAATTAATGCACTTAGAGATGGTGATTTCCGTCTGCTACAGAGTAAAAACTATGAAGTTTTCTTATGTAAGTCTGAGTTGATTCCAACTATTTTAACTGAATTAGGACGTCTAAGAGAGGTTACGTTTAGAGAAGTGGGAGAGGGAACTAATAATTCGTTAGATTTAGATCAATACGATAAGTATTATCACCACATGTTCTTATGGGACAATGATGCTCAGGTGATATGTGGAGCTTACCGTATGGGATTAGGGTCTGAGATATATAAAAAATATGGAATTAATGGATTCTATCTGAATGAATTGTTCAGATTTGAGTCTGAGTTATACCCTATGATGGCTCAGTCTATCGAGATGGGACGCGCATTTATTATCAAGGAGTATCAACAGAAGCCAATGCCACTGTTCTTATTGTGGAAAGGTATCGTACATACTACATTAAGATATCCTGAACATAAATATTTAATAGGTGGAGTGAGTATTAGTAATCAGTTCTCTGATTTTTCTAAGTCGCTGATGATTGAGTTTATGAGATCTCATTATTTTGATCCTTATATTGCTCAATATATCACACCGAAGATGGAGTATAAGGTAAATCTGAAAGACAGTGAGAAAGATCTTATCTTTAGCGAAACAGATTCTGACTTAAACAAATTTGATAAAATTATCGAAGATGTAGAACCAGGTAAATTAAGATTGCCTGTGTTGATTAAAAAATATATCAAACAGAATGCTAAGGTTATTGCGTTTAACGTGGATCCTCTATTTAATAATGCAATAGATGGTCTTATGTATATCAAGATCGCCGATTTACCAGAAAGTACAGTAAAACCTGTAATGGAGGAATTCGAAGCAGAACTAGAACGCAAAATTCAAGAAGAACAAAATAAAGCTAGTAAATAGCTAATATAAGAAAGAGCTCATTATAGAGCTCTTTTTTTATGTGGTATAACTAATGTGTGATTAGCTCTAATATAGGAATATGGAGTAGTAGGGGAGTGTGAGAGTGTTAGTAGTGCAGAGATTTCTACACTAGACGATAGGTTATAATGTACTACTCTGACAGATATTGTATAACTAAAAAGGCTACTTACATAAGTTATGAAGTAGCCTTTTTAGTTGTTATAAGTGTTCTAGTGCTGTACTAGTACTTTTATTTTATCGATAATGACTTGAGCCAATTTCTCTTTACTTTCGTATGTCCATCCTGCTATATGTGGAGATAAGAGCACATTCTTAGCTTGGATTAGGTATTGCATTGGTTCTGGTAGTGCATTGTCAGAGAACATATTCTCGAATGATGACTTCTCATATTCTAATACGTCTAGAGCTGCTCCTCTGATTTTACCAGATTTAAGTGCTTCTACTACATCATATGTGTTGGCAGATTTACCTCTAGCTGTATTGATGAACCAAAATGGTTTTTTAAATCCATTGATAAGCTCTGCATTGATTAAATGCATCGTCTCTGGAGTCTGTGGAGTGTGGAGACTTAGTATATCAGAACGCTCCTGTAGCTCCTGTAAGCTTACTTGTTTTGCGTACTGATTCCCTAATCCTTCTTTTATATCGTGGAATATTACTTCACAGTCGAACCCTTGTAGTCGTTTAGCAAAGGCGTTACCCATATTTCCATATCCTATAATACCTACCGTTTTGCCTTCTATCTCATATCCTCTGTTGCCCTCTCGTATCCAGATTCCTTGTCTTACTTCTTGATCTACTAGATTTAGTTTGTTCATAAGTGTAAGTAGCATCCCTAATGCGTGCTCTCCTACAGCAGTTCTATTGCCTTCTGGAGCTGCTATTAATGCTATTCCTTTGGTCTCTGCATAAGCACAATCTATGTTTTCTAAACCGGCACCTACACGCCCGATGAACTTAAGGTTAATAGCCTTATCTAAGAAAGTCTGGTCAATAGAAAAACGACTTCTAATGATTATTCCCTCATATTCGTGTATAATTTCTTCTATTTCTGACTTACTAGCAGTGTAATTCTCTACATTTTCGTAGCCTAGCTCTGCTAGTTGAGCAATCATTAGTGGGTGATTACTGTCTATATGTAATACTTTCTTAGTGTTCATTTTAAATATAGTTGTGTAATAAGGAGGTTCTAGAACCCTAGAATAACCTTCGCAATAGAAAAGTATATCAAGATTCCGAAGATATCATTACTTGTAGTGATAAACGGACCTGTAGCTAAAGCGGGGTCTATTCCGTATTTATTTAATAAAATAGGTACAAAAGTACCGATAAGACTCGCGATAATAATCACACTGATTAATGCGATGGATACGGTGATACCGATGATATAATCTACTCCTAATAAGAAGTGACTACCTAGCATCATCAATATAGCTAGTAGAAATCCATTTAGTAAACTAAGTGTTACTTCCTTTCCTAGTCGTTTCCAGATTGAACCAGTAATGGTGTTGTTCGCTAATCCTTGTACAATAATGGCAGAAGATTGTACTCCTACGTTACCAGCCATAGCGGCGATAAGTGGGGTGAAGAAGAATAAAACTCCGAATTTCTCCATAGCTCCTTCAAAACTTCTAGATACATTAACGGCTACAAATCCACCAATCATCGCTAATATCAACCAAGGTAATCTAGCACGTGTTAGCATTAAGATACTATCGTTAGCCTCTACGTCCTGAGAGATACCGGCTGCTAATTGGTAATCCTTATCTGCTTCTTCTTTAATTACGTCCACAATATCATCGATGGTAATACGACCTACTAGTCTTCCCATTTCATCAACTACTGGGATGGCTTCTAAGTCATACTTCTGCATGATACGGGCTACTTCTACATCTTTAGTATCTACTTTTACAAAGTCTACATTACGTATATAAACATCACTGATGTGGGTAGTAGTAGATGATGTAAGTAAATCTTTAAGTGATAAACGTCCTTTTAGACGACCATCGTCATCTAATACATAAATAGAGTGAACGCGTGATACGTTCTCTGCTTGTTTACGCATTTCTCTGACACAAGTAAGTACTGACCAATTCTCATTGACAGATACAAACTCCTTAGCCATAAGTCCTCCTGCTGTGTCTTCGTCATAACGAAGAAGTTCCACGATATCTTTAGCGTGTTCTAAGTCTTCTAACTCAGAAAGCACTTCTTCTTTTTTATCTTCTGGTAATTCAGAGATAATATCAGCAGCGTCATCCGTGTCTAATTCATCTAATTCCTCCGCAATCTCTTTTGGGGATAGATTCTTTAATATCTTTTCACGGACATCTTCATCTAATTCTAGAAGGATTTCTGCAGTGACTTCACTGTCTAATATATCGAATAGGTATATGGCTTCCTCCTGAGAAAGCTCATTCATAATCTCGGCTATATCGGCATAGTGTATGTCTTGAAGGATCTCTAATAATCCTTTTTCATCTTTTGCAGCTATTAAATCTTCGAATTGTTGTAAAGATTCTCTACTGATTTTAAACTCCATAGGCTTCTATTTTCTTTGTTAGTTCTATAAATTCTTTATAGTCTAATTGTTCTGGTCTTAAATTAAATACTTCTTCTGCTCTAATCTCGTCTGGCAAGTTATAGCCTTTTAAGCTATTTCGTAAGGTCTTTCTTCGTTGATTAAAGGCAGTTTTTACTACTGTGAAGAATAGCTTTTCGTTGCATGGTAAGCTATAATCTTCTTTACGACGCATACGCATTACACCTGATTTTACCTTTGGTGGTGGGTTGAATACATGCTCGTCTACAGTGAATAGGTATTCCGTTTCGTAGAATGCCTGTGTTAATACAGATAAGATACCATATGCTTTAGTTCCTTTTTTCTCACAGATACGTTCTGCAACTTCTTTTTGGAACATACCTGAAAACTCAGGGATGTAGTCTCTTAATTCTAAAGCTCTAAACACGATTTGTGTTGAGATGTTATAAGGGAAGTTACCAATTACTGCGAATGGCTCTTGCTTAAAGGCACTAACGATGTCGAACTTTAGAAAATCCTGTGCGAAGATATGATCGTGAAGTTTAGGATAGTGGGCATGTAGATAATCTACAGACTCTGTGTCTATCTCTACTACGAAAGTCTCTGTTGGTTTGTCTAAAATGTACTTTGTCAATACTCCCATACCTGGACCTATCTCTAGTACTTTCTTATATCCTTCTAGAGTTAGTGTATCAGCGATGTTCTTTGCAACACTTTCGTCTGTCAAAAAGTGTTGACCTAAATGCTTTTTTGCTCTTACTTTATCCATGGTATCTTATTAATGTTCGCTAATTAATTCTAGCTCTGTCTTAAATGTCAACATAAGCTCGCCAAATAATTTCTTTGCTTCGTTCTCAAAACGATCAAAGTCTTCTTTGTAAAACTGATCTAATAATTCTTTACTCTGTGTTTCGAATTGTAGGGAATAAGTTTGTCCACCCATCTCTTCTTCTATTAGCACTTTTATAATGCGTGCTTTGTCAAACTTCCCTGTAGCCAACATTCCTGGTATATAGGCATTCTTTGTCCATTGCATCCACGTATCGTGAGCAGTTTCATGTATGTTGACTGTGATGTTGTATATAATCATAATCTAGATTAGCTTATTTATTTGTGCAAAGATAAAAAAAGCACCAAACTCATTTTATCAGTATTTGGTGCTTTATTTTATAAGGTTATTATTGATGTATTTAGTCGATGATATCAAATCCTGTGTAAGGACGTAATACTTCTGGGATTACAATTCCTTCTGGAGTTTGATAGTTTTCTAGAATTCCAGCTAGTACACGTGGTAATGCTAATGAACTACCATTTAATGTATGTGCTAGTTGATTCTTTCCTTCTTTATCTCTAAATCTTAATTTCAATCTATTCGCTTGGAATGTCTCAAAGTTAGATACAGAACTAATCTCTAACCATCTGTCTTGTGCTGTAGAGAATACTTCGAAGTCATATGTAAGTGCTGATGTGAATCCCATATCTCCACCACATAATCTCAAGATTCTGTAAGGTAACTTTAATTCGTTTAATAGTCCTTTTACGTGCTCTACCATTCCGTCTAACGCTTGGTAAGAATTGTCAGGGTGCTCGATACGTACAATTTCTACTTTGTCAAATTGGTGAAGACGGTTAAGACCTCTTACGTGTGCTCCATATGATCCTGCTTCTCTACGGAAACATGGTGTATATGCTGTACACATAATAGGTAACTCAGTCTCCTGTAAGATAACATCTCTAAAGATATTAGTTACTGGTACTTCTGCAGTTGGGATTAAGTATAGATCGTCAACTGTGCTGTGGTACATTTGACCTTCTTTATCAGGTAACTGTCCTGTACCGTATCCTGATGCTTCATTGATCAAGTGTGGTACTTGGTATTCGTTATATCCTGCAGCTGTATTCTTGTCTAAGAAGTAAGAAATTAAGGCTCTCTGAAGACGTGCTCCTTTACCTTTATATACAGGGAAGCCTGCTCCAGTGATTTTATTACCTAATTCGAAGTCGATGATATCGTATTTCTTAGCTAATTCCCAGTGAGGTAATGCTCCTTCGTGTAAAGTTGGTACTTCACCTGCTTCGAATACGTTTAAGTTGTCATCTGCGTCTTTACCTGCTGGTACAATGTCAGCTGGTACGTTAGGTAATGTGTATAGTTTCTCTGTTAATAATGCAGATACATTATTAAGCTCTTCTGTTAATTGTTTGCTTTGGTCACGTAAATTAGAAGTTTTCTCTTTGATGATCTCAGCTTTCGCTTTCTCACCACTCTTCATTAACTCCCCGATGCTTTTGGATAGTTTGTTCGATTCTGCTAATACATTGTCTAATTCTACTTGTGTGCTTCTTCTTTTCTCATCTAATTCAAGCACTTCTTTTAGCAAATCGGCAACATCAAGATTTCTTTTGGCTAATCCTTTAACCACTTTCTCTTGATTCTCTCTAATAAAAGCTATCTGTAACATATTATAAATATTAATTGTATAGCAAAGTTAGAAAATAGTTTTCTATTAATAACTATTTTGCCTACCTCTTTATGCGTTTTGTCTAATATTATGCATTTTATTAGGGAGATTTTTAGATTATTTAAATCATTATTGTGCAAGACTACGCTTTATAAGAGTTTTTAATTTTGAGGTTTTTATGGCGATACACTTGGGGTTAGTCTCTTATTTATGTGAAAGAATTGATAATTTAAGCCTTGGTTTAAAAAAATGTGAGATTAGTTAAAGTAAAATTTTACTTTTGTCTTAATAATATTACAGTTTGTAAAAAATAAAAATGGATATACTTATTAAATTATCTCAATTCTTATTGAGTTTGTCTTTGTTGATTATCTTACATGAGTTAGGGCACTTTATTCCTGCTAAACTTTTTAAAACTCGTGTAGAAAAGTTTTACTTGTTCTTTGATGTAAAGTTCTCTCTGTTTAAAAAGAAGATTGGGGATACTGTTTATGGTATTGGTTGGTTGCCATTAGGTGGATATGTAAAGATATCTGGTATGGTGGACGAGAGTATGGATACAGAGCAATTAGCTAGTGAACCACAGCCTTGGGAATTTAGATCTAAACCAGCTTGGCAACGTCTGATTATTATGTTAGGGGGAGTAACAGTGAACTTTATACTTGCTTTCCTTATATATATAGGTATGGCTTATGCGTATGGAGAAAAGTATATTGCTACTAAGGATGTAAATGCTGGGATATGGGTTCAAAATCCTATACTAGAAGAGGCAGGTCTTAAGACTGGTGATAAAATCTTAAAAGTTGACGGAAAAGAGATTGTGAAGTTTAATAGCTTGCCTGAAGCTATCTTAATGGGTAATGATATTGAGATAGAACGTGCAGGTGTAGTAGAACACGTTAAGTTGCCAGTTAATTTCTTAGGTCAGATTACTGAGAATAAAGGAGCTGGATTTATTGGACTGCGTATTCCTTTTATAGTATCTGGTTTTGGTGAGAATTCTATTAATGAGAATATTCTTCAGGTAAAAGATATTGTGAAGTCTATTAATGGTGTTGATACGCCTTATTTCGATATGGTTGCTGGTGTATTAGAGTCTAATAAAGGACAAACAGTGCCAATGGTGGTAAGTCGTGACGGAAAGGATCTTACAGTAGATGTAAAAGTTAATGCTGATGGTAAGCTGGAAACTTATTATGCAGCTGCATTGCCTTTTGATAACTTAGAAAAACTAGGATTGTATAAGTTAAGTAAAGAGGAGTATTCTCTAGTGGAAGCTATCCCTGCGGGATTACATATGGGGAAGGATAGAGTAATGAGTTACTTCGGTCAATTGAAAAAAATCGTTCAGCCTGAAACAGGTGCATATAAAGGTGTAGGTGGGTTTAAAGCTATCTATGATATATTCCCTCAATTCTGGAGCTGGCAGGTATTCTGGAGTATTACAGCTATGTTGTCTATTATGCTTGGAGTAATGAACTTATTGCCTATTCCTGCGTTAGATGGGGGACATGTTATCTTTTTATTATATGAAATGATTTCGGGAAGAAAACCAAGTGATAAGTTTTTAGAAAAGGCACAAATGGTTGGTTTCTTTATACTTATAGGGCTTCTTCTATTTGCAAACGGTAATGATATTTACAAAGCTATCTTCAGTAAATAAAAAAAATATCAAAAAAATGCTTGTTGGGTTTTGCAGAAATGAAAAATCGTTTTATATTTGCATCGCAATAAAGGTAACACACCTTCCTCCTTAGCTCAGTTGGTTAGAGCATCTGACTGTTAATCAGAGGGTCCTTGGTTCGAGCCCAAGAGGGGGAGCAGAGAAGCCAGTCAACGACTGGCTTTTTTCTTATAACCGTTTAGGTTATGGAATTTTAAAAACAAGAATACAAGTAAAGAAATTTACTTTTTAAGGGGATTTGAAAAGCGATATCTAACAAGGTATCGCTTTTCGCTTTTTATACACTTTGTATTTTTGATGTTTAGAGTATTTGAGGATCAATCTAATATAGGTAGTGGGGACCAGTGACAAAAGTTGGGGATTAGACAAGATGTTTAGTTAATCTAAAAAGAAAGGAACTTTATCTCTGAAACCTCTATGTATTGTTTTGAAGAAGGTACTTTGATATTGGAGAACTTGAGCAAGGTGGTGTTATTGATTGTATGCCATTGATTAATGTGCTTGTTCTGTTTTTGTAAAGAGGTAGTCATTTTTACTTTATATATTAAGTATGTGTGCTTCTTTATTTGTGATTGAAGCTTCATGGATGTAGTTGTTGTGTTGAACTAAATAGTTTGGTAGTTATTTCTACTTTATATAATATGTCTAGTTTATTATTTCGAGATAGGAACTTAATAAATGGAGCTATATAGTATTTGTATGATATATGTACCTGTTGTATTGTACCAAATGGTTGTGGAGTCATTTCTATTTTATATAATATATGTGTACTTCTTTATTTGTGATTGGAGCATAATAAATGCAGCTATATAGTATCTGTATGATATATGTACTTATTGTGTTGTGCTAAATGGCAGGGTAGTTAGTTCTACTTTATATATTACATGAAGTTCATCGTTTTGAGATAGGAATTGAATAAAAGATGTTGTGCTTTTGATTTTGGGTATAATATATAGGTGACATTGTGTTATCTCTATTGTATGTATTGCATGATTTCTGTAGAATAACTAAGAAAATGATATTTTGTAAACGTTGTCGGGCAATAGAATTGCTAATTATTGAATAGTTGGTGATTTTAATAAAAAACTTTCATCTCTAAAACATCGTATAATAACGAGTTACGAAATACTTTGAAAAAACCTTTAAAAAAAGACTAGCTAAAGTTTGCGAGTAAGGAAAAAGGTACTACTTTTGCATCCGCATTAGAGAAGTAATAACGACTCTAGAGGCAGACGATCATAAACAAAAAGTGAAGCAAGAATTACTTAAAAATAAGCTTT
>NZ_FNYS01000026.1 GCF_900109075.1 Myroides marinus | reverse complement strand
ACTATATTCGAACAACATATTTCACAAGATGCTAATGTAGTTACAGATAAATGGAGAGGGTACAATCCTTTGAAAAAGAAATATAATATTACTCAAAAAGAAAGTGATAAAGGAGCTAATTTTAAAGAATTACATGTAATAATTCACCAACTTAAGTCGTGGATTAGGACAGTACCTTCACATATCAATAAGAAATATATCCAAGCTTATTTTAATGAGTTCGTATATAGATTAAATAGATCCGTATTTAAGGAAACAATTTTTCATAACACAATTGTTAAGATGGTTAAGGCAAAACCAACTTCTTTAAATATGATTAACGGAAGCTAAACAGATAACTCAAAACAACTATAATTATGATTAAAGTAATGTGTATATCTGCAGCACTAGTATGTACTGCTTTATTAGCTAATGCACAAGAGAAAATAGAAGTAATGCGCTATGAGTATCAGATGACTATGCCTAGTACAAAAGAAACAGGTGATGAAGCTGCTTCTCAAGGAGGGACAGAAATCGTTTATTTAGACATTTTAAATAATGAATCTAGATGTGTGAGTGAAGGGAATGTAAAGAGAGAAGAGACATTAATAGAGTTTTCTACTGGAGCAAAGAAGGATGCTGATATAGCAACGCGTATGGCAGCACTTAGCTCGTTTAGAAGTAAAGTGAAATGGTCTATATATAAGAATGGTTCAGACCTGAATACGTATGGTACTTCTGGTGTAGAAACGTATAATGTAGGGGAGTCTGTAAGTTTAGTGAAGTGGGACATATTACCAGACGTAGAGGAGTATGAGGGGATGAAAGTTCAAAAAGCGACAGGTGAATTAAGTGGTCGTACTTGGACAGTTTGGTTTACACAAGATATTCCATTGATAGATGGGCCTTATAAGTTTAAGAATTTACCTGGTTTTGTAGTAAAGGCTGAGGATAGTACTGGAGATTATAAGTTCGAATTGCTAAAAAGTGAAAAAGCAGCAGCTACTTATTGGTTATCTCCTAGACAAGAGAAAGCGATGAAGATCGATAAAAAACAGTGGGATAAGATCAGAAATGTGAATGCAAATAAAAGTTTCTCTCAAATAATGAATGAAAGAGGTGGTACAGCTACTTTTAAAATGGTAGATGATAAGGGGAAGGATGTAACTGATGAGTTGACTAAAAAGAAAATGGGTAAAGAGGATAAACCTATAGAGTTTTATTAATCTGAGGCATCACATTTATAAGTATCATAAAATAAAAATTAGAATATGAAAAAACTAATTATAAGTACTATCTGCACATTTACGATAACGTTAGTGGCAGTGGCTCAAGAGAAAATAGATGTGATGCGTTATGAGTATCAACTAACCTTTCCTGCTTGGACTATAGGAACAGAAAAGTCAGTGATGGGAAAGGTAGAGGTTGTCTATCTAGATATTTATAATAATGAATCCAGATGTATAAGTGCTGGTTCTGATCAGTCAAATGAGAATTTGATAAAAATGGGGAGAAATGTAGGCAAAGCAACTGATTTAGGAGAATCTCAAACAGCAGTAAGATGGTCTGTGTATAATACACAAGTAAAGCTTAATACCTATCTAAGTACTGGATTAGATAGGTATAATGTAGAGGAAATACCTAATCAGATAAATTGGACAATATCAACAGATGTAGAAGATTATAATGGGATGAAGGTACAAAAGGCTGTAGGAGAATTGAGTGGACGTACTTGGACAGTATGGTTTACACAAGATATTCCATTGATAGAGGGACCTTATAAATTTAAGAATTTACCTGGTTTTGTGGTGAAGGCAGAGGATAGTACAGGAGATTATAAGTTCGAATTACTTAAGAGTGAAAAGGCTGTTTCCTCTTATTGGTTACCAAAAAATTATTCAGATGCAATTAAGGTTAATAAAACGCAATGGAATAAGATTAGAAATTCTATAGCAAATAAGAACCTTGCTCAAATGTTAGAAGAAAGAGGTACTAAGATTAATATTAGTCAAATACGAGACCCAAAAGTGTTAGAGGAACTCTCTAGAAAAGTAGGTAAAGAGGATAAACCTATTGAGTTTTATTAAAATAAATATGTAAATCTAAAAAACGATAAGAGTATGAAGAGATTAGTTATGAGTACTATCTGTGCATTAGGAATAACTGTAGTATCAATGGCTCAAGAGAAAATAGATGTGATGCGTTATGAGTACGGAGTTACTTTTAAACCAAGTGTTGTTTCTGATGAGGTAAAGACTGAAACAGTGTATTTAGATGTATGGGATTCTTCTTCTCGCTTCTATTCTGAAGGTTATGCTAAACGTACTGAGCGTTTAACTAAAACTGGGCAATTAGCTTTTTTAGGGGTAAACTTTGATATGTCAGGTGAAACCACATTTTTTAAAGAAATTGTAGTTAAAGAAATTGATAAACAATATTACGTAGAGCGCATATCTGCATTATTAAAGATAGAATATCCAGTAAATATTGTCAAGTGGATTATAGATAGCGCGACTGAAAAGTATGAAGGTATGACTGTACAAAAAGCAGTAGGTGAATTGAATGGTCGTACTTGGACAGTTTGGTTTACTACAGAAATACCTCTTATAGAAGGACCATATAAGTTTAAGAACTTACCAGGTTTTGTAGTAAAAGCAGTAGATGATAAACAAGATTATCTCTTCGAGTTTAGAAAGAGTGAGAAGGTACAAGTTCCCTTACATTTTTATGAATATGAGAAAGCTGCTATAACTAAAGAGAAAGACCTTATTAGAGCAAGAGAGTTAAGAGCTAATAAAAGTTTAAAACAAGACTTTGCAGAAAAAGGAATACAGATTTACCTAGAAGATACTGTTGAAAATCAACAATCAATGAGTAAGAAAATAGGAGATAACACTAATTATATGGAATGGCTTACGAAATAAAGTTATGAAGAAATATTGTTGTTTTATTGTATTGTGTTTAGTGTTAGTAATGCCTAGTACTCTTATGGCTCAACAAGTAAAAGATTTTATGCGTTATGAGTATATGTTGACCTATAAACCTTTTGATAAGAAAATAACTCCTAATGCAGAACCTTTAATAGAGAAGTTTTACTTAGATGTGGATGGTAGTAGATCTTTGTTTATTAGTGAGGGTACTTATTTAGAATTTGTTGCTGACCTGAAGGAAGAAGAATCGGGAACAATTGAGTCTAAGATTCCTTGGTTTTTGAGTCGAGATGCTGGAGATACTGTTTTATATGAAATGATTAATATGTTAGATGCTTATAAAGTAAAACAGCCAGTTAATACTATTAAATGGACTATTTCAAATGAGACAGAAAATTTTCATAATATGAGAGTACAAAAAGCGATAGGTGAACTGAGTGGTCGTACCTGGACAGTGTGGTTCACAACAGAAATACCATTGATAGAAGGACCTTATAAGTTTAAGAATCTACCAGGTTTTGTTGTAAAGGCGAAAGATGCTGATCAGGATTATGTATTTGAGTTCATAGAGAGTAAGAAAGTAAATAATTACTGGTTTGAATTAAGTGAACTTGATTTTTTTAAAGAAGTAACAGATAAACAATTAAAGAGATTAAAGAATTTAAATGCTAACAAAAGTTATATGCAGATCATTCAAGAAACAGGTGGGAAACTTCTGAATGACTCTAAAGAACCTAGTGAATTTATGACTAAGAAGTTTGGAAAAGAACCTAATCCTATAGAGTTCTATTAAATAATTAATTCCCTTATTAACGATGAAATATTTAGTATATATATTCTTTTTTATGACTGTGTCTTTGCAGGCACAGGTTGTTATAAAAGGGAAAGTAAATGATGAGAATAAAGTACCTTTATCTAATGTTATAGTTTCTATTCTAAACCCAGAAACTAATGCGGTAATGGCTTACGAAATGTCAGATAGCAAAGGAGCTTTTCAGATACCTGTTAAGTCAACTTTAAGTACACTAAAGATTAAGGCTTCAACAGTCAATTATAGTGTATTCGAAAAGGTAGTAGAGAATAAGTCTCAAGATATTCAGATACAATTAGTTGATGAGTTTACTCAATTAGAAGAGATATTTGTGAAAGCATCTCCTATTACTCAACACAATGATACACTAGTGTTTGACCTAAATGCTTTTGCAGGAAAGAATGATAGAGTATTAGAAGACGTGATTAAGAAAATGCCAGGTATGGAAGTGAGTGGTGATGGTGAAATTAAGTATCAAGGTAAAGCATTGAATAAATTCTATGTAGAAGGAAAAGACTTGATGCAGGGAAGGTATGGATCGATTACTAAAGCGCTACCTAACCTTCATGTGAGTAAATTAGAAGTGATAGAAAATCACCAACCTATAAAGATGTTAGAAGGTGTAGTTCCTTCTGAGAGCCCTGCTATTAATATTAGATTAAAAAATAAGATAAGTCTTAGTGGAAGTGCTAAGATAGGAGTAGGAGGAGATCCTTTCTTGTGGAACAGCACTGTGTCACCTATGTTCTTTAGTAAAGGTTTGCAGTACTTGGTCAGTTATGATACAAATAACTCGGGTGAAGATCTTAATAATAAGTTTAGAGCATTTGGTTCTTTTGGTTCTTTTGATACATATAGATATACTAAGGATACAGGGCAGACATTATCGATGAGTGCTACCTCTACACCTGGCGTTGACAAGTCGCGTTATTTAGACAACAGATCTCACTTTGCATCTGCTAACTTTCTAGTGAAGTTTACAGATAAATTAGAGATGAATACAAATGCTTTTTATACGAATGATGAGGTAAAACAGTCTGGAGCACAATCTACTGAGATTAGGAACCTTGATGCGAATGGCAATGTCAGCGAGGTAATTAAGTACAATAGAAAGGATGAGAACAGATACTTTAAGGAAGTGTTTAATTCTAAGTTTACAATAACGAAGAATGCAAAAGATAATTACTTAAAGGATTATATTACAATTAATGTAAGTAGAAATAAAGAAAGAGGACTGATGCTTCAGAATAATGATCCTATTAATCAGAGTGTGTTATCTCCTTCTTTTACCTTACAGAATTCCTTGAGTACTCTTATACCAGTAGGAAATAACAAGTTTGCTAACTTTAAGTCGATAGTTGACTTTACTAGAGATAAACAAGATTATGATGTAGTAGCTAATGGGAATGTAAACTTTCCTGATGAGGATTTAAAGAAGTATGGTTTGTTAAATCAATCATTCTTAGATAACAGTTTTTATACTCAGAATGCTATATCTCTATCATGGAAATACAAGAAGTGGACTTTCACAGAAGAGTACAGTTTATTGTTTGAGAACAAGCGTTTTGAGACTGATTTATATGGTCAAAATAATGAACGTGTTTGGCTAGGAAGTAATTATCAGAATGATTTGACCTATAATAGGTTTGTCAATAGATTAAATTCTACAGCAAGCTATAAAGGAACATCGTGGGATATGACATTTACACTTCCTATTATTTGGTCAGCGATGAAGCTAGATGATAAGACAATAGATACTAAGAATACAAAGAATGCTGTAGACTTTTCTCCGTCTGTTTATTTATCTTATAAGATAAATAATATGTGGACATTAAGAGGAGGTAGTAGCTACAATACTAGTTATACTCCACTTAGCCAATTGTATGATCATTATATATTCAGCGGTTTGAACTTTACAGCATATAAAGGAAAAATAGAAGATACACAGAGTATTAACTCTTGGTTGCGCTTTGAGTTCAAGAATCCTTTTAATGGATTATTTATGAATGGTTCTTTGAATAGTAATTACCAAGAGAAGAAGATTATGTTAGCTCAGACGATTGATGAGAATGGACAAACAATTATAGAAGCTCTAGATCGAAAGAATATTGCAAATACACAAAGTGCTAATGTTAACCTCGGTAAGTTTTTTAGTGAGTACAGTTCTAATATTAAAGGGAGTTTCTCTGTAAATAAGAATAAGAGTGAGATATTAGTAAATGAGTCATTAAGAGATGTTAATACTTATAACTATGTTTATGGATTGCAGTTGACTAATAATTACTTTGATTGGTTAAACTTTACCTATGATTTCAATTACAATGAGACACAGAGAAAGGATATGAAACAATCAACCTATTCTTATGGTAACTCACACAATGTACGTATTGATATCATCCCATTTAAAGCACATAGTTTTATCTGGAAACTGGATTACAGAGAGAATATCTTTAATCAACAGAAATTCACTAACCGATTTATGGATGTAATGTATCGACTGAAATGGGAGAAGAAGAAAATAGACTTTGACTTCGAATGGAGTAATATATTAAATACCAAAGAATATGAACAAGTAGTGATCAACAGTATACAAACATCAACTACTAACTTTAAGTTAAGACCATCACAGTTCTTAGTATCTGTTCGTTTTAACTTCTAAAGAATATAAAAAGCCTCTAATACATCAGTATTTAGAGGCTTTGCCTTTTTAAATAGATTAGGTGTTTATTTCTATTTGTTGATGTTTTCTAAATCCCTAACGTTCTTCTGAACGCTAATTGCAGCGAATAGAGATAGTAAGTACGAGATACCGTAGAATCCTTTTTCACTTAGTGTCATTTCAGCATTTACTAGACCAATAGTAAGTAGTATGATACTTGCCATAGTACCTACCCACCCGATGGTGTAGAATAGAGGAGTTACAGGAATGCCTTCTAGTTTATCGCGTACACTCTTCTGTAAGGCAACTACTGCAAATAGCCCAAATAAGATAAGTGTAAAGTAGAATCCTTTTTCACTTAATAATATCTCAGCATTCCATAAACCAATACAATAACTCACGATACCAATACCTAGTGCTAACCAAGATACAGAGGTATAAATAGACGATGGTTTAAACCTTTCTAAGTTTTCCGTGTTAGTCTGTAGATGTGTTCTTGTGCTAGTCGTATTTTGTTCTGTACTAGTGCTTTTTTCTTTTTCTTCTTCTATCATAGGTTTTATATTTAAAGTAAATATATGTATAAAAATATTATATTTTAACAAAATTATTTATGAGTGCTCTGTTATTTTGGATAATAGTTAGGTATTGTTGGGTTTGGAGAGCATTTGGTTTATTTTTAGTAATGATGTTTATAGCTTTTTTATCTTTGCCCTATGTTAGAGATTCTTTACCAAGACGAATATATAGTAGCTATTAATAAACCTCGTGATTTATTAGTACACAAATCATTTATAGCAAGTGATATCCAAGAGTACGCAATACAGATACTAAGAGATCAAATAGGGCAGTATGTATATCCTGTACATCGATTAGATAGAAAGACTTCTGGAGTATTGTTATTTGCTCTTGATAAAGAGATTTTAAAGCAACTTAATGATGACTTTGCAACACGTAGTGTAGAGAAGAAATATATTGCTATTGTACGTGGATATACGATAGATGAGGAGACTATTGATTACGCATTGACTAATGATAATGGGCAGTTGCAGGATGCTAAGACTGCTTATAAAACTTTGCAAAGAGTAGAAGTAGATATGCCTTTTGGTAACCACTCTACTTCTCGTTATTCTTTGGTAGAAGCTTATCCAGAGACTGGAAGACAACACCAACTTCGCAAGCACTTTAAACATATCTTTCACCCTATCCTTGGGAGTCGTCCTCATGGATGTAATAAACAGAACAAACTGTGGTTTGATAGACACGGATTAGGAGCAATGTTATTACATGCTTTAGAACTTAAGTTTACACACCCAGTCACTAAAGAGCTTATAGAACTTAGAGCTACTATTGATGAGGAGTACCGAAAGTATAACGCTGTGTTAGGGTTTGACCTAGAGCAGTATTATTAGGTTAACAGTTATCGGTTTACTGTTCACTGTTTTTTTGCCTACGGCATAAGGTACTCAGAATACGTGGTGGTCTGAATTAGGATTAAATGATTTGAAGATTAATAGGAGATGTTTTGTTGGGCAGGACAGAAAGAAGAATGTTCAGTGGACATTATGAATGATGGGCTAGGAGAAGGAAGGACTATTACGCCCATACTATTGTGGATATAGATTGCGTACTCTAAAATTGCGTGAAGTTCCAAGCTGAGCGAAGTCTCCTGACTTCGTGCAATATTTCTCAAAGTGTTAAGATTAAAAAATAAAGAGACTGTAATGCCGAAGGCAAGTACACTGTTATCTAAAAACTGTCAACCAACTACTCATACCTAAGAGCCTCTACAGGGTCTAGTTTTGCAGCTTTCATAGCAGGGTAGAGACCTGAGATTATAGCTACAATAAAGGTCGTAGCAAATGCTGCTATAATAGCATTCCAAGGAATAGTAAAGTTAAAGTGCATTACTTGTGCTAAACCATACGCAGTAAAGATTCCTAACAGAGTACCGATTAATCCACCTAATTGACCAATGATAATCGTCTCAGTAAAGAACTGAGTAGCGATAGTTTTCTTTTTTGCTCCTAGTGATTTACGGATACCTATTTCTCGAGTGCGTTCTGTTACTGATACTAGCATGATATTCATCAAAGCGATTGATGAACCAAGTATAGTAATCAGTCCGATTACCCAAGCTGCGACATTCAGCATATTTACCTGTGTCATCATAGAGCGAATAAGATCATCACTGCGTTCTATACCAAAGTTAGCTGTATGAGCAGGTGTTAATCTTCGGATATTTCTGAAGTCCAGTATAGCCTGATCTACTGCTTGGTCTAATAAGTTATCTTGTAATAACCCTATTTTGATATCGTAATTTACATTAGCAGCATTAAATATAGAACGAGCGATTTGGATAGGAATAAAGACGCGTTGATCCTCATTCTTTCCAAACGTACTTCCTTGCTCTTTTAGCATGCCTATAATCTTGAATTTATACCCACGCACAGAGATGGTTTGGCCTACAGGACTGTAGTCTTTAAACATCTTTTTAGAGAAATCAGACCCTACTACACATACGAAGTGGTCATTAGCTACATCAGTATAGCTAAAGTTTCTCCCTTGAGTGACTTGTAATCCACTATTTGGCAAATAATTCTCATCACAACCAATGATAGATACCTCAGGATCAGTCTTCATTAGATCATTTTTGACTTCTATATTAGTTGCTGCATTAAATGAAATGGACACCGTAGAGAAAGGGAACAAGTACTCTTTTTTGAACTCTTTCGCTTGTGCATAAGTAATTACAGCATTGATCTTTTGTACTGACTTATTCTTAGCCATACGATCAGCTACGTCGTATTGAGAAATAGTGAATGTATTAGCCCCCATAGAAGCAAAGTCATCTAATATGGTATTGCGAAGAGCAGAAACCACTGCTAATATTCCTACTAATGCCCATATACCGATAGCTATGATGAATACAGTGATACAAGTACGCAGAAGTTGACTTCTGATACTAGACAATGCAATTCTCATATTTTCGATACTCAGTTTAAACATAATGTGGAATAGAAAGTGGGTAAAGTTCTCAATAGTAAAAATAAACAAAAAACTTAAACCACTCTAGTTATCTACAATTCTTAAAATAACTGCTAAATACCACCATTTAGCCTATACTTACAATAGGAGGATTTTAAAAAAAGTAGTAGTTTTGTCTAATAATAATACATAAAAATTAACTAGAGATGGCAAAGAAACCTGGAATTCCAAAAGGTACAAGAGACTTTTCTCCAACAGAAGTAGCAAGAAGACAATATATCATGCAGACTATCCGTCATGGATTTGAGAAATTTGGATTCCATCCCATCGAGACTCCTTCTTTCGAAAACCTTGATACTCTACTTGGTAAGTATGGTGAAGAGGGGGACCGTTTAATTTTTAAAATATTAAACTCAGGTGATTATTTAAGCAAAGTTGACGATGCTGCATTAGAGAGCAAAAATAGTTTAAAACTAACTAACCAAATCTCAGAGAAGGCACTTCGTTATGACTTAACTGTTCCTTTTGCTCGTTACGTAGTAATGCACCAGAATGAGTTAGACTTCCCATTTAAGCGTTACCAAATGCAACCAGTATGGCGTGCAGACCGTCCACAGAAAGGTAGATTTAGAGAGTTTTACCAATGTGATGCTGACGTTATCGGTTCTAAGTCGCTATGGCAAGAAGTAGAGTTTGTTACCCTATATGACAGAGTATTTACTGCATTAGGAGTACACGGAGTAACGATTAAATTAAACAATAGAAAGATATTAGCAGGTATTGCTGAGGTGATTGATGCTAGTGATAAGTTGATTGACTTTACAGTAGCTCTAGATAAACTGGATAAAATCGGGGAAGACGGAGTAAAAGCAGAGATGATCGAAAAAGGTATCGCTGCAGAGTCTATCGCTAAAGTTCAAGCTTTATTTAACTTCACAGGTACATTCGAAGAGAAGTTAGGAAAATTACGTGTAATGTTAGCTTCTTCAGAAGAAGGACTTAAAGGAGTAGAAGAATTAGCGTTTGTAGGAAAAGAAATAGAACTTATCGGACTACAGACTGCTAAATTAAACCTTGATGTTACTTTAGCTAGAGGGTTAAACTACTATACAGGAGCTATCTTCGAGATTGGAGCACCAGACACTGTACAGATGGGGTCTATAGGTGGAGGTGGTCGTTATGATGACCTTACAGGTATCTTCGGATTAAAAGATATGAGTGGAGTTGGTATTTCATTCGGATTAGATCGTATCTATCTAGTAATGGAAGAGCTTAATTTATTCCCAGAGACAGTGAGTACTTCTTCTAAAGTAATGTTCCTAAACATGGGAGAAGAAGAAATGAGCTATGGAGTACAAGCAGTAATGAAATTAAGAGATGCTGGTATCCGTACAGAAGTATATCCTGATAAAGCGAAAGTAGGTAAGCAATTCCAGTTCGCAGATAAGAAAGGTATTCCTTATGCTGTATTAGTAGGATCACAAGAAATGGCTGATCAGAAGTACACACTTAAAGAATTAGCTTCAGGAGAACAACAAGTGTTATCATTAGAAGAGCTAATCGCTAAGTTAAAATAAAGATTTAAAGACTTTGATATATAAAAGGTATGTGTTTACTTACACATACCTTTTTTTATGCCTATGAAGAAGAAATTAAGAACCTTAAAAGTAGATACAATAGGATATCTATATAGTACTCGCGTAACTTACATAGCTGAAACAGAAGAGAGTATTTTTACTATACGCTTATTTATAGATAAGTACAGTAAGTATGGCTTACTAGTACATTATAGAGTATTAGACAACTATTATGTAGGAAACCCTTTAAATCACAGTGTGCTTTTATATAACCATAAATTAGAGAAGGAAATTGTAGTTAACCTAAACCGTCCCTTGTTTGTTCGTATGGCTTTAGACTATGGATTAGAACAAGGGTGGAATCCAATAGAAGGTTCATTAGAACTTGATGGCTTAGCTTTATTGGTTAGAGAAGGGTATGATATACAAAAACTATTACCAAAAAAAGCTTTTTAGTGTATGAAGAAAAGATTAAGAACATTGAAGGTAGGTTCTGATGAGTATCTGTATAGTACAGAGGGGATAGGAACAGGTTATATATCTAAGGCAGTAGAGGGAGGAGATAAAAGTATTTTTGTGATACGAATCTTTAAAGACAAGTATAGTAAATATGCTTTACTAGTATTTTTTTGTGTATTAGATGATTATTGTATTGGTAACCCCTTAAACAGTGGTGTATCGTTGTATAATGATCTCCTAAGAAAAGAAGTAAGAGTGAATTTAAATAGACCCTTGTTTGTTCGTATGGCTTTAGACTATGGATTAGAACAAGGATGGAACCCAATAGAAGGTTCATTAGAATTAGATGGTCTAGCTTTATTGGTTAGAGAAGGATACGATATACAAAAGCTATTACCAAAAAAAGCTTAATTAAGAATGTATGTCAGTTGTATCACACAAACGACATCAATGTAGAGATAATCTAATAAGGAAAGGTGTTATATATAATGTACGGAGTAAGGAGACTTCGCGTAGTATGGGCACACTCCTACCATTTCCTGTTACAACAACACAAAAGAACAAAAAGACAAACAACAAAAATAAAAAACAAACCTTTTATCCAATAACTGATATAACTCAGTTTTAGATTGTTAGAATTTAGTAATTTTAGGTCATTGTTAATAGGAAGAGTAAAATAGATATGGGAAGTAAAAAATTAGGCAACAATCCAAAGATGATGATGTTTAGATTATTATTTGAGGATAAACCGACAATAGATTTAAACGCAGTTTTAGGAGAATTACACAAAGTATTTCCCAATGTGACATTTGAAAAGAAAGCCAATGTATTTACTTTTCCAGACTGTGAAGTAGAGTTCGAAGAGGGGATTGTACCAGCGCAGTGTGTAGTAATGCACGCAGAGGACGATAGTGTTAAGAATATTGGAGATAAGTATAAAGAGCAGAACTGGCATTGGGAAGAAGGAACCGAAGCATTAGAGAAGTGTAAACACGAAGTATTAGTCACAGACTTTTTGAGTAGAAGTCTTGAACCTCGTATACGTATCGTGTTAATGCAGCAGATGCTTTTTGCTATGGCTAAGGTTAGTCAACCGGCAGTAATTGTATCAGAGCACGCAGAGAAGTTAATAGATCCAGCAGTGTTTATGCAGGATTGTTTAGACCCTAATTATGTTGCATTAGACCTTATGGTCAATGTTCGTTTATACAATATTAACCAACCTGAGTATAAGAATCTGTTGATGGATACGATAGGGTTACACGCATTAGGTGTATCAGATTTTCAATTCTTTTTTGACGATGATACTTTGGTTAATGATATAGCTAATCGCCTATGGGATTATGCATATTATCTGATGGAAGCAGGAGATGTCATAGAAGATGGACATACCATAGAAGGACTAGTAGCAGGTAGTAAGTGGAAGTGTCATAAAGAGTTTTCGACCTCTCAGCCTAGACGAACTGTCATAAATCTAGAGATGGATTAGAAGTAAATAGAACACACATCACTTAAATATATTGAATTAAGCGCTGGAGAGTAGTAGTTGTCATAAGCTATTACTCTCCTTTTTTTATTTGCCCCATCGAAGAGATTAGATATATCTCATTTATACGTCTTATTTTATCTAAATATAGTAGTGGAATAGACTAGTATAGGTCCCCTCATTTTTATTATAACAATAGATAATATTTATGATAAATAGAATTTATCATAGAATAAAATCTATCGTTTGGAAGTACAGAAATACCCTGTCTTGACATAATACATTTGTGAAAGTAAACAATAAAACAAATTAATAAACACAAATTATTATGCTCAAAAGAAGTGTGATGATGTCAGCTTTACTAGCTACATCTTTTATCCAAGCTCAAGTATTAACGACTAATACAGGAAGTCCTGTAGGGAGTAATCAACATTCAAAAACAATAGGTAATAACGGACAAGTGTTATTAGAAGACGTTCACTTAATAGAGAAGTTAGCAGCCTTTGATCGTGAGCGTATTCCTGAGAGAGTAGTACACGCTCGTGGAGCAGGTGCTTTTGGAGAATTTGTAGCTGCTGCAGATTTTTCAGACGAGACTATGGCAGACTTCTTATCTCAGGCAGGTAAGGTCACTCCATTATTAGTACGCTTCTCTACAGTGACACATCAGCAGGGTTCACCTGAGACATATAGAGACCCTAGAGGATTTGCAGTTAAGTTTTATACAGAACAGGGTAACTATGATTTAGTAGGAAATAACTTACCTGTATTCTTTATCCGCGATGCGATTAAGTTCCCAGATATGGTACATGCATTTAAACCATCACCATTGACTAACGGAGCTTCAGATCCTAATAGAGTATTTGATTTCTTTTCTAATCTACCAGAGTCAACGCATATGTTTACATGGTTATTCTCAGACTATGGTATCCCAGCTAACTTTAGACAGATGGAGGGTAATGGTGTACACGCATATAAATGGGTGAATGCAAAAGGAGAAGTAACCTATGTGAAATATAAATGGGTACCTCGCCAAGAAGTTAAAAACTTGACACAAGAAGAGGCTAATGCTATCCAAGCTACTTCTGTAGAGCACGCTACTCTAGATTTATATCACGCTATCGATAGAAAAGAGTACCCAGTTTGGGACTTATATGTACAGATGTTAAAGAGAGAGGATTTTGATGCATTAGATTTTAATCCTGTAGATGTAACGAAGATATGGCCAGAGGCAGTAGCTAAATCTGTGAAAGTAGGTACGATGACTTTAAATGCTAATCCTACTAACTATTTCCAACAAGTAGAACAAGCAGCCTTTGCGCCAAGTACTTTAGTGCCTGGTATAGAGCCATCAGAAGATAAGTTACTACAGGGACGTATGTTCTCTTATGCAGATACACAACGTCACCGCCTAACAGGTAATTTTCAACAAATACCTGTAAATGCTGCTAAGAATCAAGTTAATACGTATAATCAAAATGGTTATATGTCATTAAGACCACAGTCAGGTGATGTTAACTATCAACCTTCGACTACTAAACCTGAAGTAGTAGACGATGCGAAATTTAAGTATTCTAAATCAGAGTTCTTCACACCAGTTAGTACAACTCAACATGTGATAGATAAAGAAAATAACTTTAAACAAGCTGGTGAATTATATCGTTCGTTCTCTAAGAAAGATCAAGATAATCTAATCAAGAATTTAAGCGGTGCTTTTAACTCTATTAAGAACAAAGTTATAGTATATAAAATGGTTGCTTATTTCTATCAAGCCGATAAAGACTATGGGACTCGTTTATTAAAAGCTACTAATGTGAAGTTAGAAGATATCAAACCTTACTTTGAACAAAAATAGATAAATAACTCATTAAGATTCAACATGGATATATCTATTTCTCAGTATTTCTAATCAACAAGTTGTATTGAGATTACAAAACATTATTCTTGGGTATAAGCTTATATTTTATATTATTTACTTTCTACCTCCATTTTATACCTAGTATTGTTTTGAGAAGATGTATTTGTGTTGGATTTATTTTTTAAAAATGTAATATGAAAAGATATATTGTATTCAGTTTGTTTCTATTAATGACACAGTTGAGTTTTGGACAAGATATATTTACATCAGCCAGAGAGAATAACACTATTGCTATTCAGCAATTAATCGAACAGAAAGTAGATCTTAATCAAGTCAATGAACGTTCGTTTACCCCTTTGATTATCGCAGTATATAATAATAGCCAGGATGTAGTAAAGTTGTTATTAGAACAAGGAGTAGAATTAGAAACTCAAGATGCTATGGGGAATACTGCTTTAATAGGAGCAGTATTTAAGAAGAATGTATCATTAGTTAAGTTATTACTAGATAAGGGAGCTGAGGTAAATAAAAGCAATACTAATGGAGCAAGTCCTTTAATTTTCGCTGTTACTTTTGGCAATGTAGAGATAGTGAAGGAGCTATTATTAGCAGGAGCGGATAAGGCACTTAAAGATAGTAGAGGATTTACTGCTTTAGACCACGCGAGAACACAAGAAAATATAGAAATGATAAAAATACTAGAGTAATAAATACCCCACAATTCCTTCATAATATGGAGCGAACAATTCCTTTTTAAATAGTCGAAAAGTAATTGTTCGCTTTTTTATTTTTAATTGTATTTTTATCATCTGTAGTAGAATTAAATAAGTAAGGAGAAATGGAAGTGAGTAGTGGTGGTTTTCAGTGTTTTATAGATAATTATAGTGAGTCAGATAGCGAATGGCTAGCTTTGGAGTGGAATGGAAAGTATGGTGGTAAGTTTAAAGACGAGAACTATTTTTTTAGAATCCAGATAGCAGAGCTAGTATGCGAGCAGTTAGAGACAGTAGATTTACAGCTATTAAGAGATTTATTTATAAACTTGGGAATGGTCACTAAACTTAATTTTTCGGTATATAATAAGTTTCATTTATTAGCTGAGACTTTGTTAGAACGCGGAGGAACTTACTATTTATATGACTACCTATGTGCAGCACACATTTCTTTCGATACCTTTTTAAGTACAGCTAGAATTGAATTGAGCAAGGAAAGAAGAGATGAGTTATTAGCTTATTTTGATTATTTAAAAGCTACAGAACAAGATGGCGAGGTACAAAAGATGCTCTCAGAGCATATGCGTAATCGCTTAGTAGAATTGAAAACTAAAGAGTAAATATGAAAAGATTATTAGCTATTGTATTCCTGCTAATGGGAGTTAGTGGATTTAGTCAAGAGAGTGCTCTCTCTGCAACAGCTGTAGAAAAAGTTACCTCTCTGATTGACTTGTTTGAAAATGAGAATAGAGATGGTATCGCTAAGCGAGTGGTATATCCTTTAAAACGTGATTACCCACTACCTGATATTACTACAGAGTTTGAATTTGTAAGCAAATTTGAACAGTTGTTTTCTCCTGAGTTTTCAGCGAAAATTTCACATTCTGTTATCGAAGAATATACAGATATGGGATGGAGAGGAATTATGTTTGACCTTGGGCGTATGTGGATAAATGAAGAAGGAAATATTACAAAAGTGTATGATCAAACTGAAGCAGAGAAAAAAATAAGAGAATCTCTAATAAATGCAGATAAAAAGAATCTTCACAAAAGTGTTAGAAAATACTTCGAACCTTATGCAGTGATAAAAGTAGGGGATGATATCTGGAGAATAGATAGAAAGAATGCACAAGTAATGCGTTTAACACAATGGACTGCGGGTAAGACTATGGCAGAAGCTCCTGATGCTATATTAGAAGGGACTGAAGATATACAAGGTACAATAAGAAGTAGAGTATTATACTTTTTAGACAAAAGAACGAAAGGGACTATCACTATATTGATGGATGACCTAGAATCTAATGTGCCAAATCAAGTATCTATCACTATAAAAGATAGTGCAGAGAAGGAAACTACACTAGTAGGCAAATCAGATAATTAAATCAATATATCAGATACAAAGAAGGCTGTGATCTATAGATTACAGCCTTTTTTGTATATCAATTTTTTTAAAGTATCTGTACAGTATTAATGGCAGTTTTGTTCAGTATTATTTGAATCAGTTTTGACTGAGTGATAATTCTGTATTGACTCCGTTAATTTCATTAAAATAGCAGGGTCACAACGGACTTATAGCGGAGTCACAGCGGAGTCATTCGATAGCCAATTAATGTGGGATAGATGCAAAACAGCAACTGTTTATATAATAAATGTTGATTGTAGAAGAAGTAAAAGTGAGACACTACAAGATATTGAGTTAATGATTACTCTAGGTTATAGCATGGATGTGATAATATAAATAAGTAGACCTACTAGTCCTCCTACGAGTGTACCATTGATGCGGATATACTGTAAGTCTTTACCTACCTCTAGTTCTAGTTTATCACTTAACTCCTGACCGTCCCAACTCTCCACAGTATTGCGAATGAGTTGCCCTACTTCTTTAGTATTCTTAAGTGCTACTCTATAGATAGTATACTGTATCCACTTGTTTATTTTAGCCTTGTTCTCAGTATTATTCTCTAGGTCTATAGCTATTTTAGATAAGCTAGATGAGATATAACTGCGCAGTGTGGAGTTCTTGTCTTCTAGTTGGTGAAGTAAGCTCTCTTTAGTAGATGCCCATAAGTCACGCATATAGGTATCGATAGTCTTGTCTGTGATAAACTGACTAATGATTTCGTCAAATTTAGCTTTCCAAATAGGAGAAGCTTCTATGTCTACAGCTAACATTTCTAATCGAAGTGTAATCTCTTTTCTGATCTTGTGATGAGGGTCACGTTCAATATCTCCTAAGAAAGTGTTGATACCACTGATTAGTTGGTTGGTGACAGCTTTACCCCCTATAAGTCCTAAGATAGGCTTTTTTTCTACTACGTTATCATATATTTCTTGGCGGTGCTCTTCTACATACATCTGTGCTTTAGGTAGTATGATATCTAGTAGTCTATTGTGTTCATTCTTTTCTATAGCATACATCAGCCCTTTAGACACAAAGCCTTGTATGTTGATAGCAGCGATACCTTCCTTCGCTTTCGCTGTCATTAGATGAATAATGTTATCGTCATTTAGATCTGTTAGTATCCTTTTGGTCAGAGAGGTTATTTCGCTTTCTAGTATAGCTTGATTACTAGGTTTGTTTAACCAAGTAGAAATCATATTAGCTAGATCTACTTTCTCTACATAGGGTCTGATATTATCTGCTGTCAAGAAGTTATCTGTGACGAAGTCTCCTAAATTATCACCTATTTTATTTTTGCTATTTACGATAAGGTTAGTATGCGGGATAGGCATTCCCATCGGATGTCTGAAGAGTGCAGTGACAGCAAACCAGTCTGCTAAAGCTCCTACCATAGCTGCTTCTGAGAATGCCTTGACATATCCCATCCACGAGGCAGGTGAATGTCTGATAGCATATACCATAATGATATAGACTATTGCCATCAATAGGAATAAACCAGTTGCTATTCGCTTGTGTTTCTGTAATTGCTTTTTCTTATCAGTCATTATTTCTTCTTTTAGCAGTACTAAAATAATGAAAAAAGAGAGTTTAAAAACTCTCTTTTTTAGTGAATGTCATTAATTCGAATGTTTTAGGGTGTCTGAAGGTGATACTTTCAGCGTGTAAGTACAATCTATCTGCTTTAGTACCATATAGGTCATCACCTACTATAGGAGTGTTTAGCCCATCGGGATGTGAGGCGTGCATACGCAGTTGATGTGTGCGTCCTGTGATAGGGTAGAAATATACTTTCGTCTTACCATCTTTGCGCTCGATTACTTCCCATCTAGTCTTAGCATACTTTCCGTATTCATAGCAGACCATCTGTCTCGGTCTATCGTCAAAGTCTATTCTCAATGGAAGTTCAATAATACCTTCTTCACCTTCGATGATACCGTCTAGTACAGCTACATATCTCTTCTCTAAGCTCTTTTTGATAAACTGACTTTGTAATGCCTTATGAGAGTCCTTGTCTTTAGCGATGATTAAGATACCTGAAGTAGGCATGTCTAATCGATGTACGATAAGTGGACCTGTAGCATTAGGGTAGCGAAGTTTCATACGCTCATATACTGAGTCTAGTATATAAATACCAGGTACAGATAAGAAGTCTTCAGGTTTGTTTACGATAGCGAAGTACTCATCTTCATAGACTACATCAATAGGTCTGTTTAGAGCTGGGTTTACTAATAGAGGGTTGTCATCTACATCTAATCCTTCTAACATATGTCCTAAGATAGGCTCACACTTTCCACGACAAGAAGGGTAGAAGTGTTGATGTTTGCGTATCTCAGACTTCGGAGACTCTCCCCACCAAAATTCACCAAGTGCAATAGGAGTATAGTTATGCTCATATGCGTACTGTATCAGTTTAGGAGCAGCACAATCCCCTGCTGCTGCTGGAGGTGTCTGTAATACAGTTTTGGCAAAGATGTCTAATAAACTCTGTTCTTCACCTTTATAATTTAGGAACTTATAAGAGGCAAACAACTTTTGTTGTAAGCCATTTGATTTGTTCTTGCGTTCTTCTTTTAAGAAGTTTAGTTCTTCTTCTATACTCGTTGTAATATCTCTAGAGGTATTGATTTGTTCTTGCCAATACTCTGTCAATACGCGCAACTCATATTTATCTCTTAAACTCTGTCTAACTAGGTCGTCGTTTAGGGCTTGAAACTCTTCTGCAGACAAGATACTCTCTTGTTCTTTACGGATAGCCTTGCGTTCGTTCTTTAATATTTTTAGTTCAGCTTTTCGCTGTTCTATCGCTGTTTTTTCGTCTGCTAGTTGTTGTTTTAGCAGTGCTTTTGCGTTGATATAGACATGGTCAGCTTCTAGCTTCTCTATTTTAGCGTTGATAGTATTGATAGCTTTTACCTCTACTTCTTCTTTTGCAAAAAAGCCTTCCTCATTCCACAGGTCAAATATTAGAGGTACATATCCTTCTAAGTCTGTATAACTTCCCAATTTACCAGAGAATCCTGCTAAGTAGCCTAATTGCCCTTCTTCATTCTTTACTACTAGTACGCCAAACATCTTACCTGTAGGCAAGCATTCAGGACTGTCTTGATCAAATAGCGGTGCTATAAGAGGGTGTGCACTTAACTCTTGCTGTAACTCCTCTGCAGCAAGTATAGTCAGTGGATGTGGTTCGTAGTAAAAAGGAAAGGTAAACTTAGTCGGCAGTTCGATAGACTGCACATCACTAGTAAACGTTCTAAAGATAGCTTTAGGCTGAGACATTTATTGTATTATTTAGACCGCAAAATTAAGGATAAAAGATAAATAGGAAAGAAATAGCGCTAATTTTAGGAGATAGATTAACGCTATTTCTTGTGAAGAGTATTACTTCATAGAATCTTTCATTTCCTGTACTATTTTCATTACGGTCTGTTGAGCATTAGTAGTACCACTATTAGCTAGGATGATATAAGCTGTATTCGTTAGCCCATCTATCTGTGTATAGCTAAAGAATGTACCGTCTGAACCTGCGTGATCATATAGTTTCATTTCTTTTGTAGTAAGGTTACCCCATCCGATAGCATATTTCTCTCTACTATTAAAAAGGAAATCATAGGTTTTTGCAGATAGAGTATTGCTCTGACCTGACAATCCCTTTAGGTTGAGTTGGATATATTTGATGTAGTTTTCTATATTCATACTTAGATCACCAGCTGGCTCGATAAGGCTTAGTTGGTAGTTATAAGTAGGAGGTACAGACTCTAATACATCATACTGTAAGGCGTGCCCCCAAGGCTGGTTGTCTAAATTGCGGTTTGGCCAACCGATGACAAATTCTATACCTAAATCTTTAGTCAGAAATTCTTTAGTTAGTTCTTCCCATGATTTGTTAGATACTTTTTCTAACATCGTTGCAGCTATACTGTATCCTGCGTTTGAGTAAGTATATCCATCAGGTGATTCTATTGGAGCAAGAGTTAATACGTGTTTTGCAAATGCTTGTCTCTGTTGTTGTTTGTTTCCTTCAAAAACTGGTAAAGACAAACGCTCTGTTCCACTTGTGAAAGCGTGTACTTTAGCTCTATGTGAGAAGTAGTCTTTAAGTGTAGCATTGTAGTAAATAGGATTTGCGCCTTTTTTAGTTTCTGGGAACAGGTCAAAGAAGGTCGTTTCCCAGGTTATTTTCCCTTGTTCCACAAGCTTTGCAGCTATAAATCCAGTGATTGCTTTGGTGTTTGACCCTAAGTGAAAGTAATCTTGTATGGATGCATTAGAGGTGTTGTTCTTTTCGTTGAACTTGTGATGACCTGAAGCACCTTGTTTGATGATTTGGTCTTTCGTGATAATTGCATAAGTTACTTCTGGCACATTGTATAGATTGCGTATGCTGTCTATTTTAGTATGTAGATCCTGACTATATGTACTACTACTCCATAGTAATGTAAATAGGGAAGTAAGTATAAATAATTGTTTCATAATATGAAGTTTTTATTAAAGAAACTAAAGTAAGAATATTAAAGATAGAAAAGAGTTTCTGTAATTTGTTTTGATTTAAAGTGTTTGTATTTAAGTATATTAGTAAAAAAAAATAAAGTTATGGGATTAGATATGAGACCTATGGGTAAGGCAAAACCTGGTTTTGAAAAGAGGTATTATGAAATTATGGATATGATTAATAATGATGAGTATCCACAACCAAGTTTTTGGGATAAATTAAGAGGTAAAAAAACACCAACAAGAGAAGATCTTCTAGCAGAATGGTTTGCTAATCTTATACCTACTTATGAGACAATTAAAGCTCCTAAAGTAGGAAGGGATAAAGAAGCAAATGAATGGTTGAAAAGTCTGTATGACGGTATTGAAGAGAAGCCTTCTACATTTGAGGATTTTATGAAGGAACATGCTGATTATTATGTGATAGGCTTAGCAAAAGAGTTAGATGGTGTACCATTATATTGTTCTTATGGTCAGGATGAGAATGTATTGAGAGGACAGTTTTTAAATGATTGTATTCCTTTGATTGGAGAAGATTTAGTTCACGAAGCATGGGAAACAAAGAAAGCTGATGCTACATTAGATTATGGAAATAGATTAATGGAGGCTGCGGATCAAATAGCTAAAGAGAATAATTTAGAATATCTAAAAAGTCAACGCGAAATACCTGAAGTAGATGAAGAGTCAATAGAAGCACGTTTGCATATATTGTACGCTGTGGCTAAATGGCTAATATTTTATGGAAATAATGGACATGGTTATGAAGCTGATTATTAATGGCTATATGATATTTATGGACTACTTTTTGTGGAGACTATATTGTTGTCCAATTTTAAATTATAGCTATGAAGAGAGTTTTGTTTGTTGTTAGTTTATTGGCTGGAGCTACATTAATGAGCTGCTCTTCTCCAGAAGATGCTCCTAGTATAGAAAGAAGGGAGTTTCTGTTGAGTGATAAGGTGTATGAGCGTAAAGTAAATGCGCTTAATGGTTTAATGGATAAAGCAGGTTGGGAAGATAGTGTTGAACCTTATGATTTTTATTCATCAGAGAATAGAAGACATTTAGAGAGTGGAAACTTAATTGATTTTGAGATTTACATAATGGAGTTAATGTCAAAAGAGGGGTTGCGAATGGATGAAAACATAGAAGTGATGAAAGAAGTTGCAAGTGAAAGACTGTTTTATAAATGGAATTATTATCAATCTACGTCTAGGTACTGGTATTATGTATATGGAAAAACGAAGTATCTAAACTATTCTATTTTTTAGATTTAAACTTATCTAAGAGGGAGTAAATAGTGTGTTATTTGAGATGATTATGACTTGTAAACTCCTATTAAATAAGCCTAAACAAAAGAAATACGAATAATATTCAAAAAAAGTTTGTTTTGTTGCTTTTGCTTTTTGTGACTTAACGAGTTAAATAGTATCTTTGGCGACTCAAAGTATTAAAATAATACCGATATGTTTGATAATTTAAGTGATAAATTAGATAAAGCCTTTCATATCCTTAAGGGACACGGCAAGATTACAGAAGTCAATGTAGCAGATACTCTAAAAGAGGTTCGTAGAGCTCTATTAGATGCCGACGTTAACTTTAAGATTGCTAAAGATTTTACTAATATAGTAAAAGAAAAAGCCCTAGGACAAGAGGTACTTACAACTTTACAACCAGGACAATTGATGATCAAAATCGTTAAAGACGAGTTGACTCAATTAATGGGAGGTGAGGCTGCAGGTATTAACTTATCTGGTAATCCTTCAGTTATTTTAATGTCAGGTTTGCAAGGATCAGGGAAAACAACTTTCTCAGGTAAATTAGCAAACTTCTTAAAGACAAAGAAAAATAAGAAACCTTTATTGGTAGCGTGTGACGTATATCGTCCTGCGGCTATTAATCAGTTACATGTAGTAGGTGATCAATTAGGTATAGAAGTATATTCAGAAGAAGGAAATAACAATCCTGTACAAATAGCGGAGAACGCAATAAAACATGCGAAAGCAAATGGGTTTAACGTAGTGATCGTCGATACTGCTGGTCGTCTAGCAGTAGATGAGGAGATGATGACTGAGATCGCTAATATCCACAAAGCGATTACTCCACATGAGACACTATTCGTAGTGGATTCTATGACAGGACAAGATGCTGTAAATACAGCAAAAGCTTTTAACGATAGACTTAACTTCGACGGGGTTATCCTTACTAAATTAGATGGTGATACTCGTGGAGGGGCTGCTATTTCGATTAAATCAGTAGTAAATAAGCCAATTAAGTTTATTGGTACTGGTGAGAAGATGGATGCTATCGATGTGTTCTATCCAGATCGTATGGCTGACCGTATCTTAGGGATGGGAGACGTTATCTCGTTAGTAGAGCGTGCACAAGCTCAATATGACGAAGAAGAAGCTCGTAAGATCCAAAAGAAAATCGCTAAGAATGAGTTCGGTTTTGACGACTTCTTAACTCAAATCCAACAAGTAAAAAACATGGGTAGCATGAAAGACTTGATGGGAATGATACCAGGAGTAGGAAAAGCGATGAAAGATGTAGAAATAGAAGATGATGCGTTTAAGCATATCGAAGCTATTATCTACTCAATGACTCCTGCTGAACGTTCTAAACCTTCTATAATCGACGTGAAACGCAAGACGCGTATCGCTAAAGGTTCGGGGACAGATATTCAACAGGTTAATCAATTGCTTAAGCAGTTCGACCAAATGAGCAAAATGATGAAGATGATGCAAGGGGCTAAAGGGAAGAACTTAATGAGAATGATGAGTCAAATGAAAGGAATGCAAAGATAAAATAAGAGAAGGTTTAAGGTTCGTTATGAGGTTTAAACCTTCTTTATTTATATAACAACACACACTTATTAGAATTTTTGATGCAACTACTAGACGGAAAAAAGGTATCGGAAGATATCAAGAATGAGATTGCTGTTGAGGTTCAACAGATGAAATCTCGTGGAGAAAAAGTACCTCACTTAGCAGCAGTTATTGTGGGAACAAATGGAGCAAGTTTAACTTACGTAGGAAGTAAAGTTAAGTCTTGTGAGAAAGTAGGTTTTGAGTCTACATTAGTTTCTTTGCCAGAAGATACTACAGAAGAAGAACTTTTAGCAAAAGTAAAAGAGTTGAACGCTGATCCAGCTATTGATGGATATATCGTTCAATTACCGTTGCCAAAACACATTGACGAACAAAAGATCTTATTAGCTATCGATGCGGATAAAGATGTAGATGGGTTCCACCCAACTAACTTTGGTCGTATGGCGTTAGAGATGGAAACATTCTTACCTGCTACTCCTTATGGTATCATGGAGTTATTAGAGCGTTATAAGGTAGAGACTGCTGGTAAAAACGTAGTAGTTATCGGTCGTTCTCATATCGTAGGTCGTCCTATGAGTATTCTATTGAGCCGCAAAGGATATCCTGGTGATGCTACTGTGACACTTACACACAGTCGTACTAAGAATATTGCTGAAATCACTAGAGAGGCTGATATTATTATCTCTGCTTTAGGAGTACCTTACTTCTTAAAAGGAGATATGGTAAAAGAAGGTGTTACTGTAGTGGACGTAGGTATCACTCGTGTACCAGATGCTACTAATCCTAAAGGATACGTTATCGCTGGTGATGTGGACTTCGATGAGGTTAGCAAAAAAGCTGCTTTTATCACTCCAGTACCTGGTGGTGTAGGTCCGATGACTATCGCAATGTTATTAAAGAACACTTTATTAGCTCGCTCAAGAAGAGCTAAAAAAGGAGAATAAGAAATAAGATTATTCTATATATGAAGAGAGATGAGAGATCATCTCTCTTTTTTTGTTTAATGTATTTTATTGGTGGGAATAAGTTACATTTATGTTTTAAAAATAGAATATGGAGTTTCCGAAAGTAATTACAGATTTTGTAGCAAAAGAGATAGAGTGTAACCATTACTTTATGCCTCAGTTTTACCCTAAAGCAGGCGATATAGTAAGTTTTCAAGATGGATATAAGTATAATAGTAATACAGGTGAAGATATTACAGGCGTGGATGAAGGTGACTTTCACCCTAATTGGTATGTAATCTGTGGTGGTTATGCACAAGATCCGTTTTGGATAGATATCACAGAAGAGGGTAAGGGCTTTCCTGTTTACTTTGGGGAGCATGGAGCTGGAAGATGGGAGCCTCTACTAGCAGCAAACACGCTTCAAGAGTTTGAAGAATGTATTCAATACATGAATTACCTCGTGGATTTAGAGGAGACAAGAGAAGTGATAGAACCTTTGTTTAATGCTCGCTTTGATAGAAGTAATCCTTTTTGGGAGTTGGTATGGAGTGAGTTCTCTTTTGATGAGGAAGATGATTATTAAAGTTTAGATATAGTAATTAGTTATGTTGAGAAATGTATTAATTGTTCTGGGGAGTATGTTTGTTTTTAGTGCAAATGCTCAAGTAGGTGTTGGCCTTAAAGAACCTTCTAAAAGTGAAAGTGTGAGACCGTCTCATATATTAAGGAATAGTGTTCCTCTTCTAATAGAGAGTGAGACTGAAATAAAAGAAGAGAATAAAGTAAATCTACAGGAGTATGTAGAGAAGCTATATAAAATAAGTAGTGCATGGTATAATGATGGAGCTTTGCCTACTATAGCATCTGGAGAGTATATGGTGGTGTTTATAGATAAAAATGGTAAGAGGAGTGAGACGCCTACTTACACCAAAGATTTAGTAAATATAAAGAAGGAAGAGGTAAAATCGATTCAATATCAGAATGGACCAGATATTTCAGTTCTATATGGCTCTAGAGGAGGGCTGTTTGGAATGGTGTTTATAGCGTTGAAGTAGAGAATAGCTTTTTGATTATAATGTACTATTGTAACAAATGTTACACAATAGGTTAGAGATGATTAATATTTTGGTATATTAACACAAACAATATTGTAAATCATGAAAACTCACTATCAAATTCTCATTATAGGGGCAGGGACAGCTGGTATAATGACTGCTGCTCAATTAAAGAAGAGAGATCACAATCTAGAGATTGGCATTGTCGATGCTTCTGAGTTACATTATTATCAACCAGCCTTTACCTTAGTAGGAGGTGGTGCATATGATAAGAAGAAGACAATTAAACCTACAAAAGATCTTATACCTAAAGGTGTGGAATGGATTAGAGATTGGGTGACTTCTATAAGTGCAGAACAAAATAGTGTGAGTACTAAAAACGGAAGACAATTTACATATGATTACTTAGTCGTATGTCCTGGATTAGTTAATGATTTATCTCTTATAGAGGGCTTAGCTGACGCAGTAGAGAAGGGAGTAGTGTGTAGTAATTATATTGATCCTGAATATACGTGGAAGCTCTTACAGGAGTTTAAAGGAGGTACAGCTATTTTTACACAACCTAATACTCCGATTAAGTGTGGTGGTGCTCCTCAAAAGATAATGTATATGGCTTGTGATTATTTTCGCAAGAAAGGGGTAGATAAGAATACTAAAGTACACTTTCCAATGCCTGGTAGTGTAATCTTTGGGGTAAAGCCTATTGCTGATACTTTAATGAAGGTAGTGGATAGATATGGTATTGACTTTAGACCATTTCACAATCCAATTAAGATAGATGCTGATGCGAGAAAGGTGTATTTTAAACAGACTAATATGGTTGATAATAAGTGTGTGGTGATCTCAGATGGCAGTACTACTACTGATGACAGTATTGTAGAGATGTCGTTTGACTTCTTGCATTTGGCACCACCACAGACTGCTCCACAGTTTATTAAAGCATCAGATTTAGTAAATGCTGCGGGGTGGTTAGATGTTGATCACAACAGTTTACAGCACAATAAGTATAGTAATGTATTTGGATTAGGTGATGTGGCAGGATTACCTACTGCCAAGACAGGTGCTGCTATTCGCAAACAAGTTCCTGTAGTGGTAGATAACATCTGTAAGTTGGTAGCGAATGGAGAAGTGACTAATAAAGATTATTTAGGTTATTCTTCTTGTCCACTGATTACAGGATATGGTAAGTTAGTATTGGCAGAGTTTAATTATAAGAATGAGTTTACTCCAGATCCTAAACTAAAACAGATGTTGGTGTCAGATAGCGATCAAGAGCATTGGCGTTTATGGGTACTAAAGAAGTATTTATTGCCTTATTTATATTGGAATAAGATGATGAAAGGGAAGCAGGTGTAAGCAGAAGTTATTTTGTGTTTTTGCTTTTTGTTTTTATGTTGAAAGTACAGCACGGATTGTAAATCTACAATATATGTGTAAGTAAAATATAGAGTTAAGCTACCTGATAGGGTAGCTTTTTTTGTGTTTAATAAGTTGTATTTTTAGCAGAAAGAAAATAATATGAGAAGTGAAGATATAAAGTGGGCAGCTTTGGTTCCAGAGTTTGTAGTGTCTAATATAGAAGAGAGTTTAAGATTTTGGTGTGAGTACATAGGTTTTAAAGTAATGTATGATAGAAAAGAAGATTACTTTGCTTATCTAGGATTAGGAGAAGCTCAGGTAATGCTAGAACAGTATAACTCCCACGATAGAGAATGGGAGACAGGTGTTATGGAAAAGCCTTATGGACGTGGTATTAATTTTCAGATAGAGGTAGAGGCTGTAGAACCTATTTTAAAGCGATTAAAAGAAGTAAGGTATAAACTGTTTATTGATGTAGAAGAACGTTGGTATAGAGCAGATGATGTGGAGTTTGGACAAAAGCAGTTCTTGGTACAAGATCCTGATGGTTATCTATTGCGTTTGATAGAGAATTTAGGAGAGCGAAAAGTAGCTGAATAAAGCTATTGATTGGAGATGAAATAAGTAGTTATTTTAGCTACAGAAATAAAACAACAAGTATGAAAACAAGAGAAGAGTTACAACATAAGTGGTATAAAAAAGGAGAAAAGTATGCAAAGGCTATTAATGAGATGGTTGCCTTCGGAACTGAACATGGATGGGATAAATGGGAAGGAGAGGAAGCAGAAGATAAAAGAGGTAAAATAGCAAAGGAGGTAATCGAGTTATTAAGGGAAGCTAATGCTAATGGAGCAGTAGAACAGTTTAGAAAGGAGTTTCCACCTGCGCATGCTCCTATAGTGTCTATGCTGGATGAACAGGGTGGATATATTGGAGATTTGTGTTATATATCTGAAGATGTAATCGCTTTTATGCAAGGTACTTATTATGAGAGTAGACAGGCGTATGTAGCAGAAGGAACAGTACTTACTGCTTTAGATAAAGAAATTAGAAGTATAGGACAGTCTATGCAGAGTAAGGTATATGCAATAGCTTATGCTGACAAAATAGTAACTCGAAGAGGATGGGATGGAGAAGTGATTGGAGAGTTTCATTTAGAGAATTTAGTAAATACGGGAATTACAAGGCTTATTCCATTTAATGATGGACAGAAAGTATTGTTTATTTCTTCAGAAGGTATTTATTTGTTATATCCAAATCAAGTGCAATTGTTACATCCAGAACCAGAGGAGGAAGACGATGATGATTATGGTACACAAATAGATATGGAGAACGCAACACTATCTTATGATAATGAATATATTGTAGTAGGAGATCAGGGTAGTGATTACCTGATATTTGATGCGAATGGACATAAAATAGGAGAAGTAGGTCCGCAGTCTTCATATCCACATTATTGTTTGTTTAGCAAGGATGATAAACAGTTGTTGACTAATTCATGCCACTTTTACAATGGAATATCGATAGGAGTAGATACAGATAAATTACAGGGTGCTAATATTCCAGGATGGGAAGAGCATAAGGATATTACTTACTTGGATGAAGGAATGCGTGTGTATGCGGGAGTGTCGCTTAACGATTATTACATTTTAGGAGATGCTTATGGCTATATTAGAGCTATACATAAAGAGGGAAGAGAGTTGTGGCAACACTTCTTAGGGTCTACGATTAGTGGAATGGTATTATCTGGTGATGAGCAAACACTATATGTAGGTACTCATGCAGGAATATTACATAAACTTACCTTAAATAAAGCAGTAAGAGATACACATACTATCGGGACGGCTAACATTTATGAAGACTTCCGTTTATTAATATGGAAGAATGAGGAGAAGGTATTAGTGTGGTAGATCGTATTGTGAAATAGAGTTGTAAAGCTATTCTGATAATTTTATAATTAGTTTTTGTGTTTTATTTATTAGCATTTAGAGGCTTACATTTATCTTTATTTTAAGATTAGAAGGAGTAAATTAGAGGTTTATAATTTCACTCTCTCAACCAATGAATAAATTACGATATATAGTAGTAGCACTAGGTATTAGTGCTATTAGTTTTGCACAAGATCCACAAGAAAAAAATACAGTTGTTAAAGATAGTTTACCAACTGCATTTCAAAATATTTCGGATATAAATCCTAATAATAAAGTGACGTTACAGCAGTATGTAGAAGATTTGTATATCAATACATGTAAGCTTTATCATAAAGGGGCAATGCCTCTAGTAGAATCAGGAGACTATAGTGTGTTATTAGTAGATAAGAAAGCTGGAGGTGATGGTAATACTTTTATTAAGTCAAAAGATTTAGCAACACTGAAGATTGAAGATGTAAAAGAGATACGCTATGAGAAGTCGAAACAGACAGATGTTATGTATGGCTCCAGAGGAGGAGCTTTTGGAATAGTAGTTATTACGAAATAAAAATAGAAAAGGCTGTGATCAATTCACAGCCTTTTCTATTTTATAATTGTTGAAATAATTTTCTGTTTTTGTACAGAAGATTTTGATTAAATTTGACTCTTAAAAATAAATTGTAAAGTGGTGATTAAAGAAGCATTATCTTATAAAGGAACGATTAATAGAAGAGCATATATCGTAAGTTTAATTACTTACTTTGTTCTATTGTTTCTAGTCTTGTTTATCTTCTCAAGATTAAGTGGTGTCTTCTTTGCTATCTTATTTCTTATAGTATTTAGTGGACTACATGTTTTCCTTTTTGGAAAAGGGACAAAACGTTGTCGTGACTTAGGTAAAACAGGTTGGGATCAGTTTAGTGTTCGCACCTGGCTATTAATGGTTAGCAAAGACAAGAAAGTAGAGAATAAAGTAACTGCTGAGTAAAAGCGTAAATGTACTCACTTAATTATATCTTCAAAAAAGGTGTAATTAAGTGAGTAGGTTAATTAGAATACTCTATTATCTAATAGTGTTAACTCTTGTTTATTAGGTTGATTTTTGGGGTCGATAAAGGCATTAAATTCTGGTATATCATCACAATAGATAATGTCAAATGAGAAGCGTTCATATCCGTATAACCCTCTATGTATACTATTAGCAGAGAATAGTAATAAGTCACCTCTGTTTAGGCTAATTGTTTTTCCTCGTTTAAGTGCATCACTTGGCTTTCTATCATTAATAGATAGTCTTGTTTCTTCTTCTATTGGTAGATCCCATTGACGATGTGTACCTGGAATTAATTCTATTCCCTCTTCTTTTTTGAGTGGAATTCTGAAGTGTACTACATTTTGAGTTTTAATACTTTCTTTCTGATCTTCTATGCTTAAACCTGTATATTGAATATCTCTATGCCAATAGTTCTTTTGTTCTTTATTATATGGATCAAAGAATAGTTGAGTGTTTAAGAATTTAGCTTTATTAGGAAAGATTGTAGTAACGATATCAATTAGCTTTTTGGCTGTAATAAATTGAAATAACTGAAAGCGTTCTTCTTTCGTTAAGTAAGTACTACTGGTAAGGCTATGGCTATTAATAAGTCCTTCTTTAAAGTATTGGTTAAATTCGTTTAACCATTGTTGGTGAAACTTTTCTAATATAGGTTCTATCTGTTTTAGTTCTTCTTCTGTAAAAAAGTTAGGTATATATAGATAGCTGTTTAATTCGAAGTCATTTTGCATGCTGCTAGGTTTAGAATATTGTACTAAGATAATAATGTAGTGTTGATAATAGATATTCTTTTTTTACGTCAATACAATCTCTCCATTTTTCACAATCTCTTTTCAATATTATAACTCAAATAGGGAAATAAGATATTTATATTAATGTATATTTGTTGGAATCACCTTTTTGAGAATACTCAAAACAATTAACAACTAATGGAAATATATCAAAAAAGACAGTTACTGTTTAATACTCAATATAATGCGATACGTAGTAAGTATAAATTAGTAGGAGCGATACGATTATTAGTTTTCCTTGCTATTATATATTTTTTCTATTTGGCCTTAGCTAATGCTGATACTTTTTATTTATACATTGTTGGAGGGGCAGTAATCGCGTTCTTGATATTACTGAGAATACATGTAGGCTATTCATGGAGAATGCGTTATGTGCAAGCTCTTAAGGATGTTAATAGAGATGAACTTTCTTTTTTAGAGAAAGATGAGAGACCATTTGAAGATGGTAGTGAATTTAAAACTACAGAACATCCCTATGCTTTTGATTTAGATATTTTTGGTTATAAATCACTTTATCAATATCTGAATAGAACAGCTACATTTATAGGAAAACAGAAATTAGCTGATCTATTAAAAGGAAAGTTATCTGCTAAGGAAATATTAGAGAATCAAGAGGCTGTAAAGGAATTATCACAAAAGATAGAGTGGAGACATGAGATTAATGCTTATAGTAAGCTGGCTAATCTAGATGATAAATCTTATCAGCGCTTAAAGAAGTGGAGTGAGACAGAGGTATTGACTATTAGTAAGTTTACTAGATTATTAAGTTATATCCTTCCGATACTATTAGGTGTTGCTATTGTACTTTATTTCTTATTAGATATCGAAGCGATGGGGTATGTAATTTCTTCATTATTCTCAATAAACCTAATTATGACACTATCTCATATTAAGTATATACAGAGAGAGTTAGGGGGAGCAGATAAAATACATGAGACTATAGAGAGTTGTAGTGCTATTATAAAACGTATAGAGAAGGAGAGTTTCGCAACAGAAAAGATGAAGTCTTATATCAGTGAATTAAATAAAGACTCGTTTCAGGCAAGCAAGGAACTAAAAGAATTATCTAGGCTATTCGAACAATTAGAGACAGTAGCGAATATCTTTGTGATGGTAGTATTCAATGGATTTATACAATATCACGTACATGCTTTGTACAAATTCCTAGATTGGAAGAAAGAAAAAGGACATCTAGTGCCTAAGTCTATAGAGATTATTGGAGAAGTAGAAGCGCTAAATTCATTGGCGAATTTCTCTTATAACAATAGATATTATACTTTTCCAGTAATAAGTGAAGAAGGAAATATGAGTTTTACAAACTTGGGACATCCTCTACTGAATGAAAAGAAAAGGGTGTGTAATGATATTGACTTTAGCAACCAACGTTTTGTAATCCTTACAGGATCTAATATGTCGGGTAAGAGTACTTTCTTACGTACGATTGGTGTTAATCTCGTATTAGCAGGTATAGGAGCTCCTATCTGTGCGACTAAAGCTAGTTTCTTTCCATTGCCTTTGTTTGTTTCGATGCGTTTAACGGATTCATTAGAAGATAGTGAGTCTTACTTCTACGCAGAGGTAAAGAGGCTTAAAATGATTATAGAACAGGTCAGAGAAGAGTCTTGTTTTGTATTACTAGATGAGATATTAAGAGGAACGAACTCTGATGATAAACAAAGTGGAACAATAGGAGTGATACATAAATTAATTAGAGAGAATACGTATGGTGTGATTGCTACTCATGATTTAGAGGTATGTGAGACTACTAATAAATTCCCAGATATACTGATCAATAAATGTTTTGAAGTAGAGATTAAAGAAGATGATTTACACTTTGACTATAAGATAAGAGATGGTGTGTGTCAGAATAAGAATGCTACATTCATTATGAGAAAAATGGAGATTATAGATTAATCTATATTTACGATATAATAAACGAAGAGTCACGAGAGTGACTCTTTTTTTATGCTCAAAGCTATTTGATTAATAGTAGTATAGGACATAAAAAAAGAGATACTTCTTTATTGAAGTATCTCTAAAAATTACATTATAAGAAAAACTAATTACATAGTCTTAATTAACTCATTAATAAGCTCACGAGCGATAGGCTCTGCAGCACCTACAGCTTTAAGTACATCTTCGTGGTGAGCTTCTACGATACCTTCTTCGTTACCCATATCAGAGATAACAGAGATACCGAATACTTTCATATCCATGTGGCGAGCCACGATTACTTCTGGTACAGTAGACATACCTACACAGTCAGCTCCTACGATACGTACCATCTTATACTCAGCAAGAGTTTCGAAAGTAGGACCTTGTAGTCCGTAGTAAACTCCTTGTTTGATATCAAAGTTTTTAGCTTTAGCTATTTCTTGTGCTTTTTTGATTATAGAACCAGTGTAAGCGTCATTCATGTTTACGAAACGAGGTCCGAAACGCTCATCATTATGTCCTCTTAAAGGATGATCAGGGAATGCGTTGATATGGTCAGTGATAATCATGATATCTCCTACTTTAAAAGAAGGGTTAACACCTCCTGAAGCGTTAGATACAATAAGAGTTTCTACTCCTAAGTATTTCATTACGCGAATAGGGAATACTGTTTTAGCCATTTCATATCCTTCGTAGTAATGGAAACGACCTTGCATTGCAACGATCTTTTTATTACCAATAGTTCCGAAGATTAAGGCTCCTTTATGTCCTTGTACTGTTGATACAGGGAAGTTAGGAATGTCTGAGTAAGGAATTTCGTGCTCGATAGTAATATCAGCAGTAAGGTTTCCTAGTCCTGAACCTAAAACAATACCTATTTCAGGTTTGAATTGTGTTTTCTCAATTAAATACTTAACCGTTTCTTGTACTTGATCCCACATAGTCTAAAATTGTTTTGTCAAACTCCTCACTGTTATTTAAGAAGGAGGTTTGAATTGGTAAATAATATAATTTGTTCGAGGGAATTAGTCCATTTAAGCGGACATAATCTTTCTCTGTTGTAATGATCTTATTCTCTTTTGCCTTATTCAAAATTAATTCAATATCAGCAGTTGAAAAATGATGATGGTCAGGAAATGTTAAACAAGTTGTTTTCTCACTTTTTAGGTGATCAAAAAAACTTTGTGGTTTAGCAATACCAGCAACCAATATATATTCTTCTTTTTTTAATTCTTCTACTGAGATAGAATCGCAATTTGTATATGCAAGTTTACTGAATTCAATATACGTAAAAAAAGACAATTGTCCCGGTTTTAAATTTAATTTTTTAACAATAGTGCTTTGATTATCAGTAGATAAGTCTTTCGGGCACTTAGTTACAATTATTATATCTGCTCTTTTGGCTCCTTTGCGGCTCTCTCTTAAGTTACCAGTAGGGAGCATATAGTCAGAATAATAAGGCTCATCATAGGTAGTCAGTAATATATTAAAACCTCCTTTGACAGCTAGATGCTGGTATGCGTCATCTAAAACTATAGCTTGAGTATCTTTTCTAAGTTTAAGAATGTTCTCAATACCATTCACTCTCTTAGCATCTACAGCAACGCTTATATTGTTAAATTTATGATGATATTGAAATGGTTCGTCACCTATCTGTTCCATTGTTGTATCAGCATCAGCTAAGAAGAAACCTTCACTTTTACGTTTGTATCCTCTACTAAGAGTGGCTATTTTATATTGATCTTTAAGAAGGCGTATGATATATTCTACCATAGGAGTCTTGCCTGTGCCACCTACACTAAGATTACCTACTACTATAGTAGGTGTAGTAAAAGAAGTACGTTTAAATACATTTATAAAATAAAGGTAGTTTCGCACTGAAGTAATGCCACCGTATAAGATAGCAAAAGGGAAAAGTAATTTTCGCAGTAAATCCATAATACGAAATTACCAATTTTTTTATCTTTGAGAAAATATATACATTACTGTTCAAAATTATTAGAAATGAAGTTAAAAGAAGTTATCCCTATTTTAGAAGAAATGACACCATTATCTTATGCAGAAGGATTTGATAATGTTGGTTTATTAGTAGGAGATTACGATTTAGATATTACAGGTATTTTAGTGTGTCACGATGCTTTAGAGGCTGTAATAGATGAGGCAATAGAGAAGAAGTGTAATATGGTGGTGTGTTTTCATCCTATTATATTTTCTGGAATGAAAAGGATTACGGGGAAGAATTATGTAGAGCGAGCTGTAATTAAAGCAATTAAAAATGATATAGCTATCTATGCTATACATACAGCATTAGACAATCATCAAGAGGGAGTGAATAAGATTTTCTGTAATACTTTAGGATTGACTAATACTCGTATATTAATACCAAAAGAGAGTTATATTCAGAAGTTAGTTACTTATGCACCAAAGAATAAAGCGAATGATGTGAGACAAGCTTTGTTTAACGCCGGAGCAGGAGCGATAGGTAACTATGACTTATGTAGCTTTACTTCAGAAGGAACAGGTAGTTTTAGAGGAAATGAGAGTAGTAATCCTGTAATAGGAACAGCTTTAAATTATGAAGAAGTAGAAGAGGTTAAGGTTGAGGTAATTTTTGAGAAACACTTACAAGGGAAGATACTTAAAGCTTTGTTTGCTCTAGATTATTATGAGGAGAAGGCTTATGAAATCTATAACTTAGAAAACAAACTTCAGAATGTAGGAATGGGAATGATAGGAGAACTGGAGGAAGCAATGGACGAGATAGACTTTTTACAAATGGTGAAAGCAAAAACAGGGACTGGAGGGATTAGACACAGTGCTTTGTTAGGAAAAGAAATAAAGCGTGTAGCGGTATTAGGAGGTTCTGGGAGTTTTGCAATAGGTGCTGCTTTAGCTCAAAAAGCTGATGCTTATATTACATCAGACTTGAAATATCACGAGTTTTATCAGGCTGAAAATCAAATTGTTTTAGCTGATATAGGACATTTTGAAAGTGAAAGGTATACAAAAAATTATATAACTGAGTTTCTTTCAAAAAAAATAACTACTTTTGCAGTTATTTTATCAACAGTAAATACGAATCCAGTTAACTACTTATAATGATGACAAAGAAAAAAGAATTAACCGTTGAAGAGAAGTTAAGAGCACTTTATGACCTGCAATTGATTGACTCAAGAATTGACGAAATCAGAAATATGAGAGGGGAATTGCCTCTTGAAGTTGAAGATCTACAAGATGAGGTTGCTGGACTGAACAAGCGTTTAGAGAAATTAAACATAGACTTAAGTAATATCGAAGCTGGTATCAAAGACAAGAAGTCTTCTATTGAAGAATTCAAGGTTGCTATCACAAAATATACTGAGCAACAAAATGAAGTTAAAAATAATAGAGAATACAACTCTTTAGAGAAAGAAATTGAATTCCAAAACTTAGAAATCGAACTTGCTGAGAAACAAATCAAAGAGATGAAAGCAAGTATCGAGCATAAGAAAACTTCAATTGCTGAGACTGAGAGTAAGTTAGCTTCAAGAAAAGAACACTTAGGACATAAAGAAGCTGAATTAAACAGTATTATGTCTGAAACTGAACGTGAAGAGAAAATATTGTTAGAAAAATCAGATGAGTTTAAACAAGATATCGAAGATCGTTTATTAGTAGCTTATACTAGAATTAGAAATGGTGTTCGCAATGGTTTAGCTGTTGTTTCTATTGAGCGTGGTGCTTCAGGAGGTTCATACTTCACTATTCCACCACAAACTCAGGTAGAGATTGCTGCTCGTAAGAAAATTATTACGGATGAGCACAGTGGACGTATCTTAGTTGATAGTGCATTAGCAGAAGAAGAAAGAGAAAAAATTGAAGCTATCATAGCTAAATTATAATATCAAAAAGCCTCTCACAGAGAGGCTTTTTTTATGTAGTATGATTAAAGGAATTGGTTTATTAATTAATGTGTTGTCGCTGTTTTCACTGACGAAGGCGAGGGATATTGCATATAAACTTTTTTCTACACCTCGTACTGGGAAAATAAAGAAGAATCAGGTACCTCTTTTTTTATCACAGTCTAAGCGCAGTAGTTTTGTTTTTAATGATTTAGAAATACAATGTTATCAATGGAATAGTGAGCGTACTGATCTTCCACTTGTAATGTTGTTTCACGGTTGGGAGAGTAATGCTAATCGTTGGGAACAAATGATTGATTACTTAGGTGATGGGTATCAATATATCTGTGTTGATTCTATGGGATTAGGCTTGAGTGATGGAAAGAATTTAAGTGTAATAGATTATTCACGTTTAATTGACTATTGTTTATCTACATATCAACCTAATTATGTAGTATCACATTCTTTAAGTTCTTTTGCCTTACTATATCAATTGGCTCAACGTAGTTATCCTTTTATAGAGAAAGTTGTATTAATGGGATGTTTAGACCGTTTTCAGGTAGTTATTGATAATTATGTTGGAATGTTAGGCTATCGTACTACTTTAGTAAAAAGCCTTAATGCGTTTTTAGAATCATTAATTCATATGAGTTTAAGTGATTATGTCAGTAATCAATTTATACAGAAAGTTTCTAATGATGTTTTGATTATACATGATAGAAGTGATGTAATAGTGGAATTAAAAGAATGTATAACATTTCATAACATCGCTAAAGAAAAGGGAATAGAAGTATTCTATACAGATGATTTAGGTCATTCTATGCAAGATCCAATTGTCTTTCAAAAGGTATTGAATTATTTTAAGGAGAAGTAGAAGTAAAGCATTGTTTTGTAGCTAATAAATTAGCTAATTTTGTATTATGGAAAAAACACAAACACGTTTAAATAAATATTTGTCAGAAGTAGGTTACTGTTCACGTAGAGAAGCTGATAGATTAATAGATGAAGGAAGAGTAACTGTGAATGGTGCTGTTCCAGAAATGGGTACTAAAGTTACTGAGGATGATGAAATACGCGTTAATGGTGAGTTAATCGTAAATAAAGAAGAAGAGAATGTATATCTAGCTTTCTATAAACCAGTAGGCATTGAATGTACTACTAATACAACTGTACGTGATAATATCGTGGATTATATCAATTACCCGACTCGTATTTTTCCTGTAGGTAGATTAGATAAAGACAGTGAAGGGTTAATTCTTATGACTAATGATGGTGATATCGTTAATAAGATTTTACGCCAGAAGAATAACCATGAGAAGGAATACATCGTTACTGTAAATAAACCCATTACTGAGCGTTTTATTCAACGTATGGGAGCTGGAGTACCTATCTTAGATACTGTAACTAAAAAGTGTAGAATAGAACAAATTAGTAAGACTGTATTTAGGATATTCTTGACTCAAGGATTGAATAGGCAGATTCGTCGTATGTGTGAATATTTTGATTATGATGTAGTTGCACTTAAACGTATCCGTATTATTAATATTTCGCTAGATGTACCTGTAGGTAAATATAGAGATTTGACTAAAGCTGAATTAGACGAGCTTAATCGCTTAATAGAGCCATCTGTTATGACTGAAGAAGCTAGTTTAAATAGTAATGAAGAGAGCCAACAAAGTATTCGTCGTAGAATGACTTTTGGTAGAGATAGTGGACGAGATGGGAGACGTGGTCAAACATCTAGAGATGATAGAAGACCTAAGAAAAACTTTGACAGAGAACGAAATAATAGCGTTAATAAACCTAAAGAAGTTAAGAACGAAAGATTGAGAAATAGAAGAAGAGAGAGCTAGTGATAGCTCTTTTTTTTTGCTCTTATCTTAACTTATAGTCTAGAATGTTTTAGTTTAATAAGGAATTAGTAAACTTTTTTAGTACTAAATGCTCTTTTTAAATATCGTTATTTAGATAGATTGTATATAAAGTGTAGTTTTTTTGGTATAAAGTCAGAATTATGAGTAGTTCTGACTTTTTTTGTTTTAATATATAAAGTGATAATTATAGTGATGTTATGGTTGTATTAGGATTGTATTATTGTGTAATAATTAGGATATTCTTATGACATATATTGTCTTTATGTTACTCGTTGTTTAAAATGATTCTAAGTTATTTGTTTGTTTGATTATTAACTGAATATATTTGCAATGTATTTATAATCGGTCTAAATAATTAAATAATAACACAACTTAAGTTCTTTGAACAATGAAAAAACAATTACTATTATTCTTTGTGTTTTTTAACGTCTTTATGTTTAATGCCTTTGGTCATGAAAAACCAATCATTATTTCTGGAGTGGTAAAAGATGCAAAAGGCAAACCTATTGACTACGCAACAGTAAGTTTATTGAATACTCAACACAGCGAGTTAACTAATGAGCAAGGAGTATATAAGATTAAGACAAATAAGGCTGGGAAGTATAAACTACTAGTTCAACATATTAGTTTCGAAGCAAAAGAATATTCAATCGAATTAAATGAAGGAGATACTGCAGTGCACAATTTTGTACTAGAAACAGATAATTCATTCTTAGACAATGTTGTCTTAAAGGTAAAACAACCAATTGAGAAAGTTAGAGAGACAGCGTACAATGTTATTGCTATTGATGCCAAACCATTATATAATACCTCACTTGATGTAGCTGGTGCTTTAGATAGAGTATCAGGAGTTAAAGTTAGAAAGGACGGTGGTGAAGGTTCTGATTATAATTTCTCAATGAATGGATTCAGTGGTAAACACATCCGTTTCTTTATAGATGGTGTGCCTATGGAAGGCTTTGGTAGTGAGTTTAAAATTAATAATCTACCTATAACAATGGTAGACCGTATCGAAGTGTATAAAGGAGTAGTACCTGTAGAATTTGGATCTGATGCCTTAGGAGGTGTTGTCAATATAATTACTAATAAATCAAAAGAGACCAAACTAGACGCTTCTTTTACTACAGGTTCATTCAATACATATAAAAGTCACTTAAATGTTAGTAAATCATTTGACAATGGTATTGTAGCTCAGTTAAATGCTTTTCAAAATTACTCAGATAATAATTATAAAGTACTCGTACCTATTGTTGACTTAAATACTGGTGTCTACTCTAAAGAGAAACAGTGGGTTAAACGTTTTAATGATAGATTCCAATCAGCTACTGTTGTTGCTAAAGTAGGAGTGGTAGATAAATTGTATGCAGATCGCTTGATGCTTGGATTTACGTATGGAGAGGGAAAACGTGGTGTACAGACTGGAACTATAATGGATAAAGTTTTTGGAGATAAGAAGCGTCGTTCAGTAACTATGATGCCTTCATTTGAGTACAGTAAGAAGAACCTATTCTTACAAAGACTAGACTTAAGCATAACCTCTAATTATAACGGAGGGTATAATCAAAATACAGATACATCATCGTATAAGTATAATTGGGCTGGTGAACGTATTAAGACGTTAAAACAGGGAGAATCTGGAGGAGGTCCATCTATGATGAAGTTTTATGATCACAATGGATCTACAACATTTAACGTGAATTATAAATTAAATGATAAACACTCTTTTAGTTTTAATGATGTAATGTATTATTTCAATAGAAAGACTGAAGATCCTCTAGCAGTAAAAGAAACTCAATCTGAAAAGAACAGTGAAATCAAGCGTAATAGCTTTAAAAATATAATGGCATTGTCTTATCGTTATAATATTCTGGAGAACTTTAATATATCACTATTTGGTAAGCATTATAGCATAAAACATACTTATCAAAGTGAAACTACTAAGGTAGATAAGACAGGATATGGATTAGCAGCGACTTATCTGTGGAAAAAGTTCCAAGTAAAAGCATCTTATGAGAATACATTCAGACTACCTACTGATTCAGAATTGTTTGGAGATGGTGACTTAGTATGGGGAAACACAGGATTAAAGCCAGAACAAGGAAAGAACTTTAATCTAAACCTAAGTTACTCAGGTATTGTAAATGAAGTACATTCTGTATTTGTTGATGCAGGTTTTGTGTACAGAGATACTAAAGATTATATCCGCAGTAATCCTTATAATTCAGGAGGTAAGGCAAGTAGTGTTAATATAGGTGGAGTGGAGAGTTATGGTATTAATGTAGAAGCGAGATATACATATAATAACCTATTTTATGTAGGAGGAAGTTTAACGTCTCAGAATATTAGAAGTAAACAGAGATATACTATAGGGGATTATGGGGTGGAGAATCCTTACTATAATGAGAGAATTCCTAATGAACCTTATTTCTTTGGTTCTGCAGATGCAGGAGTAATTATTAAAGACTTAGGTAAAAAGAATAATAATCTAAACTTAGGATATAACCTTCGCTATATAGATCATTACAGTTATGATTTTCAAGGTATAGGTGCAGATCCTATCTGGATACCTTCACAAGCAGTACATGATATCAGTGCTTCATATAGCTTGTTTAACAACAAAATACATCTTACAGTAGAAGCAAATAACTTATTTGACAAGCTAGCTTATGACAATTATAGTTTCCAGAAACCAGGGAGAAACTTTATGTTCAAAATAAGATATACATATTAAAATTACTAATCTATAATAAATACAATTACAATGAGAAAAAGAGTTTTTTCAACATTTGCATTAGCAATGTTGTTTGGAGCATTCACTATGACTAGTTGTTCTAGTGATGATAAAGGAACTGACAACGGAGGTGAAGATAAAGGAACGAATAAAGTAGAGTGGAAATATATCATTGGAGCTAGTGCATCTAAAACGAATTTATTACTAACTACAAATGATCTTAAAAGTGGAGATATTTCAGCTAAGGGAAATGGATTAGCAGCATTAGGTACTACAATATTTACATATGGAGGTAATCGTGCTTATGTATTTGAATATCGTCAAGGGGACCCTTCAGGTATGCAGAGTTGGTTATTAAGACCTGATGGTAATCTTAATAAACAAACTACTGTAGATCTTCCTACAAGAGAAGAGTTTATTACCAACTTTGGAAAATATATGATAGCTACTACAGGTGGAGTGAAGTTAACTTCTGGAGAGCGTGCACAAGCATTTAATTTTGTAGATGGAAATACAGGTGGAATAAACTTTACCTCTTATATTAATGTTGAGAATATAGCGGAGAAGGGTGAGTATGCTAACTTTGCTGGTCTTGAGAATATCGGAAACAACCGTTTTGTGATGGCTATTGAACCTTTTAAAATCACTAAAGATGATAAGGAAGATAATACTTCTACTTATCGCAGTAGAGTGTGGTTAGCTGTATTTAAATTTAATGAGAACGAAACTGACGTAAACAAAAGAGTGCAGTTAGAAAAAGTAGTGAAAGATGATAGAATGAGTTTTGCAGTAGCTCGTTATCGTTCTAGTCGTATATCGACTATTGCATCTGGAAGTGATGGATTTGTTTATGTGTTCTCTCCTAATGCTATGTTAGGTAAAGATAAACCTTCTTTTTCTCCAATTCCTTCTTCTGTTTTAAGGTTTAATACTAAAACTTTAGAGTTTGATAAGAACTATCAATATGATATTGAATCGTTATCAGGAGGACATAAAGTTCATAAAGTATATGCGCTTGCCAACAATAAGTTCTTATTAAATATGAATGCAGATATTGCTATTGCTTGGAATTCATTAAGTACGCCATATAATAAACTAGCCATATTTGATGGTACAACAGGGGAGTTTAAATGGGTTGAAGGATTGCCAAGTGCTGAAAATATAAAAGTAGCTCAAGCTCCATTTGTAGATGGATCAGATGTGTACTTACCTGTTACAGCAGAGTCTAAATCATTTGTGTATACATTAGATTTGGCAACTGCTAAAGTAACTAAAGGTCTTGAAGTTAAAGATCTAGCAGATGGAAGTATTGGTACTATTGGAAAAATTAATATAGATAAATAATATGTAGTAAATAATATTGAGATAGTTTTATAAATAAGAAAGAGGATGCCCTATATTGGGATATCCTCTTTTTTATTGTATTGATTTTAAGGTTATTATTTGTTTTTTTGTGTTTTGTCCACCTCATTGTCCACCTCTATATTTTTACATTCTGTAATTCAGGTTCTATTTTTATACTCACAATCAAATTGTACCCCACCACCATTATAGTAGAGTTGCTTAATTTTTATAGTTGTAGCTCTACTGATTAAAACTAAAAATATGAATACCTTATTTACTTTGATTATTATTCTATGGATACTGATAGAAATATTGTGCTTGTCGATATTGTTATCCTCTTTTTTACACCCTTCTTTCTTATTGTTTATCAGAAGTGACTTCTATGCTATAATGCAGGATAATAATATTGAGTCTAAACTTAGTGTGCTGTATAGTCGTTTTGATTTTATAAAGTGGGACTCATCTAATAACCTTATGAGATATAGTTTATTCTATAGCATTATGGTTTATACTTTTTTGTATTTAATGAAGGATTACTTTTCTCTTCTGTGTAATAATGTAACTACTTCTAGATTATGTTTATGTAGAATCAATGAATTGATAAGTAAAATAGAAAGTAAAGTAGCTATCGAAAGTGAATATCTATCTAAAGAAATGATTACCTATTTAGATAAAAGTATTCAAGAATTTGAGAGTAGTAAGATGTTTCTAAACAAAGAGATGTCATTGAGTTCATTGTCAGCTAGGTTAGGTGTCAACTCTAGATATTTGTCTTATTATATCAATAAGAATAAAGAAAAGGACTTTGCTAATTATATTAATGAGTTACGCATAGGGTATATAGTCAAATCCATAGAGAAGAACTCTAATTATAGAAAATATAAGATCAGTCACCTAGCAGATAAGAGTGGTTTCTCTTCCCATTCACGTTTTACTATTAATTTTAAAAAGGTTACTGGTGTACTGCCTTCTGAGTATATTAGTGAAATTAAAGAAAGGCATTCTTAAGTATTGTTTTTACTTCTTTTTAAATGAACTGTAATTAACAGCTTCATAAGCACCATCTTCTTTTTTGATGAAGGTTTCTTGACCGTTTTGGACTTCCGCATTTTGTGCCGCTATACAATACCAACTATCGTTGATACGCTGAGTAACGAATATAAATAAGTTGTTGCGTACTTGAGGTTCTTCATTGTTTATTAATGCAGACTGATTACTAAGCTGTAATCTTGCGTGTACTATAGCTATAGTATCTGTAAGATATCTAGTCTTAGTTCTTTTCAGTGTTAGAGTAGAATCTTTAAAGATTACTTTTAATTCATAGTCATGAGCTTTATAGATATCTTCTTCATCACGTACTATAATTCCCATAGTCATTTACCTATACTTATTCCTTGATAACTATCTTTTCCAAAATATAAAATAAATCCCATTACTAATGTAGAAAGGAATATTGGTATTATTTGTTCTGGGTTATTTTCATTAGTTAATTCTTTTCCACAACATAGGAATAAAATTATAACTATTAAAAAAGCTACTATTCATCTTTTTTTACTTGATTTTATGACATTAAATTCTGCCATTGTGTTTGTTTTGATAAATTAATTGAATTAAGTAGAAGACTGGGTATTAAATTCATCTATAACTAATATTGAAAATAATAATATACAATAAATATTTGTATTTATATCACTATAAAAATCAAATGTAAAAGAGGATTCAAAAAAAGTTAACTTGTTTTTAAAACATCCTGTTTTTTTATTATTTATTCATTGTTGTCCGATAAAAATATCTCATAAAAAAAGAAGCCAGCATGCTGGCTTCTTTTTTTATGAGATATTGACAAATCTCAGGTTACATATTTTTACCAAACAACAATGATTATCAATATAATAAAATTTAACTCTAAGTAGTATTGGGTTAAAACTCTTGTTTCAATTTCAACTGCTTCCAAATCTCAAAAATACATCAAAATACTACTTATATTGCTCTTAGTTTTATGTATTAAAATGTATCGAGCAACGACATATTTCATAACCTAATGTAAGATAGTAAGTTTGTCTCAAATAATAAAGATTGGAGATTTTAAACTTTCAGTTTTGAACATTATATTTGCCCTTTGGATTTGTTTGGTTGCACCTCAAAGATACTTTCTTTGAGGACAAACAACCCAAAAACCCCGCCTATTTAGACTGGGTTTATTTTTTTAAGACCTTTTTGGACAGCCTCTGATACTATATTAGGACTTTTTCAGTGCCCTCCCTTACGGCTGGGATTTTTTATTTATTATAGCACGAGCAGGATGCTCGCGCCAGCTGGGGGGATTAAATATTTTTAAAAAACAAAACAATGCCAATAATAACAATTATTATTCCTCCAGCAAATCCTCGTAAATTCATTGATATATCCCAAGAGTTAGAATCTTGCTTTTTCCTTTTTAATAAATAAATTATATAAATGCTACCTCCTAATATACATAATAATGAATAAATTAATCCCATCAGTTATTTTCTTTTGTTTGATTATTTGTTTTCTTAACCTCATTCTCGATTATTTTCAATTTAAGTCCAGCTCCTTGTTTAATAATTTCTTTTCCTAAATCATTTTTAGGACCAGGTATTACTTTGTTTAAACCAGTGTTAAGTAACTCTCCTGCAACCATAAATACTGCACTTTGACCAGCTTTTTCTACTTTATTGTCGTTTATATTAACACCTGCTTCAATCCCCCTCCCTATAGTCGACATAGCACTACCAACTGCTGCTGCTGGAATCCCTATTTCTGCTCCAATACCTGTAGCAGTTAAAGCATATCTAGCATATGAGAGTGCATCTCCAGTATTCTGTAACCCTTCAGGTAAATCATATTTAAAAGCTTCAATTACATTATCTTGTAGCTTGGAAATATCGGCATTACCTGTACCTCTACTTAAAGTAAATATTGATGTTCCTCTGTCAGGTAAGTAGCCATTAAATTGAGGCTCTACCACTTCTATTGAATATTTTGGTATACTCTTATACTTATGTTTACCTTGAAACCAATCCACAGCGTGTTTAATTCCTGAATTAACATACATACCTTGTGCATCTCGTTTCAATCCTGCTTTAGTTTCTTTCCAAGACGGAAGTTTAGGCCATCTTCCATCAGGGTCTACTAAATTAATAGGATTATTAAACGTATAAATCATTATTAAACCCAGTAGCTATGAACAAATATTCTTAAAGCATCAGTAAATCCTATATAACTTCTTTACAATTGTATCATTGCTTATAATTGTGAAATCGCCTTTTGAATTAGCCCTATGTTAGACTTACTAACTCCAAAATCTTTTGACAAACTCATCCATTTATCAAGTGCAGAACGAGTTTGTTCAATAACATTTCCTACAAATTCTTTTGATAACTTCGCTTCTAAACCTAATTTAGTAAGATGTTTGATACTTATATTTCGTCCTTCTCCCATAACCATTGTACTTTGTTCTCCTCCTGGACCGCTAGAAAAAGTAAGATCATAAGCAGGTGATAATTTCCATTGGCCAAATTCATTCATCAGAAATGTAAAATTTTTTGAGTGATCGTCTCGATTGTGTGCCATGACATTAAAAACTGCTAGTCGAAACATCTTTTCTACTTCACGAATATCTTTTGTTAATACACCTGTCAATGATAATAAATCTTCATAATCAAGAGATGGAAATCTAAAATTATTATGAATCAAACCACTAACTGTATGCATGTGTAAAGATTTGTTGCCATTTCTATCAAAACGTTTTACACCAAAATAACCACTACCTTTTTGAGAAGTAAACAAATGAATAGCTGGCATTTCAATTCCAGCATCCAAAGCCATTAATGCATAGATATATTCTATTGCGCCAGCATCAATTCCATCTTGCGAATTTGGAAATTTCACCATCCAGTGTTCAAAATCATCGCTTAACTGATCAGTTCCATGTATTATGCTTTTTCTTTCAGAATCAACACCAATCAATGCTTTTGGTCTTGCTCCAGCAGAAGATCCATTTAAAGCTAATAATTCTCTAATCACTTCTTCTGATTCACCTTCCAAAACCTCTTTGGTTTGTGTAGCTAAAACATCCAAATCAATTATTTCATCGTTTGTAATAAGGCTTTGATCAGGTTCAAAAACTAAAGCCCCCAAACCATTTAATCCAACATACGCTAAACGATCAAGGGGAGATATATCTGAGGCAGAAATACCTTTTGAACGAAGTAAACGATCAAAAAGTAACCTTCCCCAACCATCGGGTAAACTATCGTTGAAAACTCCAGCTAGACCTTCAAAAGGACTTTTAGGCAGTTGTATAACACCACCTTGCAAAGGAAGCTTTATGGGAGAAATTTCTAAATTGTTAAGCAAAAAAGCTTCATCATACTCAAAATAGATAATGCTATTACGAATTGCTAAACGTCCAACGGGTTGAATTCCAAAACCAAAATTCAATCCTACTTTTATTTCTTTAACAGCTAGTTTCATTTTCTACTTCCTCGTTTTCTTGTTGATTTTTGCTCCGTTTTTAATACTTCGTCAATAGATTTAAAATCTTGCTCCTTAGGTTTCAAAGCATCAACTATTTCTTCTAATCCGCCGACAACCGACAGTATTTTTAAAAATGAATCTAAAGAAATTACCCCCTTTTGTTCAAATTTTCTCAAAGTTGATAACGCTACTCCAGCTCTTACCGACAAACCTTCTTGAGTCAGTTCCATTTGTAATCGTCGATCGCGGATGCTTTCAACTATTTTAATTTGTATTTTTGATAATGATATAAATAACATTATAATGGTATTTAAATGGTTTTATATAAGATAACTACTACTATTGTATTACAAATATACAAAATATAGTATTATGATCAATTAGTGTCCGATAAAACTTATTATCTCTTTAAATAGGCTTATGGTACTACAATTAAGCCACAGTTCAATACAGAACACCTTGTTTTTAAAGAGATTTTATTATCCTTATATTTATATATAAATAAAGCAAGAATACCAATTGTTCTGTTCTGAATATTATCAACTCCTATTAAATAAAAATAATATTACCCCTTCTATGACAGATGGGTACGATTGCTATCAAAATGCATTAGCTGAAAGAATTAATGGAATATTAAAACAAGAGTTTTTAATCTTTAAAACAAATACCAAACAAGAATTAGAAAAATTAATAAAAGAAAGTATTTATATTTATACATTGTTGTCCGATAAAAATATGTAACCTGAGATTTGTCAATATGGCATAAAAAAAGAAGCCAGCATGCTGGCTTCTAAAAAGTTATCGTAGTT
>NZ_FNYS01000028.1 GCF_900109075.1 Myroides marinus | reverse complement strand
TAGGGTAACTAATGGGTTTCGAACCCACGACCTTCGGAACCACAATCCGACGCTCTAACCAGCTGAGCTATAGCTACCATGTTTTGTTTAACGAGTGCAAATTTAGCGATTTTTCTATACTTCGCAAGCTTTTTCTACACTTTTTTACATCTATTTTATATCAAATCTGCTAATGTGTTGACTGCTAAATACCTTTCGACAGTAAATCCTTCAGCAAAATCTTTATTTATTAACCTTCCCAGGTCCTGCGCACGATACGTAATGCTATCTAAGAAGTTTTTTGAGGTAATAGGTGTACTAGGTTCTTTTGAGTTTGCATCAAAGAATTGTGTTGTATATGCCATCACTGAATCTACCTTCTTATCTATATATCCTGTTACATCCACTACGAAGTCTGGCTCTATATTTTTCCATTGTATATAATGATATACTACTTTAGGTCTCCACTCCTCTTGTCCTTCTCCATCTAAACTAGTTTCTATTCTTCTTAGCCCTGATAAGAAACAAGCATCTGATACTAATTTACTCCCTTTACCATGATCGATATGTCTATCATCAATAGCATTGCACAATACAATCTCAGGACGGTACTTACGGATCATTTTTATGATCTCTAATTGATGTTGTTCATCATTAGTAAAGAATCCATCTCTAAACTTTAAATTCTCTCTTACAGACACTCCTAATATAGCTGCAGCATTTGTAGCTTCTACTTTGCGTATCTCTGCAGACCCTCTAGTTCCTAATTCTCCTTGCGTAAGGTCTACAATTCCTACTTTCTTACCTAGTGCTACTTCTTTGGCTATGGTTGCCCCACATCCTAATTCTACATCATCTGGGTGTGCTCCAAAGGCTAATATATCTAGTTTCATTTTTTGTTTTTTGTAATATCGTTATTTTGTTTTTTTGCTATTGGAACGGATTTGTAATCTGTTCCGTGTATTCATATTTTGTGTAACACGCAAAGTATTGCGTCTCTACCTTGTTTGTATGGTGTCGCTTGTTTGTGTGGGCGAATTACAATTCGCCTCTACAGATGCCAAAGGCAAAAACTTATAACTGTCAACCGCTAGCCGTCAACAATTGTTCATTCTTCATTAAAAAAGAATCTTCTTCATTGTTGAAGACTTATTTACAGTTTCTATAAACTCACTTGTAGGATCACTATCAATCGTTACTCCACAACCTATATATAGATTAACTTTATCTTCTTCTATATTCATGCAGCGCAAATTTACGAATAGATTAGTTTCTTCTGTGTTTTCTAACTCCACATTGCAATTAAGCTCTCCTAAATACCCCGCATAATACGCTCGGTGGTAGCCTTCTTCTTTTACTAAAAAATCTCTAGCAACTGCCTTTGGCATCCCGCATACAGCAGGAGTTGGATGTAATGCTTCAACTATTGGTTTAAGGTTATTATCTTTTAATGTTGCTGTAATATCAGTGCAAATATGCATCACTTTAGCAGCTCTCTTAGAATAAGGTTCAGAGGTTGTTATATCACTCGAAAAAGGTTTTAAAGTATCTGTGATAAAGTCTGTTACGAAGAGTTGTTCTTCTTGCTCCTTTAATCCCCACTCTACTTTTTCTTGTCCATGATTGACTTGAGTACCAGCTAATGCCATAGTTTTTAAAGTGTTCCCATTTACTGAAAGTAAAGTCTCTGGAGTAGCTCCCATCCACAAACCTATTTGAGGATGATAAACTAAAGAACAAAAAGCAGTTGGATAAGTACTGCATAATTTCTGAAACAATATTCCTAGATCTTCTACCTGATAAGATATACTCTCTTTACGAGAAGGAACTACCTTGCCAAATTTCTTGTCCTTAATAGCATTAACACATCGCGTAACTAAATCTTCGAATGCTTCTTTAGCTTCCTTGTTTTCATAATCTAATAAAACATCTGCTAGCTCATAAGTAGCCTCATTTAGCGTTTCTTTGATAATAGCTGATTCTGCTAGTGGGATATAAAATCTCTTGCCTTCTGCAAATGGCGCAAAGATAAAACCTTGTTCTTCAAAAGTTTCTACTTCACATAAAGCATAGGTTTTCTGAAATAAACCCACGGCGATAGTTGAATTGGGTTTGCGATAGACAGAAAAGGGCTTTTGGCCGTTATACTGTTTCGCTAAGCATTTAAATAAATACATATTATGTTTTTATCTTTTCTTTAATTATTCAGATTCTAGAGCTTATTCTCTATCAATAACAATATTGGTAATCTTACAGATTGATACTAAGACATCGTTTTCATCTGTAATTCTAATCTCCCACAAGTGTAATGTGCGTCCTCTGTGAAGTAATCTAGCAGTACCTATTACATAACCTGCACGCTTGCTCTTTACGTGATTAGCTGAGATTTCAATTCCTCTTATTTCTTGTTTAGCAGGATCTATAAGCATTAGTGAAGCTCCACTTCCCAAACTTTCTGCTAAAGCTACAGATGCTCCACCATGCAATAATCCCATTGGTTGATGCACTCTAGGATTAACAGGCATTTTAGCTACTAAAAAGTCAGGTCCTGCATCTATATATTCTATTTCTAATGTTTCCATAAGTGTATTCTTACACACTTTGGCATACATTGCTAATAATTCTTCTTTATTAAAGTCTTTCATATTCTTTTTGCTCATAATTAGTTGTAAAGTATTTTTAGTCAATACTCTATCCCTTAAGGATATGGTTAAGATAATCATTCTAAGGGATATTCACTAGATAAATAGTAAAAGAGATAAGTGATTTCCTCTTTTCTACTTCCTTAATGGGTTTAAAATTAAAGGAAATTAACTGCTGAATTCTTAAAAATATTATAATTGTTTTGAATTTGGGCTAGTCTGCGTTTTTAATGACTTTCATCAGTTACTACTATCCTATTTTTTTAGTAATTTTACCTCCTTGATTATAACTATACTATTTACAACAAATAATGGAAGATATCCAACAAGAAGTTTTCAATGCATATGAAGTCATTAAAAATGGCGGAATAATCTTATATCCTACTGATACAGTATGGGGAATAGGATGTGATGCAAATAACCCTGAAGCTATCAAAAAAATATATGCGCTAAAAAGACGTGCTGAGACCAAAAGCATGATTGTATTAGCTACAGAGAGAATTTTTCACAAAGTGTTTAATTCTCCACCAGAAGTAACTTGGGATCTTTTAGATTGTAGTGAAAGACCTACTACCTTAATCCTAGATAACCCTAAATACGTGGCACCAGAAGTAGTTTCTTCAGATAACTCACTTGGTATCCGTATAGTAGAAGAACCTTTCTGCTTTAGACTAATCGAGAAAATGAAATCTCCATTGGTTTCTACTTCAGCTAATATCAGTGGAGCACCTTCTCCTGCTAACTTTAGTGAGATTAGTAAAGAGATCTTAGAAGGTGTAGATTATGTAGTAAAATTACGTCAACAAGAGACTAAACCTGCTAAACCTTCTACAATTATTAAATTAAAAAATAATAGCCAAGTAACAATCATTAGAAAGTAGTTACTCCTATTGAATATATTATGACTGAAACCCCTATATATAAAGAAGCTATTACACATCCTATATTTGAATATATCTCTAAAGCAGCTGAGAGTTTAAATGTAGATAGTTATGTTATTGGTGGATTTGTAAGAGATTTTTTATTAAAAAGAGATTCTAAAAAGGATATTGATATTGTAGCTGTAGGCAGCGGAATAGAATTAGCCTTAAAAGTTTCTGAATTACTACCTAATAAGCCTAAAGTACAAGTATTTAAAAACTATGGTACTGCTATGCTTAGATATGATGATATAGACATCGAGTTCGTAGGTGCTAGAAAAGAATCATACCACTTCGACAGTAGAAAACCTGTGGTAGAAGATGGTACATTAGAAGATGATCAGAATAGACGTGACTTTACGATTAATGCGCTAGCTATATCTCTTAAAAAAGAAACATATGGTGAGTTAGTAGACCCATTTAACGGAGTTACTGACTTAGAGAATAAAATTATACGCACTCCTTTAGATCCAGACATTACTTATTCTGACGATCCACTGCGTATGATGAGAGCAATTCGTTTTGCTACTCAACTAGACTTTATGATAGAGCAGAATTCACTAGATTCTATAACTACTAATCACCAACGCCTTGAGATTATCTCTGGTGAGCGTATAGTAGATGAGCTAAACAAAATTCTGATGGCTAAAAAGCCTTCTAAAGGATTCTTATTACTGTATAAGACGGGATTATTAGACATGATTTTACCTGAATTAACAGCTCTAAATCAAGTAGAAGAAATAGAAGGTCATACTCATAAGAATAATTTCTACCACTCTCTAGAAGTAGTAGATAATATCTGTGAGAATACAGATGATTTATGGTTGAGATGGTCTGCTCTACTTCACGATATCGGAAAAGCACCTACTAAGCGTTTTTCTAAAAAACAAGGTTGGACATTCCATGGACACGAATTCTTAGGAGGTAAAATGGTTAAAAAGATCTTTATGAGACTTCACATGCCATTAAACCAAAAGATGAAGTTCGTTCAGAAAATGGTAATCATGAGTTCTAGACCTATTGTACTAGCACAAAAAGAAGTAACTGATTCTGCTGTGCGTAGATTAGTCTTTGATGCTGGTGAGAATGTAGAAGATCTAATGACGCTATGTGAAGCTGATATCACAACTAAGAACCCATCTAAATTTAAAAAATACCACAATAACTTCAAGATTGTTAGAGATAAAATAGTAGAAGTAGAAGAACGCGATCACGTACGTAACTTCCAACCTCCTATCTCTGGTGAAGAGATTATGGAAATTTATGACCTAAAGCCATGTCGAGAAATCGGTATGATTAAAGAGGCTATAAAAGAAGCTATTTTAGAAGGTGTTATCCCTAATGAATACGATGCTGCTTACGAATTTATGGTAGCTAAAGCATCTAAGATGGGACTTGAAATTGTAAATAAAAAATAAGAATATGAGAAACTATTTTTTGCCATTAGCTAAAGCATCACTTATACTAGTTTATTTAGTAATATTTGCGGGTGCTGCAGTGAGAATGACAGGGTCAGGAATGGGCTGTCCAGATTGGCCAAAGTGTTTTGGATATTACATCCCTCCTACTGAAGAACAAACAATCACGTGGGAACCAAATAGAGAATACGAAAAAGGACAAATGATCATTCACGATGAGAGTCTTTGGAAAGCAAAAGAAACTTTTACTACTACTGACACGTATGATGAAAACCATTGGGAGAAATATACTCGTCATGATTATGCAGAGTTTAATGCTAAACACACTTGGACTGAATATGTAAACAGACTATGTGGTGCATTAGCAGGGCTTGCTTGTTTAGCAATGGCTATTGCTTCATTCGGATTCTGGAGAGACCGCAAAGGACTTGTATTGGCTTCTTGGTTAGTTGTTTTCTTAATGGGATTCCAGGCTTGGTTAGGAGCTACAGTAGTTTACTCAGTACTAAACCCTATTAAAATTACAGTTCACATGGTAATGGCTTTAGTTATTGTAGCTATTATTATAGGAATTATCAGAAGAGCAAAAACAGGTACTGAGATTAAGAAATACAATGGTACATTTAGAACATTATTAGCTGTATCTCTTGCTTTTACTTTAATTCAAGTAGTACTAGGAACACAAGTACGCGAATTTATAGATGAGCAAGTACAGGCTGGAATAGGTAACGAATACTTATGGCTTAACAATCCTACAGTAGAATTCTATATCCATAGAAGTTTCTCTTTCTTAGTGATGTTCCTAAATATGTATTTATTCTATATCAATAGAAGTATGAACTTAGGTTTTGACAAAATGAAGTGGGTAATGGTATTACTTATTCTGGAGATATTTACTGGAATTATGATGTATTATGTACATTTCCCATTCGGATCACAAGCTGCTCACTTAGTATTAGCTTCTATTCTTTTTGGAGTTCAGTTCCAATTAATTTTAGAATCTAGAAAATGCTATTACAGTGGTAAAAGCAATTTAGATTAATATACAATAGTCAATATAAAAAAGGGGCGTTTAAATCGATGATTTAAACGCCCCTTTTTAGTTGTTATTTAGTTGAGTGTATAAACTCACTCGTCACTCGTGCAACATGCTCTAAATGCTCTGGTAAGTTATCGTCTGTATATGGATGCTTAGACCCGAATACGTGATCTGCTCCATCTACCACATCTAATAAGGAACTCGATATCCACTGGTGCAATAACTGAGCCTCTTTTAGAGGTACTGCAGGATCATCTGTCCCTTGTACAATAAGTGTTGGTTTCTTTAAATGCTGAGCCGCTTTCTGTACATTAAGTACATCTTCGTTCATAGCATAATCTTCCCAAAAAGTGAAGTAATGTGGCATTTGTTGTTGTGTTCTACCATTTACACTATAGAATACTCCTTTATTCTCCCACTCTTCAAAGCGCTCTCCTTTAGGAAATCGCTTTCTATAATCTGATACACCTGCCCAGGTAATTACTCCTTTGACATCAGCATTATAGTATCCTTGTAAGATCACTGTTCCTCCTCCTCTACTATGTCCTATTAGATAGATATTATGTTTATCTACTTCCGGTTTCTCTTTGTAGTAATTAATAACTGCGGTTAAGTCGTTTTGTTCCTGAGTATAGGTATTTTGTCCAAAAGCTTCTAAGTCATTAAATTCAGTAGGAGCATCTAATGTAGTTCCATTCAATGAAAAATTGAACTTGACAACATAGCATCCTGTCTCCGCAATATAATCCATGGCTTTATCCCAAGCTCCCCAGTCTTTAAATCCTTTATAACCGTGACAAAAAATCACTAATGGCAATGCAGCATCACTTGTAATATAAGTGCTGTCAGACAAGAATGGTCTTGCTGAACCTTCTATAACTACCTCATTCTTTATTAAATTTTCTTTCATATCATTTTAATTTATTTTAACACTCATATTCAGTATTTTAGATTAAGTTTAAATGTTTAAGACTTAAATTCGTAATGAACTTAAAAACTTGTTATACCTAAAAACCTATTTTTATGAATGCATTTAAAAAGTTACTTATTTCTTTTAAAACAATCCTTGCTAAAACAGCAATTTGTTCTACTATTTTATTCTTTACTATTAGTGGAGTAAATGCTCAAGAAAAGGAAAGTCTAAAAATAAAGAGTACTACTGTAGAGTATCTTATAAATAAGGATACTAAAGATAATGAATTAGAAGAGATTAAAAAAGAGGTCAACAATGAAAAGATTGCCAACCTTACTTTTTCTAATATCAAACGCAATGATAAAGGGCAAATAATAGCTATTAGTACAAGATTTAAAGATGAAAGAGGTTCTTCTCAACAAAAATCAGAATACAACTCTAATGGTATTTCAGATTTTACAGTTAAAATTCATCAAAGTGAAACAGGTCAACGCTATTTAGAATTAGGTAATAAATCAAATCAGATGCTAAATATTGCAAATGACCCTCAAGCTGGAAGAGCATTGTATTCTCAGGAACTAAATGAAGAATATGAAGATTTCTTTGCACAAGATTTTATGCAGTTAATGAAAGGAATGCAAGAGGATATGAAAGTACAACAAGAGGCTTTCTTAAAAATGCTAAATGAACATGAACAAGAAGCTGCTAAAAAAGCAACTTCACAAAAAGCAGAAACAAAAAAATAATGTCGGTCATATAAACTAGAAAAGCCCTATTTCATTTTAAGAAATAGGGCTTTTCTTATTATCTATCTTACTTCTTAACGATGTGTTTTACTATTATTCCTTCGCTAGTCATAAAATTTAGAATATATCTACCTATAGTCAAATCTTCTAAAGACAGGGCTTTTTTGTCAACGTCATTGACTACTTTTATTAATCTTCCATTTAGATCATAGATTTTCAACTCATGTACTTTAAGTTGTTGAATATCATAATCTAAATTTGCTATATTCACAACAGGATTAGGCCAAATACCAATATCTAAATCAGTAATCTCTTTGGGTAGGATTACTATTTCTTCAGTTGTACTATCTCCTGATTTACTAGCATCTATTTCAACAATTGATATTGGTTCTTTAGAAGATAAGATTAATGAATACTCTTGTCTTCCAAGAATTATACCTCCTTTATGACTTATGGTCAATGTGCTTTCTCCTTTAACTAATTTTTTGGAAGTAATACGCTCAACATTGTCTACATCATTATCTTTCTCTAAAGCTATAGGATTATTTATATCTTTATTAAGTGCCCAAGGCAAATAGGTCAAATTACTTGTTTTAAGACGCATATCTAAATCATTTACCAACACAGGCTTACTGTTACTCATCGCTATAAGACTATAATCAAATACAGAAGCTGGATCAGTCCACACTAAAGTTGCTTCGATCTCATTGTTATCATAGTTATTCGTAATGATATATTTCTTAGTTTTTTTATTGACAAGTTCATTTTCTATTAAATAACTTCGATTAGTAGATAAGTTATTTAATAGAGTCATTGCTTTTTCGGCGTCAATAGCTCCCCATCCATAAACTGCATTAGGTCCCTTTCCAAGGTTTTTTATAGTATTACTTTCTTTATCAGTAATCTTATTAAGTGAATAAGCTGTATGAATAATTAACCCTTTTATAGATGCTGCTCTAAGAGGAGTACTAAACGCATTAACAGCCCATTCTTGTAATAGTGCTACTAATGATGTTACGACAGGAGAAGCCATAGATGTACCTGCTAGATAAGTATATCTATCTGTTCTAAGTACATAATCTTCTGTACGGGAATAGTCATTAATTGTAGAATACAATCCTTCACCTTTAGCTACTATATCAGGCTTTATTCTAAAGTCTCTTGTTGGTCCATAATTACTTGTAGGTGATATTGTCATATCTGTAATATCTAGAGAATTACTTAGCTGAGCCAGAGAACCTACAACTAAAGTGTTTTTAGCAGTAGCAATACCTGCCAGGTTATTAAATTCTGTTTGATTGTCATTTAATACATTAGCATACTTGTGATTATTACCTGCAGCAATAACAGGCAGATAGTTTTTAAAAGCAAATGTAACACGATCAAACCCTTCTGCTTTCCAATCGTATACTCCTACTAAACGTTGATCAATGATTAGTCTACCATTACTAATAATGACTGCTCCATATGAATGATTACTAGCTAAAGCGCCTTTTTTTGCAGCATCTCTCATATTAATCTCATCATTCCTCCAGTTATATGAATATATTCTGACTCCTGGAGCTAGTCCTTTCGCTTCGGGATACAATCCTTTAGCTAAGATAGTACCTGTCACATGTGTAGCATGTTCTTGAGCTAGTTGAAAAGTTCTACGCTCGCTTAGAGGAGCACTCTCTGAAACTACTTCAGACTTAATGTGAATTTGATTTAACCTATCTTTGAATTCATCGTGTTTCTTATAAACAGGAGTAGCATCAAAAACACCTATTAATACATTTTTACCAGTAAGGTTTAAATTGAACTTTCCTCCTTTCTGAATAGCAGGAATTTTAGCAATTTGTGCAGCTCTAGAATTAAATCCTTGATAGTATAGAGGCCTACCATCTGGATAAACATCTACAATCTCACTATATACCCCTAAATCTGACACATAGCTATAAGGGATATTCCTCTCTTTAATTACTCTACTCACTTTCTCCTGACGAAGAATGTGTTCTCTTTCTAAATCAACCTGAACTTCGCGATCTGATTGCAAACTCCTAGCTGTGATAATGTTTCTAATTAAAGAATCATTTTGAGCAAATGAAAAAACATAGAAACACAATAAGGATAAGGTTATTACTTTTTTCATGGCGATTGGCTTTATTGTTTAAATCAATAGCCCAAAGCCTATGCCTTGCTATGTTAATTGTTTCATTTATGACATCAAAAGAGAAAGTATATTTGAATTGTATTATATATATCTAATCAGGTTAGTTTTTATTATAGCTTATTTTTTAGCTAGATTCCAATATTGATCTAGAATTTCAGGTGTAACATTATCAAAACCATTGTTTTGTTTATTGACAAGGTCCTCTACTTTATTAAATCTTGAGATAAACTTACTATTAGATTGAGCTAAAGCTTTCTCAGGATCAATTCCTTGGTGTCGTGCATAATTAATTAAAGAGAATAAAATATCTCCAAATTCCTCTTCCATTAACTCTTTATTATCCTTAGCTACTTCAACCTTGAATTCTTCGATTTCTTCCTCTACTTTATTCCATACATTATTCACATTATCCCAATCAAAACCTACTCCACTAGCTTTTTGTTGAATTCTATAAGCCTTTATTAATGCAGGTAATGCTTTTGGCACCCCAGCTAGTACTGATTTATTGCCTTCTTTTAGTTTAAGCTTTTCCCAGTTCTCTAATACTTCTTTTTCTGAGTTTACTTCTACATCTCCATATATATGAGGATGTCTAAAGATAAGTTTATCAGAGATACTATCTGCAATATCTTTAATATCAAATAAAGATTGCTCACTTCCTATTTTAGCATAGAAAACAATATGCATTAGTAGATCTCCAAGCTCCTTCTTCATCTCATCAGTATCCCCTTCTGTAATAGCGTCAACTAATTCATACATTTCTTCCACACTTAAGTTCTTCAGACTTTCAAAAGTCTGTTTCTTATCCCATGGGCATTTTACTCTTAATTCGTCTAATATATCTAGTAAGCGACCTACCGCTTGTAATTGTTCTTCTCTTGTATGCATAATTATACGTTTTGAACGAATATAAAAAAAAGCCCGCTTTTGACAAAGCGAGCTTTTAGATATAATTTTTTATAAATTATTTAGCTTCAGTTTCTGTAGCTGCAGCCTCAGCAGTAAATGCTTCAGCAATTAATCCTCTTTTTTGAAGGATATTGTACCAGTTAAGTACTTTTTTGATATCAGAAACATATACTCTTTCTTCATCAAATTCTGGTAATACTTCTCTGAAGTACGCTACTAATGTAGGATTGTCTTCTTTGTGAGAAATAGCTTCACCATTGTTTTCTTTTGTTGCAATGTTTTTGAATACTTCAAATAACTTTACTTCATCACTGTAAGTATAGATTGAAATTTCTGAAAGTAAACTAACGTTATTTCTTAATCCTACTGTACTTTTTTTCCCATCAGCCAATGATTCAGCGATAAATCCTGTACGAGTTTGTACTAGTAACTCATATAATCCTGGTTTTCCCGAAATAGCTAAAACTTTTTCTAAACTCATTTTTTTCTAAATTTTACTTTAAGAGTCGCAAATATCTTAAATTGTTATTAATAATCAAGTTATTTATCTGCCTTTTTTCTTATTTAATTTCATTTTGTAGTCTGTGAATATTTTACCTTCTAAAATATTGTTCAACTTCTTAGAAATCAACTTTTTCTTAAGGACAGAAACTTTATCTGTAAATAGCACTCCCTCAATGTGATCGTACTCATGTTGGATAACACGTGCAGCTAATCCATCAAATTCATCTATATGCTTAACGAAGTTTTCGTCATAATATTCTATTTGAATCTTAGATTTTCTTTTAACAGGTTCATGTACCTCTGGAATACTTAAACATCCTTCATTAAAAGCCCATTCTTCACCCTCTTCTTTTAAAATCTTAGCATTGATGAATGTTTTTTTGAAAGTAGTCAAAAAAGCAATCTCTTCTTCTGTATTTCCTTCCATCTCTGCAAAAGGGGCAGCATCCACTACGAATAATCTAATAGGTAATCCTACCTGAGGTGCCGCTAATCCTACTCCATATGCTCCATACATTGTCTCATACATATTAGCGATTAGCTCTTGTAAGTTTGGATAGTCTTTAGTGATGTCCTCTCCTACTTTACGTAAAACGGGATCACCGTATCCAACTATTGATAATATCATGTCTTCTTATTTTATTCTAAAGGTGCAAAAATACTCAAAAATAAATGAATAAATAACACTCCAAATTATTTTTGGTCTCTAAATTGTATTATATTGCTAAGTAAAAAGTCCTATTCTTTAATTAAAATCAAAGTTTCTAAACCCCATGCTAGGAAAAGCTAGAAAATTCACAGATAATACTCATCTTGCTGATTCTTTAAAAATAACTATATCAGCAGTTGTACCATTCTTAATACTAATGCCTTATGAAGCATTTAACTGGGCTTTCGCGGCTGCTATTGGAGCTATGCTTACTGCCCCTGTTGATATTCCTAGTAACAAAAAAGACAAGATAATCGGACTTACTGTTGGGGCTTTTACAGTTCCTGCTGTTACCTTTGCACTGTCTATTACTGATGGACATTGGTACTTCTATCCTATTTTTGTTTTTATTTTATTCTCTTTAAGCATGATTTCGGTATACGGGCATAGAGCTAATATGCTTTCGTTTACAGGTCTACTTGCTGCGAGTTTAGGTTTAGCACATAGTTATGAAGGCAAAGATTTATTACTACACTGCTTGATGTTACTCCTTGGAGGGTTATTCTACTTAGTAGTTTCACTTGCCTTTAATCTTATCAGACCTAAGAGATATGTTGTACTCCAGACTTCAGAGTGTATGGAGCTAACAGCGGACTATCTAAAACACAGAGGTCAACTATGGGATAAGGATGCTAATATTGAAAAGATTACTGAAGAGCAATTAAATATTCAAGTTCATCTAAATGAAGTACACGAAAATCTACGTGAATATTTAGTTCGAAATAAAGCCAATACAGGTAACTCGTCGAATAATAGACGTTTACTAGTTGCGTTTTCTACACTTGTAGAGATACTAGAGATAGCAGTATCTACTTCTTTTGAACACAGCAAGTTACACGAATTATTTAAAAACAAACCTGAAGTAATCAAAAGCTACCAACAACTAGCTTATCACTTCGCTGAAACAATCAACGATATTGCGTATTCTATTAACCTAGGTACTAAATATAAATCTAAGTATGACTTGTCTAAAGAGCTTGGAGAGATTCAATTAATGCTTAATAATTTTGTCAAAAGTGGCGATTCTAACAATATGGTAGAGGCTGTAGTTATGTTCTCTAATGTATTGCATTATGCAGAAAATCAGATTAGCAAAATACACGCTTTAGAAAAAACATTAACTGAAAAGGCTTTTACTGCTGATGTTGAAGAGAGATTTAAAGATTTAGAGAAGTTCTTAACTCCTGTCCACTATAGATTAGAGACTTTAAAAGAGAACTTAAACTTTACTTCTACTATTTTTAGACACGCATTAAGACTAACTCTTACTATTCTAGTTGGTCTTATTATTAGTAAAATGTTTGATCTATTAAACGGATACTGGATTCTTTTGACAATAGTCGTTATTATGCGTCCTGGTTTTGGTCTTACTAAGCAACGTTCTTTTGAACGTGTAATTGGTACTGTTTTAGGAGGTTTATTTGCTATAGGATTACTTTATCTTATTCCTAATGGTACAGTAATCGCTTATATTACTGTATTAACGATGATTATAGGTTATTGGTTCTCTCATACTGATTATAAAGTCGGAGTTACTTTTATAACGATGTATGTTGTGCTAATCTACGGATTACTTACTCCTAACTTTATGGATGTAATGATTTACAGAATCGTAGATACAATAATTGGTGCTTTATTAGCCTTTGCTGCCAACTATTTGTTATGGCCTTCATGGGAGTTCTTAAATGTAAATACACATTTAAAAAAATCTATAGAAGCAAATAAAGAATATGTAAAAGAAATCACACTTTATTATAATGAAAAAGGAGAGGTTACTTTACCTTATAAATTAGCTAGAAAATATGCATTTATTGAGATAGGTAACTTAATGGCTTCTTTTCAACGTATGATTCAAGAGCCAAAATCTAAACAGAAGTATAGAACAGAATTATACGAATTAGCTGTGCTAAATCACACTTTTCTATCGACAGCAGCTTCTATTGGAATCTATGTACAATCTCATACAACTACAAAAGCCTCTGAAGCATTCAATGTAGTAATGGATTATACGATAGGTAACCTAAAACAGACTATAGCTCTATTAGAAGATCATAATAATGAGGAAATTGCAATAATAGAACGCACAGAAAACTTTAATCTAAGCATCTCTTACCTAAAAGGTATTAGAGAATATGAATTAAAGAAAACTTACTCTGACGATAAACAGATACAGAGCTTAATGGAAGAGTCCGTATTAGTGATAGAACAGCTTATCTGGCTATCTAGTTTATCCGAAAAGATATTCAAAATTACAGCTAGTATAGCTACAATGAAAAAAAGCGAAGAAGACGCTTCTATGCTTAGCTCATTAAGAAAGAAGATTATTCCATAATTTTAAAAGATAGAAACAGGTCTTTATAGCTAACACTATAAAGGCCTATTTTATTAGTATTCAATTTTACTTGTCGTTACTATCTATATAATTCTTCATTTCTATACTGTATTCAAGACCAGTTAATTTATTAAGAACGACACTACTTTTCTTATCCATAAGCCTTCCTCCTGATTCAATGGTTAACTCCTTTAAATTTTGAAGCTTCTCAAGTGGTTTTAATGATTCTATATCTCCCATAGAAGATAAATATACAGTGTTTAAAGTACTTACTTCTGCAATAGATGCTATCAAGTTATTTACCTCTTTACAAGCGCTTATTTCTATATCTTCTAACTGTGTAAGCTTGCTTAACCAGTTAATATCTGTCAACGTAGGTGTTTTTACTAAATAGAGCGCTTTTAAGGCACTTAAGTTTACTAAACTACTCCAAGTACATTCTTTGCTCTTTTCTATTGAGAAAGATTCTATTACAGTGTTTAAAGGAAAAACAAAACCTTCCTGATCAAAGTTTTCTATAAAGACTGTTTTTAGAGTAGGATGTACAAACAGATTCTCAAATAACTTAGAATAAGGAGTAAAGACTTCTTCCAATACTGTAAACATCAACCAATCTAATGGTTCTTTTCCTTTATACTGACAACCTTTAGCCTCTAAACGTTTTAGATTTACAAACTGATATAGCCAATTCTTATTAATACTTATATCTTTTAGATGAAGAATCTTTATTTCCTTGAACAAAGGAGCAAAGGATTCATCTACTAGTATTTCTAAGCCACTTTCCTTACCAGATATAATCAAATTGGTTATTTGCTCTTTTTGACTAAAAGCCAAGAGAGATTGAGTAGAATCTCCTTTTTCTACTATAATGAATCGTTCTTTACGCCCAGGTGTTGTTGTACCTATATACATTCTTATTGCACTCTTTTATACTAATTCAAAGATCACACTATTCTCATTTTATAAATATCCCTATTTACAGCTAATCTTTTTACCTCCTTGTTATATTACTTTTGGCTTCAGAATTATTAACCGAAGTAAAATTAGTATGAAAAGATTAGGTCTTAGTTTATTGTTAGTATTCATTACTCAAATAAGCAGCTGGGCACAAGAAGGAACTATCCAAGTAGAAGTAAAACAAAATGGAAAGATAGTTACTATGGATAATGGTGTAATAAACTTAAAAAGTGGAGAGTTTGCTTTTGAAGTTGAATCCTTTAGCGTAGAGAGCTTTCTTATAGGAGCTACTTTTGATAAAGACTTATATCGCTCTGCAATTGGCGAGGCTGATTTAGAAGTGCCATGGTTTGAGAACACAGCCTTTGCAGACGAAATGTATAATCCTAACAAAGAACTTATAGTATCTGACGAAGCACCAAGTTATTGGTTTTATAGCAATGCTACCGATCACCGATTTGATAAAAACCCAAAAGGAAACGCTGAGCATTGGATAGGTAATAGAACTATTAAGATATTAAATAACTTATCGAACTATGAAACTATTCCATTGACAAAATATAAAGGTTCTGTGTTTGTTTATTTCTACACACCAGTCTATGATGAAGATTATAATATGACTGAAGTGATTATTCATTATCAAGCTGAACTAAAATTTAATTAGAAAAAAGAAAATCGCTTATTACTTAAAAAGCCAAATTCAAATGAATGAATTTGGCTTTTTTATTTTATTCAAAGTGATATATCCATATTAGTGGAATGAAGAACAATATACAATACCGTAGACACATCCGTGAACTGTAAACCACAAACTATATCTATTAAATCAAATTATACTCCATAGCCATCTTAATCGCTGTACTTAGATTAGAAGTCTGAAACTTCTCGATTAAGTTCTTGCGGTGACTCTCTACAGTATGATGGCTAATAAATAGTTTCTCAGCGATCTGATTAGTCGTAAGTCCTGATGCAGCCTCTACTAAAATCTCCTTCTCACGGCGTGTAAGCTTAGGGATTTGTTTTAGACCAACTTCTTCTTTTTTATCGAGTACCGTTTTTGACTGCGAACACAAATAACTTCCGCCGTCATACACTGTCTTAATTCCTGCAATAATCTCTTCTACAGAGGCATTCTTCTGTATATATCCTTTAGCACCTTCTGTCAAACTACTATTAATTACAGCATACTCATTGTGTACACTAAGCATAATAATCTCCAGCGAAGAGAATTTCTGTTTTAATGGTTTTATTAATTCTAAGGTATTAATATCTGCTAAATTGATATCTAATAAGATAACATCTACCTCTGTTTTTGACAAACCATCCATCATCGAAGTCTTATCCGAAAAACAAGCTACTACTTCAATATTAGGTTGATTGCTTAATATATTTTTTAATCCTTCTAACAATAAAGGATGATCATCTGTAATCGCTACTTTTATCATAATTATTTTTTAGGAAATGTAAATTCAATACTCGTTCCAACGTTTTCTTCAGCATGTACATTTAAGTTTCCTTTCATAAACTGTACACGCGACTGTATATTGTGGAAACCTGCTGATTTTTTTAAATCTATTTTATTAATATCAAAGCCTTTTCCATCGTCCTCTACGGTTACTACTATATCCGTTTCTTCCTCTACCAATTGAATAATAATCTGAGAGGCCTCTGCGTGTTTAATAGCGTTGTTTACCAACTCTTGGATAATGCGATAGACTAATAATTGTTGCTCTTGTGATAAAGCTCCTGTATAACTTAAAAACTCGATATGAATATCTAAAGTATCATTAGACATGCGAATAGCAAACTCCTCTAAAGCTTCCTTTAATCCGTAATTTACTAATAAGTCAGGCATTAAGTTATGCGCTACTTTACGAAGCTCTGCCACTGCTCCATCTATTTGATCAATTGACTTCTCGAGACCTTGTTTAGTCTGTCCCTCTACCTTATCGTTTAATTGTGTTAAGTGTAGTTTCGTTCCAGAAAGCAATCCTCCTAACCCATCGTGTAGATCACGAGCCAATCGTCCTCTTTCTTCCTCCTGTCCTTGTAATAAGGCTGTCAGTGTCGAAATCTTAGAGTTTTGTTTCTCTTGTTCCAAAGCGAGTTTGTGCAAATCATCTTTCTGTTTCATTGTCTTTGCACGTTGTCTATACGCATATAGTAATAGCAAAATCAAGATACAGAAGAAGATAATAGATGCTACATAAAATGTGTTCAAATTCTCTTTATAAGCCACTATATTCTTATAGGTCAGAAGATCCTTGTTCTTTTGTTCTGTCTCTAACTGAGATAATTTAAGTTGCTGTGCATTTTTTTGAGCCTCCAGCACGGAGAACTTCAACTGATTGCGTTGGTTCTCCTCTGATAGCTTTAGGTTGTTTAGTACCTGCTCTCTCTGTTGCGCTAATGCTTGCATTAACACTATTTCTTGAGCATTCTTATCAGACTGAAACTGTAGTTTTATTAGTTGTTGCTGTTGCCTTTCTTTATCAAACTCCGCTTCTAACTTTTTGACAATCTCAATTTTATCTTGATTAAACAGCTTCTTAAATAACTCTAAATACTCCTGTTGATAGTGAAAAGCATCTTTAAAATTGCCTTTTTCTACATATACCTCTACTAAAGACTCATAGATATTAAGTTCTATATTTCTGTCAACTAAACTTGACTTGCGAATAGCATCCTTTGCCTCTAATAGATAGTAAATGGCCTTATCTGTATCACCTTCTACCTGATATATTGTAGACATAATCCCATAAGAAGAGGCAATCTGATCTGCGCGTTCTAATTTTAATGCAATAGCATTGGCTTGTTTTGCATATTCTAATGCCTTAGGACGATAGTTATCAGGAAAAGAATATAAATATAAGCTTGCTAGATTGTTATTGGCAAAAGACAAATCAGAAAGGTTATTCATTACATCCTTATTCTGATTAAAGATATCTATAGATTGTAAGAAATAGCGTTCTGACAACTTGCGGTAATTAGTCTGAGAAGGATTATTACCATATAATCGATCGTATAAATTACCCATCTGCATAAAAGCAGAAAACTTAGTCTGAGGCTCGCTTTGCAATAAAGCATATTGTAGTGAAGCCTTGGCATATTTCTCATTTAGCTCTTCTTCACCTAAGTTATTGTAGATCACACTCAACTCATTATTGGCAAGAGATTTTCTCTTGTTTAATGTAGTCGAGCTAACAGACTCCTCATAATACTTTAATGCAGTTATTATGTTCTTTACTGCCTGGTCCTGTTTGCCATTTCTACTGTTTAACCAACCTTCACAATAAGCTACATAACCTTTAGTCTCATTATCATTAGCCTTCAAACTATATTGTTTAGCCAAATCAAGACTTTTCTCTGCACCTGTATTGTTTTCCATTAAACGCAAATTCACCGCCTCAATACAATATAGTATACTCACACTACTATAATCTGCCCTTTTAATAGCAGCAGCTACATTCTGTGTTAGAACCTTTTGTGCATTATCATATTGTTTATTAGCATATGAAGCTGATATATAGGACACTGCTACTGAATTCTGTAGTTTACCTGTATTAACTTGAGCTTTATACTGCTTCTCCCTGTTCTCCAAAGACTGTGCTCTTACAGATTGCACAGTGCCAAGCAATAAAAGAGCTGTTAATAAGGCTATTTTAGAAGCCTTAGTGTACAAATGCGATAAAGGGGTTAATAGTATTTTCAATAGTATAAATATTAGCCATCTGATAAGAGATAGCAAAGATAAATTAATTCAACAGACTACTTAATGCATAATCAGGCTTTAGATAGAATCAACTATTTAATTCTTTAGCTTCGTCCCAGCAGTTAACACATAGTAATTTATGATCACAATCTAAGAACCATTGCTCTCTTTCTTCTTCAGTAGTTGTTAATTCCCAACGTGCTTCACAAGCATCACACCACCCATCAGGTCTCCCTGCATCACCAGCGTCATATTCGTGAAATCCCACTGGAACTCTATCCAATAAACTATGTGCTAAATGTGTACACAATAGTCCAAATTCTTGCTCTCCATGAATAGAACAGTTTACTTTAGTCTCTTCCATTTTATTAAGTGTATTCCAAGCATATCACAGCTTTGTTAATCTCTTCATTATAAAAAAGAAATAGAAAATCTGCCGCACTTTGTTGAAAATCACATCCTTCTATCGCAGCAATATTCGGAAACAACACATCATTGTGATAGGGTTTATTTATCAAGTTCTCTCCTCCAAACTTACAATCTTCTAAAGGTAAACCCGCTGTATTTAACTCTTCGAAAAGGCTATAAATCTTTTGCTCTAATCGCTCTACTAAATAGTCTGAGTGATTGCCGTTTTCCATGTCTTCAACAGTTAGTTGACGCATACGTTCTAAGCTGCGAATACCATCTACGTGCAAACCTGGTCGGTCATAATCTTTATCACATAGTTTGCCATGTTTCTGATAATATGTTTTTTTGAGCTGATAGATAGTCTCATTCTTATTATATTCTATCTCTAATTCTGAGTACTTATTCTGATAATCCTCTGCTGTTATCACTGTATCTACAGAAAAGAAATTCCAATCTGCATCAAACTTATACTTGCCATCTATCACATCAAATCCAAACATATCTTCTTTAGTAAAAGTTGTGTGATACGCTGCTGTATTCTCCCCTATACAGCCGTCAAAGATCTCTTTGACAGATACCATGTGCAACCATTGGTCTTTAGTAGGATCTATCAGCTTTAAATTAAAAGAACATATAGGTAAGAAATACTTCTTGTGGTTTTCGATATCGTCATAGAACACACTTTCGTATTCTGGAAATAGTTTTATTAAATCACTCATTTTTTTTGTAATCAAGTCTTTTATTTACGCCAAGTTTTCATCCAATCCAAATACTCTTGACAATAAGGGTTGTCATTTAAGGTAATAATCATCTCTTTCAATTCTTCGCGATCATACTCATAATCGGTAACAGAGAACATCAAAAAGATATCTTTTCCCACCAGCTTTTTAAAGAACTCTTCTTCTTTTAATTTGACCAATACAGCAATACAAGTCTTATATAACATCTGTTGAAAAGCCTCAAAATCTTCATCATCTATTGCATCCTCTGACCAAAAATCACCTTCAAGAGCATTGTAAAGCGTATGACAGATAGCTGAGAAATCATCGTCAGCTCCATCACCTTCGTAGTTCCATTCTGCAGGTTCATATTTATAATACACATAATCTTGCTTAGGTTTAGTCTCTAAATACACCTGAGTATTAGTAGAAGGACAAACTGTCATCGCTCCTTCATCACTGTACAAAGCAAATCCGTATATTTCTTCACTACTGTGATTAGCTAGCATCTCTTGAAAAGCTTTACGTGTAGCTAACTCTATATCAATCGCTAATGCGTTAAAATCTATATTCATTTATTGTTGTTGTTTAAGCTTAAATTTTAGCAAAGAAGTCAAACTTTTGTTCTGCTATTAACTTAGGTTCTTGATTAGGGTGCTCTTCATATACTTCTATATTTATCACCTTCACATTAGCCGGTATCTTATACTTTTCTTCTTTACTGTAATTATAACCTGCTACATTGCCACTCTCTTTACCTGATATATGTTTAACTACTACATAATACTTCAGCGTAATACTATTTCCAAATTCTTCTCCTTGTTCAAAACGTATCTTAGATACATTGCGAATATGATGCCCTCTTGAACTGATATTCCCTTGTATGCGAAATCGCAAGACTTTATCCTCTTTCGACACTAAAGAAACAGAAGGCATTAACCTCTCAGTAACTTCTTGAGAAGTGGTATAAGTATGCTGTTCACCTGTTTCAGGAACCTCCCTTGTCACCTGTTTAGGCTCAGTATATATCGTTGCTATTTGCAACGTTTGAGCCTTTGTTTGACAACCAAATAAAGTAAATATAGACGCTAAAATCATAAGGTATTTCATTTTTCTAAAGTAGTACAAGAAATCGAGAGTAAACATCCCTAATTACAGTGGTTTTATTTATTATTAGTTTTTGTGACATTCCTATTATTTGTCTGAATTAGGATTTAATGATTTAATGATTTAATGATTAATAAGACCTATGTGGCATATTATACCCTAGTAGGGACCTTGCAATTCGCCCCATAATATAAAAGTACAATGAATATCGCAAGAGTTGTAATCCTGACGAAGGAAGGATCTCACTCGTAACTCCACAACGTATATACTTATAATCGTGATATACGTTGTGGAGCATAAAGCATTACACTCCTAACTTATTTTAAATTCAATACTTTCGCTTATTAAGAGCTTTTATTAGTATCTATTTCTAAAAGAAAACAACAACAATAACATAAAACTACCAAAGAGAAGATATTTATAGTTACCTATTAGATTAATGAGAATACTTAGGTTACTTTCTTTTATAAAAACTTTTTCTTCAGATAAATCTATATTATTAACTACAGGTGGTATCTGGTTTTCTTCATAATACTTATCATTTACGTATAATATTTTATCTAACGTAATCATCCTCTTCCCTTTTTTATGATTCGTTAAATTTAGAACTTCTATATAAGTAGCATATTTCATAGTAGGATCGAAAATAAATTCAACTCCTTTCTCGTAATTATTTAAAGAAAAAATAGTATTCAATTCCTCTTTTGCATCTAATAATACCCCTTTATTTTTGATTAAATCATTTGACAGTTTATACTGTTTATACACTACTGAATCATTATAGAACGAATATCTTTCTACAATCTTACAGGCATTATCCATCACTACTGATGACAACGCATAACATCTATACTCTTTTAAAAAGCCTTTATAGTTAAAATACCATATACACATAATGGGCAATAGTATAATGCTAAACATTCCTGGGATGTAATATTTTTTCATTAGTTCTTTTATTTATAAACAAAACACTTAATCTATCTAAAGTACAATATATTATTTCAATAAAGATTGACAATCTTTAACTAAATACAAAACCTCTTTATCTTAAAAGACAAAGAGGTTTTATTACTGTATTTATTTTCAAAAGATTAGTATAATAACCAGTTCATTATCTATTTCTGTTAGTTATCCTACTGTGTTCAACTATTCGCTGTAGTTCATCTCAAATGGGTAGTAATACTAACCAATTTACCTTATTCTGTTGTAACAAATATTATCAAAATTTGTGACAAAAACTTACTCCTCTCTATACTCTTTTCCTGTATAAATATCGATATAATAATTCACAAAGCCGCCATCCTCTGTACGTTCTTCTACCATTCCATTTGAATAGATGCTATTATAAGATTTTGTTTCTATCTCTTGTTTTTTCTTATTGTCATAAAGTATGAACGAGCTATCCTCTTCTTTTTGGAAAGCATAAATCTCTCTTTCACTATCTAAAATACGGATATTATAATACTGTGGAGTAATCTCCCATTGTTGTTCTTTACTATTCCATATTCCATAAACATTTTGTTTCTCTTTAGTATTTACCCTCACCTCGTACAATTCCTTACTGCCACCATAGTACATCATCTTTCCTACCTTCCAGTCATTCTTAATAAACTGATCAGGTAAAATCATCTCTCTATTAGGCCAAACCATATATCCTATTTGATCCCTAACCTTAAAATGATCTATATCTACAGTATCCATCACATTACCATCTATGTCAATATATAGCCAAGAGTACGCCCAAATATCATGATCGTAGTTAAAGACACCCAACAAAAAGTAAGGAGAATTGGTTATAGAATAAACCAACGAAGTTTGTTTGATAAAATCTATCTGAGTGGCAGTAGCTTTCTTGATCTCTTTAGGAAATACTTTATCATATTGTGGAAAAGCATATATAGCTTTTGTATCATTATCCATCAATAATTTAGGTGCCTCAGGTATATAACGCTCCTTATTGATTTCTGTTAGATCAATAAGCTGACCTTCAATCAAAATAGACAGAGTCTCTGTACCTTGTAATCCTTTGTGAAGAGCTTTATTTTGATTTATAGCATATATATTAAAGTTACCTCTGGTTTCTTTGATAAAGCGATTGTCTTCCAATACGGTTAGAATATTACTTTCTTTTTTCTTTAGATGTTTATTCTTGATTTCGTAAAGCGTTTCATTCCAAAATACATACTCATCACCTACTTCCATCATATCTAAATAGTAACTCTCTTCTAACCAAGGAATCTCTTTTTGAAGTAATATCTGTTTAGTTTCTACCACCCCAACCTCTATACTGTGATAGGTTTGCTCTTTTTTAATTGCTCCTCCTAATATATTCCACTCCCACTTCCATAAAGGCATTTTCTTTTCATATTCTCTATGCTTTTTATAAAAAGTAGGACCATTGACAGGACTCAAACTTATCTCTCCCTCTCTAAACTTTATTACTTCTTTCCCATTGATATCTATCACGATAGACTCTTCTTCAGTATCAACCAAAGCATAGCCTGTAGACGTATATAGAGAAGCTCTCTTATACTTGCGCCCATCTATAGGCTCTAAAGTTGTTCTATCTACATAGATATACTCGTTATCCTTAGTCAAAAAAGGAATACTATTATCCACCTTCCTTACAAGTGAATTCATCAATTTATTCTCCCTTTTTTCTTGCGCACACCCTGTCATTGTAGCTATCAGAGAAAGCATACTTAATACTATATTTTTCATACTTCGTTCTCTTATACATTATATTTCAATATTAAGATGAAGTAATCGATAACACAATCCCGATTAGTGGGGATATTATTCTATGCTTTTCGTCTGAATTAGGGTTAGATGATTTAATGATTAATAGAATATGCAAACATCTAAGTCACCTCTAAATCTTTCAATCCTTTAATTCTATGAATCCTAATGCAGACAAAAAAACAATATCCCTACCTAAAATCACTCCTCCTTTCGATAGGCTTCTAATATAGACCGTGGTTCATCAGGATGTACCGTAGGTTCCTTCTTTAGAGAACTACTAGTATCATTTGACTTATGGAGAAACTTTTTTAAAAAACGAGGTAAAGTCTTTATCTTGATATAAGAAGGATTGGTTATAGGTAATTCAGAGGTTGTAGAAGTATCATTATTCTTGGCAGGTGTATTTACTACTTCTTGGTTACTTACTTTAGCAGAAGGTACTTCAGCAGGTATAGAAGAAGGCAACTTATCCTCTTGGTTTTCTTGTGTGATTATAACTTCAGATATAGGCAACTCTTCCGTTGTTAACTCAGTAATGCCGTGGTATGCACTAGTGCTGACTAAAATTCCATCTTTTGATTTCCATACACTCCAAAAGTGTATATTTCCTTCTGTCCAGGTATCAGGTAAGTCAAAGTGTACATACTTATCTTCGCGTTTACCTACTCCTCTTATATCAGTAAAAGTATCCAATTGTTCGTTATACGCTACCAAAGTTAATTCGTCAGTTCCCTTAGCTAAGATATTGGTGATATTATTATCCCACTGTACTTTGATACGTCCAGTCTTTAGTTTACTTATTTTCTTGATTATTGATGGTGGCAACGTTCCCATTGATACAATTACAGCACCTACATCTATACAAATTTCCTGATCTATAATTGCTACGCCCTCTTTTATAAGGCGAGAAATAAGCTGTTCTTTACCAGTAGCCATCTTCTTGTTAAGCAATGCAGGAGGGCAATGCTCATTGACAAATCCTTTAAGTTTACTAGCAAAAGTTGAAACAACACTTAGTTTCGTTCTACTCTTGCGCTGTTTATCTGTAGCAGGTTTATTTGACTTCCTAGGTTTACTTCTTAGAAAGTTGCGCCCTCTCCACTGAAACCCTACTACTGTTCCTACAGTACCATTTACAGCTCCTAATATTCCTTCTTTAATCTCAGCCATGATTTAAGTTTTTATTTCAAAATTACATAACACTACAATACAGTGTTTTAACTAATCAAAGAGCTTTAAAAAAAAGAAAAATCATACCCTACTTGACTTGGCATTCAAAACAGACTTCAAATGAAGTATATCAAAGAGTAGTATTCTGCTTATAATTGGATTTTTTAGGAAGTTTAAGGAGAGTTCACAACCCACATTAAAGGACAATAAAACATCTATAAAACGTAAATTCATCGACGAACGATCTATTTTGCTATCTAAATACGGCTTATTGTCGTTGAATTGTCGATGGAACTAAGTAGAATGCCCTATTTTAAAGGGATGAAAGATAGTCATAAGTAATATTTAAAATCTAGGTAAGTTAGTAACTTATTAAAAATAAACAATTTACATAAATTGTATTATAAAAAAAGTATAGCTATTTTTTTAGAGTTAAGCTTCAAAATGGGTCTTAGAAGAGTATTTTGAAAAAATTAGTGTAGAAAAAGAGTAATATCTACTTATTTATGGGAGTAAAAACTCTATAAATGGAATAAAGTATAAAAAAACCGCCTACAAACTAATAAAAGCTTGTAGGCGATTTCATTATAATTCTATTAAAAAAAGATCAAATTAATACCCTATTGTAAAACGTTCTTTGTGATGTTTTGGAGTTTCTAATTCATCTATCATTGCTTTAGCGTAGTCTTCTACAGAGATTTTACTCTCCCCTTGTTCATTGATGATCAAATCGTCTTTTCCCAATCTATAAACTCCTGTTCTTACTCCTGGTTCTAAAGTACCTGCTGGAGAGAAAAATACCCAATCAAGCTCATGCTCTTGAGTCAAAGTGTTTAAGTAGAATTCGCCTAAAGACTTTACTCCACCCATAATTTCTTGTGGAATAACACCTGAGTCTACTACTCTTACTCCTGGAGCTACAAATAATGTACCTGCACCACCAACAATCAGTAAACGCTCTACTCCTGCTCTTTTTACTCCCTCCACTATATTAGGGTAAACCTGAAGCGTTAAGTCATAAATATCAGGATTAGTCCATCCTGGGTTATAAGCGCTAATCACAGCGTCTTTTCCTTGGCTAATTTTAGCTACTTCTTCTATAGAAGAGATATCTGCTTTTACAACAGTTAATTGATTATGAGTAATTTTGATACTCTCTGGGTTACGCACTACTGCTGTAACGTTAATGCCTCTATTTAATGCTTCTTGTAGAATAGCAGATCCTACAAATCCGCTTGCTCCTATTAATACAATATTTTTCATTGTCTGTGTTTTATAATTAATAACAGGACAAAATTAGGATAGATAGCGATGCTCTAAATAATACATTACCGCCTTAAAATGGTAAATCTCCGCCTGTGTTTTATTTACTCAGCAAGGCTCTAAAATCATTAGGAGTTTGGTTGGTGTGTTTTTTAAAGTATTTATTGAAATTAGTAGGTTCTTCAAAACCTAATTCGTACCCTATCTCTTTTATAGATAACGGACTATAGGATAGCAAGCGCTTTGCTTCTAACACAACACGAGCATCGATAGACACTTTAGGAGTATTGCCAATAGTTACTTTTAGTTGTTTGGAAAGGGCTTTCTCGGATACACCTAATAACTCACAGTAGAAGTTTGTATTTCTATTTACTTTAAAATGAAGTTCTAATAGATTATAAAAATCTCTTACGATATTGCTCTGTGTAAATTCACAAGTAGTTGTTTTGAGCTGTCTCTCTGATTCTAATAATATAATGCGTAGATAATTTTGCGCAATAATAGCCTTAAAAGTATCTATCTCTTTGGTTAATTCCCCCTCTAATAAAGTTAAAAGAGGTTGTACAACACTCTGCTGTATCTCTAATACCTGATTTGTACTAATAGGGCTTAAGATCTCAGAGGTATATAAGAATTTAGCGTCTTGCTCTGTGGTAGAAAAGAAAGCCTCTGTAAATAGAATTAGCCTTCCGCTATACTCATTAACAATATCATACTCACAGACCTGTCCAATGGAGATAAAGAGTAGTTCATTAGCCTTTAACGTTAATTGTTTAAAGTCGATAAAGCAGGTGAACTCACCTTCTTCTATATAAATAACTTGATAGAACCTTGCCTTATGTGGTTTGCCTAAAATATGAGGTAGCGTTTTGATAAAGTCTAAGTTCTTCACTTCTATTTCTATAGCGGAAGCTTTAAAGTCGAAGGTGGTTATATCTAATACTTTTTGCATAGTGTAAGTAGGTAGTTCTGTAGAATAAAAGTATAAAAACTAATTGTATTTCATGACTTGTGATTAAAGGGATTGCATAAATAATTTAATTTATTACCTGAAATACTTTCTCTATATTTAGTCACTTATGAGTAAACAAAATCAGACCATGATAGTCCTAAAAGATATTGGAACCTTTCAAGATATTCCTCCTATTGTTCATGCAATTATTACAGGAGATATTGCTTCTCTAAATAACAACCTAACAACTGGTTGGGACATTGAAAAGAGTATTGTTTTAAGTAAATACATTGAACAAACTCCTTTAGACTTTGCCTTGATTATGGAAAACTTTGATTCTCTAAAATGGCTTGTTGAAAAAGGTGTAAACTTAAATGTAAAGCATAATCCGAGTTTTTTAACTGCGGTACGTTATTGCAATGAGCATATTATTCAATATGTAGTGGCTAATGGCGCCAAGACTAATGGTGTAAATAACGTGAAATCTGGAGCTTTTGAGCAGGCTCTTTATGGCAAAAAATACCAGAACTTACCTCTTATTCACCAATTGGGGCATACTGTAGAAAAGTATGGTGGATTAGCATTTAGACAGGCTGTTAATGATAGAAACTATAAGGTATTAGATTTTTTTATTGCTAACAATGTTGATATTAATTACAACAAAGCGGATATGGTCTACCCTTTTAAACCAACTCCACTATGCGTGGCAGCAAGATATGTAGATTTAAAAATGTGTAAATACCTTGTAGAACATGGCGCTGATATTACATTAGCCGAAAAAGATGGCATGCGTCCTTATAGTATCGCTTTAGAAAAAGGTGATACAGAAATGGCTGCTTATTTTAAATCTCTTGAACCCGTAGATTTTCATAATTTAAACAATAAATTGGATGAACTAAAAACATACAAACTACCTAAAGCACTTTTAAGCTTCTTACAGACAGATAACCTACACATTGATCTACCTGATTCAGATTTTGAATATGTGGAGTTCTTTTCGCTTCTTGATACGGTTCCTTTTAAAATAGGTAGGCAAAAATTACTTCGCCTATCAAAACAAACTGGTGACTACACTCATATAGATCTTGTATGGAACCCAAAGACTAAGAAAATGGCTTGTTATGATATGGAACATCAAGAGCTTATAGAGTTATGTGCTTTTGAAGAGTTTATGAATAATCCTACAGTGCAATTGGATAAATGTTTTAGATAAGGTGACTATAAAAGAAATAAAAAAGCCTAACTATTAAATAGTTAGGCTTTTTTAATTGTGGAGTCGCCGAGAATCGAACTCGGGTCCAAACAAGCAATCAGGAAGCTTTCTACACGCTTAGTTTTTTATTGGATTTTCGACCGTTGGCTTGGCAAAAAACAGCCACCAAAAGCTTAGTCTCTAAGATTTCGAAATGCTAGCGAAACAATAGACATCTCTAGGTTTACTTTACGGTTCCCCTTAACAAAGCGCCATAAACCAAGGCTCTTTAGGAGAATTCAGCTCTTCCACCTGGTGGAAACTAAAGGCAATCTTACTATAATTCAGATTAAGCAGCTAAAGCGTAGTTATTTTCGCCGTTTAAAAAGTTCGTTAGATGATATTTACGAGCAATCTAACAACGCTCGACGTGCTTACTAACTAATTCCACTCGCTGTCAATACCGATCGACCCCTTATAGTTACTAAGATTACTAATATTCTACAAAAGTAATACAAAAATATAAAATATCAAAGAAGACTTATATATCTAACTTAATAAATTCTTTACTTAGAATAGTTGTGTAACTCATAAATAATTCTATATTTGAAAAACCAACCAAAAAAACAAACAAATAAATTATGAAAATAGGTATTATTAAGGAGCGGAAGACGCCTCCTGATAGACGAGTTGTGCTTTGTCCGAAACAGGTAATAAAAGCTCTAAATAATCATAAGGAATTGAGTATTAAAATAGAACCTTCTGATATTAGAGTTTTTCCTGATCAAAGCTACCTCTCTGAAGGATTAGAACTAGCAGCTGATATGACCGACTGCGATGTTCTATTAGGCGTTAAAGAAATTCCTGTTGATAACCTTATACCAAATAAAACTTATATCTTTTTTTCGCATACAATAAAGAAACAAGAACACAATCGCAAGCTTTTAAAAGCTTGTTTAGACAAGAACATTACATTAATGGATCACGAAACATTTGTTGACGGAAAGAACACAAGGATTATTGGTTTTGGAAGATATGCTGGAATAGTTGGAGCATATAATACATTACGAGGATTTGGATTAAAATATGAGCTTTTTAACTTAGCAAAAGCAGAAACTTTACTCCACAAAGAAGATTTAATCTACAGATTAAAAAAACAATACTTCCCACCAATTAAGATAGTTGTTACAGGTACAGGAAAAGTAGCTAATGGAATTATGGAAGTATTAGATGGTATGAAAATGAAGAAAGTATCTATCGAACACTTCTTAACACAGAAATACGACAGACCAGTATATACCCAAATCGGTGTAGAGGACTACTATAAACGCATTGATGGTAATGAAGCGAGTAAACAAGACTTCTATGATCACCCAGAATTATACGAGAGTAACTTTGAGCGTTTTACTAAAGTAGCTGATATCCTGATGACTGGACACTTCTTTAAGAAAGGCGCACCAGTTATACTGTCTAAAGAGATGTTAGACTCACCTTTTAATCAAATCAAACTAGTAGGAGATGTTTCTTGTGATGTAGATCACGGACCTATTGCTTCTACACTTAAAGCATCTACTATAGCAGAACCATTCTATGGATACCACCCAGGTAAGGGAATCGAAGTAGAGTTTGATCACCCTGCTGCAATCACAGTTATGGCTATTGATAACCTACCATGTGAATTGCCAAAAGATGCTAGTGAAGGTTTCGGAGAGATCTTCGTAGAGCAAGTATTACCTGCATTTTTTAACGGAGATAAAGATAAAATACTAGAGAGATCTACTATTGCTAAAGGAGGTAAATTAACAGATAGATTTAGTTATTTACAAGACTTTGTGGATAATAAAGAATAAAATTAGAATAGGCTATTGTATTCATACAATAGCCTATTCTTTATAGCATAAAACGCATTAATATCCCTATTAAAATAACTATAACTCCCAATCCTCCTGATTCATACATCCACTCATCCCCTTTCTTAGACCAATAAAGAAGAAGCCATCCTAATAGAATCATAAAAATACCTGGTAATTCAGGTAAATAAGTGAATATGTTATCTATCATAATATCACTCCAGCTTTTTTCTTTTCCCATAACTCTTTTATTAATTTATATCCTCTATTTACCACCAATATTACCTCTACAGTAATATAAAATAGTCAATTACGGTTTTCTAGAAAAGAAGTTTTACATAGTACCTTAATCTACTACTCCACACACTTAACAATCTCATTTTGATCTCTTAGATATACCCAAAAGTAAGCGCCATCGTGTTGTAGTATTTGAGGATATTTACCAAATCCTCGAGGAAAAGTTACATCTAACAATTTATGCTGATCTAAAGAGAATAACTTCGGTTTACCTTTCCATTCATCACTTTGAAATACAGGTGTTAACATTAAATACTTCTGTGAATGGCTTAATAGTCCATTTACTCCACGTTTCTTACTATCAATAGCACGTAAATCACCGCTATCAATTAATAGGTTATTAATAATACCTTCTTTCGTTCCTCTTGCAAAAGCATAGTAATCCATTCCCCATTTATTCACTGAAGTAGTCTGTCCTCCAGAGATAAAAGTGTATAATTCAGTATCCTTTAACATAACTGTATCAACTTTAGGCGGATAACTTTGATCAGTATGATTGGGCAGATTTACCATTTCTAATGAAATATAACTTTCCCATTTTGCTTGTTTATTAGTAGTATCTACATCTAGAAAAGCAATATATCTAGTATCACTTCCTATGCCATCTCCTCTAAAACATATAGGTAAAATAGAACTATCACTAATAGGTCCTCGCCATTCTAAATGAAAACGCTGAGGAAGTACTCTACTATTATCTATAGAAATACTTTCAAACAACTCGCTTTCAAAAGAATAAAGAAGTAATTCTTCTCGGCTCTTTACTATTCCAAACTGACCATTCACAGCAAATAATACAGGTTTATTCTCTACTTGATAATACCTCTCTGTATAATCTAATTCTATAAGTTTATGTTCTTCATTAGATATATATAACAGTTGATAACGCATATCCTCTTCTCTATAAGACAAGAAGACTACAGTACCCACATTTACAGTTACTGCGGTTAAAATATTTTCTACGTTCTCAAATTTCTTAGTGAGTGCTAGTTTCATTTTATAATATTTAAGCTCTTATAGCTTAGTATAGGCTAAAGTACAAAAAAAGATTACAGAAGATTAACTGCTAAATGGAGTATAAACAGCTTATTTCACTAAATTGCCATCACATTAAATAGCATATGATATTTATAGAACCTTATCACATCAAACATTTTGAAGCATTATCTTCTTACGAATTGAATGAACAACAGGCAGTCTTTGCCTTAGTTCCTAAATATATATTAGACAATCCAACCATAATGGAAAACACACTGCGTACACAGTTTACCATCTTATATAACGAAGACCCTGTCGGATTGTTTTCTTTAGATTTGTCTGAAGATCGCTTGATCTATACAGATAATTTAGCCTCTATCCTACTCCGTGCATTCTCTATTATGCCAGAGCATCAAGGAAAAGGAATTGCTAAATCAACTATGTTAGCACTTCCTGATTTGATCCATAAATATTACCCAGAAGTAGACGAAGTAGTCTTTGGAGTAAACTATGAAAATGAGCTAGCTTATAATCTATACCTAAAGACTGGTTATGATGATTCTGGCAAAACGTATCAAGGTGTAAAAGGCCCTCAACATTGTATGATTAAGAAGCTTAAATAACCTTATTAAAAACTTTAAGTAATAGTTTTTAAACAACTTAAAAACAATAACATTCATATTTTAAAAAAGCCTACAAAAAAAAATTGTTTTGTAGGCTTTTTAGTAAGTAAACCCTACTTACTTTAGATACTTGGTTTTTTATCTTAATTAGCTAATTCTAATTTCTCTTTAGCAAGAGATAAGGCTTCTTCTTTTGTAGAAACAACAAATAGTTCATGCCCCCAATACTTAAAGAAGACTTCCTTAAAGTCTATAGCCGCTTGTCTTTTTACTTCATCTGGTTCTACTTGTATCATACCCAATACATTCATACGAAGCTCTTCTCTATTCTTTTTCATCCATAGATTCATCATCTTCATATGTTCTTTATTGCTCTTTGTATCCTTTACATCAGGAGCACTGATCTCATTTACCATTATAAACTTCTTTCCGGTCTTTAGTAAAGACTCGTAGTCATTAAAATATTTATTTTGATCATGTCCTTCGTTTACTGACTCGATGGTCACCTTTACTAATGGAAACTGGCTTGCATCTAATTTACTCATGTTTGATATTTTTTTGTAAAGGACTTCATTTATACCTTTTCAAAAAATGGACAGAATAAAGAAACAAGTGGATAATTCGAAGGCTATTGCTTTATATTTCTATAAGTACCTCACTTTCAATAGAAACATGAATAACTTCTTGATCTCTTAACAAGGTGATACTTTGTTTTTTAAACCTCCAAACATTTCTAATATCACACCACTTATCAGGAGTAACATCTTTATAATCAATACCATTTATCTTCAGTACTTGGTCCCCTATCCTAATATCAGCCTTTTCAGCTGGGCTATTTTTATATAGATAACTTACATAAACTTGCTTATCTCTTAAAGCAATACCATAACCAATTGTTTTAAAATCTGTAGATTGTTTATCCTTATTAGCTATGAAATATGCTTTTTTCCCTTTCCAATCCAATATTACTCTATAGTCTGCCAATTTACTTGCACCAAAAGCTCTGGTTCTTAATCCAAAGTCAATAAACTCATCCTTGATACATAAATCCCCTATCTTCAACTCATTTATTTTTCCAATATAAAACTTAGGAACTTTGACTTCTCCATATATACCTACAGTAGAAGTACCAAAGCCTTCAGCATACTTTATCGTAGAATCATTCTTTAAAATCTCTTTAAAGAGAGGATAATCTAATGCTATTGCACCTCCATACCCATAATCTATAACAGTATTATAAATCTTATGTTTACCTATATAAGAAGTAACACTAGGTACTCCTCCATAGCCTATATACATTCTAGTCTTTGGAGTATTTATAGGAATATCTAAGTTTTGAATATTATCCGTAAAGGTGATTTCATTAGTAGTATAATCTATTTCCCATATAGCCTTTCTAAAGATATTCGCTCCTAAAAAACCATCTATGTTCATACATCTAAAATCAACTACACTATTGTGATCTAATACCAATGCACCTACATTAATAAACCTAATATCTGCAAGAGTTAAAGTATCTAGTTTAACGTAATTCAATTTATTTGCATTGATATCTATATCTAGTACATCAGCTTTGCCTATATTCTTTAAATTTAGTTCTTTTATCATTTCAGGAGTCATTGAAGTTACTGCCCCTGTATCGAATAGCATTCTATACTCTTTTCCCTTTATCACAGGTTTTACAATTATATGTTTACCTATTGTTTCGAACTTAATTGTTGATTTAAAACTCTTGTGTTCTATTGAAGTACTATTCAATAGTCGACCAATATTCTGCCCATAAGAGCTCTGTATAGCACAAAAAACAGATACAATAAAAACAATCCAAAGTCTATTAAGTGATTTCATAATAAAAGTAAATAAGACAAGTATTAAATAATAAGTACTATTTAAACGACTTGTCTTATTATAAATTGTTCTATTTCTATAACTAAGAGTACATCTTAACTCTTAGCTGCCCATATTTCTATCTCTAAGTCTATCTCTGGTAGCCCTAATGCTGATATATAAGCGATAGTCATCGATGGATTACCACTAATAAAGAACTCTTTCCATACTTGATCAAAGTATTCCCAGTCTATCTCTTTAGTAGCCCATATATTAACTTTAATCACATCTTCTTCACTTAACCCCTGACTACTTAAAAGAGCAGTTATATTGCCAAATGTATTATCTACTTGTGCATTAAAGTCAGTAGGTATAATGCCTTCTTTATCTGTTCCTATCTGCCCAGAGAAAGTATAGATATTCGCGTTCTTAGGTACGATAGTAATATGAGAATAACTTCCTACAGGGCGTGCTAATGTTGTTGGTGTGGTTCTTACCACTTTTTGAATGTCTTGCATAATATTAGTATTAATTAATGAGCTAAACTATAAAGTAGCAAATGCACAAAATTGTACAAAACCGACGCTATTCTTTAATCTTAGGATAATTAATAAGTTGCTCTTCTACTTTATGTAAAAACTTCTTAGGACTAACTCCTGTAAACTCTTTAAATTCCCTAATCAAATGTGATTGATCAAAATAATTACTTTGATATGTCAAATCAGTTAAATTCTCAAAGGCATTGTTTCGATATAAATTTAGACTAAACTGAAAACGCATTATTCTAGAAAAGAACTTAGGACTCATACCTATATGCTCTTTAAAAATTCTCTCGAGTGAACGTTCTGAAATATTCATCTCTAACTGAACTTCTTTTAGCTCCTTTCCTTCTTTTAATAAATCAGAAGCATATACAGCCTTTTGGTTACTATATTTTATCGCAGTTACTCTTGACAATAAAAATGTAGACAATATCTCCACTTTCTCTTCTACTGTTATTGCATTGAGTAATTGTTCTAAAACAGAACTAGATACAAGATCCTCTAGAGCTATATTTTTATTTTTAAACTCGGAAGCATCTATATTAAATAAAGCTTTTAATGCTGTTGATTTAAGATATACTCCTATAATTCTATACGGACCATCTATTACCTGGTTAGTATATTTAGTAAACTGTCCATAGACATATAATGGAGACTTATGAGTAGAACTCTGTTCTGTAAGATGATTCGGAATATCTTGATAAATCAGAGTAGGTACACCATCTGGAATAATCTTAAAATTATGTACTCCAATATTATTACTCATATCCTCTATTATCCAGAAGTATTGGACATAAGGTTGAAGCTGTTTAATCGGAATGATCTCTTGATATTTCATACTAATATATAGGTCAACTCAAAGATACGTTTTTTGCAAAATCCCATAGCTTACTTATTATAAAATGACTTTTTAACAGTTATTAATGCTTTTTTATTAGAAGTATAAATACTATTCTATTTGTATTCACTGAGGTTGAGGGATCTTTTTTATAAACGAAAAAGAATCAAATTCAAACTCTATATTTAATATTTTGTGACATTATTATATAATTCACAACAATTACACAATACAAACGCTCTATAATTAAAAACAAAACACTAGTTAAACACATACTTTAAAACGAAATATTAGAGTAATTTGACAAAAAACACAATAAACAGAATCAACTATTTTTAAGATATTTTTTTACCAAATATGTATTTTTTTAATTTTTTTTGTAGTACTTTTCAATTCACCACCATACTATACAACCTTATTAAAATATGAGCAATTCTATAACACCAGAAAAATTAAAAGAAATAGCATTAAACGCGGCATTATCTAGATACAATACGATAATTAGTAAACTACAACAAACTGCAGCAAGAGGGCAAAATTCATTAATTATTGAGGATGTCCCTGAGGTAGTTCAACTCAAATTAATAGAAGAAGGTTATTCTGTAACTCCTTTTGCTAGGTATAAATATGACTTCTTACTTCGAAGAAAAAAGAAAAAGCTGTACTTAATTAAATTTTAAAAGATATAATAGTCCTTAAAATTAACACCACCACATTGGACAAAGAATCCCAAGTTCACGCTTGGGATTTTTATATTTTAGGCTTAGTCGCAATAATTGCTTTATCTTTGCTAAAAGATATAAATATATGCAAGTATCCAAAGATCCTTTACACGGAAAGAAGTTAGTAGATATCCTAAATGAATTAGTAGAATACTATGATGGGTTTGAAGGTTTAGGTAATCAGATTAGTATACGTTGTTTTACACATGATCCGAGTATTAACTCTTCTTTAAAGTTTCTTAGAAAAACTCCTTGGGCTAGAGAGAAAGTAGAGAGCTTATATCTATATGTACTTCGCCAAAAAGCAAAACAACAGAGAGCACAACAATAATAAGTTTAAGATAGATAATATATTTTAGCTATATTTATTCTGTTAAAACACAATTTTGGAAAACACACTATGGAGATACTAGATCTTCAACATAATACAGATTCCACTAAAATGACTCAACCCAATGCTCCTGATTTCATTGAGCAACATTTTTCTATAGAGTTTATAGAAAAAGCGAGGATGCAAACACTTTTGATTCTCGGTTCTTTATATACAGATTTTAGTATAGACACAGAATTAGATAACCACTATAAACCTACAGATGATTTTGTATTGGCCAATCTATGCAATGGTACTAATAATCCGCAAGTATCTGAACTTATAAGTAATTTTATACACAATAGAAACTGGAGTGAAAATGAAGTCCTTTATTTAACTATTGCTTTTATTTCAAACCCAAAATTCCAAGCTTTTATAGATAATATAAGGCTATACGATGAAGAAGAGTTTGGTGAAGAAATATTAAGAGTACTCCTATCAAAACACATCACAAAAGAACTACCTCTATACGTATTTAATTACATACACGCCTCTATCCTCAGATTCTGTAGTGAATTTGATCTATCTGATGGCTTAATCGACACAGATACCTTTGATCATATGAAGACGCACTATAGTTCACTATTGATCTAGCTTTAACACATTATAAAAAGGGATGCCTCTACAGCATCCCCTTCAACAACAAAACGTAGTCTATCTACAAATTAAACGCATATCTAAGCTTAATACCAATGTGGTAATCTTTAAGCTCTTGTGTCTTATACCTCTCTTGTTTCCAAACGCTGTGTAATACAAGAGGATTGTCTAAATTAGTCGAAAGACTAATCGGATTAGACACTCTGTTATCTTCCTTGATTAGGTTATTTAATCCTAAGTCTACAAAGGCTCCAATATATAAACTCTGTTTATTGCCAAGCTCTTGTTTTATACCTGTTTCAAATAACCAAGAGTATCTATTCTCTACTTTTATATCGCTTTTTTGACTTAGGTGATCTTTATACCCAAAGCCCATAAAGCTAGGCCCTGTTAACTCTGCATCCCACTTAGGGTAATAGCCCGAGGTATGTAGATCATTCATCACTACTTCTGCCTGGCTAGTCCCTACTTTTAATGAAAGGCCTACACCTGTCTGTACATACCACTTTACAGTTCCTTTAGTCTCATACTGAATAGTCAGCGGAATGTGGACACTATTATAAGTCAAGTATTCCTTGCTATTTCTTGTCTTATATCGAAATTCATACTCATCGCCTTCTATGTCCATAGATGACCAGCTTCCATTAGCATTTCGATTGATAAAATAAAGCTCCTTATGTTGATACCCTACTTCTGTACCTATACTCCAACTTTCATTTACATAGTAACGATACCCAAGTCCTATTCCATACCCAATAGTAGCTTGACTATCTACGGCCTTTATATTTGACTGTGTGTTATTAAAAAAGCCTGATGCCGACACGTTTACCTCTTGAGCAAAGCCTGTCGCACAACACAGTGCGACAAGCATTAATCCACTTATTTTCTTTCTTTTCATTTACTTGTGTAATTAAGGTTTAACCATAAATCTAAAGGTCTTAGTCTTACCTTCTATCTTGATAAGCATAATGTAAACCCCTTCTACCATATTAGACGGTAAGTTTACTTTAGATACCGCTCCTTGTAATGGCACTGTGAATAAGAACTGTCCTGTCAAACTATAAACTGATGCACTCATTTGATCTAAAGCAGTGCTTGGATAATCTATAGCTACTTCTAACACACCATTTTTAACCACTGGATTAGGATAAAGTTGAATATTCTTAGTATGTGTATATCGTATTGTAGATGCACAACTGTGTAATACTTCTCCTTTATCAGTAACTAACTCTACTCTATACAACGCATTTATATCTAATAAATCCTCTTTCTTATTTCCTACAGAATACACTTGTTCTGTACCGATTAGTTGATCATTCTTATACCATCTATATCCTATAAAGCGATATCCTCCATTAGTCTGTGGGTTATTATTAACTAGTAGTGTATTATCAAACTTCTGTATCACGATATCGTCAAAACCAAATGGACGCTCTATCACTATTTCATACTTCTTAGTAGTTGATCCACTCTGTGAAGTAACCACTACTTCCTGTCTATAAATACCTGCCTTAGGAGTTGATATTGAGAACTTACTACCTGTACTAACTTCTGCTCCTACACTAGTCTCTAGCTCCACATCCATCTGATCAGTGATCTCATTACATTCTTGTCTAAACACTCCTGTAGAAGATAGAGCTCCTTGGCGCTGTCCGTTTATTTTCCAGTCTGTAATTAAAGCTTCGTCATTAATGATAACTAATGCCTGACTTATACTTTTAGCTGGGGCATAATTATTATTTCCAACCTGATGTACTGTGATAACAATACGACCTTGAGAGACTACAGTCACAGTACCTGAAGGGCTTACTATTGCTGCAGCCTTACTTCCCTCATAAGAATACGTATAGCTTACTGGCAATCCTGAATTACTAGATGCTGTCAACTGTAACTGTATATTTTTATCAAACACGATAGGAGTCAACTTATTAAAAGTAATCTCTTGCTTCGCTTTACTAATAGTCAACTTCGCTTTTAACGGCAAGTCTATATAATTAGGAGCAGATACTAAAGCAGTTACGTCATACACTCCTGCCTCTGTCTGTTTATTAGCTACATAACTAACTGTAGCATCTTTTGGTAAGTTACCACTGATTAACAACTCTTTCTCATGACCATCATACACATAACTAGCATCCTCTAATTTTACCCCAGTGATTGTTGATTTACTAATAGTCAACTTCGCTTTTAATGGCAAGTCTATATAATTAGGAGCAGTTACTAAAGCAGTTACTTCATATACTCCTGTCTCTGTTTGTTTATTAGACACATAACTAATTGTAGCATCTTTTGGTAAGTTACCATTAACTACCAGCTCTTTCTCTTGACCATCATACACATAACTAGCATCCTCTAGTTTTACTCCCGTAATAGAAGCTTTAGTGATAGTCAATTCAGCTTTATTAAAAGTTAGACTGTAATTGCTGTTAACATTTAAACTTCCTTTTAGAATTTCATAGTTTCCTACACTTTCACCTGCTATACGAGTTAAACTTCCTGATAATACATCAGACTCTTTTTCTGCATCCATTAAACCAGTTACTTTATAAGTCAATGCTGGATCTACACTTCCGTATACCTTAGTCTTGGCATCTGCTGTTACAGTTAAAGGAGCTGGAGTAATTGTTAGGTTACTTCCTGTAAAAGTCATCGTATAATTACCATTCGCTATAAGAGTTACTTGATTAATAAGATAACTTCCTACATTCTCTCCTTTATCACGAGATAAGTTTCCTGATAATACAGCAGACTCTTTTTCTGCATTTACTAATCCTGTTACTTTATAAGTCAATGCTGGATCTGCACTTCCATATACTTTAGATTGAACATCTGCTGTTACAGTTAATGTAGCTGGAGTAATTGTTAGGTTACTTCCTGCAAAAGTCATCTTATAATTACCATTCGCTATAAGAGTTCCTTGATTAATAAGATAACTTCCTACATTCTCTCCTTTATCACGAGATAAGTTTCCTGATAATACAGCAGACTCTTTTTCTGCATCCACTAAACCAGTTACTTGATAAGTCAATGCAGGATCTGCACTTCCATATACCTTAGACTGAGTATCTACTTTTACGGTTAAAGCAGCTGGAGTAATTTCTAAGTTATTTGGTTTAAAATCTAATGTATAATTACTAGAAGCTTTTAAACTTCCTTGATTAATAATATAAAGTCCTACATTCTCTCCTTTATCACGAGATAAGTTTCCTGATAATACATCAGACTCTTTTTCTGCATCCACTAAACCAATTACTTGATAAGTTAATGCAGAATCTACACTTCCGTATACCTTAGACTGAGCATCTGCTGTTACAGTTAAGCTAGCTGGAGTAATTGTTAGGTTACTTGCTGCAAAAGTCATCGTATAATTACCATTCGCTATAAGAGTTCCTTGATCAATAAGATAACTTCCTACATTCTCTCCTTTATCACGAGATAAGTTTCCTGATAATACATCAGACTCTTTTTCTGCATTTACTATTCCTGTTACTTGATAAGTCAATGCTGAATCTACACTTCCATATACCTTAGATTGAGCATCTGCTGTTACAGTTAACGTAGCTGGAGTAATTGTTACCTCTATTTTAACTAATTCACTTTCACATTCAGTAGAATTAACTTGACTCACCCAATACGTCTGTTTTCCTATCTTATTGGTAATAGGTATTGGAGCTTTAGTTAACAATGTTTTATTATCTCCTTCATACCATTTTAGAGTATGATTAGCATCATTGGTAGCGACTAATGCAGTTGCACTATCTCCATATTTAAAGCTAACACTATTACTAGTCACCTTAGGTGCTTGTACTACATTAGGTTCTGTAATAGTAGCTGTTACTGTTGTAGTACAAGCATTAGCATCTGTAATAGTCACAGTATAAGTACCAGCAGCTAATCCTGTAGCGGTAGCAGCAGTTCCGCCACTCGGAGCCCATGAATAAGTATAACCACCTG
>NZ_FNYS01000027.1 GCF_900109075.1 Myroides marinus | reverse complement strand
CCCATTTGAATACTTGAGATACTTTTTGTAGAAGTTGTCATTTCAAACACAATCATAAATGCTTTTTGCAAACCAAATTTGACTTTGTGAAATAAGGTATTAGCCGTTGAACTCTCAACATGTTCACAATTATAACAATAGTATGAATGATTAGTTTTTAAACAACCTTTTTGGTGACCACATTTTACACATGTAAAACCGTTTGACCACTTTATTTTGCTTAAATAAGCTTTACAAGATTCGTCATCTGGTAGTTCTTTTACTAAGTTCAGAAGGTTTTGACCCTTAAAAATTTCCATACTATTGATTTTAAGATACTAAAATACGGAAGTTAATTTAATAACTCAAAAGAAGTATAATTGATTTAGAATACAACTGATATGAAGTATTTTTTTAATGATTTATTTGAGAAAATTAATAGATTTTCTCATAAAATTGATAGTAGAGCACTTTTAGAACACCAGCATTGGGTTGTGATGAATGAGATAGAGGAGGTAAAGAAAGTTTTTATTTTCAGACCTAATAATGAGTTGTTAGTATCATCTAATGGGAAAGTACAATTATGTAAATGGGATTATTTAGGTTATAACTCTATTTTGTTAAGTATAAATGATGAACATTTTTTATACAAGAATGAGTTTTTTGATGAAGATGTTCTTGCTCTGCGTTTAGATGGTCAGGAAATACCTTTTTTGTTGTTAAACGAAACAAGGTATGGTCAGGATATAGGGAATATGGATAGAGTATTAGAATTCTTGCAGACAAAATATGCTCCTAAAAAAACAGTAGTTGAGAAGAGAGAACCTATAAAAGATGTATTTATTGAAGAAAAAGAAATACCTAAAGATTATGCAGATGATTATTATCTTGACCCAGTTGCTCGTGCTAATGTAGATATTATAAAAGAAGATTTATTAAAATTATTTCGATACAGGTATAATTATGTCAAGCAAGGGGTAGTGGTTTATCAATATTTAAACGCAATGTATTCTATAAGTTATGGAGATCGAGTATTTGATGTATTAGGTAATCCTTTTACAGGTAAATTGAGGGTAAATTGGATTACTTCATACAATGTGGAGAATGGCATAGTTAGATCTGTTTAGTAAGAATATAAAACCGAGGTATTACTTCGGTTTTTTTGTATATAGATAATGATGAAGTTTACTGTACTTTTAGGAACTATTAAAAAAGAAGAATTATGAATAGTGTTGTTCAGTTTTATGAAGATGTAATCACGTTAATTGAATATAATACAAGAAGTAATAATCAACAAGGAGAAGATTTTAATTTAGTTTCATTGCTTGGGATGGAAAGTGATGAGGTTAGAACACATTCTAGGATTATTGCTGATTTATTAAACCCAAAAGGGAGTCATGGACAAGGCAGTGTTTTTTTACAACTTTTTGTAGAACAATTAAACAATAATAAAAAGAATACAGGTGCTTTTGATATAGGTGTTTTCGATTTTAAATCAGCGTATATAGAGGTGGAGCACTACGCTGGTTTAGTTACGAATACTATGGGTGGAAGAATAGATATCTTTATCAAAGATAAGATGGATAATGTTCTTTTGATAGAGAATAAAATTTATGCTGAGGAGACAACAAATCAGATGGAACGTTATCGAGGCAGTTTTCCTAAAGCATATATTGTTTACTTAAGTTTATTTACTGAGGAGTCAGATAAAAATAAAGATATTGTAGACAGTTTTATAACTTATGAGAAAGATATATTAAAATGGCTAAATCTATGTAGAAAGGAAAGTATTGATCTGCCTATATTACGTGAAGGAATTGCTCAATATGCTCATTTGATTAAGAAATTAACCTCTCAAAGAAATACTGATATTATGGATGAAAAAATTATTGATAGAATAACAAGAGACAATGTCTCATTAGAAAATTATTACGAGTTATTAAGCTATAGAGAGGCTGTTTCAAATAGAATTCACAAGCGATTTATACAAGAACTAAAGGATGAATTAAACAAGCTTTCTTTGAATTATGATGACATTTCATTAAATGAGATGTATAAGAGATACAATGGATTTACAATTTATACACCTGAAATGAAAGAAAAAAACCTAGGTGTGTTTTTTGAATTTGGTAGGAATGGGCTAGTAGATTTTTATTTAGGAGTAGGGTATTTTAATAATTTAGAAGAAGCAAAAGAGTATTCTCAAGAGGTTGTCGTACAAATAAATGCTATAGGATACAATTATGATAAAGGTAATGTAGGATGGTTGTGTAGTAAGTGTTTTGATATATTATGTAATTGGAATACACCAGAATGTTTAATAGCAATGAGTAATGGTGAAGCTATAATTGAGTTTAAGAAGGAAGTAACTATTTTAAAGGAGTTTATTGAACAAATTTTGCTAAAATCATAAACTGACTATCATGAAAAAAATTAAAGTTATTGATAGTTTGTATCTGTCTGAAAATGGTGTGTATACAAAGTATAAAAGCAATGGAAAGGCACATGATTTTTTCATTAAACAAGGAGATTTAGATGGAGCCTGCGCTCCTTATTCAGTAAGCATGATTTTAATGCTTCTAGGAATTATTAAAAGAAACGAGATAGGGATACGTCAACTTAGAGATAAGAGAACTCGATTAGGAAAACTGATGAGTTTGTTTTTAGATGAGAAAGGATTAGTGTTAGATGGGTACGATTATAAAGCCCTTCATCATGAATTGCAGGGGATTAAAAACTTGGTAAAAACTACTTATTATAAGGGGGATAACGAAGCTTTTTTTGAGGACTTAAAACAAAAAGTGGCTAACAATTTTCCTTTGTTGATGAGTTTAGAATATAGTGGTGGAGCCCATGCTTTGGTAGCAGTGGGGTATGAGTATGATTTAGATGGAGATATTACTAAAGTACTTTGTTTAGATCCAGGTTTTGAGAAACCATTGTTTACATATTGGAATTCTGTTATAGATGTAGAGACAGTGTATACTGGTAAGTATAAATATAAGTGGTTAAACAGTAATAGTTATGTAGATATAGATGACTATATCTGTTTTGAAAGATGATTGACTTCTAAAGTTTTGGGTTCTATATTCCCTCAATAATTCGCATTGTTTACGGGAATCCTCTTGTGCAATAGGTGTGAGGGTGGTATATTTACTTTTTATATCAAGAAAATTGTAATGGGGTACAATCCTTTTAATGAAGATACACGTGTAAAGATTCCTGCTATATGGCATTTAATGCGATTAGGATATCAATATATTCCTTCAAATGAACAACATAGAAATGAAGCAAATAATATTTTTACAGAAATATTTGTTTCTAAGATTACAGAGATAAATAATATTACAGATGAAGAAGCACTTCGCATATTAGATGAGATAAATCTTGAGTTAGATTATGAAGATTTGGGAAAGAAATTTTTTGAACGACTAACAGCTACTTCAGGTATCAAGTTGATTGATTTTGATAATTTCAATAATAATAGTTTTCACGTTACCACTGAATTGACATGTACGTCAGCTGAGGAAGAATTTCGTCCAGATATTACTGTGTTAATTAATGGAATGCCTTTAGCCTTTATAGAAGTTAAAAAGCCACATAATAAAGAAGGGATTATATCAGAACGCAAAAGAATGGGAGTGCGTTTTGGTAAGAAGTATTTTAGACGTTTTGCTAATATTACCCAACTGATGGTGTTCTCTAATAATATGAAGTACGAAGAAGGAGTAGTAGATCCGGTATATGGTGCCTATTATGCTACTTCATCTTATGGGCAGTTTAGCTTTAATTTCTTTAGAGAGGATCCTGATTATCCTGTTAAACAACGTCTTTTAGATTTAGATGATACTACTGAGAGTATGTTGCTAAAAGATAATAATAAGTCTGTTATTAAGCACAGTCCTGAGTATATAACTAATAAAAGTGAGAACACTTCTACCAATAGTATCTTAACTTCTTTGTTTGCTAAAGAACGTTTAGGTTTTATATTACAATTTGCTATTACTTATGTCGAAGAACTGAGTGGAGGTAAGATAGATAGACAAAAACACATTATGCGTTATCCACAAATGTTCGCTACACAGGCGATAGCTTCTAAGTTAGATAATGGACAACAGAAGGGGATAATATGGCATACGCAAGGGTCTGGAAAAACAGCCTTAGCTTATTATAATGTAAAATATCTAACACATTATTATGCTAAAAAAGGGATTATACCTAAGTTCTACTTTATCGTTGACCGATTAGATTTATTGATTCAAGCTTCTACAGAATTTTCGAATAGAGGATTGCGAGTAAATGCAATCAATTCAAAGCAAGATTTTGTAAGAGATATGCAACTTATCGGAGCTATTAATAACGACAGTGGGGAACCTGAGATTACAGTAGTCAATATTCAGAAGTTTAGTGAGGATGCTACTGCAATTCACTCGAAGGATTATGATATTGATGTACAGAGAGTTTTCTTTTTAGATGAAGCGCATAGGTCCTATAATCCTAAAGGTAATTTCTTAGCTAATCTGATGAATTCAGATAGAAAAGCTGTAATTATAGCACTTACAGGAACTCCATTATTAAAAGAGGTGGCTAAGGATTACGATTCTAAGATGTTGTTTGGGAATTATATCCATAAGTATTATTATAATATGTCTATTGCAGATGGTTATACTTTGCGATTGATACGTGAACAGATAGAAGGAAACTTCAAGATGGAGATGAAGGAGGTAATGGATCAAATCAAGGTGTTACAAGGGGATATTTCTGCACGTAAGATATATGCACATCCCAAGTTTGCGGCTCCTCTGTTAGACTATATTACAAAGGATCTGATTAAGTTTAGAAGAGATAATCAAGATACTACTTTAGGAGGAATGGTTGTTTGTGATTCTGCAGATCAAGCTAAGGAGTTGTTTAGATTATTTCAAGAGAAATACGGTGTGCAGGAGACTGATGCAAGTCTGTTTATGGCAGCTGAACCTAAGAGTGTGTATGGCAAAGAAGAACCAGTACTGACTGCTTCTCTTATATTACATGATGAGAATGATAAGGCAATCAGGAAAGAATTAATCTCTGCGTATAAGAAGGCTAAGATTGATATTCTATTTGTTTATAATATGCTTTTGACAGGCTTTGATGCTAAGCGATTAAAGAAACTGTATTTGGCAAGAGTAGTACAAGACCACAACCTGTTACAGACTTTAACTCGTGTCAATAGACCTTATGGAAATTACCGATATGGTTACGTAGTTGACTTTGCGGATATATCTAAAGCTTTTGATCGTACTAATAAATTGTATTTTGATGAACTACAAGAGCAATTAGGAGATGAGATGGAGATGTACTCTTATCTATTCAAAACAGAAGAAGAGATAGAACAGGAAATAAAAGAGATAAAAGAAACACTGTTTCATTATGATACTCAGAATAGGGAGATATTCTCACAGCAGATTGAACAGATAAATGATAAGAAGGTAGTAACTAAATTGATAAATGCTTTGCGATTAGCAAAGGAGTTAAAGAATATAATAGCTGTTAACAATTATGAAGCTTTAGATGGTATAGCTGATTTTGATATATGGAATGGATTATTGATTGAGGCTCAAGGACGCTTAGATAATTTAAACTTTGTAGAGAGTATTGGTAATGAAGATGTTTCTAAGAATCTATTGAATACGGCATTAGAGGATATTGTATTTCAATTTATAAAAGTTGATGAGAGCGAATTAGTTCTGGCTGATGCATTTAAAGACATTTTACGTCAAACAAGAGAGTCTTTGCAAAATAATTTTGATCAGAATGATCCTCAGTTTGTATCTTTGCGCGAGGAGTTGGAGCGTATTTTTAAGAAGAAGAATCTAAGTGAGACTACACAAGAAGATATGGTAGAACATATGCATCTACTACGTGGTATCTATGATAAAGCAAAGGAACTAAATAGAAAAAATGCTTTGATTAAAGCTAAGTATGAGAATGATGATAAGTATGCTCGTATTCATAAGCGATTGACAGAAAAGAAGACTTTAAATGCTAAAGAATTGCAGTTACACAATGCTTTAATGCAGGTAAAGTGGCAGGTGGATGAAAAGTTAGAACATCAAGAAGATATCATTAACAACGAAGCTTTCTTTAAGAAATATATGATGCAGGTAGTTATTGCTGAGTTTAAAAAGAAGGAAAACATTCCATTAGATTATGATACTACAGAAAGTATCAATCACCTGATAGTAAACGAATATTTACTACAGTATCAAAATAGATAATATGACACAAGATATAAATACACCCAATATTTTTGATTATGCAACCAAGGAGTTGTCACAAGATGCTTTTCTATGTTGGATATTAAGTTTTGCAAAACCTGAGTATAAAATAGATCATAAGAATCTACATTTATTGGCTCTAGATTGTTTTGATCAATTATTAGATTTTAAAGAACCAATAACTACACTTGTAATTAAAACACAAGTAAAGAGTATTGATATATGGATAGAAATAAATGGTAGTCATCTAATTATCATAGAGGATAAAACTTTTAGTACTTTAGGTAACGATCAATTAGAGAGATACTATAAGGTTGCTGAAAAAGAAATTCAAAAATTGGGTTTTAAATCGTTAAACTGTGTTTATTTTAAATCAGGGATAGAATCAGAGAATGTTTTTAAGAACAGTGAATTTAGTAAATTTTGGACAAGTAAGAATCTTAAAGATTTAATGCAAATCTTTAAGAAGTATTCTACTAAGATAGAGCATCCTTTTTTTAGAGATTTTTATCTTAGATCATTTGAACGTTTAAGAAGACAAGCAGAGTTCTATAAGTATATTAAACAAGATACGATAGATGTTGATACAGATGTGTTAGAAGCTTTCTACAAGAAATTAGAAGAAGATAGTGTTTTTACAAATTGGAAGTATAATGATCAACGTGGTACTCGTGCTTATTATGCTAATGATTATGAATATTGCGGAGTATTACCCTACGTCTATATTCAATTAGATCGTTTAGAATTAAAATTAAAGATAGATTTAGGGGAACTAAGAGAAGAAAGAGGTAAAACATATAAAAAGTTTCAAGAGAAATTAAGAAGTAAAGATATCAAATCAATTTTCAATAAAGTGTATGACTTGTTTGTCGAGGATCAAACATTGAAGACTTGCTTACTAAAGCAAGGTAGAATATCTGTTCATAATTTTATGATATTATCTAAATTTGAGAGAACAGCATGGATGGCTTTTAATGAGCAAGGGGAGTTGGATTACGATACAACTAAAGCGAAATTCTTACAATTAAGAGAGCAAGTAGAGAATAGAAGAATAGAAGTACAAGAGCAAATAGAAGATGTTGCTAATAAAGTATTGAGATAAACGATGACACAAGATATAACATTCATAACGAAGACAAAATCATTAATCGACAACCTAAAGAGCGTATGTGCTAATTACGGTTTAGGAAATGATGGAAATGAATTTAAGATTATTACCCAAGTATTTTTATATAAGTTCTTAAATGATAAGTTTCGTTATGAAGTAAAGAAGGAAATGCCAGAAATGGCAAGTGCAAAGGATTTTTCGGAAGCGTTAGAAGCATTAGGGAAAGATGATTATAAGTTTATGTTAGCGAGTTTGGATGCTAATATACCACACTTACAACCAGAGCATTTGATTTCTCATTTGTTTAAAAGACAAAATGACGGTGATTTTGCTAAGACTTTTGACGATACTCTTCGTCAGATTTCGATTGATAATGCAGAGGTATTTTCTATTAAATCTTTTTCAGGTGCAAAAGATACACTGTTTGACGAATTAACACAGTTTATATCAGATGCTTCTCAACGAGATGCTTTTGCAAAAGCGTTGATTAATAAATTATTTGAGTTTAGTTTTGAAGAGATGTTTGAACAGAAGTATGACTTCTTCGCTACTATTTTCGAATACTTGATTAAAGACTATAACACAGATTCGGGAGGGAAGTATGCAGAGTATTATACTCCTCATGCAGTAGCTCGTATTATGGCGGATATCTTAGTACCAGAACCTGTAAAAGGAGTGAAGTGCTATGATCCATCTGCAGGATCGGGAACGTTATTAATGAGTATAGCACATCAGATAGGAGAAGAGAACTGTACCATATATTCTGAGGATATCTCTCAGAAATCGAGTAATATGTTGCGTCTGAACCTTGTGTTAAACAACTTAACGCATTCTATTCCAAATATTATAAAAACGAATACAATTGCTCAACCTTCTTACTTAGATCAAAAGTTTGACTATATAGTATCAAATCCTCCATTCAAGTTAGATTTTAGTGATTTTCATGGAGACTTAGATAAAGATGTATTTAAGGAGCGTTTTTTCGCGGGAATACCTAATATACCTAAGAGTAAGAAAGAATCAATGGCTATCTATTTGCTGTTTATTCAACATATTATGCATAGTCTAAAAGATACAGGTAAAGCGGCTATTGTATTGCCTACAGGTTTTATAACAGCTCAGAGTGGTATAGAGAAGAAGATACGCGAACGCCTGATAGAGAATGGATGGCTGCGTGGAGTGGTGAGTATGCCAAGTAATATATTTGCCAGTACAGGGACTAACGTATCTGTGCTATTTATAGATAAGCAAGCAGATAGTGAACATATCATCTTAATGGATGCTTCTAAGTTAGGAGAAACAATAAAAGATGGTAAGAATCAACGTACAGTACTAACTCTAGCTGAAGAAGCGAAAATTACAGATACGTTTAATAGTAAAACTGTTGTAGAAGATCTATCTGTAGTGGTAACTAAAGAGGAGATAAAAGCAAAGAATTATTCTTTCTCTGCTGGGCAGTACTTCGAGGTGAAGATAGAGTATGTAGATATTACTGCAGATGAGTTTGCAGAGAAGATGAATGGCTTTGAAGATCGTTTAGCTACATTATTTAAACAAGGAAATGAATTAGATACTGAAATTCAGAAACAATTAAAAGGATTGAAGTATGAGTAAAATTAAGTTGAGATCAGTATTGTCGTATTCTAAAGATAAGATGTCTTATAAAGAACTTAATATTGAAACATATATTTCTACTGATAATCTTTTACAAAATAAACAAGGAGTAGATATAATACATCAATTGCCAAGTTCAGAGACTAATACTTCTAAGTATGTTAAAGGAAATATCTTAGTATCTAATATTAGACCATATTTAAAAAAAATATATTATGCTAGACAAGAAGGAGGTGTGTCTGCTGATGTTTTGAATTTTAAAGTAAACGCCTTGTATGATTCTAGATTTATTTATTATAATTTGTTTCAAGATTCTTTTTTTGATTATATGATGGCTGGTTCTAAAGGGACAAAAATGCCTAGGGGAGATAAAAATCAAATATTAGATTTTGAGATATCTAATTTTGATTTAAACACTCAACAAAAAATAGCTTCTGTATTATCAGCTTTAGATGATAAAATAGATTTAAACAATAAGATTAATGTGGAGTTGGAGCAGATGGCGAAGACGTTATATGATTATTGGTTTGTGCAGTTTGATTTTCCTAATGAAGAAGGTAAACCTTATAAATCGTCTGGAGGCAAGATGTTGTATAATGAGGTATTGAAGAGAGAAATACCTGAAGGATGGGAGGTGAAGAGATTTGGAGATTTAGTAGACTTAGTTCGTGGTGTAAGTTATGGTAAAGATGATATTCAAAAATCATCTACAACTGAATCTATTCCAATTTTAAGGGCAACTAATATTACAGGAAATAAAATTGATATTGATAATCCTATTTTAGTCTCAAAAAAGATGGTTTCATATGATCAAATTCTAAATGTATTTGATATACTTATAACAATGTCAAGTGGAAGCATTGATCATATTGGGAAAAATGGACTCTTTTTATTAGATAAAGTAGTATCATTTGGAGCATTTTGCGCTAAGATAGTTGCTAAAAATAATTTAAAATATTATATATATGAATATATGCAGTCTGAGTTTGTTTCTAATACAATTAGAAATGAATGTTTAGGAACTAATATTAATAATTTGAATTCTTCAATGATTAATAATTTTAGAATTATTAAGCCAGATTTAAATCATGTAGAGCAATTTAATTCAAAAGTAAATCCAATTTATTGCAAAATTCAAAATAACTTAAAACAAAACCAAGAGTTAGCTGAGTTACGTGATTGGTTATTGCCAATGTTAATGAATGGACAGGTAAGTGTGGGGGATGTGGTAGATCAAAAGGTGAGTACTGTTAAAAGTGATGGACGTATTAGAGATTTATTTGGTGATGAGGAGTATTTACGAAGAAAAGCACTTGCAGTTTATATTGTTAATCAATCGTTAGGAGATAAATCTTTCGGAAAAACTAAGTTTATGAAGTTACTGCATTTAGTGGAGTATCATATAGTACAGGGTAGTTTAGAGCAGGCTTATTATAAGCATGCCGCAGGACCTTATGATGGTGCTTTTGCAACTAAGTTCTGGAATGAGGTTATTGAGGATAAATGGTATAGAATTGAAGAATTAGGAAGCTTAAATCATATTATTTCAGGTGTGAATCATTATGACACTAAGGATTATACAAGTTTTATAGAGGATAATCTAAGAGAGCAGATAAGAGCATTTATTCATATTTTTAAGGATTGTAATTATGAACAACCAGAAATTGTTTCTACTTTATATGCTGTATGGAACAATAGAATAATCCAAAAAGAGATGATTACTGATGCTTTATTGAAACAAGACTTTTTGGCTTGGGATGAACAGAAGGAAAAATATGAAGATAAATTAGATAAAGCTTTAGTATGGATGCGCAGTAATAAGATTGTTCCTACAGGATGGGGAAAAGTGATTAAAGCTAGTAAGAGTAGGAGAGGGTAATTTTTACGTTTTTATATTTTTGAATTAACTTAACTTTAGTTTTTATGAATGATGACGAAATAGAAAAAATAGCAGATTTAGTTATAAAGAAAAGCAAAGAGGCAGAATCTATTAATAAAGAAAATAATAGATTACAGTCTTTATACTTAATTCCTAAGAGTGAGAAGAAATCTAAAGAAGAAAATGAAAATGAAATTGAAAATGAGAAGAGAAAGCTTAGAAAAGCTGACGAATGTTTAATTTCTTCAGGAAGAATTGAAAAAAAAGATATTAAGTTCTCAACTAAGAATACTGAATTTGTTGAAGGAAAGAAATATCATTATATAGAAGATATAAAGTATGATAATTACCTATTTGTAAGAGGTATAGCTACAGATTTTATATTCAGGAATATAGATTTTTCGAAAACAATTTTTGATAGTTGTTATTTTAAAGATTGTCGTTTTATTAATTGTAAATTTGAAGGAGCTAAATTTATGAATTCTAATTTACAAGGATCTTATTACCGGGAATGTAATTTTGATTATGTGCTTTTTGAAAAAACTTTTGTAGACTTTGAGATTTTTGAATGTGCTCCTAAATGGGATAATTTAAGATTTAGATTCGCACGTTCTTTGAAGCTTAATTATGCTTCTTTAGGGGATTATATAAAAGCTTCTAAAGCTGTTGCTATTGAATTAGAAGCAACCTTAAGTCATTTGAAATCAAGTTGGTTGTCAGGTGAACAGCATTATGTAAAGAAATATGGAGGATTAAAAGGGCGTGGCGAGCAAGGATTAAAATGGATTAAAGTATTTCTTCTAGATTTTGTATGGGGAAATGGAGAGAGTCTAAGAAGGCTGATTAGATTAAATTTAATACTTTTTTTTGTTTTAACTATCTATCATTATTATGAAGTAACAACAGCAAAATTTTCTGATTTTTTAGATATCTTTTTGATAAAAATTCCAGCAAATTATTTTAATATAAAATTAAAAAACCCATGTTTTTTTGACTACTATCCAACGGGTTTAAGTTTGTTTTTGGTAATTAGTAGGCTAGTTTGCTTCGGATTACTAATGTCTATAATAATTAAAAAATATAATAGACGATGAAGAATATATATATATTTGGATCAGTAGTAAGAGGTGAGATTGATCAATACTCAGATGTTGACTTGTTGCTGATTAGTGATGAAAATATGCAAGATATAGATCCTAATAAATACTCATTGTATACTCCAAGTAGAATAGAAGAAATGTTTAAGGAAGGTAATCCTTTTGCTTGGCATTTATATTATGAGTCTAAGTTGGTATATTCATCAGGAGAGGATTTTTTACTTAGTTTAGGGAAGCCGTCTAAGTATAGTGCTTGTAAAGCTGATTTGATAAAGTTCAAGAAGTTATTTGATGAGAGTGTAGATTCGATGAGAAGTAACGAGTATTCTATTGTTTTTGATTTAGCAATGATATTCTTGGCAATACGTAATTTCTCAACTTGTTATACTTTAGGGTGTTATGAACGACCAATTTTTAGTAGACAATCTTTTGAGAAGTTAACAGATTATCCTCTGATATTGGATAGTAGGATTAAAGAGATGTTAATGATGTCAAGAATTAGTTCAACAAGAGGAATTAATTATTATATTAGTAGTGAGACATTATCTTTATTTGAAAAAGAAATAGAGAAAATAGATAAGTGGTTCAATGAAATTTTAGAAAGTTATGAAAGCAGAGTTTAACAGTAGAGTTGATTTACAAAGAGAGGTTATTAAGATTATTAATAAACGATCTTTTAGACATCAGTTGACTGGTTTATCAAGACCTGCAATTGATAGTTGGTGTATGAATAATAATATTTCAGAAGGAATGTTAAGAGATAATTTGGTTACTATTGCAGAGAAACTATTCTTTATTGCAAATAAGAGTCAAGATCATATAACAGAAGAGTATAAGGACTTACAGTTAAGTGTTCGAAAGAATATAGAAAGACTGAAAGAATTGGTATAATGAAAAGAGAGTCTGTATAAGGACTCTCTTTTAGTTTATAAGAATGAGTAGATAATGGATTTACAGAAGAGTATAGAGAATAAAAAAGAAGAGATAAACGAACTGATTAAAAAGTATAAAGTGAATATTTTTATCTTTGCACAACTAAAGTAAGAGAGCAATTTGATGATATTCAGGATTGTTTGCCTGATTTTTATAAACTGACTATAGAAGAAGAAGAGAAGCTGTATAGCTTTTTGTTTGCAGAAGAAAGATTAAAGGAGGTATTTAGTACATTGTGTTTTATATTAAATGATATTAGAAAATGAAAACGTTTTATACATTGTTAAAAGTAAGAGTCAATCAGCTATCTGAGGATAGTCTGACTGTGGGGCTTATTTTGTATAATGATTTGAATTTTCAAGTAGGATTTTCAAAACACAAAATAAGTGCAGCTAAGTCTCTTTTAGATATTGATGGTCGTTTGTTAGATTTGACTATAAAGGAAATACATTCAAAATTACTTAACTCTAATCAAGATTTAGAGAAGTATAGATATTCTTTGGTAGAAGTGGGAAATCAGTTTAATGAGAGTTATTTTGAGTACTTAGCGAAGTATTCCAATGGGTATTTAATGTTCTCTCAACCAAAGTATATTGAAGTAAAGAATGATGAGGTTAATTTTAAGCAACTTTTTAAACTCTTTGTAGATAACACAGTCGAGACAACTGAAGTAATAGAAGATGAAAAGAGATTGCTTGAAAAAGAGTTTATACAACGTGTAGAAGATAATCTTATCGCTAAAGTAGTAGATAGAGTACATACACATTATAAATTTGACAATAATTCTATACCTACTTTACTGTCTTCATTTGATTTGGATTGTGTTGGTCAGAATGGGGTATTGGTAGGAGCTAAGGCAATGTCTTTTACTCATTCTAAAGAGAAGTTACACAAAGGACTAAATACTTATATCAGTGTGATAGCCCATCTGTCTACAAAATATAAGAAGTCGTTGGAAAAGAATGATTTTTATTTGATAGTTGACGAACCTAAACAAGGAACAGCTGAGCATGTGTTATGGAGCCAGCTTAGAAAATCAGAGGATATTCTTAAGGTAATTCCGTCAGAAGAGGCATCAATAGTAGCAGATAAGATTAAAGATAAAAAAGCGTCTGTATTTATATAGAACAATATAGAGAAAGCCCATCTGAGTGAATACTCAGATGGGCTTTTTTTAGATATAGTATATTAACTCTCACCTAACAATTTGTTCATATTAAAAAGGCTAACTTGGTATTGTTATGGATGTAATGATGAAGAATTTAAAAACTATTCATTATGTTAAAAGTAAAACCACATCAAGAATTAGAAGCTTGGAAAGAAGCGATGAATTTAGCTACTTCTATTTATCAAGTAGTCAACGTTGACCCAGAAACAGGGTATTCAGATTTAGCAGAGAAGATAAGAAGTGTTGCATTGGCGATTCCATTAAAAATAGAGGCTTATGTTTATGATGATGGTACGTGTGATAACACTTTAAGTGACGTTATTAGTGAGTGTCAAGTTTTAGATACTTGTTTAATTCTTGGGCAAAGAATAGGGTTGTTATCAGAAAGAGATTTTGAAACTTTAATGAATAAATTAAATGTTGTAGAGGATCTTATTCTTAAGAAGATAAAAGAGAATCAAGAAAAATTGGAGAAGTATATTTCTACATTTATAGACGGAGAAGAAGAATAAGATAATATAAAGCCCATCACCTGATGGGCTTTGTTGTTTTAAAACAATTATTATGATAATATAAAATTCTTTTAAATGTCCGTTATTTCATACATAATTATTATATTTGTTTGAAATAACGGACATTTTATCATGAAGAAACAAGTTGTACTACCTAAATATATATCTTTATTAGAGAAAATGGGAGAGAATATCAAGCTTGCTCGTAAGCGAAGAAAGTTGACCGCGATACAAGTAGCTGAGCGAGCTGGGATAGCACGTTCTACTTTGCATTTAATCGAAAAAGGTGATGCCAGTGTGGCTATGGGAGCTTATTTTAATGTGTTGAGAGTATTGGGATTACAAGATGATTTTTTGAAATTAGCAGAGGATGATGTATTTGGTAGAAAGTTACAGGATTTAGAATTGTTGTAATATAGCTATGGATAAGACAGATATTTATATATATGCAGACTGGGTAGGAATGCTTGAGTCTGAGTTGATCGGTGTGTTATCCGCTCATCAAGCGAAAGGACGTAAAGCTTTTAGTTTTGAGTATGATAGAGCTTGGTTAATGTCAAAGGGACATTTATTGATAGATCCCGATATTCAGTTTTATACAGGAAAGCAATTTTCAAATAAAACAGAGAACTTTGGTGCTTTTTTAGACAGTATGCCAGATACTTGGGGACGTACACTAATGAAACGCAGAGAAGCACAACGAGCAAAGGAGAGCGGTGAGAAAGCAAAAACATTATATGATATTGATTATCTGTTAGGTGTATATGATGAAACAAGAATGGGAGCATTGCGTTTCAAATTAAATAAAGATGGAGAATTCTTAGATAATGATAGTAAACAATCTACACCTCCATGGTCAACTGTAAGAGAAATACAACAGGCAGTAGTAGACTATGAGAATGACGTAAGTAATGATGTGCTAAATCATTGGCTAAAAGTATTAATCACACCAGGATCTTCTTTGGGAGGAGCGAGACCAAAGGCTAATGTTTTAGATGATAAGAAAGATTTGTGGATAGCTAAGTTTCCTTCTAAGAATGATACTATTGATAAAGGAGCATGGGAGTTCTTGACTTATCAATTAGCTAAAAAAGCTGGAATCAATATGGCTGAGTGTAGGATAGAAAAGATTAGTGGAGCATATCATACATTTTTTACAAAGAGATTTGATCGTGTAGGAAAAAATCGGATTCATTTTATTTCAGCAATGACACTAACAGGGAATAATGAAAGCACACTCAAAGAAAATGTTGTAAGCTATTTGGATATTGTAGAGTGTATTCAGAATTATGGTTTTGATATCAATAAAAATCTTGAAGAACTTTGGCGAAGAATGGTGTTTAATATAGCTATTTCTAATACTGATGATCATTTGAGAAATCACGGTTTTTTATTGACTAAAGAGGGCTGGGTATTATCTCCTGCATATGATCTTAATCCTTCGATAGACAAAGATGGATTATCATTAAATATTGATATGGATAACAATGCTCTGGATTTTGAGTTAGCGAAGAGTGTTGGTGAATATTTTAGGTTAAATGATAAACAAATGACTATTATTATAGAAGAAGTAATTCAAGCTGTTAGTCAATGGAGGGTAATGGCTGATAGTATTGGAATTTCAAGAGGAGAACAAGAAGTAATGCAAGCTGCATTTTATATTTAAAAAAGGTTCTATGGGAAAGATAGTAGATTTTGATGAGGAACGTATAAAACAATTTGTGGAATCGTTGCGATCTGATGATCCTGAAATCAGAAAGAAGTTAGATAACGATTTTGATAAAGATGGAAATAGCTATATATTGGTAGAAGTAAGACCTGATTGGATGGATCCGAGTATTATTCGAAGACACCCTTTCGCTAAGTTTAAGTTCATTGGGACACAGAAAATTTGGAAATTGTATTGGTTAAGAGCGAATGGAAAATGGCAATTATATGATCCTTTGTTAGAAGTTAAAGATTTAGATCAAATATTTGAAGAGATAAGAAAAGATCCTTATGGGTGTTTTTTTGGTTAGTAATAAATACGCATTTTATGTTTGAGAAAATAGATAGAGAGTCATTAATTAGTCAAGAGTTTATTAATGCGTATAAGCCTTATTTTAGACAGGAGACTTATGCCGCTAAGAAAGTATTGTTAGCAGAAGGAGAGGTGGCGCATAAGGTATTTTGGGTTGAGAAAGGAGCTATGCGTGTGTGGCTGAATAAGGATGGACAGGAAGTAACGTTCCAGTTTTTCTTAGAGAATAGTATGGTGTCTTCTATCGAGAGTTTCTGGAAAGCAGTGCCAAGCAAGTTTACTTTAGAAACAATAGAACCTACTGAGGTTTGGGTAGCAGATAAAGAGGATATCGGACCGCTATTAGAAGAGTCTTTAGCGATACCTGCTTATAGAGATTTGTTTATCGATGTGATCTTCCAACGTACGTTTGACTATGTGAATCACAGTCTTTCTTTTGTACAATCTACTCCTGAGCAGCGTTATCTAAAACTGTATGAGACTCGCCCTGAACTCATCAAACGCATTCCTCAACACTACATCGCCTCGTATATTGGGGTGTCTAAGGTTCACTTGAGCCGTATTAAAAGTAAGCTTGTAAAGGGCTAATTTGATAACAAATGTTATCGTATAAGGGTAAGTGTCTGCTGTAATTTTACATCATTAAAAATGTAAGATATGAAAGCAGTTATCGTAAAAGAAAAAGGACAAACTCCTGTATATACAACCGATTTTAAAGAGGTAGAGATTAACTCACCAGAGCAAGTACTAATGCGCGTGAAGGCAGCATCTATTAAAAACTTGGATAGAGCTATAGCAAGTAGTAAACATTACTCAGTAAGCAGTAAGCCATTTGCCCCTTTTGTGATAGGAACAGATGGAGTAGGAGCGCTTGAGAATGGAACGATGGTGTATGGTTTTGGGCTGAGTGGTATGTTGTCGGAATATGCTGTGGTCAATAAAGATCAGGTAGTACCACTGCCTAAAGGTATTGATCTAGCATTGGCTTCGGCACTTCCTAATGCACTTATGGGATCGGTAATAGCGATGCTTTTAAGAGCTAAACTCCAAAAAGGTGAAGTAGTATTAATCAATGGAGCTACTGGTGTGACAGGACAAGTGGCTGTGCAACTGGCTAAGCATTATGGGGCAAGTAAAGTAATCGTGACAGGACGTAATACACAAGCATTATCGCATCTTAAAACGTTAGGTGCTGATGAGGTTATTGTACTTAATGGAAATCAAACTGAACTAATCCAAGTATTTAAAGAGATACATGAACAAACTCCCATTGATGTTGTGATAGATTACCTATGGGGAGATAGCGCATCGGCTATTTTAACTGCATTAAAAGGGAAGGGAACCTATCAGCATAGAACTCGCTTTGTCAATGTAGGAGCGATGTCTGGAGATCTAATGGAACTGTCTTCTTCTATTCTAAGAGGAACAGATATTATGCTACTGGGTTCCGGTATTGGCAGTTGGACAGAAGAGGAGACTGTGCGATTCTTTAAAGTATTGTTACCTGAAGCGTTTGATTTGGCTGTGAAGGGTAAGCTTCGTTTAGATACTGTGAGTTATAATTGGCAAGAGATTAGCGAGGTGTGGGATATACCTTTAGATAGCGGACAGCGATTAGTGATTGTGATGGAGTAGAGGGCCGAGTGTAAAGAAAATGTCCGGTGGACATTTTTAACGATGGAGCCAGGAGGCGGGCGGGCGAGGGCTTTATAAGATGAATGAAAGGGAAAAGGAATAAGGAAGGTATTATGTGTAATAGTAGAAGACAAAAGTCTTTTTACCATTTCAACATTACCTCTATATTTGACTTTCTAATAAAGAAATAATATGAGTAAAGATATACGAGTAATAGCGTTTGATGCGGATGACACCCTATGGAATAATGAGATTTATTACCAAGAGACAGAACACGCTTTTTGTGAGTTGTTAAGTGATTACTTACCTAAGAAGGAAGTGTCTAAAGCATTATTTGCAACTGAGATGAGAAACCTAGATAGATATGGTTTTGGAGCAAAGAGCTTTTTGTTGAGTTTATTAGAGACTGGAGCACAGATTACAGGTTCTAATATGAATGATGTATTGATGCGTCATATACTTGATTTAGGACACAATCTGATCGATAAACCTATTACGTTACTTGATGGAGTAGAAGATACCTTAAATAAGCTAAATGGTGATTATATATTAGTATTAGCTACTAAAGGCGACTTGTTAGATCAGGAGCGCAAGCTAAAGAATTCTAATCTATCATCGTTCTTTAATCATGTAGAGGTGATGAGCGATAAACAGATTAAGGATTACAATAGTTTATTAGGGAAGCTTTCTTGTTCTGCAGAAGAGTTCTTAATGGTAGGTAATTCAGTGAAGTCAGATATTATCCCAGTTCTTGAGTTAGGAGGTTCTGCGCTACACGTTCCTTTTCACGTGACTTGGGCACATGAGGTGGTAGAGGAAGAGTTAACTTATGATAAGTATCGAAAACTAGAGAATATAAGAGGGGTATTGGATTACTTGAAATAGGTGTTTTTCCTCAAAACAGCATTGAACCAATGTTAGAACAAAATGAAGTTATCAAAAGCTTTGTGATTGAACAAATGAGTAAGAATAGCAAAGAGGAGCACTATCTTTAGTTATGTAAAAAGCGTTGGTGAAATGGGGGAATTAATTGATTTATTAGTAAATACATAATAAATATCATCTTTATCTGTTATTTATTGTGTAATTTTAATAGATAATTGCACAAACCAAACGCTTATGAAAAAGATTGTTTATTTGTTTTTATTATTGCTGTGTAGCTTTAATATGTTCGCTGCATCTCGCATTATCACAGGGGTAGTGACAGAATCGGGAATACCTTTACCAGGAGTGACTGTTGTGGAGAAAGGAACCCTGAATGGTACACAGACGGACTTAGATGGAAAGTATAGAATCACTATAGATGATAGTAAACCAGTGGTTTTAGTCTTTTCTTATATAGGGATGAAAGAAGAGGAAGTACGTGTTGGTGCGAGGAATGTCTATAATGTAGTACTTAAAGCTGATGATGTACAACTGGATGAAGTTGTAGTTACTGGATATGCTACTGCAAAGATGATAAACTATGGTGGAGAAGCTCCAGTTGCTTATAGATCATCTAGTTATAGAGAATTACAGGGGAATGTAGCTGGTCTAAAAATTCAAGCAAGTAATAGTAAACCTGAAGGCTCAACAGAGACTTGGAAGAAATCTACACTTAAAGACAACTCTATGCGTTTAGAGATTGGGGATAATGAGTTCTTACCTCTAGAAGATGCTCAGATTGCTATGCAGGTGGATGGTAACCGCATTAGAGTACTTATTGATGCTTATTTTTATAACGACAAGAGAAGTGGACTTGAGGGGACTTTTAAGTTAAAGTTGCCTGTTGATGCTTCGCCTTATTACTTCGCTTTTGGCGGAACTACTATGTTTGACAAAGATGCTAAGGGAAAAAACGCTACGCCGTTAGCAAAACTTCACGATTATACGAAAGATAACTTTGACCTATCTAGTGTAGGTATTCAAAAACGTGAAGATCAAAAGTCTATTAAACAAGCTAGAATAACAGAGAAAGAAACTGCTGCAGATGCGTATTTTAGTACGATTAATCGCAAGGTAGACCCTGCGCTTATGGAGTGGAGTGGAGCAGATATGTTTAGTTGTAGAGTATTCCCGTTAGAAGCCAATCAATTGCACCATATCGTAGTAGGGTATGATGTAGATATGGTAGAGGGAGTGGACTTTAGAGAGTTTGTATTGAGCCTTCCTGAGGTAAAGAACAAGCTTCGTCTAGATATGGCTGTGGCTGATACTCCTCAGTATGTTATCAATCCTGTAAAAGATGCTATAGTAGAGAAGAACAATCAGAAACAATACTTAACATACTTTAATCCTAAGGTTAAAGAAATCAATGTAAAACTAAATAATGCTAATCCACTAGCTCTAATACAAGCAGGCGATGCAAATAATTATATAGCAGGAAGTATGCGTATTAGTCTGCCTCGTGAAGTTGATCCTTCTATTTCTAAAGATGCTGTCTTTATGTTAGATACTTCACTGAGTTCTAATCCTGTGTTATTTGGGGTATGGGTAAACCTTGTTAATGAGATATTAGCTAAGAATGAAACAGTGATAGAGCGCTTTGCTATTTTAGGCTTTAATGTAGGTACTAGTTGGTATCAAAAGCAGTATGTAAACAATAATGCTAAGAATAGAGAACAGGCTTTAAATTATTTAAATACACTAGCTTTAGAAGGAGCTACGGATTTAGGCAAAGCCTTAAAAGAAGCATCATATCCACAATGGATGAATCAATCGAGTAATAAGAGTATTTTCTTGTTAAGTGACGGAGATTTAAACTGGGGAGAGAGCAATAGAAACTTGCTAGTAAATTATATCCATAAAGGTGATAAAATATATACTTATAAGACAGGACTTTCGGGTACTAATACAGAGTTGTTAGATTACTTAAGTACAGTTACTGGTGCTAGTTCATTTACGGCAAATAGTGAGGCACAACTTATAGAGAGTGCAAAGGCTCTTCGTTATAAAACATGGAAAGTAGATAGCGTTTTTGGAGAGACAGTTAAAGATATTTTATTATCAGGTGGTGTGACTCAGTTATACGATGGGCAGATCATCCAATTAGCTGCTCGTGGTAGTCTTGATAAACCTATTCATATTAAAGCGTCTTCGGGAACTGCGACCAAAGTAATAGAGTTTAATCCTGATGTGAAAGTGAGTTCTGATCTAGCTTCTCGTATCTATGGTAAGATTGCACTTAATCAATTAGATCTAATAGGAGAGCAGTTAAAGTCTGCTATTGTGGATTACTCTATTTACTATAGTGTAGTGAGTAATTATACTTCATTTTTGATGTTAGAGACTCAGGCAGAGTATGATAATTATAAAGTAAAAAGCTTTGATACAGCAGAGAAATTTGTAAAAGAGTTTACTGTTGCAGAGCTTCTAAAAGAGTTTCTTTCAGCAGATCCAATGACTGCTAAAAAAGCTTTTGAAAAATGGCTGGTGTTATTGCGTAAACAAGAAATATTAGCTAGTAATGACGATATCTTAGATAACTTTATCAAGGAGATGTCTGATAAAGACTTTGTGATTACTCCTTCATCAGATGTTTTTAAGGTATGGGATAAGAAGAATCAAACCAAAGAAGAAATAGACTTGCTGAATAATGAAGAAATGACGTTTGACGCACTGCAACTATTAGCCGCGAAACGAGCTAAGAGTCAGTCTGAAGCAGATGCTCTTAAACTTCTTAGTTCGATTATCGAAAACAATGGAAGTGATGTGAATGTACTAAGAGATTTATTGACAAGTACAATGAACATGAACAGTGGATATGATACTTACTATCTAGGTCAGAAGATACTGGATACTCGTGTTTATGATCGATTAGTTTACTTTAATATGGCAAGAGCTTTAGAACAAAACAATTCTAAGCTTGCTGCAATATTCTATTATATCAGTGCATCTAAGAGTTTTAGAGTAGATACCTATGGAAGTATTTTGGCTATTAATGGATTGTTTGCCAATGCGTTTATAGAGAAACAAAATAATAATAAAGGTAGTTGGTCTGTAAAGGAGAAGATGTTTATGCAACAATTAGAAACGCAGGTTAAGAAAGACTATGCTTCTTACTATGATGCGAATTATAACAGTGACTTAGTAGTGCTTACCTATTGGAATATCGATAGTACAGATATTGATTTGCATGTAAAAGAGGCTTCTAATGAAGAGTGTTATTATGGAAATAAAAACACGAAATTAGGAGGAAGACTTTCGCATGACGTAACAAGAGGTTTTGGGCCTGAAATGTATGTACTACCTAAAGCGAAGGAAGGGAAGTATGAGATTTCATTAAAGTACTTCGCCGAGAGCGGTATGAAGACTAAATCAGCTGCTAAGGCATATATTGAAGTCTATAAGTACTTCGGGACTCCTAAGCAAGAAGTAGTCAAAAAGACTGTGGTACTGAAAGAAAGAAAGAGTAAAGAGGTTATAGAGACTGTAATTTTTAAATAATTATAAATAGAGAGCTATTGATGAGGTAGCTCTTTTTTTGTTTTAAAAAAGCTGTAATACTGGGGGCTTATTAGTAGATTTGGGCTGTAGTAAAAAGAAATATCGATGAGAACAATAACATTTGTAGATAGTGCCTATCCAAAACCTCATGGACTTGAAGAGTTCGTATGGTCAGGGAGATTAGACGAATCAGGAAAATTGTGGTTTGACCTTCATTTAAAGTCAAATGGCTATTATAAAAGTGAAGGAGAAGATTATTTAGATGATGATGACCAGGATGATGATGATGATGAATACACAAGTATGGTTCAGTGGCAATCTGCTATTGTATGGGATAATTACCATCAGTGTATCTTATCCTCTACGTATTGGTCAGATGAGGGAGGTATTTTACTCTCAGATGGAGATGAATCATTTAGTTTTAGTTCTTTAGTGAATAAAGAATTTGTACTTAATCCTCTTCCTTTATCAGATGAGATGATGGAGAGTGACTTTGCTTTTGGAATCTATCTATTAGGACATGATTTGTCTGCTAATCACAGAATAACATTTACTGCGCTAGACAATGGATTATATGACATCAAGTGGGATGGTACAGTCGCTTTAACCTATGGTGGATTTGATGAGTTTATACACGAATTTAAGGCTCATATCCAAGATGCAAAGTTTGATGGATTCTATTTTCCTAAGTCATGGAGTATAGAAGAGGCTACACTTCACCTTAAAAAGGTACTTAGTGATTTTGATCAATATGATTTTGTTGATATCAATCCTAAAAGCAATAAACGAGAGTATAAGCTGATACCTAGTGTTCTTTAAGAAGAATAAGATTATATTAGTATGATTTAGTTTATTTCATTTAAAGTGAAATAAATTAGTTTATTTCATTATTTTTGACATAATAAATAAATAAGACAATGCAACATTATATCTTAATGGCAGATGTGATAGGTAGTAGAACTACAGATCAGGTCATATTAATGAAAGAATTTAAATCTTGTGTAGATTATATTAATAACAAATATAAATCAAGTCTATTATCTCCTCTTACCATTACATTAGGAGATGAATTTCAAGGTGTCATCAAGGATGCAAATACAGCAGTAGAGATTATTATATCAATAGAGGAATATATTATTTCTAAATCTATTAATATGAAATTGCGTTATGTGTTACATTATGGAGGTATAGATACAGAGATAAATTCAGAAATTGCCTATGAGATGCTTGGTGAAGGACTAACTGAGGCTAGGAGTAGGTTAATGAATATGAAAAATGATAGTCATCGATTTGAAGTTGATATAAAGAATGAGAAATTAAATAACCTACTAAGTAATTCTTTTATCGTATATCAAGATTTGATAGATGGTTGGAATATTAAACGAGATGGAGAACTTATTTCACTTTTTATAAAAAAGCGAGATTATAAAATAGTGGCTGATTTAGTTGCTAAGACAAGGTCACAAATTTGGAAGCGTGAACGTGGATTAAAAATGACGTCTTATTACGCAATTAAAAGTATACTGATAAATTTAACTATATTTTAGATGGTTTGGAAGTTTTTAATAATCGTTTTGTTGGAAGTTCTTGTTGCTCTGTTTTTTACTGTTATTTCTATAAAGTATAAAACAGAAAATCACAGTGATTGGAAGAAAATATTTGCTGCCTTAAAATGGAATAAGATAGATAAAATGTCTGTTTTTAAAGGAGGATGTGAACGGATATTCATCTCATTTAGTTTGTTATATGGGTTTCCTCATGTACTTACATTGTTTGGGGCACTGAAGTTAGGAACAAGGCTAAAGCGTGCCGATGATGAGAAAACTGCAGAAGGAAGAAAAAGAGAAAGTGCTTATAACGATTATTTCTTATTAGGGAACTTTTTATCTGTAGGACTATCTATAGTTTACTATGTTTTATTAAAACAATATGTTATTAATTGATTTTATCAATACTGTATTTTAAAACGTAATAAACGAGAGTATAAGCTAATGCTAAAATAATATGAAATAAGAGCTACTGATGAGGTAGCTCTTTTGTGTTATTGTTGTAGTGTAGTGAAGTAGTTTGTGACAAAGTTTTTTAACTCGTCACCTCTAAGATTTTTAGCTACAATTATTCCTCGTTTATTTACTAAATAGTTGACAGGTACACTTGTCACCGTAAAGACTCTACTTAGAATACCAGGAACAGACATATCTTGATATGTACTAGCCCAAGTGATATTGAATCTTTTCGCAAGCTCTTGTGAAGATTGATCCGTCATTCGATCTACATTAAAACTAACAGGTGCAAAGCCTTTATCTTTGTATTGGTTATATAGAATAGCAATGTCTTTGTTCGCTTGTATACAAGGGGCACACCAGCTCGCCCAAAACTCAAGTAAGGTCAATTCATTTTTGTATATAATCGGATAGAAATCAAAAGGTATATCTCCATTTTGTCTCACTGTAAAGTCAGGGATAATGGATCTTGTGTAGAATATATTATCTAAATGCCAAGGCCATCCATACGCTGATTTTAGAAATTTATAATTAGCCTTATTTACCTCAAATTCCTCTAGCATATCCTCTTCTGAGAAATCATAATCTAACTTTAGCATTGTGGACTGTTTTAATAAGAATGGACCTAGAGGGGTGTGTAAATGCTCTCTAATCAGGGCTGTATAGTAGTCCGTAAACTCCTTTCTTTTTTGAATTATGTTGTTGCGTTCTGTCCACAATTCTTGTTCAGAATGCAAACGGTGCATAAAGTAATGTTGAAAATCATCTTCTAGAGTTCTTATACTCCATGAGCGTTTTTGCAAATCCCGTTTTAACTCATCTAGTTTAGCGTTAATAGGCGTCTGATTAGAATCATAAAGTTGCTGTTCTTTATTGATATTTAGATTACCCGCTTCTCCTATAAAAGGGAATTGCATATACTCTATGGTATCATTGATAAGCAGAGTAAACTCCGCTAGCTGAACAGACTTAAAAGGGTTGTCTATCTTTAGTGGATTTCCATTAAAAGGACCAGAAGCTATGACCTTTAAGCTATTTGATATAGAATCATACGCTTTGATTCTATATCCATTAGATTTTCCTATTTCTGATGAAGTGATAGAGAGTTCATTATTTGTTTGTGCTATACAAACACTAGACAGCACCATCAGTAGTATAGTTATTACTTTTCTTAACTGGTAGTAAGTTATCGTAAAAGATTTTTTGGTAGTAGTCATAGGTAGGGTCTAATTAAATAGTAATGTTTTATTATTGATATTGAATTTCATCATCTTTATCTTGGACAATTTGAACTCTATTTTTGATATTAGCATCAATAGTAAGGATAGTCTTAAAAGTATTTGCTATATTAATCTGTTTTAAATTGTCATTCTTAGTAACATCAATGGTTTGGCTAGTTGCATAGTCCGATTTATCTCCTTTTTGATTACTAAAATCAAGTTTGGTTAGTTGATTTCCAGATAGATATATGTGCTTCAGTTCATTATTGTCGTCTAAGATGAGTTCTTGTAGTTGATTGTCATAAAGAAGCAGACTTTTTAATTGCTTAAGATTAGAAACATCTAAGGTTTTTAGCATATTTCTAGAAAGATAAAGATCTGTCAGTTTATCTAAATGCTCGAGTTTAATCTCTCTGATTTTATTACCCATTAAATCAATTGACATTAGATTGGGATGGTCAAATAGTGTTATTTCTTTCAAGTTGTTATTAGATAATTCTAGGAATGCTATAGCTTTATTGTTCTTTAGATCAATAGAACTTATTTGGTTACCGCCTAATCGCAGTTCTTTGAGATTTTTTAGCACAGAGACATTGATAATAGACAGTTGATTTTTCTGTAGGTATAGATCTACTAGCTTTGGATTATTATTAAGGTCGATATTCTTTAAGTTATTATCTTCACAATATAGTTTTTCAAGTTTAGGGTTTTTGCTTAGGTCTATCTCTTTTATTTTTAAACCTGTTATATTCAATGTTTGTAAATCAGGAAAGTTACTCCAATTGATAGGGTTGCTTATTCTATTGACTCCAAGACTCACTTCTTGTAGTTTAGTACAGTTGTCAATATATACCTTCTCTAGGTTATTGTTGTTCGCGTTTAAGTTTGTTAGGCTAGTTAGTTTACGAAGGTCTAATTTTTTAAGGTAATTAGATGCCACTACAAGATGAATGATATTATTAGAACCCTCAATATTTAGTGTTTCTATATTGTTATTAGATAGATTTACTTTTTCTAATTTATTTAGTTTAGAGGCGTCTATATGCTTTATAGAAGTAAAAGACACATATAGTTGTTCAAGTTTTTTGTAATTAGATACATCTAAACTATCTATATTAATATTTATAAAGATAAGTTTATCTATATTGGGAATTTTGTTTAGATCTTCTGCAAAATCATCATTGGTTATTGTAACCATTGTAATTTTTGATACTTCAGTTTCGTCTAAAATACCGTCTTTGTTGAGGTCATAAGAGTCTATTAATCTCTGTTCAAGTATTTTATCTTTAAAAACAACTTGTTGAGCAAAGGAAGCTGTAGAACAAGTAAATAAGGTTAATAATAGTAGGTTTCTTAGCATAGTCATATTTTTGTATAAAAATACTAAAAAGGATGATAAGTAATTGATTTTTAGAGTTTATATACAGAGGGTGAAAAGATTGTAAATGTTAACTTCTTTCTCATTGTTAGTCCATCTTCTTGATATTACCTACTTTTGCACCCCTTAATTAGCTAAGTCCAATTACTATGAACATTATCACTTTCGAAGAAGTATTTAGAGATAAAGTCTTTCGTATCCCTGATTATCAGAGAGGGTACTCATGGACCAAGAAAGAGCTTGAGGAGTTGTGGGGAGATCTAAACAATACCCATCACAACCGCAATGCCTTTCACTTTACAGGTATTTTGACAGTGACAGACTTCAGCAAGTTTGATACTGAGTGTATCAGACGAGAAGGGTTTATGGTAAGAGCAGGTAAGCTAGTTATTCAGGGCAATAGCTATGATGGGTTTAATATCGTAGATGGACAACAACGTCTGACTACTATTCTAATCTTACTATCCGAATTAGTTATGGCGCTAGAGGATAGCCCACTTAAGCAACGCCTTACAGAGCAATACTTTAAGATTAAGGAAGCAGATGGATATCGTTATATCTTCGGTTATCACGTAGATGTACCTTCACATAATTATTTGATTAGGGAGATCTTTAATGATACCGAATACGATGCTGAAGAAACAGAAACGCTATACACACATAACCTGTCTTTTGCTAAAGACTTCTTTAGTGAGCGAATTAAAGACTTTACACAAGCCGAATTATCTTTCTGGATAGATAAGCTTACTAAGCACTTATTGTTCTCTATATTGAACTTAAATGAGTCTAAAGAGCGTCCTTTAGATGTATCGATGGTATTCGAAACACTAAACTTTAGAGGAAAGCAATTGTCAAGTTTAGAACGCCTTAAGAATAGGGTGTTGTACATCGTTTCTAAACAGTTATCTGTAGCCAGTACAATAGATCGCAGTCGCAAGAAGGTAAATCAGAGCTGGTTAGAGGTATATAAATGGTTAGGGCGTAACCCTACGCAAGCTATGGATGATGACGCTTTCCTAAAGGCATTTTGGCTGTTGTATTTCTCTCGTTCTAAGATGGTTTCTACAGACTTTAAGTCTTATCAGAAGCATTTGTTTACCACTGATTTTCAATTAGACCAGCAGCACACTGAAGGGGTGAACTATGCCGACTATAGCGAGCTGACTCAGTGGTTAGAGAGCATGCGTAAGGCTGTAGCCTTGTGGTATTTTATCAATAACCCGTATGCAGTTGATACAGATGATGATTTTGTCTATATCACTACACCTTTGATTCAGAAGTCATTACTGCGTTTAACCAATTTCCCTAGAGGATATGGCAAGTATATGCTTAACCTTGTATTGGCGGTATTAATGCGTGATTTACCTGTTAAGGAAGATCACGGATTGTCTGAACTAGAATTAAAAGAACGCCTTAGCAGTATAGAGCGCCTGCTCTTTGCGATGGAGCGTCATAATATTATGTGCTTTTTATTACAAGGGAATAACTCTACACTTAACGTAGAGGACACCTTTAGAGATATCAACTTTTACTACCAACGTGGTCGTGCTCATAACAATGAGTATTTGATCAATGTATTGATGGAAAGTAGGGTAGAACACTTCCGTTGGAAAGAAGTAATTCGCCATATTCACAAAGGAAGTAGGTTCAAGACTTGGGCAGGACTTGATTATTTCCTAAAGACCATAGAAGAAGATATGGGTGGGCTATTAGAACAGACTGAACCTAAAGTGTATCTAGTATATCCAGAGGAAGATGACTATGAAGTGAGAAGTATGTATAAGGATATTAATACCATGCAAAAGGTTAATCGTGATCGTTATAGTCACTCAATAGGAAATATGTTCTTGGCTTATAACCGCTATGAAGCAAACTCTTTCGAAAAGGTGCAACACAAAGTGCAGAATGCTATTAAGCATGAATATCGTGTAAGTAAGCTAGAGTTAGACCTTTTAGAGTACCCTATATGGACTAAGGAAAATATAGAATCTAGAGGACGTAAGATGATGGAGATGTTCATAGAACGTTGGGAACTCCCAATGATACAAGATACAGAGATGAAGAGGTTGTTACTGGATGAAGTTTAGTTTAATGAGGAATGTTTTTTGTTAACGGTTAACGGTGGACGGTTTACAGTTTTTGCCTTCGGCATTATGTAGACACGGTACGTCAGAGTAGAGATGGATTATATCCATGTCACACAAACAACATCCACAATCCATGCCTACAACGAAGTGTTACTGTATGGACGTGTAAGATGAGATATTTCCTGTTATCAGGATGACAATTTTTGCGAACAAAACCACAAAATCCTTTAATCCTAATTCAGACAATTAAGGAAAGAGGCGCAAAGTCAGGAGACTATTGCGCAGCGTTAAATAGGCAACTGATTACTACCCCTAAACAACAAAAAACCAAAATTGTATAAACTCTAAGCCGAATTGTTCAAGTATTTTTGTGCCATATAAAAGATGAAAGTGATGAAAGTGATGAAAGTGACACAAGATACAATCAAATACTACCTATTAGTTTTTCTATTTATCCTATCTATGGTCACAGTGGCGATGTTCTTTAATGACCCAGAGATAGTGCTACCAGAGGTAGCAGCCTTAGCTATAGGATTATGGGTATTCCAAGAGAAAGCATGGCTTAGACAGCCTCGTATGATATTTATACTACCATCTTTAACAGCATTAATGGGCTTTGGACTTAATATGTTAGCCTTACCTTACGTGGTTAAGATTGTGCTTATACTAATGTTGATGTTATTGCTAATGCGCGTGATCAATTATAGTTTGCCACCAGCACTAGCCACAGGGTTCCTACCCATAGTAACTAATGCTCATGCCTGGTCATTTATCTATGCTATTTTAGTAACTACTTTTATACTGATGTTAGTGGTTTACATCTTAAAGCTTAATAAAGATATTGACTCTAAAGGAAAAGTAAATACTAAGATGATGTATCCCTATGCATTGATTAGTGTATTGTGGATTGCTATAGCTTATTATTCAGGTAATCAACAGATGGCTGTGATACCACCTATCGCTGTAGTGCTATATGAATCGCTAAATATGAAGATGTATTCATTAAAGATAGCCTTAAAGCAAGTAGCTATTCTAACGGTAGCCATTAGTATAGGGGTGATACTGTATTATTTTATAGCACATTGGCTGGTTATGGCTACTTTGTTTATGATCATCATGTATGTATTATCTCAGTTGTTTCAGATGAAAATACCAGCAGTATATGCCTTTCCTTTCTTGGTATATGTATTCCCAGCAGAGAAGGTAGTGAGTTTACCTATTGCTACTCTTGTCGTGGCGAGTTTTTCTTTTGGATCAGTATATATTTATAGAACTTATCTTCAATCAAAACTGGTAGCGCAACCTGTTGAAAAATAATTGATTAAGAATGTAATATTTTAAACTACAAAGCGTTAGTATAGATAAAATATTACTCTAGATAAGAATAGATAAGGGGTAAACCTTTTTTAAAATATACCTGTCTTGATAGACATAACAAAAAAGAAGTCGTTGCAACAGTAAAGTTTTAATTTAAGCGACATCTTGATTATTTTAGCACCAGAGCTACCTTCCTGAGGTAGCTCTTTTTTTGTATATTATATTATTCATTTGTTATTTTTTTATGTATATTTGAATAATATAATATACATATTATGTTTGATGTACTAACTATAAAAGAAGTAAAAATTACTATCGGAGGATGGTGTAAACAGTTGCGTAAAGAGGCTAATATGTCACAACAAGAATTGGCTGATGAACTTGCAATGTCTAGAATTACAATCTCTAATTTAGAGAATGGGGATAACTGTACCCTAGATACATTATTAAAAGTACTTCAATATTATGATCAAATGCAGGGACTATATCAGTTCATTAACCAAAAGAGTGAAGTAACGGACTCATTATATTAACTATGGCAAAGAATCAAATTATTAGTGTTTATTATCAATCAATAGAAGTTGGTAAATTAGGGTATGATGAGGATAAGAGAAAAGCCTCTTTTCAATACAATCCAAAGTTTGTAGAAGCCTCATTTAAAAATCTATTTCCTTTTCTGATAAGAAAGACTAAGAATGTTCAGTTATTTGATCAATACTCAGGAGAAACTTTTCGTGGATTACCTCCTGTAATAGCTGATTCTTTACCTGATATGTTTGGTAATATTGTTTTTAAAGAGTGGTTAGAAGCTAATAATAAAGAGATGTCTTCTATATCTCCATTAGAACAACTTACTTATGTTGGTTGTAGGGGAATGGGAGCCTTAGAATATATACCAGTTAAAGAGGTTGGAAATGTTACTATAATAGATATTCAAGAAATAACGGATGTTGTAAAGAAAGTAATGGATTTAAAGACTTCTATAAGCGAAAAAGGGTTAAGTGATTCTGCATTACTGAATATTTTTAAGATAGGAACTTCAGCAGGGGGCGCGCGCCCTAAGATACTTGTTGCAGAACATAAAATTACAGGTGAATTGATACCAGGAGATAGAGTTGTATCTGAAGAGTATCATCATTATCTTATTAAGTTAGATATTGATGAAAAAGCTCATTATTCAAAACAGAAGATAGAGTATGTATATTATCAAATAGCTACTAATATTGGAATTGAAATGATGCCTAGTAAGTTAGTTGATGATAAGCATTTCGCAACTCATCGTTTTGATAGACAAAAAGGAGAAAAACAACATGTTTTAACAGCTTCAGGTATGACTGGTTGGGATTTTACAAAACCAGATAATTCTTCTTATAATAATTTGTTTAAGTTAGCTTTAGCTTTAAAGTTACCACATAAGGATATACAGATGCTTTTTAAACGTATGGTTTTTAATATTGTATTTGCTAATATAGATGACCATTTAAAGAACTTTAGTTTTATTTATAACAATCTAGAGGATAAATGGAATTTAGCTCCAGCATATGATTTAACTTATCCGTTAGATGCTTTATTAAATTATACCCGTGTAAGTAGAGCAATGTCTGTTAATGGTAAACGTGCTGATATTACTCGAGAGGATTTAATGCTTATTGCAGAGGAGTTTTCTATAAAGGAAGCAGACAAAACTATTGAACAAGTAAATAATGCAACAGCATTATTCTCTTTATATAGTACTAAACTACAGATTCCAAATAAAGTTATAGATGTGATAAACAAAGCATTTATCATCTTATAAGCCTATTTATTTGCTACCGGACTAGCAGTTATCTTTAAAGTGGTATCCGGTTAGTCTACTGAGTCCCTATAGTTTTGTGGTCATAAATAAACACAAACATGGAACAACTATTAAACACTATTGTACAGAGTGACCAGTTACATAGTAAATGGCTAAATGCTCTGTCATTTATGGAAAATACAGGAGCTAGAAAAATATCATCATGTGAGGATCCTTATAGAGTAACTTTTCTCCAACTCAAACATGCTGCAGAAGAGCATAGACATGCGTACTATCTAAAAAAGCAGATAAAAAAACTATCTGTTGCTTTTAAAGAAGACTACAGCATAGATAGTTTACTAGCGGCTAATCACACTAGACAATATCTACAGCGATTAGATATCTTTTGTGTTAGATACCTTAAAAAAGAACTGCAGTTAACAGGTCAGCAGCTTAAGTTCGCAGCGTATTTATTAGTTACTTATGCCATAGAGCTAAGAGCAGATTTGTTATATCCTATTTATCAAGAGATACTAGAGAAACACAATTCTAAAGTGATGGTTAAATCTATTATTGTAGAAGAACAAGGGCACTTAGAAGAAATGGTTGCTCAGTTAAATGTGTTTTCTGATAAGTGGCAGCAATATGCAGAGGTCGTAATCCGATATGAACAGGAGTTAAGTGATGAATGGTTATCAGCTATTTTAAACGAAATTAAAGAGCAATGATAAAACTGCCAGAGTCATTGCAGTATCGCTTAAATAAGCGAATAATTCAAGGTAATTACCGAACCTTAAAACATTATAGTTCTTGCGCAGTAGACTTTATTTCTAATGATTATCTTGGTTTTAGTAGAGATTTAGTATTTCAAAAAGAGCTACTTCATACAGTAGTAGCTAATCCCAAGCTTCTAACAGGGAGTACTGGATCAAGGTTAATAAGTGGCAATAGTGAGCTTATAGAAGATATTGAAACAAATATTGCAAGCTTACATAAAGTAGAGGCAGCTCTTTTGTTTGGATCAGGATATCAAGCTAATCTAGCACTTTTTGGCAATTTACCTACTTCTAAGGATACAGTTATTGTAGATGAACTTATACATAGATCGGTACACGATGGCTGTTTACTTTCAAAGGCGAGAAAGTGGAAATTTAAACACAACAATTTACAAGATTTAGAACGACTACTAAAAAAAGCTTCAGGAGAGGTTTATATAGCCATAGAGAGCCTTTATTCAATGGATGGTGACTTAGCACCATTAGAACAAATTTGTGTCTTAGCAAGAAGATATGGCGCTTTTTTGATTGTAGATGAAGCTCATGCCATTGGAGTTTATGGACTAGGTAGGGTGTATAGTTTAGCATTACAAGACCAAGTTTTTGCTACACTTGTTACCTACGGCAAGGCAATGGGAGTACATGGAGCAGCAGTATTGGCTAGCCATAAGGTTATAAATAGCTTGATTAATTATGCTACTTCTTTTATTTATAGTACAGCTATCACTGAGCTAATGGCTGTAAGTATAGATAAAGCCTACCAGCATTTGTTTAACTACCCAGATGTGATAGATAAACTACAGTTTGTTATCTCAACTTATCACTCTTTAGCTCCTGTGTGGATAAGAACTACTCCAGGACCTATACAAACTATTTTTCTAAGTAACATAAAAGACAAGGTTTGCTTGGTTAGCGAATTAGAAACAGCAAATATCAACACTTGTATTATTGTCTGGCCCACTGTAGCAGTAGGCACAGAACGTATTCGTATTTGTTTACACGCTTTTAATACCCAAAAGGACATTATCTCATTGTTTAACATTATCAATAAACACTATGAATCCAATTAAACTCTTTATAACTGGGATAGATACTGAAATAGGTAAAACTGTTGTATCTGCCTATTTCACTCATAAACTAAACGCAGATTATTGGAAACCAATACAATCAGGGGATCTACATCATTCAGATAGTATGAAGGTAAAAGCTTTAGTTGAAAATGCAATCATACATCCTGAGCGTTATGCCCTTCAAATACCAGCCTCTCCTTGTGAATCAGCGGCTAAAGAAGGAGTATCAATCAGGTTAGAAGATTTCGTTTTACCAAATACCAATAATAATTTGGTAGTAGAAGGAGCAGGCGGGCTATTTGTTCCTATAAATTCTAATACATATATGATAGATTTAATTGTTCATTTTCAATTACCTGTGGTTTTAGTGACTAGAAATTATTTGGGATGTATTAACCATACAATGCTTTCTATAGAGGCCTTAAGAACTAGGGGTGTTGTGATAGATTACTTAGTTTTTAATGGAGAATTTAATCCTTACTCATTAGAAGCTATTAAAGGCTTTGCTGATCAGAGAACACAGATTATTACTCTGCCTGATTTTGATAAGATTAGTAAAGGGATGTTTGATTAAGTAGAGAGTTAAGAATGAGGAATGAGGAATGAAGAATGGTTGACTGTTTACTGTTTATGGTTGCTGTCACAGATTGCAAATCCGCGCTATTGAGCAGTTTACAAAACAACAAAACAACAAAATAACAAAACAAAAAACATGAAAACACTACAACAAGATTTAATAGCTAGAGATTATAATGTGAATTGGCATCCTTATACTCAAATGAAAACGGCTCGAGATATTATTCCTATTGTTAGGGCGCAAGGTAGTTATATATACGACGCCAATGATAAGAGGTATATAGATACTGTGTCCTCATGGTGGGTGACCCTACATGGGCATGCTCATCCCTATATAGCTAAGAAACTAAGTGATCAGTTACTAAATCTAGAGCAAGTAATTTTTGCAGGATTTACCCACCAGCCTGCTATAGAGTTATCCGAGCGTCTTTTAGAGTTATTACCAGAGAATCAGACCAAGTCTTTTTATTCTGATAATGGTTCTACAGCTATTGAAGTTGCTCTTAAGATGGCAATACAAGCTAATTTTAATAAAGCGGGTAAAAAGAAGAAAATTATAGCTTTTAAAAATGGATATCACGGTGATACTTTTGGAGCCATGTCTGTTAGCGGTAGAGGGATATGGACAGATCCTTTTGGAGATATGTTATTTGAAGTGTTATTTATAGATACACCTACTTTAGATAATATAGAAGAGTTAAAGTTGTTTATAGATACTCACGCCAAAGAAACCATCTGTTTTATATATGAGCCTTTAGTTCAAGGAGCAGCAGGAATGCTTATGCATCAACCAGAGCCCTTATCTGAGTTGATGAAGTATTGTAAGGAAAGAGAAATTTTATTAATTCAAGATGAGATATTTGTAGGCTTTGGAAGAACAGGTAGAATGTTTGCTGCAAATCATTTAAGTGAATCACCAGATATAATGTGTTTTTCTAAAGGATTAACAGGTGGGACATTACCTTTAGGTATGACTACTTGTACAGAGCAGATCTACAATGCATTTTATTCAGAGGATAAAACAAAAGCATTATTTCACGGACATTCCTTTACAGCTAGTCCTCTAGCATGTACAGCGGCGCTAGCAAGCTTAGACTTATTGTTAGAGGAAAAGACACAAGAAAGTATAAAACGAATACAAGACAAGCATCATGGTTTTATTGAGCAATTATCTAAACATCCTAAGGTATTGGACGCTCGTCAATGTGGGACTATTTTTGCTATGGAATGGAAGACACTTCAGAGTACTTCTTACTTTAGTGATATGCATGATTTGTTATATCCTTTTTTCTTAGAAAGAGGAGTACTTATGCGTCCTTTAGGTAATATTATTTATCTAGTACCCCCTTATTGTATTTCAGATCAAGATTTAGATTATATATACTCTTGCATATTAGAAGCTTTAGAACTTATTTAAAAAGGGATTTTTAGGGATATTTTTCACCTATTTTCAGTCCTTTTTGGGCTAAAAATAAAGACAAAACTTTAAGTTTTCCTTCACACTTACTTTGATACATTTGCACCGCTTTTAGCGCGATTATTTGATGAGTTAATTTTTTTGGCATTATTCTTGTTTACCCCAGTCTACTTTTTTTAATTTATAGAAGAGAGGTTATGGTAAAAAGTATGTTGTTAATGGGTTTCTCTATTATGAGTTTATTAGTATTTGCAGGAAATTATAGTTCTGTAAACTACGCTACTTGTACTGGTTCATCAAGTTGTAAAGCATGTAAGAATTGCAAGTATTGTAAACATTGCTCACAAAAGGGAAATAGTTGTGGGGTTTGCCGATAAGCAATCTTGAAGCATGTGGATTAAAAGCGATAAACCAAGTAATATTTAGGTTGAGGTATTTTTAAATAGGACAATGAAACAAATGATTCTGTTGTTTACAAGTATGACGTTATTGTTATACGCTTGTAAAGAAAGTGCCGGGTCACACGGTTTTACCATTTATGGTGAGAGTGACTATTATAAAGACGGAGTGTACTGTGCTGAGGTAAAGTATGAGAACCCTTTTACAAAAAGCAGTAGTACATACCAAGTAAGTGTTGAGGTAAAAAGCGGTAGCTTAGTGCATATTAATTGGCCTAATGATGGTTGGTTAGACAAGGTGAATTTTACTGCTCAAAACATTACAGATGGAGAGTGTAACTTTAAGAGTGAGAGAGGGTATATCTATACTGTAACACTGGGTGCAAAAGGAGGAGATTGTTATGATGATAGTTATGAGCTTCAGCAAAGAGTAAATGAAGATACCGCTGAATTAACCTGCCCTGATTGTGGTGAGATGAAAAAGGTTAAAGAAAAGTACTGCTTATATTGCAGCAATGGATTAGTATTAGAGGATAAGTGGGATAGATATATGTAAGAGATTATCTTTCAAAATAGATTAGTAGATGAGTAAAGACCAGTACTACCTTATGGTAATACTGGTTTTTTTGTTTTGTAAAGCATAAACATAATCCCACTACTTTTCTAAGAAGATATTCATCTGCTCATTATAGATAGAGCTATCTACACTTAAGAAGTTCATCACACTGTGAAATACGTGTTGTTGAGATAAGTTATTATTGGGTTTTAATTTTTTAGAATTATCAGAAACCCATACTATAAACGGGATTTCGTATTGTTCTTTTGGTGCTATACTCATAGGTAAGCCATGCATATACAAGTTTTTTTCTCCTAAAGACTCCCCGTGATCTGATACAAATAGCATTGTACTTTTATACTGTTTTAGCTCCTTTAAATCTTCTATTACACGAGATAAGATATAATCAGTATAGACTATCGTATTATCATAGGCATTGACAAGCTCGGTCTGTGAACAGTTAGCTAGTTCTACACTATTACAAACAGGTGTGAAAGTCTCAAATTCCTTGGGATACTTTTTGTTGTACTGCGGACCATGACTAGTACTTGTGTGTAGTACTATAAAGATCTTGTCCTTGGTACTGCTTAAGATTTCTTGTTTTAATCCAGCTAATAGAACCTGGTCATAATCGCCAGTTTGATCTTCGGTAATCTGTTTTAAAGCCTCTTTATTTTTATAATTCTCTATATGTACAGGAGGTTCTCCCCAATTGGTTGTTCTCCAGATAACATCTACGCCATTTCTGTATAAATAGTTAGGAAGGATTTCGTATAAATCGTTTGATTCCTGATGTTCTAAAATACATTTAACTCCAGCCGTGGTATAAGTAGCACAAGAAGTAGCATCAAAGTGATATAGATTATCCATTTTAGAAAGCAGTGGATTGGTTTGTTTTTCATATCCATATAAAGAGAAGTTTTGTCTTCTAGCAGACTCCCCAATAACCAATACAACGATTGCTTTTTGTTTGTTTTTTATTGTAGCATCTGAAAGTAAGATTTCTTTCTTATTCTTCTGTGCATTGTGGATGTAATATAAAGAGGTATTTACCGAGTAAGACCACGGCATGGCTAATCCTCCTAATTGTTTAGAATGCTTATCTATCCATAACCAATTAGAGGCATTGGCAAAAGCTAGTAGTAACATAGCTGTTAAGACAATCCCCATAGTGGAGAAAAAGCGTTTTATAGACTCTTTGATAAGTGTTGTTCTATAAATGTATATACACGGTAGTACACCTAGTAAAAGCACATATAAAACAAGTTTGAAAGAGAAAAAGCCACTTGATTCTTCAAAGTTTGTATTAAATACATTACCAATCATACTCTCATCTATAATCACACTATAAGTATTAGCAAAGTAAAGGGCTATTGCATTGATTATAAAAGATAGGATTAAGAGTGTTTTTCCTAAGTATTTTGAAATAGATAAAAACAGGTAAAAAGCAAAGAAATTAGCCAGTATCATTAGAATAATCAAACTAATGATTAAGAATCCTCCATTTAAGCTAGTAGCCTTAGTGTTATCAAAGACGAAATTAAAGAAAGGTAAATGAAAGAATACAAAATTAACAACACTCATTATAAGAGCGAAGTGACTAGTCTTTAAACTACTTTTTAAGATATGTAGCATATGATTTATATAAAGTAATAAACAAGCTTATTAGCGCCATATAATAGATAAATAGATTTTCTATTCTAATTCTATTAATAACAATAATACAAGCGATAATCATTAAAACGATAAAAATAGGATAATATTTTTTATTATAAATCCAATTCCATAATTGATACTTTTTAGTCACAAAGGTTCCTAATAACCCACAGATATAGCCTATTATACAACCTACAATTACATCTAAAGGATAATGAGCACCAACACCAACTCTAGTAAAGGCAAACAGTAATCCTAGAAGGGTTACAAAAACAAAGAAGGCTACCTTGTGTTTTATTTTATATGGCATAAAGGCAAACATCAGCACAGTAAGTATTGTAAATACAGTAATAGAGTGGCCTGAGGGAAAACTATTGGATCCCGCTAATCTTTCGCCTATAATATTAAAAGTATTAGAACTCAGTGCAGCTGCTGGTCTTGGAATGGCAAAAAACTCCTTCATTATTACAGTGAATATCAAAGAGAAGATAGAAGCTGTAATTAGTGATTCCCAAATCTTAGGAGCATAGATAACAAAGATGCTTAAAAATGATAAGAAAATCATAGCATCTCCAAATTGTGTAAGATTAAATAATATGTGGGGATAATTCCTTACAGAGGAGTTCATAAACAAAAAAGTATCTTTTTGCACCGCTATATATCCATTGGTAGATAAGCAGTCCACGCTATATAGCCCACAAGCTATAATAATTAGCAAAACAATAGGTAAGAAGAACAGTAGTAATCTTAATCTTGAGTAATTAGTAAGGATAATCTTGTTCATAGCATATCCATAATTTAGTGTTGTGTTTTTATTTAATGTCTTATATAGCGCGTTTATAACACGTGTACTATACGCATATAAAAGTATACCTATTTAACGTTTGTTGTGTTACATTATTGTAAAGTATTTGTTTATAAATTCAAATAAAGTAATTAAATTAATAGAATAGATGTTTATTTAGATTAATTATTTCAAAAGCGTTAGTATAAACTTAAAAACCACTTCGGTTGGTTCTGTATGTTGTGAACTAACAGGTAATGTGAATTGCAATAGGCAATGGGTAATAAGGATTAGGAGTTTAGAGTAAATACTTAAGTAAGTTTATTTTTGTTTAATTTTATAAATGTAAATCAATGGTCAATTAATATGAAGATAGCAGGATGGATAGTTATTGTAATAGCTGTGGTATTTTTAGCAATGTCAATAGGAGGATTAAATGGTAATTTGCCAGAAGAAATGTTTGTGTTTGTTGCCTTATTAGGTATTATAGCAGGTGCTTATTTGATTTATAGAAAGTCAAATAGATCTGAAGAGTAAGTAATTATGCAAGTAGAGTATTTCTCCCCTAGAGTAGAGTTAAAGAGTGTTATCAGTCGTTTTTGGGCTGGTAAGGTATACTGTGCTAATACAGCAGATAATTCTTACTATCGCATATTAGCTTCAGGTAGTACAGGGATAGTGATTCAACTCTTTCAGAATCAATCCCAACTCTTTAATAGTACAGATTATCGTAAACTGCCTTTGGCATTTATCTATGGTCAAAAGACAGATTCTCCTTGTTTGAACCACTTTTCAACTGACACGACTGTACTAGGAGTGGATTTTCACCCAATGGCATTTAAGCGAATTTTTGGGGTAAATACAACAGAATTAACCAATACTATAGCTAGCTTAGAAGACCTTTTGCCAGAATCTATTTGTAGAAGATTGTTTCAAAGCGAAAACCTTCAAGAGGCTATAGTAGTGTTAGAACAATATTTCTTGACTAAATTAGGTTTAGCACCTGATACTGCGAAACTAGAGTATGCTTTGCATCAGATTCAAAAAGCTCCATTCTTACTAAATACTAATCTATTAGCGGGTGAAATAGGAATGTCTAGACGTAGTTTTCAACGTCATTTTAAAGAGCAAATAGGAGTAGATGCGAGTACTTATAGTCGTATTGTTCGATTTCAAAAGGCACTTCACAGCCTAAAATGTGTAAGTAATATTTCGCTTACCCAGTTAGCCTATGACCTAGGATATGCTGATCAATCACACTTCGGTAGAGAGTTTAAACTCTTTGTGGGGCAAAGCCCTAAGCAATTTGTTAAACAGTCTAGTTATTTAGATACCCCAACTATAGATATTCAGATTCCCTTTAGAATTATTGGTGTCGAGTGATTTTGGCGTTATAGTTCTATTTTTTAAGTTAAAGGAGCCTGTATTTTGTCAGACGATATAATTAAAGAATATTATGCATAAAATACACCATTTAAACTGTGTGGAGATATTAGCTCCTACAGGGGATAGAGCTATTGGGAACTGTACTGTTTTACAACTAAAAGATAAACTTATTCTACTAGATGCAGGTATAGGCCTACAGGACAATACTATAGAGACTTCTCGATTTACACCTAGTTTAATACAAGCCATAGGGTTAAAACTTGATCCTAATTTAGCAGCTATAAATCAGTTCAAAAACAAAGGACTCGATCCTAATTGTGTTACTGATATAGTGGTCACTCATCTTGACTGCGATCACATCTCAGGACTTACTGACTTTCCTAAGGCAAGAGTACATTTAAGCCAAGAAGAGTATCAAAACTATTTGTCTGATAATCCTAGATATATTAGGACATTGATCTCACATGATCCTACGCTGATACAGTATCAGCCAAGTACTTCTATATGGAATGGATTAGAGGTTAGAAAAGTAGCTATAGAAGGTGTGGAAATTTACCTAACACCTCTTTTTGGGCATACTTTAGGTCATTGTGGAGTGATTTATTACGCAGACGCACAATGGTGGTTTTATATTGGTGATGCCTATTACATCAGAGAAGAGCTGAGTAATGCGCTTCATCCTGTACATGAACTTACTACTGCTAGAGCTGATGATAATACACTTCGATTAGAATCACTTAAGCGTATTAAACAATTTATAAGTGATTACCCAGAGGTAAATGTGTATGGATATCACGATTATAGTGAGTTCCTTTAAGAAAAATAAGTTTGAGTATTAACTTACCTTATTAAGAATATCTTTTACCGAAATGTATAAAAACATTAGTTCCTAATTATAAAGTTAAGACTAATGTTTTTATATGGTAATACTATTCAAGTAAACGCTCTAAAAAGTTCTTAGAAGGATTTCTAAGTATCCAGTGCTTCTGATCATACTCTTCTAAGTTCAAGTCCTTTATTTTCTCTAAAAACGTATTATATGGTATGTAATCTATAGTAGGTTCAGCATTATCAGGAAAACGAACAATACCTAGGTTCCATATATTAGGTTCTATTCCGTCTGGTAAACCCGATGTAATTGGAGGTACAAATGCCTGTTTAGCAACAATACTATCTACTGTTTCTGTCAAGGTATAAGCCCCTAGTATATCCTGATTTTTTTGATAGAAAGTAGGTTTCATATAATACAGATCTTCACTTTGTTTAAGGTGAAGATAAGAAGAGAAAATAGCTTCTAGATTCTCTGGAGTTTCTTTACTCCATTGTTCTAGTATGCTAGCAGGAATGTATATCGGATTATTGACACCAAAGACAATAAAAAGAAGTCCATTCTCATGTAATTCTTTTACCTGATTACTTAGATAATCTATATTCCATGCAGCTGTTTCTTGTCTTTGTGATTCTAAGTCATTTACTTTTATTTGTCTTTCTTCATACATGGTAAAAGAGTCTACTTTAAAATGCGTACACGCCTTTTGTACAAAGTCAAAGAAATCATTTACATCTTGATTTGTAGTCGGTACGTTTAAAGAAGTGCATAATTCTTTTCCCTTTGTGTAAATGATAAAACCTCTACCATAGTGATTAGGATTCTGTACGACAATGTTTACATTATCAATGTCTTCGCTTTTTAATTCGTAGAAGACATATGCAGAGTTGCTATCTCTTTCTCCTAAAACCATCTGATCTCTTAGAAGAGATTTGATCATGTCTAAGGTAATTTTCTTTTTGAAAAGACCTTTTTGTTTTATTGCAATATCTATTGCCATATATAGCTTTCTTTTTTATCAAATATACTAAGAATTAACAATATACATTGGCCGAATACAGAGAGTAAATTGATCTGTCTCTGAATCTGAGATTATAGAATTTGTGTTTATTTAGATGAGTAGTTGTCTTTAATTATCAATATTCTGTATCTACTGCATGTTAATGTAGAAACGGTTTATCAACCGTATCACGCACACAACATCCACAATCAATGTCACGTACAATCGACACACAGGATGTACACAATGCCGAAGACACCCCTGTTCCCTGTTCCCTGACGAAGGCACTCCGTTCTTCGTCCCCTTTCCCAGAAAGACAAAATTTTAAATTGAATTATATATGATGATATTTGTTTTTTGTTGCGTTATGTTTTGATTGTTTTGATTTTTTTGATTTTTTTATTTATATGTTTAAAAATACACATAATGTAATGAGTTGTATTTACTTATTATGTAAAATTAACAATATTAAGTGTTGTTGGTGTTGTGTTTTTTATAAATAATCCTCTTTTTTATGATGCTGTATCATTGATGTTACAGGTTGCACTATTGGTGTAAGTTTATTTTTGTCTTACTTTTAGATAGAATTACGGATTTGATGTTATGTGCTTTATTTATTGAATTTAAAAGGGTTGTAATGGT
>NZ_FNYS01000022.1 GCF_900109075.1 Myroides marinus | reverse complement strand
AGATCAGCCCAGTCAATGTAAACTACCTGTCCATCTTTTAAATAGAAGAACTGGTTCTTGTCTTTGTCGTAACCTACATTACCAAAGTCTCCCTCTAACTTGTTGATGATGTTATTTATAAACTCCTCATTGTTTGTGATATTCTCTACGAACTTAATGTTATCTCCTAGTTTGGTGATAAACTCGTTGTTCTCTACAAGTTTTGTTACAAACTCACTGTTCTCTGTTAAGTTAGTTACAAACACGCTATTCTTAGCAATTGTCTCTCCTAGCTCATCTGTAGAAATAGATACTACTCCTCCTTTTGAATCTGTGATAACTAACTGCTCTTTTTTATCATCAAATGAAAACTTAACGTTTACTGTATCTAGATCAGCCCAGTCAATGTAAACTACCTTTCCATCTTTTAAATAGAAGAATTGGTTCTTGTCTTTGTCATAACCTACATTACCAAAGTCTCCCTCAAGCTTGTTGATGATGTTATTTATAAACTCCTCATTGTTTGTGATTTGTTTTACAAACTCAATGTTATCTCCTAACCGTTTAATAAACTCCTGGTTTTCAGTCAAATTCTTAATAAAAACGCTATTCTTAGCGAATTCTTTCACAGCTAATTCAACCTTATTATTTTGGCTATCAGTAATGACTAATTTTTCTTGATCATCACTAATTGTAAAAGATTTATTAGTTGTATCTGTAAAAGTAGCTCCAGACATCAATGGTGTCCACTTATTTTCAAACCAATAATAAAAACCAGCTTTTAAATTACTTGATCCTATATTATAGACAAGAATACTCTCTATAAGCTTCCCTTTTATTGTAGTAGTATCAGTCTGATTTAATAAATTTACTCTAGGTAATAAAACCCCTTTATCAGTAGCAGTTATATCTAACATAGTTGCATCTGCAGGTTTTTTTGTTCCAACACCAACTTGAGCAGTAACATAACCACTAAAGAAAAGCGCTGTTAATGGAATAATTTTCTTAATCATAATTTTACTTTTTTTCTTTGAATTACTTCTTCATAACTAACTCATGTAAAATTACAACTAATACATTATTAACAATACAAACAATAATTTATAGGTAATAATTAAAAAAATAACCGATAAGTAAGAATAAAAATTACAAAAACACCACAAAAACATCTTTTAACTCTATTTGTATTTGTTACAAATAAACATATATGGTAACTCTTTAAAATGCAATAAATCACATTTGGTCAAACAAAAACCTAGAACAACATTTTTAAGCTCCATTAATCACGCAATGTAACGAATTACAATATGTAGAGATTTTACATTTTCAACAATGAACTTTCAGCTATTTTTAGACCCAAAAACTACTAGCAGCCTGTTTTTTCGTCGTATTAGCATGATTATATATTTTTTTTAACACAAAAAAAACAGTCATTCTAGTTTCTTTAATTTTGCAAAATCACGATATTCTCAAATTAAGAATATCAATAAAAAGATACAGCTCAAAACAAGAAGAAACATTATACTGTATCACTTTATTATCTCAATTTAAGTACATGTCATTTCTTGATTGTTAAAAAAAAAACACTGGTACTACTCAATACACTTCTATTTGTAAATAACCTATTAACATAAAAAAGCCACCACTAAAAAGTGATGGCTCTCTTGGTTCTACTAAGCTAATTAATTATTTAGCTTTAGATACTGTAAAAGTTAATTTGTGTTCTTTATTATTTTTATCCACTAAAATAACATACCCAGTTGTAGGATTATTATAAAACACATTGTACTTATCATTTGGAAGTTTTGGTGTTGATACACCATACTTATTTCTTATGTAATTATCTACTTCATAAAAAGTTGAATTAGAAGAAATTCTAAACTCTTTAATATCATAGGCCTCTATACTTTCATTAAAAGAAACTAAGATTTGCTGAGCAAAGTAAGGATCTTTATCACTATGTATTTCCGCACTATCAACTTTTACTGATATAGGAGTAGTTGATGACTCTACTATAAGAGTGATTTCTTGTTTGCTTGCTCCTAAAGAAGGTATATTATTAGTTACCTCTACTTTATACGTTCCAGGGTCCATTCCTTTAGTAGTAAAGCTACCAGCATTACTACTTACACCAGTTAACTCTATATTTCTCATATTACCATTCAAAGTTAACCTAACTGTAGAAGATTTAGTTAATACACCTGAACCTATCTCTACATAATTATAGAATATATTCTCACCGAATATAATTACTTGGTCACCTTCTTTCACTTTTGTTTTAGATAGGCTTTTTACTATAGGCGCCTCAGCTACAATAACACTAATATTGCTTTTTTTAGTATTCACTAAACGATTTCCACCTACCTCTTTATTATTAGCATCTTTTATTACAAGCTCAAAATCAGATCCACTCTTAACTGCAGGATTAGGCAAATTAGGCATCACAAATTCTACTTGTTCTAAAGTAGAATTTAATTTAGAATTTAATAATGCAAAGTCTCTACCATCTTTTCTTAAAAAGAACTTATAAGTACTAAACTTAGCATGTTCTAAATATATATTTGCTCTAAAACGTTCCCCAGGCATTAACAATCTGTTACATACAACATAATTTCCAGTATAAGGATCTAATACATCGGCAACATTTTGAAAATTTATAGATCCTCCATCTAAAACAAAAGGAATACTTGTTACTGAATTATTCTTTTCTATCTCTAATGAAAGTACATATTCATTATTCTCAAAGCCAGCAGGCAATGCCACACTAATCTGATTCGTTTTATAATCAATACTAGTTACTTTTAGATCAAAGACAGTAGTCCCTTTAGAAAATCTAAGTTTTACTTTATTATTTTCTTTTACAGGAGACAGTGTATTTGTTTGTAAAACAATTACATCATTTGGTTTTTTACTTCTAAATCCATCACGAGTAATATTAGAGAACTTAACTTGTTCTATGCTATTGTCAACAATAACAAGGTACTCTGCCTTACTACCATCTTCTGCTTTTACAGTATATTTTACAGGTTTAGAATAATCTAAAGTAGTACCACTAGCTGGATCAATAGTTGCTTTACTAGAAACTGTAATTTTAGATGTTAAAGCCTTGATATTAGATAAATAAGGAACCTTACACACTAAAGTATCCATATCTAAAGGATTTTTATTCTTCCACACATAAGAAGAAGCCCCTTCTGGTAAATTTACAAAAGCAAAAGACTCAATAGCTTTTTGAGAATTTGTTTTAGTAATAACAGCTTTATATACCTTTGTGCTCTTATCCTCTGCCATAACAGTATATTCTACTGTTTTAGTAAAATCTTGTACCACACCAGAGTTTGGTGTTACTTTTGCTTTTTCAGAAATCTTAATCTCTGGACTAAGCTTAGTTAAATCTGTAGATGAAGGCAGTACAGCTTGGATAAAATTATCCTTAATTTCAGCCTCATAACTTTTACCCTCTACAGTAATTTTAAAAGAAGTCATTTCTTTCAAATTACTTAATTTGACCTGTGGCGTATCATCTGAATCTTTTGAACAAGACCAAATTGCCATAGTCATTAACAACAACAATAAACCTTTTTTCATAACATTTTTTTAAGTTACTTATTTTTTAACTCATCTAACTAAACAAGAATAACTTACATACTTAAACTTGAATAATATTATGCGAAATTATGAAAAAATTATATACAAAAAATAACAATTTTAACATTTATCCAAAAAGGATACTTCTCTTTTAAGAAGTTATATATTAAGGCTTCTTTTAATTATAAAAAATAAAAAGCCCGTCTTAAAACTAAGACAGGCTATTTATAAAGTAGCAATAAAGTTTTTTATAAGCGATAGTAAAAAGGCATATTGTTATAAATCATTTTTACTTTTCTTTATTGCTATGCTGTATTAAAATCCAAATGATAATTATAAACCTCCTTCTTGGATTAAAACGATATTTTTAACTTTTTGTTATTCTCTTTTTTGTTTTTTTTGTCAACTGTTAACTATTTCTAACCTTCTGCTCCCATTTCCATGCGCTATCTAGCATATCATCAAGTGTCTTAGTTGGTTTCCAACCAAGTACCTCACGTGCTTTTGTATTATCAGCCCAAGCCTTATCCACATCACCAGGTCTTCTATCTACTATCTTATAGTTTAGTTTTATACCACTAACGCGCTCAAAAGAATGCACTAACTCCAGTACAGAATACCCTTGTCCATTACCTACATTAAAAGCCTCTATCTGATCAGTATTCTCTTTATTTACTAACCTTGCTAAAGCACGTACGTGCGCATCTGCTAGATCCACCACGTGGATATAATCACGCACACAAGTACCATCAGGTGTATCATAATCATCTCCATAGATAGATAAGAACTCTCTCACTCCTACAGCAGTTTGCGTAATATATGGAATCAGATTATACGGAACCCCTAGTGGAGACTCCCCTATCATTACAGACTCATGCGCCCCTATTGGGTTAAAATAACGAAGTAATATCGCATTTAATGGATATACTTTGGCCAAATCTATAATAATCTCCTCACCTACCTGTTTAGTATTCCCATAAGGAGATAAGGCAGGTTTTACAGACTCATTCTCTTTAATAGGCATTACCTCACCTTGACCATATACTGTACATGACGAGCTAAAAATAATCTTATCTAAGCCATACTCTTGCATGGCTGAAAGCACATTAATTAGCGAAAAGAAATTGTTCTCATAGTACTTCATCGGATTTTGCATACTCTCTCCCACTGCCTTAGAAGCAGCAAAGTGGATAATACCATCCAAATCCTTATTAGATTTAAAAAACTCATACACTAGGTGTTTATCTCTTAAGTCTAACTCTACAAACTCTGGACGCTTACCTGTGATACTTTCTATCCCATCTAATACCTCTATAGACGCATTAGACAGATCATCTACGATAACCACATCATATCCCTTGTTTTGTAACTCTACTACTGTATGAGAACCGATAAATCCTAATCCTCCTGTAACTAATATCTTCACTTTTTAATGCTTTTGATCAAAAAATATACTTCAAAGATAGTTGCTTTTTTATTGTTCACAATATGTAAAAGGTAAAACTGCAGTTTTTATTAGTTAAGCCATCTAAATGTGCTAAAAAGTGACTAAATAAGCCTGCTTTATAATTATATTGTTACTCATTGCAAACTCAAAAATGATACTTGTAAAATTTATAGACACCTATCTAAAACATCCTTTTTTTAATAACTTATTTTATAAGCTTTTTTTCTGGATATATCATTAGAATAATGTAAATCAGAAAAACTACTTTACACTAACCTAACTTGAAATCTAAGATTAAATATGAATATTTTGTATCTTGGCCCAATGCAAGAAAACGTTAATCAAAATTTTATACCCTTACACTCCAAAAATAACTTAGTAATTACTTGGTTAATAAATATTCTTGCAAGTACGACACTTATAGGCATGTTTATCCTACTTGCCTTACTACCTGTTTTTATCTCTAGTTATACCTGGGTACTGATTATTATTGCATTAGTATACTATCCTATCTGGGCTATAGTAGTATACCGCTTTTTTAAATACATAAAGAGTAAAATAGCTATAACAATAAAAGCCATCAACATTGATAAACAAGGCGTTCATTTCTATAAAAAAGACAACAGCATAACCCATATACTCTACAGCCAACTAGAGCAGTCCTATCTATCAGATCAGTATGACGTATACCTAAAACAAGTAAACAAGACATACCACCTAGCTGTAAGAGCAAATGGAATTGAAACTAGAGTTGTTTTTGATGGTACAGATTATGGAAGTATGTATTACATCACAAATGCAAGAGCATTAAGAGCTCGTTTTATAGAGGGTATTGTACGCTTTAGACCTGATTTAAAAGTAGATCCGTTTATATTTAAGGAGTTTTGTATTGATCCTAATCATTTTACATTTGATAGTAAAAGATATATCAAGCACATTGTAAATGCAGCACTTATCATAGGGCTGATCATTCTATTTAGTACCTTGTTAGCATGGTTAATTACACTTGCTTAAGACTAGTTAATTTAAAGAAATCTTTTCCAAAAATTTACAATGCTTTTATGGAATATGGAAAACGATACTTATGACCATCAACTTATGGCCAATAAATACATCACTACAATTAAGACTGCTTTAAAAGATTTAGAATCTAGTTATGATAAAGATGTTTATATAGTCCTTGCTTGGCAGGGCTTAAAAGCAACAGATGCTTATTCTAAATTAACACAAGAAAAGAAAGACTCTTTCATTAAAACATTAACTGAATATAGAACTAACAACGAAATAATTGAATGTAAATAATATGAGAAACTATATTTTATCGATTATAATATGTCTTATTGCTAATATTTCATTTGCCCAAGTTAATATCACTGATACAATTGTTGTAAATATAACTAAAGACAAAAACTACAGACTAGTAGAAGAAGAGAATAAAATTTCAAGTATTCTTATCCCTTCAAATGATGTAGGTTCTCGACAAGATACTTATGAATTTACTTTTCTTGAAGAAGTACCAACTCATACTTTTACAAAAGAATACTCTATAAATGGTTTTGATAAGTTTATGCTAGACTACTACTACAATAATATCTATAATAAACAATTATTAAATCTTGGCAGAATGTACTTTGGTAATTATAATTTTACAAACCTTTTCATTAGAGTAAAATCAGACAACACAGAGAAATTATATAAGGTTAGATTTAACTATATAATCACCTCATTTTAAAATAAAAGCCCCAATTAAGGGGCTTTATGTTTTATATGGCTAAAAGCCTCTACCTTGTTTTGTTATCTTGACAAATGTCAGACAGACTCCATCATTATTTTAATAACAAATAAATCTCTTTAAAAGTTTTACTACTTATGATTTTTGCCTCTAACTCTTGAATATTCCAATTTAACTTCCAATAGTTTTTATCTTGCTCTACTCGTTGAACAAGTTCTTTCTTTATAGTATCAAGTAATAATTTATCTATTTGACTACTAAACTCAAAATCGATTAAAATCTGTTTACCTTTTAAAAAAGGATTAAACCCAAAAAGCCTACAATTTTTAACTTTAAACGCATTGTTAATTGTATACATTAAACCTAGTTCATCTACAACATAGTAATTACTATAGTTGATTTTCCCAAATAGCTCTTCATTAGTAGATTTTAAATCCTTCTCTTTAGTGAAAACATAAATTCTATTATTACTTTTTGAAAGTAATAATACAGGATAGTTTAACCTTAATTCTAACCTCCTTATAAATAATCTTGTATTTCACTGCTAGAGCAAATCATAAAAATTCGCTTTTAAAGAAATATATGATTTTGAATCTACTAAAACAGGTGAAATGGGAGCTTTGGAAATACAGGTAAGTAAAAGCCATCATAAATAGGTATAATGGCTTTTATTATTATTCAAAAATAAAATATGTTACAAACATTTTTTAAGATCAGCATAGACATCACAATCACGGTACATTGCATATAATTCCTGAAGTCTACTCTCCAATGTTTGTTCATCTAACCATTCAGAGTATCTAATAAGAACAATACCATAAGGATTAGTTACTGTAACTTCATAAAAACATTCAGAACTATTACTAAAATAGCCAGAATTAGAAATCTCTCCTGAAGCTAACATATTAGTAGATGTAGTACCTAAAAATAATAATGATAATAATAAAATTTTTTTCATAATTAAAATTGTTTTAGTTAAGAATTAAAACCTATTTGGAATGGTAATCCCAAACTTTTACATAGTCAGGAAATTTTCCATTTTTACAGACATAGTCCTGTATATTTTGAATTATAACAACACTACTTTGGTTGTTAATAAACCATCCGCAAGCTTCAATAACAAAAAAACCTTCAGTATAAGTTGTTCCTTCAACAACAATATCACATTCTGGTTCAAATGCAGCTAATAGACACATAGGTAAGTCAGGTTCTGGTTCAATTGTTTTTTGAGCAAAAGCCCCTAATGAGAGCAGAAAAGCTCCTACAAAAATTAATTTCTTCATAATAATAATTGTTTTGGTTAATAATTAAAAATAGTGTTTTTAAAATTAATTAACAAAAATTAAGTTAAATAACTATAGATATATAAAACAGCGTTAAACTAATATATCATATCCAAAACATTATTGTCTCATTTTAGAAGACGTGAAATAGAGTAACTAAGGATCAGTAATATTCACAACACACTATGGTTGAGTTTACACAGAATAAAGTAAACTTACATGAAAGAAGATTATTATAATTTACCATTTTAATTGTTATTCAATGAAATGCTATTACCAATAACAGAAAAAGAAAAATGCTTTTTAAAAAGAGCCGCAATAAATAGAATTTAAAAAAAGTTTTCTACAGCGCCCCTTATTATTAACCAATAGCACTAACCTACTCCACAGTAAACCTTCAGCTCAAGTCCTATGAATAGGAATAATGGTTTCTATAAATAATTTATAAATAAAAGGGACTCTTTTATTAAAAAGTCCCCTTTTAAAATAATCTATTGCAGTGCACAATCATATGGACTATGTTCAATAGTTACATAAACAGATGAAGTATTATACTTCTTTTGTAAATATTCTTTCTCAGCTTCTAACCAAGATGGATAAGCACACCCTCTGTCTTCAAAAACTAATTCAGAATTAACCCAGACTTTAATCTCATACATTACTGTTTTGTTAGATATGTTGTTCTCAACAACATAAACATTATCTTTTTCTACACTTTTATTTGTTGCCAATGTAGCAATAGTAGTCATAAGCGCTACTAGTAAAATTGATTTTTTCATAAAATAAGTTTTTAGTTACCTCTAATATATACATAAAATCATAACAAACTAATTTACAAACACATATCCAAACCAATAAACTAATTCAATATACAGATTAATCCATTATCCTTGCAACAAGTATACTATTGGTATGTTCAAAAGCGCAAATAAAAACGGACTTTATCCAATTCGACAAAGAAGGATCTAATCTTAAAATGCGTTTAGAACACGGTATCAATCTAGTTAAACTAGACAAGGTGTATTAATATTCAATTACGAAAAAGAAAAGGTAATGTTCTTAAATCGCTCAGTAAACTACTTTTATAAGAATGACAACTTCAAGAGAACCTATTTCCTAAACGAAGTAATCGATAACTCCAACCTAATCGCTGAGTTGAAAAACAATAAAGTAGATTATGGAGAAAAATACGGCATCGAAGACCTTACGGATTGGATTTCCCTATCTCTAACAAAGCTGTTACAGAAGCTCGCAAGAAATTCAAAAACGTAATCAACCTAGACACGAATATCAGCATCAATCTTGATTTTGTCAATCCAGAGAATACTTACAAGTTGATTGAACGATGATGGGACGAAGAAAAGCAGATTTACAACTATCTATGCTATTTAAAATAAAGAGAAGAAGTAAGCCTAAAAAAGTATTTCAATCAAATCTGTGACACATTTTTATAATAAACAACACTAAAAATACTCAAAAATAAAGCCAAAACCCATTATAAACATTGATTTTTGACATTAAAAACTTTAAAAATGTTAAATGTTTTTTTTTATAATAACTTCAATTTTAATTAGCAACTCTTTTTACATAAATTCGTTTGATAATTAATTAAAACAAAAACTAATTCTAATTAAAAATGAAAAAACTATTTTGTTTTTTAACTACAAGTTTACTGTTGTTTTCTTGTTCAAATGATGATCAAGTTAATTCTAATAAACTAGATCAAAAATCAGAAAATTCTATTCAGAGAATAAAAACTCAATTTAATAAAGAGTATAAACTAATTCCTAACCACGAAAAGTTTAAAAATGTTGATTGGAACAATCCTAAAGTATTTACTTATGGGGATAATAAAAAAGGGATTTCATTAAAAACTTACAACTCTAAAAATGAAAACGAATTTAACCTGTTAATAGGTTATAACAAACAAGGAGAGGAATACTACTTTTTATCCACTGATAAACCACAAGAACTATCAACTAAGGATATTGTTATGAGCTATAATGATAAAACAGTAGTTTATACCCAAGAGATTTATGGTAACGAATCTAATAATAAAGATTTAAACTCTAAAAAATCCGTTAGAAGTACTGATACAGGACTAATTTCAGGAAATGATCCTGGAGAGGAGTTACCAGGAGTCTATATGTACATAAGACCAGGACTTAGTGGTTACTATAATCCAGGCCGCACAGGAAATTATCTAGACTATGATTCAATGAAAGAATTAGATAATTGGAGTAGAGGCGGCGGTGGCGGCGGTGGCGGTTCAACCGCAGTAATATCTCCTGCACCAGAAGATAAAATAATCATTGATAAAACGTTTGAAGACAATAAATGTGTAAAAGATATTTATGATAAGCTTGGAGGAACAGATTTTGCGAAAAAACATATCAAAATATTTGACAAAAACTTGAATAGCCCAAATTTAACTTTTAAAATAGTTTCAGAAAAAGAATATTCAGGTTTTGAAAGATATGATGAGAATGGAAAAGACAAGGGGATTTCACATGCAGAAACAGTTCCAACATCACAAAATAATTATATAATATATATAAATCAAGACGCTTTAGATGAAACCACTGATTTACAAATTGCTGTTACATTAATGCATGAAGTACTACATGCTACTTTTCATAGACAATATGATTCAGTTATTGATACAAGCAACGGAGAAAAGTGGAGACCAGGAGGTAGTCCTAAATCATTTCCAGAATTAATTAATGCATTAAATAAATATAAAGGAGGTGCTCATCATGAATTAATGGCTACTAAATACATTTCAACAATGACCAATGTTTTAAAAGAATTAGATCCACAAGGTGTGTATTCCCAATATTATAAAGCTATAGCTTGGGAAGGATTAACTCACTCAGGTGTAAAAGCTTTTCAAAATCTAAGTGATAAAGAACAAAATGAAATAAAATCATCTCTACAAGAGTATAAATCACTAAACAACAAGATAGAATGCAAATAAATATCAAATACATGTTATTCTTATTATTTATACTACAAACTACTATGGCTCAAATTAAAGATCCAATAATACTAAATATAGATAATACTACTACACTTAATGTAGACAAGAATGATAATTATAATTATGTCAGAATAGTTATTGAAGAGGAAAATAATCTGATTTCAAAAGTAACTTTTAACCATTTTAATTACAGTACTAGAATACAATATGATTTTAAAATTGTAGAAGAACTAAGTTCGTTAGATACTAATATAAAATATCAAGAAATGGATATTCTTCTTTTTATTAGTTATAGTGATCACAAGTATCAAGAACTTGACGAATTTCAAAAAAACAAGAACCTACCTCCTATTTTACCAGCATCACGTACATTTGATAATGTAATTATTAAGGACAGTAGAGATAAAAACAATATAAAATTATATAAAACAACAAACCATAATCTTCTAGGTTATTTAAATAAACGTTTTGATTAATGATATATATTATTATTAAATAAACAATAGTATAGAAATGACACAGTTCATGTTACACTCCAAAACAACTCATTAATAATGCCCCTTAACTGGGGCTTTATGTTTTATATGGCTAAAAGCCTCTACCTTGTTTTGTTATCTTGACAAATGTCAGACAGACTCCATCATTATTTTAATAACAAATAAATCTCTTTAAAAGTTTTACTACTTATGATTTTTGCCTCTAACTCTTGAATATTCCAATTTAACTTCCAATAGTCTTTATCTTGCTCTATACGTTGAACAAGTTCTTGTTTTATAGTATCAAGTAATAATTTATCTATTTGACTACTAAACTCAAAATCGATTAAAATCTGTTTACCTTTTAAAAAAGGATTAACCCCAAAAAGCCCACATTTTTTAACTTTAAACGCATTGTTAATTGTATACATTAAACCTAGTTCATCTACAACATAGTAATTACTATAGTTGATTTTACCAAATAGCTCTTCATTAGTAGATTTTAAATCCTTCTCTTTAGTGAAAACATAAATTCTATTATTACTTTTTGAAAGTAATAATACAGGATAGTTTAATCTTAATTCCATTACCTTATATATTCTAAAACATACTTTTTTAGCAATTAAAAGCTGTTTTTAAGCATTTTCTTATCTAAGCCAATACCCAAGCCCTTTTTACTAAAAGATCTGCATAATTGGCTTTAAAACTCACTTTTATTTGTAGTATTTCTTTTCCAATACAAATTACTAGTTAATATCATTGTGTATCACTTAAGACTAACTATTAAACTTTATTACCCTAAGTACTAAAGCATAATACTCTTGGCTTGCAAAACAATAAATATAACATTTATCTCACCTGTATCTTTTGCTCTACTTACATACTTATAGATGGTTTCTCCTTACTGCTATATCAACATAGTGAATATGTTTTTAGTGTAACATTGCCACTAACTCGAATATTTAGGCTAACAATTCTAAAGGTTATATCTTTTTAATTCTAATACAACGCTTTGTACAATAAAATATCTTTATGCTTAATTACTATCATAACATTATTGCTTTTCATTGTATTAAAGCCTTCAACATCATTAAAAAGATTAGTTTTTAAATCGTTATATTGAATCTCGATTTCAGAAAGATCTACTACAGAATCAGTGATAATGAATTTATAATAACATTGCTGATCTATAACAACTCTATGTTTAAGCAACTGAAGTATTCCATAACTTTCTAAATAACTATAGTTGTATGTATAAACATAAAAATCATTTTTCATGTTATTTATATAAACACACTGAGGCTTAACTATTTTAATAAAAGTTTTATTTGCGATAGCTTCTTGTTTTGGTACACTATTTATTTTTTGATTTTGAACAAAAAAACCATTAGGATCAATAAGAATTGAGCCAATATAATATACTACTAAGGCTAAAACACTATATAAAAATATTTTTAGTTTTTTATTCATTTTCTTTATCCTACTCTATAAACTTGTGTATCTCTTTTTCTTTCTATCTTCCATTTAAAAAACAAAGATTACTACACATTAAACCTATGTGGACAAGGGATACCACTCAAATCAATCACTTGACTACATTCACATTTTAATTTAGACATAGATTATTATTTGGACATTATCGCAACATTCTTTTAAAACCACCTCGATTATTTATCAGATAGTTTAACTATTTATTTGAATGTAACGAACAATAAAGGTTATAATCAATCCAAAGATGATAAAACCTAATAGTGTATCTATAAATTCTGTATCAGGATTTAATTTATAATCCCGATACTGTTTAAAGCCTACTTTGTTTTTATTTTTTCTAAAGATATCTAAACATCTATCTAAAATAAACCTTGTAAAAGAGCCAATATAACAAAACAGATATTGCCTAATTGTTATAATTATTAACTCTACAATACTGATATACAGTAGATCCTCCTTCTGTTTGTGTTCTATTATTAACTATACTTCCATCTTTTGAATAAGACCCATCGCTTTTAAAAGTATATCTATACTTCTCTTCTTGACTAGACTTTCCCACAAGTGACGAACTATTTTCTACATGCGATCCTTTTCCATGTTTAGATTCTGTTGCATTTTTCTCTTGTACATCTGGGTCAAAGAAATATTCAGTTTCTCCATTTTTTTCTCTTTTCACCCAATCTTCACTAGCCATCCCATTTGGATCAATAAATCTAATAGGATTATTACCTACATAAGCATAAAGAGTGAAGCTCACATACTTCTCCGCCAACGGATCTATATTCATCCATCTACCGATTGCAGCATCATAGTTACGAGCTCCATAGTCATAGAAGTTTAGTCCTAATTCTTCTTGCTTTTCAGCACTACGTGCGGTATCTTCGTCAAAAGCTAGACGCTTTTTCCTCAATAATCATTATATTGATACTTATAATCCTTCATCAGAGCATCATTCTTCTGGTTATAACCCTTATGAGCGAGTCCAAAAGGATAATAGTTGGTATCTTCTATAATCTCAGTAGAAGACTGTATTGTATTATCTCCACTTTTATCACTATAAGATAACCTTACGTTACCAAGATGATCTTTATACTGATACACATAAGCATTTGTCTCTGCATTAAAGAATCCTTCTGCTACTTAAATAAATATAATACTACTTTCTCCATGTTTCTCCTTGCCATAGTAACTGATTTTTATCTTTGATATAAATCAATTGTTGCTTATAAGGTTCAAACTCAAAAAAGCATCTATCAAAATTAGGTAAGCTAATTGTCAAAGAGTTAAACTTTTCGGTATTTATAGACTCCTCAAAAATTTCAAACAACATCCTGCTTTTGTAAAGCTTTGTTCCTGATATATCAGCATTCACACTAAAACTGATTTGGTTTGTAGCAGTTCTTCTATTCCACAAATACTTTGATTTAGGCAGTACAATATAAGTTTTATCAGTTGTAAAGCGCTTACTATTATTGTGATTAAATGTAAAGTCCAATTTTACTGGGTGGAAATCAGTAGGAAAAACAACTTGGATATACAAGCTATCCTGAGATAACTTATTCTCCTTTTTTATATCGTATGTATAACCCTTTTGTTTTAAATAGTAATCTTCGCTCGTAATCTCTATCACATTATCGGCTATAACTGACCATTTTCCTTTTGATGCGCAATCACACTGCTCCATTACTGGACTAAATTTTACAACAGCCTTACCTAAGGTATAGGTTCCGTTTGTATGAAGCTCCAAACTTGAATAATTTCTATCATCAGATAATGCCTGATATTTTGAATCAGTCTCCAAAATATAGATTCCCGATAAATCTCCAATTTTCATTTTTTGACCTTGTACTAAGGTATTTCCAAAAAATAGAAATACTACTATTAATAAAAATAACAACTTTTTCATTTTTATCTTATCTTTTAGCTTTTAATTTTTCGTAAACAGTTCTACCATCTGAGGTATTTATATTCATTAATGTGAGCTCATTAATATCTTTCAATGATCTAGCTCTTACTGGATATGAACCATCAAAAGAAAATTGTGTTTGATAGGCATTTACTTCATTATTTCTTGCTCCTTGTAAAGTAGTAGCTGCATTTAATAATTTACCATCTCTATTAAATTGAACTCCACCCGCTTCAATAGATTGACCTACATGTCTGATTTCATGAATATGAAGACCTTGATTACTACCTTCCTTCTATTTTAATAATTCCATTAGTTCCTTTAACAACTCCGTGAGTACCATCACTTGAACTTGGTCCTGTAAGTTTATACGTTTCAACTGCATTTCCAATCGCTTCAATATCTATAAGTGATTGATTCAGTATTTCAATTTTCTGATTATTATCAGCAAGTTTATCTTCAAGCTTTACTATTTTGTCATTACTTAATCCTCCTTTATCAATTTGAGCTTGAATTTTTGTATTATTCTTATTTATTCTCTCTATTCTTTTATTAATAGATTTATTAAGTTTTTCTTCTTGTTTTGGGTTTTCCCAGATCATTCCTGTTGGATCTATATATTGAATAGGATTATTAACTACATAAGTATATGGTGATTGTCCTATCTGTTTTAGATCTTCCGCCAGCGGATCCACAAGCAAGAAACTCCCGAACAATGCTCGGGAATTCTTGTTTATAAATTATTTTATATAATATAACCCTTTAAGATTTTTTGTGGTATATAACCCTTTTATACCCTGTTCTTTACATATTTGAGTATCTTTATCTAACATAAAACAAGGCTCAATGGAACTAAACCCTGTCAATGGATTATCGCTGTTAGAGTAGTCTGGAAAGTTTGTTAATTCAAAACTATAATATTCACTTTCATTTATTTTCTCAAATTTATATTTCTCATCTTCTTTTTTAGATATTATTTTATAGTTCTGCTCATCTTTTGTACAGTATATAATATAAAAAGAGTTTATAGAGTCAATTTTTGCTATTTTAAATAAATCATTTTCATCTGTATTTGTTACATTTTTATCTGACTTGTTTTTCATTTGAGAACTACAAGAAATAGCAATTACAAAAAAATATACTATTAAATTTTTCATCTTCTTTATTATTTTGGGATAGTATGAAATACTCTCTGTGAACTACCTGTTGAGTATTGTAACTTAACTGGGTTGAAATTTGAATTACCTCTAAAAACTTCTTGCCCCTGAGCATTATAAAAATGTTCTATAACACTACCTGATTGAGGAACCACATTATCGTGAGATCGTCTATAAATGCTATTAGGATTATTTGCGTCTGTTGGTGTGGCTTTGCCTACTGAAATACCTGACCATTGTGACAATTTCCCCCCAACGTATGATTCTGTTACTTCGTGTAATGTAGTTTGCCCTGGCGTCCCATTAATATTATCCATATTACCTAAAGCTACAGGGTTTATTTCTTGAGAAGTCGAAACCTCAAAAACAGGTCCTAAATTTGTAAATTCATTCCCCATAAAAGCACCTAATAAAGGAGCTGAATTATCAGAAATAAAATCATTATCTGTGGCTGAAATATTTGTCATAACGCTGCTGTCTGTTGTAGCTACTAATAAATCGCTTGCACCTTTTGTAAGAGGTCCATTAACTGTTTGATTTGCTGTAATTTTACCATTATTATCCATTGATAAAGTTAGTTGTCCTTGTACTGAAGATTGAAGTTGATTAAATGCTTTATCTTTTTTATTACCTGTTATGATTACATCATCAAGAGCCATACCCGTAGGGTCTATGTATCGCAATGGATTATTACTTACATAAGCATAAGGAGTAAAACTCATATACTTCTCCGCCAGCGGATCCACATTCATCCATCTACCGATAGCAGCATCATAATTACGAGCTCCATAGTCATAGAAGTTAAGTCCTAACTCTTCCTGTTTTTCCTTACAATTGTATTGGTACTTATAATCCTTCATCAGAGCGTCATTCTTTTGGTTATACCCCTTATGAGCTAATCCAAAAGGATAATAGTTCGTCTCTTCTATAATCTCAGTAGAAGACTGTATTGTATTATCTCCACTTTTATCACTATAAGATAATCTTACATTACCCAGGTGATCTTTGTACTGATACACATAAGCATTTGTCTCTGCATTAAAGAATCCTTCTGCTGTAGGTAAGAAACTAAGTTTACCCTTTACATACTGAAATCCTTCTAGGTAATCCGTTAGCGTAACTACACCTTTCTCAGTTACTTTCTTCTGTGTTTTCTCTCCTGAAGCTGTATAAAGATACTCTATTTTATCTGTTCCAAAGTTAATTTCTACAGGTAAATTTAAGTGATTGTACTTAATCTTAGTTATTTTCTTGTGTTTATCACTTATGAGATTTCCAAACTCATCATAAGCATAATCAGCACCTGCTGTGTTTACTTGTTTAAAACCTTCTTGATTTCCAGAGGCGTCTCTAACTGTCGATAGTCTATTGCTACCTGACTCATAACCATAGGTTAGTTTATCTATAAGCGTTGTTACTCCTGCTAGAGAAGCTCCATTTCTGTCTAGTTTTAAAATGTTTCCATTTTTGTCATATTCTAATTTTTCATCAAATAAACTAGCAGTAGAGGCTGAATTTAAATCAGGTGCTTTAAAAGAGCCTAAAACTAATCTATTTGCTCCATCATATACATAACCATAACCTCGCTTTTTATTATCTATTGCGCTTGTCCAGATTTGCTCTGAGATATTACCATTGTAAAGCGGTTTTACTCCTGTTAGACCTTGCTCTGGTTTATTATAATTAAGCTTTAAAGCAAACAAAGAGCTTTTGCCATTGTTTACCTGATTTATATTACTGGCGTTATTTACCTCTGTAAGCCATCCTCTTATGTTGTATTTATACTGTAATTCTTGTAAGAATGTATTTGCCGTTGGAGTAATACTCGTAGTAGATCGTTTTCCTCCAATACGTTTTTTCTCAAGTGCTCCTAATTCATCGTATATATTTTCAAAAATAACAACTTCAGCTAAGCTATTAACCTTATGAGTTTGAAATAGTAATCTTTCTGCATGATCATAAACGTATTCTTCTAATACAGTCATTAAAGGAGTTGAAGTATCTTTTTGATGCTTAGTAGTAACCTTTATAGGTAATCCTGTAAAAGAATATTTAGTGTCTACTTGTGTATATCCCAAGAAATAATTCTTTGTATAACTTCTAAGAACACGACTGTTATAGTCATATAACATAAAAGTAATATTAGCCTTCTTCTCATCTCTTGTAGTAAGTACTCTATTCCATGTTCCTGTAAGTAATCCTTTTACATTTTCTATAACTTTCTGGCCTTCTATCTCATTAAAATTAGTAGCTGCTCCTGGATAAGAGTAATCATCATAATAGTTAACATGAAGTACAACAAAATTATCTTTAGGAAAGACAGTATTGGTATAAGTAACTGGAGCCCCACCAATTTCTGTTGATGATGCTCTTTTCTCAAAAGAGTTAGCACTCGCATTTACATTGTCTTGAAACACTTTTCGATTTACTTCAGTTGGAGTCATCGCTATAGTAGAGTAAAAACCGCTGTAAGCCACCCTAGAAAGTGCATCATACTTAGTTATCATCCAACCTTTAGTTTCTGTTCCAAACGGGTCATACACAGGTCCTATAGCTACTATTCTATCTGCTTTATCATAAACCATATACTCCCAAGATTTTCCTGGTAGTTTTTTAGCCACTAGTCGGTTTTTGGTATCGTATTTATACTGATAACCTAGTTTATCTACATTAGCTAAAGTAACATCACCGTTTAATAAGGGAGAAGTAACCACTGATAAATTTCCATATTGATCATAGATGTAGTAAGTATCAAGGGTTTCTCCAATACCTGTGGTAGCCCCAGAAGCTCTTAAAGCGTTATTAGGTAAATCTTCAACCGCTTTAGTTACCTTGTTAATTTGATTGTTAGCATTCTTCTCTAGATTTTCTACTATCTTATCAAAGTTATCTATTACATCCTGTACTGACTTTCCTTTTAATTCATCACCAAGTATATTACCCACGCTTGGCATTGGACTTGAGACAGGTGCATTAGAAGCTGCACTAAAGAGTTTTGGAAGTCCTTGAGTATTATTGTAGACTCTTTTTAAAACTACTTTTCCTTCTTGGTCTTTAAACTCTTCTGTTACATTACCATTTTCATCAGATACAGAGCTCACATAAAGAGAGTTTGAAGGGTAAAAACCATTACCAACATTCTCAGCAATACTATAGTCATAAAATCCTTTACTTGCGTTTAATACAGCATTTACACGTCTGTATTTTACTTCATTTGCTGTATTGAATCGATAGGTAAAATCAACTGTATAATCCCCATCGATTCTCCAATCTTTTCCTGGAGAACCTGTTTTTAATACTCTTTTCAGGGGTGACTTCTCATATAGAGTCTCACTATATGGATTTAAAGTATTTTCATACTTAGGAGTTTTGTAATAGTTAAGTATTTCTGTTTTTATAGATTCACTATATAGTGCTGGAGAGTTACTTGGTTCATTAGTTCCAGGATTTGTCGGATTTGTTGGATTTGTCGGATTTGTTGGATTTGTCGGATCTGTTATTATAGGAGGCAACATAGAAGGATTATAAAACCCTAGTACAACTTCAGAAGGATTAGATATAATATAAGACTCTTCTTTTCCCAATTCTTTGAAAGATTTATTTAGATCATTGTTTAAAACTTTTCCAAAGGCTAAAGGAGAATACTCCCTAAATTTTAATCCTAAGTTATCTTTTACAATATTATAGTGTTTTTTAAAAGAAATAATTTGATTTATATCTTCTTCCAATATCAATCCTCTTAAACTCACATGATTTAAATCTATAAAATTTACATATTCAACACTTTGTGTTTTTTTAACACTATAATTAGCGCTCTCTAACACCCCTTTTCCAAGGTTAGCATTCTCTATTTTTGCATTAATTACGGTGTAAGTATTAACCTCTCTTTGTTGATGCATAGGCATTCCTGGATACTCCTCAATTCTTTTTTTTCCATCAATAATAAGTTCATCATAATCAACTATTTTTCCAGAGGTAATAACACCACTAAAAACTTTATAACTAGTGTCTAAAGTAGGTTTAGTAATCCCATAAAAATCTTTGCTTATTAAATCTTCATCAGTAGTAGGTACTACTGGTTCAAAAGGATTTATGATTACACCACCACCTAAGTCAATTTTTCCAAAAGCTAAACCATTATTACTACTGTTTTTCTGAATCTGTTGACTTGATTTAATAACAACTGGTAAATAATCTTTTGTTTGACCAATATTTAATTCATACTCTATATGTTTAGCAATACTCTCCTTACTTGGATTTCCTCCTATAGATACTTCTTGTATTGGCCGACCTAATCCATCGTAATAAACTACCTGATTTTTTTGTTTAGCAGTACTACTACTCTCCTTTATTGACTCAGTGTACTGAGTAACCTTTATATAATTTTGAGATGTTGTTTGAGCTAGTAGAGTATGTAAACAACAAATACTTAATAGGCCTATATATGTATATATCTTCATCTTATTATAGCTTTAGTTGTTTTTATACTTGTATTCATATTTACTTAAAATATTACCTTCTTTATCCTTAATAAATTCCAGGCGATTTGCTTTGTCATATTCGTAAACGATATAGACTCCTTTTGGATCTGTAATTTTGGTAACTCCTACAAGTGGTTTATGCTCATAAGTTGTAATTAGTGCTTCTTTTAAAGACATATTAGTTCTTAGGTTATTTATCTGAGTAAGTTTAGTCTCATCTATTGTTTGAAGATTTGCTACAGATATTCCCAAAGCACTTGCTACCTCTTCTTTAGAAGCATTATCTATCTTTGCTATTAACAAGCTTTTATTATATCCATAGAGTAACGTTTGTTTTAATCCATTTTCATTTTTAAACTCTATTATATTTTTGTAATCAGTATCATATGTTAATGTGTTTTTGTTTATTAGACTACCATCTTTTCCATAAGTTATTATTTCTTTTGGATTTACCTGATTATTAAAGTTTAATACTTTTTTAGATGATAAAACATCATTTTTATACTCTCTTTCCTCTAATGGAATTCCTACAATATTTCGATCAATCAAGAATGTATTATTACTATCTAACGCATAATTATATTCTATTTTTGATTTATTAATACCATTAGAAAAAATAAATTCTTTACTTGATAAGTTTTGATTTTTATAGATAAAATTTGATGTTTGGGTCATAAATAAACTACCTAATTCATTATACTCATTAGTTGTAACGGAAGAAATATTATTATACACCATAGAATTAAAATAACTAGTAACAGAAAAAGGATCTAAATCAAACTTAAGCTCAAAACCATCTCCATCTGAAGCAAAATAGTGTCGTCTTATCACATAAGACATTTTTTTACTACCTGAATTAAAAGACTGATATTTATTCTTTACCTCTTTTACTTTTAAGTATATCTTAGGCTCTTTTATTTTATAATAATTTTCTGACATAAGTAAATATCTCTCCTGTCTAGTAGAGCTCATAGGTACGTTGGGTAAATCTAAATCTATTTCTGCTCTAGCTGCTTCATCTACATTAATATTATATACATTTTCTTTAAGACCTATATTTTCAGTTTCTTCAGTAATAACCTCATAATAAACTTGATTTCCTCTATTCATAAAATCGTTAAGTATGCTATTATCTTGTAATACATATCGGTAACGATCTCTTTTAGGCTCTAACATAGTATACAGGCTAAACATCTTATTACTGCCATAAGCTTCTTTTGCAATACAAATAGGATAAGTTTGTGTTTTTGATAGATATTTTCTATTCCATCGTGTAATTATAGAGCTATCTCCACTTTCTATTTTATTAAGGGAGTTATAATAATTTTTTTTACTTTCTTGCTTTTCTCCTTTTTCATTATAGTTTTCTATAAAAGAAACACGAGATCCTCCAGCCAAAACAACATCTTTGAATGTTTTATACTCTTCACGATGACCATAATTATATGTAAAATTAGCAGCTACATCATTTAATCTAGTTAAGGCACCAAATGTCAGTTTATACTTTCTACCAGGTACTACAGTAATTGCACAATGTTGTCCCCCAGTAGTACAAGACGCTTTAGTTTGATATATAGTTTCTTGGGTCATGTCTCTTGATACACTAAAAATAGTGCTACTTGTAGTTAAATCCTGAACAGATACTTGTATTCTATCATGAAAATCTTTTCCTCCATGACCTGCACCTGGATTACATCTATCATAGTCAACACTTCCACTACCTGTTAACTCAAGATAATTAGTTCCATTTAAAGGTATTTCTATAATAATTTCTTTTATTTCATCTCTTGGACGTGATGCACAATTTGTTCTTAAACTAATACTTCCCCCCAAAGAAACATTTACTTTTCTTACCTCACTTCCATAATGTGGTTCATAACTAATTTTAGTAATACCTTTAGTTGGATATTCTATTTCAATTAAATTACCTACACCTGAATAATTCTTGTCATATTCGAAATCTGAAGTTAAATACTGTTTCCCTCCTGCTTTATTTACTATAGCCTCAAAATTATCTAAATTTAAATATTGCATTGCAGGATAAGGACTTGTATTTAAATAAGCATATTTAGGATAACCATCTTTATCTTGTTCAAAAGAAAATCGACTTGGTAAGGAATTAATCCTATCATATTTAAATTTGTAAGTCGATAAAGCCATATTATCTATTATTGTTGTTAAGAAATATCTTTTCTCAATGGTATTTAAATTTAACCTATACCATGTAGCCATTCTGTAATCAATTGCTCTATCAGTTTGATCGTAATTTAGACTTAAATCTTTAACAACTATATTTTTGAAATTATATGCCTTAATACCCGTTAATAATTTACCTGAACCAGTAATAATATCTTCTCTAATTTTGTTATATTCAAAGATGACACTACCAACGTTACTGTTTATTTTTTTTAATCTCTTACTCTTTAATGATAAATTATAAACCTCTCTTATATCTGTCATCTCCCATCCTTTATCCAGTCCTCCAATAGTATTAGGGTCTGTACTACATGCTACAGAATATATAAGTGAATTAGATACTGATGAATTATAATCCAAATTATTCTCTTCATATTCTAGATTTATAACCTGATTACTTCTTGATGTTATCTTTTTTAAAAACCAAGCACTTTCATACACTGTTTGTCTTAAAGATTGTTTTAATGCCTTATTCTTTGATTCTTCTATAAATTGTTCTGATCCTCCAAATACATATTTATTTCCTAAATTATCTATAATTTCAAATTCTAGGAATGTACCAACTCCTAGATTCACCCATTTTGCAGATATCTTTATATTATCTTTACCATTATAGGTTACCTTTAAATTTCTATCAATAAAAAATTCTCCACTTATTCCATTAGAAATATTAAAACTAAACCAATCAGCCTCTGTGTCGTATTTAGAATTATCTTGACTACTATCCTTAAACTTTTTCCATTCTTCAGGATCTTTACTGTGTATTTTACTAAGATTAGGTGAATACTGATCATATTTCTCATCAGCTTTTCCCCTTAACACCCTAGAAATAACACCTCCTGCATTTAAATTCCATGACATACCCACACTACCTCCAATATCATTTACTTTAACACCACTTACATAATCTAAACTAATAGGTAATGTAATGTCTTGCAGTTGATAGTCGTAAATAGGAACTTGATAAGAGAACTGACCAGTAGGAGAACTTTTTAGATCTTCAATTGTACTTTGTTTAAACACCTCACTACTAGGTGGGTATATATCTGGTACATTCCATTGTTGCGCCAAAACTATATTTAAACTTAAAACACTAAATATAACTACTAACAAATAACCATATTTTCTCATACTTTACTCTTTTACAACATTAACACCACCTTCAATTGCATCTGTCTTTACAGATATAATGTAGGTCCCTTTTGGGTAACCACTTAAATTAAGTGGTTCTGTTTGATTTTTGATTGTTTTGTGATACAACATTCTACCTGTTATATCATAAAGCTTTAAAATACCTGCTTTATATTCTATTGGAATAATCACATTAGTATAAGTAACAACAGGATTAGGAAAGGCTTCTATCTTGAGTTTTTCTTTGCTCTTTTCCTTATTTATTTCTTCTGTATTCTCTTGTTTATCAGAAGCTTTACCTTTTACTTTAACAAGCCAAAAGTCATTGAGTCCTCTTTGACTACTTTTTTCTCTATCAGGTTTTGAATCTGAGGTTCCTGCAAATACATAAGCACCATCTCTAGTCTCTATTAGTTTAGACAGCACATTCTCTCCTTTACCAGAAATACTCTTCTCCCAGATAACATCACCTTCTTGATTTAGAAGTGTTCCTAAAAAGTTTACCTTAGTTCCCTGCCTAGTCTTCTCTAGTGTTGTTCCTCCAAGTAAGATTGTACCATTGTCTTTAACCTGACCGCTACTTATAAAATTGCGAGCACCATAACCATAGGAAAGCTCTTGTTTGGCTTCTCCTTGGCTATCTATATCTATCGACCAGTAATCTACCTCTGATTGCAATCCGCTATTTTTAGCTTTCCCTACACCTGAATCTGATATTCCATAAAGTCTATAACTGCCTTCTGAGACTTCTTGTAGTTGCTTTAACTGATCATTGCCTTCTGCCCCATAAGACTTTTGCCAAAGTTCATTTCCATTATCACTAATCTTAATCACCCAGTAGTCATTATTACCAAATGCTTCACTTGTCTTGTTTCCACTAATACCAGAGTTGCTATATCCTCCAATTAAAAAACCTTTATCACTTGTCTGTATTACATCTGAGGCGATATCGTCATACTCTCCTCCAAAACTCCTCTGCCACTTGATAGTTCCTTCTGAGTTTATTCTAACAACCCAGATATCTTCACCTCCGTAATAAGAGACAGACTTATTTCCTCCAGTTGAAGAATTGCTACTTATAAGAAGTAAGTAATCTCCACCAACAATCGGAAGTACTTTAACTAAATCTTCTTTTTCTACTGATCCAAAGCTCTTTTGCCATAAAACATTACGGGCTGCATCTAGCTTTATAATCCAAGCATCGCTGTGACCAATTAACTCCTCTGTTTTATATAAATCTTTTGTGCTACTTGAAGTTATCCCTAAAATAAAACCTCCGTCTTTAAAAGTATGAGCAATACTTTTTAAATAATTATCTCCATTGCCTCCAATGCGAAGATCCCATTCTTTCTTGCCTTTAGAATTCATTTTCCAAAGCCAAGCGTCATAATTGCTACTGCGATCTTTACTCAAGTCACCTCCTTTATAAGACTGGGTTGCTCCTGCAAGTAAAAAACCATTATCAGCTGTAGGAATCATATCAAGTAGATATTCTGAGTTGTTTCCTCCTAAGGTCTGTTCCCATAATATCTTTTGGGAATAACTATTAAGTGATATACCTAAAAGAATAATACAGAGTAGTTGTTTTTTCATACGTATCTTTAAAATATTAATTTTATGCTAAAATTAATATAAAATTAACTTTAAATTACATTAATACAAAAATATAATTAAAAACATATTTTTATAATTATTACAATAAGTATAAGACATTTAATGATTTTAAAAAGCATCTTATTGACTATTTTAATAAAAAAACACAATTATTGATTACTGTCAAGAATAAACAGTACTATAATACTATAGATAAAAAACACAATTAATTCAGATGGATGTGAAAATCTAACAAGAAGAGGGGTAGAAGCAAAAATTTAGAATAGTTTAGAGGCGTCAGAAATATTGATTTCTTCCTATACAGATTAGCTAAACTTTATGCGTAAACACAACTTTTGAGACTGATCCATAGTTTTGTTTTGGGTGCACTTTTTAAAAAAACAGGACCCCCACTAAAAAATAAAAACTTATAACTCATTGTGAGTCATAGGTTTTTCTTGATTTTCAATAACTTTTTGAAAAGTTATCATTTATAATTTCGCAGATATACTATGTTTTGCATATCTATACTTTTTGTCTTAACCTAAAACTACAGGTATTTTTGTACAATTCGAGAGTCATATTTACCTCTATCTTTCGCCTTATTCCATTTATTAACTTAACTAGTTACACGACAAGACTTTTTTGTTTATTTTAAAAAATTTTGAAATTTTTTTTGACACGTATTTAGGTGCAAAAAAACTTTAGTTTTACACTTCATAACCAGATTATAATTAATTTTATCTTTACTCTTTTAAATAAATTACGTTGAATAATTCTATTGTCATAAAAAATAAAATTGAGGTAACAGCTCTAATAAAAGTTTCCTCTTTCAAACAAGAAATTCGCAAGACTAATCCCCACAAACACAATAATTACATAGAGATCATCTATTTCAGCCAAGCAAATGGAATACACGGTATTGATAATACACTATTTCCAATAACCCCTGCTACTGTTTTTTTGATTCATCAAGAACAAGTACACTATTGGGACATTACAAGTAAACCAAAAGGATTTGTACTTATCCTAAAAAAAGAATTCATACAAAATTCATTAGATTATCAATTAAAAGAACTTTTATCTCAGTTAAGCGAGTTTAGTTGTTTAAATTTAAACAATACCAAAAGTGTTGACACTATATTTAATCTCTTACTAAAAGAAAAGAATCTTATGGCAATAGAAGGTTTATTAAAAGCATTATTGGTAAATATAATAATTGAGTCAACTCCTAAGCCAATCTTATCAAATAAAAGTGATACACTCAACCTGTTTCAAGATCTTTTAAAACAAGTTGATAACCTTCATAATAACGTTAGTTATTATGCTCAGAAACTTAAGACATCTCCACAAAATTTAAATGCTATTTGTCGTAAAACACTAAAACAGTCAGCCTCAGAGATAATAGCTAAGCATATTATTGATGAAGCAAAAAGACAATTGTTATACTCCCAAAATAGAATTAGTGAAATTGCCTATTATCTAAACTTTAATGACTCTTCATACTTTATAAAATACTTTAAACGTTTTACAGGTTTAACCCCTAAAGAATTTCGTAAGAAATAAAGTGCCATTCTTTTTTCAAATTCACCTTATTTTAAATTTAAATTTTATCAGATTTGCTAATTATAAAAACTAGAATAAGGAGTTAATATGCCAGAGAAAGTACATTTAAAAGAACTAGCAAAAGTTTTTTCCAAACTTGGTATTATTGGTTTTGGAGGTCCTGCTGCTCATATTGCAATGATGCGAGAAGAAGTAGTTGTAAAAAAACAATGGATGGATGAACAACACTTTTTAGATCTACTCGGTGCTACAAATCTGATTCCTGGTCCTAACAGCACTGAAATGGCTATTCATATTGGATATGATAAAGCTGGTTGGAAAGGTCTAATAATTGCTGGACTATGTTTTATTCTTCCTGCTATTTTCATAACAGGTATACTAGCATATTTTTATAAAACTTATGGGCAATTACCACAAGTACAACCTTTTATTTACGGTATTAAACCTGCTATTATAGCCGTTATTATTGGGGCTATCTTTCCACTAGCTAAAAAGTCTATTAAATCTCTATTCTTAGCCCTTTTAGGACTTATAGTCTTTATAGCTTCTTTAATAGGTATTAATGAAATCATCTTAATGTTTGGTGCTGGATTACTTGCTTATCTTTTGTTTTATTTCAATACTAAAAGCCATAATACTATACAAAGTATCATGCCTTTGACATTCTTAACTTTCTTTCAAGATACGTGTTTCACTACTACAAATATGCACTTATTTTGGGTTTTTCTTAAGATAGGCTCTATACTTTACGGTAGTGGATATGTATTATTTGCCTTTTTAGACTCAGAACTAGTAAATACAGGTATACTGTCAAAACAACAACTCATTGATGCTATTGCAGTAGGGCAATTTACACCAGGACCTGTGTTCTCTTCAGTTACCTTTATCGGTTTTCAGATCAATGGAATATTAGGTGCGCTTATATCAACGCTAGCTATTTTTTTACCATCCTTTATTTTGGTGGCTTTGTTAAAACCTTTGATAAAAAAACTGCGTAACTCAAAAGGGCTATCTGTGTTTTTAGATGCAGTAAATATTGCCTCAGTTGCGTTAATTCTAGCTGTATGTTTTACTATGAGTAAAGACACATTAACCAATTGGCAAACCCTTTTTATAGCCTTTATCAGTAGTATAATAGTATTTAAATTTAAAAAGATAAATAGTGCCTTTATTGTCTTAGGAGGAGCTTTATTAGGATATATGTTGACTTTATAAACTACTTTGAATTCTCTTTTTACAAAAAATTTAATATTTGTTAAAAGTACTATTCAAACTTATTCCCTTATCTATTAGTTATAGTTTATTTTAAAAGACTCACTTACTTAGTAATTAAAGATTGCTAATTTAATGCTAGACTTTCACAATATGTTGATTATATTAATCTATTTGCTTTGTGATTTTCTAGATAAAATACATACCCTTAATCTGTTAAGCTTTTTATTGTTTCAAAAACAAACTAACTATCTTAATTATGTAAAAAATACAATACAAAAAAATACTATTCTCATTTTAATTTTTTTGATTAATAATTTGAAAGTAAACGATACTTACTCCTTCCCTGTCTAATACTATCCTGAATTCTACCATATTCGATATTCCCTAACACACTAAACTTAATTTTTATTGTTTGAAACGTTTCGTGAATATTAATCTTCTCAAGACTAATTATTTGTAGAGTATCATTCTCAAAACGATAAACAAAAGGCTCTAAACCTTTTATTGCAAATAAAGAATCTTCTCTTTTTCTAAGTTCGTTTGGGTCCTTTGTTAAAACTGTAAATTGTTTATCATAAGTAACTCCCCAATTTAAAGTATTGATATATATATTCTCTCCATTTGTCGAGGTGAATACTCTACTTCTAAAATCTCCATCTGAATTTATATCCACACACCCTATAAATAGCAGTAAAAAAAGGTAAACTAAACCTCTATGTTTTTGTTCCATGATTATATTATCTTTTCTATCAATTAAAAACAATCTCCCCTTACCTATTCTCCATCAAATATAGTTGAATATGTTTCTATTATTTTATTTTTTTAGCACAAAACAATCACATAGTAGCCTTACGAGTTCTATATAGTTATATTTCTTTAACTTATCAAAAACACCTTTATTAACTCCGAGCCAACACTTGCATTTATTATAACTTCGCTATTTGAATTTAATCAAAATAAGCATAGTTTTGCTTTCAATACAGTCTCTTTATTATAGGAGAAGGATTACGCTTAATTGTCAATTTTATTCTTTCTCTCTATTTATTTTAAAACAAGAAATAACAAATAACACTGTATAGCCTAACTTTAAAACGAATTAAACATCATGACATTAAACCTATTTAAAATCCGCCCCATGCTACTTTGCCTTATTTATATATTAACTATCTCTTGTAGCAGTAGCGATGATTGTTCAAATAAAGCTAACTCAGTTCCACCTTATCAAACAGTAGGAATTAAAATTATCGATCCAAATAACAAAGAGATACAATTAGACAGTAAACTAATAAAGATGGTCTCTTTTGATAAAAATGAAATAATAGATAAAGCTTCTACCTTCTTTTCAGGTTTTACCATTAGCACTATAAACCCTATTACTTCTAATAAAATTGAATTAGAATACAACAATCAAAAATTCTTAGAACTCAATTACGACAAACAAAAGACAAGAGTTGATTGTCACTCAGATCACTATTACATACAAAGTACTAAACTAAATATTCTGACAGAGGACTACATATTAGAACAACAAATTATAGACAATACTAATATTACCTATATAATAAGACGTGTTAATCTAGAACCCAACAAATAGTGATTCTTTTTTTAGCATTAGTCTATTACTAGAGTAAAACAAGATATTAGATTTAAAGCGTTTTAAACGCTTCTTTTTATCTAGGACAACAACTAGCCTATTTCTAGCTTAAAAGTCTTGTAATAGGCTTTATTGTCTTTAAAAGACACCTCTTGTCTGCTTTTTTTAAAAGCAATAAAAGCGGCACTAGACTTTAGCCCCCTATTTATAAAATTTTAACTTTTTAGGTAGCTCAGCTACCGCATACTTGTTATCTGATACCCTAAGTTTATAATTAATATAAATAGCTTTCACCTTTGTTATAGTAGACTGATACAGTATTATTTAACTATCCATAACTTATTAGATAATCACAACCTAATCTCTATTAATATTAACTATTAAAGACAACTACTTTACAGGTATAGACTAAGCTTATTAAAAGTAAATCAACTATTTATTAATTATAAAACAATTACTTATTATGAAAAAAATCTATTTTATCGCAGCATTCCTAAGCTTATCAGCACTTGCCATTTCGTGTTCGAATGATGATAACTTTAAAGATGAAGTACAGAAAAACAAACAAAATCAAGGTGAACTGATGTTTATTCCAGACAATCAGACTAACAACACCTCAGATGACACCCCACTAGAGAGAGGAGACGAAGATCTAGATAAAGATAAAAGAAAAGGACCTTTTGTAGACAAAGGAAAAGGTAAAGGAAAATAATTAAGGTTAAACTCAGACTCAACATTAGACCAATTAACTCGCAGTTTTGGGCTAATGGGGAATCTGAGTTAATAATAAGTCCCCACATATTAATACCTTATTAGTTAGTATAAGGCGCTTCAAAATTGAATCGCTTTATTTTTTTTACTTTTGTTTAAAAGGGTTATTTATGTGTGTTAGGCTACTATTTTTAGTAATATTTTTATCTTTTGTTTCGTGTTTTAAACCAGAACCTATAAAACCAAGAAACGCCAATTACTTCTTAAATTATTTACATACCGACAATAAAGAAATCTATTTAGATAGCATCTCTAATTTAATAAAACTAGAGCCAAATGACTCTTTAACTAGGGAATTATACTTTAACCTAGCCTCTTGTTATGAAGAACTAGGCCTTTATAGAAAATTTAAAAACAACCTAGAGCAAATACAGCGATTAGCTAGTCTAAAAAAAGATACTAAGCACATGGCTAAGACCTACTGGTTTTTAGGAGATCATAACGAGGCTAGACAGATCTTAGACAGCGCTTACTACTACTATTTAAAAGCAGAGAAACTATACGCCTTAGAAAAAGACAGTATTCTCTGGGCTAAAATGCTCTCTTATAAAGCAGGAGTACTCTATAATACAGGCATCTACACAGAGGCCGAGACTTCTACTGCTAGGGCTTTACAGATATTGTCAAAACAAAAACAAACCCGACTTTACTACGAGGTTAACCTTCAGATGGCTCTTGTTTTAAAAGAGCTAAAAGAATATGACGCTGCCCTTCAGTATTACGCCAAGATTCCCGAACTACTAGATCTATTAGAACAGCAAGGTTACTCTAAAGATCTTTTACAGCGCTCCCAGCTATCCTACTATAATAATCTAGGGAGTTATTACCAGTCTATCTTAGACTATAGCAAGGCACAAGAATACTTTGAAAAAGGATTACAAAACAGGGATATCGATAGTTTCCCTAAGTTAAAAGCAATGCTTTTAAACAACTATGCCTATAATCAAATGCTAGCCAAAAAGGATCCTAAAACAATTGACTCCTTACTTACCCTATCTCTTGAGATACGCCATGAGATTAACCACAAACAAGGAATAACAGCTAGCCTTATGCGCAGTGCTCAGTTTAGCCTTCTCAAACAAGATACCCTTCAGGCAATCTATATCATGACTGGGGTATATAAAAATGCTTTGGAAGATCAAAACGGTTATGAACTGATAAAGAGCTTAAAGTTTTTAGCAGAAAACGATATCAAAAACAAACAAGCCTATACAGAACTCTATTTCACAAAGCAAGACAGTCTGCAGACTATCGATAGACAAACTAGAAACAAATTTGCCAGAATCGCATACGAGACTAGCGAAATATCAAAACAGAACGACCACCTAAATCAGAGAAACTCCCATCTTATTAGTATTATCTTATTAGTGGCGCTACTGTCTTTTATTTTATTTGTTGTCTTTAGCCTTCAGATGAAAAACAAGAAGCTACTTTATAAACAAAAAGATCAACAGGCCATACAACAGATTCAAACCCTGCTTTTACAGCAACAGAGAATCGCTAATAAAACCAAGATAAAAGAGCGCAAAATAATAGCCAAGAACCTTCACGATTCTATTATCAACAGAGTCTTTACCCTGCGTATTAATCTAGAGCAACTCCCAAGTCAGGCCAAAGAAGAAAAAGAAAAGCTAATCGAGCAGCTAAAACAGATTGAAACACAAACAAGAGCGCTCTCACATGATATGCACAAGACCTTATTTTGCCCAGAACAGGACTTTGGACAAATTCTAGAGGATATTGTAAAGGCTCAAAAGAACTCGTTCCAGACCGCTTTTAACTGCTCTATTGACAAGCTTATCTATTGGGATCTGTACTCGCTTTACCAAAAGGCGCAGCTTTATCTAATACTTCAAGAGCTGCTTCAAAATGTAAATAAACACGCCAAAGCCACTACATGTCTTGTTCTATTTATACTTAAGGACAATCATATACAGCTAAGAGTGCATGATAATGGTATAGGTATAGATCCTAAAAAAGTAAAGAAAGGGCTAGGCTTTAAAAACATTACCCACAGACTAAAAACACTAAATGGAACCCTGACTATATCAAGTGAGCATAACACAACTACGGTAAGTGTAAAAATCCCATACTTGCCAAAAGAAAAACAAAGCTAATTACAGCTTTACCTCAAAAACAATACAAAACCTAATAAAACCCCATTCTTATGAGAATATTACTAGCCGATGATCACCTAATGACCCTAGAGGGCTATATCTCTATTTTAAATAACGAAGCCAATACCTATTTAAAAGCCCAGTCTTGTAAGGAACTATATAAGCAGATACTACAACTTGACTATCTAGACCTAGCCATAATAGACCACGATATGCCAGGATACGAAAAAGAAAACCTTCACTCTGGTCTTGACTGCTCTTTGCTGATTAAAGAAAAGTTCCCTTTTTGTAAGATCATCCTTATCACCGCTCACGAGCAGGCACTAATTCTCTATAGCATCTATCAAAAAAGAAGTATAGACGCCCTGGTGGTAAAGTCAGACTTTACCTCAGAGATCTTACATCATCTTACCACCACTAGCCTACCTACACCCTATTACAGCCCCATAGCTAAAGAGGCTATAAAAAAGGTAATTGCCAAAAACACACTCTTAGATTCTAAAAACAGAGAAATCCTTATGTACCTATCTCATGGATATAAGATTTCCCAACTAGAAGCTTTTGTCTTTCTAAGTCCTAGTGCTATCCAAAAGAGAATTAGCAAGATGCTCCACGAGTTTACAGCCTCTGATTACCAAGAGCTAATTCAGATGGTCAAGCAATACCAAATGCTATAACAAAAAACAAACTGTCCCCACTTTTTGTCCCCTTCCCTTTATCCTTTCTAGCTAAAGAGTAACCATACGTATTTTAATACCTTACTTCCCTATCCACTTCATATGCTCACTAGATAAAAGTAAAAGCCCCCATCAAAGAGCTATCTTACTTTTAATCCCAACTTCTATACTTGTGTTATACTGGTATTTTATAATAACTCTCTTAGCTATCTTTTAGTTCTAAGCATTAATTTTTATAAAGCATTGTATTAGTAACAGCAGTTGAAAAACCAAGTAAACTTATCAGGGCTATTCTACTTTTATTATCACTATTTTAAGATTTTATTAACAATCTAAATACCCGCACTTCCCTTAAAGTTAATTCTCAAGCTTCGATTTTTGATATACACTCTGAATTGCTAAATTTATTTAACATTTAGAAAAAACAAGAAAATACATCAACAATTCTTACAATTAAGTATCGAATAAAAGTATTTGAACACTAAACCTTAAATGTGCTAAATCTTAAAATAATTTAATAACCAAAATTAATCATTATGAAATTACACAAAAAGATTCTACTTGGATCACTTCTTTGCACGGCATTAGTATCTTGCTCTAATGACAAAGACACTTCTAGCTCAAACAACTTACAATCTCTAGCTGCTTTAAAGTCAGTACCACTAGCGGACATTCCTAAGGGCTTTGACGGCACACAAATGTGTAAAGACGTATACGCACCAGGCACTGACCCAAGAGGGGCAGTTATCAGAAGTACTAAATGGCCTAACGGTAGCGTAATTACAGTAGGTTTATACGGAGGAAGTACTAAAGTGCGTAACAAAGTAATGCAATACGCTAAAGAGTGGTCTAATCACGCTAATATTACCTTTAATTTTGTAACTACAGGTACACCACAGATCCGTGTTACATTTACTCAAGGAGCTGGATCATACTCTTATTTAGGTACTCAGGCCCTTAACATCCCTTCTAATGAAGAGACGATGAACTTCGGTTGGTTTAACGACAATACTAGTGATGCAGAATTCAGCAGAACAGTTATTCACGAGTTTGGACACGCTCTTGGTATGATACATGAGCACCAACACCCTCTTACTTCTATTCCATGGGATAAGAACAAGGTGTATACCTATTATGCAGGATATCCTAACTATTGGAGTAAAAGTGATGTAGACAATAACCTATTTGCTAAATACTCTACTACTCAGACCCAGTATAGCGCATACGACACACAGTCTATTATGCATTACAGCGTGAGTAGTGATTTGACAACTAACGGATTTAGCGTAGGAAACAATACTGTTTTATCTGCTACTGACAAACAGTTTATTGCCTCAGTATATCCATTTTAATTAAAAGTCATAAAATTTAATTCAATTATTTAGTGTCTACCTTGCTATAAGTAAGGTAGGCATTACTTATTTATATCCCTATGCACAGATACTATCTTCTTCTTAGCCTTTACTTTATTAGCCTTGTTGTACATGCGCAAAACCCAAAACAAAGCCCTTATATTATCCCTTACACCGCTTGGGATACAGAAGAGCTTAGCTGGGATATTGCAGGCAATGAAAGCGGAAAGTTCCCTAACCTATTATCAGAACTTAAATGGAAAGATCTTAGCGGACCTAAACTAGGGATCATCTCAGGTATACCCATTACACCTAAACTTCAGCTTAAGCTTGAGCTTAGCTATAAAACCATTATATCAGGTAAAGTAAATGACTCAGACTACGCCGGAGATAATAAAGCAGTTAAGACCGCAGAGTTTAACCTTCAAGCAGACAAAGGCCATAGTATAAAGACTAGCCTTGAGCTATCTTATCTGCTGCTAAATCGTCAAGACTTTACCCTTAACATACACGCAGGATACCTTGGTTACTATAAGACCCTTTATATGTTAGACAGTGACACTCCTTTAAATAAGGACAAGAAGCTAAATAGCACCTATAAGCCAAGATACCATGGCGTAATCTATGGCCTACAGACTAGCTATACCATCCACCCTTGGCAAGCTACTTTAGACATCAGCGGCATACACATCCCCTCTTACTTAGCTAACGCCAACTGGAACCTAAGAGAAGAACTACAGCATCCTATTAGCTTTACCCATAAGTCTAAAGCTAGTGGCTATAACCTAGATCTACGCCTTGGGTATCACATAAGCAAAAACTTGCAACCTTTTATCTCCGCTAATTACACCCAACTAGACGCTTCTAAAGGCACAGATAAACTATATAAGATAAATGGAAATACCCATACCACTCAGTTAAACAGAGTACATAGCAGTAGCTTTCATATAGGCGTGGGCATCAAGATACTTTTGTCTTGTTTTTAAACTTTAACTCTTAAAAACACACAATACATTTTTAACCCAATATCACTAGTATCTTTAAATAAAGATATATACTAAAAAAAGTATCCTTAACTAAATAAAGACACTTTTTGAAGGCTTAAATCTGTACTATTTTAAATCCTACAGCAATGGATTAATCTAAAAAATATATTTGTTGTTTGTTGTCTAATTCTAATTTAAAAAAGTCACCTACTTCTTTAAAGCATTAAGCCTAGTATAGTCAAATATCAAAATAATATTTACGTCCCCACGTTACTACCTATAGCATAGTGACTTTTTATAAAAATTAATCTGTAATAATTCTAAAGCTTCTTTCTTATGTCGCAAACATATAAATCAAAACATAAACATATACTATATAATCACGAATAAATCATACAATATCACATCATTAAAACTAATATTTAAAACTATTTTTAAAATTAACTGGAGTCATTCCTGTTTTTTTCTTGAAGAAAACCGTTAAGTGATTGGGTTCTTTAAACCCTAAAAAGTTTGCTATTTCATTAATGGTCACATTCTTATACAGCAAACATCTTTTTATTTCCATAATTATACGTTCACAAATCCAATCATAAGGCGTTGTATTTTCAACTTTCTTAAAAGCGTATTGAATTGTTCTAACACTTGTATTTAACTCTAAGGCATAATCCTTTACACAAATACTTTTATCTAATCTCTTATTTACTAAAGCTTTAAAACTTGAGACTAAATATCTCTCATTTAAAATATTAAGTTTTGCTAATTCAGTTTGATCTATACTGTCCTCTAGCAGTAATAACACGTTAAATAAATAATTATTAAGTACTTGTTGCTTTTTCTTATACTCCTTCTTGTCTAGTTCTCTTTTGATAAGATCAAACAAAAGGGCTAATTCATTAAAGTGCTTCTCTACATTTAAAACAGCTAATTCTGATGATAAACTAAAAAGGCTAGTGGTATAAAAGAACTGAAAGTGAAGCTCGTCTATACAGAAAAAATCTTCGGTGAATATTAAAACTTTTGAATCATAGTCTATTGGTTTGTGAAACTGTCCTATTTGATTCTTAGAAACAATTAAAGCTTGCTTCTGCTTAATATCTAAAACATTAAAATCAACACTATACTTTCCCTGTCCATTTAGTACTAACTCAATACAGAAAAAACTTAATTTATGAGCATCAAATAGAGTCTGTTTTCTTTCTTGTATTAAATCACTCAAATCCCTACAATTAATATATAGACCACTGTTTTGTCTATGATGAAACTGTTCTATAATTAGTTTATCCACGTACTTTCTATTATATAATTTATCAAATTCTACCGCCCTAAAATAAGCTATCTTTTTTTTAATTATACATCTGTTTTTAAAAATTTAATGAATCAAAATAGCACGTTTATCATATGTAAGAAAAATTCGCATTTATACATTGTTTGAGTATTGTTATTTTTTTGTCTTTGCATCAAAGTTTGACAATGTCTTTTTTTATAAATAGAGCCTTGTCTATCAATTAATATCAAAAAAAACAAAATGAAGAAAATCACTTTAATAATTGCCCTAGCAATTATAACAGTATCGTGTAACACTAAAAAAGAAGTTGTAACAAATAATGAGCAAGTAGAAGCTCAAGTATCTTCTATGGCTTTATCAGAAACTGTTTGGAACCTACAAGAATTAAATGGTCAAGCAGTTAGTTTAGATAAGAATTTCCCTAAACAACCAAACTTAATATTCACTCGAAAAAATGATATTAGTGGTAATCTAGGATGCAATAACTTTAGTTCTAATTATCAACTTAAAGACAATACTATTACAATTAAGCAAATTGCATCAACACAAATGGCTTGTCCAAATCTTGCTATAGAACAAAAATTCATAGAAGTACTTGAACAAACAAAGCACGTTGAAATAGAAAAAGATATTCTATTATTAAAAAATAAAGACCAAGAGATTATCGCTAAACTTAAAGCAGAACAAGATCTTTAGTTTTATAAAACTAGCTCAATACAGTAAACTAAAAAGACGAACTAATAAAAATAGTTCGTCTTTTTTATTTATAACTAAATGCAGCAAATCCTGTTTTTATTAAAATGGATATACTTTTATACAAAATCAGGTAAGGGAATATTCATTCCTACCTCCCTTCCTTCCTTTCTTCCTCTTGTTAAAGCATAAAAAAAACAATAGCTTTGTAATATCATTAAAAAACACACCTAACGAAATGAAAATAGGAATTACCTTCAGCCCATTTGATCACCTACACGCAGGATATATCAAAATGCTAGAAGAAGCTAAGTCACAATGTGATTACCTAATTGTAGGATTACAGACTAATCCACATACAGATAAAGATTATAAAGGTCTTGCTTCTCAAACGCTAGTTGAGCGCTATATTCAGCTTAAAGGGTGTAAATATGTAGATGAGATAGTTCCTTATACCACAGAGCAAGATCTAGAAGACATCATGCGTTCTTATAAAATAGACGTACGTATCATAGGTGAAGAGTATAAAGGAAAAAACTTTACAGCTAAGAACTTCTGTATAGAGAAAGGAATAGAGATATACTATAACAAACGATAATTAGGAGGGCCGAACGTAAAGAAAATGTCCTGTGGACATTTTTAGTGATGGAGCCAGGAGGCGTGCGAGGGTTTTAGAGGGAACAGATAACAGGCTATATAAATAGAGACTGAAAACTGACAAATCAATTAGTGCAGATTATTATCCATAACAATAATCAACAAGCTATCATCCTGACGATAGGAAGGATTTCATCCTATATACCAACCAATACAAGACTAAGTATTAGCAACACAAATTATATTATAAGACAAAGGCCAAAGATTGCTTATCAATCTTTGGCTTTTTTATATTTATTTACTGTTTTATCAATTGGTTCCCCTTCCCTAAAACACCTCACTCTTCCACACCACCTGTCCAGGTTTCAATGTCTGCCCTTCAGTAATACGAGCAAAGCCCGCTACATAAGCAGCAGGATAAGTACATACATAATCTTCTACTATTGCATCGTGATCTACTGTTACATTCGCATTGATAATACAGTGTTTCCCTATTTTAGCATCTGCTTGTATTACAGCATTCGCTAATACTACTGTACCTTCACCAATCTCTGCAGATGGAGCCACATAAGCAGTAGGATGTATAACCGTAGCAAACCTATGCTTTACTTCACCCACTATACGTTTACGTATCTCATTATTTCCAATTCCTACAATTAACTCTGCCTCTCTCTCATAATTCTCATTATAAGGATTAGAAGCATCATCGAAGTACGCTACACTATTATCATTGTCTAACTGGTAAATCGTATCTTCTACTACCTTACCATGACCACCTTTACCGTATATTAATACTTTATTACTCATCTTTACACTTTTGTTCTTACGAAGTGAGGGTTAAATAAACTTTCTAAACACATTCTCTCTTGCGAAGCGATTTTCTGGCCTAAGCTAGTTAACGAGTGTCAAATACTTGTAGATTTTAAAAACTAGACAGTGTTTGAGCGTCAGCGACTTTGGCTAGTTTAAAAATCAAAAGTCAATTTGACTGTTGACTAGGTTGAGCCTTGACCTTTTTGGTTTCATTTTTGGGTCAAGCCAAAAAGGAAAAAAACAAAAAACAATCCTTTTTTTCTAAACTGTAAAAAGACTCTCTACTTTTCTTTTACTAAAAAACATATCTTTCTATTACCTTCTTCTTAACAACCAAATACACTACACTCATTACTACTAATACACCAACAGCAAAAGCAACCTGTGTACACATTTCCTGAGAAGTCATAAGTATAGCTGCATAACCTATAATAAACTGTAAAACTCCATATCCAAAAGAAACATAAAGTTTATTTACTTTTGCCTCGTTCGCTAAATATTGATATAAGTGAGTACGATGTGCTTGAAAAATATTCTCTTTATTCAATGCACGACGAACAATTGTCCATACAGCATCTATACCATATACAGTTAAGAATAAAATATAACTAAAATTACCTGTTGTTATAATTAATTGTCCTAATAAGAACACAACAATAAATGCCATACTTACACTACCTACATCTCCAGCAAAAGCCTTAGCCTTTGTTCTAAAGTTAAAGAATGCAAATACCACAGCACCTAATAAAGCAAACAAAATCAAATCCATAGCCACAAAGTCTACTGATTGATTAACTAAAGCTAATAGAGCTAATATCACAATACTATACCATGCTGTAATCCCATTTATCCCATCCATAAAGTTATAAGCATTGATCGTTCCAATTACTCCGATTAAAGCTGGTACTATCCACAACCAAGATAACTCAAACAAATTCCATTGATAGAACATTAGCAACACAGACCCCAGATGCACCAATAAACGTATCTTATTTGATAACGTAAAGATATCATCTAAAAAGCTAATTAAGGTAATAGCTGTCAATCCTATAATGAAATAAGGATACTCAAATCCAGAGTAAATAAAGTATGCCAACGCTCCAAAGTAGAACACTACTCCTCCCCCTCTTAAAGTGACTTGAGTATGCGAGCTACGCTCATTTGGTTTATCTATGATATTGTACTTATCTGCTATCTTAAAGTACACTAACTCTGCAATAAATAATACTGCTAATACTATACTGTATTCCATTTTTTTCTTTTTTAATCGTAATGATGTTATCAACGTGATGCGTTATGATCGTGAATCGCTTCGCTCGTAATGCGTCGTCACACTTGACGCTTTTCATTCTTCACGTCTAACGGCCTTCACCCATTACGCTTTTCGTCCTTCACAAAATGAAGTAATCGTCCTTACCAACCCTTCTTCTGCACTCACAGGCAATTTATCTATACCTAATGTCTCTTTCACTTTATCATTAGAAACTACATAATTCTCCGTCAATTTCTTTAATCGTTCAGAGTTCAGAGGTAATTTTATCTTATCACCAATAAAAGCAATACTATTCATAAAACCTTTAGAGATATGCCAAAGCTTAGGTTTCTTATTAGACACCTTAGCTATTAGAGTTACCAATTCATTTGTTGATAAAGCTTTGTCATCAGAGAAGTTATACACTCCTGAAGACACATTAGCATTTTGCATCATTTCATTCACTAAATAACATAAGTTATCTATAGATAAAAAAGAACGATGATTATCAAAAGATGCTAAAGGCCAAGGAATTCCTTTTTCTACTACTTTATATAATAAGTTTAAATTTCCTTTATTACCCGGACCATGTATCATACAGGGACGAATAATAAACACTCTTTTTCCTTCAGGTAGAGAAGCATTTAATAGATACTGTTCTGCTTCCTTCTTTGATTGTCCATAAGGAGTATAAGGATTAGGTGTTACATCTTCTTTTAAAACTCCTTCCACTGTATCCGCTACTGCTTTTACAGAACTAAAGTAAAAGAAATCCTTTGCATCACTTTTAATAAAATGCTCAAATAATGCTATAGTCAAATCTCTATTTACATTAAAATACTCATCAGCACTAGAAGTATTAGCTGTATCATGTGCCTTACCTGCTAAATGAATAATGACTTCTGTTGTTGTAGGAAGACTACTTTGCCAATCTTCTTTACGTAAAGATAAAGTATGAACATAATGTCCTTTATTGCTTAAATAAGGCAATAAATTCTGTCCTACAAAGCCTGAAGCTCCAGTTATTACAATCTTATTCATTCAATAACTCTTTATAGATTCCCATATGAATATCAATAACAGTTTCCACATTAAACTCCTTCTCTGCTTTAATTCGGGAGTTAAAACCAAATGTTTTTCTTAAATCTTGAGATTCAAACATTTTCTCCAATGCAATCGCTAAGTCTTTACTATTTCTTGGAGCAATCTTGTACCCATTATAACCATCTTCTACACATTCTCTACATCCTACTGAATCTGTACTTATAATAGGTCTTCCCATTGCACACGCTTCAATTAATGATTTAGGGATTCCTTCTCTGTAATATGAAGGTAAAGTAACTATATCTGACATTTCAAATATTTTTGGCATATCACTCTGAAAACCCACCCATTTAACATATTCTCCATCACTCCATTCATTCAGATAATCTGCAGTTACTCCACTCTTATTTCCATCATCTGCTAATCCTGCTAAAATAAAAGACACCTTATGTTCATATTTATCCTTTAGAATATTTGTAGCCTCTTTTAATTCTTTAACTCCTTTTTCCCATAACATTCTTGTAGGAAAAAGAACTTTAATTCTTTCTTTATTTGGCAATTCGCTAAACTTATACTGCTCTAAATCGACACCTGAACCTTTAGTATAGTACACATTATTACCACTACTTAACACACCTGTATTTCTTAGATCCTCATAATCTGTAGTATTCTGAAAAATAACTGACACCTTCTTTCTATTAAATCCATACTTCATAAGTTTAAGTAGAAATTTAAAAAATAACCCTTTATTCTCTGAAGTAAAATTATAACCTAATCCAGCTATAGCATTAACAACACCTCTTATCTTTTGTTTTTTTGCTATGATTGAACCATATATAACTGGTTTAATTGTTATATGATGAACTATATCAGGTTTAATTTCATTATACAAAGAATTAAATCTAAAAAGAACTTTCAATTCTTCAATTGGATTAGTCCCTGAACGAGAAAATGGTAAATTTATAAATCTTGCGCCACATTCTTCTATCTCATTAGCTCTACCTGTATTTTCAGCAGCAACTATTACTTCATAACCATCATTTACAGCTCTTTTTATAATTCCTAATCTGTGTGAAATTACAAACCAATCAACATTACAAACTATTAATATTCTTTTCATAATTACTTAAGCTTCTTTATACACTTTTATGTAGTTACGGACTGTACTTGAAACATCAAATCTGCTAGCACGTTCTTGACATTTCTTTGCTACTTCCAAATAATACTCTTTATTTTCCTTTAATCTTAATATAGAGTCTGCTAACTGATTCTCATTACCCTTTTCAAACAAAATACCATAATCACCAACGACTTCCTTTACTCCACTAATATCACTAGCCAATGTTGGTCTACCTGTTGCCATCCCCTCAAGAGCTGCTATTCCAAACCCTTCATAATTAGAAGATAATACAACAACATCAGAATACTTCATTAACTGAGCGATATCTTTCCTATTTCCTAAGAACAAAACACGTTCTTCAAGTCCTAATTCATTTGTCAGAGCTATTAGATTGTCTTTTAAAATGCCTTCACCTACCAATACTAATTTAAAATCATTTGGTAAAGAAGCTAATGCTTTTATAACTGTTAATTGATCTTTTTCTTTTCTGAAACTTGATACCTGTATAATCTTAAAAGCATCTTTTTCAAACAAATTCAAATCTTCAAATATGGTACTCCTAAAATAGGAAACATCAATACCATTGTTAATAACAACAAATTTTTTACTATTTTTAAACAACAAATGTTTCATCAAATTATCCTTAGTAGCATCAGTAATACAAATAACTTTACTATAGCAAGAATAAATAAAACTCTCAAAAAATCTAAAAATAAATCTCCCTCTCCTTTTATTAAATGTACTATGTTCTGTAAAAACTAACTTAGCTTTGGATAAACCTAATATTTTAGCAATAGGTACCCAATAAGATGTAGGAAATAAATGAACATGTATAATTTCCCTATTCCTTAGAAAAGGAATCAACTTAAATATAAGTAGTGGATTATACAAATTATTTACATCAGATAAAAAGAAAACCTTAACTCCCTTACTTAATAATTCTTTTTCTAAGAATGAATCTACTCTTTTTAGTACAAGCACTTCAGCTTCTACTCCTTCTTTCTTATAAATTGACATTGTATCAACTAGAAGTTTTTCTGCTCCTCCAACGACTAGGGTAGGTATAATATGTAGTACATTCATAATCGTCTATTTTCTTATACTTCTAATAATTGGAATAGTAAATTTACTAACGTTATAAAGCATAAATTTGGTAATACTTGGCTTTAATAGATCTTTATTTGCTACAATATCTTTAAAATTAACAAAACTACCTTTATTGCTATGAATAAAGTTTACAAATTCTTCAATTTGGAACTTATTCATATTATTTGTATGTAAACAAATAGTCTGATAGCCAATATTGAATTTGGTAAATGGTTTTGCAAATAACTGTGGCACACATATAATATCTTCTAATTGATAAGGATATCCTCCCCATCCATCAGTTAAGGCCAAAAAATTCAACTCTTTGAGCGCCTTTAAAGTATTATCGTCAAATGAATGTGCTGGAGCCATATAATAAGGTTCCCATATATTTCTCTCAACTAATATTTGTTTTCCAATAGTTAACAATTCTAACTGTTTATTGTATGGTAGTTCACATATCTCACCATACTTATTAATTTTCATAATTCCCCCTGAACAATTATGCATAATATGGTAAGTCCCATGTTGAGCAATAGTATCACCATAATTTTTAAACTTAATAATATTATGATAAAACATTTCTTCAGTAATATTGTCAGCAATATTTAATACAGGATCTCTATTAATAGGTACAACTCCTAAAACACTCTTTATCCCATATTCTTCTAGGGCCTCCTTTATTTTGGAAAATTTATTCCAATCCATTGTTGGACATAAATCATCAAATCTCACTATATACTTCCTCATTTTTTAAAAAAATTTCAAATATTTATATATAAAAGGCTTAATATCTTTCTTATTAAAATACATAAAACAATCTGCCTTTAATATTATCTTGAAAAATTCAAAAAATTCAAACTTAGTCTCAAACAAATACTTGAAATATGCAATTTCATTAACATAGTTACACTTATTACGCAAGACTAGATTTTGTTTAGTAATATTGCCATTTACACAACTAATGAAATATATTAAAGGCAAATTTACACCTCCATTAGTTATACTGTAGGAATTAGCATCGTTTCTCAGATTAATCTCTAAAAAATAAAATTTATTTCTCACTACCATTAATTCCACACCAAATAATCCTTGATATTCTATCTTCTTAACAAAAGAACTAATTAAATTCACTAACTCCCTTTTACTATTATCTATCTCTCTAATTTCAGAATAAAATTCATAATGATTTTTATTATGCTTAAGCTTGTACATAATACCAGGTATAATAACATCACCATTATTTAAAGCAGCACCAAGTAAGTTAATTTCAATATCCTTATCAATAAATTCTTGAACTTGTACAACATCCATTCTCGTAAAAAGATCTCTTAATTCCTTAGAAATCTCTTCCTGATTACAACAGATACGAATATCGTCCTTTACACCAAATTCACTTTTTGCAGGCTTAACAATACATTTAAAACTAATATTATTCAAAATGTTTTTTTCAAAAGACTCTAATTCTTCTCGCGATACTCTCCATGATTGAGGAACAGTTATACCATGTTCATCGGCCAATGTGGTAACGAAAGTTTTATTAGTTAAATTATCAAATCCACCTAGTTTCATACTAATTTTAGGTAGTACTATGTCATGTATCAAGACGCCCCTAAATCTATCTAATTCATTAACTATCTGATCAGAACTGCAAAAAACAATAACTTTCCTGTCTACAAAGTATTCACCATTTAAAAGTTCGACAATTTCGTTAATATCACTTTTAACCCAATATTTAAAAATATACTTACTCTTACTAACAAAGCTTTTAGAATTATTACTTTTAACAATTAAATGAACTGGTAAATTTCCTTCTCCTAAACTTCTAACAAGTCCTAAAGTGTTATAGTGATCTTCTCCTATAACAAGTGCTATTTCATTCATCTATTTTAATCTTTTTAAATATCAATTACAATATTACTAGAACTTCTTCTCTTAAACTCTTCATTTAAAAATTTATTAGAATTTAATATACTCTTTTCATTCCCTTTCATTTCAACCCCTTCAAATATTATCGTTGGCGTATATAAATAGTTACCAGAACTTTCTGCTAAAAAAAACTTATTACCTTCGCCTGATAAAAATTTTAAATGAATCTTTCCTGCTATTTTCTTAACTTTTTTTTCATAGTCATTTCTTAAACCTGGAATAGAAACCACCGTATTTGAATATTGGTCAAAACATGACTCAATACTTATGTCAACCTCTCTTTTATTTTCACCTAATAATCCTCCTAAATAAATCAAATAACCATTTTCTCTATTATTAAAAGAATTAACATTAACTAACTTAATATCTTTTAACGTATCTTCATTCGTATTAGGTTCTAAATCAATTCCTGACATTGGTAATGTTCCATTAGTATTTGATACCGTAATATCTTTGATTACTACTACCTCTCCACTAACAATAGATATACCATTCCTTCTATTATTGTCAATCAATCCACCATTTATATTTATATTAGAACTAAAGCCATTAATTTTATTTCCGATATAAATACCATCTCCCCAACATTTACTAATAATCGCATTAAAAATATTAATATAATCCGAGTTTAAAATATTAATACCCATACCCCATTCTCCAATTTTATTCAAATGGCTATCCCTATCCCCTACAATTCTTGGATTAATTAAAGTTACATTTTTAATATCTTTTATGTTAATTACTCCATAATTAGGTTTAGAACTTGCCTTAAGCCATATATAAGAATTCTCTTGAAACACTAATACACTATTACTACGAAGATTAAGTCCTTTATCATTAACTAATATGGGAAAATTTGGAAAAATCAAATTTGAGTTATTATCAATAGCCTCTTGAATATATAAAGTATAATCAACATCCCCCTTATTACTATAACCCTTAGGAAGGTATTTCTCTACATGTATAAGATCTCTTATCTCAGGAACACTTGATTTTTTAATTAAACTTTTAGGTACAGTTTTATACTCAAAAGTATCAATAACAAAGAAAGAACTTGAAATAAAAACAAAACATGTTAACACAATTACTTTCAACTTATCTGATTTTTTACTAAAAAAACTACATATAATGTTGTTCACGTATACCTTTTCTTTCATTGTAATTTTCTTTTTCAAATAAAATGTTTTTATACTTATAGATTTCTTCATTATATCCTATAAAAGTTCTTAAACTAAGGAATATAAAAATCAAGATAACAATTAGTCCAATACCTCTTTGCTTTTTAAGATAATTCATTAAAAAAACGTAGAACCATATATATCCAAACATAAACAAATTAGCGAATCTATTTATAAAAGATTGTGATGTACTAAAATAAAAATAAACAAATAAATACAATAAGCACATATTAATTAACAGAAGATACTTCTTATCTACTTTATCATATATCTTAATCACAACGCAGCACAAAATTATCTTTTCAATTATACCAAAAGAAATTCCATATGAAATCTCTTCTTCTCCTGTTGCTTGATTCATTAAATGTTCAAGTCTACCGCCTAATAATTTTCCAAGCATACTCAAGAATTCTTGATAAAAATTAACTTGTGAAATATAAACAACTAGGCCTACAAAAAAAACTCCCCATAGCACACTCTTTTTAATTTTAAGTTGTCTTAAAAAAGGGATAGCAAAAAACACAACAGCTGAAAGATGAAAGAAACAAGCTAATAATACCATTAAGAAATACATTTTTAGCTTCTTCTGTTCTAGCAAATGCAATGAATTCATTACAATTAATATAGATATAAAGTTTCTTTGTAAATCAATCAATACAATAGGAAAAAGACTCAGGACAAAAATATAAGGTAGCACTACACTTGAGAAGTATTTGTTAATAAACCTATCCAACAATATTAGTTGCAAGAGAGTTATTAAGGTTACTGTATAAAAATAATCTAAACCTATATATTTACATCCTTTTACTATTAAAGAAAAACCAGGTTCATAATCTGTAGGTAACCATTCACCCCATTCGGTAAACTCAAATGAAATAAGATAATTAAACCAATCACTTCCAACATAACCTCTAAAACCTAAAAAGAAACTAAGAAAAATAAAAACAAAGACTCTCAGACGATTCTTAATTCTTCTATTGTTAAAATATGCTTCAATACTAAATAAAAAGAATAAAACAAATAATACTAACAAATAAGGTCCACTATTTACTTGCATCTAACTAATTTTAAAATATAATTCTCTTAAATCGACAGAGTTATATAACAAAGTACTTCCTTTACTATAATTGGAATAAAATTTATCTATCTCTAATATCTTACTAGCTATTGATTGAGCTTCATCACAACTAATTTCACCACATTTAAACTTTTTAAACAAAAAATCCAATGCGGGCACATCATTAGAAATCATTGGTATACTAAATTTACTATATTCATAAATCTTGTTTGGAGCACAGTACAAAGTATTCAATGTTTCACTTATATTATTTCCTCCGCTATTATACACTAATATGCCAATATACGCCATTTCTGTTATTTGTAAATGCATAGGAGGAGTAACGTAATTAAGAAACCTAATTCTATCTGAACTATACTTAGACTTAAGTATAGCTTTGTATTTATTATCTCCTCCCATAAGACATAAAACATAATCTTCAGGTAAATACTCCATAGCAAGACAGAATTCATCTAATTTACGTTCTGGATAATTAAATATTCCTTGATATAGAATTACTTTTTTATCTACTAAATCTTCTAACTCTGAAATATCTTTTTTTTCTACACTCTTAACAATAGGTTTATTAGGTATAATAATAGGAAGTTCTTTTAAACTAAAATACGATTTTGTTATATGTGCCCGATTATACTCACAACATACTACTTTATATGCACGTTGAAGTACTTCTTTATAGTTTAGCATTGGTGATAATAATCTATACTTAAGCTCCACAACAAAAGTAGGCGTTTCAAAAAGATATATCACTGAGCTATAATTTGAAACTATAGTATATAACAACCATGCACACTTTTCTCCAAAAAAATAGATTCTACAATATTTTTCATCAAACTCCTTAACTATACCTTTGACACGTTTTTTAAATAAGAGATAACGGAACATCTTCTTTACAATATTATCTTCTAGTTTATTATCAATTACATTGTAATAAACCCCTCCATTATCAATAAAATCTCTAATAAAATACTCATCACTACAATAACCTATTAATACTATTTTTTTATTTTCTTGAAATAAAAAAGAAATAAACGAAAGTATTGGAGGGTACTTAACAATATCATGTTCAAAAATTAATATATGAGTATCTTTCATTATAAATTAGAAATAAATTCAACAATACGTGAACATGCCTTACCATCTCCATATGGATTATGTAAAGCTGACATTTTTGCATAACAGCTAACATCTGTCAATAAGTTATTAGCCTCATTAACTATTTTATCCTTATCTGTTCCTACTAAAATAACTGTTCCTGCTTCTACTGCTTCAGGACGTTCTGTAGTATCACGCATTACAAGTACTGGTTTACCTAAACTAGGAGCTTCTTCTTGAACCCCACCACTATCAGTTACGATCATATAACTCTTATTCATTAACCATACAAATGAAGGATAAGCTAAAGGATCTATCAACTTTATATTATCTCTCCCTGAAAGAATTTCATACACAGGTCCCTTTACATTAGGATTTAAATGTACAGGATATATAATCTGTACATCATCATGAGTAGTTGCAATTTCTTCCAGCGCTTCACAAATACGAATAAAACCTTCTCCATGATTTTCACGTCTATGTCCTGTTACTAAAATAAGTTTCTTAGTAGAATCAACAATTTGTTTTAAATTATCTATCTCTTCATTTTGCAAATCTTCAACTCTCTCTACACTTTCTAATAAAGCATCAATCACTGTATTTCCAGTAATTAAGATATCTTTCTGTTCGATATTCTCTCTAAGTAAATTCTCTTGAGATGCTGTAGTTGGAGCAAAGTGATAATCTGTTACTCGTCCTGTTATTTGTCTATTTATCTCTTCTGGAAATGGTGCACGTTTATTATGTGTTCTCAGTCCAGCCTCTACGTGACATACTTCTGCTCCACTATAAAATGCAGCAATACTTGCTGCCATAGTTGTAGTAGTATCTCCATGTACATAAACATAATCAGGCTTAAACTCTTCTAAAACATCCTTTAAACCAACTATAATATCTCCTGTTAAAGAGTACAAATTCTGGTTAGGTTTCATTAAATTCAAATCATACTCAGGTACGATATCAAAAAACTCTAAAACCTGGTCAAGCATCTCTCTGTGTTGCGCGGTTACACATACACGAGTATCAAATTGATCATTATACTTTTTAAACTCTTTTACCAAAGGAGCCATCTTAATAGCTTCTGGTCTTGTACCAAATACAATTAAATTTTTTTTCATATATTTCTATTTATTCCTGAGAAAAAAAAAAACTTTTTCTTTAAAATTCTTAATTCTAAATTTTACAGTTAGTATCGTTCGTTTAATATAAACAATTATAGCATCTTTTTTTAAGTCCTTTAATTGCTTTTTGGTCTTACTACTTAAATACTTCTCAAAAAGTGTCTTATATTCACTATTAAACAAAAAATATCTTAGTACTAATGAATTATAAACATCTATTGTCTCTTTTTTAAACTTATTTGACAATTGAAACTCTTTATTAGAAATAAAAAAAAGAATCATCTCTTTACATGACAACTCAAACCTTAATGCCTTATCAATAACAACCATATTACTTGCAGTATTATCACTTCTTCTATAAACGCTTGTAGATATATCTAAATAATGAACTTTTTTATTAGGCATTGATACCATATACGCCCACATAGGAGTATCTCCCATAAGCACTTTCCCTTGCATTTCACTATATATTTCAGAAGAAAAATACTTTCTTAAATATTCGTTTCGTAGCATTACTGTTGCTGTACGTACAATATATCGATGGTTCAATATATCTTCAACTGTGACAGTACTTTTTACATTATCAAAATTATTACTTTTACGGTTAATATCATTGATTCTTCTCTCAAATACATTTTCTTTTTGATAAAAGATATCACAATTTGTATTAGAGAAAATTACATTACTATCATTTTCTAGAATATCAACCTGTTTCTGTAACTTATACATATCAATCCAATAATCATCTCCCTCACAAAAAGCGACATACTTACCTGATACTTCTTGATAAACGATATTAGAAACTCTACCTGGCCCTTTAGAGTACTGATTTTCTACTTGATAAATATTTTTAAATAAATCTGGGTAGTTACTCTCATATTCTTTTATAATTCCCTGACTATTATCCAAAGAGGCATCATCATGTACTATAATTTCATAGACAAAATCAGTTTTTTGATTAACTAAACTTTCTAAACACTCTCTAATATAATTCTCATGATTGTAACTAAGACAAATAATAGATACTAGTGGCTCTGTTTTCATTTAAAGAGGTTTTATTTTAGACTCAAAAGATTTAGCAGGATTACCTTTTACTTTAGTCTCATTATCTATTGATTTAATAACGTTACTCGCCATAGCAACAAAACAATAATCACCTATTGTAATATAATTGTTAATTGAAGAGTTTAATCCAAAAAAATTAGCTTTTCCTATTTTAGTACTACTACCTATAACGTTATGAGCTGCGATAAAAGTATAATCATCAATAGTTGTATCATGCCCTATTAAAACATTAGAATGTAAAGTACAAAAATTCCCAAGTATACTTTGTGAGTTTACTACAGAATTCGCTAATACTACAGTACCATAGCCTATTTTTGCACTTCTTGAAACAATAGCTGAAGGATGAATAAAGCTACCAAATCTTTCCAAAGGTATTCCATAAGATAACAATAATTCTATGCGTTCCTTCATTAAATCAGGTCTAAACAATTGAAATATGAATTTCACATCAGAATCATTTTTATACTTTTCAAACACTTCATATGTTTTACACAAAATAGGAAATCCAGCAATTTCATCACCAAAACTTTCATCATCAAAAGCAAAACCAAGCATTTCGACATTAGCTCCTTTAACTTGAGCATCATAAATATGTTCTGCTACAACAATAGCACTTCCTTTTCCTCCAATTATTACAAACTTATCCATTCTTAATTACTTTTATAATTTTCAACATATCTCTTTGTGAATATCTCTGATCAATAGGTAATGCAACTATCTCATCTGCTAATCTATAAGAGAACTTTTCTTCATCACACCAATTTTCAACATTAGGCCAATATTTCGCACAATAAACTTTATTATCAATTAATTTCTTTCTCAATACACCTCCATTTAAAACTCTAAAAGGGTAAACTAATGGAACACATTCCTCATCAATATCAATCTTTAATAAATTATTATTTTCTAGGTAATTATGTAAAAAATTAAAATTTTCTAATCTTTTCTTTTTTACAAGATCATAATCAATACTACTTAATATCTTCTCTGTCAAAATTGACATCGCTCTTGTATCATTAAACTTTAATTTTTCATCATTAGCTATAAAATCCTTATAACCAACATTAGCCCCACATTCTATTCTCTTCAATAAATGTAGCATCCTTTCATGACTAAGATCTTGTTCTAAGGTAATATTATAAGACAAATTAGAGATATATCCACCATCAGATACACCTACAAATTTACGTGGAGAATAAAAGCTACACCATTTAGTCAGTGGTCTAGAAAATAAAGCTTGAGCATTGTCAATTATTAGTTGACCTTTACCAAAATCTTTACTGAATTTTTTAATAAATTTATCCTTTATACCAAAATAGTTTGTATAAAGAACTGAATCTTCATCTTTTAATAAATTACAATCCATTATCGGCTCCAAATTTTCATCAACATCATAAAACTCATAATTTAATCCAAGTTTCTCAAGAGGCTCCAAAATAACATCACAAGTATAATAGGGAATGAAAACTTTATTAACTTTTTTATTCCTTAATATAAGCTCTAGAGCATTTCTACCTGAATTTACTTTTAATAGATTAAAATGTAGATATTCAGATTTACTTTCTAACTCTAATTCAAAATAACCTCCTATCTCACTCATATTAAACCAATTCGTACTGTTCTAACATATCTTTAATTTCTTTGACATCATTAAACATCATAACGTCTATAATTGACAGCCAAGGAACAAATTCATTTTCGAACTGTTTATAAACAATCTCATTTGTCTTCAGAAAATTAAGCTTTATACCTTCCTTTAAAAAAGATTCTTTATTATAAAGTTCCATACCTCCTATAGGATTTACATAAGATTTACTATTTTCTTTGCTACAGATATCATAAATTCTACTTTCCCTACTTAAATCTATATTATCATATATCCTGGAACTTTTAATTATTTCAGTCTTAATATTTAGAAACTTACAAATTAGAATTATAGAATTATAATTGTATTCCGAAATAGAGATAGTCTCTTCAATTTCAACAATCTTCTTCAATAATAAGAAAACCTCAGAAAAATAGGGTGCTTTCTTATATGACTGTTCAATAGATATTAGAAGTTTCTTACACCACTTATCATACAATCTCTTATTAATCACAATTTCATCTATCTTTTTAAAAGCACTACTTCCTTCTAAAGGTACTGTAAACAAAAACTTCTGATTATTTAATAATAAATTATTACGATTAATCCAACCTCCCTTTATATAATTAACATCATCATAGATTACAAATTTATCAACTGCATTAATAAGTTGAATATATCCAATATAAGGTAAAAAATACGGTTGCATAATTGCAATTTTCATCCCTACTTACTTTTAATTAACAAATCTTTTAACAATATTTTCTTAGCAGCTTTTATCATAGGAGGTCCTATAAACTTACCTCCTTTAATAGCTACACCTTCTCCATTATTTGCAGCTTCTTCCGCTAAAGTAAGCATCTCACGCGCATCTAGAACATCTTGATCTGTTGGAGAATAATATTGATGAACTAAAGGTAATTCCTTCGGATTCAAAACTAACATACCTTCAAAACCTAAATTAACAGAGTTCTTTAAGTTCACCTCTAAGTCCTCTAGATCATGAACTCTTACGTGAACTGTATCAATAGGTATTACGTCATTAGCTCTTGCACCCATGGCAATAATTGCTCGTGGTACTTGTAAACTATCATGTGCTATATCATGATTCCCTTCTAAGTCTGTAATAAAATCTTCTGACCCATAAGCTATTGCAATAACTCTTGCAGAAGCTTTACATATATCTTGAACATTTAAAACTGCAGCAGAAGTCTCAATCAATGGAATAATCTTAAAAGTCCCTATCTCAATTCCTTTTTGATATTCTATAATTTCTAACAATTTATCAAAAAAATACACGTCCTCTCCCGTTTTTGCCTTAGGATACATAAATCCCTCTATTCCATCTACAGTAAGATCTAATACATCATTTAATAATTCTCCACTTTCTCTATCATTTACTCTAGGAAACAAAGTCTTCCCCTTGAACTTTCCACTTTCCAGGTATTCCAGAATCATTGCCCTTGCAATTTTTTTATTTGATAATGGCTGTACTGAATCTTCAATATCTAATAAAAGTACATCTGCATTTTGTCTGCTGGCACTTTCCATTAATTTCCTATTATGACTAGGTACAAACATCAAACTACGTAACAAATAATCTCTTCTCATACTATGTTCTTTTCTTAATCAATACTTTCCTTCTAAAACTTAGTACAGCAATATTATTCTGATTATAAGCTATACTTTCCACATATACAATACCTCTATCATTACTTGAAGAAGATTCTCTTTTATCTAATACTTCAGTCTTAACATAAATTGTATCATTAATAAACGTTGGGTTTAAATGTTTTACAGATTCATATTCTAAATTCGCAATAGCCTTACCACTAATATCTCCAACAGTAATTCCCACTGCTACACTAAAAACCAAAGTACCTACTACTAAAATCTTGTGATGTTGCTGTTGTTCTGCATAATCTAAGTTTATATGTACTGGATGATGATTCATAGTCAATAAACTAAACAAATTATTATCACTTTCAAAAATAGTTTTAGATAAAGCATGCTCAATTATTTCACCTACTACAAAATCTTCATAAAAATTACCAAATTCACTTTTCATTTTCATATTTTTTTAAATATTTAATTGCATTTTCTATATGTGGTTTTTCAATAACTTTTCCATCAAGTACAAAAGGGTTAATTTCCTTTGAAAAAATACCTCCTGGAATATTTCTAACAATTTTCCTGGCTTCTTCTAAAAGCTCTTGTTCTTTCACTTTACTAGCTTCTAACCACTTAACTTGTATCGGATGAATCACAAGTTTTGCCTTATAACCAAGACTTACTCCACTTAATACCTCCTTATTAAACTCAATATTATTAGCAATATTCATACTAGCAATATCAATCGCTTCTATATTAAATGCTGAACAGTATAATAGAATATTTTGTCTTAAGCTATAAAAATTACTCTCAATACTTTCAAAACCACAAAATGTAGCTAAATCATGAGAACCCAAAGCTATTCCTTTAACTTTATTAGTATCAACTGAATTTATACGCAAAACCTCAAAAAGTTGTAAGTATAACATTGGATGTTCAACCAATAGAATAATTTCAATATCATATTCTTTCAAGAAAAACATTACTTCTTTAAATTCCTCTAGAGATATCAATTTTGGTATCATAATTTTTTTTACCCCTAAATCAAAAAATCTTTGTAAGAAATCAAAATCAATACATTCATTAAAATCATTTCTTAAAGGAATTCTATACCAAAATCTATCAAAACTTTGAAGAGTCTCTATTTTCTTAAAAATATCATCCCGTTGATCGATTAAAAGTGAATCTTCAAAATCAATAATTAATTCATCAACTCCTAATTCTAAAACTGAATATACTTTATAAAGCTTATTTCCTGGAACAAAAAAAAATGATTTCATAGTAATATCTATACGTTAATAATAACTGAAACTATACGATTAATTTCTTCTTCTTCTAAATCGTAATAAAAAGGTAAACAAACAGCACGTTTTGCAATATCCTCAGTATTCTCTAATAACTGCTTTGGTAAATATGGCAGTGCAGACGCCAAAGAAGGATAAAAATATCTCCTCAAATGAATATCTTCTTTTGCTAATGCTTCTCTAACATTTAACAATAGCTCTTCACTTTCTAATACCAAAGGAAAGTAAGGATAATTCATTGTAGCTCCCTCTCTCCATACTGGCTGTACAGCAGCAAATCCTTTTAACCCTTCTGTATAAGTCTCATACAATAACTTTCGTTTAGTGTGAATTGCATCGATATACTTTAAATTAACTATTCCCATAGCAGCGTGCATTTCTGAGTTTTTCCCATTTAAACCTAAGTCAGAAAATGTATCAAATCCAGCTATACCAAAATTACGAATACGTTGCAACTTAGTATTTAAATCTTTATCCTTAGTTACAATAAAACCACCTTCAATACTATGATATAATTTTGTAGCATGAAGAGAACATGTAGAAATATCGCCATACTCAAAGATTGATCTACCTTTATACTCAACACCAAAAGCATGAGCTCCATCATAAATCACTTTCAGGTTATGCTTTTTAGCAATGTTATCAATAGCCTCAACATCACAAGGATTGCCATAAACATGTGTCGCTAGAATAGCAACTGTGTTTTCTGTAATAGCTTCTTCTATCTTACTTGCATCTATTGTTAATGTTGTTGGTTCTATATCAACAAATACAGGTTTACATCCCTCCCATACAATAGTACTTGTAGTAGCAACAAACGAAAAAGGAGTAGTGATAACTTCACCTTTTAAATCCAAAGCTTTAATAGCCATTTGCAAGGCTACAGTTCCATTAGTTACAAATAAAAGATTACTAACACTAAGTCTATCCTTTAATTTCTCCTCTAGTTCAGTTGCTAACGGTCCCATATTGGTTAACCATTGGCGTGCCCAAACTCCTTTTAATATATCTTGATACTCTTCCATTGGAGGAAGAAAAGGCTTTACAACTGGAATCATTATCTTCTAATTTTTTCTTTAATCAAATTTATACTATAAAATAATGGAGTAGACTTTATCATATAATTTATACTCAAATAAATCCCCCCTCCTAAAACAAGTCCTATAGCTATTTTGACAATATCATATTCAAAATTTACAAAACTATATAAAATTAAAACAACCATTACACTCAAAAGTCCACTTACAAAAGTAGGGAACATATCTTTAAACTGCTGCTTTTGTGAATAGTTGATCATATCTGCACTATAATGTGTATTTATTAATAGAGCTATATAAGATGTAATTACACTACTAAAAACTAGCCCATAAATACCAAAACAATAGCCTATACTTATAGCTAAAACAATAACCACCTTTTTTATTACCTCTAACTTTAAAAATAAATCACTACGTCCATATACCATAAAAACATTCAAATTAAAAGCATGAATAGGATAAAACATTGTACCTAAACATAAAATTTGAAAAAATGGAACTGCAGCTTCCCATTCTTGCCCTAAAATTAAATTAAACAATGGTTTCGCAATAGTAGCCATTAACAGCATCAAAGGTGCAATTAGAAAAAAAGCTAAACGTAATATTTTACGATATACTGAACCTACTTTCTTTTTATCCTCCTGAATATTAGCTAACAGAGGGTAGGTAACTTTTGAAATAACCGAAGTTAATACAGTTACTGGATACATATTAAGTGTTTGAGATCGCTCATAAAACCCTAATGTAACAGGATTATACAATCTTCCAATAACTATATTATAAATATTTTGAAAAATTGTATTAATCAAACCAGACAACATCAATTTATACCCAAATCTATAATGATATTTTGCTTTTTCTCTAGAATATATAAAATTTGGTCTCCAGTTAGAATTCCACCACAAAATAATAGATTGAAGAACTTGTGTACTTAAATACATCCACACGATAGCAAAAGCTCCATATCCATGATAACCTAAAATAAGCCCGACTATTACTCCGACTAAAGTGCCTGGTATATTTATTTTTGCTATCTTTTTAAAATTCATTTTTTCAGTTAATCGTACCAATTGTACAGCAGAAAAGGCAGAAATAATAAAACTAATACAATACAATCGGATTAACCTCACTAAAACACTCTGATTAAAGAAATCAGCTATCCAAGGGGCACTGAAAAAAAGAATTAAATATACTAATATACTAATACCAAGATTCATCCAAAAAACAGTCGAATAATCTCTACTATCTTTTTCTTGTGCCCTAATCAATGATGAAGTTAGACCACTATCTGTCAGCGACGTACCTATGGCTATAAATACTGTTATCATTCCAACTAAACCAAATTCTGCTGGGCCGAGCCATCTTGCTAAAATTAATGTTGCAATAAAAGATAAGCCTCTCAATACAAAAGTATCAACGACTGTCCAAATTACACCTCCTATAGCTTGATTCTTTAATGACATCTATAAATCGAATCTCTTTTTAATATATTCGTAATAATCTCCTTTCATACCTATCACTTTCTCCATCATCTCCTCTCTTGATACCCATTTATAAGTTAAAGCAATTTCTTCCAAACAAGCAATCTTCAGCGAAGTTCTCTTCTCTAAAGCTTTCACAAATTCAGTAGCTTCTGTTAATGACTCATGTGTACCTGTATCTAACCAAGCAAAACCACGGCTCATAGTCTGTAATTTCAGCTGATCTTCTACTAAATAAGTTTGATTTACAGAAGTTATCTCTAACTCTCCACGATGAGAAGGTTTTACTTCTTTCGCGATTCTCACTACAGAATTAGGATAGAAATACAATCCTACCACTGCATAATTAGATTTAGGTACTACAGGCTTTTCTTCTAGACTCAACACATTTCCTTCACCATCAAACTCTGCTACTCCATATCGTTCTGGATCTTCTACATAATATCCAAATACTACAGCCTTTTTATCATTTTTTACAGTTTCTATAGATGCTTTTAACAACTTCTGCATTCCAGCACCATAAAATATATTATCTCCTAATACCAAACATACATCATCATCTCCAATAAACTCCTCTCCAATAATAAAAGCTTGTGCTAAGCCATCAGGACTTGGTTGTTCTGCATAACTCAATTGAATACCAAACTGACTACCATCTCCAAATAATTTCTTAAAGTTTGGTAAATCATGTGGTGTAGATATAATTAATATCTCGCGTATCCCTGCCAACATCAATACCGATAAAGGATAATAAATCATCGGTTTATCATATATAGGTAACAATTGCTTACTTACTGCTAATGTTAAAGGGTGTAGTCGTGTTCCTGACCCACCTGCTAATATTATTCCTTTCATTGTTTATGTCTTTTTGTTTTCTGTGATTCTGTGTTTTTGTTTTAGATATTCTCTTTAAACAAGAACACAAACCAACAAATAGTATTTTTTAGATGCAAAGTATTGCATCTCTACATTTCATCTAATGAAACCTATCAACGTCTTACATTTCTGTAAACCGTTAACAGTAAACTATAAACCTATTTATATTGTTCATTATAATAATCAGCGTATGCTCCACTTGTTACATTATCTAGCCAATCTTGATTATTCATATACCATTCAATAGTCTTAGCTAATCCTTCTGGGAATGTAACAGATGGTGACCATCCTAATTCCTTATTAATCTTAGTAGCATCGATAGCATAACGCAAATCATGTCCTGGTCTATCTTTTACAAACGTAATTAACTGTTCACTTTCACCTTCTGAACGACCTAAGACAGCATCCATTTGTTTACACAACTCTCTAACTAGGTCTATATTCTGCCATTCGTTAAATCCTCCAATATTGTATGTCTCTCCATTTCCACCCTTGTGGAATACATCATCAATTGCTCTAGCATGATCAATAACATATAACCAATCACGCGTATATTTTCCATTCCCATAAATAGGTAGTGGTCTTTTATTGATAATATTGTGAATACACAGTGGAATTAACTTCTCAGGGAAGTGATTAGGTCCATAATTATTAGAACAGTTACTCACTACATAAGGCATACCGTAAGTCTCTCCATACGCACGTACGAAATGATCTGAGCTTGCCTTAGAAGCTGAATAAGGTGAATTAGGATCATAAGCTGTTGTTTCATAGAAAAAACCTGTTTCTCCTAAACTTCCATATACTTCATCAGTA
>NZ_FNYS01000025.1 GCF_900109075.1 Myroides marinus | reverse complement strand
CTTAGGTCTTTCGTTTCTAAACGTAACTTCACTCCATTAGGATAGACAATCTCGTATTGTTTACCATCTGTTTTTGATGTTTTACTTATTGCTATAAAGTTACTTGAGCCTTCTTGCTCTGTTTCACCCTTAAACTTTACTACCCAATAACTAAATGTCGCTAGCTTAATTCCAACACTTTCACAATACTTTGATTGTGTCAATCCACTTGCTTGCCAATCCTCTACATGAGAGTACATAATTTCTTGTTTGCTCATCTCTTTATTATTTAAAGCAAACTTACTTCCTTACATTATATTATGAAACATGCACTTGCTCGGGTGCATACGTGGTAAGTAAAAATCAGAAAGAGTTTCTTTTTAATCTGTCAAAACTAGGTTTATCTGATTTTAAGTTCACTTGTAATCAAAACCTTATTCTAGGAGAGATAGCCTTAGAGGATAAATGGCAAGTAGAGAAATTATTAACCCAATACAATATAGGGCAAAATATTAGTAATTTAAGACAAAGCTCTATGTCATGTGTGGCCTTGCCAACATGTCCTTTAGCCCTTGCAGAGGCTCAAAGGTATTTACCCGAGTTAATTACCAAGATTGAACCTTTACTTGTAAAGCATAAAATAGACCAAGAAGATATTAGTATTCGTATGACAGGGTGTCCTAATGGTTGTGGTAGATCTTATTTAGCAGAGATTGGTTTTGTGGGCACTGCCCCTGAAGAGTATAATTTAATGCTTGGAGCTGATAGATATGGAACTAGGTTAAATCAGATTTATAAATCTAAGATTAAAGAGCCTGAAATATTGCAAGAACTAGATTATTTATTTGGACTTTACAAAAAAGAAGCTCTTGATCATGAAACATTTGGTGATTTTAGTTTTAGAAAATTCTTTAACTAGACCTTGTCTTGACTTAGGTAGAGATACCTCTTTAAGCTTAATAGCAATATTAAAAACTATAATTATTATGAGAGTCTGTTGTCTTTTATATTACTCTACTATATATTAAAATTAGTCTAGTTACTTAACCCCATAAGCAACAAGTAACTTTTTAAAATAGAAAACTTTATAAAGCCTTAATTATAGATTAGCTCCACCTTAAAAGGATCTGATCCAGGGGAAGTTTTTTCTTTTTTTAAGGCTTTTAAATACAAAAATAAAGAATAACCAATTGTAAAACAGTGTATTATGGAAAACACCTTGTTTCCGATTTTTTTAAAGACTCATCATTTAAACTTTCTTATAATAGGTGGTGGAAATGTTGGATTAGAAAAGACAAAGACTCTTTTAAAACAAAATCATCTAGCCAAAATAACTGTGGTATCAAGTGAGTTTAAAGATGAATTTAAAACTCTAATAAAGCAATATTCAAACCTTAAACTTACAGAGAGAGAATTTAATGAAACAGATCTTGATGGCAAAGATCTTGTTGTTATAGCCACGAATAATTCTTTTTTAAATCAACAAATAAAACAACTAGCCAATACTAAAAAACTTCTTGTTAATGCCGCGGATCAGCCTGATTTATGTGATTTTTATCTTGGATCGATAGTAAATAAAGGCCAGCTTAAAATAGCTATTTCAACAAATGGTAAATCACCTGTTTTGGCTCGCCGATTAAGAGAGTATTTAGAAAAAGAAATTCCTGAGAATATAAGTCAGAGTATAGATAATTTAAACCTGTTTCGATCTGGTTTAAAAAAGGGATTAAACCACAGAGTTGAGCAGTTAAACAAGGTTACTTCTGTCTTGGTAGAACCCAAAGAAAACAAAAGTTTTTTAGCCTTTAAGATGCTTTATATACCTGGTTTGGTTTTATTTTTCTTATTGGGATATATAGCCTCTGGTTATTTTTCTGTGTCTGAGTTAACTGGGGTATTTTCTTATTTACCTTCGGAGTTTTACTATGTACTTATAATAGGTTTTATAGCTCAAATAGTTGATGGAGCCCTAGGCCTTGGTTATGGCATGACTTCAGCCTCAGCTATGATGGCCATGGGGGTTAGTCTACCGGCTATATCAGGTAGTATTCATACCGCTGAGATGTTCTCAAGTGCTGTCTCAGGTTATACTCATTACAGGTTTAAAAATGTAAATAAAAAACTTCTTTTTTGGCTTAGTGTACCAGGGGTAGTAGGAGCTGTGTTAGGTTCTTTATTTGTTATTTATATAGGAAGTGAATATGAGTATATTGCCTATCCATTTGTGGCGCTTTATTTAATGATTATAGCCATACGCTTAATTGCTTTGGCTTTGCGCTCAAACATTGTTAAGAAGAAGATTAAGTATGTTGGAATCCTTGGATTATCAGGAGGTTTTTTTGACGCCTTTGGCGGTGGTGGTTGGGGACCTATTGTTACATCAACCTTGCTAACTAAAGGAAGACCTACTAGGTATGTTGTGGGAACGGTTTCTTTGGCAGAGTTTTTTGTGACCTTCGCTGCCTCTATGGTTTTCTTTTCTAAATTAGGTTTTGGTTACTGGTATATATTCTTAGGCCTAGCCTTAGGAGGTGTAATAGCAGCTCCATTAGGGGCTAAATTAGCCGGAAGACTTCCCAAGAGACTTTCTTATGTGTTTGTTGGAATACTAGTCTTTATAGCTAGTTTAAGAATAATAATAAAATTTATTTAGTGAATATCACTTCAAGAAATAAAAAAGGACTGCCTTTAAATAAAAAGACAGTCCTTTTTTATTACTCAGGTTTTTCAAAACCTGGTTCTGATTCACCTCCAGGTCCTGATCCATTACCACCACCAGTCCCTAGTTGATTTAAAAAACATAGATTATTTATTAGATCATAAAATATCAAAGCTATTGGGGTAATATAGTGGTGTATTATGTGAATTATGAACTATATTTGTTTGTTTTTATGAAAAAATTAATTAATAGTGTAATGTTGGTAAAATTGAGATTTATACTTGTATTTTTTTGTCTATGTGGTTTTTTAAATGGATGTAGTAAGGCTAGTGAAAATAAAGACCAGGGATTATTAAAAGATTTAAAAAAATATACTAGAAATTATAACCGAGTAAATATTACAGAAAAAACTAAGAAAGAGGCAGATTCTGTAGGTAGACTCTTGTTATCAGTGGCTAATACAAAGCAACAAAGAGATGTATTGATAAATTATATATTCTATGTGAATGATAATAGAAAGTATATTGATGAGTTACTTATTGGATCTAAGAAATCAAAAGATATTAGAGATGAGGGCTATGCTAATTATTTGTTGGCTAATATGTTTAATAAAACATTTCAGAAGGATAGTACTTATTATTATTTGACAAAATCTGAGTTTTTATTAAGTTCTATTAAGGATTCTATAGTATTACAAGATGTCTATGTATTTAAGGCCGTCTTACTTTTAAATGATAAAATTTATACAGAAGGAGAAGCTCAGATTATCAAATCGATGGCATTAAATAGAGATCAAAAAAGCCTTCGATTAAAATATACTGAAAGTCTTTGTTTAACTGATGCCTTAAAAGGTTTGGAACAGTTTGAAGAAGCACTAGTGGAGGCAGATCGTTGTTTAAAATATTTAGAAGACCCTGAGATAAAAAAATTTTATATAGATGATATCTTAAGGTTAAATAAGATAAGTGTATATACTACTATAGCTGATATTTACCTTAAACAAAAGAAATATATAAAATCAAAAGAGCTTATTATAGAGACAATTAAGCAAAATTTTACTAAAAATAAGTCAGAATACGATCCAATATTATTGTCCAAATTGTTGTTGTTTTTAGCGGAGGTGAATATAGAACTTAAACAGTATGATCAAGTTGAGAAAAGTCTGAAAGAAAACATTGATGTACAGCTTAAATACAATAATTTACATGATTATTATAGTGCTAAGACTTTATTGGCCAAATATTATTTTCTAGTTCATAAAGAGCCTAGTGCTTTAAATCTAGTGCAAGAAGTTATCTCTTACGCTAAAGAAAATAAAGATTTAGCTATAGAAAGAGATGCACTACTTGTTTTATTAGCATTTTACAAAAACAATAATCAAGATAATTTAAATCGGTATTTAGAACTAAATCATTTGATTCAAAATGAGAATATTGCTGCTAAAAATATGTTTACTCGTATGAGTTTTGAATCAGATGATTTATTAAAGACAAATAAGCAGTTACAAAAACAAAAAAGGCTAGTAATAAAAATAGCAATAGGTGTTTTTACTTTAGCAATTATTATTTTTTTTATTATTCTATTTAGGCAAAAGGTGAAAGAAATGTCTTTAATTAAACTATTTGAAAAAGATACTCATAAATACTATGACTCTATTTTAAATATTCAAAACGAATTATCTCAGGTCCGTATTTTAGAGCGAACTCAAATGGCTAAGGAATTACATGATGGAGTGTTAAACCGGTTGTTTATGACTCGTTTTTTATTGATGCAATTAGATCAGAAATCTTATGTAGAACATCAAGACTCATTAATTAATGAAATTAAAAAAATAGAGGAGCAGATAAGAGATGTTTCTCATACTTTGATAAAAGATAATGAGTTTAAAATTAAAGAATTTGATCAATTACTAGAAGATTTAATTGAGATACAAAACAGAAATCAAAAAGTAAAGTTTTCTTTATTTATGGATGAAAATATATCTTTTGATAATATAGATATAAAGTATAAGATACATATTTATAGAATTATACAAGAGTGCTTGCAAAATGTACATAAACATGCTAAGGCAACTGTGTGTAAAGTTTCTTTTATGTTTATAAACCAATATAGTTTTAGAGTAATAGTACAGGATAATGGAGTGGGGTTAAACACAACCATTAGAGGTAAAGGACTAGGACTTAGTAGTATTGAAAGTAGAGTGAAATTAATGAATTCAAAACTAATTGTAAGTAGTAAAAAAACTAAGGGAACAAAGATTCTTTTTAAAATAATTATGGATTTATAAGTATAATATAAAAAAGGTTTTGAATTATACTATTAAGTAAGTGATAGATATATTAAGATCTACTATAAGTATGAGGTGTTCTTTATCTGATTTACCATGTTAGTATTCTTTTTTAAGACAAAGAAGGAAGTAATCAAATATTGGATGTTTTATCGATTAACTTTGTTGATAGTTACAAAATGAGAATTATTACAATGATACTGAGAATTTATTCAATATTAATTTTAATTGCTTTGTTGTTTATTAATTGTACCAGACCTAATCAAAAAGCAAGAACTGATTATGATCAACTTTATGCTTTGTGGCATGAAGACATATTTAAAGATAGCATTGCAAGGGAATTAAAGCCTTATGTAAATACTGCTTTAACTCTAAACAATACAAAACAATCACGTGAGAAAATAGATAAACTGTTAGGTAAATTGCGTTGGACAAGAGATTCTATTTCTTTTTTTAAGTTAAGTAAAAAAGCAGTTTTATTTTCTAAAAGAGCTTCGGATGATAACTTATTGGCTAGTACTTATAATAATATTGGAATGTATTATCATGATATTGGCGTTTTAGACAGTACGTTTTATTACTATGTTAAGGCCGAAAATGTTTATAGGAGCCTTGGAGATTCTATGAAGGTAGGGGAGATGGAGTTTTTTCAAGCCAGAGTATTATATGAAAAAGGATTGACAATGGAGAGTGAAGTTAAAGTGGCAAATTCTTTAAAGATTCTTCAAGATTACCCATTAAATCCTGTACCCTTTGAAGCAAACCAATTAATGGCTTTATGTTTAATTGAGAGAGAAGAATATACAAAGGGTAAAGAATATTTATTAAAAGCTATTGATTTGATGTTAGCTGATTTAGGAAAGAATAAAGTACTTGATTCTAAGTATCTTTCCTATGCTATTGCAATGGGCTATAATAATTTATCTGCTTTAGAGATTGTGCTAGAAAATTATCAAAAGGCTTCTATAGACGCGCAAGAAGGACTAAGATATTTACCAAAAAATAGTTCTGAAATTTTATCAGGAACTTTAAAATCCAATAAAGCTAGAGCTGAGTTTTATAGCAGTCTTACCAATAATAGAGAAAAATCAGAGTCTTATATTTCAATTGTAAAGCAAAGTTATGAAATAGCAAAGCAATTAAAACATAATTATTTACAGTATAATTCAGCAATAATGGTAGCTGATATGTACTATGAATTAAATAATCACAAACAAGCCTTAGATTGGGCCAAACAAGCTTATTTAGTAGCAACGCAAAAACAATTGAAAGTATTAGAAAAAGAAGCTCTAGGTTTAATTAATGTACTTGAAAAATATATAAAAAAGATAGGTAGCATTTTTAGTTTAAATTCAGATGTATATCTTTTTTATGTGACTTATTAGTTAGTTAAATCTAATGAAAAAAAGTTTTCACTTGTTATATGTTCTCCAAAATGATGTACTATTTCTGAGAGAAAATAGTCTTGTTGTTGGTTGTTAAAAGCAGAAGTCGCATCTGATATCACTATAGAATTATATCCTTTTTCATGAGCATCTCTAAAAGTACTTTCTACACAAACATGGGTTGCATATCCTACAATGTATAGCTTATTTATATTGTTATTTCTAAGATAAGAGTCAAGATTCGTACCTGTGAAACCACTAGCTCCAGTTCGGCCACTTGTAATAAATTCATTTTTTAGAGGTTTTACTGATTCAAAAAAAGTGGCTCCAAAACTGTTTTCTTGAAATGTACCAGCGTTAGGAATAGCTTTTCTAAGTCCGCTTGTAGCATTACCAAGTTCAGGATATCCTTCTGTAAATTTTAAACCTACATGTATGATTGTTAATTTGTTTTTCCTTGCGAATTGAAGAACTTTCTCAATGTTACTAATTGAGTTTTTCATCATTGATTGGTCCTTAATTAAAGCTTTGTTTAGTTTTCCTTCTGGATGCATCCATTCGTTTTGTGTTTCAATTAAAACTAAGGCTATCTTGTTTTTAGTTTGAGCAATAAGTGTATTCATAATTAGTAGGTTTATTAGTATAAAAAAATAGTTTTTCATTATAGTTCTAATTTTAAAGGATTTGAAATATGTTCTTTGGATATTTTAGAAACAGCTTTCCATGAATCTTCAAATTTTATGTAAGATAAATAATCAGTGATTATTAGTTCATTGTTTCTAAAGAACTGTGTTTTTACAATAGCTATACTATCCGTTATATCTAGTACTTCAATTTTGTAATTAAGATTTCTTATGCCTGATTTCACTTTATCAGGAGAGTTTTTATAGTGATTAACCACTTCAATCCATTTGGCAAGAGAAAGTTTAAACAGATTGGTCCCATTGGCAATAAGGATATTAAAATCTGAGTGAAAACCTTTATTCATTTGTTCTACATTAAGCTGATTTAATGCTCCTTGTGCAAAGGTTTTTTCTACAACTGTAATTAGCTGGATTTTGTCTGGATCATTTAATAATTTTTCCTGAGATAACATTGTAAAATTTTTTAAAATAACTAAAGTGATTACTAATAGTTTAATTGTTGATTTCATACATTTTGTATTTATGATTTACATTAATTGTAAATAAATTACAATTGCAAATGAATAACTAATATTTTATATTTACAACATTAATTGTAAATAAATTACAAATGGAGGATGATAAAAATGGTAATGATTTATCTTTTGATTTTAAATTCTTAGATAAATTAGTTGTTGGTATTGGAGAAGTTGCTCAAATTACTGGTATTGCGACACGTCAAATTAGATATTGGGAAGAAAAAGGTATAATTACCAGTTTAACGGAGGAAGAGGGGAAAAACAGAAAATATAATTATGAGAATATCAAAAAGATGTTATTAATTAAAGAGCTAATGGAAGAGGGGTATACTTTAGATGCTTCAGCGGTGAAAGTAAATAAAAGAATGGAAATGATTGAATCTACTTTAAATAAACTCAAACAATATAAAGAATAAAGTTTTTTTGATTATTGATAATATCAACTGCAGTATTTTAATTGTTAAATAAATATCTTTTTAATGTTGATTTGTTACTAGTGTTTTTAAACTAATTTGGTCTAGTGTATCTTGGAGATAGTTTGTGTATAAGAAAAATTGAAGACTGTGAAGAAGAATTGTTTATTAAAAATTGATAATGTTATAAGGACTTTTAAAACTCTTATATATAACCGACTTAAATGCAAGAAAGCAAAAGATAACAATTCGAAATTTGCTTACAATGACTAATGATATGAATATGTTTGTTATCGTGATCCTAGAAATACAGAATTAAGAATGGATATGAGTTCTGATTCAATTGATTTCATTTTATAAGGACCTTTGGTTGTAGAATCAAGGGAAACTTGGAACTATCATGGATGAAATACATAATTATTGGTTAAGAATTATAAAATTAGTAAGTGACAATCTATCGATAAATTTGTTCCAAAAGGACTATTTAAGCCCTTTGGAATAACTAATTTGGATGGATATCTTTAACGAAGAATATGCCTGCAGTAGTAAGTAATAGGGGGCATTTTACATTATTCTATCTATACTTCACAAAAAAGATTATGTACTTAATAATAATATAAATAAATAACGAATCATAATTATAAGGTATTTAGTATCTGTTTTTTCGTGTTAATAGAATCTCCGTATGTTTTATTATAGGTGATTAGTTATTTTCTAATTTTTATATTGATTTAATGAATAATTTTTAAATATTGATTCGAATTATAGTTATATTGGTAATTAGTTTAATGATATTTAGATGTGGTTTTTATGAGGCTCTTGTGCCTTTTGTTTCGTGAAATAGCATGTTAAGCGTCATTAAACCTGAGTATAAACCCAAAAACATTAATTAGATGAATACTATAAATTCAAAGAAAGAATTAAACCAAACCAAATGGTTCTCTAAACTTTCATTATCTTTTTTAGCAATTGTTGGTGCTATAAATACTACTCTTTTTATAATAATGCCTCTTTTACCTTATAAACTTTCAAAGTTTATTCTTCCAGCAGGATTTATGGCCTTAGCATTGTCAATATTATTCTCTATTGGTTTTTCAATTTATTGGCATAAAAGAGAAAATATCAACTCTATAGTATATGTTTCTTGGCTTTCAATATTATTGCGTTATTGGATAGCTTTTTTATTATTAGATTTTGGTTTTCAAAAAATATTTGAAGTCAATTTCAACTATTCATATCATATCGATGACTCTCTGGTAAATTCATTAACAGGGCCGGAACTAACCTGGAAATACTATGGGTTTTCTTATGGGCTTTCTGTTATTGTGGCTTTTTTCCAGATAATAGGGAGTATCTTCTTATTATTTAGAAGAACTCTTTTATTAGGTGTATTAATACTTTTACCTGTAATGTTAAATATTGTATTGATTAATATTTTTTATAATATAGGACCAATAACATTATTTACATCTATTCTAATAACTTTAGGATTAGTTAATTTATTTTTACAGCACAGAGTTAAGGTAATAAGTTTTTTTGATCAGTATAAAAGTACATTACCATCCCTTGGTAGTAATTTTTTACGTTGGGTTGCTCGATTGTTATGTGTTATGATTCCTTTTCTGTTTGTTATTTATTATAATTACGATGTTCATCTTTCAAAAAAGTATTTTGGTAAATGGAAAGTTGAAAAAATGATACGTAATGGTGAAATAGTTGATGAGCAATCTTGGGTAAACGATACTTTAGCTTGGAAAACAATTTATATAGAAGAAAGAGGCAAAATGTTCTTTTGTCCCAACCCATATTTATATGTGGATAGTATATCTGTATTTATGAAGTATCATTACAATGGAAAAAATCAGGAATTTACGGTTATATCCTATGAAAATAATCCAAATAAACCTGATACAATTCCTGTTCTAATTAATAGTATTGATGATAAATCAATGCAATGGAAAATGATTTTTAATAAGGATACCCTTCAAATGGATTTAAAGAAACTTAATCATTAAGAAAATCAATGAGGTCCCTACATTACCAATTAACCAAGGAGTTTTAGTAATATATAATCATACAGCACCAGATCAACAGAAGCTTCCAACTAGAATAAGGAATTGGTTATTGGTCGATTATGGTTTATTTTACATTAAGTAACCTTTTATGCTCTTTTTAGTATATGTAATAAAGTAGTAAGTAAAATCAAATAAATTAATTCTTAGTACACGACAAAAAAGTTAATTAATTTTAAGAAAAATAAAGGAAAAATTGTTTGTGAAAATGGCTAATATTCAGTATATTAAAGAATTACTTCTAAGCTAATGTCTTTAAAAAACAAACACTAGCCTATGGTAACAAAAATATAGAATTTCTAATAGCTATAAAAGCTAATTTTAAAGGGAAATTATTTTATTTAAAAGGATCAATTTTTATTGTTAATGTATGTCTTTTAATAGATTAAAAAAAGATAATTTCTCTTTTATATACTCAGGAGTAAGGAGCTTTTATTTTATGCATTACATCGAAATTACATTAAACTAATCCCAAACTACTTAAGCTTACCAAGTAAAATGGAAGACTTGTAATATATATAATCTTATTAAAAATCGAGATATTTTCTTTTTTGACTACAAAGTAGTTTCTTCATTAAAAGTTAGTAGCTAAACCAAACGAATTATGAAAATTGAACTCCTAATACCCAATACAGTAAATCCCTTAATTAGACAATGGAAAAAATTTCAAGTTCTTCTAGGTAATTATCAAGGAAGCATAGATGACTATTATGACGTTAATTTTTTATTAGCAATAAAAAATTACCAACAGCAAAAAAAAATAGTGGTTGATGGTTATATTGGCAATAAAACTTGGCTAGAAGCATACAAAGATGGTATGTCTTTCTTTGATAGTCAAACAAAAGAGTTTCCTTTAAAGCCTAAATTTTCCTCAATTGTATCTCGTCAAATTTTATTTGAAAAATTTGGCGAAATAATGTTTGTTCATAATCCAACTAATGATAACCCAGAGAAAATAACAATAATAAATGATTTTGAATCTAAAAACATAATAAAAGTAGATATACCACAATTAAGGAGAACTTTTAATGGAGTAAATAGAATAATAAGATTCCATCGTAAAGCTGCAGATCAGTTACGCGGTTTTTTTAATGAAATAGAAAAGCAGAAAATGCTTTCACTACTTATAAGTTATGGAGGAAGCTATAATGCTCGTTTAATTAGAGGTTCTAAAACTGCTCTTTCTAATCATTGCTTCGGTACTGCTTTTGATATAAATATGCAATGGAACCAACTAGATGCTGAACCTATAGCTCTTGGATTAAAGGGGTCTATTAGAGAATTAGTTCCATTAGCACACGAATATGGTTTTTATTGGGGTGGCCATTTCTCTAGGAAAGATGGTATGCATTTCGAAATTGCTCAATTATTATAATTTCTTAAAAAGTCATTAGGCAGTTATTCAAACATAATAGTCAGTATAATTACAAAATACTGCTAAGCTTTAACTCAAGCAGTGCTTGTATTGTACTCTTTAGAGTTTGTATAGCTATATCTTTAATTCAAAGCTCTTTTTGTCTATTTCGAAATAATCATGAATTTGAGTAAAGCCCATGTTTTCCATCATCTTTAATGATTTCTCATTCTCACTATGCGCCATACCAACAATAGTTGTAACATTAGGTTTATGCTTTTTTTACATTGACTATTAAACCTTCTATTTCTTCTCACCTATACCCATATTGCCCAAAAACTCTTCTTATAGAATGTATACGCTGAAAATATTAATTAATTGATTCTAATAAAAATAGGGAGAAGGTATATTTGTAAAAAAATTGATATTCAGTATTTTAAAGGATTACTTCTAGGATAATGTCTTTAGAAATAAGTCTCTTTTAGCAGTGCAATGTTTTTTACTATTAATTTGTGTAGTTGTGATAGTCAAGAAACACCTATAAACTCGTTAGCAGATTCTTGCTGTAGTTTAGATTAGTTTTTATTAAATCAGAATTTTTTAGTCAATAATAAAATGGTTTAAAAATGTAAATTTACTTTTTTACATATATATATTGCTTATTATTAGTGATTTATGTTTTGTGTTTGTATGTATTTTTAATGTATATATTTTTTAAAAATTATCTTTGACAATATTTCTTGAATCTTTTTACCTTTTTGAATTATTAAAAATTGATTTATTACTCTCTTTGCTAAAACAAAGTTACTGCAGGTAAAGTCTGCTAGTATACTCTGATTGTTCAAGTGTTGATGATTAGTTTTTTTAGCGCTTTTAGAATCAGTAAAACAGTGAGTATTTTTTGAATTTTAAAAAAGCATAACTATGAAAGAGGCCTTGAAAAAAATTAGAAGTTTGAGTTTAGCATTGTTACTTATAACTACGTTTAGTTGTACAAGTGATAAAGAGACAAATATGCAAATAGATACTCCTTTGGAGATAAACTCTATTAATATTCAAAAGAAGTGGAGGGTTACTTATTTTGAATTTACAAAAGACTGCTCTAAGGCAAATCGTTCAAAATATCAAGTTTCTTTAATTGATATAAATTTAGATTCCTCTAGATATAATGCCATTGATCAGTACTGGCTAAATAAAGATAGTGGAAGCTGGAGTTTAAATGGTGATATTGTAGAGTTAATCTCTGATAGTATAGCAACGCCTTTAAGATTTAAGATAAAAAGACTCTTAAGAAATGAAATGGAGCTAGAGGTGCTGGATCATCCAGATTTACTTGCTGTAGAATTAGTTTTAAGAAGATAATGGTTTTAAAGCTTGATGCTTTATTTATAATCTTCATATTACTTTAATCAAGAGAGTTCTCTATTACTAAGTAATAGATTAAGTGTTTTGTACTTGTTATTTCCCCTTGATTAATTAGATCTTTTGATTAAGGTATATGAATACTTTCTCTTAAATGTAAAAGACTGCTATAGACAAAGGTTTATAGCGGTCTTTTTTGTTGTGATCTAAGATTAAACTTAATGTCTAACAATTAATATAAATAATACCTTATTGGGTATAGTGTTTTTTAGTACTTCCTATTATATACCCCGTTGGGTATATTTATAAGTTAAAAGTGTTTTATACAATGGATTACTTCCCTGTATTTCCATTTGAAAACATTATAAAAAAATATAGAGTTATTGTTAAGATTTTGTCAGATAATATGATCTTTAGAATAACCATTGACTAAGTCTTTCTAGTGTTATGTGCTGTGAGCAGATCATTTTCTGATTAACTTATCTGACTGTAATAAATAGCTGTTTTTTAAGTATATATTGTTACTTGTAAGAGTAATTATAGTAAAGGGGTTAAAAAGCTCTAAATACTCTATAATTTTGAATTAAAAAAAAAACTTTATACAAGAGAATAAGAGTGTACTAGACTTGATGTTAGCTAGGTATATAGAGTGGAAAGTTTTTAAAGCTAACGCAACTAAGTTAACAGCAGATGAGAGAAATTTACTCTCTAGACAGGAAGAGGTGTTCAGAGCATTAGGATTAGTTGATGATAATATAACTCCTCCTATTTTTAGTAAACTATTAAAGAATGAAGATTTTGCAGAAGCATATAAACAAGTAGAACAGAATAGAAAATATAAAGATTTATTATCTTTGGAAGAGCAAGCTGTATTAAAATTTTATACAAATGAATCATATTATAAGTTTAATCAAGCAGTAATTAAAGGGATTTCTGAAAGTGATATTATTGAGATAGATTACTAAGAAATACTTTAGATAGGCTTAAATCCAGTCCAGGAACATATTATAGAAGAATTGGAAAGAAGAAATTGGAAGGAAAGCATAAATGATTTAAGACAAGAAAATTATAGTGAATCTTGTTCAACCACTAATAAGAAGATACTTTTGTTTTTACCTTTTTTAGGTTCAGGAGAAGCCATTATTATGGGAGTTGATTTTCCGATGTCTATTTCTGTTAAAGTATATCTACCTACAATAACACCAAAATTCAAAATAAAAGCAACAGTTCAAAATCAAGACAATTAAATGATAGTAAACCATTCCATAATAACTGATATAAAAGCCATTATATCCCAGTCAAAAGATAAGGCTATACGTGCTGTTGACCATCAACGAACTTTGATGTATTGGCATATTGGTAAACGTATCTTTGAAGAAGAACAAGAAGGAAAAGAACGTGCAGATTATGGAACGTTTCTCATCAAATATCTTTCAGAACAACTGCAACCCGAGTTTGGAAGTGGTTTTTCAACAAGGCAAATAAACCTTTACAGACAGTTTTACCGCACATTTGAGAATGTGCATACACTGTATGCACAATTGAGCTGGAGCCAATATAAGTTGCTTTTAAGCGTTGACAGCCAAGATAAAAGAGAGTTTTATATTGCTGAAACAATAAAAAATAATTGGACGGTAAGGCAATTGGAAAGACAAATTTACAGCAGTTTATATGAACGTCTTTTGTTGAGCAATGATAAAGAAAGTGTATTAGCAGTTGCCAAAAATGAAAAACTACCTTCTGACGCAAAAGAAATCATTAAAGACCCAATGTATTTGGAGTTTTTAGGATTAAAACGTGAAGCATCGTATTACGAAAGAGATTTAGAAAGTGCCATTATCACACATTTGCAAGAGTTCTTATTAGAACTAGGTAATGGATTTTCATTTGTATCAAGACAAAAAAGAATACATATTGAAGGAGATGAGTTTTTTGTAGATTTGGTGTTCTACAATCGCATTCTGCAATGTTTTGTAATCATTGAAATCAAAACACACAAACTCACACATCAAGATATTGGTCAGTTACAAATGTATGTCAATTATTATGACCGTATAGAAAAACTACCACACGAAAATCCAACCATTGGTATTTTGCTATGTGCAAATAAAAATGATGCAGTAGTAAAATTTACATTACCTGAAGAACAAAAACAAATCATAGCAAGCCAATACGAATTGTATTTACCAACCGAAAAACAATTATTAGATGAGGTAAACAAGGAGTTGGAGAGTTTTGAAGGAAAGGATTGTTTGTAAAAGAGCTGATATTCAGTATATCAAAGAATTATTTCTCACCTAATGCCTTTAAAAACGAACAACAGCCTAGAGTACAAAAATACAGAACTTCTAACAACTATAAAAGCCAATTTTAAAGGTAAATTAGGGTTAGCTAGGATCCGCTTATTTGTTTGTTTATCGTCTCTCTATGCAAAGTAAAGTCTGTGAATTTTTCTAAAGTATCAACTGGATTTGACAATTGTGCAGAAACAAGTAGTAACTATAGGTGTATTTTAGCGTTTTATATCTTGTGTTGATTTGAAATTGGAATGGATATCTCGACTAATATTTGCACTTATTCCTACTGAGGGATCTTATATTCTTGTGATGGATCGCACCAATTGGAAGTTTGGAAAACAAGATATAAACATCTTAATGCTAGGTATTAGTTATAAGAATATGTGTTTTCCAATACTATTTAAAATGTTAGATAAGCGTGGTAACTCAAATACAAATGAGCGAAAAGAACTCATTAATACTTTTATTGATTGGTTTGGTAAAGATTGTATTGATTGTGTATTAGCTGATAGAGAATTTGTTGGAGAAGATTGGATTAGCTATCTAAATGATAGGCAGATTAAATACTACATCCGTATTCGAAATAACTTTAAGGTTTACCTGCCTAGTAAACAGAAAGAAATAACAGCTTCTCATCTATTTAATAACTTAAAACCTGGTCAAACAAGGCAATATCACAAGATTGTTAGAATTCATAATCAGTTATGTTATATCTCTGGAACTAAAGTGATAACAGATGGTAAAATAGACTTTTGTATAATCATAGGTTTTAATAAACCAGAGAAAGCTTTAGATACTTATAAAATAAGATGGCAGATTGAAACTTTGTTTAAAGCCTTCAAGTCTAGCTGATTTAATATAGAAGATACACACTTACAAAAAATAGATAGGCTTGAAAAACTAGTCATATTAGTGATGATTGCTTTTGTATGGTGCTATAAGATTGGGGACTATATTGACGCTATTAAACCTATCACAATCAAGAATCATGGCAATAGGCTTATTAGTGTATTTAAACTTGGACTTGACTATCTATCAAGATTATTGCTTTCTAAAAATGGCCATAATCCTTTAAATATCAATTGCTTTAGATTTTGTCGTGTACTTAGCTCTTTTTGCTAAAACAAGGTTACTACAGGTAAAATGTGTTAGTATATTCGTTCAGTTAACCGTATGCAATTGCAGATGGTGACAACAGATTTAACGGTTATAAACCGTCCTGTGTATTTAAAAATGTATATAGAAGGCAATGGTATCAAAGCTCAGAGTAGAGATTTGATACAAGGAGTTCAACCTTTGTTTATTAACGGAGGAGACATCTTAAGTCTATCAGGTATGGAGCTAGCTCCATACTTTCAATTGCGCAATTTAGATGGTATTAGCCAAAATACTTATGCTAATCTTTTACCTGATGGAATGTATAGCATCTGCTATGAGGTATATGATCTAGTAACGCGCAAGCGCCTATCACAGAAGAGCTGTGCTCATATGTACTTGGTGCTTAATGATCCACCTATACTAAACCTTCCTTTAGATAAGGATAAGGTATTAGAGAATGACTTTACTAACATCGTATTTAGCTGGACCCCGCGTCAGGTCAATGCTTTAAATGTAAGTTATACCTTTGAGATTAAAGAGTTAAGAGATTTTAATTTATCAGGAGTTTTTACTTTTAAGAATGGTCTACCTGTGTATAGTGAGTCGGGTATTCGCTCTATAACAAAGTACTTGGGATTCATTTCAAATAAGAATGCAATAACTCCTGTTTTTTTAAAAAAATTTAATTCTGTTTTGTTTTTACGATTTTAAAATATTAATTATCTGATATTTAGTGTTTTGTTTGTTTTTTACTTTGCTTATTTTACGTTTTTAAGACTGGTTAAAAAGGTATGATATCATGTTGTTTCACTTTTTGACCTTTTAAAAAATATTTATTTAAAAAGCTCTATTTCTTTGTGGTGTAAAATTAAAAGATATGACATTTAGCGATTCTGTCTAAGAGTAATTACCACAAAAGTGTACTAGTATTTTAAGGTTAAAAAAAGCTAAGTAAACACAGAATTATAAACACATACAAGTAGAGTTAAAAGTATAATGTATTGTTTATAGCTGCCTCAAATCATTTCTTTTGATAATTAAAATAGAGAATAAGGTTTTTGTTTAGAATCATTGTTGTCTACTATCTATTTTAAATTTTAATTCAAGCAATTAATGAGAAAATATGTATTAAGTTTTATTTTTTGTAGCATAGCTTTTTTAGTTACTGCTCAAAATAAGGTAGGAATTGGAAGTAAAATGCCAACTTCTACTCTTAGTGTTGAAGGATCAATAGCAGCAGGGTATAGAGAAATTACAAGCTTTAATGACTCAATTAAACTACAAGACACAGATTATTATGTTACCTATAATGCAAATACTCAGGGGCATATTATTTTACCAGAGGTTTATCAGGAATCTGCCTCATTAAAAGGACGCATTTATAAAATTAAAAATCTCTCAAATTATAGCCTAACTATAAGTGCTTCATCAAAGGAAAAACTAAGGAATTATACAAAAGATGTACTTGATATTGAGTTAAAACCAGGGCAGTATATTGAACTTATATGTAATGGACAAAATAAAGGAACCTCTACATGGGATATTTCTTCTGTTAATTCAGCATTACCTAGTGAATCATCTACATCACCAAATGACCAGGGTACTTGGCAATTCAGTGATATATATGATTATACAGCAACAGATCCACAGCAAGTTACAAGAAGCGCAGTAGATCTAGAAGGATTTTCAAAGACAATTGTTATTCCTGCTAATAAACAGGCTAAAATAGTTTTATCATACAGTATTCCAGTGGGGAGTGAAGCTCAATACGGATATTATGGAATTACTTTAATCAAAGATGCTCAGGAATTTCAAGCAGGTTCGAGAAAGACCACAATTGGGGGAAATAGAACTACAAAAGTAACTTCAGATTTAACTACAATATCTGCAACTATTGCAGATAATATTGCAGCTTCTTCTATAGAACAACAAGTGACATATTCCCTTCAAAGTTATTTACAAGATACCAATAAAGGAGCAACTTACTTAATGTTGTTTGGAGCTGATGGGTACAATTATAACTGGGGAAAAGGTTATTGGTCAATTATGGTTTATCTAAGGTAAGTTGTCAGTAAGAGCTAGTGTAGGGGGATCAACCTTGAGAAAATTTGAACAAAAAGGGGGGGGTTTCTTTAGAATCATTTTTAAAAATACTGTTGGTTGTTGGCCGATAGATATGACCTAAAAAGTGTTTAACTTTTTAGGTCATATCTAGATTAAGATGGATAGTGAGCTTTTTACTGGCTTAAAATTTTTACTCTCAAAACTCATGGTCCTTATCCATATAATCTTCAAGAGACTTTTTTAGCTTATCTAAAAACATTGTCCTTGAGTAATTTCTTGTTTTCATCCGGTGAAAGGTGTGATGGATATCCGAGATGTTAATTTGAAAAACTTGCCCTAAGGCTTTAGAGAGTTTTTTTATTTTGACCTGCCCATGGTTTATTGATTTTGTTACATACAAGGCGTATATTAATTCTATTAATGCGCTGTTTGATTCTGACCAGGTTATACTGTTTTTTGTAGCTGTACTACTTAAGTTATTATGAGTTATTGTTTTTTGGTTTAAATAATCACTTAGTAGTTCATAGGCTATAATGCGTGCTAGTTTATAATCATATAGGGTTGAGAAACGAGGATCTATTTCAAAGCTATAGGTACTAACTAGATTTGTTTTGTTTATTTTACCTGTTGTAAAGTACTCTATATCTCTGTGGGTGGACTTTGTTTTATAATACTTATATAGATCACTATAAAGAAGATGTTTTTTGTACTCAAGATGTAGTTCATTTAGTTTTTCTTGGTAGTATAGCTTAGTTGATACTATATCACTTGGAGATTCACTCTTAAAAAAGTAGAGTTTATTGTAGAATATAAGTTTACCAAGAATTAAAGGTTTAGTGTTTTTAAAAAAATCAATTTCTTGTTCTTCACTAGCAAAGCCATAGAGAAGAACTTGGTTTTTAATTTGTATTAAAACAGATTTTAGATAATCAACCATTTCTAATGCCTTTGACATAGAAAAAGACTCTAACGATCCTAAGTCAGTCTCTTTTTGGGTGATCTTGGTAAGAGCATTTTTTGTTGTTGTTTGATTCATGAGTTGTATTTTTTATTAAGGTTGGTTTTGTTTTTATATTTATCATAAATGTTAATTTTTAGATAACTGTGCTAAATAAATAAAAGCATTTAATCTAATCAATACGTATTTATACGTATAATTGCGTAAAAATACGTATTGACTTTATAATTTAATTCAATGAACTTTATGGATTAATTATAAATCTATATTTTTATGGAAGTTTCAAATCAAAGTGGTCAAGTAATCACAAAGCAAAAAGCTATTGAGTATATTTCTGAGTTTAAAGCTCAGAATCCAAATGCTATAAATAGCTATTATGTAGGAATAGATAAACTACAAGCTCTTTTGGGTCAAAACAATTGTATAGGTATGCGTATCTATCCAGGACTCAATAAACAAACCTCTTTAACCAATATGGTTTTAGTAGGAGTAAATCAAATAGGGCAGGATATCAGTGATGGAATTATCCTAGAGGAATTAATCACTTGTCCTCCTGCTTGTCCGGATAATAATACTTTAGGATAAGAAGTAGTTAATATATCTATGGGAATAATAGTAGTGACTTTATTCTTTGGCATTATACCCTTTTGTCTTTACCTGTATAAAAGGCAAAGGGGTATTAGATGTGATAAGGCTTATTTAGGCATTGTTTTATTATTTCTTATAGCTTCTTTATACGAGGCAATAGTGAGTCTTATTTTAAAGGTAAATGTTATTGTTTGGTTTCAAGTTTATTCTCTATTGGAGTTTATAGCTCTGTTTTATCTATTTATAAACCTGTCAAATTATAGACCCAAGATTTACTTTTATGTGTTCTTGGGTATTTTTATAATTGTTTATCTCTTATCATTTCGCTTTTTAACTAATGAGTTTTTTCTAGTGTCAAAAACCATAAATAAAGCTTTTATTATGATTTTTGTGATTGTCTCTAGTTTTGTATTAATTCGTGAGAATTTTACTCAAAAAACTAGAGTAAAACTTCTTAACAGGCCTGATTTTTATATCGTTATTGGCCTATTTGTTTATTATACTATAACTATTCCTTTGTTTATCTTTTGTAGTTATAGGGTGCAAGATAGATTGTATTTTTTAGATTATTGGTTAATTAATATTCTAGCGAGTTTAGCTCTTAGAATTGTAATATCTATTGGAATATGGAAAATAAAATAACTATTATGTTTTGGTTAGGCACAATCTTAGCTACAGTCCTGAGCTGTGTGGTTATAGCTGTGGTGATATTGTATCAAAAAAGACTTAAAGAGTATCAAATTACTCTTTTAAAACAGCGCCTTAGTATTATTTTGGAAGCAGAGCACAAAGAAAGAGCGCGCATAGCCAGGGAGCTTCACGATGGGGTATGTAGCGAACTGTTATGTGTGATAAATTATTTGCAAATCATAAAACTCTACCAAGATAAAAAGACAAAAAAAGATGCTTTAAAGCAGATAAAGAAAATATCCTTAAACTGTTATAAACAGCTTCAAGTTTTGAGTTATCATTTAGCTCCACCACATATTAAGGATAATGCTTTAGAATGTATTTTCTCAGATTTTATAAATCTTATTAAAAAGAGCACTACTATAGAGTTTTCTTATCATTATACTGATGCAAGTTTTCAGATAAAGGAAAAAGAAAAACTAATTCTTTACAGGGTAGTTCAAGAACTGGTACAAAACATTATAAAACATAGCTCAGCTAGTAAAGTAAGCTTAAAGCTTGTTTGGGAACAAGATAAACTTATCATACTAATTAGTGATAATGGAGTGGGGTATGATTCTGATTTTAAAAGCGATAATGCTAAAAAGGGTATAGGTCTTAGTAATATACATGCTAGATTAAAAGAAATTAATGCTAGGTTTAAGCATATAAGAGAGGATAATTCAAATACAATAGGTATTTATTTTGAAAATCAAGACAATAAAAGTAGCAATAGTAGATGATCACGCAGTCTTTAGAGATGGTTTTGAATTGATTATCTCAAGGTTTAATACTGTAGAGGTGGTTTTAAAAAGCCCTAATGGTTCAAAACTATTAGAGGCTTTAAAAACAGTAGAGGTAGATATTGTTTTTTTAGATATTCAAATGCCTAAAATGGATGGGTATCTGACAATTTCGGAGTTAAATAACCTCTATCCTGAGTTAAAGGTAATTATACTCTCTAGCTTTTATGATTGTCATAGTATTACTAGAATGCTTAAATATAACATCTCAGGATATTTGAGTAAAAAAGCAAAAGCAAAGGATTTTGAAAAGGCTATTTTTACAGTTAATGAATCATTAGAGTATTTTGGTAAAAGAGTCAGAAAAGTCCTAGTAAAGCTCACTAAGGACATAAAACCAAAGTGTTCTGTTTTCTCTGAAAGAGAATTACAAATTATAACCCTTAGTGCTAAACAGCGTAGCTCCTCAGAGATAGCTGGTATTTTAAATATTAGTAGTAGGACCGTTGAAAAGCATAAAGAAGGTTTACTTGAAAAAACAGGGTCTTATAATTTTACAGGAGTAGTATTATATGCCATTTCAATGCATTATATCAAGAAAGAGGATTTTATAGATAGTTATAAAGACTCTAAGTAAGATAAACTAATGAACTAGCTAAAAAGTAATAATTAAAACCTAAGATTTAAAATTCAATTTGTAATTCGGAGTTTTGGATATTGTGTTTTTTTAAAAGGGTAGTGTTTATTTAAATGCTGTTTTAAAAGTTTATGTTTTAAATTACATTACAATAGATAGGAAGACAAAAAAGTCTTCCTGTTTTTTTAATGATATAACTCTAAAATCAAAAAAAATAATCTGTTTTTAATGATTTCTGACTTTATTGCGGAATTTAGTGTTTTTAAAATGTTTTAGTGAAAGATGTTTATTTTAACTAAGCTTAAGCTCAAAGTGTAATACGAATACTTCAATAAAACAAAACCACTTATATAGACAATCTGTTTCAAAATAGGACGCACTACGTATAAATACGTATTGTGTTGAAATATAGTGATTTGTAGTTTTGACTCTCCCAAAATGCAATCATTATGAAAACTAAGTTTATTTTATTTGTCCGTTATTTTCTTGTTTTACTTTTTGTCTATGCAGCAGTTAGTAAACTTGTTGTCTTTGATGAGTTTAAAGTGCAACTTACTCAGTCCCCACTACTAAGTGCTTATGCAGGTAGTATAGCCTATATGGTTTTACTAATAGAGCTTAGTATCTCTTTGCTACTTGTTTTAGAAAAGACAAAACTATTGGCCCTTTATTTAAGCTATGGTTTAATGGTTGCATTTTCTATCTATATCTATCTTATTTTAAACTACAGCGATTTTATTCCTTGCTCATGTGGAGGAGTCCTGGAAAAACTAGGATGGAACGAGCATCTATGGTTTAATATAACAGTATGTATATTTACTTTACTGGCTATCTATTTTTTAGATACAAAAGCAAAGAGCTTTTATTTTTTCTCTGTTTTGTTAACTCTTATAAGCGTTTTAATAGTTATACTTCTTTTTGTGTCTTCTGAACACATTATAAAAAAACAGAATCCTTTTATAAGAAGATACTTGCCTCATGGAGTAGCAGAAAAGGATACCTTAGATTTAAATGTAAATACCTTTTATTTCTCAGGATATTATAAAGACAAGGTTTACTTAGGTAATACTAGATCTCCACTTAGATTTATCAGTGTAGATTCTCTTTTGCAAAGAGAAGACTACTTAATAAAAATTGATTCTACCCAGTTTAAATACACCTATTTGCGATTAAAAACAGCTTATCCCTATTTTTATTTAGCCGATGGATCAATTCCAATAGTTTATAAAGGGCAATTAAACACAACGCAAAAAACAAAACAAACAGAAGTTTTTAGTTTTCAACAGGCGTACTTTAATGACTTTATCCCAATTGATTCTACCTCTGTGGCTATAAAAGGCCAAAGCAGTCAAGACTATAAAAATGTATTAGGTGTTATAAACTCAAAAAACACCCCAAGTGTTTCTCTCTTCCCAGAGTTATTACAAAGCGATTCTGATGGTGTGTTTGACTCTGATGGGGCTTTTAGTTATAGCCAGTCAAAAGAGAATCTAATCTACAGTTACTACTATAAAAACAAATACTTTATAACCGATAAAAACCTTGTTTTATTAAAAAGACAAAATACAATTGACACAACAAAAACCGCCCTTATAACAGCCACAGAATTAGCCTCTGGAGAGCGTAAGATGACAACTCCAGTAAGCGCTATAAACAAAAAAGTAGTAGTTAAAAACAATCTTCTGTTTATTGTATCAAACTCTCTTGGACAAAACGAGTCCAAGGCAATCTGGAAGCAAGCTAGTATTGTGGATATCTACGACTTTAAAAAAGACAGTTATATCGCAAGCTTTTATATCTATCACCTAGGGAAAGAGAAGCTTAAAGATTTAATTGTGACAGACCATTATTTGTATGGTCTATTTGATCAAAAACTTATTCGTTATAGACTGGCCAAATCCCTGACAGATAAGTTTGATTAAAGTTTAGCTTGACCTTTAAAACAAGCTACTAACCAGTAATATTTTATTAATTATGAAAAAATTTCTAAAATCAGCAGGATTGCCAATCGGTGTATTTGCTCTTGCTATCGGAAGTGCGTTTGCAACAAACGCAATGAAAAGCCCATTGGCTATAGAATTAGGTTATCAGAAGATTGATGAAGATGGATTTGAATGTTTTGATCCGGTGATAATGTGTAGTACAGTTGAAGGCCCCGTTTGTACATGGAATGACGGGACAACTACCCATACACTATATGGAAAACATACAGTTCCAAATGTAGGAACAGTATGTACAAAACCTCTGTATCAAATTATTCCATAATTTAAAAAGTGGACGCCCCAATTTCAGGGGCGTCTTTTGTTTAGTTATTAATCAGTCTCTCTTTTTCAATTCTTGTATAGTATTTTATCCAACGAGTTTCTTTATTATCTACATCTTTTAAATAGTAATCAAACCAATTTAGTAGTCGTTTGGTAAGGTCTAGTTGATTTGAAGGTTGCATAAAGTGATGTCCTTCTTCTTCATACATTAGTGATATAAAAGTTTTTTTATATCTAAGCATAGCCATAAAAAGCGCTTCTTGATGTCTGGAATTTATAACATTATCTTCTTTTCCTGTAAAGGACAGCAGAGGAGTGTTAATGTTTTCTGCATAGAAAATAGGAGAATTTGAAAAATATAACTCTTTATCTTCTTTAAAAGGTTTTGGCATATTATGCTGTCCTGTTTCAAACTGGAAGTAACTAGGTGATCTGTAATTGTAATTGTATGAAAAATAGTGGCTTGTAAAATCAGTAACTCCGGATCCACTAACAGCTGCTTTAAATAAATTAGTTTGGCTAATAATAAAGTTAGTGGTATAACCACCAAAGGAATGTCCCATAAGGCCTAGTTTGTCTTTATTAATAGCTTTTTCTTCTTGTAATACTTTTTTTATACTTTCCTCTATGCAGTTTAGAGCAGATAGTCCTGGACCTTGTTTATTTGTTAAGATATCGGGGAAGAATACAAAGTAACCTTTTTCTAGATAAAGTTCCATACTAAAACCGACATGATCAAAATAGGTAGGATAAGTAAAATTCTTGGCTACAGAGTTTTGAATTTCATAGGTATGAGTAAGCATTGGATACTTTTTACTTGAGTCGAATTCTTTTGGGTAAAATAGTACTCCTTTTAAATCATTGTTATACTTATCTTTATATGATACTATCTTTTGTTTTTTCCAAGCATAGAGTTTTTTAGGCATAGAGTTTTCTAAAAGAAGTTTGTTTTTTCCATTATGATAAACATATAGAGTTACAGGTTTATTGAAGTTTTCTAATGAGTATGTCACTGTTTTAAAATCATCATTGTATTTTACATTAGTTATCTTATCACTGGTGTTATTTATTATAGAAATTATTTTATTCCCTTCAAGTAATAGCATCGAAGTAGTAGCCTCTTTGATATTGTACTTTTCAATTAAAAGTTTACTATTATCTAATATAGTATTTGAGGGAATTTGATCAGTTTGGTTATGAAATTTTTGGGCTTGAGAATTTAGGATTTTGTAATGATAATTTGTATTACCACCATCTATTAATATCTTAAAAGTTTTATTTTTAGTATCATATTGCATAAAGTTATTACCTGATACAAAATAAAAAAACTTTTCATCTTTAGACCAATATCTTAATCTGCTTGTATAAGCTCTTGCTCTTGTTGTATCCTCTTTTAAATCAAAGGTGTTTTCTAGAGTCCTTAGCTCTATATTATAAAAATGCATAATTCCTTTTTTAATATAAACAAAATAGTTTGCTTTTGAAGATAAACTAGTTGTATTAAAAGAATTTGGATGGGCTTTAGTAATTAATGTAAGCTTATCTTTTTTAATATCATAGATACTAATGTCTCTTGATCTTGCAGGCTCTGAATTTACATAATCTATATATTGATTTGGATTATAAACTAAAAGTGCATTCTCTCTTAAAGGAATTGACATGTAATAATTTAAAGTATCTGGTTGATAAACTTTATTGTCTTTGTAATTAAAAACAATATGAGCATCAACTGTCAAATTCTTTATTCTAGGATAAGCGATAGTCATTGCCAAGTGTGTATCATTTGTAGTCCAGAGTTGTATTTTTTCAGTGTCATATGGCTTTTTTATTAAATTATAATGTTGGACTATTTTAAAACTATATTCATTGATTGCTTCAGGATTAATGTAAGAAATAGTTGAATCTAATTCTTGCTTTTTAACTAGGTTAGTGTTGTAGTTAAAAAAAGTTAAGTATGGAAACTTATTATCATGCTTTTTATTAGGGCTTAAAAAAACAACAGGTAGTTTTTTATCCCAGATAACACTTTTAATGGAATCATTAATACTTGTGTTTATAGTCTTTTTTAGACTTTCTAAATTAATTAATTCAATTCCTTTAGTAAGATCACTATACTGAATAAATAAGTGTTGTTTATTATCACTTATACCTATGAAGTTGACTGTAGATTTAGATTCACTCCAAATCTCTTTAGACTTAGAGGGGAGCACCTTAATTAGTTTATATAGATTAGTTTTTGTATCAAGATAGAAAATAAGGTTAAGATTATTTATTACTTGTAATTCTGATACATTTAAGATTGATTCAGATTTACTAGTATTGGGGTCAAAAAGAACTATTTCTGTTTTAGAAGAATTAATCTCTGTTAGTATATCATTTTTAAGAAATTCAAATCTATTATTTTTTGGCTTTGCTAATAAGAGCTTTCCATTGTGGTTAAAAATAAAGACGCTATCTTTTTTAGAATCAAATAAGAAGTGTTTATTAACAACGGAGAACTTCCCACTTGAAGAAAGTAGTGTATTGTAGAGCTTGCTATAATCTGTACTGTCTTTTATAATTTGGCTATAACAAGAAAGACAGCCTAAAAAAATAAGTATAAGGCTGTAGATAAAATTTAGTGCACTAGAAGTCATTTTGTGGATTTAAATTAGGGTTAATAAGTATTTCTTTCTCTGGATAGGGAAATAGGGCATGTTTGTCTTGCCAGTTAGGCTTTGATGGTTTTAAAAGAGAAAGTTTATTGTTTCTTTTAAGGTCAAAAAAGCGTCTACCGTGTTCTATGAAAAACTCTTTTTGACTCTCTTTAAGCATGGCCTCAAGGGTTTGTTCTTTATCTAGTGTATTAGGTAAGGCAACAAGGTTTGCTCTTTGTCTTATTGTATTTAAGTAGGGGATAGCCTCTTTTTCTCTGTTTTGATAGATAAGGGCTTCAGATAAAATAAAATAAGCTTCTTCTATTCTAAAAAGGATAGAACACTCATCAGTATTATCACGTCTGTTTTTGTATTTATAAGCATAAATTTTACCAGTGTTTTGAAATTCTTTAGTCCAAAGTTGCTTTCTAAGATCATTATTGTCAAAACTGCTAAGTAGAGTATTACTTAAGATACTACCAGAGTTACTAGTGAAAAGAACAAATGTTTGTGCTTCATAAGTAGGAGCAACAGTTGCGCTATTAGCCATTTGCCAGAGTGTGCTTTTAGATGATTTTTTAAAGACCATAGATAGGTCTGTTTCTATGCTATATAAAGGATTATTCATAACTAGTTTAGAATAGAACTCTGCTTTTTCATATCTTTTTTGAAGAAGATAATTCTTGGCTAGAATAAGCTCAGCTACTGATTTGTTTGGATAATATTTATTAGAAGAACTATCACTATAAGTAAGAGTTTCTAATGCTTTTAATAGGTCCTGCTCAATTAGTTTTAAAACTTCTAGAGCTGGTGTTTTTACAATTTTGGTATTAACCTTATAGTTAGTTGTGATTGTATAGGGAATATCCCCATAAATTTGAGTGAGGGTTTGATAATACATTGCTCTTAACACATAAGCTTGGGCTAAGAATTGCTCTTTTTCTTCACTAGTAATTCCATTAGAATTAGTAACACCACTAATAAAAGAATTAATTGCATAGATATTGGAATAGGAAGTGTTCCATAAAGTTGAGATTACGAATCGAGTAGGATCTAGCGAGTTGTTAAAAAGAAAAAAAGTATCTGATGTAGGAGGAAGGTAAGTAGGGGTTAATTCATCAGTGTATAAGCCTAGAGCTGAACCAATACCTTGACTATTTCCAGTGAATATAGAGACCTCTCTAAGGCTTATATAAAGGTTAGCTAAAGCTGAAGTAGCACTTTGTTTGTCTTTAAAAACATTAACAGTATTTATTTGATCTGTTGGAAGATTAATCTCAATTGTGTCTTCACAGGATTGAAACAGTAGTATAGTTAAAAGTAATAGACTTGAGTAGAATATATTTTTCATAATTAGTAGATTTAAAAAGTTAATTGAACACCAAAAGCGTATGTTTTAAGTGGAGGTAAATAACGTGTTAGAGCATATTCAGGGTCTAAACCGTAGTAGTTTGTGATAGTCCAGAGGTTCTGTCCTTGAAAATAAAAACGAACAGAGTCTAGTTTACTCTGAGGAAGTTTAAGTATATAGGAAATAGATACATTTTTTAATCTTATGTAAGAGGCATCTCCAATAGTCATATTACTACTTTTAAAAAGATTTATATTATTGAGCATAACAGAATTGTATCCACTAGAGAAATATCCATATTGGCTATTTGGGTTTGTAGGTGACCAACTATTTAATATCTCTATTGGCTGATTATAAATTGAACCTGGAACAGTAATATCATAATTGAAATTATAATTGGTTTGTTTAACAAATTGAAATAGAAAATCAAGACTAAAATTCTTATAAGAAAGTGTGTTTTGAATTCCTCCGTGATACTGAGTTTTAATCTCCTGTATGTTATGTTTATCAAATCCTGACGTTATTTTACCATCATTATTGTAATCTGTAAAAGTGTATTGACCTGTTAATGGATCTATGCCTTCAAAGTTGTATAGTTTTCTTACAGAGGTACTCTTTCCTACAATAAACTGATCAGCATAGGTAGAAGCTTCTAGATTAGGGAAGGAAAGTAGTGTGTTTTTTGGAAAGGAAATATTAAAACTAGTTGTCCAGCTAAAGTCTTTAGTTTTAATATTCTCTGAATTAAAACTAAACTCCCACCCTTTATTTTCAACTGTTGCAGGTAAATTATCTTGTATAGAGGCAAAACCAGTTGTGGCTGGAAGCGGTATTCCTACAAGTTGATTAGAAGACCTATTTCGATAGTAAGCAAGTTCAAACTGTAATCTGTCATTAAATAAGGCAACTTCAAGAGCCGCTTCTAACTTTTTAGTTTTTTCCCAACTAAAATCAGGATTGTAAAGTCTTGAGGGAACAAGGCCTGTTATATCATTATAGTTATTGGGGTTAAGGGTGTATGTATCTAAATACTGGTAGTCTCCAATATTATCATTACCCGAAGTTCCATAACTAGCTCTAAGTTTTCCAAAACTAAGCCATGAGGAGTTTTTTAAAAAGTGTTCTTTTGAAAATACCCAAGCAGCACCAATTGCGGCGAAGTTTCCAAATTTATGACTATCTCCAAAACGAGAAGAACCGTCACGTCTAGCAGTAAGGTTTAGTATATATTTACTATCATAATTCATATTTAACCTTCCAAAGACTGCAACGTATTTATACTGTAGATTAGCAGATTGCATTATTGTTTTAGTCTTTGCTGCGGAAATATTAGATATAAAATCATTTGTTTGAAAGTTAGAGCCTACTATGTATAAAGCTCCTGTATTACTTTCTTGGTAAGTTAACCCAACAAGAGAGTTTACAGAGAGTTTTTCCAGGTTAAAAACATAGTTTAGCTGTGGCTCTAAAATATAGGATTTATTATCTCTAATAGTGTTCTCTGCTTTGGATTGTTCTGAGGTATAGCCTTTAGCAGGATTATGAATAGTATGAGGCGTTAGTTTTTTTTCTTCTGTGTTAGATCTATTATATCCTGTATTTAATTTTAAATACATGTTTTTTAAAAGTTCATAACTAAGATCAAGGTTTAATACAAGATTGTTATTATCATTGTGATAGGTCTCTTGCATAGAAGAAATAGGATTTGTATCCCCTACAAAACCCCAATTTAAACTTCCATCAGCATTATAAAGACTTGGTGCGTTAGGAGATAGAGTAAGAGCTTGAGGCGTTAAATCAGTTGCAATTAGATTGTTTTTTTGTAAAGAGTAGTTAGTTGATGAGTTTAACTGAAATCTTCCATCTTTACTGTTGTGATTAACATTAATTAAAAACGTATTTCTCTTGTAGCCTTTATCTGTTGGGAATACCGTTGTTTGGTTGTTGTAATTGGTCGAGGCGTTAAAATGAGTAGTTTCACTTCCTGCGCTTACTCCAAATTGTATGCTTTGATTTTTGGCAGTTCCACCTATTAGTTCCTTTTGCCAATCAGTGTATCTGTTTCTATCCCAAGTTCCATTTATATCTAATGCATCAGAAGGAAAGGTTGTGATCCCATCATTTATAAAAGCTTGGTCTCGCATTTTATTAAACTGCTGGGTATTTAATAATTTCATTTTGCTGGCTACCTTGCTAAAGGAAGTTGAAGTGGAAAGAGAGAAAGAGAGTTTATCTGATTTGTTTTTCTTTGTTGTTATAAGCACTACACCATTAGCTCCGCGAGAGCCGTAGATAGCCGTTGCATCAGCGTCTTTTAAAATTTCAATGCTTTCTATATCTGAGGGATTAATAGAATTTAAAATATTAGTTTCATTATAAGGTAGTATAGTTCGTGCAAGAGAAGAATTCGCCAGATTACTAGTTGGAATTACCACTCCATCAATTACATATAAAGGGGAATTTGCATTTATACTGCTAATTCTATGGCCTCTAAGACTATTTCTACCTCGTATTTGTATATCAAACCCTCCACCAGGTACACCTGTGTTTTGAGTAATGTTCACTCCAGCCATTCTTCCCTGAATAGCTTGAAGTGGATTAATAACAGGTTGTAATTCTAAGTCTTTGGCAGTCACGCGTGCTATACTTCCTGTTTTTTCTCTATCTTTAACCGAGTAGTATCCTGCATTTATAACCACTTCATCTAACACATCTTGATCTTGTAAAAGAGTAATGTTATAAACAGACTCACTAGTTATTGTGATTTCTTTAGGTTTGTATCCGATATAAGAGATAAGTAGTGTATCTCCTTTAGAGACCTGTAGAGCGTATTTTCCGCTAAGATCTGTACTTGTGGCTATATCTGTTCCTTTTATCTGTATAACTGCTCCTATAAGCACTGTAGAGTTGTCTTTAACTACTCCGTGAATAGTCTTTTTTTGATCGTCTAAGACAGATTGATTGTCTTTTGATTCAGCATAGGTAGGTGAGAGAGTAAGGCTACTTAAAAGCAATACAATCCCACAACCAGTATTGGTTAAAAATTGTTTTTTCATAATAGTTATAGTTAAGTCGATACAAAGGACTTTTAGATCATCAAGATCTTTAATAGCTATAGCACTTAGAACAAGGCTCAATGTATCTAATAGGTTAATTCATTATATTGGGGTTAAAAAACTATCTCCAAGCTCTAAAGCATGTCTCCCAAAATGCACCAAAGAGCAAGGAGATAGCCATGGACTATAAAATGCGGGTATAAAACTCCCTTTAATCCGCATATGTGTTGTTTGTGTTTTTGCCTACAGACTTAACTATTTTTTCAAAACCTTCTTAATAGTTAACTTCAAACAAACCCAACTAATTAAATAGTTAAACCTATAGGCGTTTGTGTCATAATGTGATAGTGTTTTTTTATTTGGTTAATAATAGCACAGTGGATAATGTGATTTCATAGCATTTTATCCTTACTAACTAAATGAATTATTGCCTGTTAGGTTTAAATGGATGTGGTAACTAATAGGCAATAAAGGTCCTGTACGCATCCAGAAACTGTTCTAGATCTAGCGTAAAATGTAATTTTACTTGATAAACTATATGTGAATCCCTTAGCGTTAGGGCTAACTTGTTTATGAAATCAAATGTTTAAAAAAAACATAACTCTAAGGGTAGTTACACAAGAATGTAATCATAGGCTAAAAGTGAGTTTAGTTACTACTAATTGTTGTTTGTTGTAATAAATAATTGAAAAAATTTCGAATTGAATCATTCGATAAGTCCATTAAGGAAAAGGTATGGTTAGTATTCAAAATAAAGAATACTAAACAAGTCCACCTTGTTTGTTTTAAACCTTTATAGCCTAATTGGGAGACGGCTATGAATTAAAGATTTATGCAGTATGTTTTAAGCTATAGAGATTTGTTTTCTAAAGCTTTAATTCTCTTGGATAGCCTAGTAGAAAACTACTAGACTATCGCATTTTGTCATCTTTTACTGAAAATAAACAGGTCTTAAGTGGTATAGTGTTTGGAAAACACTAAGAAAGGATTTACTTTTAGAGTGCAAAATCAAAAAAGAAAAACCAATCTAACTTAAAACACTTGTGTTTTGAGTTAAGATGTAGTGCTATAAACAAAAGAGTAAATCCTTTTTCTTATTGCACTATTTGTATGAGAACAACTTAGAGTTAGAACCTTGTACAATTGCTTTTCTTTTAAAGAATCACAACAGTGAATGGTTAAAACAAAAAATCGCTCACATAGATTATATGAACGATGTTTCTCAAGTATCATAGGAGTATAAAATACTAGTAGGTAAACTCCAATGCTTTAGAAAGTGGCATCGCAAAAGCCTCATGAACAGAGTCATGATTTCCACTAAAGACTTAAATGAAGTTCGCCCTACTAGATTCACAAAAATAGTAAAATCTAATAGATAAAGTGGCGAACTCAATAGTCCTCATGTGGAATATTTGCGATTTTCTTTCATGAGAGACATCTGATATGAAGCACATAAAAGTGTTTCATGTTTTCGCTGTCCGTAATAATTTATTCAAATATAAAAAAAGTTTGGATTGAACACAAACTTTTTTTGAAAAAATAGAATGATATGAGAAATTTTATAGTAAGAAATAGACTAAGAGAGCTTGCAAAGGAGAAAGGGGTTACTCCTGATTTGATAGCAATACTATTGAATGTACATTATACAACAGTAAGTCAATGGGTAAATAATCACTATCAACCAAATAATCACAATATTAGCAAGCTTCTTGATTTATTAGAAGTGAATTACAATGATCTGATTATTGTAGAATCTAGAACAAATGATAGAGGGATAGGAAGGGCTATTCAAAAGAGACTTTATGAATTAAAAAAAGTAGAGAAAAAGCCACTATATACAACGACTATTAGTAAAATAACCAATAAACCAGTTAAGAAATATAATCCTAAAATCGTAAAAGAACTTAAAGAACTTGAAAAAAAATATCAACAAGAAGGGAATGATGAAATAGATGGTTAAAGAATTGAGTTGGCTTTATAGTAACAATTTAAGCCAAAAACAGCCCACAACTACCATTATCACTTAACAGTTACTTTTATTACTAGTTTGTCCATATCTAATATTTATAGTTATGGAAAACAGTACTAATAAAACAGGAAAAAACAAAAAAGAGACCGTTTGGCATAGACATAGCTTTGCTTTAACTGATCAGCAACAACAAGAGTTTGATAGATTACTATTGAAATACAATATTAATAATAAGACTAGATTTATTGTTTCTCGTATTTTTAGTGAATCTACTAAGGTAGTTGTAATAGACCAAGTTTCTTTTGAGTACCATGCTAGTCTTAGCAACCTTATAAACTATTTTAAAGCCTTAGGCGTAAGTTATAATGTTCTAGTAAATAGAACAGACTTACCTGTAGATTCTCAAGAGATATTAAAAGATATCTCTAAGACTACTATAGAGCTATCAAAAGTGTGTCAAGAGATTATAAAACTCACAATAGCCTTTGAGAGTAAGATCTTGCAAACAGCTAGGAATTATGATAGTTAGAATTGGAAAGGGAATTGATATTTTAAAACCTTTAGTATATAATCAAACTAAGGTAGATAATAAGTCTGCTTGTATACTAGGGGTAAATAAAATAGCACTTCCATTATATAACCTAGAAAATGCAAGTAAGTATTTTTACAGTTACTTTGAGCCTTATTTACTTAATAATTTCAGAACTGCTACCCCTGTTAGGCACATATCAATTAATCCTAATCCTGTGGATAAACTAGATGATCTTACCCTTTTAAAGATTGCTAGAGCTTATATGAAAAAAGTAGGTTATAAACACCAACCTTATATCATCTATAAGCACTTTGATCTTAAAAGAATACATCTTCATATTGTTTCCGTGTCTATAAATAATCATGGATATCAAATAAACCCTTACTTTGATTTTGTAATTGCTAAAAATGTCTGTAAAGAGCTTGTCAAAGAATTTAATCTAACAGATTATACTAAAAAATATAAAGTAGAGAATAACCTAGATCTTAAGGTTGTGGATTATAGAGAATCAAATCTAACCCAGCAAATAGATAGCGTTGTAAGTAGTTTACCTAAGTATTATAAGTTTGTAGATTTTGATGGTTATAATGCTATTTTACAACTATTTAAAGTAAAAGCTTTAGATGGAAAGATGTTATCTGTTAATAAGTCTGAGCCTGTTATGTATTGCGCTTTAGATCATAACAATAAAACAGCTAGTAATATAGTCAGTTCTAGCAAACTATCCTTAAAAGTAGATACGGGCTTTTTAAATAAGCATTTTAAAGAATCTATACTTAGTGTTGACTTAGGTGTAGATAATAAGGTAAGTGATCAAGTAAAGTCTTATTTATCACAAAGTAAAAACTTTAAGCATTTTAAAAAGCTATTAAAAAATCAAGGGATTAATCTAGTGACTAATAGTGATGATAAAAATAGATTCTATTTTGTTAGTCACAAGCACAGGCGAGTTTTCTGTTTTTCAGATATAAATACTCAGTTGTCTCTAAGGCTAGAGAATGATCCTTTTTTTAATACTATGTTAGAAAACACTAAAAAGAAAAAAGACCCTTTACAAGAACTAGTACAGCAAAGGTATGATAAGCTTAATAAAGAGTTTGATAGCTTAAGAGTTCATCCTAGTTTTGATTTTGTGGATAATTATTACAACTCTTATAATAAAGCAGAGTTTGTCTGTTTTTTTAATTTTCTATTTAATACTCCAACTGAAGATTTAGACCAAAAGCAATTTGAGAATTTAAAAAAGAAAAAGCGCAAGAAGAAAAGGCAGATTTTTTAAGAAAATAAAAATTGATTATATGGGTATAGAGTTGAGGTAAATGTTAAAAAATACATGTTTAATTTTAAAATTTTTCAAGGTATGATAAGTATGTTTTTAGGGCTGTATCTTTTTATTTATTTTTCAGTAAAATGTAGTTTTGATTCTTTGATAAAGAGTAGCTCAAAAAAGGTGAGTACTCTCTTAGATACTGATATTATAGGGAAGAGCTTGACTAAAATAAATTATAAAAAGCTAAATAAAGCTAAGAAGTCTTCAGATAGCCTAGTTGATTTACTAGATGAAAAACAAGATGATTCTTTTAAAGAAATAGCCAAGAGGTTAGGGTGAATTATTTATTTTTTAGGTTAATATGTTAAAAAACGATGCCAATTGGCTTTGTAAGTCAGAAAAAAATCGTATGGAAAAAGTCTTGTATTTTATAAGGCTTTTTTTGTTTGTGTACCCTCTAAGGCTAGATTATATCTAGGATTAAGGTGTTGTTGTCTTTATTTATTTGATCTTTTTTGCAAGCTTTTTGGTTTTTTTAATGCCAATGGGATTTATAGCCTTTTTAAGCTTTAGAATTTTGTATGGTTAGCTAACAGGAACATTAACCATTAAAAATTTAAAACTATGAATGTTACTCGTTTAGAATTTATCTCCTGGATGGAAAGACTCTCAACAAGACTAGATAGTCTTAGTGAGAATATAACTAAGATTCAACTCCAAACTCTAAATATTGACGGAGAGGAACTTTTAGATAATCAAGATGTCTTACAGATTTTAAAGGTAAGTTATCGCTCTCTTCAAAGATATAGATCTGAGAAGAAGCTTCCTTATTACAAGTTAAAAGGTAAGATCTATTATAAACTCTCTGATGTACAGCAGCTCTTAAGAGATTGTTTCTCCTTGCCAGTAAGAGAATGACTCTTAAGGACAAATAGATACCTTTTAATGCCAAAAGTAAATACAAGTGAGTATAGAAAATACCTTTAAGTATTAACCAATTAACCTTTTAATTATGGAAGCTAGAAAAAACAATGAGTCTAAACATGATATTTTACTTGTTAGCGATTCAAAAGACAACAAAATTAAAGCCGTTCAAGGTTTAAGTGAAAATGGTGACTTAAAAAGTGCACCAGTAAGAAAAAATAACCTAAATAGTTTTTTAAGACTAGATAAAAGCGGAGATTTCTTTTCTAATTTTTTTACCAATTTCTTTTCCCAGTTAAACGAGCCCACAAGGTTTAGTTTTTTTAAAGTTCCTGAGGATTTAGCTATTGGTCTTTCTAAGCAGATGCAAAGCGAACTTGATCAAAAAAACACTTTAGACCACCAGCTTTACCTCACTCATCGGGTAGACCCAGAGAAAATGATTCAAAGTGTTGATAATAAAAATAGTGAGTCAATTGCACCAAGTAAGGAGTATAATCCTTATAAGTTTAATATCAATGATATAAACTGGACCTCACTTAATCAGTTAGGACTCTCAAGAGAAAAACTAGAGGAGATGGATCTTTTAGAGCCTTTGTTAAAGGGATATAAAACCAAAGACCTTGTTCAGGTTAATTTAGATCTTGGCTCGGCTGAGTTTTCTTTAGATGCGCGCCTAGGGCTTAAAAAAGCCCCTAATGGGGAGGTAGTAATGACTCTAGAAGGGGTTAAAAAGTATCCAAATCTAAATGTTCCTTTTCAAGGACATGAATTCTCTAGAGAGGATAAACACAATCTTTTAAAGACAGGTAATATGGGTAGGGTAGTGGATATGTTAGATCCGGAGACTAACTCTTATATACCATCGGTTGTAAGTGTGGATAAACTAACTAATAATATAGTGGTTACCAGTGTTGAGAAAATGCAGATTCCCCAGCATATAAAGGGAGTCGACCTTTCTAATGATCAGCTAGAAGGGTTAAAACAAGGAAAACCTGTTTTAGTTCAAGCAATGAGCTCTGCTAAAGGAAATCCTTTTGATGCCGAGATTCAGTACAATGCTGCTAAAGGTCATATTGAGTTTTTGTTTGATAATGTAAATAAAAATAAAAAACTCTCAAAAAACGAAGATTTAAAAACTTTTAGAGGAAAGACTCTTGATGATAATCAGTATAAAGAGCTCTTAGAGGGTAAAACTGTAGCAATCGATGGACTTATTGATAAAAGGGGAAAACCTTATAAAGGTTATATTAATTATGATGCGGTAAACCAAAGAACTAATTTTTCCTTTACAGATCCAAGTAACCCAAAGGCTCATATGAGTCAAACACAAAATAAAGAACAGGCTCAAAATAAAAAAGCAGGTTTAAGACCAACATAAATTTTAGTATGCAACTTATTATAACAGAAACAGCAAGCGTGGCTAGAATTCTAGCCACGTTTTTTAATGCAAATAATAAGCATTTTGGTTATTATAGCTCACAGACTCATTTTGTTGTATGGATAGATGATTGTAAGATTGATATAAAGCCTTTAGATTTTAAAAAAGTGAGTAAAGAAAATAGTTTTCAGTATAAACTAAGGCCTTTGAGATTAGTGAATAAATCAGCTTTTTGCCCAGTGACGTTAAAAAAACTCGCCTTAATTAAAGAGCTAGTTTTACTAAGTAAGAGTATTGTTTTTGCTAGCGAGCCTAGTGGTATATTACAAACTCGTTTTGAGTATTTAAAACAGTATCTAAACATAACTATACCAAACTCTACAGTGTTACTTACTTCACTAGATAAAGGCTTTTTAAAACGTACTTTCTTGAGTGGTGATACAGATAAACTAACAAATGACTTTATTGTTCAGGCGTATCACAATAGAAATCTTATTTCTAGTATAATTAAAAAGCAGTTTACTAAGGTTTATCAAAAAGTTACTGATAATATTAATACCCAGTTATGCCTTTACAAAACTCCGCTTTTATCATTAATCTGTTTAAGATATTTAAATAGTAAAGCAAGCAGATTAGACAAAACTTATAAAGTAAGAGTTAATATAAACGCAGGGAAAACAACAGTCTTTGGTTATCTTTCCAAAGATTATAAAACAAAGCAGTATGCTCAAAGAGTTGCTAAGGCCATAGAAAAAGAAAAAGAGGTCACTCTACAAGAAATAAAAGTAGAAGCAGTAGAGCAAGAGCCTATACTTTTATATGATTTTTTTAGCCTTAGTATTAAAGCATATAAACTATACGGCTATCAAGTCTCTAAAACTCTAGAAGTTTTACTAAGTCTTTACAGGCAAAGATTTATCACCTATCCCTTTACTTTAAGTCAGTATTTATCTTACAAGTATAAAGACAGAGTGCCTAAACTTTTAAATGCTCTAAGAGATTATCCATTATTTAAAGAAGATCTTTTACATTTAAAACTAGCAAGACTTAATTATAAAAGTGTTTTAAAAAAACAGAACCTAGAAAACCATGGTATACTAACTACCCTTAAAATACCAACAGATCTTAATGTATGTGAAAAAGCAATCTATGAGCTTATAGCCAAAAGAAGCATCGATAGTTTTACTCCTAAAAAAGAAATAAGAAAAGCTAAGTTAAAATTCTTGATTAAAAACTCTTTATCACATCTTCCCATAGAGGTTTATACAGGTGATGTTTTAGATATGGATTATCCAAATGTAGTAGGTTGTTTTAACGTGTTTGAGGGTGAGGAATCCTTTAAAGTAGACTCTACTTTAATAGTTGAAAAAACTAACTCTGAAGTACAGAGTTTTACTTTTACTAGTACCCTTGAATATATTAGAGATGAGTTTTTAGGTTTTTTACAAAACAAAGCAGTAGCTCAAAGTCATATTTGCTTTTTTAGCGATGTGTTTTTAACTCTTAGTTTAACCCTTGAAAAGCTCATTGAAAATGGATATCTGTATACTAGTGAAAATGGATTTGTTTGTCATGAGAAAGCTTTGGATTATTACAAGAAGACAAAAAATGTAGGACTTAATACTTTTAGCTGTTTGTTTGAATTTGAGCTCTTGTTTTACAAGCAAAGTAAAGCAGAGATAAAAAAGCAGGAGTTTTATAATACCGCTAAAGAGAAGTTAGAACAATTAGAGCGCGCTATTAATGATTTAACTAATTCAGTTAAGTCTTTAAAAGGAGTTTGTCCCATATGTTTGGAAAGTAAGTTTGAGCTTGGTTATAACAAGCTGATTTGTTTAAACAAAAAATGTAATTGGACTATACCCAGATTAGTGTCAGGGGTATATTTATCAGAAACCGAACTTGAAGAATTACTTAATCTGAGAAGAATAAATAAAGTGTTTGTTTTTACAACAAGAAACAAAGTAAAGTTTAAAGCAAATTTGTATTTAGATATTAAGGGAGGCTTTATTTTTAATCCAGTATAATAATTTTATACAGAGCAAATAACTTAGGTAATCAAAAGAAACTAAGTTATTTGCTTTTTTTAAATAAGGATTTATTATGCTACTCACGTAATAAAGGTTGAGTACTACAACGAAACGAGCCACCGAAACTTCTGGTAATACTAAAGTCAAGGTATTCAACTTGAACTCCATAGGTTTTAATTTGCTCTCCAATTTCTTTAAAAGCAATATCAGTTACATATAAAGAAGTAGATATAGGTAATCCATTTGTCGCTAAGTTTTTAGCCTGGTCTAATGTTGTGTAAATAGCATTCCAATTTTTTAATATTTCAGGAATTCCATCTAAGAAAGCTTCTTTACATATTACCATTAGGTTTTGTTTGACAAGACTTAAAGCACAATCTAGATGAAGTATATCAGGATGTAAACGTACTTGTTCTACAGTGTATCCCAAGGGAGTAAGGAGTTTAGACAACCATTTAAATCCAAAATCATTAGAAGCTAATCCTGAATTTCCCACTAAGATATGATTATCCAATACTAGTATATCTCCTCCTTCAATAAAAGGTCCCTTTCCTAAAGTAGGATCACTTGGATCTGAGATTTGGGCAGAAGGAGCAGATATATATTTACAGGTAGCAGTTTCTACACAAGGCCATAAAAGATCTCTTAAAGGAGATATTTCATGTCTTCTGTGTAAAAAACGCATAGAACCCTCAATAAGATAATCACCAATTACAAAGAATGGATCTCTGGTGAAAAAATTAGCATATCCATCCTTTGGATTAAATTGTTTTTCTGCCTTTGTTAGATTGCGTGGTTGTAAGACTTCTACACCATGTTTTTGAAGTAGTTTTTTGAAATTTTCTCTTTCCATTTCCCATTTTAGTTGAAGATCAGGATGAGCTTGTTTAAAGTCTTTACCTTTGTTTATTTCTGAATTTTCACATGCATTTTGATCTAAAAAACGCAAATCCTCTTGTCTTGTTTGCATTGGATAACCAAATTCAGATGCAGCTAGAACTACTCTTTTTAATGGAGCAAATTCATTTTGAACAAAAATTCTGTTTTTAAATGTCATAATATTTTTTTTATTTTTTAGTGTATAGACTGTGTAGTATTAAAAGTAGAACAGAACAAAAAAGTCCAGTAAAAACTACTCCTTCCCATTGATAATATCTCCAAGCTATTGAGGCTAGGTATGTTCCTAAGGATCCTCCTATGAAATAACTGAACATATAGACAGTGTTTAATCTATTTGTTGCCTTAATATTTAGGGCAAAAAATGTAGATTGATTACTTATGTGCATAGCTTGTAGACCTAAATCAATTAAAATGACTCCAATAATTAACCCAATATAAGTATATCCTGTAAAAAAAAATATAATCCAGCTTATTATAAGTAGATAAATAGAGTATTGAATAATACAATTTAATGAAAATCTTTTTTGTAATCTACTTACTGAAGAAGCAGCTAGAGCACCAACTGCACCTATAACTCCAAAACCACCAGCAATTGAGGCTCCTGCGTTAAAAGGTGGGTTTTGTAAATGAAAAACAAGAGTTATCCATAAGGCATTAAATCCTGCAAAACCTAATGCCCCACGTAAAGCAGCTAGTCTTAGCACAGGTTGAGTATAGGTAAGGTGTAATAATGATTTCATTAATTGTAAATAACTACCTTTAAAATTAGGTTTTATATTAGGTAGTCTTACCCAAAGTAAAAACATTAAAACAAACATGCTTAATATCGCTATGTAGTAAACTGTTTTCCAACCCCAGATCTCCCCGATAAAACCAGCCATAACGCGTGAGAGTAGTATTCCTAAAAGTAAACCACTCATGACAGTTCCAATGGCAGAACTTCGCTTTTGATCTGTTGCAAGTTCCGCGGTAAGAGGAACAAACATTTGCGGGATTATAGAACTAAATCCTACCATAAAACTAGCTAGATACAATTGGGGTAGGGAAGTAGCTAAGACCATTGCAAAAAGAGAGAGAATAATGGTTAAGAAAATACCAAGAATAAGTCGTTTTCTATGTAACATATCTGCCAAGGGTACAATAAAAAGTAGACCAAGAGCAAAGCCTATTTGCGTAAACATAGCAATGATGCTGATTTTTGCCTCTGAGACAAAAAAGTCTTTTGCCATTAGTCCTAATAGTGGTTGATTGTAATAGTTATTTCCTACAACAATACCTGTTGAGATAGTCATAAGCCAAAGTAGAGAAGGCGTTAGTTTGGGTTGTGATGCGTTATTCTCTATTTGAGTTTGCTCTTTATAATTTACCTCTAAATTAGATTTCATAATCGTTTGTTTTAAAAATGACTATGCAAATTTAGAGTATCACTTAATCTTGAGACTTGTAGCTTTAGCGCATTGACTTGAAAAATCGATCACTCAGATCTAAATTCTGAGGGACTTAGATTGGTATGTTTTTTAAAAAAATTAGTAAAATAAGGTGCGTCTATAAATCCAAGTTGAAAGGCTATTTCTTTGATTGATAAATCAGTAGATTTAAGAAGTCTTTTGGCTTGAAGAACTCTACGCTGATAAATAAGTTGCATAGGAGAAATTGAAAGATGTTTCCTGGTTAACTTTGATAATTGACTACTTGAAATATTTAGTCTTTGTGCATAAAACTCTATGCTTTTTTCTTCACAGTAGAATTGCTCTATTAACTCTTGAAATTCAAATAACCTTACACTATATGAGCTTTGCGTTTTATTACTTGTTGTTTTATCGATCTCTTTACTAAGTAAAGAAGCAATAACAGCAATTCGTGACTCAATAAGATCAATTAAAGTGTTATTGTCTAATAGTTCTTGCTTAATAGATTTAAATTCATAGACTAATTGATTGAAAACTAAATTCGATAGATTAATTATAGGGTTTTGATAATAATAAGCAAAAGCATGTCTGAAATGTAAAGAAAGTTTCTCAAAATATACCTTGTCAATCATGAGTTGATATGCCTGTGTGGAATCTTTAATTGTCCAACTATGAACCTGATTGGGAAATAAAATATGTATTTGCTTATCACTTATTTTGTAAGTATTAAAGTCTATTGTATGCTCTCCATTTGCTTTATCAAATAAGATCAGTAGGAAAAAGAAATGTTGATGAGGCTTGTCTATATAATGAGGACCTTGAAGTTCAGAATATAAAAAATCAACTTTGTTTAATGCTTCTTGCCCTGAGAAGTGATCAATATCAATAATTGGAAAATCATGCATAAGATCTTTTTTGTGCTAAAATACATTTTTATAAGATTTAATAACAAAACAGGTTAGTCTTTATTTAATAAATGCACTAGGTCTGAATCATTCTCAATGCGCTTGATCTCATTTTTAATAAGTAGGTCAATATCTTTTTTTATTTGGTTGTAGTTATCTGTTATAGCTCGGTCTAAGTGATCATTTCCTTTGTAATCGGTAAAAGAGGTAAGGATTGGAATTTTCTTGTAGTTTAACTCTTGTAGTTTTACTTTTTCAGAATCTACAAGTATTTGGGCGTGAAAGAATTTTTGCTCAATTTTTTGAGTAAAATCATCAGATACCGCCCCCACAAACATCCCTTGGCTTAAAGATGATATCTTAGAGGCAGGAATAAGCATATCAAGCTGAGTGGATATAGAGGTTGATCTATCTTGGCGGTTTATAGATATACTTTGACGTTTTTGAAGGATTTTTCCAAAACGCTCAGAAAGACTCTTAGCGGTATCTCCCACTACTTGACCTGAGAAGATGTTACCCACTGTGTTTTGAATAACCTTACTCTCTTTATCTCCATAGTCTCTAACTAGTTGAGAGAAGTCCTGAAAGCCTAAACAAACGGCTACTTTATTACTTCTTGCCGTTGCAATTAAATTATCAAGACCTCTGAAATAAATAGTGGGTAACTCATCTATTATAACACTACTTTTTAGCTGATCTTTTTTGTTTATCAGCTTTACTATACGAGAATTGTAAAGACCAAGAGCGGCTGAGTAAATACTTTGACGATCTGGATTATTACCCACACAAAGAATCTTTGGCTCCTTTGGGTTATTAATATCAAGAGAGAAATCATCACCACTCATAACCCAGTAGAGTGAAGGTGATATCATACGAGATAATGGGATTTTAGCCGATGCTATCTGTCCTTGAAGCTGGTCTTGAGCTCCTCCTTCCCAAGCATCCATAAAAGGAGAGAGGTAGTTCTCTAAAGAATCATAAGAGGTTAAAATTGTAAATACATCTTTATATCTTTTGTTTAAAAGCTCAATAGCATGAGGAAAGGTACAGTATTTACCATCTTTGTAAATCTTTAAAAACCAAATAATAGCCGCTAAGAGAATAATAGGTGATTCAACAAAGAAATCTCCTTGTTTTTGTATCCAAGAGCGGTTAAGATTAAGCATAATAGTATAGGCAGACTCATAGGCGTCTGATATATCTGTTATAAACTTTGGGTTTATAGGATTACAGCGGTGACTCTTTTTAGGATCATCAAAGTTTATTACATAAAACTTAGGAGTAACCTCATACTTGTCTTTGTGTAAAAGCAAGTGGTTATAGGCAATAGTTGAGAGATCATCATACTTAAAATCATATAAATAAAGGGCAAAGCCTTTTTCTATTTGCTGCTTGATAAAGTTATTTATAACCGCGTAACTCTTACCAGAGCCAGGTGTGCCTAAAACAATTGTAGCTCTAAAGGGATTAACTACATTTATCCAGCCATTATGCCACTTTTTTCGGTAGTAAAACTTACTTGGCAAATTAACCGAATACTGATTTTGCAAAAGACGCGTTTCTTGATAAAAACTTTCATTCTCTAAATTAAAAACATCTTCTAAAAGCTCTTGATTTATAAGCCTACTTAAATACGCTCCCGATACAAGAAGTAGGATATATCCTATAGCTAAGCTTGTGATATATAGTATGTTTATTATAATTAAGTTTGACTTTAAAAAAATGAAGTTTAAAAAGAAAAGACCTATTCCTAGAAAAAATAACACAGCTATTTTCTTTAATGTAATTTTTTGACTTTTAACGCCTTTGTTTCCCCAAAGACTTAAACCTAAAAGCAAGATAGAAAAAAGCTTGGTGTAGATAGGACTAGCAAATAAATTTGCCTTAGCGTTAAAACCTAAAAGGATTTTATTAACCACCGGATGGGTTAATTCTAAGTGTATAAATAAAGAGTAACAAAACCAATATATGTGCATTAGTAATATAAGAATACTAACGGCTCTTAAAAAAGATAAAATCTTGGATAAAGCTCTTAAATCATCTTCGTTTTGCATAGTATTGTAGTTTTAAAAAGTTAGACTTTTAAAACTAATAGCTATTTTTTTTGTTTTATCTTATTGGTTATTAGAGGCTTTGTTTGTCCTTAAGAGGCTGTTTTTATTTATTATAATATATTATGTTAAAGTGATGTTTTTATATAATTTTGTTGTAAAATTTATAAATTACAACATGAAAGTTAAAATAGCTTTATTAATGATCTGTTCTTTTTTACTGTTTAACTGTTCTTCAGATGATAACAGTAATAAGAACACGAAAGAGGTAAGTATTTCTTTTAAAAACAAACAGAAATTTGTTTCTTTAGGTCAAGATGTGAATCTTGTTGATGAACTAGTACTTGTAAACGTAAGTCCTAAAGATATTGAATGGAGTAGTACAAATCCCAATATCGCACCAGTTAAAGATGGTATTGTAACAGGTGTTAAGGCATCAGAATCTATAATAATTGCAAAAATTAAAAATTTAGATAAAGTAGCTGCTTTAACTGTTAGAGTAGGTATAACAAGTCTTTATTTTTTAAATTCACATGACGGACTTGATTTAGACCAAACAAAGACACGAGATATAAAACCACTTTTAAAACTTGAAAACGTTGATTTAAAAGATGTAACTTGGACAAGTAAAGATACAAACATAGCTACAGTAAAAGATGGAATAGTTACAGCTCTGCGTTCAGGTGAGGTAGAAATTATAGCGCAGGTAAAAAATAATGAAGAGCTTAAATCTGAATTAATAATGCAGATTAAGAGTTTTGGACTTAAAGAAATAAACTTTGTTCAAGGTTTTCCTGAGATGAAGCTTCCTATTGGACAACACTACAAGTATTCATTAACAACAGGAGAAAGTTGGGTGCCTCTTGATAATTTAGTATGGAAGAGCTCTAATGAGAAGATAGCTAAAATAGATCAAAATGGAGTGGTAGAGGGAATCTCTGCAGGGAAAGCTAGAATTACAGTTACAGCTCCTAATGGAGTAAGTGCTTATATTGATCAGGAGATTATATCAAATGTTCCTACTTATCTGAATATTAGAAAACCTTTAGACAAACCAATTGAGTTACCGCAAGGTAAGGGGTACACTTTACAGTTAACTACAATACCTGAATTTTTATCTATCTCATTATTTACTTTTACTTCTTCAGATTCTTCTTTAGCAAGTGTGGATGAACAGGGAAGAGTGGTAGGAGCAGAAGGAAAAAGAGGTAAGGTTACTATTACTGTTGTAAGTAAAGAAAACCCTGCTATTAAAGATAAGGTGGATTTTTTACTAATTGATTAATTAGAAAATAATTTCATAAGCAAAGAAAAAGTATAAAAAGCTCTATCTAGAATTTAGGTAGAGCTTTTTTAATTGTATGATTTGAGAATTAATCTATTTAATGAGAATTCTAATTAGTGTTTGTTTTAAAATAGGATTTTGTATTAAAGGAGTTATCCTAAAGGCTTTGTTTATTTGATTTGTGTAATAAAACCTCTTATAAAGTAGTGCTCGCTCATAAAAACCCCACTTCTACACAAAAAGTGAATATTTTATTGCACCCCAAAATTTTAAAAGTGTACATTTGTAACTTATTGTTAAAAAATAATGACACTTACTGACGATACGGTATCTTTAGGAACTAACAATAATGTGAAAAAAACTATGGAAAAAGAACTTAAGATAGCAGTAATCGGGCAAGGCTATGTCGGATTACCGTTAGCACTTGCATTTGCACAACATTTCCCAGTAGTGGGATTCGATATAAAAGAAAGCAGAGTAGCAGAGCTGCAAAGAGGGATTGACCTTACTAAAGAAGTGGACGAAAGTCAGTTAAACGTCTCTATCTTAACTTATAACAACTCAGGAGGAGTAAAGGGGTACAAACCAAGTACGAGTATCAGTGATATCGCAGATGCGAATGTATATATCATTACGGTACCAACCCCGATTAACCAATTTAATGCTCCTGATCTTACCCCATTAAAATCATCATCTAAATTAGTAGGTACTGTACTGAAGCAGGGAGATGTTGTGATTTATGAATCGACAGTATACCCAGGATGTACAGAAGAGGAGTGTATCCCAGTATTAGAGGAAACTTCTAAACTAGTATTCAACAGAGATTTTTACGCGGGATATTCACCAGAGCGTATCAATCCAGGGGATAAGGTCAATACCTTAGAGACAATTGTAAAAGTTACTTCAGGAAGTACACCCGAAGTAGCAGATTATATAGATGATTTGTACCGCACCATTATCAAAGCGGGAACACATAAAGCACCATCCTTAAAAGTAGCTGAAGCAGCAAAAGTGATAGAGAATGCACAGCGCGATGTCAATATCTCTTTTGTGAATGAATTAGCCTTAATCTTTGACCGATTAGGGATAGATACACAAGATGTATTAGAAGCAGCAGGTACGAAGTTCAACTTTCTTAAATACAAACCAGGATTAGTAGGAGGACACTGTATCTCTGTAGATCCGTATTACTTAGCCCATAAAGCGATTCAAGTAGGGTATTACCCAGATGTGATTTTATCAGGACGTCGTGTGAACGATGAGATTCCTGTATTTATTGCTAGCAAAGTAGTAAAGTTAATGATACAAAAGGGGATTGACGTAAGTCGCTCTAGAGTATTGTTATTGGGGGTTGCATTTAAAGAGAATTGTCCTGATACACGTAATACGAAGGTTGCTAAGATTTATGAAGAGTTGGTGTCTTATGGGATAGAAGTAGATGTATATGATCCTTGGGTGAATGTAGAGGAAGTGAGAGAGGAGTATGGGATAGAATTAATAAAAGAAGATAAATTATTAAATACTCGTTATGAAGGAGTGGTATTAACGACTGCTCATACGGATTTCCGTAAACTTAATATTGAGAATATGGTATCTTCGCCAGCAGTTATCTATGATGCAAAAGCAGCATTAGATAGAAAAATAATAGATAGTAGATTGTAATAATATTTTAAGTATATAAAAGCATAAAATGAAAAGTATTCAAAAAATTTGTTGTGTAGGGGCTGGCTATGTAGGAGGCCCTACTATGGCAGTTATTGCACAAAAGAATCCGCATATTCAGATTACAGTAGTCGATTTAAATGAAGCTCGTATTCAAGCTTGGAACGATGAGGATTTGAGTAAATTACCTATCTATGAACCAGGACTTGATGTAATAGTAGGTGAGGCAAGAGGGCGTAACTTATTTTTTGATACCAATGTAGATAAGGCTATTGATGAAGCAGATATGATTTTTATCTCAGTAAATACTCCAACTAAGACTTATGGAAAAGGGAAGGGTATGGCTGCTGATTTAAAGTATATTGAATTATGTGCTCGTCAAATAGCAAGAGTTGCTAAAACAGATAAAATAGTAGTAGAGAAATCAACATTACCTGTACGTACAGCACAAGCAATCAAGCGTATTTTAGATCAGACAGGTAATGGAGTAGAGTTCCAAATCTTATCTAACCCAGAGTTTTTAGCAGAGGGGACAGCAGTTCAGGATTTAATGAATCCAGATCGAGTGCTAATAGGGGGGTCAGAAACATCTAAAGGAAAAGAGGCTATAGAAGCTTTAGCAGCTATCTATGGAGCTTGGGTGCCACAAGAGCGTATTTTGCGTACTAATGTTTGGTCATCAGAGTTGTCTAAATTAACAGCAAATGCTTTCTTAGCACAACGTGTTTCTTCTATTAATGCTATTTCTGAGCTATGTGAAGTATCAGGAGCAGATGTTAATGAAGTAGCAAGAGCGATAGGAACAGATAGTCGTATTGGTAATAAATTTTTAAAAGCTTCAGTGGGGTTTGGAGGTTCTTGTTTCCAAAAAGATATCTTGAATTTAGTTTATATAGCGAAGTCTTACGGATTAGATGAAGTGGCAGATTATTGGGAGCAGGTGATTATTATGAATGACCATCAAAAGCGTCGTTTTGCGGATAATATTGTAACTACTCTGTTTAATACTGTAAATGGTAAGAAGATTGCATTTTTAGGATGGGCTTTTAAGAAAGATACGAATGACACTCGTGAATCTGCGGCTATTTATGTAGCAAATGATTTAATAGAAGAAGAAGCACAGATTCATGTGTATGATCCTAAGGTTACAGAAATACAAATGTTGTCAGATTTGGATTATCTAGCTACTCGTGATGCAGAATCTAATGCAAAGCATTTAACTGTTCATGCTGATGCTTATAAAGCGTTAGAAGAAGCACATGGTATAGCAGTCTTGACAGAATGGGATGAATTCAAAACGTATGATTGGCAACGAATCTATGACAATATGCAGAAACCAGCTTTCGTATTTGATGGGCGTAATATATTAGATCATCAGATGTTAGAAGAGGTAGGGTTTGAAGTTTATACAATAGGTAAAGGGCAAAACTAAAGAGATATGAAGAGTATATTAGTAACTGGTGGAGCAGGTTTTATAGGGTACTTTACTGTAAAACGTTTAATTCAAGAAGGATATCATGTTGTTTGTATTGATAATGTAAATGATTATTATGATGTCAATCTTAAATTTTATCGTTTAAAAGAGCTTGGTTTTCAGAAGGATGATGTCGAAGTATGGGGAAATAAAACACAATCAGTTTTGCATTCTAATTTGTTCTTTTATAGAATGAATTTGGAAGATCGTAATGCATTACCACTATTATTTGAAGAATATCAATTTGATGGAGTTATTAATTTAGCTGCACAAGCAGGAGTTCGTTATAGTTTAGAGAACCCAATGGCTTATGTGGATAGTAATTTGGTGGGTTTTGTTAACCTATTAGAGTGCTGTAGATATAATAAGGTAAAACACTTAGTATATGCTTCTAGTTCTTCAGTATATGGAGAGAATCCAAAAGTTCCTTTTGGAGAGGAAGACCGAGTAGATTATCCAGTTAGTTTATATGCTGCTACTAAAAAAGCGAATGAATTAATGGCTCACACTTATAGTCATTTATATCAATTACCAACTTCTGGGTTACGCTTTTTTACTGTTTATGGACCTTATGGACGTCCTGATATGGCACCAATATTATTTGCTTCAGCTATTACTGAAGGTAGAGCAATTAAAGTGTTCAATAATGGAGAAATGAGCCGTGATTTTACTTATATAGATGATATAGTGAATGGAATTCTTATTACATTATTGAATGCCCCAAAAGAAGATTTTGAACATCCGTATTATCAACTTTTTAATATTGGGAATGGTTCACCTGTTTCTCTAATGGAGTTTATCGAAACCTTAGAAACAGAACTAGGGCAAGTAGCAGAAAAAAATATGATGCCAATGCAACCTGGGGATGTACCTAGAACTTGGGCAGATACTTCTAATTTAAATAAATTGGGATATAAGAGTACAACTTCTATTAAAGAAGGAGTTGCTAGTTTTGTTAATTGGTTTAAAAGTTATTAAAACAATGAAAAAGATAGTAATTACAGGGGGGGCTGGGTTTATTGGATCCCATGTTGTTAGACAATTTGTAAATAAATATTCAGAGTATCACATTTATAATTTAGATGCATTGAC
>NZ_FNYS01000013.1 GCF_900109075.1 Myroides marinus | reverse complement strand
TATCAATAAATCAAAACAATAACATTACAAGGTATTCTATTTATATATAGGTTATATTCCCTCTTTCTCCGCTGATTTATAAAAGATAACTTTTTAAAAGTCATCAAAACAGCTTAAAACCTATGATTCTCAGTGAATTATAGGTTTTTTCTTTTTTAGCCCTATCGCATTTTTTTCAAAAATGCTCAAAAAAACAAGGCTAATTCGTGGCACAGAAAGCAAGTTTTGTTCTGTGCCACAAAAATTAGCTTAATCTCAGTGATAGTAAGGGGTTAAAGAGATTTACATCTTGATTTTGAAGTGTTTTAATTCGACATTTATTACTAATTTTAAACAGTTGAATTATGTTAGAAAAACGCTTATCAATTAGTTTTTTCCTTAAGAAAGGAAGAGATGGAGGTGATTTAAGGATGGTTTACCTTAGAATCATCGTAGATGGAATCGCTAGAGAGACTTCCATTAATCACAAATGGGACATCAATAGATGGAACCAGAAGTCAGGTCGCGCACTTGGTACAAAAGAAGAGGCAAGGACTCTTAATTTTCTATTGGATACGATTGTATCTAAAATCAATCACTACAAGTTGGAGCTTTTAAGCAATGGTCAACCAATTACTACTTCTGTTCTTATGGACTATGTACAAGGTAAAGGGACAGGTAAGGTAAAGGTCTTAGAGGAGTTCCAAAAACACAACGATGAAGTTCTTAAACTTGTACCTAAAGAATATGCTCCTGGTACGTATGAGAGATATGTAACAGCAAGATCTCATGTAGGAGAATTTATTAAAAAAGTTTATAATAAAGATGATATTGAGTTCAGAGAGCTGGATCATGAGTTTATCCTTGAATATGAACACTATTTAAAGACTGTTAGAGCGTGTTCCAACAATACGACTATAAAGTATATCTCAAACTTCAAGAAGATTGTTCTACGAGCTGTTGCAAAGGGAATAATTTCTTCTAATCCTTTTGCACAATACAAACCTAAGAAGAGTAAGCTCAATAAAAAACCTTTAAGTAGGGAAGAACTCTCTATATTGGAAAGTAAAGAGATTGATAATGAAAGGTTATCTATTGTAAGGGATGTGTTTGTATTTCAGTGTTACACAGGACTTGCCTACATTGATGTATTTCAACTAAAGAAAAGTGATATTACAAAAGATGTTGAAGGTAATTTGTGGATAAGAACCAATAGACAAAAAACAGATGCTAATATCACTATTCCATTACTACCTAAAGCTATTGAGATAATGGAAAAGTATAAAAACCATCCTGATTGTATTGGAAAAGATGTAGTGCTTCCTGTTCGATCTAATCAAAAGATGAATGCCTATTTAAAAGAAATTTCTTCTCTTTGTGAAATCAGTGAATTAAATACTCACAAAGCAAGAAGAACTTTCGGTAGTACTGTAACGCTTGGTAATGGAGTTCCTATTCATGTGGTCAAAGAAATGTTAGGTCATCACTCTGTTAAGCAAACAGAGGAATATGCTTTAACGGAAGAGGAAGCTATCAAGAGTGAAATGCAGATATTAAAAGGTAAGTTAGAAGGACAAGCTACTAAGAAAACTCCAGAGTATAAGAATTTGCTTGAGAAGCTTGAATCCTTAAATCTTAATCAAGAAAAACTAACTCAGTTAATTGATATTATAACTAAGTTAGTTTAATAGTAATTATTCCCTCGTACAATCATAGGCTTTTATGCAATAATTCAACTGTACTACATATGTCAGGGTGATACGAGGGATTACTATTGATTATGTTTTTGAGACTAAGTAATGAAGATACATAGGTTTTAATTTTTTTTTAATTTTGAATATTGAACTTGAGATATAGCTCAATAAAAGATTAATAACAAAAATAAGGTAATGAATGACATTGGAAGGGTTGATATATTTGAAAGTTGTCTAGTTTCAATAGGAGGGCTAAAAGGTGACGAGATTAATCTATCCTCACATTTTTTTGAACCTGTTTTATTAAAAAAGGGTGATTTTTTTATTCGTGAGAACGAAGTATGTCGTTATATAGGTTTTGTTGCTATTGGTGCTGTTAAAGCGTATGGTAGTGACAAAGAAGAAAGGGAAAATATAACTTGTTTTAAGTTTGAGAATGAATTTGTTACTTCATTTTCAGAATTTATATCTCAGGAAAATTCTACAAGAAATATTAAAGCTATAGAAGATTGTGTAATTTATAGAATAAGTTATTCAGACTATTTGTATCTACTTGATAAAGTACCAGCTTGGAACAAAATTATACAATCAGTTTTAGAACAGGAATATAATCAAAAGCAGAAGTACATGCTGAATTATAATAATAAGACGGCTTTAGAGAAGTATAGTTATATGTTGTTTAACGAACCAATGCTTATTAAGCGGGTAACAACTCAAGACTTAGCATCTTATTTAGGAATCACACAACGATCGCTTACACGAGCTAAAGGACAAATACATAAGAATACATTATAGGACAAATGTCTACATCCAGTTTAAGAGTAGTAATGTAGTTTTGAATAAAAAAACATGTTACATCAAATAGCTCAGGAGGTATTTCAAGTACCTTTAATGCCACGAAATAGTATCAACTGTTATATTATCGAAGGCGTTTTGATCGATTCAGGAATACGAAGCTCCTATAGAATTATAAAAAAAGCTCTGCAACAAATTCCAATCCACAAGCATGTACTTACCCATGCACATGCAGACCATCAAGGTTGTAGTGATCAGATATGTACGGATTTTTCTATCCCTTTGTTTTGTCACTCTAACGAAGTCTTTAGAACAGAAACAGGTATGGTGACTAAAGATTATCCAAATCCTCAAAATTTGGTAGCAAAACTTCAGCAGAGGTATTGGGCAGGTCAAGGACATATAGTTACAACTACAATAGTTGAAAATGATATGATTGGAAATTTTAGAGTAATAGAGACACCAGGACATTCTGATGGTCATATATCTTTATTTAGAGAAAAAGATGGGGTATTGATAATAGGTGATGCTGCTGCTAATATGAATCTGCTTACTACAATTAGAGGTTTACATCTTCCACCCAATATATTTACCTCAGATCAACAGAGAAATATTCAATCGCTTCAAAAATTAGCGAAACTGCATCCAGCTATTATATGTTTTGGTCATGGGCCTATTATGCAAAATAGAAATCAAGAGTTTGAGAAATTTGTGGCTAAGAGTAGTATCAAGAAAAACTAACTCAGTTAATAGATATCATAACTAAGTTAGTTTGATAGTAATTACTCCCTTGTACAATCATAGGCTTTTATGCAATAATTCAACTGTACTACGCATGTCAGGGTGATACGAGGGAGTATATTTTATATAACCTAATTCTTGGAGTTCTTTTAAGTATTTATGATATGTAGGAAGTGTGGTAATATGAGCGTATTTCATCAGTTTATGCCTACTTATTCTAATTAGTTTACCTTGTTTTTGTAAAAATGCAAACTGAATAATCCCAAGAAGTAGAGCAAAATGCCAAACATTGAGTTTAGCATCATTTTTAAGCTCTACAATATAACGAAGTAGTTTATTGGATATACACATATACTATTTATTAAAAAGGTTTTCAATATCAATTCTATTGTAATAATAGGAGCCAAGTATTTTTCTATATCTAAGCTTTCCACTAATACGAAGTGTTTGTAGTGAAGCTGCTGAGATACTAAGTAGTTGCCTTGCGACTTTTGCCTTTACCCATTCAAGTGATGCCTCACTTGATTTCTGATTAAAAAACTCTTTTAATTCTGTAACGATTGTTTGACTAAACAGCCTTAAATCTTCTTTTGTGATTTGATTGTCCATAATAGTTGTTTTTAAGATTAAACAACTAATTTATGTGGAGAATAGGAGTGCTTAGTATTACTGGAATAATAAAGAAGAGGTTGGCGTTAAAATGAGATGTTGATTTGCAAAATGAATTGCAAACCAACATTAATTTTTAGTTGTGGCAGGATTCGAACCACTCCTCGTAAATATCTTTAAATCAATCAATTGTCTTGTTTGTAAAAAACCAACTCACCTAATAGCTCACCTTAGCAAATTAGGTTAAAATCAAATATAATGATTTTAAATGTATTAAAAAAGTACTAAAAAGTTAAATAATAACCTGTTTTTTTGATTGATGGAAGCGAATATTTTAGTAAAAATATTAGTTTTAGCTTTTGTTTATTTTTATTTTGTTTTTCAGTGTTTTGTTGTGTTTATTTTATATTATTAGTTAACTAATGTAATTTGATGTATTTTGTTATGAAATGACATACTTGTTATGGTATTATTGTGTTGTCGGGGTGTATATTTAGTTTCATTTTGAGTAAAAGTAGGGAGCGTTTTAAAGAGAAACAGTGGTAATTCTATTAGTTCATATTTACAGATAAGTCCATTTTTATGACAGATGTTAACCTGCTTATATTATTTCAAAACTATTGTATACATGATTTTTAATACAAGTGTGTCAAATTGCTGTTTATTAATTGTTTAAGAAAAAAATTAAGTAATAACTAAAATAGTTTTGCTATGATTTTACAAAGTTTGCAGTGATATCTATTGTATAATAAAAAAGCTACCTAGACAAGGTAGCTCTTTTATATTATCATTTTTATGAGGATTTTTAATTACAATTTTATAAAAAATAAAGTAAAGCTCCTGTAATTCCTATTCCTATTCCAAAGAATAAGACAAAATTTCTAAAGCAACCTCTTCTATGATGATTGCTTGATCCTGAATTGTTTCCCCATGCTTGTCCATGATGATTACCTGATCCAGGATTGTTTCCCCAAACCGGTCTGTGATTACTACCATGATGTCCCATATTTATAAAAATTAATGTTGTGTTTAAAATTAAATAAAGCTCCGTGAATAATCTATCATAATTGATGTAACTACTTTATATTGGATTTAGTAGTCTTTAAAAAAAGTCCTTTTATTATTAGAAATAAGCTGTAAGTCTTAATCCTGATGCTACATAGTGCAAATCTGCCTTATTAGAATTAGGTTTGTTAGAATCTAAATTTAATAGAGGGTTTTCAGGAGTATAAATTATTGTTGGTTTTGTACTAGAATAGTCAACATATAATGTTAGACCTAATTGATCTGTTAAGTTGTAAGTTAATGAGCTACCTGCTGACCATCTAAAAGAGCTATGAGGTTTGTATGAAGCAACAGTCATATTATCTTTTATAGTATCAGGTAAAAATATAGTACTGTCGTTTTGTTTTGCTTCAATTTTTCCCGTTGCACCAAAAGCATACCCTGCTGTAGTTTTTAACATTAAATTGAAGCTGTCACTAAAATGAAAAGCATAATAGGGACCTATTCCAAAATTCATAAAACCTAAAGCAGAACTTGTATAAGATAAATTATAATCTTTAAATACTTCTGGGTTTTCTAAACCATTTACATTATTCTGAGAGAGGGGGTAACCTGATATTGTAAAATCTCCTCCTATTCCTATTGATTTATTAAAGAAGTAAGCTCCTTCAAAACCAGCTTCCCAGCCAACTTTCGCATCTGGCCCATCTTTGTGTAATTCTAATAAGTTATTACTGTTAAAGCTTGCTCCTAATTTTACTGCTAAAAAAGATGGGTTTTCATTACCTTCAAACTTGGACAATAGGCTCAAGTTATCACCTTGGTTTCCATAGATTTTATCAATAAAAAAATAAGCTAGATTGGTTGATAGGATACCGAATCCGGCACCTGCTAAAATATCTGAAGACCAGTGTCTATTATTTATACTACGCCCCACACCCGTCATAATAGCCATTCCATACCCAGTTATAGAATAAGCAGGGTTAACTAAACCATATTCTTTATCTAAAAAAGCGGCATTAGAAAAAGCTGTTGCGGCATGACCAGAAGGCCATGAATTGGCTGTACTACCATCAGGTCTCATTACCTTAGTTGTATATTTTAAGCTATTAACAAAAAGCCCTGTAATCAACATACTACCTGCGTAGTTATAAATACTACGTCTCATATTATTTCTTCCTTTTACTCCTGCAGCTTTTAGACCAAAAGCTAATGCCCCTGGCCCATATTGCAAATAATCATCAAAAGTATTTTTGAACTCAGGAATATATTTATTCCTTGTTTCAAGAATATGTTCTCTTCCGTTCCAAGTTACAGCTGTAGCTCCAAAGAAAACAGTAGGTACAAAAGTTATTTTGACTGCATCTTTTTGCCAAAAGTTTTTTGGTATTAATGTATCGGAAGAAATGATCTGAAATGAATAATCTTCTGTATTTTTAAAGTTAAGTGTGTTTGAATTTGCGCTTAAGTTTAGTGCATTAAATAGAACAAATAATACAAATAAGAATTTTAGTTTCATGTTGATGGAATCATTAGTTAAACGTATTCTACTTTTGAGGGTAATATTGATAAGGAATTTTAAAAACAACCAGGTTTAAACACCTGGTTGTTTTTTAAGATTAGTTTTAGTGTCCATGTTCAGGTGCACCGCCATCTGTTTTGGCTAAATGGCTTTGTATATAGTATGCTCCAGAAAAAACGATTTGGCTATCTTCAGGTAGGTCTTGTAAAAGTGTAATTTGGGTATACCCTAATTCAGACACTCCTGATTTGACTTCGATTCTTTCGAAATGATAACTTTTTACTCCTTTTTCTTCTTCAATATCTTCTAAAATAAAGATAAATTCACGTCCATCGGCTTTAATAATGGCTTCGTTAGGAAGGGCTTCTACTGTTTTTTCACCAATGTGCACTAAAGCATTAACGTATAATCCTGGAATTAATGTTTCTTCTGTTTTATCTATGTTTGCGTGAACAAGTACTGTTTTGGTTCCTGGTTCAAATGACTTACTGATACTAAAAATAGTAGCTGTAACTTCTGATTTGTTGATATTAGTAAATGAGAATGATACTTTTTGCCCTACTTTAATAGAAGGAAGATCTTTTTCATATACCATCAAATCTAAGTGTAGTTTAGAATTATCCACGATAGAAAATAAAGACTGTCCAGCGATAACACTTGATCCGATTTTAATTGGAATCGCTGAAATATTACCACTTATAGGTGATACTATTCTAATTGATTTAGAACCAGCGCCAGCATTTATTAGACTTAGCCTATTGCTTAACGATTGGAATCGAGCACGTTCTATACTTAAGTCTGATTTCGTTTTTTGATAAGTCTTTGCAGAATTGACATTCTGTTCTCTTAATGTTTCTTGACGTTTATATTCCAGTTCTAAGTAATCTAAGGTGTTTTTAGATATGGTGTACTCTTCTCTCAGTTGTATGTATTCAGGACTGTCAATAGTAGCAATTGTTTGTCCTTTTTTTACATAATCTCCCAGATTAACAGAAATATTAGTCACTGTTCCACTTAGAAAAGAGGATACATCCGCTTGACTCTGTGCAGGTAATTCTGTATTACCATTTACGCGTACTACATTACTTAAGTTTTTTTGAAGTAATTGGCCTAATTGAATTTTTGAAGCAGTGTATTGAGCTTGTGTTAACTCTACTTCTTTATTTGCAGATTCGCCTTCTTTCTTAGCTTGATCGCTAGATTCTTTAGAAGGAGTAGATTGTTCTGTTTTCTCTTCGGAATTACCTCCTTCAGCATTTTTACAACTAAATAGTAAAATGCTCGTAGCTAGGGATAAAAATATGATTGACTTTTTCATTTCTTTTATATTATTGGTTTACTAAATAATGAAGTGTGTTATGACTTAAGTTATACTGTAGAATAGCATCCAAATAGTTCATTTGTATCGTCAATGCAGTTTCTACTGATTGAATGTATTCTACATAAGATATATCTCCATTATTGTATGATTTCTGTGCATGATCTTTGATCAATGCAGCATTTTTTAAAGCATTTTCTTGGTAATAATCGATTACTTTTTCCTGAGCTTTAATAATGTCAAACTGCTGTTGAACATTTTCTTCTAATTGCTTAAAAAAGTATTCTTTCTGCACAGTTGCTTGCTGCGTTTCATATTTCATTGCTTTAATTTTAGCAGATTGACTTCCAAAGAAGATAGGAATAGAAATGCCTATGGTATAACTTGGTATGCGTAAATCTTTACCATAAGTAGTTGGTATACCATCTTTTCCCGTTATTGTACCAGAGCTAGATTTAATATTATACCCAATAGAAAAATCAGGTAATAACATAGCTTTCTGTAAATTTCTATTAGCCTCAATTGTTTCTATCTCTTTTTCTGCTAATTGTATGGTATTGTTTAAGGTTAAATCAAAATTGCTGTCCACATCATGTTTATCATAGACTATTTTAGGATTAATGGGAACAAAGTCTTCTTCCAGATTCAGAAGTGCTTTTAGTTTAGAGGTTTCATTGTTAATTACAGTTTTATTCTGTGTAATTAATACTCTTAACTCTTGCTCTTTAGCAGAAGCGACATTACTTTCCATTAAGGTACTTTCTCCAGTGTCATAACGCAATTTTGCAGACTTAGAGAAGTCTTTTAATAAATTAGCTTGCTCTGTTAATAAGACTTCTTTAGATAATGCATATACTAAGTTCTCCCAAGCCTGTTTAACGGCATAATCAGTAATAATAACTGTTCTATCTTGTTGTAAAACCGCAGTTTCATATCCTTTATTTAATACCTTTTTTTTCTTGCCATAGGTAAAGGGAGAAAAAGATTGGGATACAGCTATACTAATATCCGTATTGTCTTTAGAATCTAAATATCCAAAACCAGTTGTTACATCTGTTTTGGCAAGATCAAAATAGGTGGAAGTCATCTGTTTCTGAGCTTTAGTATTTAACTCCGCTGCTTTAATTCCTTTATTGTTTTCTACGCTAAGTCTTAGCGCATCTTCTAATGTTAGTTTTCTAACTTCTTGTGCTTGTACTCCAACTCCAACTAACAACAGTAGAGTAGAAGCTACAATAGCTTTATTTCTTTTTCCTAAACCTAATCCTCTTTCTTCATAGTAGTAGATGATAGGGAGTACAATTAAAGTCAGTATTGTAGCAGATATTAATCCGCCAATTACTACCGTAGCTAATGGTTTTTGAACTTCAGCACCAGCACTTGTACTTAGTGCCATTGGCAAGAAACCTAAAGAGGCAACCATAGCGGTTAGTAAGACAGGACGCAGACGTATCTTAGTCCCTTCTATAATTCTTTCATATAAATTCATACCTTCTTTTTTTAGTTGATTAAATTGGCCAATAAGTACAATACCATTTAGTACAGCCACTCCAAAGAGTGCTATGAATCCTACTCCTGCAGAAATACTAAAAGGCATATCTCTTAACCATAACGCTGAAACTCCACCTATTGCGGATAAAGGAATAGCAGTAAAGATCATTAATGATTGTTTTGTTGATTTAAACGTAAAGTATAATAGTACAAATATCAAAGCTAATGCTACAGGTACCGCTACCATTAATCTATTAGTAGCATCTACTAAGTTTTCAAATTGCCCTCCATAGGTAATAAAATAACCATCAGGCATATTGAGTTTTTTGTCTAATAGTGCTTGTATGTCCGTTACTACACTTTTTACATCTCGCTCACGAACATTAAAACCAAGAACAATACGTCTTTTACCATCTTCTCTACTGATTTGTTGAGGCCCATCTTCGTAATCAATATTTGCAATTTGTCCTAAAGGTATTTGCACACCATTAGGTAAAGGGATAAACACATTTTTTATGTCTTCTATATCTTGTCTATCTCCTTGATTTAATCGAATGACTAAGTCAAATCTTTTTTCTCCTTCATAGACAGAACCAGCTTTCTCTCCTGCGAATCCTGCTCTTACTACCTGGCTGATGTCTGATACTTTTAAGCCATATAAAGCAAGTTTATCTTGGTCATATTTTATAGAAATTTGAGGTAGTCCAGTTACTCTTTCAAGTTTGGTACTTGCTACTCCAGGTACTGTTGTGATCAGCCCATTAATTTCATCTCCAATACTTGCTAAACGATCTAAGTCTTCTCCAAATACCTTAATAGCAACATCACTTCTAACTCCTGTCATTAATTCATTAAAACGCATTTGTATAGGTTGAGAGAATTCAGTTCCAATACCTGGTATTTCTTCTAAAGCCTCTTCCATTTTAGCAATTAATTCTTCTTTGGTTTTAGCAGAAGTCCATTCTTTCTTTTCTTTCAAGATAATAATCATATCTGCCGCCTCCATTGGCATGGGGTCGGTAGGAATCTCTGCACTACCAATTTTTGAAATAATCATTTTTACCTCAGGGAAGCGTTCTTTTAATATTTGTTCTGCTCTTGTTGTTGTTTCTATTTGTTGAGATAATGAACTACCAGAAGAGATAATCAAATTTGTCGCTAAGTCACCTTCATCTAAAGTTGGAATAAATTCTCCACCCATACGGCCAAAGACAAAAATGGCAAAAGCAAATAATCCAAAAGCAATCAGCAATACAATTCTTTTCATTCTAAAAGCACCTTCTAAAAGGGGTTTATACCAACTGTATAATTTATCAATGATTTTATCACTAAAGTTAGGTTTCTCTTTCCCTGCTTTTTTAGATAAGAAAAGAGCAGACGCCATAGGTACATAAGTAAGGGATAGAATAAAAGCTCCTAAAATCGCAAATGACACGGTCATAGCCATAGGGCCAAACATTTTACCTTCAATACCTGTTAAGGCAAGAATAGGCAAGTACACAATTAAGATAATAATCTCCCCAAAGGATGCACTTGTTCTTATTTTTGAAGAAGCTGAAAACACTTCATTATTCATTTGTTCTTGGGTTAAAACTCTATTTTTTCCAGCATGGAGTCGGTGTACAATAGCTTCAACGATAATAACAGCTCCGTCGACGATCAATCCAAAATCTATAGCCCCTAAACTCATAAGATTACCACTTACTCCAAAGATCTTCATCATAGAGATTGCAAATAACAGAGCCAATGGAATAACAGAAGCAACAATCAGTCCTGCTCTCCAGTTCCCTAAAAGTAGAACTAAAACAAAAATAACAATTAAGGCCCCTTCGATTAGGTTCGTTTGAATGGTACTAACCGTTTTGTCAATTAGTTTTGTTCTATCAATAAAAGGTTTGACAGTAACGCCTTCAGGAAGGGTTTTTTCTATCTGAGCCATTCTTTGTTTAACAGCTTTAACTACTTCTTGTGTATTAGAGTTTTTTAGCATCATTACCATTCCGCTAACATCTTCTCCTTGTCCATCTTTTGTCACAGCACCATAACGAATACTGCTTCCTATGCGTACATCAGCAACATCTCTAATAAGTACGGGAATTCCATTATTTGTTTTAACGACAATACGCTGGATATCTTCAATATTTTTAACCATACCTACACTACGAATAAAGTAAGCATAAGGTTTTTTATCAATATAAGCTCCACCTGTATTTTCGTTATTAGCTTCTAAAGCATTAAATATTTCAAGTATAGAAGTATCCATACTTTTAAGAAGATCTGGTTTTACAGCTATTTCATATTGTTTTAGTTGTCCTCCTAAAGTATTTACTTCAGCTACTCCTTTTACTCCTATAAGTTGTGGTTTGATGATCCAATCTTGTATGGTACGAAGCTCCATGCTATTGTACTTTTCTTCATATCCTTCTTTTGGATAGACTACATATTGGTATATTTCACCTAATCCCGTACTAACAGGTGCTAAATCAGGTGTTCCTACTCCATCAGGAATATTCTCTTGAGCGGTTTTTAACCTTTCAGAAATTTGAGCTCGTGCCCAGTATATATCGGTGTCTTCTGTGAATACTACCGTAATCACACTTAATCCAAATCTACTGATAGAACGTAGTTCCTTTATATTAGGAATTGGTTTTACAGCTAGCTCTATGGGATAGGTAATAAATTGTTCTACTTCTTGAGTAGCTAAAGTAGGTGAAGTAGTGATAATTTGAACCTGATTATTAGTGATATCAGGTTGTGTATCCATAGGTAAATTCATTACAGAATAGGTCCCAAGAATGATTAATCCAAGAACAAATAATCCAACAATAAACTTGTTACGGATACTAAAATTTATGATTTTATCTAACATTTATGTCATTATTTAAATTAAAGTAACTCTTTTTTGTATTTATAATCTATTGTATTAGATATATCGTTTACTCATACAGTGCAGATACTACTGACTTACTGTTTGTAACCATTTATAAATACTTTAATTTAGGACATGATCTTTGGTGGTTGCCAAATAGTTAAATCAATTTTCTCAATTTTTTTATCAAAATATAAAGGAGTTTTATTAAAAGAAAATAAAACTGTTGTAGTAATAGGGAGAGTAAATATTGTTGTACTATAAATTATCGTACAACAAATACATGTACACAAAGGAGAGCACATATCTATTGTAGCAATAGATTGATCAGAGGCGTTACCTTCTTGTGTTATAAGTTTTTCTACTTGGGTAGTATTCACAAAATATCTATCAGCACAAGGATACTGTGTAAATGCTACAATAAGTGTAAGCATCAAAATAGATAATATTTTTTGTAAAACTTTCATAGTGTAAAAGTACGTATTTTAACATGAATAATTTAATTAATATTTATTTTTTATGTTATTTGCAACTCTGTTGCAAAGTTATATTAAAAAATAATTTGATTTATATAGATAAAAAAACAAATTATTTAAATAGTTTTGTTTTTAATCATAAATAAAATGATATTTTGAAATAAAAATAACTTTATCGATGTTTTTTGATTTTTTTTATTAAAATGCAATACCATTGCAAAGAATTAATTTATTTTTTTAGATAAAAGGTAACTTTATATCTTTGTTTAATAACTTCAAAAAACATTAATTATGAGTGCCAAAAAAAATGTAAAACAAAAGAGTAAAGATCACAATCACTCAAGTAATGATGGGCATGATCACAACCATGAAGGTAATAATATGATAAAGCTTGTAATTTTTAGTTTAGTGATGTTCTTCAGTGGAATTACAATGGGGAATATTTTAAAATTAGAGTGGTTTGTCAATAATCAATTACTTCAATTCGTTTGGTATGCAATAGCTTATTTACCTGTTGGTTTTCCAGTCTTAAAACAAGCTGTCGTATTATTAATACAAAAACGTGAATTCTTTAATGAGTTTACTTTAATGGGAGTAGCTACTTTAGGAGCCTTTTTTATTAATGAATATGCAGAAGGAGTAGCTGTTATGATATTCTATACGATAGGGGAAATATTTCAAGAAAATGCTGTTAATAGAGCTAAGAGTAACATTAAGGCGCTACTTGATATTCGTCCAAATGAAGCCACTGTATTTCGCAATAATCAATATATAGTTGTAAATCCAGAAGAGGTAGTTATTGGAGAAATAGTACAAGTAAAGGTTGGGGAGAAAATTCCTTTAGATGGAGAATTAATCACTAATAAAGGAAGCTTTAATACTGCTGCATTAACTGGGGAGAGTAAACCTTCTACTTACGAAAAAGGAGAAACAGTATTAACTGGTATGATTAATTTACAAAATGTAATTGAGGTTAAAACAACTAAACTATACCAAGATAGTTCTCTGGCTAAAATTTTGGAAATGGTTCAAGAAGCAAGTACTCGCAAAGCTCCAACAGAACTATATATTAGAAAATTTGCTAAGATATATACACCTATTGTATTCTTTTTAGCTATTGCTTTAACTGTTATTCCTTATTTCATTTTAGGTAGTGAATATATTTTTACTCAATGGTTAGAACGTACTTTAGTATTTTTAGTTATTTCTTGTCCATGTGCTTTAGTTATTTCTGTTCCATTAGGTTATTTTGGTGGTATTGGTGCAGCTTCAAGAAATGGTATTCTTTTCAAGGGGTCTAATTTCTTAGAGTTAATGGCTAAATTAGATATTGTAGTAATGGATAAGACAGGTACTTTGACTGAGGGGGTATTTAAGGTACAGAAAGTCGAAACTAACATAGAACAAAGTGTTTTTGTACAAATTGTTTCTGCTATAGAAAAACAATCTACTCATCCTATAGCTAAAGCTATTGTCGATGCTTATCCAACAGAAAAAATAGCTGAAGAAGTACATGAAATTTCAGGTAAAGGATTGATAGGTAAAGTGGATGGTCAAACTATTTTAGTTGGAAATACAGCTTTATTAAAACAATTCAACATTATTTATCCACAAGAGATTGATTCTATAGTAGAAAGTATTGTCGTGGTAGCAATAGAAAATAATTATGCAGGATATATAACTATAGCAGATCAAATTAAAGCAGATGCCAAACAAGCAATTGTCAGTATGAAAGCAATAGGTGTTGAGCAAACTGTAATGCTTAGTGGGGATAAGGATAGCATTACCCAGAAAGTAGCAAAAGAAACAAATATTGATTTTGCTATGGGAGGATTACTTCCTGAAGGAAAAGTAGAACAAGTAGAGAAACTTAAAAGAGAGAATCCTAATAAATCGTTAGCCTTTGTAGGAGATGGTATTAATGATGCTCCTGTGTTAGCATTAAGTGATGTAGGGATAGCAATGGGTGGATTAGGTAGTGATGCTGCTATTGAAACTGCTGATGTTGTTATTCAAACTGATCAACCCTCTAAAATTGCGACTGCAATGCTCATTGGGAAAAAGACACGCCAGATTGTAATTCAAAATATAGCCTTGGCACTAATTGTTAAAGTAATTGTCTTGATCTTAGGAGCAGGAGGTATTGCAACAATGTGGGAAGCTGTATTTGCAGATGTTGGAGTGGCCTTAGTAGCTATATTAAATGCTGTTCGTATTCAAAAAATGGAATTCAAATAATAAATAAAGAAGGTTGGTATTTACCAACCTTCTTTATTCATATATTCCTCTAACACTTCCTTTAGTTTATCTAAATAACACGTTTTGGATTTAGCTCTTGTTTTCATCCGATGAAAGGCATGATGTATATCCAAAAGCTTTATACCAAAAACTTGTTGAAACAACACCGCTATTTTGCGTATTTCCCCTTTCCCATTGTTAATTGACCCTGATAGATAAAGTGCGTAGATAAGTTCTATAAGAGCGTTTTGAGACTCTGACCATACTAAGTTAGATGAAGATATTGAATTGTTGCCAATATCATATTCTTGTATTTTCTCATGAAGATAATTCTGAAGTAAGTCATGAGCTATTATACGAGCTATTTTATAATCATAATAGGTGGAGAAAAGAGCATCTATTTCAAAGATAAAACTGTTTATACCGATGAGTAAATCTGTTTTACCAAGGGTAAAGTACTCGATGTCTTTATCTGTTCTATTTGCATTATAGTATTTATAAAATTCATTGTGAGCAAAATACTTCTTATACTCAAGGTTTAATTCTTGTAGATGTTTATGATAGTATTTATTCTTAACAACAATATCTATTGGGCAACTTGTTTCTATAGAATAGAGTTTGTTGTAAAAGATTAGTTTACCTAAGACTTGAGGCTTAATTACTTTAAAAAAATCAATTTCGTCTATTTGATTTTTGAACCCCACTTGAAGTATTTCTTGTTTTAGATTTATAAGTAGTAATCTTAAAAATTGAATCATTTCGTAAGCTTTTGAAATAGAAGTCGAGTCAATTAAGTTTAGTTCAATTTCCTTTGATTCGATTGTTTTCAATACACCTTTGTAAAGAGCGTTTTGTGTCATAGTTGTTGAGTTTAGGTTGGTTAATTATAGACACATCTACTTGGAAAAAATCTTTTGTTAGTAGCCCTTTTAAAATAAAACAATACTTCTTTTAAAATCAATACGTAAAAACACGGTAAATATGCGGAAAACACGTATTGTTTATTATTTGAAAATTGTAAACATTTACAAGATTAACTTTTAAATGTTTAGCTTTATGGAGATTAACAAAAAATCAGGCACAGTAATTAGCCTTGAAAAGGCAATTGAACTAACAAATTCTTATCAAGAAAGTAATCCAGAAAAACCTAATAGTTATTTTGTAGGTCTTGATAAGATTAATGAGCTATTACAACAAAATGGAAATATTGGATTGCGAATTTATCCAGGATTAGATCCTCAAAGTAATCAGAACAATATGGTTTTAGTTGCAGTAGACCAAGAGGGAGAAGATTTAACTAATGGAATTATGCTTGATGAGCTTATCACATGTCCACCCATGTGTCCTAAAAAGCCAACCAAGCTTATAAAAAGTAAGTAGATGATTTATTATGTACTCTTATATGTAACGCTATTAACAGGTCTTTTTCCTCTAATTATGTTTATAGGAAAAGGAAATCATTTAAATAAACAGAACAATTATGTTTTGCCTCTTATTCTGTTAATTGCAGTTTCTTCTATATATGAGTATGTAGTTAGTGGTGTATTGAAAATAAGCGTTATTCCTTGGTATCAAATACATTCATTATTAGAGTTTTTAGCTTTATACTATCTTTTTATAAAATTAATTGTACAAAGACCTAAATGGTTTTTTCTAACCTTTTTAGGTCTTTTTCTATTGATCTATGTTTATTCTTTTTTCTGTTTGGAAGAAGATTCAGCTTTCTTAGCTAAGAGCATCAACAAGTCTTTTTTGACTTTGTTTATAATGTGGTGTAGTTTTTTATGGGTAAAACAAATCTTTGATCAAAAGACGATTTTAAGTCTATATAAGGAGAGTAGTTTATATGTAGTTATGGGGCTATTTTTCTATTATAGTACTACAATTTCACTCTTTATGTTATCGAGTTATATCTATAATAACGACATCTATTTTAATGATTACTGGTTAGTAAATATCATAGCAAGTCTGATTCTTAGAATCATCTTATCAATTGGTGTATGGAAAATGAAATAAAGTTATTTTTTTGGCTTGGGACTTTTATTATGATTTCCCTTGTCATTATCGTGATTATCCTTGTGATTGTTTATCAGAAGAATTTAAACAAGTATCGCAATGATCAGTTAAAACAACAACTTAGAAATAATTTGATTGTTGAACATAAAGAAAGAGCAAGAATAGCTAAGGAGCTACACGATGGGCTTTGTGGAGATTTAGCAGCTTTGAAAAATTTCATTGATGTTATAGAACTTAGTCAAGATAAGGACTTGATTAAAAATACGATATCAGATCTACAGAAAAGTGTTTTATTGTGTTATGATGAGGCTGTTAGAGTGAGTTATAATCTATCACCTGTTTTGATTAAGGATAATCCAATTAGCATCATATTAGATAATTACTTAACTAGGATATCAAGAGCAACAAGTATAAAGATGTCTTTTAAATCTGATAAACAAACATTTGCTTTAAGTGAATTAGTAAGATTAGAACTCTATAGAATAGTCCAGGAGCTAATCCAAAATATTATTAAGCATAGCAAGGCGACTTATGCCATATTAGAACTGAAATGGACGGATAATCAATTAGTATTATCTATAACTGATAATGGAGTTATATATGATTTTAATGCTGATTTAAAAGGGCAGGATGTTGGCTTAGGGCTTAGCAATATTAAGACAAGAGTACAACAAATTAAAGCAGATTTCACTCATCAAAGAAAACAAGAGAGTAATGTTATCACATTAAAAATAAATAATAAATATGAAAATTAAAGTAGGAATAGTAGATGACCACAAACTTTTTAGAACAAGTTTTGGTTTGCTTTTATCTCAGTTGGATGGAGTAGAAGTAGTGTTTCAATGCTCTAATGGTATAGAGCTATTTGAGGTGTTAAAAACTAAAATGGTAGATATTCTATTTTTAGATATTCAAATGCCAATTATGGATGGTTTTGAGATAACTCCTAAACTCAATGAAAGGTACCCAAATTTAAAAATACTTATTCTTAGTAGTTTTAATGATCCTTATACTATAGAGAGAATGCTTAAATACAATATTGCAGGATATCTAACAAAGAATGCAGGACAGTCTCAAATAAAAAAAGCTATTTTCAATGTATATGAAGATGGAGTTTACTATGATAGTCAAATTAGGGGTATAGTAAAACACTTACAAGATTCGGATTATAAAAAGGATGCTGGTTTAACTCAGAAGGAGATAGAGATAATTAAACTATTTGTTAAACAGTACAGTGGAAGAGAGATAGCAGAAAAACTTCATTTAAGTGTTAGAACTGTGGAGAAGCACAAAGAGATTATTATGCAAAAAACTGGAGCAAATAACTTCATAGGAGCTGTTGCTTATGCTATTATTAGACACTATATAACAGAAGATGATCTTCTTTAGAAGATAAACTACTAAAATTACGTAAAAATACGTATTGTTTTGAAAATTAGTGATTTGTAGTTTTGGTTATCCCAAAATGCAAATACTATGAAAGCCAAATTCTCTCTTATTGTACAATACTTTTTTGTATTACTTTTTGTTTATGCTGCCATAAGCAAACTTATCACATTTGATACATTTCAGGTTCAACTTACTCAGTCCCCACTATTAAGCGCTTATGCCAGTATAATAGCCTATTTGGTTATTATTGTTGAACTTGTTATTGCACTACTTTTAACATTAAAACAAACCAAAACAGTAGGTCTGTATCTCAGTTACGGATTAATGGTAGCTTTTACCATTTATATCTATCTGATATTAAACTACAGTGATTTTATTCCTTGTTCTTGTGGAGGTATACTTGAAAAGATGGGATGGAGGGAGCATCTTTGGTTTAATATCATTGTATGTATTTTGGGATTATTAGCTATTTACTTTCAAGAAAATGATAAAGTGAATAATAAAACAAATAAAAAGCGTTTTATTTTATCTTCTATATTACTGACTATACTAAGCATAGGTGTTGTTATTCTTCTTTTTCTATCTTCAGAACACATCATTAAAAAAGAAAATCCCTTTATAAGAAGGTATTTACCTCATGCAGTAATCGAGGATCAAACTCTTGACTTACAAGTGAATTCTTTTTACTTTTCAGGTTACCACCATGACACTATATATCTTGGTAATTATACCGCTCCACTTCGTTATATATCTATTGATCAACAATTTCAAAGACAAGATTTTAAGATTCAGATTGATTCCTTACATCTACCTTATAGCCAGTTAAAACTTAAAACAATATACCCTTATTTTTACTTAGCTGACGGGACTATTTCCATAGTATTTAAAGGAAGATTAGACAATCAAAATAAACAACAACCCACAGAGATGCTAAGCTACAAACAGGTTTATTTTTTAGACTTTACTCCAATAGATTCCACTACTATTGCCTTTAAAGGGCAAAGTAGCAAGAACTACCAAAACGTACTTGGTATAATAGATCAAAATACTACGACTAAAGTAAAACTCAATTCTAATCTACTGCAAAGTGATTCAGATGGAGTCTTTGATACAGATGGCGTAATGAGTTATAGTAAAGAAAATAAGCAACTAATCTACACGTATTATTATAAGAATCAGTTTATTCAAACAGATCAAAAACTAAATCTACTAAACAGACAAAACACGATAGATACAACTAAAACCCAAAGTATCACTTCAGCTAAATTATCAACAGGAGAAAACAAAATGACTTCTCCTATAAAAGCTATTAATTCAAAGGTTATAACTTATCGCAATCTCTTGTTTATAGTATCAAATTCGATGGGACAGAATGAATCCCAAAAGATGTGGAAACAAGCCAGTATTGTAGATGTGTATGACTTTACAAGTAACAGTTATATTGGAAGCTTTTACATCAACCACCTAGGGGAAGATAAGCTATCTGATCTAATTGTTACAGACCATTATCTCTATGGTCTATTTGACAAGAACCTTGTTCGTTACAAATTGGCCAGATCGCTAACAAGCAAGTTTCAGTAAGGTTTAGCTCAACCTTAAAAAAAGCTAACCAATTTTTAAAAACATTAAAGTCATGAGAAAATTTTTAAAATCAGCAGGTTTGCCAATCGGAGTATTCGCGCTTGCTATCGGTAGTGCATTTGCAACAAATGCAATGAAAGATGTTCAGCTAAATTCTACTGACCGTATAGGTCATTATGAATTAGATTCAGAGAATGAGTTTTCATGTGTTCAAACAAATATCACTTGTTCAACAATAAGTGATGGTCCAATTTGTACATGGTACGACGCTGTGAATAACCAGGAACGAACTCTTTATGAGAAAGATGAGTTAACAATGCAATGTCCAACTGTATTGTATCAAAAACAACCTTAATAGAAAAGCTGTCTCCTTGCGGAGACAGCTTGTTTTAATTTATACCTTGTTTAATCCAATTTATATCTTTTGTGTCTTTAAGGAAATAGGATAGCCAATTAAGAGATCTTATTGTTAAGTCTTTTTGGTTGGTTTTATCAGCTAGACTATGTCCATCTTTAGTGTAAAATAGAGCGATAGCTTGTTTATTATAACGCCTTAATGCACCATATAAGTTCATAGTGTGTCTCCAAGGTACGTTTTCATCAAGATTCCCAGCCCATAATAGGATCGGAGTTTGAATATTTTGTGAGTAGTAGATAGGAGAGTTTGCAAAGTATTCCTTAGGCTTCTCTGCATAAGGTGCTTTTAACTTGTATTGAGCGTCTTCTATTTTTGCATAACTCATTCTATTTAAGTAGTAGTTAAAACCATAGCTATCTACTATTAATTCCGAACGTGAGGATCCACTAATAGCTACTTTAAAGATATCAACTTGTGTAATTATATAATTAACTAGATATCCTCCAAAGGATTGTCCCATTATTCCAAGGTTTTCACTGTCAATTTGTTTTACTTTTTTTTGTACTTCTTGTATTGCTGCCTCAACGCATTCTAAAGCTGTAACTCCTGGACCTTTCTCACTAACATAAGTATCAGGTTCAAATACAAAATAACCTTGTTCAGTAAGTAATGCGCTGTTATATCCTGTATCATTTTCAAGCTTAGGAATCCTAAATAGATTTTGTAAATGATTTTGAGTCTCATATAAATGGGTAATCATAGGATATTTTTTTAATTCTGAAAAGTTCTTAGGGTAATAGAGTATTCCTTTAAGTTGTTTACCTTGAACTGTCTTGAATTCAATAATCATTTGTCTTCTCCAATTAAATAAAGAATCAGGAATAGAACTAGTTTTTACTATGCTTAGTTGCTTGTCTTTATAAGAATTTAATTTATAAGACATATTATAGTTTTCGGTTAAAAAACTAACCTGTTCTTTCTGATTAGACCATAACACCTGAGTAATTCTATCTGAAGTAGCCTCTATGATTGGTTTAATGGTATTGTTTTTATCTAGTACGTGTAATGAACTTGTGTTATTACTTATGTCTAAGGTTTTTATTATTATTGGTTTATTTAAGTTGACTACTGTATTTGGCTTGAAGCTTTCGTTTAGGTTTGGGAAGGATTGATGGTTTAGAATATTGATTTTTAAATCATTAATCGCTTCATTATTAGTTAATTTACTTAATTGATGGCTAGTGGTATCAAATAACCAAAGATTTGAATTATTAGTGATTAATACTTTGTTAGGATTTGTAGTCCAATAAAAATCTTGCTGGTTTTCTAAATTATCAATAGTTGTAGTCTTATTGTTGTTTAAGTTGTACAGATGCCATTTGTTATTAGACTTATAGGCAAATTTATTTGTATCATTTGAAATTGTCAAAGCATAATTACTTAGAGAGTCTAATAGCTTACTGTTTGTGTTTTTAAGAATATTATGTTTGTATAGTGATACAGTAGAGCTGTTTTTACTATAATCTTTATGTGCTTTAGAATCATAGGTTAGATACTCATCGTTATTAATAAACCTTATAATTTCATTGTCTATTATTGGAGTTGTTTGTCTGTTATCTATGTTATATAATTGATTTTGGACAACAAAATTATCTCCCTTTAGAGTGTTTTTTTTAGCCTCTAAATTGTAATCATTAGTATACCAAATATCTACTATTGGACTTTGTGTTTTATGTAAGTAAAGGTATTTTATCAGGATATTATTATTGGCCACAAATTCATAAGTGGTATTTATTAAGTTTAGACTTTGTTTTGTGGGTTCAATTTTAAAATAAGTCTTCTTTTTTAAATCAATATGTATTACCTCATTTCTGGTTGTCTTAACCATAAGATGATTCTGCTTATCGTTCCATATTGGATTGGATAAGGTATCTAGTTTAAAAGAACCAATTAAAGATGAGGTTTTAAGATTTTTAAGATCTAATGAGAAGAATTGATCGCCTTGTAAATAAACCATTTGCTGCTTTGCAGGAGATATAAAGAATTGATTTATTGATTTTTGTTCCCATATTTTATCAATGTTACTTGATGTATTAAGAAGTAATGCAGTTTTTTGATCAGTTAGAATAAAGATTCTATTGTTAGCTATTATTTCAAAAGAACTTACCTGATCTATTACCGTCTGTTTATAATTTTGTAGATTAACAATATAGAGCTGATTTTTCTTTTGATAGGCTATCTTTATATCATCTATAAAATAGATAAAACCTGTGTTTTCAAAACAGATTTCTTTTTTTGTATCTGCATTACTTATACATCTTTTTATGAGTTCATTATTTGTTTCTTGTGTAATTAACCATTTCCCACTATTAGAAATACTAATGTTTTGTAGTTTTGACCAAAGGGGACTAATACTTATAGAGTCTACTTGAGCCTTTGAGTTAGAAAAGCTTAAAAGTAGAATTAGGTAAATTACTTTCTTTAAAAGATTAGTATCCATCATTTTGAGGTAATAGATTATTATTTAATGATATTTCCTTTTCAGGATAGGGCAAGAGTCTGTGATTAGTTTTCCAATTAGGTTTAACCTTATTTAAGATATGGAGTTGGTTATTTCTTTTGAGATCAAAGAAGCGGTGTCCTTGTTCTGTAAAGAATTCTTTTTGACTTTCCATAAGCATTTCTTTTATACACTCTTCTTTAGTTAAAGTGTTTGGTAGAAGTGATATATTGGCTCTTTTTCTAAAAAGGTTCAAATATTTTATAGCCTCAATTGTATTGTTTTGATGTATCAATGATTCAATTAAAACAAAGTAAGCTTGCTCAACACGAAATACAATAGAATATTCATCTGTATTATTGGAAATATTCTTGTATTTATAACTGTGATAAAAGGTTTTATTATTACCACTTACTTCCCTTATCCAGTTTTTAAGGCGTAGATCATTAGTAGAAAAACTATTGATCAGATCCTGGCTTAGAGCGTGATCTGTGGGTGGAGTTATATTAAAATAGTAGGTTCTTGCCTCCCAAGTACTAAGACCTGAATTACTAGGCATAAGTTGCCAAATTGTACTCTTAGCATTGTTTTTAAATACTTTTGTTATATCTGTTTCTAAGGTAAATAATGAATTTGATGTAATTAAAGAACTTAAGTTCTGTGCCAAATCATATTTGTGCTGAAGTAAATAGTTTTGAGCCAATAGAAGCTCTGCAGCAGCTTTATTGGGATAAATCCTATTTGGTTTCTCAAATGTAGCATCTAAACTGGTTAAGCTGTGCTTTAAATCTAATTCGATTAAGCTAAGCACTTGTAAATAGGGTGTTTTTTTAATAGTTGTATTTGATTGATAATCGATTGTCGTAGTATAAGGAATGTCTCCAAATAGTTGTACAAGATTTTGATAGTAAATAGACCTTAGTAATAAGGCCTTTGCGATTAAAGGATCTTTGTCATTTGTATTTAAATGCTTTGACAGACTAACTCCTTGTATAAAGGCATTAATAGCATATATGTTTTTGTAAGAACTGTTCCAAAGAGAGTTAATAGTTGGATTATTTGCTCTAATTGAATTATTAAAAATATCAAAAGTTCCTAGATTAGAATTTATCTCACTAAAACTTGTTAGTTCATCAGTATACATTGACATAACAGTACCTAAACCAGTGCCTTGTCCTGTAAAAATGGAAGCATCACGAAAATTTGCGTACAAGGTTGCTAATGCAGCTTTTGTTGTAGAGATATCTTGATAGATATCATCAGTACCCATTTGATTGTTTGGCATATCTACTTGGATAGCACTTTCACAAGAAGTGCTTATTACTGAAAGTGCAAATAGATATAGTATAAATAGATGTTTAGTTTTCATGTTTAGCTTTTTAAAGAGTTAGTTGTAATCCAAAAGAGAATGTTCTTAGAACAGGAAGGTTTCCTGGGTATATATTCTCAGGGTCCATTCCAAAATAGTTTGTAAAGGTTAACAAGTTTTGACCTTGTGCATACAGACGTAATCTTGCTTTTGATAATGGGAGATCATACCAAATATTAAGATTTTTTAGGCGTAAATAGGAAGCATCACTTATAGCGTGATCACTTTCTTGAATACGTAAGAAATTGTTTAGAACATCACCTTTCATACCTGTTGAAAAGTATGGAAACTCAGCATTTGGATTGTTTATAGAGAAACTATTTAAGACTTCTATTGGTTGGTTTCTTGCCACACCTGGTAGAATCATTCGTTGAAAGTAGTTATAGCCTCTTTGTTTAACAAATTGAAATAAAAAATCGATTCCAAAATTTTTATAACTAATGCTATTTGATATTCCACCATGATATTTTACATTAACTTCCTGTATGCTCTGTTTATCCTCTAAAGGGGTTATTTTACCATCTTGATTATAATCTTTAAACTTAAATTGACCTGTTGTAGGATCAATACCTTCGTAGTGATATAGTTTTACAACACCTATTGATTTACCTATGACATATCTATTTGCATATGTGGAGTTTTCAAGATCAGGAAAAGAAATAAGTTTGTTCTTTGGAAAAGAAATATTAAAGCTTGTAGTCCATTTCCAAGAAGGAGATTTAATATTATTGGTATTTAATGTAAACTCCCATCCTGAATTTTCTACTGTAGCGGCTGAGTTATTTATAATTTGATCAAACCCAGTTGTATACGGTAGAGGAGTACCTAGTAATTGGTTAGATGATCTGTTGTTATAGTATGCTATACTTGAGTTTATTGTTGAATTAAATAAACTCAGTTCCATTGCTATTTCTGCTTTGGTTGTCTTTTCCCAACTGAAATTAGGGTTATATAATCTTGATGGAATAAAGCCAACAATATTATCATACTTTGCCGAACCAGTAGAATAAGTATCTAAGTATTGGTAATCTCCAATTTGATCACTACCTGTTATACCATAACTTGTTCTTATTTTTCCAAGGTCTAACCAAGAGATATCTTTTAAGACAGATTCTTCTGAGAATAACCAAGCCGCACCAATAGCTCCGAAATTACCAAACTTATAGTTGTCTCCAAAACGTGAAGAACCGTCTCTTCTTCCTGTAAGATTGATAATATATTTATTGTCATAAGTATAATTGAATCTTGTAAATGATCCTGAGTATTTATACTGCGTGTCAGTTAACTGACGAATAGATTGAGTACTAGCACTTGCTATATTGGTTATTTGTGAATTAGAAGGAAATCCATAACCATATAGATGTATAGCAGTTCGATTACTTGTTTGATAGGTTGTACCAATTAAAAAATTAAGACGATGTTTTCCATACTCTTTTGTCCATGATATTTGAGGTTCTAAAATATATGATTTAGAATTGGTATATGAAATTTGAGCTGTTGAATGAGCACTTGTTCTACCTAAGTTAGGATTATTTACGGTATGAGGGGTTAAATGACTTTCGTTGAAATTATTTGTCGCTAATCCACTATTCAGTATTAAACTAATGTTATTGTGTAATTGATAGCTAATATTAGTATTGAAAACAAAAGCTGTATTTTCATAATTATAACTTGCTTGTAATGCCGCTAAGGGATTGTTAAATGTTCCATTTTCCCAATTCAAAGTACCATCTTCTTTGTATAATTTTGGAGCATTAGGAGCTAGACTTAATGCTGTTGATGTAAGATCAGTTTGTATGAGTTCATTCTTTTGCCTTGAGTAGGTTGTTGCTGTTGCTATTTTTAGCTTATCTGTTGTATGATTAAAGGTAAAGCTTATATTATCTCTTTTAAAACCTTTATCTACTGGAAAAACAGTTGTTTGTTTATTGTGAGAAGCATTTAAGTTAAAGGATGTATTTTCACTCCCTCCACTTAAACCTAGTTCAGTATTGGTTGTAGTAGCGGTACCTCCAATAAGTTCTTTTTGCCAATCTGTATATCTGTTTCTATCCCATGTTCCATTTATATCATAAGCGTTAGTAGGGTAAGTAGTAATGTTATCATTAATAAAGGCTTGTTCTCTCATTTGCAAGTACTGCTGAGTGTTTAATAACTTGGCAAAGTTTACTACTTTACTATTGGCAAGATAGTTTGAGAAGGTTAGTCTTACTTTTCCTTTTTTTCCTTTTTTGGTTGTTATTAAAACTACACCATTAGCTCCTTTTGAGCCATATATAGCTGTAGCATCTGCATCTTTTAAAATCTCGATACTTTCTATATCATTAGGATTAATTGAATTAAGAGGGTTATTGTGACCTTGTAGTAAAATAGTAGCAGATAATCCTGTACTTGAACTTCGGTCACTTGGCATATGTATACCATCAATTACATATAAAGGCACATTTGCCATAAATTGGTTTGTGTTGCTTTGTAGACTGTTTTTACCACGTATTTGTATATCAATAGAGCTACCAGGAACACCTGATAATTGAGTGATACTAACTCCTGCAATTCTTCCTTGTATAGCTTGCAAAGGATTAGTTACTGGCTGAAATTCAATGTCTTTAGCAGTTACACGAGCAATACTTCCCGTGCGCTCACGATCCTTAACGCTGTAATACCCTGCATTAACTACAATTTCATCAAGGGTACTATTATCTTCACTAAGCGTAATATTAAGTGAACTGCCACCAGAATACACAATAGACTGATCTTTATAACCCATCATCGAAAAGGTTATCTTATCACCATAGGTAATATAGGTGGTGTATTTTCCATCTAAATCAGTTGTAACTACTTTAGTCCCAACTGTCACTATAACACCACCAAGAGCACCAAAGGAATCTTTTACCGTTCCTGATAGTTTTATAGTTGGTTTTTGTTTTGTATCTTGTTGCAAATCAGATACACTAAAAAACAAATGTTTATCATTTGATACGGCATAGATTGGACTGCTTAACAAACCAACAAAAAAGAGTAGCGGTATAGCCTTCCTACAACCAAAAAAGGTTAAAATTTGAGTTTTCATAATGTTTATAATTGATTTTGATATAAATGCTTTTCAATCATTAAGATTCTTATTGCCGTAGTACTTAAACAAGCCTATATCAAAAGGTTAGTTAATTGGTAATATTTAATTCATACATATTTTTATAAAAACTATCCCCAAGCTCTAAAGCACGTCTCCCAAAATGCAAACTAGAGCAAAGGGATAGTCATGGACTTATAGCATGACTTAAAATCCCTTTAAGCCATCCTATTTCTTTGTTTTGTTTAAAATGCTCACTAAGGACTAAGCCTACATTAACCAACCTAAGCTAAAGCCCTACAGTAAGCGGTTTTTCTCCATAATTAAATAGTTTTACAAGTGATTAATAGATTATTAAATAAACAGTAGGAGACTTATTTCATAGCTTTTTTCCTTACTAACTAATCCATATTGCCTAAACTTATTATGTGTGAATTAAAGGCAATAATTATCCTGTACGCATCTAAAAACTGTTTTTAGACCTAGCGTAAAATGTGTTATAACTCTAACTAAATAGGTAATAGGGTAGCCATCTAACATTAAAGAGTTAATGTCAAATCAATCTACATCGATAAGGTTTAGTTAAACTAAAGTTTAATCATAGGCTAAATGTGAGTTTAGTTACTACTTGTTTGTTGTTTAATAAAATGTAATAATTGAAAAAATCTCGAATAGAATCATTCGATAAGTCCATTAAGGATAGATAAGGTATTGCAAGCATTCATTAATACAACGAACACTAAACAAATCCTCCTTTGTTTTAAACCTCTATATACCTAATTGGGAGACGGTATGAATAAAGGTTGCAGTATGTTTTAAGTATAGAGTAGGTCATAAAAAAACATTAAACTCTAATACTTTTATTCTCTTGGATAGTCCAGTACAAAGTACTGAACTATCTCATTTTGTCACCTTTTAATCAAATTAAGTTGTGCTTTACGGTTTTCCTCTTGGAAAACATAAAGAAAGGATTTACTTTTAGAGTGCGAATCAAAAAAGAAAAAACAATCTTACTTAAAACAAAAACTTTAAGTCAAGGTAACCAAAGAATGAATCAAGCAATCACTTCCTTTTTTCATTCCATTTATTCTATGAGAACAATTTAATTTTCAACCCCTCATCTAATAACAACTCTTTTCTTCTAAGAATCGCATCAGCGAAGTATTAAAATAAAAAATCGCTCACATAAATTATATGAACGATGTTTTTATAGTATGATAAATCAAACCTTGTAAAAAAGCAAGGAGCGGCTCACACTTTAGACCCCGGGCTGACCACCCACCTAAAGCATACGTGAGTACCGCCCCAGTGCTATTACAAAAGTAAGAAACTTTTTTGCATGGAGCGACATCACGATCTTCTTGGTATTTGAAATGGTCAGTTTCGGGTCAAGAAAACATCGTTAATTAAGTCATTAAGACAGAATTATCATTTAATTAATAATTCAAATATAGTTATAAAATTCGTATCAAACACGAATTTTTTAAATAAATAAACCATGGCACGAAAAAACAAAACAGAAAATAAATTAAAAAACAGGATTAAGGAAGTAATAAAAGAAGAAGGAGTCTCAGCTATCCTCGTCGGATTGTGGGTTGATGTTAACAAAGCGACAGTAAGTGCTTGGAATAGTAATAGTTCACAACCAACTGATAAGAATTTAAATATGATTGGTGAATTATTTGAAATTGATAATAGAATGCTATTAGATCCACAAGTACGTATTAAAACAGGACTAGCTCAAGCTTTACAGAAAGAACTAGATAGACTTACTAAAATAGAGAAAATCCCTATTTATACAGAAAAAATAGATATAAAAACGGGTAAAAAAGTGAAAGCTAATAATGATGAACTAGTGTTAGCTTTAAAGAAATTTGCAGAAGAATTTAAAAAGTAAGGTAAATAATTGTAGTTAGATTTATACTAAATAGATATTAAATATGGGAAACAATAAACCAGAGGATGAGAGTACGTTTTTCTCTGAGAAAACAGGTAAAATAATTTCATTGTTTGGATTGGTAGTAATAGTCCTAACTATTTTAGTTTATTTAATTTTTGGTGACTGGAAGTTTTCAAAGATACCTGACGAATCAATAATAGGGCAATTTGGAGATTTTATTGGTGGATTTATTGGAAGTATGTTCTCATTAGCAGGTGTAATATTGTTTTATGTAGCTCTAAAAGAACAAAGGAAAGATATTTCTATAAATCAAGAAAATATTAGGTTGCAAACATCAGCCTTGGAACAGCAAGTAAATGAATTTCAGGCTCAGAAAACAGAGTTAGAAGAGACAAGAAAAGTATATGAGGAGCAAACACTCTTAATCCGTGAGCAAACAAACTTATATAGACAACAAAATAAGGAATTAAAAGAACAGTCTAATACAGCAAGGGTTCAACAATTTGATTCTAGCTTTTTTTCTTACTTAAATATATTCAATGAATTTAGGGATTCTTTGGATAAAAAATGTGATTCAGGTAATTTTTTTAGTGAAATTTTTAGTGAAATAAAAGGAAAAGATATACAAGATAATGATAAAATTGAGGATGTTTTGCAGAACATATGTGATGTATATCTTGAGGTGTTTAATTTGTATAGAAATAATTTATCACCGTATTTCAAAACCTTATATAGAATAATGGTATTGATAGATACTTCAAATATAGACGACTATAAAAAAAATGAGTATTTTAAGTTATTAAGGTCGCAATTGTCAGATGTTGAATTACTAGTTTTAAATTATAATTATCATACTGATTTTGGGCTTAATGTAAGAACGTTGATTATAAAATATAATTTTTTAAAACATATAAATTTGTTTGATAAACTAGAATTCAATTTTGATATACCAGCATTGACAAAAAATCAATTACAGATATTCTTGGGAAGAAATGGAAATATAATTATTGAAGGTATTAATGATTTTAAGAATATAGAAAGCACAGAAGATATAAATAGATCATATCAAATTTATACTCTAGGTTTAGATGTGAAAGTTAAATTACAAATTAATAATGTATTTAATTTTTCTATTGTATTTTTAAACCAGGAATTTGGTCAACAAAATTATCTACATACAGATTTGATAAAAAAAATTATCAAAAGACATTTATATACAATTTTATATATGTCTAAATATATTAAAGGTAATGAAGAGGAAATTTTATTTTCAAAAATTGAAAAGGAAGAAGAAATAGAGTTTCTATTTCAGATTAATAATGTAGAAAGTCTATAATAATATGTATAGTTTAACAGAAAATAGTTTTTTAAATATTTTTAAAGGTAGTCTTAAGATTACACCTAGAACCATCTCGATAAAAACTTTATTGAGTGAAAGAAATTTGCGTAGAATTAATTACAAACCTTATTATCAACGTAATTACGTTTGGGATAATGTAAAACAAACTTTTTTTATAGAAAGTGTACTTTTAGGGACAGAAATCCCTCCACTTATTTTATTTAAATCAGGTTCAAGTATTGAAGTGATTGATGGTAGACAAAGATTTGAAACACTAAAGAGATTTATAGAAAATGATTTTTCTTTAATAGATCGTGGTCTATTATCATTGCCAGCCCTTGCAAAACAAAATTTTAATAAACTAAAAGATGAAATAAAAGAAATCTTTTGGAACTCTAATATTAGAGTTTATGAGTTTGAGGTTATTGTTGGAATAGATTCTAATTTAGAAGATAAAATAAAAAAAGAGATTTTTAGGAGGTATAATACAGGTATAACACCTCTAACTTCAATAGAAGTTGATTCAGCTAAATACGATTCAGATAATCTTTCTAATTTATTTGAAAAAGTATTAATTGATGACGATTCTTTTTATGCAAAATTTAAAAAGGCATTTTTTTATAACGATGTTGATAGTATAGAATTAAAAGAAAGGATGATCGATTTTCTTAGAAAATCGTTCGTATTATCACGTTTTCCAATCTCGAGATATGCTCAAGGAAATAGGAGAAATGAAACGTTATCAATTTTATATCAAGCATTTATTAATACAATTGAAGATTTGAAATTGGAGCTAGATCTCTTTAAGAATGAAATAGAAAATGTTTTTGCTATTAATGAATATTTTTTTCAAAAAGGATTAGCCCAAAATAATAGACTAATAAATGAGAGTATCCTTTGGGCAATAAGAATACTTGATCAAGAAGGGATTCCTGTGTTAAGTATGGATTTAAATGAGAAGTTGTATCAACATATTAATTCGAATCTACATATTTATTCGGAGGATAATTCTTTTTATTATAGAAATATAATTGAAAGATTTGAGAATGTAGCTTCCTTTTTTGAAAGTGTATTATCATTTAAGTTTGAACTTTTTATTAAAAGAAACGATTTTACTGAAGATCTGATTAAATTGACTCAGACTGATAAAGATGCAGAAAATGTATTAAGTAATCTTGAAAGCTTGCGCATCAATAAGCCTTCTCCTGTTTCAAAACCAATAGAGGAGATATTATCAGACGTGATAACTTATAAATATTTGATTCGTCCTTCATACCAACGTCAAGAAAGAGTTTCAATCTTAAAGGCATCCGCTATTATAGAAAGTATATTATTAGGGATTAACCTTCCTCCCATATTTATTTATAAACGTAAAGACGGAATTAAAGAGGTAATTGATGGACAGCAAAGACTTTTATCTATTATCGCTTTTTTGGGGAAACAATATATAAATGAAACAAATAATCTTACTTATTCGTCAAATAATAATTTTAAATTAAAAGGTTTGAAAATTTTAGATAAAAATGGAAAGAATTATTCTTCGTTTTCTCCTTTAGAACAAGATAAAATATTAGATTTTGTTATAGATGAAATAGTTATAGAGGAGAATCTTAATAATAATTTTTCAGCAACAGATTTATTTATTAGATTAAATCAAAAACCTTATCCAATAAATAATAATTCATTTGAAATGTGGAATTCTACTGTTGATAATGATGTAATTAATAACATTAAAAAAATTACTGATAAGAGTATAGATTGGTTCTACAATAAGGAAAGAGTATCGGGAAAAACTGATAGAATGGAAAATGAAGAATTAGTAACCATTTTATCGTATTTAGTTTTTCATTTAGAAAAACATAATTCTTATGATAAAGTACTAGGTTTATTTTTGAGGAGTGATAGAATAACTTGTAGGATTAAAAATAAATCTGCTATAACTGATTTTTTAAGTAAATTGGATGAAAATATTTCAGAGAAGGAAATTTTTCTTAATTCTATTACTAAAACAGAAGAATTGATTTGTTTTTTTGGAGAATTGTTTGAGGGACATTTAAAGAAAGATGCAGTTAATGAGTTTTTTAATGTAAAAAACTCTAAGACTTTTAGAAGATCTTATCAAGATTTTTATATTACTTGGTTAGTTATTTATTCTAAATATAAAGTTTGGAATAAAGAAACAATTCGAAGAACGATAGTTGATATGTTGATAGAACTGAAGAATGGTAATAATGTAGAAGTAGATGAAGAATATTTTAATTCATTTAAGAAGCGTTTGGATTCATTATTGTAAGCCATCTTATGTATAGATTTTATATGAGCGAATGTATAACTATATTTTATGATGAAGTGGTACCCATTATAAAAAAAACGTTGTCTGATTAATTATAATCAGACAACGTTTTTTTTAAATGAGTATATTATAATGATAAATACTTAATCTCTAATAGGCATAAATTTCATCCAAATCTTCTATGAAATAAGAATCATTATAAACTTCTCCAATAGGCTTATTAAATAATAAAAATGCAGAAATATCAAGAGGGTATATTACACTTTCCGAGTGTATTTGACCACTCAAAATTTTCTCTCTTAATTCCATTAACAATCGACCAAGTGCATTTACTCCAATTAAAGTATTCTCTCCTGTAGGTTTAGCTCCCCAAATATCATCTTTAACAGAATATTCCACAATTGGAAGATTTCCTGTGCTTAATAAAAGCTCTGAAAATTTCTTATAGTTTTGAATTAATTTTACCTCAAGACTCCATTTCATAATCTTGAATTTCACTTGATCCCAATCTTGTCGTGAATAGTTATTATATTTTCGACTAATCTTTTTGGCATCCATTGGGTTTTCTGTTCTAAAAATCTCTTCTTGAATTGAAGGAAATAATGAAAAACGGAATGCTTGATATAGTAGTTCAGAGCTTTGGATATTTACTTCATTTACAAACAAAGAATATCCTGGAGCCATATTAGATAGCCCACCAAATTTATCACTTGTCTTAGCAAATGTGATAACCTCTTTAGTTTTGTACTCTCTTACTTTAAGATTCATAATACGAAGATATAAAATTAATAGAAACTAACCTCTGTTTGCAACAGAAAATAATGGTATCCAGTCATGTCCTGATACTTCCCACCAATATACTAACGGGCTATTATTTGGAATATTACGCCAAGTAAAAAAGTGTGTTCCTAATCCTAAAATCTTATAACTTGGATTTATAAGACCAAGTGGACGTATATTTGGTTTTACTTCACCTTTAATCATACCAATGATTTCAATTCCCTTTTCTACTAAGATATTCTCAAATTTAATTCTATTTTCTTTATTTGTAAAGAAATACTCATTAATAGGTGTGTTAACTTTTCGGAAAGCATAATCATCATATTTAGTAGCTGTTAATGATGCGAAATAAGTATTGATAGTAATATTATCTCCTTTAACTGGTTTGGCTATATTTAGTTGTTGATTATTAAATTTAGCATGGTTTTGAGCTTCATAGTTCCAGTACCAATTAATTTTTCTTTCTGTTTTGTCACCAAATTCTTTGATAATACGATATTTCTGAAATGAAAACCCCCAAACATGTTTACAAAACAAACTAATTGAAAGTCTAATTTCTTTATTGCTTATTTTTTCATGATTTGCTCTACCATGTGTATCTTGTTGATGTAACCAAGTAAGAATATGATTTCCTACAGTGCTTCCTGAGGCTAAAATATCATCGAAATAAATGTAATTGATCTTAGGATAGGTTGTGTATCTCAAATAAGATTCACCATATACTTCATTTAGTACTTCTTCAAGAAGCATTAGAATAGCTGGTTGACTTTTATGAGGTAGTTGCATGTTTAGAAACTCTGTGTCACTAAGGAAAGTTGATACATTGGTATATTTATAAAGATTAATATAAGCATCAATATGTTGTTTTATATATTCTTTTGCTTTGTTTCTTGAGATATAAACCTTAGGTAATATTTCAAGTATTTCATTTAAAACAAACTCATTATGATCTCCAAATTGATTAGCCCAATTAGCTATATGTTCAGGGGTAATATATATACCATCATGATTTCTATAATCCTCAATTACTGTATGTATTTTCCTTATAACTTCCTCCATAAAGTATTATTTTAATTTTGATTAGAGTTAATATAGACAAAAGTAATATTAAAAAAGCACTGTTTCAGAAAACGGTGCTTTTTAATTAGTCATAGTCATTTTATTTACTACGTTTAGGTGGTTTAAGAGAAGGTGTGTTACCTGGAGTGTCTTTATTGTCTCTTTGACGTTTATCTGGCTCTCCTGTTGAAATAGCGGTTCTTTTAGGTCCTGGTTTTAATCCCATAATATTTTAATTTTTTAAAGGTTAACTGTTACTAACATACTTCATTATATTCATTATTTAAATTATTTTTTGCTAATATTTATAGCAATAAAACATACCCATTGGCAAAGCTTGGCAGATTTATCTTGCCAAGCTTTGTTCTTTTGTAATGTTAGCTAACAAATTTAATTAACCCATTAAATTCTAACATTATGAATATAGATCGCACAGAATTCTTTTTATGGATGGAGCGTATTATGACACGCTTCGATCATTTGTCAGAACATATAAAAGAACTCCCTATAAAAACTCAAACTATAGATGGAGAAGAGCTTTTAGATAACCAAGATGTTTTACAGTTATTAAAAATAAGTCCACGTTCATTACAACGTTATCGATCTGATGGCAAACTCCCTTATTATACAATTAGTGGTAAACTTTACTACAAGCGTTCAGATGTAAATCAGTTTATCAGAGAATGTTTTAAACATCCTGTACGCAAGATGTAAATAGCAGCTAAAGGCCAAGAGTAACCTTTAAAACAGACTATTTACTTTGCAAAGTATCTTGGCTTTAGTTTTAAGTTTTTAATCATTTAAAACTATGTATTATGAGTACAGAAAACACACAAAGACAAGTAGAGCATGATGTGCTTCTTGTTAATGACAAAACAAAAAATAAAATTCAAGTAGTAAAGGGATTAGATAAAGATGGTAAACTTGAAACAGTCCCAGCTACTAAAAAGAATCAAAATCAATTTTTAAAAGTTGATCGTAATGGAGATTTCTTTTCAAACTTCTTTTCTAATTTTTTTAGCCAACTTAAAAATCCAACACAATTTACTTTTTTTAGAGTTCCGGAGCTTTTGACCATCAAGATGGCAAATCAAATGCAAAAGGAGTTAAATCAATCAGGACCTACGCATGAGTTGTTTTTAAAACACCAAGTATCTGACGTTGGTAAAGAACAAAAGAAAGAAAACAAAGTAGCAGAACCCACAAAAGAAGAATGTCTGTATAATTCTAATAAATTCGATATAAAAGATATTGACTGGGATTCACTCTCAAGGTTAGGACTTTCCAAAGAAAAGCTTCAAGAAATGGATCTTTTAGATCCTCTCTTAAAAGGTTATAAAACAAAAGATTTAGTAGCTGTCAATCTTGATTTAGGCTCTGCTGTTTTTTCTCTTGATGCGAGACTTTCGCTTCAGAAAAATGCTGATGGCAAAGTTGTAATGGCCTTAGAAGGAGTTAAGAAATATCCAAATCTCAACGTTCCTTTATACGGTCATGAGTTTTCAAAACAAGATAAGCACAATCTTTTAAAAACTGGTAATATGGGTAGAGTAGTGGAACTAACACATCCTACTACTAAAGAGAAGATTCCATCCGTGGTAAGTGTGGACAGACTCACTAATAACCTTGTAGTTACAAGAGTTGAAAAAATGCAACTACCTAAGGAAGTAAAAGGAATTATACTTAGTGAAGAACAACTTCAGACTTTGAAAGAGGGTAAACCATTACTTGTAGAGGGAATGACCTCAGCCAAAGGAAATCTATTTAATGCAGAAATTCAGTATAATGCAGCTAAGGGACATATTGAGTTTTTATTTGATAATACCAACAAACAATCGCAAGCACAGAGTCAAACATCAAATCAATCTCAGTTATCAGATAATTTGAAAACCTTTAGAGGAAAAGAACTTACTGATAAAGAACAAGCAGAATTATTAGAGGGAAAATCGGTTTATATCAAAGATCTTATTGACAAAAGGGGTAATCCTTATCAAGGCTATGTGACGTATAACAAAGAAACTAAGAAAGCTGATTTTTCTTTTCAAAACCCAATCAAAGAAGAACAATCAAAAACTCAGTCGAAATCGGAAAAACAAACGGATGAGCCTAAAAAATCAAAAGGGCGTAAAATCTAACCTTGAAAACTATGATTGTAATTCTTGCAGAAAAACCAAGTGTAGCTAGGGAGATAGCTATGCTTGTTGGAGCCAAAACAAAAAAAGATGGATATATAGAAGGCAATGGATATTGTGTTACTTGGGCTATTGGTCATTTAGTTTCACTTGCCATGCCTGAGGATTATGGGTTTCAAGGTTTTAAAAGAGAGGCTTTGCCAATCTTACCAAGGTCATATTTGTTACTTCCAAGAAAGATTAAAAAAGTAAACAAATATACTTCTGATCCAAGTGCTTTAAAACAGCTTAAAGTCATTGATAGACTCTTTAAAAGGTGTTCTGAGATTATTGTAGCTACTGATGCAGGCAGGGAAGGAGAGCTTATCTTTCGCTATATCTACCAGTATCTAAATTGCGATAAGCCTTTTAAAAGGTTGTGGATAAGTTCACTAACTGAAAAAGCTATTAAAAATGGTTTACAGAATCTAAAAGAAGGAAGTGAATTTGAAGGACTTTTTAGAGCTGGCCACAGTAGAAGTAGAGCAGATTGGCTTGTAGGTATAAACGCCTCACAAGCACTAACAGTTTCAATGAATGACTCAGTGTATTCAGTTGGTAGAGTACAAACTCCAACGCTCAGTCTTATCTGTAAACGGTACTTGGAGAATACTTCTTTTAAAAAGAAACAGTACTATCAAATAGAGCTTCAACACTCACAGGATGGTGTTTTATTTAAATCATTCTCAAACGATAAATGGGATGATAAACAAAGGGCAGAACAAACGTTTAAACTCATTCAAAAACAAAGTGAAGTTAAAATACAAAAAGTAGAAACCAAGACAATCAAGGAAGAGTCCCCACTTCTTTTTGATTTAACCTCACTTCAAAAAAGAGCCAATGAACTCTTTGGATTCTCAGCAGATGAAACACTCAGTATTGCTCAGAGCTTGTATGAAAAGAAGTTTATAACCTATCCAAGAACTTCAAGTAAATACATTCCAGAGGATTTATGGTCTGAGGTTGCTAATCTATTAAAGGTTCTCTCTGATGATAGTAGATACAGTAATCTTCTTTTAAAACTAAAGCTATCAAGGCTTAATAAGAAGATAGTTAATGATGTAAAGGTAACGGATCATCATGGACTATTAACCACAGACAGACTTCCTTCAGCTATTAGCGCTAAAGAAGAGAGTATTTATCATTTGATTGCTCAAAGAGTATGGGAAGTGGTATTTGAACCTTGTGTAAAAAAGCAAACAGAGGTAACTTTAAATATTTTAGATTATGAGTTTAGTTTTAAATCGTCTTCAATAATAGAGTTTGGATGGAGAGAAGTAAGAAAGGAGTTATCTACCAATGAAGAGGTAGTAATAGATCTACCTGATTTAAAACAAGGAGATAAACTAAAGATAAAAGAAGTTAAAACTCTTGAGAAATCAACAAGACCAAAAGCTTTATATTCAGAGAGTACACTTTTATCAGCTATGGAAAATGCCTCGAAAGAGGTCGAAAATAAGTCACTTCAAAGTGTCATTAAAGACGTTGGAATTGGAACAGCAGCAACAAGAGCGTCTATTATTGAAACGCTTTTAAATAGGGATTATATTATAAGAAAAGCCAAGTCACTTGTTCCAACAGAGAAAGGACTCAAAGTATATGAAATAGTCAAGGATAAGCTTATCTCAGATGTACTGTTAACCGCTAAATGGGAATCAGCTTTTAAAGATATTGAAGAAAATAAGATCAATATGGAAGATTTCCACAGACAGATTGAAGATTATACTTCAGAGATAACATCGGAGCTTTTAGCTATCAAGCCAGTCACAGAAACAGATGATCTATCTTGTCCAAAGTGTAAACAAAATACACTTCAATTAAGAGAAAAGGTCGTTAAATGTTTGGATACTGATTGTAATTGGGTGTTGTTTAGAGAGATTTGTGGCGTTAAGCTCTCCATTGATGATATCACAGATTTACTTGAACAGGGGAAAACCAAACTGCTAAAAGGATTGATAAGTAAATCAGGAAAGAAATTTGAGGCTTATATTAACCTAAAAGAAGATTGTACTACTGGATTTGAGTTTAAAAGTAAGTAATTAAAACTAAATATACCAAAAGAAGTTATCTAATTCAGATAACTTCTTTTGGTATATACTAATCAAAGAATGATTAGCTATTTCTAAATATATGACCATTTTCATAGGTATAATCACCCATAAATAAATCTCTAGCAAAGCTCTCATAATCAAAATATGATTTTACAAAATCAGATAAATCATAGCATTCATCAATGATTTGATAAGCGAAATCTTCTTCACTATTGTAATATCCTTGATAATCATCTTCAAATGATTCAAATAATGAGTCTATATCATCAGAATCAATATTTGGATTACTAATGCTTATCCAAGCTGAAAAAGCTTCTAAGGTTTTATAATCTAAATCTGATACTTTTTCAATGATTGAAAAGATATTTTCTGAAAGACTATTTTCAGAGATTAATTCAGAAGGAATGTTTTCCCAATCTTGAAACATAAATTCAGGATCTGTTTCATCAGCGTGTAGTTCTGAGCAGAACTCATAAAACTCCTCAATAGAACTAAAGTTATTAAGCTCTATCCATTGTCCTTTAATTGAACCATTGTTATACTTAGCATAAGTACCAACATAAACTTTTGAGTGCATTAAATTTTCCAAGATAAATAGTTTTATGACCTTAGGGTCTGGTTAATTTCATGGCACTTATGTTTTGATTTTTAGCTATGAGCATGTTTTACAAAATAAATACGCTCATAGGATGAGGAAGATTTATTGCAGTAATCCATAGGACTTGAACTTACAATGGCTAAAAAGCTAAAAAACTTTGCCAATTGAAATACCAGTGCTAAGTCATTGACTAATACTGTCTGAATTTTAATACTTCTTATGTTTGTAGTTAATTTTAAATTTAAATAAAATGAATAAAGGAGTATTATTTCAAGAATACAAGGGGTGTTATGATAAAGCTCGGTCGAGAAATACTGTATTGACTGAATCAGAGAAAAAAAGGAAAAAACTATTTCTTTGGATAGGTGCTATTTTGGGAGCAATTGTAGGTTTTTTCTTTGCTAGAACTTATTTTAATGAAGAGCCGTGGTCATATCAAGGTCTTATTACTCAGCTCGGAAGCTTTGGATTTATTTTTCTATTACTTTATTCTTTCGATGTACATAAAGCAATTAAGGTATTTAAGAATAATTGGATAGAGAATTTGAAAGGTATACTTAAAGGGGATTGGAGAACCCAATGTATGAAGAAAGATGAGCAAATTAACTTTAAAGAAAATTTAATTAAACATAAGATTCTATTAAATGGTAACGAGCAAAAGAATCATGAAATATTAGAGGCAGATATACAGTGTTTTTTATCAATTACAGGAAGAAAAGCATTAGGGTTTAAAGAAAATTTTAGTGTAAATACTAAGATCATAGTATTTTTTATGGGAGGTTTATGGGCTACATATATAAAAGATATTAGTGAAAATAACTCTTTACTAAACGCAATATTTATCAGTCTTATGTTATTAGTTCTAATACTTGCTTTTCGGATATATATTAATAGAGTAGTTTTAGATGAAGCACGCGAATGTTTGGTTATTTGTGATGAACTGACTGAAATTAAGAATGATATTATAAGAAAAGAGAACTAAATTAAATGAAGGCGTCATAAGACGCCTTCATCTGCAAAAGAGTAGTAACTCTCAGAAGTAATTATTAAATGGTCCAAAAGAGCTATATCAAGTATTTGACTTGCTTGTTTAATCTTTTGTGTGATTTGTCTATCTGCATCACTTGGTTGTAATTTTCCTGATGGGTGATTGTGTACTAAGATCATAGCTGTGCTCTTAGTTTTTAAAAGAGCTGCAAATATCAATCTAATATCTACTATTGTTCCAGTAATACCACCTGATGATATCTCAAGTACACCAAGTACTCTATTATTGTTTGAAAGCATAAGTACTTTAAATTGCTCTAATAGTTCAATTTTATTCTCATCCCATGCTTTTAAAGCTACTTCAAAAGCAGAATAAGAAGAGTCAATTCTTGGTCTTTGTGATGCTTTAACTTTAGATTTGTAGATTAGTTCTATCTCTGATGCCACTAACCAATTGCTGTTTAAAACTGTAGATTCCATAATATTATATTTTTAAATTAATTATGGAGCAGCTATAGGTAATGCTTAAGCAAGCTCAAAAAGCAACGCAATAAAGCGAAGACAAGGTCAAGCATTTATGGGGGAATTTTTTGGAAGCGAACCGCGGAGTATTACCTTGCTTAGTGAGATAATTGATAAAAAATAAAACCCTATCTAAGAATAGATAAGGTTTAGTAAGTTTATTGTTTTTCAAGTTTAGAAACTTCTTCAATTATAGAAAAGTATTTATTCCATAATTCTTTACTAGCATTTTTCCCTGTTGGATTTAATTCATCATTGTAAAAGTATATACGGTATATTTCTCCCTTATCATCTCTTTGGATCCCATTCTCTCCATAAGCTAAAGAGATTAATTTATTTTCTGTTAATCTTTTATACTCTGTGTAGAGAGGGAGTTGTTTTATTAAATCTTCATTTAAAGAATTAAAATCGGATTGATTTATACCTAGTGGCTGGTATTCTCTATTAAATGCAATCCATTGATTTTTTTCATTTTTCATTATACCGTAAGGTAAATTGATTCTAAAGAAATTGTTTAACATAACTATTTAATTAAGGTTAATTTAGTTCTATAAACATATATAAAGATTTTCAATTTCTTCAATTATATTTTAAATCACTTCTTCTTATTAATCAAATGAGCTAGTTCAGGATCGTTCTCAATGCGTTTTAATTCTGATTCAATAATTGATTCAACATCAAGCTTCACTTGTTTGTAATTTGCTTGAATTGTTTCATTTAAGGTATTATTACCATGAGCATTTAAGAACGAAGTTATCTGAGGTATCTTTTGATAGGATTTCATTTCTTGACTGACTTTTTCATTATCAACCACTATTTCAGAGTGAAATATCTTTTGCTTTATTCGCTCATCAAAATTATCAGAGACTGCCCCTACAAACATTCCTTGGGTAAGAGTAGAAATTTTAGAAGCAGGAATAAGCGTATCAAGTTGAGTAGAGAAGGAGGTAGAACGGTCGTTTCTATTAATGGATATACTTTGACGCTTTTGAAGTATTTTTCCAAAGCGTTCTGATAGTGCTTTAGCTGTATCTCCAACTACTTGACCTGAGAAGATATTTCCGACTGTATTTTGAATAACCTTACTTTCTTTATCTCCATAATCTCTGTTAAGTTGAGAGAAATCTTGAAATCCTAAGCACACCGCTACTTTATTACTACGGGCAGTAGCAATAAGATTGTCAAGTCCTCTAAAGTAGATTGTTGGTAGCTCGTCAATGATAACAGAACTTTTAAGTTGACCTTTTTTATTGATGAGTTTTACAATACGTGAGTTATAAAGTCCAAGAGCAGCAGAGTAAATATTTTGACGATCAGGATTGTTTCCGACACAAAGTATTTTAGGTGCTGCTGGATTATTAATATCTAATGAAAAATCGTCTCCTGTCATTACCCAGTATAGTGAAGGTGAGATCATACGAGACAGTGGTATTTTAGCCGAAGCTATTTGCCCTTGTAATTGATCTTGTGCTCCACCTTCCCAAGCATCCATAAAAGGAGAGAGGTAGTTCTCTAAATCAGAATAGGAGGTAAGGATAGTAAATACATCAGCATACTTCTTATTTAAAAGTTCAATAGCATGAGGGAATGTACAATACTTACCATTTTGATAAATCTTCAAAAACCAAATAATAGCTGCTAAAAGGATGATTGGAGACTCAACAAAAAAGTCTCCTTGTTTTTGTATCCACGAGCGGTTAAGGTTAAGCATAATGGTATAGGCTGATTCATAGGCATCAGATATATCTGTCATAAACGATGGGTTAATCGGATTACAACGATGACTGAGACTTGGATCATCAAAGTTTATAACATAGAACTTGGGAACAATAGCGTATTTATCTTTGTGTAATAACAAGTGATTATAAGCTATAGTTGATAAGTCATGAAACTTAAAATCGTAAATGTACATGGAAAATCCCTTTTCAATTTGTTGTTTGATAAAGTTATTTACCACAGCATAGGATTTACCAGAACCAGGAGTACCAAGTACAATAGTTGCTCTAAAAGGATTAACAATGTTTATCCAACCACTATTCCATTTTCCTTTGTAATAGAACCTTGAAGGAAGGTTAATGGAGTATTCATTTTCAATAAGGCGAGTCTCTTGCATAAAACTTTCATTCTCAAAGTTGAACACATCTTGCATGAGGTTATCGTTTAAGAGCCTACTAATCCAAGCGCCAGATACCAAAAGTAGGATATAACCTAAGAAGGTACTTAATATATAGAGCATAGCGCTCCAAGAATGTCCAAAATCAAGTAAAAAGAAATTGAAAAAGAACAGATTAAAACCAACTGTAAAAACACCTATGATTTTAGAGACTGTAATCTTTTCATGTTTTACGCCTTTGCCTCCCCACAGGCTTAAAGAGAGTAAAACCAAGCAAAAAAGTTTAGTATAAAGTAAATGAGAAAACAGTCCTGCTGTTTGATTAAAGTTAATTAGTATTCTATCTACAACAGTATGTGTTATTCCAAGGTTTAAAAAGAAAGAATAACAATACCAGTATAAGTGCATAAGCATTATTATAATACTTACTGCTCGCATAAATGCTAAGATTTTAGCAAGCGCTTTTAAATCGTCTTCTGATTGCATAGTTTATTAAATTAAAGGTTAACTATTAAAAATAGAGGAGATTGTAGCGTGAAGTATTTAATGGAATAGAAAGGTGGTAGTTGGCTTAAAATAACAAAATGATAAAGCGTTAACTTCTCAAAGTATAATTCTACCATCTAATGCCAAGTTAAAAAAGGATAGTGTTTTATCAGCTATTTTGACAAGAATCAAGATAAGAAACTATGCAAACTACCATTAAAAACAAAGGAGGAAGGAAACTTAAATCCAATCCTAAAAAATACAGACATGTTTTCAGACTCACCGAACCTGAAAATGAGAGACTGCTTGCTTTGTTTGCATCATCAGGAATGACAAACAAAGCAAGCTTTCTTGTTTCTATGCTTTTAGATAAACAAGTTAAAACAGTCAAAGTAGATGTAGCAGCACTGCAATATCAAGCTACACTTACTAAACTATTTAATCAATTTAGAGCAGTAGGAGTGAACTACAATCAAATAGTAAAACTCTGTAACCAATACTTCTCTGAAGTTAAAGCAAAACAATCTATTTCAAAACTTGAAGAATATACCAAGGATTTATCCAAGTTATGCTATTATATTGTCAAGCTAACCAAAGAGTTTGAAGACAAGCACTTAAATACTAATCTATAAGTTATGATAGCTAAGATTGGTAAAGGAAGTAATCTTATAGGAGCTTTGTCCTACAATCAATTAAAAGTTGATAAAGGACAAGGTTCTGTTTTGTTTACAAATAATCTACCAGAACCAAATAACACTTCAAACTACATCACTCAACTTTATAAACACCTTGAGCCTTATCTACTTTTAAATAACAAGACAGAGAAAGTTGTAAGACATATTTCTTTGAATCCGAATCCCAATGATAAATTAACAGACGAGACCTTAAATGAAATAGCGAAGCAGTATATGAATAGTATGGGCTATGAAAATCAACCTTACATTGTCTATAAACACAGAGATATAGAAAGAGAACACATTCATATCGTAACAGTCTGTACAGATTTAGAAGGAAAGAAAATTGATGATAAATATGATCATTTAAAATCAATGAAAGTTTGTCGTGAAATTGAAAAGCATTTTAACCTTACTTCTTCTGTGAATCAAGCAAACAAAGAATCCAAACAAATTCAATTTAAACCAGTTGATTATACTAAGTACAATCTAAAAGCTCAAATAGCTTCAGTTATGCGCTATTTACCTAAGTATTATCATTATGATAGCCTAACAAGTTACAATGCTTTATTATCACTCTTTAATATCAGAGCAGAAAAGGTAGAAGCCTTTTACAATGGACAACCAAAACAAGGTTTAGTGTATTTTGTCTTAAATGAAAAAGGGGAGAAGGTAAGTAATCCTTTTAAGGCATCACTATTTGGAAAAAATGCAAGCTATCAAAATCTTGAAAGTCACTTTAAATCTTCAAAAGAAAACTTAAAAAACTCCCCAAGTAAAGCGGGTTTAAAACATACCATTAAAATAGCTTTAAATACAGCAAAGTCATTACAAGAATTTAAAGAAGAACTTTTAAATCATGGAATAAACCTTATTATCTTCCAAAACAAAAACAATCGTATCTATGGTGTAACTTTTATCGACCATAACTCTAAAAGTGTCTATAAAGGCTCTGATTTAAGTAAAGAGTTATCAGCTAATATACTGAATCAAAAGTGGAGTAGGACAGAAGATCATACCAATTCAATTTTAATACCTTCTCAACAGATTAAGATAAATGAATCTATTGAATTACATCCCATATTTGAGTACCTAAATCTTGATACCACCAATTTTAATAATAATGAGTTTATACCATTATTCAATCTTTTAAACAATAACCAAGAGTTAGATTATGAGGAGTTATGTTTTGAACAAAAAATGAAACGAAAAAAGAAAAAAAGAAATTTATGAGATAATATAGTATTGAATTTTGGTATTATCCTAAGTTCATTTAAGAAGAGTTGAGATAGTTAATCTCTATATTAGACATTTAACTCTGTAAAATAAATTAACTTACAGAATTTTGCTTTTTTTTGAGACCTTTACAGGGTAGTAATTCAGTAATGTCTCTTTTTTGTGTTATAATCTTTCTTTAATAAATGTGGGACTTAAAAAAGTTTATTTAAGTTACTTATTTAATTCAATTTATAATTTTTTACATTAATTTCATGTAACATACCTAAAACAATTATTAACCTAATCTAAAGGGATGTGTTATATTTACACTATTAAAATATTCTATTATAAATATAAGGTAATAAACCAATGAATAAGCAACAACTAGCCGCTAAGATTTGGGCATCAGCCAATCAAATGCGTTCTAAAATAGAAGCAAACGAATACAAAGATTATATATTAGGTTTTATTTTCTATAAATACCTATCAGAAGCACAGATAAGATTTACCCTTAAAGAAGGTTTTTCTCAAGAAGATATTAGAAACCTTTCAGAAGAAGAGGGAGAAACAATGAAATACATTCAAAAAAATGTAGGGTATTTTATTGCGTATGAAAATTTATTTTCAACTTGGATTGAGATGGGAAGTGATTTCGGTGTAGCAAATGTACATACTGCTTTGTCTGCTTTCTCTCGTCTGATTGATCCTGTACATAAAAAGTTATTCGAAGGAATTTTTGATACCCTACAAACGGGATTAAGTAAATTAGGTGAAAATGCCAATGCACAGACAAAAGCAATTAGCGATTTATTATACTTAATCAAAGACATCCCAATGGATGGCAAACAAGATTATGATGTGTTAGGTTTTATCTACGAATATCTAATCAGTATGTTTGCTGCAACTGCTGGTAAAAAAGCAGGTGAATTCTATACACCACACGAAGTGTCTCAGTTGATGTCAGATATTGTTGCCCATGAATTACAAAATCGTGCTGAAATACAGATTTATGATCCTACAAGTGGTTCGGGATCTTTATTAATTACTATAGGTAAAAGTATTGCGCGTTATATGGATAATGCAAACAATATAAAATACTATGCACAAGAATTAAAACAAAACACTTACAACTTAACACGTATGAACTTAGTGATGCGTGGTATTTTGGCAACCAATATTGTTACTCGTAATGCCGATACTTTAGAAAGCGATTGGCCATATGTTGACGAAAACAACCAATTTAATCCGTTGTATGTAGATGCTGTAGTATCTAACCCTCCATACTCTCAAAAATGGGATCCTGAGGGTAAAGAAGATGATCCCCGTTATCAAAATTATGGATTGGCTCCTAAATCTAAGGCTGACTTTGCTTTTCTTTTACATGATCTTTACCACTTAAAACCAAAAGGTATTATGACCATCGTCTTACCACATGGGGTTTTATTTAGAGGAGGTGAAGAAGGAACCATTAGAGAGCGTTTAATCGAAAATAATAATATCGATGCCGTAATTGGTTTACCATCAAATATTTTCTTTGGTACTGGTATTCCTACGGTTATTTTAGTAATTAAACAAAAGCGTGAAGGTAACGACGTTTTAATTATTGATGCATCTAAAGGATTTGAGAAAGTTGGTAAAAATAATAAATTACGTACGTCTGATATTAAACGTATTGTAGATACTTACGTAGAGCGTAAAGATGTGCCGAACTATGCAAAAGTAGTATCTAAGCAAGATCTACGTGATAACGAATATAATCTAAATATTCCTCGTTATGTAGACAGTAGCGAGAAAGCAGAGAGTTTTGATATTTATGCCACGATGTTTGGTGGTATTCCCCAACAAGAAATAGAAGAGTTAAAAGTGTATTGGGAAGCTTTCCCAACATTGCGTGATCAGTTGTTTGAAACGGTATCACCAGAAATGGCTCAGTTAAAAGCTGATGATATAACAACTACCATTCAATCAAATACAGAAGTACAAACATTCAATCAAAAATATTATGATGCGCTTAGTTCTTTCCCTTTACATTTAAAGACAAGATTAATCGATGGGTTAGAAAATGTTAGTATTGGAAAAGAAGAAGCTGCTTTGAGTACCGAAATATTTGATCGCATCAATCAGGTTCCATTAATTGATAAATATGTAGCTTTTCAAATGTTAAGCAATCAATGGGAAACCATTGCTGGAGATATTGAGATTTTACAAACAGAAGGAATACAAGCAGCTAAAATTGTAGAACCTAATTTAGTCATCAAAAAGAAGAATAACAAAGAAGTCGAAGTACAAGACGGTTGGAAAGGACATATTTTTCCGTTCGAGTTGGTACAAGAAGTGTATTTACAAGATGAAGTAGAAGCTTTAGAAACTTTACAGAATCAAGTGGTAGAGCTTACAGCTGAAATTGACGAATTGTTTGAATCTTTATCTGAGGAAACTAAAGATAGCGATTTAACCAACGAAACAAAAGATAAATTAGTAGCTGGTGAATTAACAAAAGCTGTAAAAGAAATTACTGCCGATATTAAAAAAGGAATTGTTTACGGAGAAGATGATGACGAAAAAAAATTGGTACGCATTAGTAAGTTACAATCAGAGCTAAAGACAGTTAACAAGAAAGTAACCAATCAAACAGCGGCTTTGCATTTACAAACTAAACAGCTAATTGAAAACCTATTAGACGATCAAGTGACTAATCTATTAGAGCAAAAATGGATTACACCTTTAACAGTCAATTTAAACGAAGTTCCTACTAATAAGTTAGACGAGTTATCGCAAAAAATTAACCATTTAGTTACGAAGTATGAAACCACATTGTTAGAAGTAAATGAGCAATTAAAAGAAAGTCAAACTGCTTTAGCAACCATGATGGACGAGTTAACAGGATCAAATCATGATCTTGAAGGTATTAAAGCATTACAAAATTTATTAAATATTGAATAGTATGGAGCAAAATAAAAAGGTGCCTTCTATTCGATTTAAGGGGTTTGAGGATGAATGTGTATTTAAAGTTTTGGATTCAATCGCATATTTTTATAAAGGAAAAGAACATTCATGGAAAGATATAGATGAAAAGGGGATATATAAAGTCATATTATATGGAAACCTTTACACAAACTATGGAATGATAATATCCGATGTGATTTTGAAAACAAATTATATATCAGAAAAGACATTTTTTGGTAAAAAAAATGATGTGTTAATTCCTAGCTCAGATACTACCCCGATAGGGATTGCTAGAGCTTCAAGTTTAGAAATTGATAATGTAATTTTGGGAGGTGATATAAATATTATTAGACCAATTGGAATAGATGGGAATTATCTTTCACTTAATCTTAATTCAAATAAAAATAAATTAATCAGTTTAATTAAAGGATCTACAGTTAGACATATAGATAATTCAGATTTAAAAAAAATTGATTTATATATTTCTGATTCCATTATTGAACAAACCAAAATCGGTAATTTCTTTAAAACAATAGACGATCAAATCAACGCACAGGAACAAAAGCACCAAAAGTTGGTGAACTTGAAAAAGGCAATGCTCGAAAAAATGTTCCCAAAAGAAGGTGCTGATGTACCCGAAATTCGTTTTAAAGGTTTTACTGAGAAATGGAAAGAAAAGAAGTTGGGGGATTTCGGAAATGTTGCTATGAATAAAAGAATCTTCAAAAGTGAAACATCAATAATTGGTGAAATACCTTTTTATAAAATTGGTACTTTCGGTTCTATTCCAGATTCATATATTACTAGAGAAAAATTTCTTGAGTATAAATCTAAATATCATTATCCACAAAAAGGAGATGTTTTAATCTCAGCCTCTGGAAGTATTGGACGGTTGGTTGTTTACCAAGGCAAAGAAGAATATTTTCAAGATTCAAATATTGTTTGGTTAAACCATGGAGGAAAATTAAATAATAAATTTTTAAAACAATTTTATTTAATTGTAAAATGGAATGGATTAGAAGGAAGTACTATAAAGCGATTATATAATAGTAATATATTATCAACTAATATATCAGTACCAAGGGTTGAAGAACAACAAAAAATAGGGGAGTACTTTGAAAAATTAGATAACCTAATCGAACAAAGCCAAGAGCAAATCAAAAAAATCAAAAACATCAAACAAGCCTTATTGCAAAAAATGTTTGTTTAAGAATATCCAAAAACTACTAAGCGTATGACAACTTTTACATCTGAATTGGCTTTTGAAGAGGCACTGGTGCAGAGTTTGGCCAATCAAAAAGGTTGGGAAAATAATATTTTAAAAAATGTTACCGAAGAAGATTTAATTAAAAATTGGGCTGATATACTATTTGAAAATAATAAAGACATTGATCGTTTAAACGATGTGCCTTTAACGGATAGTGAAATGCAACAAATTTTAACGAAGATACAAGAGCTACGTACACCACTTAATTTGACTGGTTTTATAAATGGTCGTACTGTTACCATTACCAGAGATAATCCAGCTGATGTGTTGCATTTAGGTAAAGAAGTAAGTTTGAAAATGTACGATCGCCGAGAAATTTCAGCAGGTCAAAGCCGTTATCAAATTGTTCAACAACCACGATACAAACGCAAGTCAGATTTACGTAACGATCGTCGTGGAGATGTATTGTTGTTAATTAACGGGATGCCTTTAATTCATATCGAGTTAAAGCGTTCAGGTGTACACATAAGTCAAGCAGTAAAACAAATTGAAAAATATAGTTACGAAGGACATTTTACAGGAATATTTTCACTTATCCAAATCTTTGTGGCTATGACCCCTGAGGAAACGCTATATTTTGCCAATCCAGGCGTGGATGGTAAATTTAATAGCGATTACCAATTTCATTGGGCAGATTTTAACAATGAACCTATAAACGATTGGCGTAGTATTGCTTCTCAATTTTTATCTATACCTATGGCACACGAATTAATAGGATTCTATACCATTGCTGATGGTACAGATAATATTTTGAAGGTGATGCGTAGTTATCAAATTTATGCAGCAAGTGCCATTTCTTCTCGTGTAGCTCAAACCGATTGGAATAAGCCAGATATTCGTGGCGGATATATTTGGCATACTACGGGATCGGGAAAAACTATGACGAGTTTTAAATCAGCTCAACTTATTGCATCTTCTAAAGATGCTGATAAAGTGATCTTTTTGTTAGACCGTATAGAATTAGGTACACAATCTTTAGAGCAGTACCGTGCATTTGCAGACGAAAGTCAAAGTGTACAAGCAACTGAGGATACTTATGTTTTGATTAATAAATTAAAAAGTAAAGATCCAGCAGATACCCTAATTGTTACATCTATTCAAAAGATGAGCAATATTGAAGACGATACCGAAGGGCTAAAAAGTCATGATTTAGAAATCATGCGAAGTAAGAGAATTGTAATCATTATAGATGAAGCACACCGTACTGTTTTTGGCGATACGATGCTACCTACAATTAGAAAAACTTTTCCAAACGCTGTGTTTTTGGGTTTTACAGGTACACCAATTCAAAGTGAAAATAGCCGTAAAGATTCCGATACATCTACCATTTTTGGTAACGAATTGCACCGTTATAGTTTAGCTGATGGAATTCGAGATAATAACGTTTTAGGATTCGATCCATATAAAATTTTAACGTATAAAGACCGTGATTTACGTCGTGCAGTAGCTTTACAAGAAGCTAAAGCAATCGATGAGGCAGATGCGTTAAGTGATCCTAAGAAAAATGAAATCTATAGCAGATTTATGAATCCAGCTAAAGTAAGAATGGCAGGAGATTATAATAGTGCAGGTAAGTATCAACGTGGGATTGAAGATTACATAAAAAGTATTCAATACGAGAGGGAAGAACATCAACGTATTGTAGTTAAAGATATAAAGGAAAATTGGGTTACTTTAAGTAGAAATAGTAAGTTTCATGCGATATTTGCTACAAGTAGCATTGCAGAATCTATTGAGTATTTTGCTTTATTTAGACAAGAATTTCCAGAATTAAAAATATCAGCGTTGTTTGACCCAAATATAGATAATAATGCAGGGTTTCAATTTAAAGAAGAGGGACTGGAATTAATCTTAGAACATTACAATGCGCTATACTCTAAAAATTTTAACATGAGTTCTCACGCTTTATTTAAGAAAGATATAGCCAATCGTTTAGCACATAAAAAGCCTTACGATAGAATAGATACTAAAACAGAAGAGCAATTAGATTTATTAATTGTTGTGGATCAAATGTTAACGGGATTTGATTCAAAATGGTTAAATACGTTGTACTTAGATAAGAAATTAGAATACGAAAACATCATACAAGCATTTTCACGTACTAATAGATTGTTTGGTATAGAGAAACAATTTGGCACTATCCGTTATTACCGTTATCCACACACTATGGAGCGTAATATAGATCGTGCAGTTAAACTATATTCAGGCGATCGTCCATATGGTTTATTTGTAGAGCATTTAGACGAAAATTTAGACCGTATTAATTTCATTTTTAACGAAATTAAACTATTGTTTGAAAATGCAGGTATTTTTGAATTCGAAAGACTTCCAGATGATGTAAGTGAACGTGCTAAATTTGCGAAAATGTTTAAAGATTTAAACAGCATTTTAGAGGCGGCTAAAGTTCAAGGCTTTTATTGGAGTAAATTAGCGTATGTATTTAACGAAGATAAACCAAAACTAAAAAAAGTTATTGAAGTCATTTTAGATGAACGTACTTACAATATACTTTTAGCACGTTATAAAGAACTATTTCAAGAAGGTGATGGTATAGGAGGTTCTTCAGATCAAGTTCCTTTTGAAATCGATAATTATATCATGGAAATTGATACAGGAGTTATTGACACGAATTACATGAATAGTCGTTTTGAAAAATTTCTGAAATCATTAAATCAAAGTGAGTTAACGCAAAAGCAAAGTCAAGCTATTTTAGATGAGTTACATAAGTCTTTTGCGACATTGAATCAAGAAGAGCAAAAGTTTGCAAACATATTCTTAAATGAAGTGCGAAGTGGAAATGTAACCTTAGATCCGAATAAAACTTTTAGAGATTATATTTCTGATTATCAATTTAAAGCAAAAAATGCGTATATCAATAAATTGGTTGATGCGATTGGAGTTGATGTAGTAGCACTTAAAAATCTAATGAATACATTTAGATCTGAAGCTAATTTAAATGAATATGGACGTTTTGATGCATTAAAAGAGACTGTTGACCGCGAGAAAGCTAAGGTTTATTTTGAATCATTGGAAGGTACAACTTTGCCTCCTTTCAAAATAAGTATTCGAATAGATACACTTTTGAAAGAGTTTATCTTAAAAGATGGGTTTGATATAAATTAACTCTTATTATTGAAGAACTAAGCTTTTATTTTATTTGTAAGTCTTTAGTAGATATATTGCCCTTCGAATTATGTGTTCACATTTTGAGTACTTTTAAAACAAATGAGCAGCTAAGTTAAATATAAAAGCCTGCAAAATTAATCAATTTGCAGGCTTTTGTCTTGTTTTGAATCCTATATAAGGTAATAATTTTAATTATGTTGTGGAGAAAGTTTGAACTGACAAATAACTCCATTAGATACCCGTTTTTAGTTTATATAATATATTATTTATTATCTCATAAAGTGCAGCTTTTGATTTAAATTCTCTTTTTGGAAGTGCTAAATGAGGTACTATATTTAATTATATACTATTTTTGTGGAGTACTTGTTACACTAGGTTGTGTTTTGTTTGTTGAGCGACACAAATTTCTATAACCCTTATTTATTTTACAAAAGTCAAGACGACTTCAATAAGTTGTGCTTATAAATATTTTGATAAGTAATTGATTTTTTAGTAATTTTATTCTAATATTAAAAAATTAAATTTCATGACTAGTAAAATTATCGGCTCAGGTAATTGTATTCCATCATTAAAGATTACGAATTCTTACTTTAACAATCACAGTTTTTTAGATACAAATGGTTTAATTTTAAAAGATAATAATTATATCATTCAAAAAAAACTTCAACTAATTACTGGTATATCTGAAAGAAGATATGCAAACAATTCTCAAGTTTCTTCTGATTTAGGATTTATCGCAGCTCAAAAGGCTATCGAAGATGCTCAGATTGATCCTGAATCTTTAGATTACATCATTTTTGCTCATAATTTTGGCGATGTACATCATTTTAGTAATCAAATGGATAGTGTTCCTAGTTTAGCAGCAAGAGTTAAAAACAGATTGAAAATTAAAAATATTTTTTGCGTTGCTTACGATTTATTATTTGGTTGCCCAGGTTGGATTGAAGCATTTATTCAGGCTAATTCATTTATAAAATCAGGATTAGCAAAAAGATGTTTAGTAATTGGAGCAGAAACATTATCTCGTGTTGTTGACGAACATGATAGAGATACGATGATATATTCAGACGGTGCAGGAGCTATAGTTATAGAGGCTACGGATGAAAACAAAGGTATTCTTTCTCATATTTCAGCATCACATACGTTAGAAGAATTAGATTATTTATATTTTGGGACATCAAATAACAAAGACAAAGAATGCACAAATAAGTACTTGAAAATGAATGGTAGAAAAATTTATGAATTTGCTTTAACAAATGTGCCTTCTGCTATGAAAATGTGTCTTGATAAAGCAGATGTTGAAATCAAAGATTTAAAGAAAATAATCATTCACCAAGCGAATGAGAAGATGGATGAGGAAATTTTAAAGAGGTTTTATAAACTTTATGACTATCCAATTCCCGATCATATTATGCCAATGGTTATAAGTACATTAGGAAACAGTTCTGTAGCGACAGTACCAAGCTTACTATCTATGGTTTTACATGATGAATTAGAAAATCATAGCTTAGAAACAGGTGATGTTATACTTTTAGCATCAGTAGGAGCTGGAATGAATATAAATTCGATCTTGTATAAAATTTAAAAAAAAGGCATGTAAAAAAAATTACATGCCTTAGATATAAAAACTCTTTGGGTTATTTTTTTCTAACATTAACAGCCATAAGACCTTTTTGTCCGCGCTCAATGTCGAAAACTACGTCATCGTTCTCACGTACGTTTTCTATTAAACCTGAGTTGTGAACAAATACGTCATCATTACCATTTGTTTGAGAAATAAAACCAAATCCTTTAGTTTCATTGAAAAATTTTACTGTACCTTCTTGCATTCTTGTTATTATTTAATTTATTATTTTTTTAAATCAACTGCTTGGTAACCCTTCGCACTTAATTCTTTTTTATATGTTACTTTATTGTTTTTTTTAAAAGTTTGAGTAAGTTGACCTATATGAAAAAAAACACTTTCACCTGTTTCATCTTCTGTAATAAAACCAAAGCCTTTCTCGCTTATGTAATTTACAATTCCTGTGAAATCATCGTTATGACGTGTAGCAGATTCTTGCGCTTTCTTAGCTTTTTCTAAGTCAGCATCTCTATTCTGAAGATGAGGAGGAACAGCTGTAAAATGGCCATTCACGTCAACATAAACAATCATATCTTCAAAATTTTTGCCTTTATTGTTGTTCTCTTTACGATCGTCTCTTCTAAGCTGCTTATCTTTGAATCTTTTTAATTTTTTCTTGGTATTCTCTTTTTTAGTGAAAGATTCTGCCATAATTTATCTTATTTGATTATTAATTAAACTTTATTGTATGGCAACAGCCATTTTAAAGCCAATTAGTTTTTGTATACTTTGTAATTCTTTCTTTTCTTGGCGATCACAAAATGAAACCGCTGTGCCCTGATATCCAGCACGTCCTGTTCGCCCTATTCTGTGAACATATGTTTCAGGCACATCTGGTAATTCATAATTAATCACATGTGGTAATTCGTTAATATCAATACCTCTAGCAGCAATATCAGTCGCTATTAAAACTCGTATTTTAGAACTTTTAAAGTCATCTAATGCACGTTGTCTTGCATTTTGTGATTTATTACCATGTATTGCAGATGCTTGAATACCAGACAATAATAAGCTTTTAACTAATTTGTCAGCACCATGTTTAGTTCGTGCAAAAACTAATGAACGATTAAATTTCTTATCCTCAAGAATTTGAACAAGCAAATCGAATTTCTCATTCTTCTCTACAAAATAAACGGACTGCTTTACAGTTTCTGCTGTTGAAGATACTGGCGTTACGTTAATTTCTATGGGTTTTTTAAGAATTGACTGAGAAAACTTTCTTATTTCTTGTGGCATTGTTGCCGAGAAAAAAAGCGTTTGCTTTTTTACGGGTACTTTTGTTAGTATCTTTTTTACATCATTTACAAATCCCATATCTAACATACGATCAGCCTCATCAAGTACCATTATTTCAATATGTGCTAAATCAATGTAACCTTGAGAGATTAAATCCAATAAGCGTCCAGGTGTAGCAATCAGTATGTCAATACCTGCATTTAGTGCCTTTACTTGTTTACCTTGAGGAACACCTCCAAAAATAGCTAAGTGTTTGATATTTAAAAATTGTCCGTATGTTTTAAAGTTTTCACTTATCTGTACGGCTAATTCTCTAGTTGGTGTCAATACCAGCGAACGGATTCCTTTGCTTTTAATCTTTTGTTTATCGAGCAATTGTAATACTGGGATAGCAAATGAAGCTGTTTTACCTGTACCTGTTTGTGCACATCCTATAAGATCATGTCCGTTAAGTATATGTGGTATTGATTGATATTGTATTTCTGTAGCCTTTGTATATCCAGCTGTTAGAACAGCTTTCATAATTGAAGGTATAATATTTAATTGTTTGAAATCCATGATTATTTGTATCGGAAAACCGATGTTATTTACAATTTCCGTTCTGTACACAAGCGGCAAAGTAATTGTTGTTGTATAATAGAAAGTTTTAAATTGTAAACATGTGTAAAATTTAAAACATATCAAATGATAAGTCATCGTAATGATGTCTAATAATTTACAAATCCTAATTACGCACGCACTGTACTATGAATGAATATTCTAAATAACGTTTCAAAATGCATGTAAGAAATATTAGTTAGTACCTAAATAGGTCTGTAATGATTTTATTCTGATTTTTTCTTATTCTGAAATGTTATATCTAATTTGTGCTGGTTATTAATGCACATTAGATTTGCCGATGAAATCTCATTTTAAAAATAAAATGGCAAGTGAGGAAGGTCAAAACTGAGAGAGAAATTGTTAATTTAACTTTATCAGAAGAGGCGAATACTAAAAGCCTTAAATAAATTATACACAAAGATATTTATTTTTTTTAAACTTCCTATCTAATTTAATGTTTTTTTAAAAATATTTGATAATTAGTATGTGTCTTATAGTTATTTTTAAATTCCCTATTGCACAATTTTTATTAATTTAAATTTTACTGCAAGTTCCGATTCGTTATAATAAAATCTTGTTTCTCGTTTTGTTGTGAATTCCTTTTCTTCAAATTATCTTCTCGATAAACCACTGTTTTATTCGAAAAACTATCATCAAATAATCTGGATTGTGGAATGATATGCTCAACATCAATATCTTTTGAAAATAGTTTTTCTCTTAGAATATATTTGTTGTTATACAAATCTCGGTAACCATTGGCATTCAGTTTTTTATATGATTTATATCGAATAATGTCATTTCGAGTTGGATTGGCTAATCCAAATTCAGATTGAAGGATTTTATAAAACTTTTCATGCTCAATTTTAGAAGCATTGATATTGGTTGTCATTTCTGCTCTTTCTTTCGCATTCTTCTTTAGTTCACGAGTCAAATTCAGTTCTAATTTCATCAAACTTAAAACCCTTAGCTTTTCCTTCTTTTTTTAAAACGTTATTTTCTTTTTCAATAAGCGTATTCACTACATTCACCATTTGATTGAGAATTTTCTCAACCACAGGATTTCTTAAACTGTTCTTTTTAATTAAATCTAATTTGGGTTTTAAGATTCTGTTTTCCAATTCTTCTTTGGTTAAAGAATGTTTAGAATGACGATATCCCGCCAATTCGCAATCAGTACTGTAATTATTCTCTTTGACGTACGGATAAATTTTTCGAATAGCTTTGGCAGAAAGACTTTCATAATCATCTTGAAAAGTTACACTGCTTAAAATTTTAGCGTGTTCCGGTTTGAAATCAAATTTTTGACACAATTGTTTTTTCAACCCGATGTTATCATTTCCGTATATCACTTTTTCTTTATCGCTGTACTTATTTGTATGATCTTCTGCCGAATATAGCATATGCCAAAACTGATAAGAAGCTTGTTCTTCAAAATCTTTTCCTTCCAAGAAAGCATCAAATTCTAAGATTTCGGTATTAATTTCCAAACCTCAAAAACTCGTTGTACCATATCTTTTATTTCGGAAGCTGGTGTTTTCAACTTCGAAACATCAATATTGTCTTCGTCCGAAAGTTTCAATAAATCTTCATTATACCCTTCTGTTTAAGGAATACATTATAGAAAGTTTGATTGGTTTTGTTTCCTTCAATTTCCAAATAATTGATTTCCTAAATCTTTTGGTTTATAACCTAATATTTCGATAATGCGATCTGTTTTCAAATTATCTTTTAAGTTCAACTCTTCATAAACCGTATCTTTAGCATTTAAGTTTAATTTAAAAATTTCCTTTTCTTCTTCAAACAAAGTTGATTGTTCATTTGAACTTACCTTTCTTTTTCTGCTTCCCTTTTTACGAATCAAAATATTACTTAAAACTTGCCAGATTTTAAACTCTTGAAATAAGAGAGAAGATTTTGGAGCCACTCTTGGTCCGATTTCCGTTTCTTTGTTGAAATACAAACTTTTTCTTCTGTCTGAAATGGCTCCTAGATAACCGCTTGAACTGTTTAAATTGTTATTTATTTCTGTTAATATATAGGTAACTTCTTCAATTTTTAATTGTTTATTTAAAGCATCATTTCGCCATTGATATGATTGAATTTTCTTGAAAAAACCAACGACTTCGGAGTAGTTTTCTAGCCCTCTGCAAGAGCAAGTCGTTTTGAAAGCCCGAATCTCAATTTCGAGTGCCTCAAAACATAACTTGCTGTAATCTTTCGATTACTAAATACCCCAATTTTATAAAGTAAAATCTAAAGTGATTTCATACTAGTAAATCACCTACTATTTGACACTAAAGTGCCAAATATAACCTTAAAATTCCATTTAAAGTTTTCAATCTGTATATATACTTTCTTTGCTGTAAGATAGTAAAGTAAGTTTTGCAATTGTCTTTTAAATAGCGCTTTAAAGCTTTTTTATAATGATTTTTTAGTAAAAAATTAAAAGCGTAAAGTTTGAAAACGATAAAACAGTTTTTACAGCTTATACTTTTTAAAAGAACCTGTTTACAAGGTTGTAAAAAAACGAAGAAGCTAAAGTTTAAAGTAAACATTGTTTTTGTAAAGTAAGAAGCATCATTTTGAATTAGCTCAGTTAATTGATAAATATTGCTTATTTAAAACAAGGTTTAAAATACTACTGTAACAAAACAGTGAATCAAGTATTACTTAGTTAAAACAAAACGCTATGTTTTAAACGATCTAAAATTTACAACTATCCATAATGTAAAACGTAAACCATTAAAAATGTACAATATGGAAACAGTAAAACAACCTTTAAAAATTAGCTTTTATACACAAAAAGGTGGAGTAGGTAAATCTACTTTAACAACACTGTTAGCTAGTCAGCTTCATTATCGATTAGGCTATAATGTTCTTGTTATGGATTGTGATTTTCCTCAGAACAGTTTGGTTAATATGAGAGAGCGTGACAAGGATAGTATCATGCAAAATGAATATTACAAACAAGCTGCTATTAAGCAGTTTCAAAGATTAAAAAGAAAAGCATACTCGATTATCAAATGCAAGGTTGAAGAAGCCTTAGAAGTTGCTGAGACTACTATGCAAGAATTAGATCAAACTTTTGATGTAGTTTTTTTTGATTTACCAGGAACAGCTAACACTAAAGGAGTACTGTCAACTTTAAATCAGATGGACTATATCTTTAGTCCAATTATCGCAGATCGATTAGTAGTGGAAAGCACTTTAGGTTTTACCAAAGCTTTTGCGGAATTACCAAAAAGTAAAGAGAACTCCATTAAACAAGAGTTATGGCTTTTTTGGAACCAAGTGGACGCAAGAGAAAAGACGGAGCTATATAATAGCTATGAAGCAGTCATTAAACAATTAGACCTTCCTATTATGAAGGCGAGGATAAAAGACAGCAAGCGCTTTAGAAAAGAAACAGAAACTACGGGCAAGTATGTGTTTCGATCAAGTTTGCTGCCTGCCGACACTAACCTTATGAAAACAACTAATCTATCAGCATTTATAGAGGAGTTCTTAACTATTACTAATCTTTAAACTCTCAACCAATGAAAGAGCAAAACATTTCCAAACAAGAATCTCAGAAAGAGTTACTTGATGAAGACTATCTAATGAATATCATGAGTGGTGATATAGAGGTCAAGTCTGCAAAGCAAGTTAAACCTATCATAGAGGAAAAAGAAGAACCAGTACCCCCAAAACAAGTACCACAGGCAAAAGAGAAGAAACTAAAGAAAGAAGTAGCAATTACTAAATACCAAGAGCTTTTTTTGATTAATGACTTTCCATCAACAAGAGCAGGGAAGGTGGTTTATATAAGACCAGAGTACCACGAAGTACTACTTCGTATTACTCAACTGGCTAAAGAAGAAAAAACAACGCTTTATTCGTATTTAGACAATATTTTAAAACAACATCTACAAAATTACAGCCAAGAGATTACTCAATATTTTAATGAAAAATTTAAACCTATTTTATAATGAGAAAATTTAAACACTTTAGGAAAACAGCTCAAGTACAAACAACTAAGAGCAAAGAAAATTATGTCGAAACTTTTTTAAAAGAAACATCAACCAGAGCCAGAGATGGAAAAACGGTATACATCCGACCAGAGTTTCATGAAAAGCTCACTCGTATTATTCAGGTCATAGGAGAGGATAAGGTTTCTATTTATGCTTATTTAGATAATCTACTTGAGTATCACTTTGAGGAGTTTTCACAGACGATTGTAGAAAAGTTTAACCAGAAGTATAAACCTATCTTTTAATCCATGGAAATTGTAATAATAATCAGTCTTGTTATTATTATAGTTCTTCTGTTATTAAGTAGAAACAAACCAATTCAACAAGAGGTTCAACCCAAAACAGAAGAGCTACCCTTTAAACAAGATGTCCCTATAAGTATCATAGGAGAAAGTAAACCAGTCATACTAAAGCAATCACTATCTCTAACTAAAGAAGATGAAATTGATTTAGAAGAGGAAGAAAAGGAGCTAAGTGAGAGTTTACAACCTGTAGATCATGAATTTACTCAAAGGGTTAGTACTGATGAGCTTAATAGTTTTGTTAGGTCTATTGAACAAGAGTTAATCAATGAGACTATAGTAAAGACAGCTAAAAAGATTGAAGGATCTGATCTACTTGAATTACTTCAACAGGCGATTCCAAATTCAGCTAAGACAATAGCTAAATTATTAGATCAATCATTAAACGAAAAATCACCAAAAAAAGAAGAAGAAGTAATAGGTAGTGAGGATTTTAATATCAATGATTTTATATAACAAAGACAGTGTTTAGTTTTAAAAATTAAACACTGTCTTTGTTTATTACAAATTCTTATGTAGACTTAAAAGACATTTATTTCTCTACCATTTCACACTATCATAATCAAATGTATCATCGTCTAATTCCAGGTTAGGAGCTATGGTATTTAATTTTTTCGCGTCTTTTTCTAATTCAGTTTTGTATGCTAAATATTCAGATGTTCCAAAACAAGCTTTCTTTAATAGTTCAGGTAATTGTCTAAAGGCTTTTTTACCTCCATTTAATAAGAAATAATCAAGGTTAATCCTTCTCATATAGATATACAAGCAATCATTAGAAGCGTCAATACCACCTGTTATGTAATGAGACAAGTTAACTGCTCCGTTAGGATCATAACTATACATCGCTTTTTCTAACCAATATTCTAATTGCAATAGATTTGCTAATTGAAGTTTATTGATGTTAAAGTAACGTGCGTTATATCGAACAGCATGCAGAAAGAACAGTCCATCTACCCAAGATATTCGACATCCAAAATAAGGTGTATCATTAAAATGGAAATGAGTGCCTGTACGCTCTAATCTATTGCCTTGAAAAGTTTTGCGTATATCATATAACATACTGGCTATTATTGTTTCCCGTGATTTAAAACCAGGCTGATCTAAGAAATCTTCATTATTCCATAATCCATCAAAGGAATTATATAAAGAAGATAAATCTTCATAAGATCCCCACAATTCAAAACCAATACCGTTTTTGGTTGCTAATAGATAAAACATATTACACCGTTAGTTTAAAAATAAATACCCCACTTGTTGCTTGTTCTCTTACAATGACTACATCAATCCTTATACCTGTTGCTAAAAAAACGGAATTATTCTTTTTGTAATTAAAACAAAGTAAGTGATAAACAAACCTACAAAAAAAGATTGACCTGTAATTATAGGACTACCTAAAAGCCAAACATAACCCCAAACTTCCACAATCAAACCCTCAAGCAGTTTTCAAAAGACATTTACCAAAGTATCATGTAAAGGGCATGATTATAACGTACTAAATGTCATTTTTATGAAAACAAAAACAATCAAAAAAAGGCTTTTTTTACTACTTATTGTACTAAGTAGTTTGCCACTCTTAGCTCAAGGAAACGGAGCTGCAGGAATTACAGAAGCTACCCAAATGGTTACTTCTTATTTTGATCCAGCCACCAAGCTTATCTATGCTATTGGAGCAGTAGTTGGTCTTATTGGAGGAGTAAAGGTTTACAACAAATTCTCCAGTGGTGATCCCGATACAAGTAAGACAGCTGCAAGCTGGTTTGGAGCTTGTATCTTCTTAATTGTAGCAGCTACAATTCTAAGATCATTTTTCCTTTAAAAGATACGCTTATGAAAAAGTATAGTATCAACAAAGGTATTGGAGCGAGCGTAGAGTTTAAAGGACTCAAAGCGCAGTACCTGTTTTATTTTGCTGGTGGACTCTTAGGAACGCTAATTCTTGTTATGGTCATGTATATGGCAGGGGTAAACAACTTAGTTTGTTTAGCCCTTGGCCTTAGTACATCTGGCTATCTTGTTTACAAAGTATTTTCATTAAACAAGAAATACGGTCAGTATGGACTTATGAAGCTTCAGACAAGGAAGTACTTTCCAAAGTATATCATCTCAAGAAAGGATGTCAAAGGGTATTTCAATACAAACTTAAAACTAACAGGCTATGAGAAATACAGCTAAGACAAATACCTTAGAAAGGATGTTTCCGATTTTGGCGGTTGAGAATAACTGCATTGTCTCAAAGCAAGGGGATATTACGGTTTGTTATAAAGTCATTTTGCCTGAGATATTTACCATCTCAGACAAAGAGTATGAAACTATTCACAGTGTGTGGCATAAGGCGATTAAAACCCTTCCTGAGTTTACTGTGATTCACAAGCAAGATTGGTTTGTAAAACAGAGTTATGAGGCTGATTTTAAAGACGAACAGCAAAGCTATTTAAGTAGAAGTTTTGAAAGACATTTTAACGAGCGTCCCTATCTGAATCACAGTTGTTATCTCTTTATCACAAAAACTACCAAAGAACGAATCAAAAGTCAGAGCAACTTCTCATCCCTTACAAGAGGAGAACTCATCCCAAAAGAAATTAGAGATAAAGATACCGTTCAAAGCTTTTTAGAGGCTACAACCCAACTTGAAAAGATTGTCAATGATAGTGGGCTAATAAGCTTAATTAAACTATCTGAAGAGGATATCATTGGTTCACAAGAGAGAAGCGGACTATTAGAGAAGTACTTAACGCTAAGCTCAACTCAAAGAGGAAGCCTTCAAGATATAGCTATTAGTTCGGATGAGGTTAGAGTAGGAGATAATAGAATTTCAATGCATACTCTTTCAAGTACAGATGATTTACCTACTGAGGTGTCGTATTTATCACGTTATGAAAAACTATCAACGGATAAAAGCAGTATGGCTTTATCGTTTGCATCTCCTGTTGGACTCTTGCTTAATTGTAATCACATTTATAATCAGTATTTGTTTATAGAGGATAGTGATTACAATCTAAAACAGTTTGAAAAGTCAGCTAAGAATATGCATTCGCTTGCCAGATACAGCCGTGCTAATCAAATAAACAAACAGTGGATTGAAGAGTATTTAAATGAGGCTCATAGTAAAGGTCTTACTTCTATAAAAGCTCATTTTAATGTAATGGCATGGTCTGATAATCATAGTGAGCTTAAACAGCTTAAAAACGACACAGGAAGTGCTATTGCTTCTATGGAGTGCGTACCAAGACACAATACAGTGGATGCTGCGACGCTTTACTGGGCTGGTATGCCAGGGAATAGCGCAGACTTCCCAAGTGAAGAGAGCTTTTATACCTTCATAGAGCCTGCACTGTGTTTTTTATCGGGGGAGACCAACTATCAAAACTCGCTATCTCCCTTTGGTATTAAAATGGCGGATCGCTTAACTGGAAAACCAATTCACTTAGATATCTCAGACTTGCCGATGAAAAAGGGAATTATCACTAATCGCAACAAGTTTATCTTGGGACCTTCGGGAAGTGGTAAGAGCTTTTTTACCAATCATATGGTACGGCAATACTATGAGCAGAATGCGCATGTCTTGCTTGTTGATACAGGGAACTCTTACCAAGGCTTATGTGAACTAATTAATGGAAAAACAAAAGGGGAGGATGGAGTGTACTTTACCTACACGGAGGAGAACCCAATTGCTTTTAATCCTTTTTACACTGACGATGGGGTATTTGATATTGAAAAAAGAGAGAGTATTAAGACTCTTATCTTAACGCTTTGGAAGCGTGATGACCAGCCGCCCTCACGAGCTGAGGAAGTAGCGCTTTCAAACGCAGTAAGTGGATACATTCAAAAACTTCAAAATAGCAATATAAAACCAAGCTTCAATACTTTCTATGAGTATATCAAAACTGATTACAAAGCTGAGTTAGAAAACAAACAAGTTAGAGAAAAAGACTTTGATCTGGCGAACTTTTTAAATGTGCTTGAACCCTACTATAAAGGAGGTGAATACGACTATTTATTAAACTCCGAAAGCGAGCTTGATTTACTTAACAAACGCTTTATCGTCTTTGAAATTGATAGCATCAAGGATCACAAAATTCTGTTTCCCATTGTGACAATTATCATCATGGAAGTGTTTATAAATAAGATGCGACGTCTTAAAGGACAACGTAAACTAATCTTAATAGAAGAAGCTTGGAAGGCTATAGCCAAAGAGGGGATGGCAGATTATTTACGCTACCTTTTTAAAACCGTTAGAAAGTTCTTTGGTGAGGCAATTGTGGTGACTCAAGAGGTGGATGATATTATCCAATCTCCAATTGTAAAGGAGAGTATCATCAATAATTCAGATTGTAAGATACTTCTTGATCAGCGCAAATACATGAACAAGTTTGATGATATACAAGCTATGCTTGGACTTACTGACAAAGAAAAAGCTCAAATCCTCTCTATCAACTTAAACAACAATCCAAACCGTCTTTACAAAGAAGTATGGATTGGTTTAGGAGGTACTCACTCTGGTGTGTATGCTACAGAAGTGAGCTACTCAGAGTATTTAGCTTATACCACAGAGGAGACTGAAAAAATGCAGGTCATGAACCTAGCCAAAGAACTCGATGGTAATGTAGAGATGTCTATAAAACGCCTTGTACAAGAAAAACAACAAGAGTATAACCAGTAATACTTTATCCCAATTTCTTTAAAGGGAAAACAGAGTAGATAATTAATAGAATAAACAATCAATTAAAACATATCACGATGAAAAAACTATTACAGGTAGTAATGGTAGCTATGCTACTTATTCTACCAATACAGATAAATGCTCAGTGGGTAGTTACCGATCCCACTAATTTGGCATCTGGCATATTAAACAGTGCTAATGAAATTATACAGACTTCTTCAACAGTTAGTAATGTCATTAAAAATTTTAAAGAAGTAGAGAAGGTCTATAAACAAGGGAAGGAGTACTATGATAAGCTCCAAGCAGTAAATAATCTTGTCAAGGACGCAAGAAAGGTTCAACAAACGGTACTCTTAGTAGGAGACGTTTCAGAGCTATATGTCAAGAACTTTGGCAAGATGCTTAATGATCCTAATTTCTCTGCTCAAGAACTTGTAGCTATTGCTAATGGATATTCAGTGTTACTTCAAGAAAGCACAGAACTAGTCAAGGAACTCAAGCAGATTGTAAGCGCCTCGAGTCTTTCTTTAAATGATAAAGAGCGTATGGATATTATAGATAGAGTTTACAAAGAAGTAAAAAACTATCACAACCTTGTTAGTTACTATACCAGAAAGAACATTGGCATCAGCATCTTAAGATCGAAGAAGAAAAATAATACTCAAAGAGTACTTGATCTATATGGAACCTCGAATCAAAAATACTGGTAGTTATGGGAGATAGTAATTTACATGAGGTACTTCAGAACCTCTATTATGATATGATGCCACTTACAAGTCAGATGGTATCTGTGGCTAAAAGCTTAGCAGGTCTTGGTGCTCTTTTTTACATTGGTATAAAAGTATGGCAAGCCTTAGCAAGAGCTGAGCCAATTGATGTGTACCCGATGCTCAGACCCTTTGCTTTGGGCATGTGTATTATGTTTTTTCCAACCCTTGTTCTTGGAACATTAAACACGGTCTTAAGCCCTGTGGTTAAAGGTACACATCAGATTTTAGAACGTCAAGTGATTGATATGACTTCTTTACAAAAGCAAAAAGATATTTTAGAAAAAGAAGCGATGCTAAGAAATCCTGAGACAGCTTATTTAGTTTCTGATGAAGAATTTGATAAAAAGCTTGATGAGCTTGGGTGGTCTCCATCTGATTTAGCTGCTATGACAGGAATGTATTTAGAGAAATGGCAATATGAGTTTCAAAAAAACCTAAGGGATGGTTTTAGAGAGATATTAGAAATGCTCTTTCAAGCATCAGCTCTTGTTATTGACACGATTCGGACTTTCTTTTTGGTAGTGCTGTCCATACTTGGTCCAATTGCCTTTGCTATTTCAATATGGAGTGGTTTTGAATCTATGCTTCTGCAATGGCTCACACGGTATATCAGTGTGTATCTCTGGCTTCCCGTAGCCGATTTATTTAGTGCAATGCTAGCTAGAATTCAATCTCTAATTATCGAAAGAGATATGCAGATGCTTTCAGATCCAAGTTTTGTCCCTGATACCTCTAATACTGCGCATGTTATTTTTATGATCATCGGCATTGTAGGATATTTTACTATTCCAACAGTTACGGGTTGGGTAATTCAAGCAGGTGGAGCAGGAAACTTTATGCGCAACATGAATAAGACTGTATCTACTACTGGTAATATGGCTACAGCAGGAGCAGGGGCAACAGTAGGTAATATTTCAGGACAACTAATTAAAAAATAAAGGTATTATGGAATTTAAATCACTTCGAAATATAGAAAATAGTTTTAAACAGATTCGGCTTTATGCTATTGTATTTGCATCGGTTTGTCTTTTAGTAGTTGGATTTACTATCTACAAAAGCTATGACTTTGCTAAAGAGCAACGAGAGAAGATTTATGTGCTTGACAAAGGTAAATCACTTATGCTTGCCCTATCTCAAGACGCAAGTATAAACAGACCAGTAGAGGCAAGAGAACACGTAAGGCGTTTTCATGAGCTATTCTTTACCCTCTCACCTGAGAAGGCAGCAATAGAAGGTAATATGCAAAGAGCGTTTAACCTTGCTGATAAAAGTGCTTTTGATTACTACAAAGATCTTCTTGAAAAAGGATATTACAGTCGGGTAATTTCGGGAAATATTCAACAGCGAGTTGAGGTAGATAGTATTAAAATAGACTTTAATAATTATCCCTATAAAGCGATGACCTATGCTACCCAGTATATCATACGATCAAGTAATCTCACCAAGAGGAATCTTGTAACAAGTAGTCAGCTTATATCTGCGGTTAGGTCTGATAATAACCCGCAAGGATTTATTATAGAAAAGTTTACCGTTGTTGAGAACAAAGACTTAGAAGTTATTAAACGCTAAAAAAAACATGACTATGAATAAGTTACAACTTTTAAGATATAGCTATTCCAGTAGGCTACAGACCTATTGGAATAACCTCTCAGTAAAAATACAACAAGTTTTATTACTTACTGTATTTACATTCTATAGCCTTGTTTGCTTTTTTATTGTAAAGACAAGCTTTAGTTCTAAACTAACATCAGATAGTCAAGAGAAACAAAACAATATCAGACCTGTTAAGTATTTGCTTGAAAAGCAAAAGGTAAAATCAAAATCAACTATTAAAATCAAGAGTTATGAATCACAATCAAACAGATAAAACCCATCAGATAGAGAAAGTGCCTAAAGAAAATAAGGTATTTCAAGGTATAATTGAAAAACACAAAAAACACATTGTCTTTGCTTTAATGGGCATTGTGTTTTTAGGGGCTATGTATCTTTTGTTTAAACCAGAAGATAAGGAGCTTATCACACATAATGACTCAGTTCCCGAAGCAATAACACAGGGGATGCCCACAGATAAGGTCAAAGCTTATGAAAAAGAGCTATGGGAGCAGAAACAACAAGAAAATGAAAACCAGATGCAGTCCTTAGCGGATTATTGGAATGAGTCTCAAGAAGAGTCTAATAGCACTTATAATCACCAAGATTACAACGAGGAGCCTACTTACACGCCTTATGAGAGATCTTATCAGAACTATAAGCAAAACCAAGAGGTGCTGAGTAGTTTTTATGATAATACAGAAAATCCTGAAACTGATAAGCTTAAAAAGCAAATAGAAGAGTTAGAGAAACAATTAGAAGAAAAAGATACTCCAACGCCTATTACAATGGATGGTCAATTAGAGCTTATGGAAAAGTCTTTTCAGATGGCAGCTAAGTATTTGCCAGGTGGTCAAAATCAAACTGAATTACCATCTTCAAATGAAACTACGAATGTGAAAACAATTTCAAGTAAAAAACAGGCTATAACAGTGGTTGATAAAACCAGTAAAGATATTGTCTCTTCACTTGTAAAACCGATGAGTTTACAGGATTTCTTACCTATCAATATTCAATCAAATCAAACCTTTTATACTGCTGAAGGAGAACGTAAAACACAAACTCATAAAAACAGTATAAGAGTCAGTATCAAAGAAGATCAGGTTATTATAAACGAAGGTTACATCAAACTAAGACTCTTAGAGAGCATTGTTATAAACGGAGCTCTATTATCTGAAACAAGTACGCTGATTGCTAAAGTCAAAGTAAACAGTGGACGATTAGAGCTAAGTGTAAACTCTATTAAAATCGACGATATCATCATTGATACAGAGCTTATTGGTTATGATAACTATGGGCAAAAAGGACTTGAGGTACTAGACCTTCAAGAGATAAGCGCTTCAAAAGAAATCATCGCCAATATGGGACAAACAGCTGGCACGAGTATATCGATGAGTAAATCAGCTTCTGACCAAATAGCAGGAGATCTAACCAAAGGACTCATTCAAGGCGTATCAGGATACTTTTCAAAGAAGGTAAAAGCTCAGAGAGTAACGCTAAAACAAGGGCAAGAGCTATTTCTTGTTCCAAAAGAATAATAATCAAGTAAAAAAAAATCATTATGAAAACAATTATTAAATATATGCTACTGTGTTTGCTAACTGTAAATACAGTAAACGCTCAAGAGAATAATAAATCTATCAATCTATCTAATGCTGAGGTAACACCATATAAGATAGAGCTTACCCAAAACAAAACAACTCACATACTTTTTCCAAGTAGTATTGAATATGTAGACTTAGGAAGCAACGAAATTATAGCCAATAAAGTAGAAGCTACCTCTAATGTACTTCGATTAAAAACTGTAAAAGAAGCTATCTCTTCAACAAACTTTACAGTTATTACAAACGATGGTAAATACTATAGTTTCAATGCTAGCTACAATGAAGAGCCCATGTTACTTAGTTATGATTTAACCAAGTTTGAAAAACAGAATAGTAAACAGCAAAGTGAAGTTCTATTCAAAGATTTAGGTAAGACAGCTCCAAGTTTAGCTTATCTTTTGATGAAAGCAATTATCAAAAAGAATAAAAAGGAGCTAAACATTAAAAGCAAAACATACGGGGTAGAAGCAAGGTTAAAGAGTATTTATACTCAAGATGGTAAACTTTACTTTCACATCTCAATTACTAACAAAAGCAATCTACCCTATGAAGTTGAGTATATTAGTTTTAAAATCAAAGATAGAAGAACCTCAAAGCGAACTACAATTCAAGAAGTAAGTTTAAAACCGATTAGGATTTATAGTGATTTTCAAACGATTAGTAGTCATAGTAAACAAGATAATGTTTTTATGTTAGATCAATTTACTTTGTCTGATAAACAGGTACTTTTGATTGAGATTAAGGAGAAGAGTGGGGTGAGGAATCAGCTTTTGAAAGCAAAGAGTTCGGATATTTTAAAATCAAAGCAAATAAAGAATTTAAGTATTAAACATTAGAGTTAAAAGGCAGTTAATTGATTTTCAATTAGCTGCCTTTTTTTAATGAGGGGTATATTTAGAATTAACTAACCATTAACTGTACTAAATGCTTTACATCAAGTATTAATTCAGAATGATGATTAACTAAATATAGCCTTTCACAGTCTTTTTACATTGGCTATATTTACGCCAAATTGAATAATTACAATGGCAATTAAAAAATCCGAATTATATAGCTCACTTTGGGCATCTTGTGACGAATTACGTGGTGGAATGGATGCATCGCAATACAAAGATTATGTATTGACGATGTTGTTTGTGAAGTACATTTCAGATAAATACAAAAACGATCCCTTTGGTGCTATAACTGTTCCAGCAGGTGCTTCGTTTGATGATATGGTAGCTTTGATTGGTAAAACAGAGATTGGCGACAAAATCAACAAAGAGATTTTGAATCCTATAAAAGAAGCTAACAAACTAAACGAGTTTCCTGATTTTAATGATGAGAGCAAGCTAGGAAAAGGAAAAGACTTAGTAGACACCGTTTCTAACTTAGTTCGTATTTTCAACGATTCAAGTTTAGATTTTTCGGGTAATACGGCCGAGGGTGATGATATTTTGGGGGACGCCTACGAATATCTGATGCGCCATTTTGCAACAGAATCGGGTAAATCGAAAGGACAATTTTACACACCGGCCGAGGTATCGCGTGTGTTGGCAAAGGTAATTGGTATCAATCCCAATAATGCAACTAACCAAACGTCAGCTTACGATCCAACCTGTGGGTCGGGATCGTTGCTTTTGAAAGTAGCTAACGAATCGGGTAAAGATATCTCGTTATACGGACAAGAAAAAGAAACAACAACCGCCAACTTGGCACGTATGAATATGATTTTGCACAATAGTCCAACAGCGATAATTGTAGCAGATAATACGTTGTCGCGTCCAGCCTATAAAGAAACAGATGGCAATTTGAAACGTTTTGATTATGTGGTTGCCAATCCTCCGTTTTCACTAAAAAGTTGGAGCAATGGCGTGAGTATTGACAGCGATGAATACAATCGATTTATTTTGGGTGTACCGCCGGAGAAAAATGGTGATTACGCCTTTCTACTACATATTATTACTTCCCTAAAAACAACGGGTAAAGCGGCTGTGGTATTGCCACATGGTGTTTTGTTTCGCGGAAATGCCGAAGGAGAAATTCGTAAAAACATTCTAAAGAAGGGCTATATCAAAGGAATCATTGGATTGCCTGCCAACTTATTTTACGGTACGGGTATTCCAGCTTGTATTGTTGTGTTGGATAAAGAACATGCTGCACATCGCAAAGGTATATTTATGGTAGATGCCAGCAAAGGCTTTGTGAAAGATGGAAATAAAAACCGTTTGCGCGAGCAAGATATTCGCAAGATAACGGATGTATTTACTGCTGAATTAGAAATTCCGAAATATAGCCGTATGGTATCTATTACTGAGATTGCTGATGCCAAAAATGATTACAACCTAAATATTCCACGTTATATTGATACGCAAGAAGCAGAAGATATACAAAATATAGAAGCCCATCTAAAAGGGGGAATTCCAGAAGCTGATGTACTTGCATTGAGCAGCTATTGGCAAGTATTTCCAACCTTGAAAAACGATTTGTTTCAGCAACTTAGAACAGATTTTTTGGAGCTTAAAGTACCTGCTAGTGAATTGAAAACTACGATTCTGAATCATCCTGAATTTAAAGCTTTTGATAGCCAAGTAAAAAACACGTTTAACACTTGGTTAGCCACGCAAATGCGCCAATGGCAAAGTTTGGAGCAAGGAGTACAACCCAAACAGGTGATTGATGAGGCGAGCCAAAGTTTATTGGCTGCGTTTGCGGATAATGCATTGTTGGATACCTACGATATTTACCAGCATTTGATGAGCTATTGGAGTGATACTATGCAAGATGATGTGTATTCGTTGGCAATAGATGGCTGGAAGGCTGGAAATGAATACCAACGCTTGGTCATAAAAGGTAAAAAAGGCAAAGATGGCAAAAGTAAAGGCGATAAAGAAATAACAGGATTAGCAGGAATTGAAGGACGTATGATCACGCCTAATTTGTTGATTTCGGTATATTTTACAGCTATGCAATTGGCTATTCAGGAACAAGAAGCGATAGTAGAAACAGCGCAAGCTCGAATGACCGAAATAGAAGAAGAACAAAGCAGTGAAGAAGGCTTATTTACTGATTTAGAAAAGGTGAATGCCACGGAAATTGGTAAACTATTGAAACAATTAAAACCTGTTAAGAAAGTAAAAGTTCCTGTAGAAGAAACGTATGGTATGGTGGCTGAATCTGCGGCATCTTATGGGGTACAAAATAATTTTGAAATTTTAGAAGAATATTTACTTCAAGATATTACCATTAAAGGTGCCAATGCCAAGATTAAAAAATTAAACGCGGATTTAGAAAAAGCGGTACTAGCCAAATATCCAGCATTGAGCGAATCCGAAATCAAAGACTTGGTTTTGGTACATAAATGGCAAGCCCATTTAGAAAATGCGCTACAACAAGAGCAAGAACGCATTAGTCAAAACCTTACCCAGCGTATCAAAGAACTAGCAGAACGCTATGAAACTACTTTATCAAGCTTAGAAACTGCTGCAAATGACGCTGCCTCGAAAGTAAAGTCTCACCTGGAAAAAATGGGATGGACATGGTAAAACAAGGTTATAAACAAACAGAAATTGGCGTGATTCCTGAGGATTGGGAGATGTTCACAATACGAGATTTAATAACTCTTCTAACTGACTATGATGCTAATGGAAGTTTTTCTTCTGTTGCTGAAAATGTTAAATCATATAATTATCCTGAATATGCTTGGTATGTTAGATCAACAGATTTAGAAAATAATACTGATTTATCTAATGTGAAGTATGTTGATAAAGCTTCATATTCTTTTTTAAAGAAAACATCTTTGTTTGGTGGAGAATTATTATTTCTTAAAAGAGGAGATATTGGAAATGTTTATCTTTTTGAAATGAAAACAAAGAGAGCAACGTTGGCACCTAACTTATATCTTTTAAAACTAAATGATATATCTTCTTCTAAATATTTATACCAATATTTTATTAGTGAAACGGGACAAAAGCAATTAAAAAGAAAAAATGCTGGTTCAACATTGGGCGCTTTATATAAAGATGATGTAAAGTCAATTTTAATACCACTTCCTCCGCTTGCTGAGCAACAAGCAATAGCAACAGCTTTGTCTGATGCCGATGCGTGGATAGAAAGTTTGGAACAACTTATCGCCAAAAAACGCTTAATTAAACAAGGTGCTATGCAAGAATTACTTACTCCCAAGGAAGATTGGGAAGTGAAAAAGTTGGGGGAGGTTTTATCCCATAGACCCGATTATGGTATAAATGCACCTGCTGTCGAATTTAGTAGCAGCCTTCCAACATATATAAGAATTACAGATATTGGTAGAGATGGAACATTTATGAACGGAAATAAAGTATCTGTAGACAGCCTGTTATCAGAAATGTATGTATTGCAGGATGGAGATATATGCGTAGCTAGGACAGGTGCAAGTGTAGGGAAATCTTATTTTCACTCATTTTTAGACGGTCAATATGTCTTTGCAGGCTTCTTGATCAGATTAAGAGTTGATTCAAAAGTACTTTATTCAAGATTTTTATTCTATCTAACCAAAAGTAAGAATTATGATAATTTTATTATCTCTAATTCTATGAGAAGTGGTCAGCCAGGTATAAATAGTAATGAATTAGAAGCGTTTATAATTCCATTCCCACCCCTTCTTGAGCAAACCCGCATTGCTACAATCTTATCGGATATGGATACCGAGTTAGAAGCCTTAGACAATCAATTAGCCAAAGCCCGTCAAATTAAACAAGGGATGATGCAAGAGTTGTTGACAGGGAGAGTGCGGTTGGTGTAAGAGTAAAATATAAGACTCATAGTTTAACCAGCTGTGGGGTTAACTAAACGAATAAAAACGATTAATTATGGCAGTGTTTAAAGGAACTCTAAGAGAGTTTAATGATTATGTTGGACCATTAGCTCGAAATATTGTAGCTAATATGGCCAGAAAATTAAAGGCACACACAACCTGTCGTGAAAAAGGTTGTAATAAAAGAAAACCATTAGAAGCAGCCCATATTAAAGGAAAAGACAGACCTACTATTATTGCAACTATTCTATCAGATTATAAAATAGACCATGATTTATATGAGGTAGATTTGGAAGAGTTTAAATCTAAATTTATAGCTCAACATCAACCAATTGAAGATGTTATTTTACCGATGTGTAAGGAGCATCATTTGGCGTATGATAAAAAACATAAAATAGAAAGTGAACTTCCAGTTGTAATTGATGAATTAGTAAATGAAGAAGGGCAAAATACGTATACAGAAGCTGATTTAGAAAACATTTCCTCTTTAGAGTTCAAATCTTTAGAAAAGGCGATTAAAAAGTTTAGTATATCTGATATAAAAGATAAAATAAGTAAAGAATTAAATCTAGCGAAGCAACAAATTTCTGTTTCTAATATTTCTGATTCAAATGGATTATGGAATTTTGATATTAATAAGAGCAAATTTGCTCAAGATTTCGCCTTTGTTTTTTACGATCAGAAAGCTCAAACCTATAAAATTTCAATTTTTGAAGGAAATAGTTTAGAACTTAGCAATTTCGGAGAAAAGAATGATGGGCAAGTAGTTCGCTTTTTTGTTGATGCTAATTATCAAGATAAATCAGGGTTTAAATTTAGTATTCAATAATCTCAAATAACCCAAATCAACTAAATTAAACAAGATATGAGGTAAGTCTTTGCAGAGTTTAATAAAAGATATGATGAACTTAATGATAGTTTAGCATTATTAACGTTAACTACAAATATTAGTGAACTTAAAAAAAACTATAGATACTAATATAGGTAGTAAATCGCTCTACAATGAATTAATAGATTATTTTAATCTATGTTCCAAACAATATTATTAGTATAAAAAGGGCAGGATTTCTAATGCATGGCATTAAGGTATGATGTATTATTATAATACATTTCCTGTTGTTAAAGAATTGTGGGAAGAAGAAACAAAAGAAGAAGGTTTCAAATCATATTATTTGAAAGACAAACTTGGGTTTTTCAAGTAAACTATTTTAAGGATAAGTTGAACTAATTATATCTACATTAATCAAGGCATGATGCAAGAGTTGTTGACGGGGCGAGTGCGGTTGGTGTAAATATAATAATAAACCTTACGGTTTAACCAGTCGTGAAGTTTTTAATTAAATATTGTAAATAATAAAACTTATGGATGCTAAGCATGATTCTATGGTCGCTATTAAGAATTTTAAAGGTAAAAACTTTTTAATTAACAAGTATCAAAGGGGATATCGTTGGGGTAAAAGAGAAATATATGCCCTACTAAAAGATATTTTATCTTTTGATATTACCAGAGACGGTTTTTACTGTTTGCAACCGCTGGTAATGCTATATAAGGGCGAGAATAATTTCGAATTAATTGATGGACAGCAAAGAACTACTACTATTTTCTTGATTATAAAGCATTTACTAAAGGAAAATTATTTCCATATTCATTATGAAACAAGGAATTCAATAGAAGATGGATCTAATGATTTTTTAACACGTTTGCATACTTTAGATTTCTCAGCAGTTTTACAATCTGAGTCAAAAGATATTGAAAATCATATATGGACTGTTTGGAAAGAATCCTTTTGCTATGAAAATAACATCGAAGATACGGTAGACAATTTTTATTTCTTTAAAGCATACTGCTTAATTCAATTATGGTTTATTAAGAATGGCAATGAAGACTTTATTAAACATAATCTTTTAGAGTATACTAAGGTGATTTGGTATACTGAAGAAGTAGATGATAAAGATGTTGCTTTTACTTTTATTAATTTCAATGATGGTAAAATTCAATTGGATCAAGCAGAATTAGTGAAAGGTTTATTTGTGTTGGATATGAACAAGATAAGTGATTTTACGCGAAAGTCTTATGAGTTAAATCAATTTGCTGATGAATGGAATGCAATCGAACAACATTTACAAAGACCTGATTTTTGGAATTTTATTCAAAATAATCGATCAAATAAAGAATTAGCAAATAAAATTACCATCTTATTAGAAATTGAGAAAGGAAAGGGTGCCAAGGAAGAAGATTTGTATTACACTTTTCGACAGTATGAAAAAGCTTTTGAACGTGAAGAAAAACCAGAGTGGAGAAGCTTAGCAACATTATATAATTTATTAGATGAATGGTACCATGATAGAGAAACATATCATTTAATGGGTGCTGTGGTGCATTTAACTACCAAAACTATACATACAGTTTTAGAAGAATATAGATCTTCAAGTAAGAAAAATCAATTAAAAAACTATTTAAAACAGATTTTAAAAGATGAGTTTTTTGAAGATAAAAAACAAAAGTTTAAGAGTAAATACGATATTAATGAGATTAAGTATGGTAAAACAGGAGTTTTTCCAATTTTATTGCTATACAATATTGCGGTAGCACAATTACAAGATAAAAAGTATTTGTTTCCATTTGATTTGTTTAATTTGACACGAGCCTGGAATATAGAACATATCTATGCAAAAAACTCAATGGGTTTTGAAAAGAAGGAAGATTTGCAAGAATGGATGAAAGAGATAGAAGAACTATTTGCTGAAAATGCACAATTAAAACAGAATGAAGAATTAGAAGCTAAATTTAAGCAGATAAAAGTAGATGATTTAGAAAGTGCTAATTTAAAGGTTAAGGACATTGAAACGCTTCTGGGAGATATTATAGATAAAGATCATTTATCTAATCTTTGTTTGTTGGATGATAAAACGAATATTCAAGTAGGAAAAAAAGTATTTAGAAAAAAGAGAAATATGATTCTTGAAGTGGATTCGTGTTTGGATCCAGAGGCTTATGTACCAGTTGCCACAAAACAAGTTTTCCAAAAGGCACTGACGCCATCAAATGAGTTAACACTGAACTATTGGAATACAAGAGATAGAGATGCATATATGAGTGATATCTTGAATAAAATAACTACTTTTTTAAATTAAAGTTATGATTATAAAATATACATTTCATCAATTATTAGCTAACCATATTATTGAGGTACCTATTATCCAAAGGGATTATGCACAAGGACGTCTTTCTGATAATGTAAATTATATTAGAGAACGATTTGTAAAATCATTAGTAAATAATATTGTTCAAAAGGAAGATTTACATCTTGGTTTTGTTTATGGTAAGATTGAAGGGAAAGAGCGCCAAAGAGAAGCAAAGCTTCATCAGGATTCAGTAAAAACCTTATTGCACACTGTAACACAATATGCGCATCAATTTAATATAGATGTAGAGACAAAGATTAATATTAATGAAATTGATGAAACGAGTAGTTTAATTTTTATACCACTTGATGGGCAACAGCGTTTAACCACTTTGTTTTTGTTGTATTGGTATATTTCCATGAGAAAAGGAGAGGTCTCTAAAGAGTTATTAAATTTTAAATATAATAATAGAAAACTAGCTTTAGCATTTTTCGAGGAGTTAACTGCTAAAGGTAATATCGAAGTTATTCATAAAGAGTTAAGCGAAGAACTGGACAAACAAATAACAAAATATACGTGGTATTTAGATAAATGGAAATATGATGCCACTGTAAGTGGAGCTTTGGTAATGCTTCAAACTATACATAAAGAGTTTTCTACTCATAAAGAATTCGATTTTATGTCAATTAATCTTAAGGATTTACCATTTAAGTTTGATTTTTTAGACCTAGATGATTTAAGACAGTCTGATGAATTATATATAAAAATGAACGAAAGAGGTAAACAATTGACCGATTTTGAGCATTTTAAAGCATGGCTTCAAGATTGTATGAATAAAAAACAACTTTCAATTGATGATAAGGCCTTTTTGGAAAGATTTTGGAAAAAGATTGATACAGATTGGTTGAATTTCTTTTGGAAAAAAATAGATGCTGATTTTAGATCACTAGATGATTTCTATTTTAATTATTTAAAGACATTGGCAATAAATTTTCATTTATCTACTTCTAAGAATACGGCTTTACCTAATCATTTAAAGGAATTATTACAAAAGATTAGGAATAGTGATACTTACAACAAACAATCTGTAAAATATATTCCCCTAAGTCAATTTATAATTGAATTAAAGAATGACAGTGGTATATTGGAAATTTTTGAGCTATTTTCTATTGATTGTTTAAGATATATTGATAGTACAATGTCAACCTTAATTGAAGTTGAGGAAGATATTAAATATAAAATAAATTCGATTGTCAAGGAACCGTTTATTTCGAAGGGAAAGAATATTTTATCACTTTATCTCAAAAATAATGCTTTCACTCCAAACTATTGGGACCAAGTTTATTATTACTTTATTTTAGAACTTCTAAAGTCTAATAAAATAAATATTGATTTTTGGATACGTAGTATGAGGAATATTATTTACAATACCTACATACAAAGTCCAGATAATGTATTCGATGCACTTAAAAGCATAGGTACATTACTGTCTTCAGACATACTAGATTTAGAAGAAGCTTTGAAGTCAGAAAAATTTAGTTTATCATTTTTCGATAAAAGTCAAATTACCGAAGAGAGATATAAATGTACGTTGGATCCTACAGTATGGGATTTTAATAAAATTCACAAGCTTGAAGATCATGAATATTTTATGGGACAAATTCAATTTGCGTTTGACTTAGCCACTAGTGATAAAGATCTATTTACAAAATACTCTGATTTACTTTCAGAGCTGTTTTCAACAAGAAATAATGAAATTTATTTGCAGCAAGCATTACTAACAAAAGGGGACTACCTTGTTGAAAGAACAAATCATTCATTTTGCCGTATATCTTATGATTCTTTAAGGAGTCGTAATGACAATTGGAGACAAATATTTGATGATGAAAAAAGAAGAAACCTATTAAGGAGTTTGTTGGATAACTTATTAGATCTTTCAGATCTTGATCTTGTAAATAAATTAAATACAATAATTAAAAACCATAAATTTACTAAAGAAGATTGGGAATACTACTTTGTGGAAAACGGAGGAGCTATAAAAGAGTGTAAATACAATGAGATTAGATGGTTTTCGGCAAATGATGTTCGACTTTTACATTCCACAGCTATAACAGGATATCATTTAGAATTGAGAACTATGTGGCTATTTCAAGAATTAGAAAATCTTAAATTTGATATAAATCCGTTTGAAACTAAGGAATATTTGTGGGATAAAAATACAGGTGGATCTCCTGGAATTAAATTATCTTCTTTTAAATTAGGAGAAAAGGTCTATGACCTAGACATCAGATTTGCAAAAGATGGGGCAGGATATGAATGTTGCTTTTTCCATAAGGCAGCCACAATTAATGATAGATCTGCTGATGAAATAGTGATTAAATCACTGGGTGATTTTATTTACGATGATGAATATAAGCATTATTTTAAAAAAGTAGATAAAGAGAAAATAATAGAATATTTATCTATATTAACGAGTAAATTGTCAACACTATGATCAACCCAATAGAACGCATCACTCAAAATCGTATCATTCAATTGTTTCAAGAACAGTTGAATTATTGCTATTATGGCAATTGGGAAAAACGAGAGCATAATAGCAATGTAGAGCAAGAGATCTTAAAGAGAAATCTACTCAAGCGTGGTTATTCAGAAACCTTAGCGAATAAAGCAGTAAAGGAAGTGTACGATTTGGCAAATACCAATGCAGGTGGATTGTATCAGCGCAATAAAGAAGTGTATTCGCTATTGCGTTATGGTGTGAAAGCTCGCCCTGAATTGGGAGAGAACTTTGAAACCATTTTTCCGATTGATTGGCAGAATTGGCAAAACAATGAATTTGGTATAGCGGAAGAAGTTACTTTGGCCAAAGGGCAAAATGTACGCCGCCCAGATATCGTGTTATATGTCAATGGAATTGCGTTGGGAGTTTTAGAATTAAAACGCGGAACAATTGATATTTCGGAAAGTATTCGGCAATCTATTTCCAACCAAAAAGAATTGTTTAATGAGTGGTTTTATAGTACAGTTCAATTCCTTTTTGCAGGAAATAATACACAAGGTTTACGATATGGAACTATTGAGACACCAGATAAATATTATTTGTCTTGGAAAGAAGATGAACAAGAAAACGAAGATTATAAATTAGACAAATACCTCAAAAAACTTTGCGACAAACAACGTTTATTGGATATTATCTATAATGGTGTTGTGTTTGATGCAGGTGTGAAAAAACTACCTCGTCCACATCAATATTTCGCCTTGCAAGAAGCCCAGCCATTTATCAAGCGCAGAGAAGGCGGAATCATTTGGCATACCCAAGGTTCGGGTAAATCCTTGATGATGGTGATGTTGGGCAAGTGGATTTTGGAAAATGTTGCCAATTCACGTATTGTTATTTTAACAGATAGAACCGAATTAGATGACCAGATAGAACGAGTATTCAATGATGTAGGTGAAACTGATATTGCTAAGACCAAATCAGGAAAAGAACTGATGGATTTCCTAACCTCGCCACGTCCTCGATTAGTATGTTCGTTGATTCATAAATTCGGCAATAAAACAGAAACTGATTTTGATGCTTTCATTAAAGAATTGCAAGATAATCCTGTAAAAACGCAAGGTGAAATTTTTGTATTTATCGACGAATGTCACCGTACGCAAAGTGGTAAGTTAAACCAAGTAATGAAGGCAGTATTACAAAATGCGGTTTTCATCGGTTTTACAGGTACACCTTTGTTGAAAGAAGATAAGAAAACTACTATGGATGTTTTTGGAAGATACATTCATACCTATAAATTCAACGAGGCAGTAGAAGATGGAGTGGTAAAAGATTTGATGTATGAAGGGAGAAATATTGAACAAAACCTGACTTCACAAGCTAAAATCGATCAATGGTTTGAATCAAAAACGGCTGGTCTGAATGATTTCCAACGAAATGAACTGAAGAAAAAATGGGGAACCATGCAAAATGTCTTGAGCTCTAAAAGTCGCATGGAAAAGATTGTAGCTGATATTATTTTTGATTTTCAAACCAAAACACGTCTGCGTTCGCAAATGGGAAATGCTATTTTGGTGGCATCGAGTATATATGAAGCTTGCAAGTATTACAATTTGTTCCTGCAAAGTGAATTAAAGAATAAATGTGCGATTATTACCTCATATAATCCCAATATGCGTGATGTATCAACTGAAGATACGGGTGCTGATACAGAAACGGATAAAGAATATATTTTTAATACATATACAGAGCTATTAAAAGAAGTTCAGTCCAGTGGTAATAAATCGAAGACAGAAACTTACGAATCTGAAAGTAAAGAACGTTTCAGAAAGGAACCAGCCAAAATGAAATTACTTATCGTAGTTTCTAAATTATTGACCGGTTTTGATGCGCCACCTTGTTCGTATATCTATATCGACAAAAAGATGCAGGATCATACCTTATTTCAAGCCATTTGTCGTGTGAATCGTTTGGATACCGATGATAAAGACTATGGTTACATCGTCGATTATATGGAGTTATTTGGCAATGTAACCGATGCCATTAATGTTTATACGTCCGAATTGGATAGTGAAGGATTCACAAAAGAAGAGGTTGAGATTAATCTAAAGGATCGATTAAAGATTGCTGTAGATCGTTTGTTAACAGCGTTGGAAACGGTAGAGTTCATTTGTGAATCAGTAGAATTTCCAAAAGCAGATATTGATTTTATTCGTTATTTCTGTGGGAATACGGAAAATCCGGAAGATTTAAAATCGAATGAATATAAACGCATGGCCTTATACAAAGCTATTGTAGAATATATAAGAGCTTATGCGAATCTAAAAGCTGATTTTGTCAATACTAATTTTACAGAAGCTGAAGTGAAGCGTTTTCATCAAAAGATGGAAGATTATTTGAATTTGCGTGAGATCATCCGTAAAGCTTCAGGTGAAACTATTGATTTGAAAGCTTATGAAGCTGATATGCGTTTTTTAATTGACACCTATATCAAAGCAGAAGAGTCTGAAAAGGTGTCTCCCTTTGATGATATTTCCCTATTAGATTTGATGGAGACTGATATGGAGAAGGCTATTGATTCATTGCCAAAAGGAATTAAGGGGAATAAGGAAGCCGTTGCAGAAACCATTGAAAATAATGTACGAAGCAAGATTGTAGAAGAGCATTTATTAGATCCAAAATATTTCGACCAAATGTCCGTTTTATTACAAGAATTAATAGAACGCAGAAAACAAGAAACGGTTTCTTATCAAGAATACTTGGTAAAGATGGCAGAGCTAATCCGACAAGTTAATCGAGGTAAAAAGGATGATATCCCAGTTTCATTAAACACAAAAGGTAAAGTAGCCTTGTATCATACTTTAGGTAATGAAGAAATGGCTTTGGCTTGTGAAGAAGCAGTCCAATATGTTAAACAGGAAGGATTTAGAGAGAACTTAGCTCGCCAACGCATGGTGAAGAAAGCTATTTTTGATGTAGTTAAAGATATCGATAAGGTAGAAGAAGTTTACAAAATTATCGAAGCACATAAAGACGAATATTAAAAATGACAGAACGTATAGAGATAGGGGAAGTAGAGATAGAGGTGACGTTCAAAGATATTAAGAACTTGCATCTGAGTGTGCATCCACCTTATGGACAAGTAACAATATCTTCTCCATTGTTTTATGATTTAGAAAAAGTGAAGATTTACGCTGCTACTAAATTAGGATGGATTAAAAAAGAGCAGCGTAAATTTTTAGAACAACTGCGAGAAGAGCCGAGAGTATTTAAAAATCAAGAGAGTCACTTTTTCTTTGGAGATCGTTATTTATTGAAGTTAGAAGAGAGTACGAGAAATAAAGTTGAAATCGCTGGTAAAAAGATTGTTTTAAAATCTTCAGATTTGAACAATGTTAAACAACTCCAAGCTACTCTGTATGCTTTTTACCGTAAAGAATTACGAAAGTATTTAGAGGCTAGGATTGTTTATTTTTCGGCTTTGATGAATATCAAATCACCTAGCTTCAAAATTCGAACTATGAAAACCAAATGGGGGAGTTGTGCTACAGATCAGCAACGAATATGGTTTAATATCGAATTGGCTAAAAAGCCTTTAGATTGTATTGATTATATTGTTGTTCATGAACTAATTCACCTGATAGAACGTCATCATAATAAACGATTTGTGTTGTTAATGGATCAATATTATCCTTCGTGGCGCACCCAGAAAAAGAAATTAAATGAGTTGCCTTTGTAATAAAACTATGTTTACATTATTACAAAGATCAAACACTTATATTACGTGATGTATGGAATAATTAGAGAGACTCGTAGGCTTTTTAATTAAATTGTTTTAAAATGAGTTTTTTATATATTAATGAATTAAGTATAGTTGTATAGATTTTTTTAGTATATTTAGTATTAAATTAATACACTAAAAATCATCGATTTAAAAGCTCGGCTATTTCATGGCACAAAAAGTTACAAAAGCCTGAAAGTCACTATTTATAGGACATACGGAGTAGGGTGTAAATCCCTCTTTCTCCGCAATAAACACTGATACTTAGTCAGTTAAAGCATAATCACCCAATTTTACACCCAAAAATGTAAAGTTGGGTTTTTTATTTTAGGTTACAAAAAATCTAATGGACTTGGTGTCGATTTCTTATCTATATCTGTAATATGAGTGTAAATCATGGTTGTTCTAATATCACTATGTCCTAATAATTCTTGTACAACCCGAATATCAATTCCGCTTTTTATTAAATGTGTGGCGTATGAATGACGCAAAGTATGCACACTGCCTTTTGTTGCAATATTGGCTTTTTTTATTGACTTTTTCAAAACTAACTGAACACTTCTTTCGCTGTATTGCTCATCTTTAGTTCCTTCGAATAAAAATATTTTGGGTTTATATTCAATATAATATTCTCGCAACAAACTTAATAACTTATCAGGTAAAGCTACTAGCCTATCTTTATTCCCTTTGCTTTGTTGTATTAACAGTAAATTACTGTCGGATTTTACATCGGTTAGTTTAAGATTTTTTAACTCACTTAAGCGTAATCCACAACTGTAAATAGTGGTAAGAATTGCCTTATACTTTAAATTATCTGTAGCATTTAATATTTTTCTCACTTCTTCTTGAGAAAAGAAAGTAGGCAGTTGGGTTGATTTTCCTTTAGGATATAAATAATTCTATTCTATCGTTTGATTATTGACCAACTCATAAATCTTCTTAATTGCCCCAACTAAAGAGCGTTGATAAGATGCACTAATATTGTCTTGAAATACTTTTTCATTAATAAAACCCTCTATTTCAGCAATAGGTATTTCGTTGAGTGTACGATATTTATTCATATACTCTAAGAATATTTGTGCATAACCACAATACGATTTTATGGTATTATTAGCATAGCGTTGCACTTGCAATCGGTCATGTAAAGTTTTTAATATTGTTTCGCTATCCATAAAAAACAACTTACTAAGTATCTAGTTTACAAAAAAATAATTATATTAGTAACAGATTTTACGAAATGCGCATATAGGTGTTATTTTACGAAACTACACCTTATTTTATTTCGGAAAATAACAATGTTAGTTACAAGTTTATAAAGATTATGCGGAAAATTGAGTATTTGAAAAAGGGTCAATGCATTTGGTGTTTACTTTCCAAACCTATTGTGAAATTTAAAACTAAACCTCATACAATCCCTAGAACTCTTAATAATGAAAACATTGGATTTGACATATGCGATTCTTGTAATAGTTTTTTCGGGACTGATAATAATGGAAGTATAGTTTCATATTCTCTTGACAAAATTTCAAAAGAATTTTTTAATGTTCATAAGTTTTTACTTACTAATAAAAACTCGGAGTCTTGGAAAGAATTTAAGTCTCAATTTTTTAATTATTATCATAAAAGTGGTAAACTTAAAATAAAAGTTGACTACATACGTAATCCATCGTATGCAAATGAATTTACCAGGAAGTTTAAACGAGGTATTTATAATATGTTTCTTCAAGAATATCATCGAATTACTGAAAATGGTCTTGATGAAAAATTCAACAAAATTAGGGAATTTGTAAGGAACAATAACGGAGACATTCCTTTATATTATCTAGTTTCAAATAATGGTATTAGATTAACTGAAAATATTGATGAACCTTTGGAAATTCATTTCAATGATTTGAGTCTTAAAATAATTGATAATTATGGCTATTATCATTTTACAATGACTGGATTAAATTTCTATCTTTTTGTAACTGATAAAGCTTATGAGAATATTGATTTTATAGAAAAAGAAGCTAATAAATTAATTGGCTCAGGTTTCGTTTTTATAGATTTCATTGAACTTAAAAGAATAAATCAAATTGATTTCACTTTGAATAATTGGGGTATATAAACCTATAGCTAACATGTGTTTTGCAAAATTGTGGGTTTGAGGCAGAACTCAAATTTTAGGATAGATTCCGCAAAAGCCAATTATATTGGCTTTTTTATTAAATTAGCAAATATTATTGGCTTTTGCTACGTTTCGGCTGAATTGAAACTTAACGCTTCAATTCACCACAACTTCGCAAAGCACAGAAACGTTAGGTGAAAGCAATCCAGAAATTTCCGCATAAATTTAAAATTATGAAAATAGATATTACGTTTAATGTTTATTCAGACGCAAATGGTGGCGATCCTGATAGTACAAGTGCTACATTAAGAAAATATCACAAAATTTTGTGGGATAAAAAACTACCAAACGGAAAAAATTTTGAACTTTTAGACAATGTAAAAGGAAAATATCTTTATCATAAATCTGAATTTGGTGAATTTAATTTAGGAAGTGATGCTATAACTCATTCTTATCGAAATCAATCAAGAAAACAATGGCTAATAAAACAAATTCCTTCAGAAGTTGATGAACTTTTTGAATTAGGTTCAACAATTGGAGCTTATATTGTTTATCCAAAAAATAAAATTGAAAATAAATTTACTATAAATCAAGCACGTGGGGTAAATCCATTTATCGATGATAGATTTGATTTAACTTTAGAATGTATTAAATTATTTTATAATGGTCAGAAAAGTCCTTTGTATGAAACTTTATTACGATATAAGGATTTTTTTGATTTATTTCTTGACTTTGAAGGGTATACAAAATACTTTTTGCTTGAAGATTTACTTGATGAAAATAATAATGTAAAATTTTATCTACCTTTTGATAACTTCAAAACAAAACCTTCTTTTTCTAACATTGAAGATTATGTTATTTATAAAAATGGTGTGAAAAACTTTATTGAATCTAGAAACTTAAGAATTAAAAATTATACAGACAATATTGCCAGCACCTAACACCGGCTTCGCAAAAGCTTTTTGCTTTTGTTTTTTTATTAAATTTACAAAAAGCCAACAGCTTTTGCTACGTTCGGTCTGAATTGAACTTTAGCTCAATTCAAGCCCGCACTTCGCCAAGCCGTGGCTCGTTAGCAATTCTTTTAAAATAGCATAAAATATTCCAACAAAGTTATTTCCATGAAATTTCGAACCCTCCCAGCTCTAAAAATCTTACGGAAATAACTTTGATAAATACTTTCGAATTATTGTTTTTGACTCCACTCTTTGAAAAACTTTGTTGTCTTAGGATTTTCGATAAAAAACTGATTTACATTTTCTAATTGATTCCTTAATTTAGCTTTTTCATTAACTATAAGTTCATACTCCGATTTATCAATAGTATTCTTAACAGCCATATACAAGGAAAAACCTGTTATTAAAAATAGAAAAATGTTTAGTATTATTAAGTACAGCAACCTTTTAGAACTAACAGCTTTATGAACTTTTAAAAGCTCTTCATTATTTTTTGTTATCTCTCGATTAAATTGTTTGAAGTCATCCTGTAATCGTTGTCGTTGTTCTTTTTCTATCTGTCGGAGTTCTGCAACATTTACGGTTACTTTGATATTGCTCAATTCTTCGATTGTTTCTAAATGAGCTTTTTCGCTTTGTTTTATCGTTTGTTCTAATTGTATGACTTGCTGAAGTAATATTTCGGTCATATCCGTGAGTTTTGGTTGGTTCTTTGCCATAATTTATCTTTTTAATGTTCTTCGTTTGCGTTTTTTTTGTTCATCGTCTTCATCGTTATCGCCAAACTGTAAAGCAGATAGCATCCCAAATAAAACTGACACATCAATTTTCCAATTCTGTATTTGCGGTTCGTATGATTCTTGACTTGTAAATAGTTTATTTACTTCATCTTTAGGCTCCATACTTGTTGTATTTTTAAATAAATCATTTAGCTTCATATTTCTGTCAATTTCACTTGCTTTTAGGTTTGCACCTGTTGGCAAATGAATAAAGCGGTATCCTTGTATATTGCCCTGTTTATTAATCGTTGGTTTAACTTCAACCTCTTTTTCCAGCATTAAGCGAATGTACTCTTGTAAATCATTTGGCTTCTGCTTTAAAACTTCCCTGTGAGCTGTTTTAATATCATTTTTAACCATTAAGTTTGTGTTATCAGCTCTTTGCTTCTTGTTCTTATTTTCTTGTCTTATAGAAGTCCATCCGTATTTTAGAGCTGTTTCGTGAGCTACTCTTTGAGCTTCAAAACCAATGTAATTATCCTTTAATGCCTTTCCGTTTTCATCTATGCGATTGGCGATGATGTGAATATGTTTATGTTCTTTTTCTGTATGAACAAAAGCAATGAATTGAGCTTTGGTAGGATCGATTTGTAAACCAAGTAAAAACTCAACCGCTAATACCCTTAAATCTCTATCACTCATCTTTTGACTATCTGCAATAGTTGGAGATATAACAGCCGATATTGTGTTGTTTTTACATCTGTTGTTTTGATTTTGTAGTATCTGCATCGTTTGAAATAGTTCTTTAGGACTTTCTCCAGAAAGGTTATTGCGAACCAATTCATATCCTTTCTTAGTATCAATCACATAATTAAATAATGCTGTACCACCAATGCAGGATTTTGCTTTAGCTATCATAATTACAGTAGTTTTTGTAAGTGAGTCCGAATTAGATTAGCTGTTTCAATAGTGTATTCTTTAACTCCTGTTGTATCGCCAAGTTTAAAAAGGTTGCTTATTCGCCTAAAATTATCAGCGTATTTATTCAGTAATTTGTAAACTTCAATTTCTTCAGGAGTTAATTTATACGCTAAAGAATAGTCAAGTGCGGTGTTTCGGATGTATTCTGAAACGCTACAACCTACTTTTTCTGCTTTGTTTTTTATGATTAGAGCTTCTGTAAGACTAACTCTAAATTCTATCTTCTTTGTTTTTTTCATCGTCTTACCATTTTGCGACCTTCGGGAGAAAAACGAGTGGTCTTTGATTGTCAAATTTCCAATTTGTAAGGACAAAGACACATCTCGATAATTCTTACGTCAAATCATTGCGGTTAATAGTTAGTAAATAATCATTCAAATCTTTGTGATTCTCGTACAGTTTTCGTCCATCAACAACGTTTGTATAGGTCTGAGCTACTTTTTGAAAGGCACTTTCTCCAGCTTTATCATTGTCGAAACAACAAATAATACTTTCATACTTTAATTCTTTGTACAAAGTATTATTGATACTTTTATCCATTTGTACATTGATACATTTATACAATTCCCCATTTGTACATTTGTACAAATAATTATTTGGTGTTTTAATTATTGTATTATTCAACATTGATACGGAATTAAGAATCAAATAATCATATTGCTTTTCTGCATTTGGATAAAGGGTTAAAAAGCTGATGTAATCACTCCAAGATTCAAACAAGACAATATGTTTACTTTTGTTGTCAAAGTAGGTTACTGCCTTTTTTCCAAGACACATTTTTATATAAACGTTTCTTAGCTCGAAACCATTTATGGTGGTATTGGGAAAACCAACAGCGTAATATGATTTGTTGTTTAGAGTATAGTGTACTTCCTTACAATAAGTTTGAGCTATTTTAAGGCTAAGATTACGCTCAGTGATATATTGTATCAAGTTTGGATGTGTTAATGGCTTAATCGCTTGAATTGTATATGTTGGTTCTTGAATAATGTTAGAACTCACAATAATTGGCTGATGAAAAGAAAAAGAATCGTTTTTGAGCAATTCTAAAGCTGATTTAATATCGCAATTATTGTACTTTATCACGAAATCAAGTGTTGTTCCACCAAATCCCTCCGCGTGGTCATAAAACACATTTTTAGCAATATTCACTTTAAATGATGCTGTTTTTTCAGTTCTAAAAGGACTGAGATACCACCAATCAATTCTCGTTGTTTTAGTTGGGGTATAACCTAACTTTTTAAGTAAGTCTGTTAGGCTAATTTGTTTAGCTAATTCACAATTCATACGTTTTGAAATAGTCGGATTAAAAATCTGTTTTTTTTTGATGCAATGATGCAGAAAGGTGTTAATCAATTGTATTTCAATAAAATACTCTGCATCACTCTTGCATCACTGCATCAAACTCATTTTGTTTCTTGCATCACTCTTGCATCAAACTTGACGTGTTTTTAGTTTGATGCAAACTTTGATGCAGTATAACTTGTTAGTAAACAATAGTTTAATCTATTCTTGCATCATTGCATCAAATATTTTATAGAATAAATCTTTTTTAATGATGTAGTAACGTCCTCTACGTTCTATTTTAACAAATTCTCCGTGAGATAAAAGCTCTATTCCTTGATAAGATTTTGTGTTGTTTTGTGGTTCAAAATCCCATTTCTTTAAAATCTTTCTTATTTCACTAGCAGATATTATTAGTTTTGGGTTTGTCTTGCGTAATAACAAGAGTAAATCATTGGGAGCTACGCAAATTTCATCCTCGGCAACCTTTTCAAAGCACAGGTTTAAAAGTTCTAAAAGTGAAATCTCTATTTTGTTTTTACTAATTAGCTTTAAAAGGGAAGCTGTAAGTATCTGTTTAGGTGTAAACCACATTCGGGTTTGTTGCGTGGTGTAATAAGGTCGTAGAAGTAAGTATTTGATGAAATAAGGAACTTCACTTGTTAGCTTCTTGATAAAGTGAACGTCTTCTGATTCAATAGGTTTAATCTTTCGAATCCAAAAACGTATTTCTTCTTCGTCTATTTGAATGAAATCATCCTCATTGTTAGAGCAAAGAATAAACTTGGCGAAAAACTCTATTTCCTGTCTGTCTTTTCCCTTTGCTTCAACTTTGTCTTTGTCAGTAGTAGAAAGGTACTTTAAACGCTCTGTAATCTCTTTCTTATCAAAGAATACTTCATCTATGGCAACTAATAACATACTTGCCCAATCAGCGTTAAATTGAGAACCAAAAGAATCTCCTTTGATATAAGTCATATTGAGTCCAAAGATATTTTTAAGCCATTTAATAAAAGAGCTTTTTCCTGTTGCACGTTCTTTACTAACAAGGCACAATATTGGTAAGGTTTGCGTTGGCTTCTCATACAATAGCTTTAGATAGTCTAAACCATATTCGTATTGTTCACTTCCGAAGATGTGCTTTACAAAGTGTAGTGAGTTTGGAATCAATTGTTCTAATTCATTTATGCTAAAGTTTTCTTCTATTGGTTTCATATTTAATTCATTATAGGTGTTAAAAAAGTTTTCTACGATTGGTTGATAGTTAAGATGGTCTGGAATACAGCAAAAGCCATCTAATTTTAAGACGTTCTCTAAGTAGGACTTTCCGTGATCTGATACAATCGTTTCACGAGTCCAACGCACCATTACTTTAACTTTATCACCTGATATCAAAGGTTTTTCGATGATTTTAAAGTAAGCAGTTCCTACTCGGATATAGGGTATATCTAAGCTCATATTTACTTGTGTTTTAATAATCCTTATCTTTGTACGATAAGAGTTGAGTTATACTTTAATTGGATATTAAGGGACGATTTGCACAAGTTGTCCCTTTTATTTTTTAGCGAATAGTTCTAATGCCAAGTCAGCATCGACTATAATTTTTCTACCTCTTTGGATAATCGCTTTTTTGATATGACCTTCTTTCTTGATTTTATTAGCAGTGGTAATACTGCATCCAAGTAGGTCTGCTATACCACGTATTCCGTAAACATAACGCTTTGTAGATTGTTGCGTTTCTTGCGAAGTATTGAGTTCTTTAAAATCCTTTATAGATACTGTTTGTAATAACTGTAATAGTTCTTCTCCTGTCATTTGCCAAACAGGCTTTTCTTTTAGTTCATTTATATACATAGTTTTAGTTTTTAAATAATACGATTTTGTGATGTTCGAACAATTCAAAACTACGATGTGTGTAAGGTGGAGAGGGGGTGGAAAAACACACTTTATTGCACAAAAAAACCACTTTAGTAAAATTCTAAAGTGGTTCAAAGGTGGATTTATAAATTTTAAAGGCTTTTATAGTACTTTATTGTTTAAAAGCTGAATCAATGAGATTGCGATACTCTTTTAATGTATCATTGGCACTGCTACCTGTTATGTGTTTATACTTAGAGTCATAAGTTGCTTTCTTAATCTTAAATTCTTTTAATATTTGAGCAAACCACTTTTTCTTTAAACTTTTGTTTTCTATGTTATTATGTAAGCAATGAATTACATAAAAGAAAGTGTATAGAAAATCCTCTTTGATTTTTATTTTATTCACTGTATGTAAGATATTTATCTCTCTATAAAAATCATATTCTGATATATCTTCAATAAATTGATTGTTTACAATACTATGTAGTTTACTAATAAGTCTCATTGAAAATATAGGCTTGTCATTAATAAAAAGATAATCATTGTCATACATTTCATAGTCCTTAAAATTTGATTTCACATCTTTTAAAAGCCTTTTACTATGATTATATATCTCTTGGTGGTAGTCGTAGTTTAAAAAACCTATCTCTTTGTAAAAACTTGACTCAAAGTAGGTTTTACGTTCAGGCAATTCCGTTTCTCTATACAATTCCATTGTTAAATCATTATCTGACAAACTATTTTTATTTCTTTCTCGGTATTTCTTTAACCGAAGTCCATCTCTATCAAGATTAGTGAAGAAATCAGAATTTTTTTCATACAACTTAATTATTGTCTCCAAATTTTCTCTAACAATAGATAAAATTTCTTTTCTTTCTTGTGTGTCTTTTGCAGAATCTATTCGGTCTTTAAAATCAAACATTAAGATATTAATCATATATTGTCTATAAATATCTTGGGAATCGAAATTAAACGAATTTCCTGATGTGTTTAATTCTTTTTCCCACATCACTATTGTGTTATCAGTCATAAATCTTGTTAATTCTAATTGGGCATCTACTGTATTCATATCATATCAAATTTAGTCATTGCATTCGCTTTAATCGTATCAGCTACATCAATATAAGGTTTCATTGATTTGTAGTCTGAATGTCCTGTCCATTTCATTACAACCTGTACAGGTATCCCCAATGATAAAGCGGTACAGATAAATGTTCTTCGCCCTACGTGAGTGCTTAAATGTTCGTATTTGGGTTTTACTTCATCTATTCTTTCATTGCCTACATAGTAGGTTTCTCTAATCGGTTCGTTAATCTCTGCTAACTCTCCAAGTTCTTTTATGTAGTCATTCATCTTTTGATTAGAAATAACAGGTAGAGCCTTTCCTTTTTCAAAAGGTACATCTTTGTACTTCTCTAATATTGCTCTACTGTGTTTGTTTAATTCAACTCTCAGCATATCATTTGTCTTTTTAGTAACAAACTCAATAGCATCATTTTTAATGTCGTGTCTTGTTAGGCTAAAGGCATCTGAATAGCGAAGTCCTGTATAGCAACAGAAAAGCAATACATCACGAACACGTTCTAAGTACGATTTGGTACCTAAATCCGTTGATTTAATCTGTTCGATTTCCTCTTGGGTTAAGAAGATTATCTTTTTAGAGGTTTCTTTTAGCTTTGGTTTAAAGTCTTCAAAATTATAGGCAATTGTATAATTGTTGTTTTTACACCACTTCAAAAACCACTTTACAAAACTAATCTGCTTTTCGATGGTACTATTACGCATCTGCTTTTCAATACGTAGAAATGAAACGTAGTCTAATAAGGTCTTTTCATTAATATCAGTAAACTGAAAGTTGCTTTTGAAAGAAAAAAGATGTGAACGAACAGTATTAAACTTGGTATAAGTAGCCGATGTCCAATCGTTGCGTTTTCCACTGTTTTTGACAAACTCGTCAAAAGCTGTAAATAGGTTCTTTTCTGTCGCTGATATGGTTTGTTTATCTGAGTAGCGTTTTATCTCATCTTTTAAGAGTTCAAAAGAAGGTATTTCATTCTTCAATTCATACTCTTTAAAGATTCTATCAATTATAGTAGATAACTCCTGTATTGCTGTATTGATTTCGGAAGAGCTTTGTTTTAGCTTATTGGTACACCCATTGCGTACCTTTTCTTTTGCTTCATCCCATTTAGAAGCATCAATTCGGTAGCCTGTAAAGAGTTCTATACGACCACCATTATATACCACTCTTGCACGAATTGGAACGTTCTCTGTGATTAATACACCATCCTTTTTTCTCTTTTCAATAGCAATAGTTATTTTTCTTTTTATAGTCATAGTTATTTGTAATAGCACCCAAATATACACCCAATTTTAATACTATCATATACTATTTTATGATATTTCACCGACTTAATAAAAATATAACTATCAATAAATCAAAACAATAACATTACAAGGTATTCTATTTATATATAGGTTATATTCCCTCTTTCTCCGCTGATTTATAAAAGATAACTTTTT
>NZ_FNYS01000023.1:26501-58206 GCF_900109075.1 Myroides marinus | reverse complement strand
TTTCAGAGCGCAATTTAGAGGCGTCAGAAATATTGATTTCTTCCTATACAGATTAGCTAAACTTTATGCGTAAACACAACTTTTGAGACTGATCCCAGAAATATTGATTTCTTCCTATACAGATTAGCTAAACTTTATGCGTAAACACAACTTTTGAGACTGATCCCTTTTGAGACTGATCCGTTATATTTCACATAAACAATATATGAACCTTATACGAACAAAAAAGCCCTTGTGATTACAAGGGCTTGTTAAGTGATCCAATCAGGATTCGAACCTGAGACCTACTGCTTAGAAGGCAGTTGCTCTATCCAGCTGAGCTATTGGACCTAACCAAAAAACAGTAATTGTTTTTCTTTCGTCGGGGTGGCAGGATTCGAACCTGCGACCTCCTGCTCCCAAAGCAGGCGCGATGACCGGGCTACGCTACACCCCGAAAGAAGCGGAGAGACAGGGACTCGAACCCTGGCATCGGTTACCCGATGACAGATTAGCAATCTGCTCCGTTACCACTCCGGCACCTCTCCGTTGCTTAGATACTTACTTCTCTAATGCGGATGCAAACTTAGCACTACTTTTAGTACTATGCAAGCTTTTGCAATAAAAAAATTATAAAAAAATACAGTAAAAAAACGAACCTATTAATAGTCAATCAAGTAAACTCAAATAAAAAAAACATTATTTTTTTATTTCGCTTTTAATTATCCGAAATCAAGATATTTTATGTATTTTCCCACATCTTAATTGGCCTGTCTTTAGGTCATATTTAAATATTGAAAAATCAAACTTAATTAATTCTATAAATTATGAGTAAAAAGGTAGTTATTGTTTCTGCTGCTAGAACACCTATCGGAAGTTTCTTAGGAAGTTTATCTACTGTACCTGCTACAGTATTAGGGGCAACTGCAATTAAAGGAGCATTAGATAAAATCAATCTAGACGCTAACTTAGTTGACGAAGTATTGATGGGAAATGTTGTTCAAGCAGGTGAAGGCCAAGCTCCAGCACGTCAAGCTGCATTAAAAGCAGGTTTGTCTAAAGAGGTAGCTTGTACTACGATCAATAAAGTTTGTGCATCTGGTATGAAAGCTATTATGCAAGGAGCACAAGCTATTATGGCTGGTGATGCTGAAATAGTTGTTGCTGGTGGAATGGAGAATATGAGTATGATTCCTCATTACGTACATATGCGTAATGGAAACAAGTTTGGTCCTGCTACTATCATAGATGGTTTACAAAATGACGGACTTGTAGATGCTTATGACAATAATGCTATGGGGGTATCTGCTGACCTATGTGCTAGTACACACAATATATCAAGAGAAGAACAAGATAACTTCGCTATCAAATCATATGAGCGTTCAGCGAAAGCATGGGATGCTGGTAAATTTAACAATGAAGTAGTACCTGTATCTGTCCCTCAACGCAGAGGAGATGCTATCGTAGTATCTAAAGATGAGGAATACACTAATGTAAAATTAGATAAAATCACTTCACTTCGTCCTGCTTTTACTAAAGAAGGAACTGTAACTGCTGCTAATGCATCTACTATCAATGATGGTGCTGCTGCTGTAGTAATTATGAGTGAAGAAAAAGCTTTAGCTTTAGGATTAAAACCATTAGCATACATCAAAGGATATGCTGATGCTGCTCAAGAGCCAGAATGGTTTACTACTGCTCCTGCTAAAGCATTACCTAAAGCACTTAAAAAAGCTAATATCGCTATCGAAGATGTTGATTTCTTTGAATTTAACGAAGCATTCTCTGTTGTAGGTATTGCTAATACTAAATTACTTAACATCAACCCTGAGAAAGTAAACGTAAATGGTGGTGCTGTATCTTTAGGACACCCTCTAGGATGTTCTGGTGCTCGTATCATCGTTACATTGTTAAGCGTATTAGAACAAAATAATGCTAAAATTGGAGCTGCTGCTATCTGTAATGGTGGTGGTGGTGCATCTGCATTAGTTATCGAAAGAGCTTAATTTTTTTTAATATATTTAAGATGAGTTTGATTAGTTCGAACTCATCTTTTATTTTTGTACTTTAATTCAAACCTATATTATGTTTGCATATTGCAACCTTGCTATTGTACCTCTAAGACTTGAACCTAGCGATAGAAGCGAAATGGTATCTCAAGTACTTTTTGGTGAACACTTTACTATTTTAGAACGCACAGAAAAATGGTCTAGAATAGAACTTGCTTTTGACAAATACCAAGGATGGATAGACAATAAACAATATCAAGAAATCACTGAAGAGGACTTTAAATATCTTCAAAATACCTCTACAATACATTCTGCAGATTTAGTAGACTTCATTTCTTCTAAAAATAATCACTTAATGGCTATTCCATTAGGAAGCTGTCTAACTGGTTTAAAAAAGAATAGCATTAATACAGATAACTTCACTTATGAAGGCCTAACTATTACAGGTCAATTCAATAAGCAAACTTTCTTAAAGACTGCTTTTATGTATCTAAATACCCCTTACTTATGGGGAGGTAAAACACCTTTTGGTATAGATTGTTCTGGTTTTACACAAATGGTATATAGAATCAATGGATATCGTATTCCGCGTGATGCCTCACAACAAGCTGCGATAGGAGAAGCATTAAGTTTCATTGAAGAAAGCGAAATAGGCGATTTAGCATTCTTTGACAACGCAGATGGGAATATAGTACACGTAGGTATTATTATGGAAAATAACTACATCATACACGCTCACGGCAAGGTTCGTATAGATAGATTAGACCACTTAGGTATTTATAATATAGATTCAGGAAGACATACTCATAAACTTAGAGTAATCAAGAAACTTGTTTAAAGTATCCATACTAGCTTAAACTTCGAGTCAGTTCCACTTTATAGTTCTTTTAGTTCTTCTAAAGGCATACTAAAATATGCTTATTCAGGAATTCGGAACTATTATATATAAGTAACTATCATAGGTGATCTATCGCATAAAACTAGATTTAAAATAGTTATCTCTTATCTTAAACAAACTATATTGCTGTTAATCACTAAGCACCTATAGACTACAACCTATTGTGTACTAATATTTTAATTTTATCACACCATACTTAGTTAACAAACGCTAACTACTTGATATTGCAAAAAAAATAAATGTATCTTTGCAGCAAATATCAATACGTATGAACACTTTCGAGCAATTTAAACTACCGAAAGCCCTTGAAAAAGCTCTTAATGAGCTAAATATTACATCACCAACACCTATACAAGCTAAATCTTTTCCTGTAGTACTATCAGGTAGAGATATGATGGGTATTGCCCAAACGGGTACAGGTAAAACATTTGCATACTTACTTCCTATTCTTAAACAGTGGAAGTTTAGCCATGTAGATACACCTAGAGTGGTAGTATTAGTTCCTACACGTGAACTTGTAGTTCAGGTAGTAGAAGAAGTACAAAAGCTAACTGCTTATATGTCTGTAAGAACTTTAGGGGTCTATGGAGGTACCAATATTAATACGCAACGCAAGGCTGTATATGACGGTGTGGATATCTTAGTAGGTACTCCTGGTCGTATGATGGACCTAGCATTAGATGGTGTCCTTCGTTTTGATAACTTACAGAAGTTAGTAATAGATGAGTTCGATGAAATTCTAAACTTAGGTTTTAGAACACAACTTACTTCTATTCTTACAATGATGAAAGGTAAACGTCAGAACATCTTATTCTCTGCTACTATGACAGAAGAGGTAGATGATGTACTAGACGAATACTTTGACTTCCCTGAAGAAGTATCTCTTGCTCCTTCTGGAACTCCACTAGAAAAGATAGATCAACAAATATATAATGTACCTAACTTCAATACGAAGTTAAACTTATTAATGCACTTACTTAGCAATAAAGAAGAGTTTAATAGAGTACTTATATTTATCAATAGTAAACGTCTAGCAGATGTAGTAATGGAAAAGTTAGACGATGCTTTCCCAGAAGAGTTTACTGTAATTCACTCTAATAAGTCTCAGAACTTCCGTATGAGATCTATGGCAGAGTTTCAAGCAAATGAATTAAGAGGATTATTAACTACAGATATTATGGCGCGTGGTCTAGACATCTCTGATATTAGCCACGTAATCAACTTACAATTCACAGATTCTCCAGAACAATACATCCACCGTATAGGACGTACTGGGCGTGCTGATAAAAAAGGTGTTGCTATCTCTATTATTGACCCAAAAGAGGAAGAAATCAAGATAGCTGCTGAAGTCTTAATGGAAAAAGAATTAAGAGAAATGACTATTCCTGAAGAAGTAGTAATCTCTGAATCTTTAATGGAGTTCGAAAAGTCTAAACTTAAGTCTAAACAACTTAACAAGATTAAGAAGCCAACAGAAAAAGGTGCTGCTTTCCACGAGAAAAAAGAGAAAAACCAAAAGGTAAACTTAGGAGGACCTGGTAAACGTACACCACGTAAAACTAAGCCTCGTAATAGAGCTGTAGAAGCTAAAAGAGCTGCTAAAAGAAAGAATAAATAAGAAGTATTTATATCAATAAAAAAGCGTGGTAACTGAGTTACCACGCTTTTTTTATATAAAATAAACTCAATGCTCTATCTAAGATAGAGCACTAATTATTAATGATTAATATTTTGTACGTTCTCAGGTTTGTGTTTGTACTTAAATAAAATAGCGAATAACACCGTTACAACTAAAGCATAACCAGCAAATATCAACCACGAGTGTCTCCATCCTTCTAATTGTAAGTGAATATCCTCTTGGCTATATACGAAGTGATTCACGATGTACTGAGCGATAAGCATACCGATAGTAGCTCCGAATCCATTAGTCATCATCATAAATACTCCTTGAGCTGAAGAACGTATATCTTCTGGCGTTTCATTATCTACATATAAAGATCCAGAAACGTTAAAGAAGTCAAATGCAATACCATATACTATCATAGATAAGATAAACATCCATACTCCATTACCTGGGTCACCGAATCCAAAGAATCCAAAACGCAATACCCAAGCAAACATAGACATTAACATTACTACTTTAATTCCAAAACGCTTTAAGAAGAATGGAATTAATAAAATACATAAAGTCTCTGATATCTGAGAAAGTGAGATTAAAGCATTAGCATTATTTGCTCCCCATGAATTTGCATAATCAGGAATATCTTTAAACGTTGTAATAAATGGATTAGCATAACCATTTGTAATTTGAAGAGAAACTCCTAATAACATTGAGAAGATAAAGAAGATAGCCATTTTCTTTTGTTTAAACAAAGAGAAAGCCTTTAATCCCAATGCATCATATAACGTCAATTTAGCATCTGATTTATTAATAGGACAGTTCGGTAAAACAAAACTGTACAAAAACAAAACAACTCCTAATATCGCAGACACATAGAACTGGTGGTAGCTAGATTGGAAACTTTTGAAATCTACTGCATTCCCAAAGTGGAATCCTAGTACACCATCTTGAAAACCAACGAAATTCACAAATAACATTGCACAGATAAATCCTACTGTCCCCAACGTTCTAATAGGAGGGAAATTAGTAATCGTATCAAGATTATTGTGTTTTAGTATAGTATATGCTGCAGAGTTAGATAAAGCAATAGTTGGCATAAAGAAAGCCACACTACAAGTGTACAATGTAAATATCGTAGTAAAATCTACATTATTTCCTGCCATTGCTCCATAAACTCCAGTAGCTGCCATAAAGATAGCTGCTAAAAGATGATTTATACCTAACAATCTCTGAACTGGTATCCATCTATCAGCTACAATTCCCATTATAGCAGGCATAAAAATAGATACTATCCCTTGCACAGCATAAAAAAGACCAATCTTAGGCCCTAGCCCCACTGATCCTAGATAATTTCCCATAGATGTCAAATAAGCTCCCCAAACAGCAAATTCGAGGTAACTCATCATCGTCAATTTTGCTTTTACATTCATTACGTGTGATATTATTTCTGTGTTATAATCTAAAGAGTATTATTCGATAGACCGTGTTTTATAAGTGTGTATATTAAATTACCTAATTCTCTCTTGCGCTAAATCAAGAATTAAGTTAAATTGTTCTTCGATAGTTAAGTGTGAATTATCTACTTCGATAGCATCGTCTGCTTTTACTAATGGAGAGTCAGCTCTAGTTGTATCTATTTGATCTCTATCCACTACATTTTTAAACACAGCCTCATAGCTTATGTTAGGGTCTTTCACAATTAGTTCGTCATAGCGACGTTGTGCTCTTATCTCTGGTGAAGCAGTCATAAATACTTTAAGTTCTGCATCAGGGAATACTACTGTACCAATATCTCTACCGTCCATAACTACTCCTTTTGATTTACCAAAGCTCTGTTGTTGTTCTACAAGCTTTCTTCTCACTTCAGGTACTTCTGCTATCTGACTTACATATTGTGATACTTCTAAACTTCTTATCACTCCCTCTACATTCTCTTGTCCTAAAAACACTTCTGCAAAACCTTTTTCTGGATTGTATTCAAAGTGTAGTTCTATAGTTGGTAAAGACTCTACAAGTCCTTCTTTATTAAAGTGATTTTTATCAATCAAGCCTTTTCTCATCGCAAACAAAGTTACCGCTCTATACATAGCTCCTGTGTCTATATATACATAACTAAGTGACTTTGCTAATGATTTTGCTAATGTACTTTTTCCTGTAGAGGAAAAACCATCAATCGCTATGGTAATTTTTTTCAAACTGAAAAATTTAAAAATTAGTTTAAATGCATTTATTTGCCAAATATAATAGTATTTATCACCACTCAAATCATTTTCTAAAACTTTCTAAAGGCTAGTCATTACTAAATACTACAAAAAAAATACTCCTTTGAAACCCTATTTCAAAAAAGTACCTTAAAAATACAAATATTTTCAACAACAGAAGCTAACAATTGTAAGTTAATCTATAAAAAAATATTAGTATATAACCAATAAAAACGTTAACCTTAAGTAAGTATATAAAAAAAGCACCACTCGTTAAAGTGATGCTTTTCTGTAATTATTTATTCTATTTTTTTACTTCTTAGCTACGTCAAATTTTTTAGCATTTTTTACTTTTTGATCTGTAATAGCTAATTCAAGTACCTCTTCCATTCTATCAACATAATGGAAAGTCAATCCTTTTAGATATTCTTCTTTGATATCCTCAATATCTTTTCTATTGTCCTTACATAAAATGATCTCTTTAATATTAGCTCGTTTAGCAGCTAAGATCTTTTCTTTAATACCTCCTACTGGCAACACTTTACCTCTTAAGGTAATCTCACCTGTCATCGCTAAGTTCTTTTTCACTTTGCGCTGAGTAAATGAAGACACCATAGAAGTTAACATAGTAATACCTGCACTAGGACCATCCTTAGGAGTAGCTCCTTCAGGTACGTGTATATGTATCTTATAATTATCAAATACCTCCTGAGTTATACCTAACTCATCAGCATGTGCTTTTATGTATTCTAATGCAATGGTAGCAGATTCTTTCATCACTGTACCTAAGTTACCTGTGATTGATAATTCTCCTTTGCCCTTAGAGATAATAGATTCGATATATAATATATCTCCACCTACACTCGTCCATGCTAACCCTGTAACTACACCAGCTACATCATTATTCTCATACTTATCATTTTCGAATCTTGGAGTACCTAATATCTTTTTGATATCCTCTTCTGTCATCTTCACATTATACTCCTCCTCCATCACAATACTCTTAGCTACACCTCTTGCGATATGAGCCAACTGCTTATCTAAACCACGTACACCAGACTCTCTAGTATAATTAGTAATGATAAATTCCATTTGTTTTTTACCTACTACTACATCTTTAGAAGTCAATCCATGAGCTGTTAGCTGTTTCGCTAATAAATGCTGTCTACCTATCTCTACCTTCTCCTCTATCGTATACCCAGTCATCTCGATAATCTCCATACGATCTCTTAATGCTGGCTGTATAGTACTCAAGCTATTAGACGTAGCGATAAACATCACCTTAGACAAGTCATATCCCATCTCTAAGAAGTTGTCATAGAACTCATGATTTTGTTCTGGATCTAATACTTCTAACAACGCAGACGAAGGGTCTCCATTATGACTAGATGACAACTTATCTATCTCATCTAATAAGAACACAGGGTTAGATGTTTTAGCTTTTTTCAAACTCTGAATAATACGTCCAGGCATAGCCCCGATATATGTTTTTCTATGTCCTCTGATTTCAGCCTCATCACGTAATCCTCCTAAAGAAATACGCACATATTCACGTCCTAATGCATCTGCTATAGATCTACCGATAGAAGTCTTACCTACACCAGGAGGACCATACAGACATAATATAGGGGATTTTAAGTCATTTCTAAGTTTCAGTACTGCCATGTGCTCTAACACACGCTTCTTCACATCCTCTATACCATAATGATCTTTATCTAACTGCTTCTGCGCATTCTTAAGGTTAAACACATCCTTAGAATAATGCTCCCAAGGCAATTCTAATAACAGCTCTAAATAATTGCGCTGAATACCAAATTCTGCCACTTGAGGATTCATACGTTGAAACTTCATCAACTCTTTGTCAAAACGCTCTTTTACAGTTTTAGACCATTTCTTAGTAGCTGCTTTTTTACGCATTTCTTCAAACTCTTCTTCATTTGAAAAACCACCCAATTCCTCTTGAATAGTTTTCATCTGTTGATGTAAGAAATACTCTTTCTGCTGTTGATCTAAATCTATGCGTACTTTAGTCTGAATATCATTGCGCAACTGAAGTTTTTGCAACTCCATTGTCATCATTTTTAACGCTTCTAATCCTCTAGCATTTAAGTCATCGATATTAAGCAAACGTTGCTTGTCTGCAATATCCATACTCATATTAGAAGAAACGAAGTTAATCAAAAACGAATCACTATTAATATTCTCTATCGCAAAGGCAGCATCAGATGGAATATTAGGGTTCTCCTTAATAATCTCTAGAGCAGTCTCTTTTATAGAATCTACAATTGCAGGAAACTCTTTGTTCTTCTTGCCAGGGCGTTTTTCTATACGAGGTATCACATTCGCCTTCATAAAAGGCTCTTCTTGGACTAACTCAGTAATCTCAAAACGCTTTTTACCCTGTAGAATAACAGTGATATTACCATCAGGTAGTTTTAATAATTTGATAATACGAGCTACAGTACCTATACGATAGATCTCATTAATACCTGGATCATCAGTACTCTCATCAATCTGAGCTACTACTCCTATCGTTTTATCACCTTTATTTGCTTTATTAAGAAGTTCGATAGACTTATCTCTACCTGCTGTAATCGGAATCACTACACCTGGAAACAACACCATATTACGCAAAGGCAATATAGGTAGCACAGTTGGCAACTCCTCATTGTTCATTTCTTCTTCATCTTCGCTTGAGAAAATTGGAATAAACTCTGAATCCCCATCTCCTAAATCTTGTAACGACAAGTTGTCAAACGTTATTAATTTTTGATTTGCCATATGTATTTTTACGTCATTTTGTCAGTTATCAATATCTAATGTACTCTAATATTTCCAGAACACCTACTTAACTAACTGATTACCAACAAAAATATTTATTTTAAATTGTTATACCATATTAATATTTCAATCTTTATGCCATAAAAAAAATCCTCACAAACTTTGCAAGGATTTTTATCTTTATGTTAAAATTCCGAATTTTAATTATTCACAGTTTTGATAAGAACTACAGAGAAATCTCCAAATGTAATCTTCACTTTATCTTCAGGATTATCTACTCCTACTAATGTAGCATCAAAACGTCCTTTTAAAACAATCTTATTACTATCTTTTTTATCTACTTCATATGAGTCAAATCGTATAAACCCTTCTGTCTCCCCTACTCCCTCTGAAGTATACTTAATACCATACTTAGAAGTGTACTTCACATTAAACCATCCTAGCTTTTTGAAATCCTTTGGATCTGCTGACACTTTGATATCAGTACTTGGAAAATCAAGGATTAACTCTTGAGTCATCTCCACAGCATCTAAACTAGTGATAACTACTCTATCTCCTTTTATCTCTCCTTTTTCACTTGGATTCTCTAATGCTGTTCCGTTTACGAAAGCTTCTAGATAAGTAACCTCTTTTCTTTTAAAAGGTATATCTGTAAAGCTTCCACTAATAGCAAATGGTTTTAAGTTAGGATTATCTTTACTAGTCGGTATCATACGTGTGATATTAAAATCACCTGTTACCACTCTAGCCTTTCTATTAATCGTTTTAACATTAACTAACCCTGTTATAAAAGTAGGTCTATCAGGATCTATAGTTGTATACCATAATTTATGCTCATTAGAATAGTAGTTATTTTCATTAGCATTAGTAGGATACGTCCCAGTCTGAAACTTTAGTGTTCTTAGTAATAAGATATCATTCCCTGTCTTATCAGCACCTTTTACAGTAATCTCTAACACACCATCTTTATCTACCGTAGCCTTTATACTATCTCTAAGTAATATATTATCACCTTGATTATTAATAGTCATTATAGGTTTACCTACACCTTTTTCACCTTCGATGATAGGATCATACTTCTCGTTATCACATGACACGACTGTCAGTCCTGCGATAGTGAATAAACTTAATGTTAATATTTTAAATGTCTTTTTCATATTATAGCGAACAATTCTTAAAAGTAATCTTTTTACAAATATACAAGTAATAAAACACAATCTTATTAAGAGTCTTACTACTAACTCTGTTTTTTATTAGGTATTCTAAGTAATAAAACAAATCCAACGGCGAAGAACACTATTAAAAACAAAATAGCATTCTGCATCTTTCCTGTCAAATCACTTACTAATCCATACATAGACATACCTAATACAATACCTAACTTCTCAGTCACATCATAAAAACTAAAGAATGATGTAGTGTCAGTAGTCTCAGGTAACAACTTAGAATATGTAGATCTAGATAAGGACTGAATACCTCCCATCACTAGACCAACAAAACTAGCTGCTACATAGAACTCATTAGGCGTAACTATAGTGTATGCATATAAACATATTACTATCCATAACGCATTTAACACACATAACGTATATATATTACCTATTTTTTTTGAAAGCATAGAAGTTAAGTATGCTCCCGCTATAGCTACAATCTGGATCATTAGTATACTTAAAATAAGCCCTGTGGTACGCTGAGTATCATTTTCCCAGGCTATCTCTTTTTCTCCGAAATAAGCTGCGATCACCATAACAGTCTGTACAGCCATACTATAAACGAAAAACGCTACTAAATATCGCTTTAAAGAGACATATTCTTTTAATTCATTCCACACCTTCTTTAATTCTCTAAATCCTTTAAAAAATACAGATCTAGTAATCTTCTTATCGTTCTTAAAATCTGGTAAATATCTAAATGTATACATACTGAAGCCTACCCACCATAATCCTACTAGTATAAATGAGAAACGCATAGCTGTCATCGCTGATTCAAAGCCAAATGTCTCATACTTCATTACCAATAATAAATTTAACAACAATAACACTACACTCCCTACATATCCTAACGAATATCCCTTAGCACTAATGCCATCTTGCTGTTCTGTAAAAGCGATGTCAGGTAAATAAGAATTATAAAACACTAGACTTCCCCAAAAACCAATTAATCCAAACATATAGATCAATAAGCTAATTATCATATAGTCTAAACTAAAGAAGTATAACAACATACATGACACTGAACCTATTCCGCAAAAAAGCTTCATAAAGAACTTCTTAGTCCCTAAATAGTCTGCTATACCCGATAAAATAGGAGATAATACACACACTATTAAAAAACCAATAGCAGTGATATAACTAATAATAGATTCGCTCTTGATAGATGTTCCCCAAAAATCAAAGCTATCAATATTTAATTCTCTAAAAAGAGATCCGTAATACAACGGAAAGATAGATGATGATATTACTAACGCATATACAGAGTTAGCCCAATCATAGAATGCCCAAGCGTTCAAAAGTTTCTTATCGCCTTTTACAAAACTTTTCATAAACAATCGTATTAAAAAAATAAGCTACCTTATAGGTAGCTTATCATATTTTACTTTCCGAAAGATACACCAAATTTTGCTGCTTCAGCTTTTGCTTCAGGAATTAATTTCTTTAAATTTTCAATACGCTCAGTATTACTAGGGTGAGTACTCATCCATGAATTTCCTCCTGCACTACCGTCTCTAGAAGCCATTCTACTCCAAAAACTTACAGCTTCCTCTGGATTATATCCTGCCAAAGCCATTAATGTCAATCCAATCTTATCAGCTTCAGTCTCATTAGCTCTACTAAATGGCAACATACCTCCCACTTGAGTACCATAGCCATAAGCTGCTGACCATAACTGCTTAGATGTAGCACTAGACTTAGCTGTAGCAGCATCTAATGCCACTGCTCCAGCCTGCTGTAACATCGCTGCACTCATACGTTGCTGACCGTGATTAGCTAAAGCATGTGATACCTCATGTCCCATTACTACCGCTATACCTGCATCTGTCTGACATATAGGCAATATTCCTGTATAAAACACAATCTTTCCTCCTGGCATACACCACGCATTCACCTCTTTATCATCTACTAGATTGTATTCCCATTTATAATCATTAAGATAAGAACCATACCCATTAGCATTCAACCAGATTTCGGCTGCTTTCTTAATCTTCATACCTACATCAGTGATGCGTTGTGCATCTTTTGTACCTTTAATCACCTTATGTTCTTTTAAAAAAATATCATATTGTGAGAATGACATTGGAAAAAGTTCAGCATTCGAAGTGAAAGCCATTGTCTTCTTTCCAGTAAAAGGATTTGTTGCACAAGCAGTTAACAACAAAACAGTCGATAAGGATAAAACTATTTTCTTCATTACTTTTTTATTTTCAAAATTACTAGTAATTCGCAAAATTCAAAATACTTTTACTTCTATAATAATCACTTTGAATTCTTTTAATTTCGTAGTTTTGTTAGCTTAGAACATTATTATAATGCAAAATCAAAAACCAAAACAATCGCTAGAAATACCTAAAAGCATAATAGTAATAGGAAAAACATTACAATTATTTTCTAAAAATCTAGCCACTAGATTTGCTCAAAACCTATTTATTACTCCTCTTAAATTCAAACCACCTAAGAGAGAGAGAGAAATGCTAGAAAAGAGTATTGTCACTAAGATAACTGTACCTGCACTGCGTAAAGACATTGTAGTATATCAATATGGAACAAATAAAGCAGCTAACAAAAAAGCGCTACTAATACACGGATGGAATGGTAGAGGTACACAGTTAGTCACTATTGCCAACATGTTAATGCGTGCTGGGTATGATATCGTTAGCTTTGACGCACCAGGTCATGGTAAGTCTCCTAAGACTAAAACCAATATGACAGAATTTATCGCTTCTGCCTTTGAAGTAGAAAAGCAGTTTGGTCCATTTGAGTTAGTTATCGGTCACTCATTAGGAGGTATGACGACGATGAATGCTCTAAGAGATGGACTTAAAGCTAAGAAAGCTGTCATTATAGGTAGTGGTGATGTGGTAGAAGATGTGGTAGATGACTTCGTTAGTCAAATCCAACTAAAACCTATTATTTCTAAAAAAATACAAGAGAGATTTGAGACTCAATTTAATCAATCTATGCAGAGCTACTGTGTACATTTAGCTGCTGAGCACATTGATATTCCCTTGCTAATTATGCATGACGAAGATGATCTAGATGTAAATGTAAAAGCAGCTTATACTATCAAAAAACATAGTAAAAATGCTGAGATAATGATCACATCTGGCCTAGGTCACCGCAAAATATTAGGAGACAAAAAAATAATAGAACGTATCAAGGCTTTTATAGAACAGTAAAGTCATGAAAACTATATTACTTAGTCTTTTTATTTTAAGTACATTAGCATGTAAAGACGCCAATTATCAAAAAATAGAACAAATGAAAAAAGATAAAACGACTTCAGAACAAGAGTGGCAACAAACCTTAACGCCTGCGGAGTATTATGTACTAAGAGAGAAAGGTACTGAACGCCCTTTCACAGGAGAGTATAATGACTTCTACGAGAAAGGAACTTATCACTGTGCAGGGTGTGGACAAAAACTGTTCGACTCTGACACTAAATTTGATTCACACTGTGGTTGGCCATCATTTGACAAGGCTATAGAAGGGTCAGTTATTTTTACTGAAGATTTATCACATGGCATGAAGAGAGTCGAAGTGACATGTTCTAATTGTAATGGACATCTAGGTCATATCTTCCCTGATGGACCTGCTGAGACTACAGGTATGAGATACTGTATGAACTCTGTATCACTAAAATTTAAAAGAGAAGAATAATATACGAAAAAGGAGAATAACTGACAGTTATTCTCCTTTTTTATATACTTTATTACATTTTCTATTCCACATTGAGTGTGTTTTCATTGGAGTGAGTCCATAGTGAGTCCATGGTAAGTCCATAATGCCTCCATTGTTTTAAGCAATATAATAGAGTCACTATGGATCCATTATACTTTCAACATTCATTTATTCCAATCAGAGTCCAATAACTTTCAAATTAGAAATCAACTTAAGCACTAAAAAAAACAATACCAGTTCCTATGTTATAGCTCAATATTATATTCACATGACAGGATAAGTTACAATTCTATAATCCTGTACTTAGTATAGTAACTTAACTTGTTTAATTTCAAAATGTTCCACACTATCATCCTCCTTCTTCACTTCTAATAAACCATATCTAGTCACTCCTAGAATTATACCCATAAAACGTTCACCTGATGGTAGTTCGAATGCGCTAGGCACATTGATACGATATAAATTACACTTATACTCTTCCCAAATAAAATCACTACCTTCTACTCTATACTTGTCACAATAACTAGTCAACATATCTATAATGGCATACATGAGCTCATCTTTATCTATCTTATGTCCACATGCCTTATATAAAGAGGTAGCTTGAGGTAAATGGCTAAAATCTTCTTGATTTACATTAATACCTATACCTACTACTGACAGTGTTTCGCCAGTTGCTTTGATTATATTCTCTATCAAAATGCCACCTATCTTCTTATTATATGACAATATGTCGTTAGGCCACTTAATGTTAAATGGCAGATTCAGCATTTTTATTAAGCTCTGCTGAACACTTAATGCAACGAGAATATTTAGATCAAAAACATATTCAGGAGACGATAACAAATCCTTCACTAACACACTAAACGTTAAGCTACTACCCTTCTCATCTACCCATACACTTCCTCTCTGTCCTTTGCCTTGAAATTGATTTTCAGTAACTACGACAGTGAAGTTTTCAAGATTGGAATGCGTTAATATTTCTTTCAAATAGGTGTTGGTCGACCCTATGGCATCGAGTTTGATAATATTCATTTAAAATTATTATAGACTAATCTGAACGATTTCATTATATTTGAATCCAAAATTAGCAAACATTACTTTTAAACTAGAATAAACAACAGAAAAAATAAATGGCAAACAAAAATATTAACAACGACGAGTTGATTGCAAACATTGTAAAAGGGATTGAAGCAGTAAAAGGAGAAAACATTACAATAATCGATTTAAGAGAAATAGACAATACTCCATGTGATTATTTTATCATCGCTGATGGTAATTCTAACACACAAGTTAATGCCATTTCAGGTTCTGTACAGAAATTAGTCTCTAAAGAATTGCGCGATAAACCTTGGCATGTCGAAGGTGAGGACAATGCAGAATGGATTTTGATGGACTACGTAAATGTAGTAGTACACGTGTTCCAAAAACACATCCGTGAATTTTACAACATCGAAAGCTTATGGGGAGACGCTAAAATCACTACCATTGACAGCCAGTATTAACCACTAAACCAAAAAATTCATGTCGGAAAATATGAAACCTAATCAAAATAAATCAAGATTTAATCCATGGGTATTATATGGAAGTATCTTGGTAATTATTTTGGTGATTAACTTCCTGACTAACGGAAGCAGCTTCGGAAACTCAAGACAATTGGGCCTTTCTAAGCTTTATGAATATGTAGACAAAGGATACGTAGAAAAAATAGACTTCAGCCGTACTGTAGCTAAAGTGTATCTTACACCAGATGCTCAAAAAAGTAAAGAGTTCGAAAGCTTAAATAAAAACAACATCTTAGGTAGAGAGAATGCAGGTCCACAATTCTTAACTGACATTGGGGATTCTAAAATATTCCAAGAAAAACTTGACAAAGCTACCGCTGAAGGAAAACTTAAAGAATATAAATCTGAACCAGATAGTAACTGGGGAGATATCTTAATTAGTTTCTTACCTATCATCATCATCATTGGATTCTGGTTATTCATGATGAGAAGAATGACTGGTGGTGGAGCTGGAGGTGGCGGAGGCCAAATCTTCTCTATCGGTAAGTCTAAAGCTAAATTATTCGACGAAAAGAATGATATTAAAGTTACATTTAAAGATGTAGCAGGATTAGAAGGTGCTAAAGAAGAAATCGTAGAAATCGTAGAGTTCTTAAAGAACCCTGAGAAATATACATCTATCGGTGGTAAAATCCCTAAAGGAGCTTTATTAGTAGGTCCTCCAGGTACTGGTAAGACTTTATTAGCTAAAGCTGTTGCTGGTGAGGCTCAGGTACCGTTCTTCTCTTTATCAGGTTCTGATTTCGTAGAGATGTTTGTAGGAGTTGGTGCTTCTCGTGTTAGAGACTTGTTTAAACAAGCTAAAGAGAAATCACCTGCTATTATCTTCATCGATGAGATTGACGCAGTAGGTCGTGCTCGTGGTAAGAGTAACTTCTCTGGATCTAACGATGAAAGAGAAAATACATTAAACCAATTGTTAACTGAAATGGATGGTTTTGGTTCTAATACGAACGTAATTGTATTAGCTGCTACTAACCGTGCTGAGATATTAGACAAGGCTTTATTAAGAGCTGGTCGTTTTGATAGACAAATCTATGTTGACTTACCAGACGTTAAAGAACGTGAGGCTATCTTTAATGTTCACTTACGCAACATTAAGAAAGTTGACAACTTAGATATTGACTTCTTATCAAAACAAACACCAGGTTTCTCTGGAGCTGACATCGCTAACGTATGTAACGAAGCTGCATTAACTGCTGCTCGTAAAGATAAAAAAGAGGTGGATATGCAAGACTTCTTAGACGCTGTAGATAGAATCATCGGTGGTCTAGAGAAGAAAAATAAAATTATCAGCCCTGAAGAGAAATACGCTATCGCTATTCACGAGGCTGGACACGCTACAGTAAGCTGGATGTGTGAGCATGCTTCTCCTCTAGTTAAGGTAACTATCGTACCTAGAGGTCAGAGTTTAGGAGCAGCTTGGTACTTACCTGCAGAAAGACAAATCGTAAGAACAGAACAAATGTTAGACGAGATGTGTGCTACTATGGGTGGACGTGCTGCTGAAAAGATTATCTTCGACAAGATCTCAACTGGTGCTTTAAGTGACTTAGAGAAAGTAACTAAACAAGCTAAAGCAATGGTTACTATCTACGGGCTAAACGAAAAACTAGGTAACATAACTTATTATGATTCGTCTGGACAAAGTGAGTACAGCTTCGCTAAACCTTACTCTGAAGAAACTGCTAGAGTTATAGATCAAGAGATTTCTTCATTAATAGAAGGACAATATGCTAGAGCTATTTCGATCCTTTCTGAGAATAGAGACAAATTAGTTCAGCTAGCTGATTTACTTTGTGAAAAAGAAGTAATCTTCAAACAAGATTTAGAGAACATCTTCGGTAAGAGACCATTCGATAAAGAAGGTGCTGTAGAAATAAATCTAAATTCTGAAACAAAATCAGAAAACAATACAGAATTATAAGATTCTATCTTATATAAACATTAAAAATCTTAACCTAAAGGCAACTTTAAGTTAAGATTTTTTTTATCTTTGAATAGTTAATCATTATTTATTCCTTCGGAGTTTATTTAATATGAGTTTTTTCAAAAAGTTAATACAAGTATTTCAACCTTCTGACCTAGTAGAGGACAATCCTACTGTGCATAGAAGTCAATACTTGCCTGAACAAAAACTCCCAGTAGATGAACTCTTTACTTTAAACTTTAACGATAACGGTGGTAAGTTTCTATACTGTGAGTCAGTAGATGAATTGAATGAAGCATTCATTAATATACTAGTAGAGAACGATTGGTTCGAAACTGAAGCTCTTACTTACGAAACTTCCCTTTTCTCAATGTTACAAGAGAATAATATAAAATACAGTGAGGTAAAAAATCCTACATTCTTTTTTTCGGGTTGTGAGAACTTAATAGCAGAAGATGGTTCTATCCTATTCTGTGATAAACAAATTAAGAATAATAAAGCACACGACTTACCAGATAACATTGTTATAGTGGCTAGAACTAGTCAAATGACTAGAACTAAAAGTGATGGTCTACGTGAAATCAAAAGAAAGTATGGTAGCGCTTTACCTACTAATATCACTGCATTCAATTATTTTAAACCATCTTCTAATGAAAGCGATTTCTTAGGCTATGGTAGATCTCCAAAAAATTTGTATTTATTACTTTTAGAAGACCTTTAATATGTCAGAAACAGTTACTCGAGCAATATCTGGTGCAGTATATATAGCACTATTGGTAGGAGCAACGTTATTCCACAAAATATCCTTTGAACTTTTATTTGGGGTATTTATGTTCATAGCTTCGTTTGAATTCGCTAAGCTAATTAAACTTCCTAAATCCCTAGCAATGATAATATCCCTTATGGCTTCTACTTGCCTATTTTGGGATAGAGATATATTACCTATTAATGCTATAGCAATCTTTGCTGCTGTAATTCTACTAGCTTTAGTTGCTGAATTATTTACTACTAAAAAACCAAATAGATCATTCCCTGTGAAGATGATTATCTTCTTAGGTTATATAATAGCATCTTTCTTATCTATTCAATACTTACCTTTCGTTAAAGAAGGAGATGAGTTAATCTATAGACCACAAGTTATTATCGGTCTATTAATTATGATATGGACAAATGATACTTTTGCCTACATTGTAGGCAAGAAGTTTGGAAAGAATAAACTATTTGAAAGAATATCTCCTAAAAAAACTATTGAAGGTTTCTTAGGTGGAATGGTCTTCACAGTAGTAGCAGCAATTATCCTTAGTCAATTTTTTAGCTTTTATAATATTGTAATTTGGATAAGTAGTGCTATTTTTGTCAGCATTTTTGGAACGATTGGAGACTTAGTCGAATCTCATTTCAAAAGAGAAGCTGGCGTAAAAGACAGCGGATCTATCATGCCTGGTCATGGTGGTATCCTGGATCGTTTAGATAGTGTTATATTTGTAGCACCATTTTTGTATTTAATATATCAAATTTTATAACTATGTTTCACAAAGAAGGAACTAAAATCATTTTCTTTTCATCACTAATCACTGCTGTATTAGTGGTACTAATTGATGTGTTATGCACTAGTATTCCATGGTTGAGAATGACTTTGCAATCAATAGTAATTATCTTTTTAATTCTAATATTACAATTCTTTAGAAACCCTAATAGAAGCATCAAACCAGATGACAATACAATATTGGCTCCTGTGGATGGTAAAGTAGTAGTTATAGAAGAGGTATATGAACCAGAATACTTTAAAGAAAAAAGATTAATGGTGTCTGTATTTATGTCTCCTCTTAATGTACACGTTACTCGTTATGGATTAAATGGATTAATCAAATACAGCCAATACCACGCTGGAAAATATCTAGTAGCATGGCATCCTAAAGCAAGTGAAGAGAACGAACGCACATCTGTAGTAATAGACAATCCTGTTTTTGGAGAAGTTATGTATAGACAAATCGCTGGAGCATTAGCTAAACGTATCGTTAACTATGCTAAACCTGGAATGCAAGCTATACAAGGAACAGATGCTGGATTTATTAAATTCGGATCAAGAGTTGACTTATATTTACCTTTAGGTACGAAAGTTGATGTGGTATTAAATCAAAAAGCAATTGGTAATAAAACTGTAATTGCACACAAATAAAAAGAATGAGTAATCTAGATTTAGAATTTACACAAGCTTATGAGCGTATTTCCCGGGAAGCTACAGATTTAGCTCCTGATGTAATGTTGCGCATATATGCTTTTTATAAACAAGCAACTAATGGTCTAAGCCACCAAGATTTTGAAGATATGTCAAGTGATTTAAAACGTGCATTTAAGTTTAATGCATGGACACAAGTCAGCCACTTAACAACAACTGAAGCAAAGCTAGAGTATATTAAACTAGCAAAAGAAATATTAGACAATGACAAAGCTTAAGTTACCTTTAATAGCAATAATCAGTTTAAACTTCTTAGTACTTACTTCTTGTGGTACTAAAGATGAATTAAACGAAGTTCAAATACCGGAGCGAGAATCATTTGCTACGCAGAACTCGAATTTCCCTGATCCAGCAACAATAAAAACAAAACAAGGTCCATACGAAATGGCACACTTGGGATATGGGTTTAATGATTATGCTGAAATATTAAAGCCTGAAAGTGTTTATATACACTTAGAAAAATATCACTTAAGTTATGCAAATAAATTAAATACTACAGTTCATGGTACACCATTCGAAAGAGATAGTATACCTGCTTTAGTATCAAGAATAGACAATAACTCTCCGAAAATAAAGAACTTTGCTGGAGGTTATTACAATCACAATTTATACTGGAAGTCTCTATCTCCTTTAGAACAAACTAAACCAACAGAGAGTTTAACTATTGCTATTAATGAATCATTTGGTTCTATGGCTGAGTTAAAAAAAGAGTTTATCAGTAAAGGAAACAGTCTAGTAGGTGCTGGATGGTTATGGATTGTCAACAATAATGGAGCTATACAAGTTATGGTAACTGCAAATAACGACACTCCGTCAATGCCTGAAGTAAATGGTGGTTATCCATTAATAGCAATCGACTTATGGGAACATGCTTATTACTCTACTTATGAAGATGATGTAACTGCATACCTAGAAGCTTGTTTTAAGTTTCTAAACTGGAGTTTTGCTAGTAAGCGCTTTATACCTAAAATTCAAACAACTGAAGTTGTAAACACAGCAACGCCTAGTACACCTAAAGTTCAAAGAACGGTACCAACAAGTAGTCAACAGACTCCTAAAACAGAAGAATAAAAGAGAAATAAAAAAACCTACTTAATAAATAAGTAGGTTTTTTTATTTCTATATATCTATTAAAATGGTACATCATCGTCATTCTGATATCCACCGTGATATCCTTGACTTGGAGAAGAACCAAAAATAGCATCACCTGGAGGTAAGCTACCTGCAAAATTCTGTCTATAATCTCCTCCCTCTTGTTCATTCATAGCTGATGAAAAAGTGGTACTACCAAATCCTATAACATCATCATCTAAATTGTCAAACTTACCAAACTGACCTAAGAATTTCAAACGAATATTATCTAGACCACCATTTCTGTGTTTAGCTACAATAAATTCCGCTTGACCTGCTGTAGGACTTCTTTCTTCATCATCCCATTCTTCAATTTTATAGTACTCTGGTCGATAAATAAATGATACAATATCCGCATCCTGCTCAATCGCTCCAGACTCCCTTAAATCGGATAATAACGGTCTTTTAGAAGCTCCACGAGTTTCTACTGCACGAGATAACTGAGATAAAGCAATAACTGGTACATCAAGTTCCTTAGCTAAGGCCTTTAATGTACGAGATATGGTAGAAATCTCTTGTTCACGGTTACCTCCTCCTTTCGAATTACCACCTGCTGTCATTAACTGTAAGTAGTCAATGATAATCAATTTAATTCCGTGTTGTGAAGCCAAACGACGTGCTTTTGCTCGTAAGTCAAAAATAGAAAGAGAAGGTGTATCATCAATATATAATGGTGCACGTTCTAAGTCTTTTACTTTTACGTTTAATTGCTCCCACTCATGCGTTTCTAATTTCCCAGTACGTAACTTCTCTGATGACAATCCTGTCTCAGACGAAATAAGACGAGTAATCAACTGAACAGAAGACATCTCTAATGAGAATACCGCAACTCCTGCACCTGTTCCAATAGCTATATTACGTGCCATCGATAGTACAAATGCCGTTTTACCCATACCAGGACGAGCTGCAATAATAATCAAATCACTTGGTTGCCACCCAGAGGTAAGTTCATCAAGTTTGTGAAATCCTGTTGCTAAACCACTCAGACCTTCTTTAGTACTGATCTCTTCAATTCTCTTCTTTGCTTGTGCTACTAAAGATTGAGCCGTCTCAGAGCTCTTCTTAATATTTCCTTGAGTAACTTCGTATAAACGCGCCTCAGCTTTATCTAATAAATCAAATACATCACTAGTTTCATCATATGCATCTTCAATAATCTCATTAGAAATTCTAATCAAACTACGTTGAATAAACTTCTGTAATATAATGCGTGAATGGAACTCAATATGTGCAGAAGAAGTAATCTTTTGAGTTAAGCTAACCAAATAATAATCTCCTCCTACCTGCTCTAACTTACCATTTTTACGTAATTGTGTAGACACAGTCAATAAATCTATTGGCTGATTACTTACGAATAGTTGATCTATAGCTTCAAATATATGCTTATGGGCATCTTTGTAAAAAGCATCAGGTTGTAGAATATCGATTACCTCATCAATACCTTTTTTATCAATCATCATAGCTCCTAACACAGCCTCTTCTAAATCAAGGGCTTGCGGAGGAAGTTTTCCTTTCTCTAAAGATACAACTTCCCTAGGGAAGGACTGTTTGGGTCTAAAATCTTTTGCTTGTTCCATACTGCTAAATTAATCCTTTTTGCCAATAACTCAATTCTAAATTATACAATTAGCCTGTTAACAACAAACTAATAAATAGTGAAAAAAAAATCCGAGATGTTATCTCGGATTTTCTATTTTATAATTTCAAAGAATTAGTCTTTATATTCACCCATTTCGAAATATTTCTCCATGCGCTTCTCGATTAATTTCTCTGTTGATAACTTAACTAAGCTCTTATAAGTATCTTCAATATACTTTCTAACTGAAGCAAAAGTTTCTTCTCTATTAGTGTGAGCTCCTCCTAATGGTTCAGGAATAATATCATCAACTAACTTATTTTTCTTCATATCATATGAAGTTAATTTTAATGCATCAGCTGCTCTTTCTTTGTGTTCCCAGCTTCTCCATAAAATAGAAGAACATGATTCTGGTGAAATTACAGAATACCAAGTATTCTCTAACATAGTTACTTTATCACCAACACCAATTCCTAATGCTCCACCTGAAGCTCCTTCTCCTACAATAATACAGATGATAGGCACTTTAATACGGAACATCTCATAGATATTACGAGCAATAGCTTCTCCTTGTCCTCTTTCTTCTGCTTCAAGTCCTGGATAAGCACCTGGAGTATCGATTAAAGTAACAATAGGAATATTAAATTTCTCTGCCATTTGCATTAAACGTAGAGCTTTTCTATATCCTTCTGGATTAGCCATACCAAAGTTTCTATACTGTCTAGTTTTAGTATTGTAACCTTTTTGTTGACCTACGAACATAAAACTTTGATCTCCGATCTTTCCTAGACCACCTATCATAGCTTTATCATCCTTTACATTTCTATCACCAAAAAGTTCTAAGAATGTATCACCACATAAAGCCTTAATATAATCTAATGTATAAGGTCTATTTGGGTGTCTAGACAATTGAACTCTCTGCCAAGCAGTCAAGTTTTTGTATATATTCTTTTTAGTTTCTTCTAATTTCTTCTCAATTTGCTTGCATGTAGCTGATACATCTACATCAGATTCTTCACCTATCAAAGCACATTTAGTTAGCTGTTCTTCAAGCTCTTTAATTGGAAGTTCAAAATCTAAATATTCCATTTATGATTAAGTTTTAGTTTCAATTACGAATTACAAAGATAAAACAATACTCGGATAGATAAGCTATCTAGCACTAAGTTTTCTGTTTTTTCTGTTTTTTACAACACCATTTAGTACTACTGTACTTAATATCAATAGAGCTCCAATGTAAAACTCTGGAGTCATTTTCTCACTATCTTTAAATATAGCCACCGCTAATAGAATTCCATAAATAGGCTCTAAATTAATTGTTAGCATTACTGTAAAAGGACTTAAATACCTCATAACATACACTGACCCTAAAAAGGCAAATGCAGTACAAATAGTACCTAATACTAATAACCACATCCAATCACTCATACTAACCTCAAAGAATTCCTTTGTAAATCCTCCTGTAAACAACAACGCTAAAGTCAAAACCATCAGCCCTCCCACCATTTCATAAAATGTAATTACAGGAGCCGCTGTATGCACTATTAACTTACTATTTATAATAGAGAACATAGCTGATAAACAAGCTGCTATCAATCCTAATACAATCCCTTCTATATAATGCCCACTCACACTAAAAATCAGAGTCAAAGCACAAACAACAATAACACCGAATACCATCTCATAGAACACAACTTTTCGTTTTAGAAAAATAGGTTCTAAAATAGAGGCAAAGAACGCGCCTGTTGACAAACATGCTAGAGTGATTGATATATTAGAGACTTTAATCGCTAAGAAAAAAGTCAACCAATGTAGCGCAATTACCACACCTGCTCCCAAAAACTGGATAATACGATGCTTAGGAGCCTTTACATTCTTTTTAGTTATTGCATAATAGATGATTAAAGTAATTACAGAGATAAGAATTCTATACCATACTAAAGGCAGGGCCTCTAATGATATTAACTGCCCTAAAATAGCAGTAAATCCCCATATAAAAACGATTATATGGAGATATATGTAACTTTTAATATTATCTGCGGGCATTTCTAAGTAAAAATATTGCTAAGATACCAAACACGATGTTTGGAAACCATACTGCGAATAATGGAGGAATACTTGAAGCCTCTGCTAGAGTTCCAAATATCTTATCAAAAAAGACATAAATAAACGCTAAGGCGATACCTATAGCTAAGTTCATTCCCATCCCTCCTCTTCTCTTCATTGAAGATACAGATACAGCTATAATTGTCAGAATAAATGCTGATACAGGTACACTGTACTTCTTATATAAAACTACTAAGTAAATATTAATATTAGCAGATCCTCTCATTTGCTCTTTCTCGATAAAGCGCTTTAAAGGTCCTAATTGCATAGTCTCAGCAGCATATACTACAGGAGTCAAATCATCAATATCAAAGTCGAGCTTCATTTCTTTTTGTTCAGCTTTTTCAAATGTATCTTCTCCTTTTCCTACTTCTCTTCTAAAGTAATCAAATAAAGTATATGTCTGTGTCTCAGGATTCCATTCTATCCTATTAGCCGTCATCTTAGCCACTAACCTATTCCCATCAAACTCTTCGTAAGAGAAATTATATCCTGTTTTTGAATTATAATTAAAATTACTTACGTAGATAAACTCTGTTGGACTGATTTGTCTAAACACATTCTGGCTCTCTCGTACCTGATCACTCTTCATATACTTATATCTAAAGTCATTAAAGCCCTGACTAGCTCCAGGTACAATAAATATAGACATAACTAATGCAAAAAGCGATACAATAGTAGCTCCTACAATATAAGGGCGTAAAAAGCGGTTGAATGAAATACCAGAACTTAATATCGCAACAATCTCTGTGTTATTAGCTAATTTCGATGTAAACCATATAATCGAAATAAATAACATAATAGGAAACAACATATTAGCAAAATAGATTGTAAAGTCCAGATAGTACACTAATACTGCCTGAAGTGGAACCTTATTTGCTAATATCTTGTTTATTTTTTCAGAAACATCAATAATGATCCCAATAGGCACAAAAAGTAACAACAACACAAAAAATGTCGCTAAATACCTTTTAAGTATATACCAATCTAAAATTTTCATATAATTACTATTAGATGCTTCTCTATATTTTTAATTAAAACTTATAAACGGTTGTCCATTTGTTTCACCATTTTATTTTTCCACTCAGTGAAAGTACCAGCTAAGATCTGACGACGTGCCTCACGTACTAACCATAAGTAAAAACCTAAATTGTGAATAGTTGCTATTTGTTTCCCTAAAGATTCATTAGCAGCAAAAAGGTGGCGTAAATAAGCTTTAGAGTAAGCTGTATCTACCCAAGTATAAGCATTCTCATCAATAGGTGAGAAATCATTTTCCCACTTCTTATTCTTCATATTTATAGATCCATTCGCTGTAAATAACATACCATTACGAGCATTACGTGTTGGCATTACACAGTCAAACATATCTACTCCTAAAGCGATGTTTTCAAGAATATTAATAGGTGTACCTACCCCCATTAAATAACGAGGTTTATCTTTTGGCAATATATCAGTTACCAACTCAGTCATTGCGTACATCTCTTCTGCTGGTTCTCCTACTGATAATCCTCCGATAGCATTACCATCAGCACCAATATTAGCAATATACTCAGCAGACTGCTGTCTTAAATCTTTAAAAGTACTTCCTTGAACAATAGGGAATAACGTCTGAGAATACCCATACATTTCAGGTACCTTAGTTAGATGCTCCACACATCTGTCTAACCATCTATGAGTACGATGCATAGACCTCTTAGCATATCTATAATCACAAGGATAAGGTGTACACTCATCAAAAGCCATAATAATATCAGCTCCGATAGTTCGTTGAATCTCCATAACACTCTCTGGTGAGAAGAAATGGTATGATCCATCTATATGTGATTTAAACTTAACTCCTTCTTCTTTAATCTTTCTATTTGAAGACAAAGAATAAACCTGAAAACCTCCACTATCTGTTAAGATGTTTCTGTCCCAGTTCATAAACTTGTGTAATCCTCCAGCCTGTTTAAGAATCTCCATCTTTGGTCTTAAGTAAAGGTGGTATGTATTACCTAAAATAATGTCTGGATTAATCTCATCTGCTAACTCACGTTGGTGAACTCCTTTAACCGAAGCTACGGTACCAACAGGCATAAAAATAGGTGTTTCTATAACACCGTGATCAAGCGTAATCTTCCCGGCACGAGCACGAGAACCTGCGTCTGTATGTAATAACTCGAATTTCATAGTAACTATTTACAATTGGCAAAGATAAAGTAAATCTACAGATGCTTATACTTTTTAATATTTTTTTCTGTAAGCCTAAACTTTGCTAAACATTAGACTTTTCGTCTTAATATTAACCATATAACTATAGGGGCTCCAAAGATAGATGTAACAGCATTAATCGGTAATAAGAACTGCTCTCCTTTTATTTGTGTCAACATATCACATATCAGCATTATGACTCCTCCTAAAAGAGCTGTACTTATAATAAGATACCTATGACTACTCACTTTTAATAACAACCTAGCGATATGAGGAACAGCCAAACCAATAAAAGCTATAGGCCCCACAAATGCTGTAGAAACTCCTGCTAACAAGCTTGTAACTAAAATAATTAGGTTACGTGCTCTTTTTACATTTACTCCCATAGAAGAAGCATAGTTATCTCCTAATAACATAGCGTCTAAAGAACGTATTAGAAGTAAACTTCCGAATACCCCAATAAAAACTACTACTCCAAATAACAAAATAACGTCCCAACTCAAATTACCTAGACTACCTAAAGACCAAAAAGCAAAGCGTTTTAATTGTTCAGCAGAGCTAAAGTAAGTTAGTATACTCACTATAGCATTAGCAAAACTTCCAAACATAAGTCCTACGATTAATACCGTAACAGTATTTCGAACTGTGTTAGATACTAATAACACCAAAAAAAGTAATCCTAAGCTACCTAGAACAGAGATTAAAGCTATACCATAACTAGATGTAAATAAAGCTACAAAAGCGGTAGGCAATAAAGAACTTCCTAAAATCAATATCGCTACACCAAGGCTAGCACCAGAACTAATACCTAAAACATAACTCTCTGCCATTGGGTTTCTAAATAAAGTCTGCATTAACAGTCCACTTATAGAAAGAGCTACTCCTACTAATACTGCCACTATAGCTTTAGGCAATCGATAATTAAGTATGATATATCGCCAAGTTTCTTTTACCTCAACATCTCCCAAAAGTACATCTAATGTAGTACCTATAGGAATACGAATACTTCCTACAGAAATATCAAGGACAAAGAATATCCCTAACAATACGACTAGAACACCTAAAACGACTTTCTTTCCCATACTTATTTTAATTGCTCAAAAAATACAGGTACATAATTAGGCATCTCTACTTCTGGATGAAGTATGTAGATCAAATCTTTTAATATTAAATCTGGACGTGTTGGCCCTAATTCATAGAATATACTTCCACCAGTAGCTCCTTTACGAGGAGCAAAAGAGTATACATTCTTATGTTTAAATGAACTAAACTTAGTATAATGAACATTAGCTTTCTCTAAATCACCTAAAGACTCATACTGAGCTGGATTTATCCAGAATGCAGCATCTATAGCTTTATCTAATACAGCCTCATAAGATAAAGACAAACTACCAGTACCATCTGTATCTTTCCATATATAATCAGCCTTAGCGTCTTTAAAGTAGATAGCCATCCAGCTCTGTCCCTGTGGAGCATACCATACATCCTGATACATAGCACCACTCATCACTGTAGGATAATTCTTAACATTCTTCACTAAACCCAAAGCCTCATTGTAATCCTTCACTATTTTATCAAAAAATACCTTAGCCTCTTTCTCTTTGCCATACAGAGCTCCGAATAGTTTTATCCACTCTGCTTTTCCCAAAGGGCTCTGCTCTACCCAATCACCATTGTAAATTACAGGAATTCCACTTTTCTGTACGGTACTTAAAGTAGCATTAGACTCATCCATTGTAAAAGCAACAATAACTTTAGGACTTAAGTCTAATAATAACTCTGTATTTAACTGCTCATTTTGCCCTAATTCCTTTACTTTTCCCTCATCTATAAACTTTCTTATAGAGGGTGAAGACACATAGTTAAGCCCTGGAAAGCCAATCAAACTCTGCTCTTGCTCTAATATAACTAGAGACGGTAAATGGGTCGTTGATGTAACGATAATATTATCTATTGGCACCTTAATCGCAGGTATTGCTTTTAATGAATCAGGTATAACTCCTTTTGACTCTTTATATAGTACATATTTAAAGGTCTTATTTGCATCTACCCACGGTTGTTTTATATTTATGATCGAGTACTCGTTATATTCATTAATAGAAAAGCCTTGCGCATACTCGATACTATTCTCAGTTTGTTTACTTTCTCCTAAATTCTCTTTATCCTTTTTACACGAGACTAATCCAGTAACAATAAATAGACAAATAGAATAAAACTTCCAGTTTTTCATAATTTCATAATTGGTTACCCTACAAAAGTAGAATAATATTAAACAATAAAAATATAAATACGACGGCAGTTATTACCAAAAACACAATATCAACTTAAAGCAGTATTTACACTATAACGTAGGAATTTAACAAAAACTTATTTACTTTTATCTTATGTTTGTACATATAGAGCAATATAAATGAAGAAAAAGACATCTATTAAAACCTTAATTTTCTTTGGAATATTAATATTAGGAGCCGTGCTTACTTTTATTTACTTCCCTACTAAGAAAGAGACTTCACCTATATTACCTAGCAATGAACTAGGTACTTATAACAATCCTGAAGTAGCTTATAAAGAATGTCATAAGCTACTAAATCAATTGTCTAGTGACCTAAACAAAGGCCTTAAGCCTAACAAATTAAAGTAATTATGAAGAAAACAATAAAAACAATATTCATATTTTTATTCACATTAAGCACCATAAACATTGCTTTCGCTCAAGATGAGTTTTCTTCTTTTGAGAAAAACAAGCAGGTTAATAGCGTTATTGTTAACCAAAAAATGTTTGAAATGATGGCTAATGTAAAAGTAGAACCGACTAATGAAGAAGAGAAAGCATACGTAAACTTAATCAAAAAGTTAACTTCTCTAAAGGTATTTAATACAACATCTAGTGCGGTAAAAGGAGAAATGAAAGCTGCAGTAGCTAAACATATCAGCTCTGCTTCTTTAAAAGAAATCTCTAGTAATAAAGATAGTGAAGCTAATGTGACTATATATGTTGACCAAAATGGTTCGTCTACTAACATTAATAAACTATTAATGTTTAATGAAAGTAATATAGATGGTAAAGAAAACATCGTTATGATTATAACTGGTCAATTCTCTATTAAGGAAATATCAGCATTAACTAAGAAAATGAACCTACCATTAGGTAATACACTAAATAAAATAAAGTAGCTCCAGGGTTACTTTATTTTTTTAGGCATAAAAAAAAGAGCAAAGATTAATTAAATCTCTGCTCTTTTTTTGTGACCCGACTGGGGCTCGAACCCAGGACCCCAACATTAAAAGTGTTGTGCTCTACCAACTGAGCTATCGAGTCATTGATCAACTAATTTGTTTCTCAATTGCTGTGCAAAGGTAGCCTTTTTTTTATTTCTCACAAAATTAAAACAACCTTTTTCTACACTAAAAATCACAACATATCATAACTATCACTAAATGAATTAATAGCACACAAAAAAAATATAAACTTTTTTTTAAATGAATATACTCTATCTCAACAATAACACTCTAACTAGCATTAAGCTTACAATTGAACCCCATCCACTACTCTTATTTACATACATTATATTTTAAGTAATAAATCTCTCTACATAAAAAAACAAACAGCTAACAATCAACAAAATAACCACAAAATCTAGAAAGCTAGAACTTATTATACAAATCAAATCTGTAAGATGACAATTATCATTTTAAATGTTAAAAATATTTCATACTTTAGTGTTAAAACAACAAAAATAAACAGATTATGACTTTGCAAAACCTACCGCTTTACAATTTCAACAATGGTACATTTATGATTATCATATTTGCATTGGTGTGTGTTGGATTAGTTGCTGCCCTATTTTTACTAATGGGACCATCTAAGAAAAACGATGAAAACAGTGATGAAACGAAACAAGACTAAAAAATAAGAGCTGTCTCTAACTTAGATGACAGCTCTTTTTTTATATATCCTTCTAGGGTTCCTTATTATTACCTTCTTACAGATGCATTCCCTCCTGTTCATATAACAGTCCATTGACTCAGCTATAACTGCCTTATCACTCCGTCTAATCCGCTGTTTTAACGGAGTCATTACGGACTTATAACGGAATCAATACTCTACAGCAATATCTCTAATACAGATATAATCCTCGTATCATTAATTATAATGTAAAACAATGATTATTAAAGTAGGTATAAAGAGAACATGACTAAAGCAATCTTAATTGTTATCTACATAGTTTTTCTATTAAGCCTAATAGATGGTTATATTCCCTTTAAAACGAACAAAATGACCACCACCTGTGATCATTTATGTTATTAATACTAGATTAAGTATATAAGTGACTACGATCAGATTCGAACTGACACGTCTTGCGACACCACCCCCTCAAGATGGCGAGTCTACCAATTTCTCCACGTAGCCTTAAGTTCACTACATTTAACTTTTAATCACTAATTAAAGATATAAAAATATAATGTACATAAACAAAAAAAGCTATCCTTATACAGAATAGCTTTAGTGACCCGACTGGGGCTCGAACCCAGGACCCCAACATTAAAAGTGTTGTGCTCTACCAACTGAGCTATCGAGTC
>NZ_FNYS01000023.1:0-26191 GCF_900109075.1 Myroides marinus | reverse complement strand
GTGACCCGACTGGGGCTCGAACCCAGGACCCCAACATTAAAAGTGTTGTGCTCTACCAACTGAGCTATCGAGTCGTTTTCAATTCCTGATTGCGGGTGCAAATATAGGAGCTTTTTTTAAAAATCCGACACATATTTGTTTTATTTTTGACTTTTATTTTCAAATATTACCTAACACTCTAATAAACAACCCCTTGTTTTTATGAAAAAAATTCTTCTTTTAGGCTACATGGGCTCAGGAAAATCAACTATTGGCAAAATACTAGCGGAACGACTAGGTTTTGATTTCATAGATTTAGATGCTGAAATAGAGAAAAAACAACAAATGTCAATTTCAACAATGTTTAAAACCAAAGGTGAAGTCTACTTTAGAAAACAAGAACACCTATTATTACACGAAATAATAGATACTCGAGAGAACTTCATACTTAGTTTAGGAGGAGGTACTCCATGCTATGCAAATAATCATTTAGCGTTACAAAGGGATGATGTCATGTCATTCTATTTAAAAGGTTCTATAAAAACACTTGTAGAACGATTAGAAAAAGAAAAAGAGCACCGTCCTCTTCTTAACCAGAATTCAGACGATACTCTTGAAACTTTTATTGCTAAGCATCTGTTTGATCGTAGCTATTTCTACCATCAAGCCAAAAATATTATATCAATAGATAATAAATCTCCTATAGAGGTAACTCAAGATATAATAAACCTTATTAATTAGCTTAAATACGCATATTCTTCTTCTCCATCGAAGACTACTTGTATATGCTCTAATAATGATGTAGATAAAGATATCCCTTTAAAGTCCGCTTTAACGGGATATTTTTTATGATTACGGTCTACTAATACAGCTGTCTTTAATTTCTTTAATGGTACATCTAAGAAATGTTTCACTCCATAAATAAGAGTAGCACCTGAATTTAACACGTCATCTACTAATACAACGCACTTATCTTTATACGCTGTACTGTCTAGAGATGTCTCTATAGGGTTAATAGGGTTCTGCTTATCGATACGCACTTCGCATAACACTACTTTAATAGAAGATATCTCCTGTAGAGCTTCACTTATTTTTTGTGCAAAGGTATAACCACTATTTGCAACACCTGCTATCACTATCTCCTCTTCATTTATATAAGTTTCGTAGATCTGGTAAGCGATACGTTTAGTAGTAAACTTAATCTGTTCTTTAGTTAAAATAATTTTTTTAGTCATGTTGTTTATTAATTATAAAAAATAACTCTCTTCCTGCGCGAGGCTTAATAGAGTTATGTGCTGTTTCTAAAACATTAATTGCAAACTTATCTTTAAACAAATTTATATATTCCTCCTTACTTCCGCCAAAAGGAGGTGTATCAGTTGCAAAATTACAATCAAATAGTACACCTACTAATTTACCTCCTGGTTTTAATAACTCATACATTTTATCAACATAGGCTGTCCTACTACTAATAGGTAAAGAACAAAAGAATGTCTGCTCTATAATCAAATCATATTGACCTGTATGCGCGAAGAAGTCTCCTAAAGTTACTTTATCTAAAGGAAAATCCTCTACACTGTTAGCTGTTTCTTTCACTGCTATATCAGTAAAGTCAAGTCCTCTTATATTACTAAACCCACTTTGAGATAGATAATATAACTCATGTCCATGCCCTAAACCTGGTATCAATACATCCTGAGTCTTATCTGATATCTGATCGATATACTCTTTAATAGGAGTAGTGACGCTTCCTGTATGCCATTTATCTGTACTAGTTATATACTTCTCTTCCCAAAAAGCTTTATTAAACTTCTGATTCATTAGTAGTCTCTGTATTATTATCTATATTATTATCTATATTATCATCTTCGTCATAATCATGAAAATCATCGATATCCCTTCTATCCTTCTTAGTTGGTCTACCAGTACCTTTAGCACGGTAATAATCTTTAGACAATTTTAATAATTCTAGATGTTCGAATGCTTCTGCAGGTGTTTCATCTTTGCGATATATATCTACTAACTTAGCACCTACCCTATTTGGCGGTACATCTAATACAGTTAGTTTATAAGTTATCTGATCCTTTCTAAGTGTTATCTTATCAGTTGCAAAGACTTCTCGTGAAGCTTTTGCTGCTTGCCCATTTACTGTAATATGTCCTTTTTTACAAGCTTCTGTTGCTATATTTCTAGTTTTATAGTATCTAACACACCATAAATATTTGTCAATTCGCATAATTTCGCATTAAATTTCTCTAACAAAGTACACAAAAATAAAGTAAAATTGTATCTTGCACTACTAAAATAAGTCAAAAAATGAATAGATTATTTACAGTTTTGGGTCTTACTTTTATAGGACTAATAGCTGCCAATTGTAGTAAAGATGATGGGAACAATGGCCCAACAGTCGTAAATCTAAGAGATCGTAAGGAGGTACGTGAAGAAAATGCTAAGCAGATTGAAGATTTTATAGATAATAACTACTTAATTATTGATGGAGATAATGTTTCTTTTGACAGTCTTACTAGTCCTAAAAACAAGGATAATAGTAAACTTCCTTTAAGAAAAGACCCTAGAATAAAAATAGAGTATGAAGATATAACTTCAGACAACTACGAGTATGAAGCATATAGATTATCTAATGGTAATACTTCTTTAAAATTTACTAAACCTAAAGATACCCTTTCTTATAAAGTAGCTTATTTTATTGTACCAGATGCAAATAATAATAAACAACTAGGAGAAGGTGATTTAATCTCAACTATAGATTCTGTATTTGTAAAAACAAAAATGACTTCATTAAAGAATGAGGTTGCAACAGATAATGGTATAATAGGTTCTTACTATTCATTCCCTATTACACTTAAAGAGTTTGGTTATTTATCTCAAGGTGGTGGATCTGGTCTAATTCCTGAGCAATTAAGAACAGGTGAAAGACAAATATTAACCAAGCTTAGAACTGCTACAGATATTAAAGTTGGCGCTAATGGTATTCCAACATATAAACCAGGTTCTGCAGGTAGAATTATAGCGATAATTCCTTCAGGATTAGGTATGTTTAATGCTGGTTACGGTTCTAAAGTAAAAGCTTACCACCCTCATATAATGGATATGACTCTTATCTCTAAGAGAGAACGTGATCATGATGGAGATGGTATACTTTCTAAATACGAAGCAGAAAAAGTGATGAAGAAATCAGCTGAATTAAACAGAGCTTTAACTGACCAAGAGTTATTAGATCTAAAGTTGACTATTCATGATTACTTTGCATTTGATACAGATGGTGACGGTATTCCTAACTTCCTTGATGACGATGATGATGGAGACGGAGTTTTAACTAGAACAGAATTACAACATAAGGAGAAAGATGCTACTAAGTACATCACTCTACCATACTATGACGCAAGATTAAAAACTTGTTCTGACATCTTTAGATATTTAGAAAAATCTTGCTTCCCTGATCAAAAAGACGGAGAGATTATCTGGCCTCAAAAAAAGAAATAAATAATTCTATTTAATATATAAAGCGAGAGAGTACTATTACTCTCTCGCTTTTTTATTACCCAATACTATAAACTATATATCTTACAGAAAGTTTTAGTACATTTATTATATAAAAGGCTATAAAACTATGACTATAAATAAATTACTTACTCTATTAACTTCTTTATTATCAATATTATCCTTTGGTCAAAATAAGATTTATTATGATACTCAAGGGAAAGAGACTACTAAGGAAAAACATGATAATAATAAAAATGGACTACCTGTTAATGGTGCTTCTATTGAAGGTAAACAACAGAAAAACTATAAGAATGGAGAATTAGTTAGCATTGATTATTATAAAGACAAAGGCTATGATGACGAACTAAGAGACCTTCAATACACAGAATATTATACTAAAGATCAATTGATCAAAGTTTTATACTATACTTTCAAAATTATAGAAGATATGCAGCCTAGCTACACTGGTTTCTATAACAATGAAAAACCTTATAATGGGTACTTTATAAGTCCTGAAACAATAATAGACAATATTCATTTAGTTGATTATTATGAAAACGGCATAAGATTATATCAATATAGTTTTGACTTCTTAGAACAGCTAGATAGCTTTACTAAATTACTATATGACCAACGTACTATTTTTAAAGATGGTAAAGTTACCACTGGTTATAGATATCTATCTGATAAAGGATTATTATTAAGGCTAAGATATCTCAATGGTAAAATTAATTTAATAGAAATAAATGGTTTTGGAATGCACGCCTTTAACAGAAATACAATTGAATACGTTAATGATGAAGTAATTATAAAAGACTTTTCTTCTCCACTCTATTTAAAGATATTTAAGAAATCACAATATCTAGATATTGAATTATATGATCAAAATGGAAAAGTAGATATTAAGAAACCAAAAGAGGTAACAGATAAAACACCTAACTCAAATAAAATATATTACCTAGAAGACAATACAATAAAAAGCTACAATACAATAGTACTAAGTGAAGAATACTATAATGAACTGCGAGATAATTATAAATCACAAGAAACATTACATACTTTTTATAGTTTCCACCCATTTAATACACAAACACCCGAAGAGTTCTTTACTGAGCACGCTAATCAATTTGAAACAGTACTAAATGCTACTGCGGCTTTAAAAAGTGCTGATAAAGAATCAAAAGAAAGACTACAAATCGATATAACAGAGAAATTATCAACGAAGAATAAAGACAATAATAATCAATTTGGTTTCTTGAAGTACAATGATAAAGGAGAGCCTTCTGAAGGAACAGAAATCACTAAAGTAGGTTCTACTTATAAAATAGATTTTTATATAAATGATCGTAAAGTAAAAACAACAACATATAAGAACTTAGAAGAGTTAAAAAAGAAAGACCCACTAACAGAATTAATAAATATCTACAACAACTAGATTCAAAAAAGAAGAGGCTATTCAAAATAATGAATAGCCTCTTTTACTATATAAATACTTGAGTACTTATTATTTTTTACGTTTGATAACTACTTGTGCTTTCTCAACAATAGCAGCTGCATTCAATCCGTATTTTTCCATTAATTGCTCTGGAGTACCAGACTCTCCGAAAGTATCTTGTACAGCTACAAATTCTTGTGGTAATGGATTATTTAAAGCTAATACTCTAGATACGCTTTCTCCTAATCCTCCTAAGAAGTTGTGTTCTTCAGCTGTTACTATACATCCTGTTTTAGCTACTGATTTTAAGATAGCTTCTTCATCAAGAGGTTTGATAGTGTGAATATTGATTACCTCAGCAGAGATTCCTTTTGCTTCTAATTCTTCAGCAGCGATTAAAGCTTCCCATACTAAGTGTCCTGTAGCAACAATCGTTACATCAGTTCCTTCATTTAATAAAATAGCTTTACCTATTACGAACTTCTCATCAGCAGGCATAAAGTTAGGCACTACTGGACGTCCAAATCTTAAGTAAACAGGTCCATCATAATCAGCAATAGCTAAAGTAGCTGCTTTAGTTTGATTATAATCACAAGTATTGATTACAGTCATATTAGGAAGCATCTTCATTAATCCGATATCTTCTAAGATTTGGTGAGTAGCACCATCTTCTCCTAATGTTAATCCAGCGTGAGAAGCACATATTTTTACATTCTTCTCTGAATACGCTACAGATTGACGGATTTGATCATAAACACGTCCTGTAGAGAAGTTAGCGAAAGTCCCTGTGAAAGGTATTTTACCACCGATAGTCATACCTGCAGCTAATCCAATCATATTTGCCTCAGCAATACCTACTTGAAAGAAACGCTCTGGGTGATTCTTTTTAAAATCATCCATTTTTAACGATCCAATTAAGTCAGCACATAATGCTACTACATTCTCGTTCTTTTGTCCTAATTCAGTAAGTCCAGCACCGAATCCTGAACGTGTATCTTTACTTCCTGTATTTGTATATTTTTTCATTTTTGATTCAATTTAGTAGATTAATAATCTCCGAAAGATGTTTCTGGATTTTGTTTTAAAGCTTCTTCTAGTTGAGCATCACTAGGTGCCTTACCATGCCAAGCATGAGTACCCATCATAAAGTCTACTCCATTACCCATCTCAGTGTGTAATAACACACATACAGGTTTTCCTTTTCCTGTTTTAGCTTTTGCTTGTTCATATCCAGCAACGATTGAATCAATATCATTACCTTTTGCTATCTCAATAACTTCCCAATCAAAAGCTTCGAACTTAGCTTTCATAGAACCTAAGTTTAATACATCTTCTGTTGGTCCATCAATTTGTTTTCCGTTTAAATCCACTGTAGCGATTACATTATCTACTTTCTTAGCAGATGCATACATAATAGCTTCCCAGTTTTGCCCTTCTTGTAATTCACCGTCTCCCATTAAAACATAAACAAGTTTATTATCCTTGTTTAATTTTTTAGCTTGAGCAGCTCCTACAGCTACAGAAAGTCCCTGTCCTAATGACCCTGAAGCCATACGTACTCCTGGTAATTTATCATGAGTACATGGGTGTCCTTGTAAACGAGTATTGATTTTTCTGAAAGTAGCTAATTCACTCACAGGGAAATATCCACTACGTGATAATACGCTATAAAATACTGGTGAAATATGTCCGTTAGATAAGAAGAATAAATCTTCATCCGTACCATCCATATTAAACCCTTCTTTTCTATCCATTAACTTTTGATACAGAGTCACTAAGAATTCTGCACATCCTAGTGATCCTCCTGGGTGTCCAGAACTTACAGCATGTACCATTCTAAGAATATCTCTTCTTACTTGTGTAGTTAACTCTGTTAATTGTTGTGTGTTTGGTTTCATTATTTTTTCAATAAAAAATTTACACACAAATATAAGATTATTTTACGGGAATAATTGCCTTTTTGAGACAGGAATACGCTTTAATCCTATTCTAATAATCTCTACTTCTAAAAATCAGTTCACAACGAATTGAATGTTAAGAAGAGTTTATCTTTTTAGTCTTACATCTTATATAAAAACAGAAAAGCTACCCATAAACTTATAGGTAGCTTCTCTTGTCTATTCACACACTTATTTTGACAAACTTGCCATAAATGGATCGGTTATACTTGCCTTTCCATTTTCTATATGACCAGCAAATTGTTGTTGCCAGTCCAAATCTTCTTTACAATTCAATATTATATCATACCACCCTTTGACATTGGTGTAATCCCACTTTACTATAACTTCTTTTTGTGATGATAAAGTAATTACCTCCTCCTTCTTAAGGTATAAACTGTCTTTTATAATAATATGTTTTGATTTAGAACTATTATTCTTTAATCGAATAGAAATATTTAATGACGTATCCACTAAGAATTCTACATAGACACCTAGACTATTACTACCTCCTTTAAAACTTCTATAAAAACCATTTGGTCCATGCACATCAAAGTGATACTTATCAACTAAATTCCAATAGTAATCCATTGGTTCTCTATCTCTGACTGCAAAATCCCATATTCCTCGAGATTGATCAGATTGGTTCATCATATCATATACCTGTAAAGGTGCAGAATACACTTTATTCTTTAATTGATTAGATTCAACAATGAAGTCCATTTGCAACTGAGTTTTACTAGCAGCTACATTAAAATTCACTTGTAAATTATAAGGTAATGCACACGATGGTTTTATTCCCTCCTCTTGTTTAGGGAACTTAGACAATAGAGTCCAATGCTTACTTCCTAATACTTCACGTTGCCCAAACTTATTAAAACCTCCAGGTACTTTCTTCTCTCTTGCGCTCATAATACGAGCCAAATATTGATCTCTATCTACGAAATCTAAATCAACATTTCTTAAGTCTTGTTCTGGTTGAAATACACTAGTCATATTTCCACATACTTCTCTTCTCCAATTAGAAATATTCTCTTCTATGACTTTTTTACCTGTTTTCTTCTCTATAAAATATTCTAAGAACTGTAATGTTGAAGTCAAATCTAATACCTCCGAATTAACCCATCCTCCTCTTGTCCATGGAGAAGCAATAATCATAGGTACTCTATATCCTAAACCTATAGGACTAGCTAATTGACTATCAGGTTTATTGGTACGAATACGTTCTTGTTCTTTAGTCACCCACTCATCTTGTGTATCTATTCCTTTTGCTACTTTTCCCATTTGTTTATCAGTACTTAATGGTGGAACAAAAGGTGCTACGTGATCAAAATAACCATCATTCTCATCGTAAGTCAATATAAAGATAGTCTTCTTCCATATCTCAGGGTTCTTTGTCAGGATATCAATAGCCTCTGATAAATACCATGCTCCAAACCAAGGTGCCGAAGGGTGGTCAGAGAAATTACATGGAGCCACTAACCAACTTACCATAGGCAACTTATCCTCATCAACATCTTTTCTAAACTGATAAAAGATATCTCCTTTTGGCACATCCATTGTTTTCTTCTCCCCATTTTCAACATAAGTCATCTTAGTTAACTTATGGTAATCAAGATCTTCTGTATTAGTAGCAAATGCCTTCTTATGAATTGCTTTTTCAAACTCACTTAATACTTCAAACTTCTCTGGAGAATACTTAGCAATATCTGCTTCTATCCCCTGAATGCCATTTTTGATTGCCTCAATTTTATCCTCAGTTAAATCTTTTGACTTTAAGCCCTCTTTTAGCTTAGCTAATTCAAACTGCATATAATCATAGTGCGCTTTGTGAAAACGAACATTATACTGCTTATAAAATTCAAGATTATTATCTGTAAAATTTGCTAACCAATCTTCTTCTGGATTACTTAGTCCTACTGGTAAACTTAGCTCATTCTGATACACCTTCCACGAGACATTAGCTTTCTCTAATCGCTCTGGATAAGTAGTCCAGCTTACGTCTTGGTAATTTATTTGTCCATTATCTACGTGTGCTACAGAGTTTGGATCCTTTGGATTTTCTCTAATAGCTCCTGCCCAAAAATGAGAACGATTAGCGCTTGTTCCTGTCAAAGAAGAACAGAAATGCTGATCACATACAGTAAAAGCATCAGCTAACGCATAATAGAATGGAATATCCGCCCTAGAGAAATACCCCATCGTAAGTGGCATATCTCTATATTCTTTATGGCCTGGTCTCTTGGCGATAAGCCAATTATCCATCTTACCATCATTACGAGCACCTACCATATCTCGCCAACTATGAGGCAATCCTCCCATCCAAGTTACTTTAGTATTTTCAATATCAAGTCTGAATGGACCATAGATATCCTGATGTGCATCTGTCTGAAACCAAACAGGCATACCCGACTTTAATTTCATTGCTCGGGGATCATTAAACCCTCTAACCCCTTTTAAGGTTCCGAAACAATGGTCAAAAGATCTATTCTCTTGCATTAAAAAAACAATATGCTCTGCATCTAAAAAAGTAGTCCCTTCTGGAGCAACAATATCAAAAGCACGTTGTATTGAGGCAGGCATTGCATTGATAAAAGAGAGTCCGCTAGAAAATAAAGCGGACTGTTTTATAAATTCTCTTCTTGTACTCATATTTTTTATTTTAACCACCAAGTAATTCCACGAATGTTATCAGCTCCGCCAAATTGTGTATTTAACGCCTGTTGTAGATTACTTTGATTTCTATTGTATTCCGATTGAGGATATTGCCATCTTGTTGGTGGAGTTATACCTTCTTGTAATTTAAATTCTGGATACCCCGTACGCAAATGATCGTAATAGATAGTCCAATTAGACTGATGAAACATCGTAATATATTTCTGAGTCAAGATTTGTTTTAACTGACCATCTAAATTACCTCCTTGATACTTTACTGTTGGTTGAGCGATATACTCATCTACAGCCTGTTTAGTATAGTAACTAGCCATTCCTTTAGCATACGTATTATAAAACTCAAAGTTTGCACTAATTGCTTTATAGTAAAAATCTGCTGCATTTCCCCCTATCCAATTACGTGCTGCTGCCTCTGCTAATATAAACTGCAATTCAGAATAGCTCAGTATATTCGTTGGTTCATTAGTTGGATCTAAATAATAACGACTCTTAACTTTCGAAATATTCTTTGCCTGTACTAGCTTTTCATTCTCTGCATAAGGTACAGTAGGATCTCCTCCATTATACCCGCTAAAATCTGTAATAGGCAATCCTTTCTCCATAGCTCCTGCTGTTTGTTGTGCAAACGCAAATAATCGAGGATCTTTCAAATCTTTCAGTAAATTAATAAAAGTTCCTGACATATACATACTTGATCCGTAAGAACTTGAATTAAATTGAGGATATCTACTACCTGCTTGATCATAGTATGTTAGTTGTCCATTATCACTATTATTAGCTAATAGGTTACCTGCATTATATACTTTAGCAAACTGTTCTGCTACATTTATTGTTCCTACAGTTTTCTTCTTTGATAGACTCATCAATACTTTTAACTGATAAGAATTAATCAACCTCTTCCATTTCTCTACACTTCCACCATAGATAATATCTCCTCTTAAGGCATTCTTGTTTTGAATTTTGATAGCTGCTTGCTCTAACTCTTTCAATACTCCTACGAAGACATCTTCTTGTTTATCATATTTAGGGAAAGGTATTTTATTTTCTCCTTGAAGTGCTTCTGAATATGGTACATCTCCAAAAGTAATAGCCAAATCATAAAACATTCTTGCTTTTAAGAAATGTCCCACTGCAATATATTCCTCCTTATTTGTACGCTTCGCTTCGTCCATCATCTTTTGTACTTGTAACAAATCTTTATAGGATCCAAAGCTAGAGCTACTCCATTTGAAATACTGATTGCTATTATCTCCATCAGTTTGAATAATCATTCTTGATGCATATTCTTTTCCAATTCCTCCTAAATTAAAAGCAGTTCTACTTACATTAGGTAAGATTAGATATGGATCTGCTTCTTTTATTCTATTTGGATCTTCACTTAGTTTATCTAAATCTTGACAACTTCCTACAGAAATTGTTGCTACGATTAACGCTACTATTTTGATATATCTTTTCATCTTTTTATGTGTGTTAGAATTTAACGTTTATTCCTAGACCTACCCATCTAGTAGAAGGGTCTTGAATATCGTTTGCTGTATTGATTTCATAATCAGGATCTGAATAAAGTCCTTTTGATTTCTTCCATACTAATAGGTTATATCCTGTTAGAGAAGCAGATAATTGACTTATCTTTTTTGACTTAACCATTTCTGTAAAATCATATGATACAGCTAGTGTTCTCAACTTAAAGAATGTTCTATCAAATACGTTAGCGAATAACTTATTCTCCTTCTCTGTCACACGGGCTCTATAAGGATAATTCTGAGCCCAGCTCTGCCAACTCACAGCACCAGTATGTTTTTGGAATTGTCTTGTATCTGAGATTACATTACCATTTACATCTGTAATTAGTTCTCCTGAGATCACATTTACACCTTCTGGTACATATACTGGCCCTCCTTTAGCATACTCTGCATCTCTATATTGCGTTGATTTAGGGTGTTTACCTCCCCACCACATTTTTTCTACTACCTGAGAGCGAGTAACACCTCCCCAGACACCGTCTATTCCCATACTTACATTTACCTTCTTATATTTAAAGTTGTTATTCCATCCCAATGTCCATTTAGGACCAAAGTTTCCAATCTTCGTCGCTTTTTTGTTAGCAGTAGGCATTCCTGTTTTAGCATCTAAAATCAATTGCCCATCAGGAGCCTTCATCCACTCTGTAGCATAATAAGAATCTGATCTATCATTAAGATATAGGTCTCCATACTTTTCAGCACCACCATGTATTTTAGTTAATCTTTTTTCTCTTGTACTCCAGTTCACTGTTGAGTTCCACTGAAAATTATCTTTCTTAATTACTGCTCCAGAAACACTTACTTCCCATCCTTTAGTAGTGTATTCATTTCCATTTAATAACATATTGTTAAACCCAGAAGCCTCAGAGACAGGATATCTAATCAAGAAATTAGAATCTAACACTCTATAATAAGTCAAATCAAAATTTAATCGTTTATTAAAAAATGCAGACGACAATCCCAATTCAAAAGAATTTGATTTCTCTGGCAATAAACTTGGATCTAAAATAGAGTCAGGATACTCTACCATTTGATTACCATTAAACGGTCTTCCCATAGCAGAATATGCCGATTGTAACTGATAAGGAGACAAATCACTAGAAACTTGTGCCCAAGAAGTATACAGTTTTAAATAGTCTACTTGCTTTGGCATATCTATAAGATTAGATAATAAAACACTTAAGGATGTTGATGGATAGAAGTAAGATCTATTCTCTTTGATCAAACTTGATGACCAGTCATTTCTAGCTGCAAAAGTGAAAAAGAATGAGTTATAAAAATCTAGTTCTACTGTTCCATACACACTGTTTACTGCTTTCTTTTCTAAATAATTTTGAGCAGTTACTGGTCCCGTTGAGTTTCCTAAATTATACACACCTGGTACTGTCAATCCATCTGCAGCAGAATAATTAGCATTGTACTGACTGTATCTAGAAGCAACTCCTGCATTCGCATCTATACTTAAGAAGCTAGTCAGATCCTTCTTATACATGGCTAAGAAGTCATACTCGAATTTCAAATTTTTATGACTAGTAATACTATATCCACCTTCTCTACTTGCACTATAATTAAAATATGATTTAGGACTTTGTAATTCTTCTTTATCATTAGATGACACTACAGACCCTCTAGCTTGAAACTTTAGATCTTCTGTTGCTGCATAGTTTAATGCCAACTGACTAGTTACAACATCTTTATTCCAAATTCGCTTAAAGTTATTTACCCCAAACCAAGGATTATTATACCAAGCATAATTCCAGTTAGCCTGACGAAATCCTTCCATACCTGGTACCCACTGATTTCTTTTAAGATCTCTACCATTAACGTCAGATCCCATCCAAATTAGTACCGTATACATATGTCCACTAGGATTATAATCATAGTTAGGAATATTAGGGGAATAAATATTAGCATAAGTAAGCTTAGCATCTAATGATAACTTATCGGTAAACTGTGTAGTAGATTTATAAGAAATATTACCTCTATATAAACTTGTATTAGGCACACGATCTTTATTGTAATTAAACTCTCCACCTAATCTATAAGACGTCTTTTCTCCTTTATTAGAAATAGCAAAGCTTGTTCTAGTATTTACACCTGTTTCTAAGAACTCTTTTAAGTTGTCATGAGATTCCCAAGTGATGGGTACGCGCTCATATCTAGATCTATCATTATAGATAGTCCCTTCTACGTTACCATACCAATTTATCACTTGTCCTGTCTGTTTATCTCTGATAGGGCTGTTCCACTGTGCTATTTTTAAACCTGGTATAAATTTAGGTCCCCAGTTCATATCACCATCGCTAATACCTCCATCTTTACCATCCCAAAACTCATACTTCCCATCAGATCCATTACCATACTCTTTCTGTGTTTTAGGATATACGGTAAACCCTGCACTAATCATCGTATTATGCGTTAAGCTCACCTCTAACCCTTCTTTCTTAGCTCCTTTAGTCGTAATCAGAATTGCTCCATTTCTACCTCTTGACCCATATAATGCAGCTGCACTAGTACCCTTTAAGACATTAATATCTGCGATATCTTCTGGTGATATATCGTAGAAATCTGTACTAACAGGTATATTATCAACTATAATTAATGGAGTCTTTCCTCTTAGTGAAAATTGAGGTTTCTGTAACATACCTGGTGCATTAGACACTTGTAATCCTGCTACCTGTCCTGATAGTAAGCTTCCCATATTAGGAGTAGCTACCTCTTGTGTTTTAGCTACATCTACCTTTTGCGTAGCATATCCTACTTTCTTCTCTGCTTTACTAATCCCTAGTGCCGTAATGATTACTTCATCTAAAGCTGAGCTTTCTGGAAGTAAAGTTATTTCAACATTCTGTTGAGTTCCTACAGATAGTTCTTCATCATTATAACCTATAAAAGAAAAAACTAAAACATCCGTATCTAATACATCTATACTAAACTTTCCTTCTAAATCTGTACTTACTCCTTCTTGAGTATTCTTTTTATAAATCGATGCTCCTGGTAATGACATTCCTGTCTCATCCTTCACATTACCTTTAAGCACTCTTTTCTCTTGAGCATACAAAGCTGTTACACAAAAGAATTGGACTAATAATCCAATAAGTAATTTTTGTTTCATTTGATTGTGTTATTATTATGATGCAAACATAAAAACGAATTTTAACAAACATATTAACATAATAATAAGAACAAAACACAATTAATAAATAAATTCAAATAATTAATAAAAAATAATTAACAATAATAAAACATTAATTAAAAACACATAACATTGACTTAACATACACCTATAGATTATATTTATTAGGAAACGTAAACACGCTTATGAAACTAGTTTTTTATAATACAATCTATTTAAGTACTTTTAGTCCACATATTATATCAATATCATTACTATGCCTACACCTATACTGAAAACTGAAAACTTATCAATAGGATATCCACAAAAAAAAGGAAAAAATAAGGTGGTGCAACAACAACTAAATGTTGAACTAAATAAAGGGTCCCTAACTTCACTATTAGGCATTAATGGTATAGGTAAATCTACTTTACTGAGAAGTATCTCTTCTAATCAGGATATATTAGATGGTAAGGTGTATGTAAATAGTAAAGAATTAAAAAGCTATAATAAAGCTACTTTAGCTACACTTATAAGTATAGTTCTTACCGAAAAGATACCTGTATCAGATCTAACTGTACGTGAGTTAATACAGATAGGAAGAACTCCTTACCTGAATTCATATAGTACACTCAGCGAAGAAGATTCTGCACAAGTAGATAGAGCAATACTATTAACAGAAATAACAGAATTAGCAGATAGACATATTAGCCAACTTAGTGATGGACAATTACAACGTGTATTAATAGCTAGAGCTATTGCACAGGACACCCCAATCATTATACTAGACGAACCATCGAACCATCTAGATCTACATCATAAAGTAGCTCTCTTTAAGTTACTACAAAGGTTAGCTCATGAAGAAAACAAAGCTATATTGTTCTCCTCTCATGATATGGATCTAGCCATAGCTTTTAGCGATGATATTATAGTACTGAAGAAAGACTATAATACCCAAAATAAAACAGACTCCCTGATAAGTCAAGGAGTCTTTGATAATTTCTTTGAAGATGAGAATCTTACATTTAATAGAGAGCAGAAGCGTTTTATTCTTTCTTCTCAGTAGCACAGGTATGTCTTTTATTTTTTAAGACATTCTCTATAGTCCACTCCACTTGTTGTTCAAAATCAGCTTGTCGATATTGACAATTCTCTACTGTACATATTTTACACGAAAAAGGCTTGCAATCATCCATATGAACGAACAGTTCTAATTCTGTCCCAAACTTTTCGATAATTTCTTTTTCTAATTGTTCTACTTCTTTATGGCCTTCTACAATATTAAAATACCATGGAATAGTCATATGACAATCAAAGTGTAGTACCGCTCCATACTTAATAATACGAAGATTGTGTAAGTCTATCCAGTTAGCACGTCTATGTGCCTGTAGATATTCTACTACTTCTTCTAATAATTGTTCGTCTGTTTCATCCATTATACCAGAGATAGCACCTCTAACGATGCGGTAACCTGTAACGATAATAATACCAGCAAATAATAAAGCTACTCCACTATCTAACCATCCGTAACCTGTAAAGTATAATAAGATTAAACCGATGATAATACCAATCGTAGAATAAGTATCAGACTGTAGATGTTTACCACTAGCAACAAGGGCTAATGATTTATTCGTTTTTCCTTTTTTAATTGCATACCATCCTAATATATAGTTAACTATAGCTGTAATAGCTACTAGGACAATACCGTAGTCTAACTGGCCTATAGGCTGAGGATGAAGAAGGTTTCTGATTGCTTCGAAGATAATTACTAAACCAGCGATAATAATCATACCTCCTTCTATAGTAGCAGAGATAAACTCCACTTTACCATGTCCATAAGGGTGATTACGGTCTCGAGGTAATGCTGATAAATATAGGCTGTATAATCCTACGAAGCCACTGATTACATTAATAACACTCTCTAAGGCATCAGTTAAAATTGCAACAGAATGCGTTAAAGACCATGCTACTATCTTAATAACAAATAATAGTACTCCAACGATGGCTACTATCTTCTGAAATTGATAATTTTCTTTTGCTTTAGTATTCATACCTGCTTAGATTATAATGTATCTACCTCTTTTACTTCGCCTACTTTTAATCCTTCTAATGACACCTCTCCTATTCGTACTCTTACTAATCTCAATGTAGCATAGCCGACATGAGCTGTCATTTTTCTTACTTGTCTAAACTTTCCTTCTGTCAGCACTATTCGTACCCAACTAGTAGGTCCATGTCTCTCGTCCCTGATTCGTCTTCCCTCTCCTACCCAATCAGGTAATTGGTCTAACTTATCAGCTACACAAGGTTTAGTCATATATTTTTCTCCTTTGACTCCTATCAATACGCCATTTCTCATTTGCTCTACAGCTTCCTCTGTGATATCACCATCTACTTGAGCATAATATTCTTTCTCATAATGGGCACCTCTCACTCTCTCACTCATCATCCCATCTGTAGTCAAAAACAGTAAGCCTTCTGAGTTTTCGTCTAATCGACCGATAGCCATCGTTCCTTCAGGAAAATCATACAATTCTCCTAACTTATGTTTAGTTCTCTTCTTTTCGTATATGAATTGGCTTATATACCCGTGTGGCTTGTATAATAAAAAATGTCTGTGTGTAGATTCCATCTCTTAGAGTATTCAGAAGTGATTATTTCGGAGACAAAGTTACTTATTAAATCCTCTCTTGTTATTAGGATTCTATTATAATTTAATTCTAAAATTCAGTCTATTGATACTGATACATCTTATTTTGTAGTTGTAATAGATAGATCTTTATTTACTAGAAAGTTATCAATTGCTTTTATATAACGTTCACCATGTGTCTTATCTGATAAAGCCTGAAACCCTTGTAAATGTGCTCCTTTATATAAAACCACATCACTTTTAGGATTAAGAAACTTAGCTCTATAGCTATCATTAGGTGAAGTAAGCCCATCTCTATCTCCAGCAAAATACAATACTGGTAGTGTCAATTTACTCAACGCTAGTTCATACTGTGAAGCACTGCTAGGAAGCGTGTAATCCTTATCTAAATACTGTTTTAATTTGCTAATAATATCTTGCGGGCTAGATACAAATCCCTCTGCTATCATAAAGTCATACTTGACATCTGAATATAATAATGTACCTGCTATAGTTCCCATAGACAAAGCCCACACTCCCACTGGTTGCTGAAATCTGTGCTGACTATACTCTACAACAGCTTTTAAATCTGTCACAAACTCGTCATAATACAGCTGTGTCTCTATCATCTCAAATGCCTGACTCTCTCCATACCCTCTGTAGTCAAACATTACTACTGTATATCCATACTTAGCTACTTCTAATGCCTGCCTAACATAATATGACATATTACCTGCATCTCCATAGGCTAATACTAAGACTTGTTTTAAATCTTTGTCTTTAGTAGGAAAACAAATCCAGGACTTTAATTTATAATTATCAGAGGTTGTTATTTCTAATGCTTCAAATTTTACTGTCGAATTAGCTGGGTGGTCTACATACTCTTTTTTAGGCTCTACTGCCCATAGTATAGATGTAAAGCATAACAATAACATTGATAAATAAAGTCTCATCCTAAATACTTATTTGTTTCTACTTTCAAATATACAATATTAGAATCGCCTATATCGATTTACTTTATTTTTTAAACTGAGGTTTTATATCTTTAATACTATTAATTAACTATTGCCATTTCCAGCACAATTAATGAAATGATCACTGTACAATATTAAATAGGATTACTAACTATAACTGTGCAATTATAATAGGACGAGACATGTTTTCATCGGAGTGAGTCCGTTATGAGTCCGTAGTGAGTCCGTTATTTTGATTAAAATAACGGACTCACTACGGATACACCATTCAGTCATGATTTAGTCATATCGAACATAGTAGTAACTAACTCCAATTATTACTGTAGCAAAACCAATATCTACCTCATATAAATTCAATTATCATGGATACATATAGTTCATTTAATTAAAAAAACAACTTATTAGAATAATACAGTATGTATAATCTCTTTAATCAACATTTAATTATTATTTTTGTTTCACTAAAATATTATACATTATGCAACATATCATTGACCGTTTCATCAGTTATGTAACTGTTGATACTGAATCTGATTCATCTTCAAATACTTGTCCGAGTACTGAGAAACAATGGGATTTAGCTAACAAATTAGTTGAAGAATTAAAACAAATAGGTCTAGAAGACGTAACTATCGATGAGAATGCTTACATTATGGCTACATTGCCAAGTAATGTAGAGCATGAAGTACCTACTATTGGGTTTATCTCACACTTTGATACATCTCCTGACTTTAGTGGTGCTAATGTTAAACCACAAATAGTGAAAAACTATGATGGTGGTGATATCATGTTGAACGAAGAATTAAACATCGTATTATCTCCTTCTTACTTTAAAGATCTTCTTCAATATAAAGGACAAACTATCATCACTACTGATGGTACTACTTTATTAGGAGCTGATGATAAAGCAGGTATTACTGAGATTGTATCTGCAATGGAATACTTAATCCAACATCCTGAAATCAAACATGGTAAAATCCGTATCGGATTTACACCTGATGAAGAGATTGGTAGAGGAGCTCATTTATTCGACGTTAAAAAATTCGGTGCTGAGTGGGCTTATACTATGGATGGTAGTCAAATCGGTGAGTTAGAATATGAAAACTTTAATGCAGGATATGCTAAACTTACTTTTAACGGTAAGAGTGTACACCCTGGGTATGCTAAAGGAAAAATGATTAACTCTATTTTATTAGCTAACAAGTTCATTTCTCAATTACCTAAAGATGAAGTTCCTCAAAAAACAACAGGTTACGAAGGTTTCTTCCACGTACACCATGTAACTGGTACTATCGAAGAGTCTGTAGTAGAGTTAATCATCCGTGATCACAACCTTAAAAAATACGAGAAACGCAAAAAACAGATTGCTAAACTAGCTAAGAAGTTTAATAAAAAACATGCTAAGAAATTTGGTGGGCCAATCGTTAACTGTGAAATCGGTGACCAATATTTCAACATGCGTGAGAAAGTAGAACCAGTAATGCATATCGTAGATATCGCTGAACAAGCAATGAAAGATTTAGGTATCAAACCTCTTATCAAAGCTATTCGTGGTGGTACAGATGGTTCTCAACTTTCATATATGGGATTACCATGTCCTAATATCTTCGCTGGTGGTCATAACTTCCACGGAAAATATGAATATGTGCCAGTAGAAAGTATTGTGAAAGCAACTGAAGTTATCGTTAAGATTGCTGAGCTTACTGCTGAGAGAAATAAATAATACTTTATTCTTATATACAAAAAAAGGAGATTCTAATGAATCTCCTTTTTTTGTATAAAACTACTTAGCACCTTCTGTAGTACCGAGTAAATGTTTCTTTAAATCGTTTTCTTGTTCCTTTAATTCCAACTCAACAGCGCGACGTTTATCTCTACCATCAGCTTGTATACGCACTATCTCATCTATCGTATTGATAATGTCCGTATTCACTTTTCTAATTGTCTCAATATCCACAATACCTCTTTCTGTCTCTTGAGCAATTTTAATAGTTGAATCTTTAAGCATCTCACTATTACGTGTCAATAGGTCGTTAGTCGCATCTGTTACAGCTTGTTGAGCTCCTAAAGCTTGTTGAGAACGTGCTAATCCAAGAGTTAATACCATTTGATTCTTCCATAGAGGTAAGGTATTTACTATACTAGACTGCAATTTCTCCATTAACATAAGGCTATTATTCTGTACCATTCTGATCTGTGGTGAAGACTGAAGAATAACCATTCTAGTTAATTTTAAATCGTGAACTTTTCTATCGAATCGCACTACTTGTTGTTCTAGATCTTTATATGACTGAACCTTAGCTGGATCATTCTCCTGTTCTACTTCTGCTTTTAACTTTGGTAATTCTATTGTATTAAGCTCATGTAGTTTCTGATCTCCTGCTGCGATATAAAGTGATAATTCTTTAAAATAATTTTTATTTTCATCAAATAGTTTATCAAACATAGCAACATCTTTCATCATTAATTTATAATGACATTCTAGCTGTAACTCTATTGCATTAATATTTGTTTCTACTTTACTATATTGTGTTTGAAGCCTACCTATTTTCTTTTTAATATTATCAAACATAGGAAACAAACTTTTCTTATTTGCTATTCCTTCAAAAGACTTTACATCTTCTCGAAGAGAAACCAGAAGATTAGATGTTTCTCCTAAATCTTTTGTCTGTACTTGCTTTAATATTTCTGTAGCAAAAGTACTTGCTTTTAATTGACTACTAGCTCCATACTGTATCACCTGAGTAGTATTAGATAAATCAATACTCTTCTTATAAGATTCTATTTGCTGTAAATCTTGAGGGGTAAACTCTACACTAACTTCTGGTGCTAAAGCATTATCTGTGCGCATTTGTTGAATATCCTTTTCCATAATTTCTTTTTATAATAGTCCTTTATTTTTTAAATCTCGTATGTATACTTCTGATTCCACTTCTATAGCTAGATGTTGATATTGAACCTTCTTGTTTAATTCATTTTCAAAAGCCTTTATCGCTACTAAAAGTGTTGTTCTTATCTTCTGTTCTGCAGATACTATCACTTCATTATTTAACTTAGACAATTCTATCTGATAATATTGTTGCAACATATTCTCTATGGAATATGCATGACGTTCTATAAATAGATCCATATGATGCTTATTATCTACAGTCATTGATTTGATTAACTGTATCATCGTAAAGACACTTCCTCTTACTTCATCATTTTTTATCTGCTGTTGCCATTGCATTAGATGATGAATAAAGTCACTAACAGATAAGACTTCTGAAATCTCCTTACGACGCATAAAATCTATATAATCATAGGATGTATTCCATTTTATCTTAATAATAGAACCTAGATGTACTCTCCTTAAATACTCTTTTAAATAAAAAGAAACTACTAAAGCTCCACTTAATAAAATAATAAAAACACTAATCTCTACTTTAGTTGTATTCCCAAACATAAAATAACTACCGTACCCTATTAAAAATAAAGAGGTCCACAGTATACTAGCGTAGATTAAGCTTTTAATTTTGCTATGTATCCCCATATACAGCATTGCAATAGGTGGAAATACAAAAGGGAAAGCTATTGCTAGAAAACATATCCATCCTACGCGTAGTTCCCATTGTTTTGAATTATTAGTAAACCATCCCATTACACAAAACCCCTTCCTTTTAAAACAGATAAATAAACAGAAGCTTCTCCATCAACACTAAGAACCTGAGACTCTATTATCATAGATAATTCATTCTCTAAAGCTATTCTAGCATACTTAATAAGCTCTTCTAACTTTGCTATTGAATCAAGTACTTCTTTACTTTGATGGTAATTAGTCGTTAGTTCTATATATTGAGTTAATACATTCTCTATTGTAGACACATGACGTTCTAATATCACCTCTGTAACGTTTAAATTATTTACTCCTATAACCTCTATAAGACGTAATATTTCGTTTATCTCTATAATCATACATTGACTAACTATACTACGCTTAAATCGATTTAAATTAGTTATGAAAGACGTTTTATTAGATATATCTGATCTGACATCATGCATTTGTTTTATAATAGTATGATAACTGTATTCTTTGTTCTTTTCTAAATTGATATAATTCTTTAAGTCTAACCTCTGTAGGTACTCTGGAGTATAAATAGATAAATAAACCACATAAATATAAAAACTGATATAATTCAGCGTTAGAATAGATACAGGGTTTTCTCCTGCAACAAAAACAAATAATGCTAGAATAAGGAATACTAAATAAATAGAAGATATAAAGAAGGAAACCTTTAACCAATGTGATATCCTAACTCGATTACCAAAAAAGAATACAGCAAAAGGCGTAAGAACTCCTAAGCTTAAGAAGCTTACTATTCCTATTACTCCTAATAATAATACTGTTTCTTTAATTTCCCAGCTTTTACTTCTGTCAGTAAACCACCCCATTAACTTAACTTTAATTAATATTAAAGATATTAAAATTAAGTCTATTAAAACATATAGCTGAATTATAAGTACAAAAAAAGCCCCAACTATGTTGGGGCTTTTGAAATTTATAAGTTAGGAATTATTTTCCTTTCTCCATTCTTTCTTTTAATTCAGCTAAAGCGTCGATATCTCCTAAAGTTGTTTTCTCTGCTGCATTTGCAGTAGTTTCAACAGCTTTTACGTTTTTCTCTTCTTCTTCACGGAAGATAGAAGTGTGAGAAGCAACTACTCTTTTGAATTCTTTATTGAACTCGATGATTTTGAAATCAGCAGCTTCACCTTTTTTCAACTTTTTACCGTCTTCTTTTTCTAAGTGACGAGTTGGGATGAAAGCAACAACATCATCTTCGAATACTACAGTAGCACCTTTGTCAACTAATTCAGAGATTTCTCCATTGTGAATAGTTCCAACAGCGTAAGCAGCTTCGTATTTGTCCCAAGGATTAGCTGTAGTTTGTTTGTGTCCTAAAGATAATTTACGTCCTTCAACGTCTAACTCTAAAACAACTACTTCTAATTTATCTCCTACGTTTACAAATTCAGATGGGTGTTTGATTTTCTTAGTCCAAGATAAGTCAGAGATGTAAATTAATCCATCAATTCCTTCTTCTAATTCTACGAATACACCAAAGTTAGTAAAGTTACGAACGATACCAGTGTGTTTAGAACCTACAGGGTACTTAACAGTGATATCAGTCCATGGATCTTGAGTTAATTGTTTGATTCCTAAAGACATTTTTCTTTCATCTCTATCAAGAGTTAAGATAACTGCCTCTACTTCGTCTCCTACTTTTACGAAATCTTGAGCTGATCTTAAGTGAGTAGACCAAGACATTTCTGAAACGTGGATTAAACCTTCAACACCTTCAGCAACTTCGATGAAAGCACCGTAGTCAGCTAAAACAACTACTTTACCTTTTACTTTATCACCAACGTTTAAGTTAGAATCTAAAGCATCCCATGGGTGAGCGTAAAGTTGTTTTAATCCTAATTGGATTCTTGTTTTCTCGTCGTCGAAATCTAAAATTACAACGTTTAATTTTTGGTCTAATTCCAATACTTCGCTTGGGTGGTTGATTCTTGACCAAGATAAATCAGTGATGTGGATTAATCCATCTACACCTCCTAAGTCAATGAATACTCCGTAAGAAGTGATGTTTTTAACAACACCTTCTAACACTTGACCTTTTTGTAATTGACCGATAATTTCTTTCTTTTGAACTTCGATATCAGCCTCGATAAGAGCTTTGTGAGAAACAACAACGTTTTTGAATTCGTGGTTAATTTTAACTACTTTGAATTCCATTGTTTTGTTTACGTATTGATCGTAATCACGGATTGGTTTAACGTCAATTTGAGAACCTGGTAAGAATGCTTCGATTCCGAATACGTCAACGATCATACCACCTTTAGTTCTACATTTAACGAATCCATTAACAATCTCTCCAGACTCATGAGCAGCGATAACTCTATCCCAAGCTTTGATAGTACGAGCTTTTCTGTGAGATAATACTAATTGTCCGTATTTATCTTCTCTTACGTCGATTAATACTTCTACTTTATCTCCAACTTTTAAGTTTGGATTGTAACGGAACTCGTTTAAAGAAATAACACCTTCAGATTTAGCGTTGATATCAACGATAGCGTCTCTGTCAGTAATTCTAACTACAACTCCTTCTACTACTTCTTCATCATCAGTAGAAATAAAAGTTTTTTCTACTAGGCTTTCGAATTCTTTTAATTGAGTTTCTTCAACTGCATCGATACCATTTTCGTAGTTTTCCCAGTTAAAATCTTTTAAGAACTCTTCTTGTGTTTTTGTGTTTTCAGACATCTCTGATAAAATTTGTATTCTAGTTTCCATAAGTTTCTTAATATCAGTTATAAAATACTAGAAGTTGTTTAACATGTAAAGTATTACTTTTAGCGAAACCTTACTGAACTAAAAGCGGTGCAAAATTATAACTTTATATTTGATATCCAAAATATTAAAGAACATTTGTATAACATAACTAATAAGAATATATATAATAAAATAAGGTCTATAACATAATGCTATAGACCTTATTTATTATTAAAAATTATATTTTCTAGTTTAAAACATTTAGTTCTTCACCACTGCTGTCTTCTCCTTAGTCTTTTTACTAAAGGCTTTTACAAACTTGCTATTCTTATATAAATCCCAGTTCATTAATCCTACACTTAAAAGTACTACTGCTAATCCTCCAATTTGTAAACTTGTAATAATATCATCTGTAAAGAAATAACTTAAAGCAACCGCAACTACAGGATTTACATAAGCATAAGTGCTTACTTCTACAACGGGTCTATTTTGAATAAGCCATATATAAGACCCAAAGGCTAATATAGATCCAAAAGTTATTAAGTAACCTAAAGAAAACCATCCAGACATAGAAATCTCAACTGGATCAAAAGCTGCAAACTCACCATTTAAAACTGCAACCAAACAGAACAACACTCCTGCTGTGATCATTTGCCAAGAAGTCTTCACCATAACATGTAAATCTTCTCCTTCGTCTGTATTTTTATCTTTTGAATATTTGGAGTATAGTGATCCTGCAGTCCACGCAATAGAACCTAAAATCAATAATACCATACAAAATATATTCAATAACCTTTGAGATTCATCGCTTGCTATATTGATCTGTTCCGCAAATAGCATAATTACACCTACAAACCCAAGTAATAGCCCTAAAACAGTAGGAATACTAGAAAAGTTATTTCTCCATTGAGGTTTATCTAATATAACAAACCACAATGCTGCTGCTGCAGCCATAATAGCTGCAATACCACTTGACACATGCTGCTCAGCCCATATCAAAGCTCCCATATCAATAAAAAGCAATAAAAAACCTGTGATACAAGCTTGCTTAACTACCTTCTTATTAAATAACTTATAACCTTTCATCTTACAATAAGTTAAAAGGATAAGACTTGCTATAAAAAAACGTAGTGTACCTAATACAAAAGGCGTGAAATCACTTAGTGCCTTATGTATAAAAAAGAATGTTGACCCCCAAACAAAATAAACTACAATATATGCTGCAATAACAGTGCTTTTGTTTGTGCTATTTGTACTAACTGCTCCCATAACTACTCTAACCTTTCTGGTATAATTAATTTATTTTCTTCTTTAACTGTCTGTAAAACTATAATTGTTCTTGTTGAAATAATCCCCTGTATTCTAGATAATGAATTTCTCATTAAATGCACTAATGCCAAAGAATCTGTGGTGCGTACTTTTATCATATAACCGTCATCACCAGCAATATCATGAACTTCTAAAACCTCAGGAATTTCAGCTAAAAGCCTACCTGTCTCTTCATCACCAATAATCTCGTCAACTTTAATAAAAATAAACGATAACATCTTTTGATCTAAAGCCTTTGGGTTAACTCTTGCGTGATAAGCTAAGATAACATCCTTATTCTCTAATTTCTTAACTCGCTCTAATACCGCAGAAGGTGCCATTCCTAACTCCTTTGCTATATCAGAATTATTAATCCTCGCATTATCTTGCATCAATCGCAAAATCTTTAAATCAACTTCGTCTAACTTGTATTCCATTACCTTTAATTAACGAGTGCAAATTTATAAATAAAAAGAATAATATACAAACAAATAAAACAAAAACAGAACAATATTCTGCTATATAAAAAAAAACAGAATAATAAACAAATTAAGCAATTACAAACAGAACTTAGCAATAGTATTTAACTATTCATTACCTAATAATACTCACAGATGAAGCATATATATACAAAAAAATCCCCAACCTCTAATGAGATTGGGGATTCTATAAAGAAAGGCGGCGACATACTCTCCCACTGGTTAGCAGTACCATCTGCGCTAGCGGGCTTAACTTCTCTGTTCGAAATGGGAAGAGGTGAGCCCCGCTGCAATAACCACCTTAAATCGGTTGTTACTT
>NZ_FNYS01000044.1 GCF_900109075.1 Myroides marinus | reverse complement strand
ATTAGAAATTTCTTTGATTTTCATCTTAATGATACTTTTTATCATGGTCGTTGAGATAGGTTTATTAGCCATAACTTTGTGATTTTTAATCACAATTTACACTAAAAAACTAAGCTCAGAACTGTTCAGTTTGCACCGGAATCATCTGTTCAGTTTGCACCGGAATTACCTGTTCAGTTTGCACCGGAATTACCTGTTCAGTTTAGGCCGGAATTACCTGTTCAGTTTAAACCGGAATTACCTGTTCAGTTTAAACCGGAATTACCTGTTCAGTTTAAACCGGAATTACCTGTTCAGTTTAGACCGGAATTACCTGTTCAGTTTAGACCGGAATACCCACTAGCAGCAGAATTATATGCAAAATACAAAGATACTTTTGACTTTGTCATGCAAAATGTAGAGTCAGACCTAAATTATATTACCAATAAGTTTAATCATTTTTTACATCATAAACTTCCTAACTATGTAAGAGGATCTGAGGATTATAGTTTCAGTAGGTTTACTACAAAAGAAATAAGTAACATTTTAAAACCTGTGAAATCAGCAAAAAGAGCATGGAAGAATAAAGAACCTTTCTTGTTTGAAATTTCGCTCGAAAAAGAGGAAAGAAGAATTGTTTTTTTGCTAAGTGTATCAGATTTTGATCTATCGTTAAATCAATGTTTACACAAAATATTCATGCAACAAGGGCTAATATGTGCAAACGAAAATAACGATTGGAAAATTTATAATAACATAGCTATTCCATTTGATTTTGATGAATTTAAAAATGACTCATATATAGAGAGTAAATTCGAAGAGATTTACAAAATAGCAGAACCTATTATTCAAAAAACTCAAGATATAATTGTAAGTAATAAAATTGAGATTAAAAAATCTTACTTATAGATTTACAAAGTTTTACTGATGTATTTAGTGTAATCAGGATACACTAGATTACACTAAATACATCATTCAACATTTATCGTAATATATTTATTGTCAAGATACACTACATTAAAATGATATTTATCAAAAATATTATCTTCATCATTCTCGAATATTTCTCTTAATACTTCATTATCATAAGTGAAATAGATATTGTACTTATCACCTAATAGATCCCTATCAGAATTCCTTAAAAGACGAGCAACACATTCTTTATTAGGAAGATTATGTCTATTTTCACCGTTTACACTAAATACATAATTTTTACAATCTAACAGTTTAAATAGTTCATCACTATTATTTCCTTTACTACCATGATGAGCAACTTTAACCCATTCACATTCTAGTTTGTCTTTGTAATTATATCCCAATTTTTTAATGGATTCTACTATAATATTAGGATGTGCATCAGCAAGCCATAAAACTTTTTTCTCATCATATTCACTTAAGATAGCAATACTACTTCCATTCTCAACAGAATCATCTCCTATCCAATTACTTAAATCAAAATCTTTAAGTAAAATATTATAATCATTTCCTAAAGAACTAACTGCATCACTAATTAAATCTTCTCTTTCCTGCTTTTCAAGGTCTTTTGTTGTAGATTTATACTTCTTTCTTAATTTATTTAATTGAGAACTTGTCGGAGATAGTATAGTTAACTCTAAACCAAATATATCAATAGGTTCTAAAGAATTCGTTAAATCAAAATTTAGTAATTTACCTTTCAGGTTAATATAATTATAAAGAAGATCTCCTTGATTAATACTTCTACTATCGCTAACATTATAAAAAATGTCTTTAGCTTGACTTTCTCGTGGCACATTATACCAGATTTTTTCAATTACATCCCTATATTCGCCCGATAGTATCGTTTCTATATATTTTATTATTCCTCCTATATGATCATCATGAATATGTGAGATTATCCATAAATCAATTTTCTCATTGTTATCTATGATCTTTTGAATCTCTTCTTCTAACACATGCCTAAATGTTCTACTATATCCAGAATCAATAAAAATATTATGGTACTTTTTATCAGTACCTAAAAAACGAATACTACCTGCATCTCCACATTCCGCTTGATAAAATTTTACTTCCATTTTTTATATTCTTTTACTCCCTATCGAATGATATAATATCTCCTTTTACAATATCATTCTCAATATAGAAAACTCCACTTAGTTCTTTAAAGTGATTATTGTTCAAATCTCTTGAATTATATGACATCTTCTCTCCTAAAAGTGTCCAAATTATCTCTAGATTGTTCTCTTTAAGATAGTTTAAAAGTTCTTCTTTTTTGAATAATAAATCTCTATGATTTATATTTTGTGCAACAAAATTTCCTTCAAGATTTATAAAATCCCCATCAATAGGGGCATATTTTAACCCTAATCCTTCAAAAAGAGTTTTACAAGGCATATCATAATAAAAATGAGCTCCTGATTTATCATCAGACATTTCTCCAACAGCATCAGTAGAAGCTATTATAACTTTATAGTTAGTATTTGAAATAGTTTCCCACTTTCTAACCTTTTCACTATTCTTATATATTGGAGACCAAAAATTCTCTCTATTTATTAAACTTAATGGAACTGATGATTCAGGCATCCATCTACCCCAAAAATTTTGCTTAGATAACCACTTAGTAATTTTTGATTTATCCTTTTTATGGACAAGATATCCCTGTAACATATAGAATACTTCTTTCCTTCTTCTATCATATTCATCTTGACCAATAGATTTTGGTTCTATCCATTTTACCATCTTCTTTAAAGAAAGCCATTTACTACCATCAATATCCTCTTTCTCCAAAATATTTTTCACAGTAGGTAAATCCAATAGATTATCTACCCATTGTGCATCATTTTCCTGCCAATTATTATATACAGGTTCATCATACCATTTTTTATCCTCAGAAGGATAATCCAATTCTTTGTTATCTTCTTCTACATCCTTACATATAAAAGCTGGATCTATATCTCTTAAATACATTTGCCAAGGTCCTTTGTAATAACTTGACTTCCCTGTCCAGTCTTCAAAGACTTCATGATTATCAGAAACCATTGCTAAAATTTCAAAAAAAGCAATCCATTGATATTTTTTCCCTATTCTCTCGACTTTATTCTCAATTCTATTACTATTCCTTTCTGAAGAGTCATCATATTCACCATGTAATTTGCAATCATATCCTAAATCAAAGACTCTTTTTACTATCCATCTTTTAATTGGTTCAGTGTCAAAAGCATTATCATATCGATTATCTTTCCTATTAATACTTTTTAAGTATGGTAGTATTTTATATTTTAAATATGCCATCTGTTCAGTATCAAAATACTTTTCAGACATTAGTAATAATCTTTGATAAAAATCCTCTCTTACTGACATATGAAATGCATACTTCTCTTCTCCTAAAATTTCCTTTGCTCTTGGTACATTCTTAGTATACCTGACATGCATTTCTTCATATTTCTTAAATGAAGTTACAATTTCTCTTTGAGATTTGTTTAAAGACCTATAGAACAACTTATACTCTTCTTTAAAAGTAAAAGATTCAGATTTAAACTTTTCTAATGCAGGTTTTATAATCTTACGTCCAAAGTCCCACTCTAATACTGAAAAAGAAATTAAATTATGCATTCTACTATTATTCTGTTTAAAACTTAAACTTTCTTGATCTAATTCATACTCCTTTATTTTCTCTACAGTTGGAAAACTTTCAGGCATTTTACTTTTATAGGGTGGACGTACTAGACTTAAATCAATTTTTAGATTAGGATTTAAATAAATAGCATATTCTACAATATTCCTGGCATAGTCTCTTAATAAAATATGATTAGGTGGTGTCCCATTTTTAAACACATAACTATATACAGTATTAGCTATTTTGTTTACTGATTCTATTTTTTCAGTTCTTAAAACACAACCATACGCTACAGCATAAATTCTTTCTAAAATATACAGATCATCTATGTTTTTAAAAGTTTTTAATATTGAAATTAAAGCTTCTGGTTGTTGTTCTAATAGGTTGACTAAGGCTTTTGTGGTTTGGTCTCTTAACTTTCGATGAGTTGATGCTAATAACCATACTAAAGCTTGAGCTGTTAAACGAGCAGTTTCAAAATCAACATTTTTTGACACATTGGGAGTCCAAGCCCAGTCAATTAATCTTCTTATAGGATAGGCTACATTCTCGTCATTATAATCACAAAACCATAACATGTGCCTCTGCCAAAAACCGTCTCTTTTTGACATCTTGACTCCTTTGAATATCTTATTAATTCTATCACTATTAAAAGGATGGTTCTGGACAGGTGCAAGCTCATAAAGCTTGAATAAATATTGGTCATAATCTATATTAAAACTACCCGACTTAAACCATTTTGTAATTTTATCATTATCAATACTATTAACCGCTCTCCAATTTAAACTATCTAAGAAAAACTTATTAACACTATCTTCATCTTGCTTTCTTAAAAATTGATCACTTACCTTGTCAGTAAATACCCATGAAAAAACTTCGTAAATCTCTAATCCAAATTTTTCAGGTAATAGAACAGAAAAAGCTTCTAAAAGTCCATCAAAATGCCAAAAAGTATATTCAATCAACCTACCAAACTCTCCTCCTTTTTGAAAAGAAACTATTAAATCTTCTTTAGTTTCAAACTTATTCAATAAGTCTTCAGCAATAAAAAAGTCTCCTAATCTTTCATATGAGAAATAGATTACTTCTTCATTTTGTTTATTTTCATAATCATAATCAATTCTTCTTATAAAAACATTCTCTTCAATTAAGTCGTTTATAAGGTGTGGGAATTGGGAAAATTTATCTTCAAATAATTCAAATGCTTCTTCCAGCCTCAAGAATCTCTCTTCTTTCTGAAAACATTGGTAAGCAAGATAATGTATTGCTTTTTCAACTATTTTACGATTTTTATATTCATGTCTTTTTCTTTCAAACTTTAAGTTCAAAGTATGAATATACATGCGAAAAACACTGCTTATTCCTTGAAAACCTTGAGGGAACGTTTTTTCTTCAGTTTCTTTTACAGCCTCACATATTATTTTTAAAAACAATGGTTTGGAAAACTCTGGTGCTAGAATTGGAAAATAGGGTTGCTTTAGTTCATGAAAATCACAGAACAACTTTAAAGCCATATACTCGTTCCCTTTAAAACCCTCGTGATTTAAAACTGATACATTACTATTTTTCAATAGTTCATCAGGAATAACATAATCAATATAAGTTGTTCTAATAGATAATACTAACCCAAGAAAAGGGTAATCTAAAAAATCATTTATAAATGATGCTATTCTATCATACCACAAATCAGCTCCTCCTCCTTCATTGATAGCATCAATTAATATTAGGACTCTAGAACCTATTTGTTTTCCTATATTATTTAGCTCTATCAATAATTCTTTTTCAGAACAGCTAAGTCCAAGTTCTGATCTAATATTTTCCCAAACAGTTTTATTGCTACTTAGATTCAACAAATAAATGCAACAGCATTTAAAAGAACAGCGGGGAACATTTGCCCCATGGGGCAAATGTTCCCCGCTGTTGGCGAAAAAAAACATCTACTTTTGAAGTTCCTACACAATCAAAAAGATGTCACATTTAACGTTAGAACAAAGATACAAAATAGAAGCATATAAAAATTTAGGTAGATCACTTAGTGAAATAGGTGATTATATAGGCAAAGACAGATCAGTTGTTAGCAGAGAGCTTAAACGTAATTCAGATGGTAGAAACGGTGTTTATAAAGCCGATCTTGCTCAAAAAAAGACAACACTTCGTCATAAAG
>NZ_FNYS01000007.1 GCF_900109075.1 Myroides marinus | reverse complement strand
TTGAGATACTTTTTGTAGAAGTTGTCATTTCAAACACAATCATAAATGCTTTTTGCAAACCAAATTTGACTTTGTGAAATAAGGTATTAGCCGTTGAACTCTCAACATGTTCACAATTATAACAATAGTATGAATGATTAGTTTTTAAACAACCTTTTTGGTGACCACATTTTACACATGTAAAACCGTTTGACCACTTTATTTTGCTTAAATAAGCTTTACAAGATTCGTCATCTGGTAGTTCTTTTACTAAGTTCAGAAGGTTTTGACCCTTAAAAATTTCCATACTATTGATTTTAAGATACTAAAATACGGAAGTTAATTTAATAACTCAATGGATTCTTATTGTTTTTACTATTTACAGATCAGTTAAACTCAGAAACCTTCTGGTTGATGTTGTTGTTCGTATATATGGTAGGAGCTACGATGTCATTAGTTTCTATTTCATTTGATGTAATGGTTAAGAAGCAGTACGATTCATATTTCCAATATTTTAAGTTAATCTTCTTATCTGCTTTTGAAGCCATCCTATACCATCCATTTATTGTATTCTTTAGCCTTAGAGGATATTGGCAGTATATGACCAAAAAGAACTTTAAATGGGGAGAAATGACTCGTCAAGGGTTTACACAAGAGACTACTTCCAAGCCAATGGAAACAACTATATCTTAAATTGAAAAATCTTAAGTGAACAAATGAATAGAATTAAAAGACGCATAAGTAACCTAAGTATATTATTAGCTTTTTCATTGGCTTCTAGTTTTAGCTACGCTCAGACTAAAAGTGTTGAACAAGATAAAGGCGATTATGTAACCCTTGCTAATAAAGAGTTTAATAACGGAAAGTGGGAGACAGGAAAGAGTATTCTAGATAAAGGAATAGTGGAGAATCCTAATGATTCTGATCTACATATGTTATTGGGTAAGTATTATCACCATTTAAAACAGTATGATAAAGCTCGTTATGAATTAAATAAAGCTATAGAAATAACACCTGAAAATATAGACGCTAAACATATTCTGGTCAATGTCGAAACAGAGACTAAGCGATATTCAAGTGCTATCTGTTATGTAAATGAAATATTAGAAGTTAGTCCATATTTAAAGAGTCTTTGGAAAAAGAAGATTCATTTATATGAGTTACAAGGAAATCAAGTTGAGGCAGATCGCCTTAGAAAGAGGCTATTTCAGATCTATCCTAATGATCAGGAGTTAAAGAAAGACTATACATATAGTATCGAAGTAGAAGCTTCTAAGAATAGAATTAGCGGAGATATAGATAAAGCTATTTCTTTAAATAAAGAACTAGTTAAGAATTCTCCTGACAATTTAGAATATCATCTTGTTTTAATAAATGATTTTATAAAAGGTGGTGATACTCCAAATGCTTTAATGTATACAGAGAGAGCATTAGCTGTATTTCCACATAATTCAACTCTATTAAACAAGAAAATAGGAATTTTAGCAGATCAGAAAAATTATGATGTACTCCTTTCTTTTTTACAACAGAATAAATTAAGTAAACAGTATGATTACTATGTCTTAGAAGCAGCAAGACATGCTAAGTTAAATGATCCATTTACTTTGTATAGTTCTGTACTTAGTAAAAACCCTCGTAATGAAGAAGCATTTAATTATGTGTTTAATCAGTTAGTCGCTGAACAGCAATATGAAGAAGCGTTAGTGTATCTAAATAAATTCAAAAGTAGTAATGGTAACTCTAAGAAATTAGCTTTAAAAGAACTACAAGTATATACTCGTTTAGGTAATCAAGGGAAGGTTTCACGCTTAGTAAAAGATTTGCATAAAGAGTATCCAGGAGATAAAGATGTACAGGATAACTATTATCGCATCATGCTTGGAGAAGCTAAATCAAGTATGCAGGATCAGCAGTACGATAAGGCTATTGTACTTTGGCAAACTGTTACGCAGTCTTTAGATAGAGAGATTAGTGATTTAGGGTATCTAGGACTTTATAATGCATATTTAGCTAAAGGGGATTACAGTAGTGCGTTACATACTTTAGGAAACTATGAATTAAACTCATATAATACTGAACAAGTAGGATTTAAGAAAGCAGATTTATACTTTAAATTGCATAATTATAACGCAGCTTTGACAGCATATGAAGAGGAACTTATTGCTAGTTCTGCTGATCAACGAGCACATTACATAAGTGGCTATGAGGAGTTATGTACAGCTATCGTTAAGAAATACAATGAAGATTTCATGTACAATGAAAGTTTGCATTATGTGAAGCGTTGGTTAGCTAATGATCCTAATAATAAAACCGCTCTAGTATATGCAGCTAATTTATCTACACAGGTTAATAAGCAGCAGGATGCTATAAAATACTTAGAACAAGGTATTAACGCTTATCCAGATGATATATATTTTAAATTAAAATTAGCTGATTATCAAGGTAAAGTTACTGAGGACTTTGCTGAAATCTATACTAGTGTATTGTCTCAGGTTATAGCTCAACCTTATCATCAATTAGCGTTGTCTACTTATGAAGAGATTAGTGAGAAGTATGCCTTACAATTAATGAAACAGAATCAAACAGATGAAGCTATTTGTATTTTGGATGAGACATTGACCTATTTGCCTAATAGTAAGATAATCAAGTATACTAAAGGGTTGGTATTAGAAAAGCAGAAGAAGTACAACGAAGCACGATATTATCAATCATTCTATGAACCTTCACTATTAGAATTAGATCAGCACAAAAAGCATCTTGAATTTTTAGGGTATAAATCACTTAAGAATGATATTGACTTACAGTATGTACGCAGTCATTTTGACGAAGAGTCAGGCAGAGATTATTCAATAGCTTCAGCTAATTATACTAGACATGCATTAAATAATAGTTATACAGTAGGAATTAACTATACTGGGCGTGAAGCAGGAAGAGGTATTCAGGGACATTTTGACTGGAGTCATCAGTGGAGTGATAAGTGGAGTAGTAAGGCAGATGTAGCTTTAGCAGATGCTTACTTTCCTAAGTTTGTAATTAATGGATCTGTTTTTAGAGACTTTAATGTATTAGGAGGGATGGAATTTGAGTTAGGAGCAGGTTATAGAATTTTTCAGAAGGATAAAGAAGTAGAGAATAGCAGTGATAAGATGTTTAATATAGTAGTTGGTGCTACTAAAGAAACAGAACAATATCGCTTAAACTTGAAACTAAACAACTTTTTCAGTGGAGGAGAGTATATGTATAACGTAGCATTAAATGCTAAGTATTTCTTATCATCCTCTAAACATTATATTTCTGCAATGGCAGGTGTGGGATCTTCTCCTGACATAGAGTTAATAGATTATCAACTATATGATACTTTCTCTGTTTTAAATACAAATGTAGGAGTAGGATACGGCACATTATTGTTTAAGAATGTTACTGGAAGTATAGCAGGAACATGGCATAACTATAAAGCAAATAATGCAGAGTATAAAAACTTCTATAATCTATATTTTAATATTAATGTAGCCTTTTAAGTAGATGAGATTCTTGTTGTTTATATGTTTATTATTTATCACTAGCTGTAAAGCAGAGAATAAAGTTTCTTTAGAATCAGAGAGTTATGTGATATATGTAGATCAGGGAAGTGTAAGTGAGAGATGGGGGCGTTACTTATATAAGCATTTACAAAATCATACTTTAGACAAAACTATAGTCTCTTTGTCTCTTGAGAAGGATAAAGTTAAGATAGAAGGTGTTAAACACATATACATAGAACTAGATATTAAACTAGATAAAGATTTTTGTATTGCTCATAATAAGGAAGAATTGAGAATCAAAACTAGAGATATTGCCTCTACTGAATGGGTTGTTTATCAACTTATAGAGGCGATTTCTCAAGTAGATAAGCGTTTTAAAACAGATGATTTGCCACCTGCCATATTAGATTTTAGCACTTTCTGTGGTACTCATGATTTTGGATATAGAGAACCATATTATCAAGAGAATTTATTAGTTGATCAATCTGGCGTATTAGGCAATAATAACGTTGAACTTGATTGGGGTATTTGGGGACATAATATTTTAAAAGCCTTACCTAAACCAGTTAAGAATTCTATTTATGCTAAAGTCGATGGAGTGATAAATAAAGAACAATTATGTTTTACTTCAGGAGATTTATATGCAGCATTATCTGAATATATAATTGATAATTATGGATATGGGGTAGAAGAAGATGAGCGCTATCGATTTATGATTGCCCCCTTAGATAATAGTATTGTTTGTAATTGTGGAGGTTGTTATGATTTTAATAAGTCAAGTAACAATGCTTCTGAATCAGTTGCATTTCTTATCAATAAACTAGCTAGACGTTTTCCTAAGTATGAGTTTTATACTATTGCTTATTTATCCACTAAGACAATACCGAAGGTAGGGCTAGAAGCCAATGTAGGGGTGTTTATTAGTACTATTGATTTTCCAAAGGGAATAGCTATCGATAGTGATTATTTAAGTAAAAAGGAAGTAAAGAACTTATTGTATGATATAGAACAGTGGCATACTAAAACAAGTAAAATATTGCTATGGGATTACAGTTCTAATTTTGATGATTATTTAAGTCCTATTCCTGTGCTTTATGGAGCACAAAAACAATTTAAGTATTTTAAAGATAAGGGAGTAAGTGGGGTATTTATGAATGCTAGTGGATATGATTATTCTTCTTTTTCAGATGTACATAATTATGTTTTAACTGCACTAATGAAGAATGTAGAGTTAGACGTAGATACTCTTATACAAAGGTATTTTGAAAAGTTCTATCCTAAAAATGCAACTCTACTAACAACTTATTATACTAAACTAGAAAAGACTTATGAGAGTAAAAAGACACCTTATAATCTGTATGGTTCTCCTAGTGAGATATTTAATACTTATCTAGATGAGCAAGAGTTTGTAGTATTCTACGAAGCAGTAGGGAAGAGTCTAAAAACTACTACAGGAGAGGAGTTAAAACGATTAAATAGGCTATATAAAGCCTTAACATTTACTCGTTTACAATTAGCTTATTATAAAGGTATTGAAGCAAATGGGACAGCTTTATTAAAAGGGCACAAAGTGGTATTTAAAAGTGAAATCAAACAATGGGTTGAAATTCTTAAATCATCTAGTAAATCTGGGATATCTAGTTATAAAGAAGCAGATGGAGACTTAAGTGTTTATACCTCTGTTTGGGATGATATGCTATTAAAAGGCGAGTTCGAGAATTTACTTTTGACTGAAAAATTACTTTTTAAAAATGAAAAAGGTCAATTAATCGAACAAAGTAAGCTATTAAACGATGGATTAATAGGTTTTAGATCAGACTATCATTTTGGATGGTATATAAGTAATGCGAAGGAACTTCATGTAGAGTTTAGTACTAAGCATATAGAGGGAATCAAGAGTTTAAACCTTCGCTTCTTAGTTGATAAAAGGCATCGCTTTAAGGCTCCTACACATATCGAAATATGGTCAGATGGATTACTGATTAAGACTGTTAATGCCTCTTCTTATCATTTATTAGGAAAAACAGCTGAAGCTTCTATTAATCTTGATTTTAAAGGAAGTAATAATATGAAACTCATTTTCTTTAAAAGTGTTGGTGATCGCATTACAACTGCTTTAGACGAGGTTCAAATAACAAATTAAACGAACTATGAAAAAACTAAAATATATAATTCTAACAATGTTTGCACTTACCATTTTAATAGGGTGTAAAAAACAGAAGATAGAGAATACAACTATAGAAGTAGTAGATAATAATAGACATTATTATCCCGTGTTACAAGGTCAAGAGAAAACAATGGTTTTTCCTTTAATTAATAAAGGAGAACATCCATTCTTGTTGACAGATATGATTGTTTCTTGTGGATGTATTATCGCTAAAAAAGAGTCTTTAATGCGTATTCCTGCAGGAGGTGAAGGAAAGCTTATTTTAAAGTTTGATACTACTAAGAATGTAGGATTTGTCAAGCATTATGTAACGCTTTATGGCAATTTTGCCAATACTGATAAAATAGAAGTTTCTTTTGATTTAAACGTTGTGCCTGATGCGCATTATACTAAGGATTATGAAGAGCTTTTTGAAGAACATAAAGGAGATAATGTAAAAGACTTGGTCGATGGAAAGATTGATAGAGATTATTACCTAGACCTTAAATAAAATGCTATGAAGAAAATATTAGTTACAGGTGGATTAGGATATATAGGTTCACATACAGTAGTTGAGTTAATTAATAGCAACTATGAAGTAGTTATTATTGATGATTTGTCAAATTCTCAAGTAGAGGTATTGCAGAATATCAAAAAATTGACAGGAGTAGAACCATCATTTTATTGTTCAGATCTAAAAGACAGAGCATTAGTGAGTAAGGTTTTTGAAGAACATGCTATAGCAGGTGTTATTCATTTTGCCGCTTATAAATCAGTAGGCGAGAGTCAGCAGATTCCTTTAGATTATTATGAGAATAATATATGTTCTCTAATTAATCTTTTGCAAGAAATGAAAACAAGATCAGTAGATAACTTTATTTTCAGTTCTTCATGTACTGTTTATGGACAAGCTGACCATATGCCAATAAGTGAAGAAACACCTCTTAAAATGCCAGAGTCATGCTATGGAAAAACGAAGCAGATGGGCGAAGAGATTATTAAGGATTATATCGAAGCAGAACGTAAAAAAGCTACTCTTTTGCGCTATTTTAATCCTATCGGTGCTCATCCTTCAGGTTTGTTAGGAGAGCTTCCTAGAGGTATTCCTAATAACCTAATTCCTTATGTTGTTCAGACAGCTGCAGGAGTAAGAGAGTGCCTTAGTATTTTTGGTGATGATTATCCTACAGAAGATGGTACGGCTATTAGAGATTATATATATGTGATAGATTTAGCTAGAGCACACGTAGCAGCTTTAAATAAGCTATTACAAAGTGAAGAGTTAATGTGTTTAGATATTTACAATCTTGGTACAGGTAAAGGAACTTCGGTTCTAGAAATAGTTAAAAGTTTCCAAAAGATAAATAAACAGGTTGTACCGTTTAAGATGTGTGACAGGAGACCTGGAGATATAGTTGTGGCTTATGCTGATGCTTCTAAGGCTGAGAAAGAATTAAACTGGACAGCAGGTACTTCTATAGAAGAATCATTGAGAACAGCATGGAATTGGCAGCAGACATTAGTCTAGATTATTAGAAAAAGCTGACTAATAAATCGATTGTAATTTTCGTTAAAATGAGTGTGAACGCAGTGTTTGGAGCTGTTAACCCCTTTTTTTTAATGTTAAGTTTAAGTAGTTTTGCGTATTAAACGAAAAAGAAAATAAATAGAGTTTTCTCTTATTAATATTGTTTTTTACAGCGGTTGACATTAGATTATTTAATAGTTTATCAATAGTAGTAAAGATATATGTTAATGACACTAAGTATCAGTAAGCTTTAGGTAAATGTATAGCATTTTGAAATTCCCCCGATTCAACGTGTTGTACCATCTATAGTTTCATCTTTATGATAATCCTCCATAGACTTGAGATATCAAATCTGTAGTATTGTAAGGATCTCACTGGTGGTTGTTAATTTAGAAGTTGACACAACTTAGGTGTATAGAGAAGGAAAAAAGAATAAAAAAATGAGTGTTTTATTGGTATGGTTCTTAAGCATATTTTCAGGGGGAAGTATGAATCTAGAATGCAGTGTTAGTAATCTAAGCGATGTGAGTAATTACATCCAGGTAAGTAAGAGAAAACTGTTAACTAGTGAAGAAGAAATAATGTTAGGTGTGCCTAGTAACTTAAATATAAGTTTGCTAAATGAGAGAGATGAGTCAGATCCTACTTTATTTAAAGTTCTAGTTGCTTTTTACAGTATTGCCTTACTGATTGTTGGTTCTGTGGCGTTATTTTATTTTAAACGATCTAAGGAGTTAAAGCGGGTTATTAGAGAACTGTTTGATTCAGATACTTCCGAAGTAACAGTGGTTCAAGAGGAAGTTGTAGATGAAAAAAGATATATTACGCAGGAAAAGGAAGATGCTATATTAAGTAAACTAACAGACTTCGAAAAAGAAAAGGGATTCTTAGATAAGGGAGTTTCTTTAAATGCTTTAGCTAGTAATATAGGAGTCAATCATAGATATTTATCCTATGTAGTCAATAAGAATAAGAAATGTGATTTTGCATCTTATGTCAATGAATTGAGAATAGGTTATATCGTGGATTGCTTAAAGACTGATTCAAAGTATGCAAAGTATAAGATAAGTTATTTGGCAGACAAGTGTGGTTTTGCCTCACATAGTCGTTTTACAGTTACTTTTAAAAAAGTAACTGGTGATTCTCCTTCTAACTTTATCAATAAATTAAAAAGAAAAAAAGAAGCTGCATAAATAAAACCCTCTACAAGGGAGTTGTAGAGGGTTTGTTGTTTATATAACTGTATTTCCTTGCCAAATCTAGTATTGAGAAAGGGTAACAAATAATTGTGCGCGTTTATTTGTAAGTAGTAAATTACTATTTTTAGTATGGAATCCTTTTATACAGTTACACTGTTAAGCGATTTCTGAAACCATTATTTTGAATATTTATATAAGTATAATATGTATTCTTTTGACTATTTAGTGTGTGTATAAAGTCACCACTTTGACAACTATTATAAGAGTAGTTGTTAGATCATGTACATGTAATCTTGTTAGAAAACTATTGTAGTTTTTATTTGTAGTACAAAATAAGGTATTATAAACGAGGGAAAATATGATAAATAATAGCTTTTGTAGATATATTTAAATGTATATTACTCGACTGTGTAAATGGTTGTAATATAGATTGTTGTTTCTGATTATTTATCATATTCTCATTTTGTGTATATTAAAGATACACGAGTTTTTACTCTATTTGTTTTGCAACAGCTTATCAGCTACAGCATCATAGTCAAGTATGATGTTATTCTCTGGCTTATATACTTGTTGCCAAGGGAAATTAAGAATTGTTATTTTCTGAGTAGCAGTTTGACCCCAGTCTGTTTGTAGTCCATTTTTATTCAAAGTAGCTACTATTGTTTTTCCTACTGCTATTGAATCTTCATCTTTCTCTGAGTGTAAGTCGTGAAAAGAGAGTCTTAGTACAGGTTCTATATCTCTAAATGCACGTTGCAAGTCTTGTTCATGGTAAAAACATACTCCTGTAGATCGTTTGCCTTTGTCTAAAAGTAAGGCTTCTATTTGATCTATTTCATAGTATGCATCATCAGCACTATATCCCGCATAGTGTAGTGCAGTAATATTTTGTTCTATTAACTGATCAAATGCTTTGATAAGTTTCTGCGTAGTAGTAGGAACATGCCAATTCTTACTAGCTTTAAGAAGAATTCTTTGTTCTTTTTCTATCGTTTCTTTCACCCATTTTTCGCTTACTTGGCGCTGTAGTTCGTTTACTTGGATTTCTTCAGCTATAAACTCTTCAATTTCTTCAGTATCCCAAAAGCCCGATTTAACTAAAGCACTAATGGATTCTAGAATGAATTTTTGTTCTTCTGACATGATATGTTATTGTTTTAAATTACTAAATGGATGTGTGTCTTCAGACCATAGTGGAGAGAAGTGACTCTCTACCCATGCTGAGGTAACTTTAGAGATGCTATTAGGAGACCATTTAGGTGATTGATCTTTATCTATTAGTAAAGCTCTCACACCTTCTGAGAAGTCTGGATGTATAGTAAATTGACACGTTAGATTTAATTCTGAACGAAATACTTCCTCTAGACTATAGTGCTTACTATCCATCAACTGTTTAAAAATAACAAATACCGAGGAAGGTGAGCCTTTAGTTAAGAAAGAATAGCCATCTGCTACCCATTGATCCTTCTCTGCTTCTGGAGATATTATATCTAAGAATTCTTGTACAGATTTTACTTCTTCTAGTTTAGATATTAAAGCATGGTGAGCCTTAGCCTTAGATTCAGGTATATCTGCTTTGTTTACACTAGCGTTTGTTAGGATATTAGCAATAATATCTTCTATATTAGCCTTATCATTTTCTTTAGCTAATGCTGATATTATTTCTTCTTTTACAGTAGATGGTAAATAGTAATCTGCTATTCCTAAGAACATAGCATCGGCTCCATCAAATCTAGTTCCAGTCATACCTAAGTATAATCCATATGCAGAAGGCATTTGATTTAAGAAGTAAGACGCTCCCACATCTGGATATAATCCAATACTAATCTCTGGCATTGCTAAGATACTTCTCTCTGTTACAATGCGGTGAGATGCTCCTGCTAGTAGACCTAGACCTCCACCCATAACGATACCATCTCCCCAAACTACAATAGGTTTAGAGTAAGTATGAATTAAGTAATCAACACTATATTCAGTAATAAAGTACTTAGTGCACAATGGGGGAACCTGGTTAGGATCTATGAGTTTTTGTTCTTCTATTGCTTGTCTAACTTGACGAATATCTCCTCCTGCACAGAATGCTTTAGTTCCTGCTCCTTGTAAGAAGATACATTTGATACTATCATTGTTTTGCCACTCGAGTAGAGTTTGTTGTAATGCTTCTACTATTTCTAAAGATAGAGCATTAAGTGACCTTTCTGAGTTAATGGTTATTATACCTAGATGATTGTTTATGTCTGTTAATACTACACTCATAGTTTTATTTTTTAGGATATTAGAGATGTGATTCTGCAAGAATAATAATCGTATAAAAAGTATATAAACGTATTCTTTTCAGATCAAACATAATTTGGGTATAAAGTACGTAATTTTTTTATAATTATACGTTGTACTGGACAAGGATGTTCAGGTGAGAAGAGTTACTTGCTGTAAAATGTAATAGAACACAGAGGTACATATATCAATATAAAACGGCCGTTGGTCAAATTATTTTTACTGCTTCTTTGAGTTGTAGTTTGTTTGTGACAAATTAATAAAGATGAAAACAGTATTTAGCGTTATTATTTTAACCACATTGTTGTTAAGTGTGAGTACAATTCAAGCACAGAAGAAAATTCAAGGAGAGTTTAAAGTAGATTATGTACCGATGTCTAACTATATTAGACCTATTGATAGTTTAAAAACAGACTCTAAGAGTGATTTTAAAAAAGTAGAAATAGCTATAGAAATTCCATTATCTATGAAAATGGATCACAGAGATAAACCTCGTATTTGGTCTATTATTGGATATGGTGGTTATGCAAAGATGCAGCATAAAGATTACGAGGAAAACTTGTTGCCAGAAGAGTTATTAAATGCTTATGTTGGTGTTAAGCACTTTAGGTCTATTAGTGATTCATGGTCGTTATTGCTTATGGGAACAGTAGGCGTTTACACTGATATGACAGATATTAATAAGGACGCAATATTAGGCCAGGGAGGCGTCTTTTTTATTAAACACTTTAATCCTAACTTATCATTAGGAGCAGGGCCAGTATTGACTAATAGTTTTGGTGTACCTATGGTTTTACCAGGTATATATTTAGATTGGGAGACTAGAGGTGATTTTTATGTCAAAGTAACCTTTCCTAAAGGAGCAGAAGCTGGATATAAGTTTACCGAAGCTTTCACACTTAGCGCAGCTATAGATTTACAAGGGATGACAGCTATTGTAAAACAAGACAATCAAAGTAAACTATTAGGGCTACAGCAAATAGTTGCTGGAGTTAGACCAGTTATCAAGTTCTCAGATAATATGGTATTGTCTTTTACAGCAGGTAGTACACTAGTGAGGTCTTTTTCGTACAATGAGCGTAAACTAAAAAATATCTTTAAAGAGAAAAAAGAAGCTGACCCTAGATTCTCTACTACATTTTATGCTGGAGCATCGCTTAAATGGAGTTTATAAAAAATAAAAAGTAGCGATTATGGCTTTAATTAAAGAAGATAATAAAGGGAGTAAGATCTTGTGATTTTACTCCCTTTATTTGTTTTATATTTTGTCTTGTTGACTTTTAAGGTGTTTTCTATTTGCTCAATAAATTTTTAAAGACAATCTCGTTAAGCAGTGATTCTTTTCGCATACGAGAGATTGGTAATTCTACTTTTTTTATTTGCACTCTATTTCCTGTTATAGAGTCTATGTGAGTAATATTAATAAGATAAGATTTATGTATTCTATAAAACTGATCTTTAGGTAGTAATTCTTCTATAGCCACCATTGTCTGATGTATAATTAAGCATCTGTCTTTTAAGTGTAGCTTAATATAGTTTTGCATCGCTTCTATATATACGATATCTGACCATTCTATCTTTACATAGCTATCATCATGTTTTACAAACACGGAGTTATCAGCTACTTCTAATCTAGCGCTATTACGTAGTGTGAAAAGTTCTTTCGCCTTAATAGCAGCCTGATAAAAACGATTAAAAGCAATAGGTTTTAGTAGATAATCAACCACTTGTAATCTATAACCTTCTAAAGCATATTCAGAATAAGCAGTAGTAAAGATAACTAAGGGTGGTTGTTTAATAGATTCTAAGAAATCAATACCAGTTAGATAAGGCATATTAATATCTAGAAACATCAAATCATAAGTATTGTTCTCTATGAGTTCTTGAGCTTCTAAAGCAGAGGCACATGATTCACTAGCTTCTAGAAAATCTACTTTGTTTATATATTCTATTATTGCTCTTCTAGCTAACGGTTCATCGTCAATTACTAAACATTTTAAAGGAGCTGTTTTTTTACTGCTAGTCATTTTTATTCACTTAATTTAATAGACAGTTCTACTATGTGTTTCTCATCTGTATGTGTGATATCGAATATATGTGAATCAGCGTATTGCATAGCTAATCTCTTTCTTACATTTTCAATACCTATTCCACCTTGAGCTTTTTCTATTTTAAATCTAGTACTATATGAATTCTCAATGTATAAAGTTAAGGTATTATCTTTTTCGATACAGTTTATTAAGATATAACCTTTTGTATTAGGAAGCCTAGATACGTGTTTAAAGGCATTCTCTATTAAAGGCACAAGTAGGAGTGGGGTGATCTGTAATTTCTTGTTAGACAGCTCCCAATTGCATTCTACATCTAATTCATCTCCCCATCTTACTTTTTCTATATCTACCAGATCTTGGAGATATTGAATTTCTCGATGCAGTAATACTAATTTATGATTGCATTCATAAAGCTGATATCTAAGGATATCAGAGAATTTTAATAGTACAGTAGAGGCTAACTCTACATTGCTTTGCATAAGGATATGGATGTGATTAAGTACATTAAACATCAGGTGTGGATTGATTTGATCCTGAAGTAATTTAAGATGTGCTTCTAAGTGCTCTTGTTTTAGCTTAGCATTTACTTGTTCTATTCTATGATGTTCTTGAAAAGCTCTAAGCCCACATGTTGTTGTTATAATTGCCATAGCAGATGGTATGTTCTTATAGAGTTGTGTTGCAAACTTTTCTTTGAACATTATAATGTGTTGGGCAGAGAAGTAATCAATATCATTAGGGTAATGAGGAAACAATGTTGATCCCAGTGCTAGTAGTATATCTAGTATTATGATAAATATAAACGCAATAATAACGAAACTCTTGATGTTATTCTTTTTCAGAGCTTTTGGTAGCACATACTCACTTACATATAGAGATATTCCCATAAAGAAAAACATTATGATAAGGGTAGGAATTAAGGATATCCAAGGGCTCTCAGGGACAAGCATACTTGTCCATATTGATAGGGTTAGAGTTGTACCAAAAACAATGTAGAATAGGTTCTTTATTAGTTTAAAGTTTGTAGTCATTATCTTACTGGTGTAATGTTAGTCTATTTATTAATATACAAAGGTTATACTATTAAGTAGATGTAGTGTGAAATATTTGACTAATGGCTATTATTTTTTGACGAACTGTTTAGACTATTGGCGACACTAAAGTATTAGATTGCTGTATACAGGGAATAGAAAGTTTAAAAAAATCCGAGTATTATGGATACTCGGATTTATAAAGCGCTAGTAAGAAAATTAAAATACTCTTTATTGTTAAGATATACTATTTACTATCTGTATTAATAAATAGCGGATCTATGTTTTTTGTTAAAATGTGTGCAACAACAAAAACTACATTAATTACCCAAATATAGTGTAATTAATAATATGTAGATAGAATTATTGTATTCTTAATGAAGAATTATTTTTAAAGTTAAAGAATTAATAATATATATTTTTGTTAAAAGAATGCTTGTTGACTCTATTTGTCATTTAATAGATGCGTTTATTATCTGTAATTTGAGAATCTGATGTATTAATGTAAAAAAAACAGAGGTCAATAAAGTGAAAATGTAACTATACTTAACAATTATATTAAGAAGAAGTAAAAATGTTTCCTTGTTTGATGTGATATGTCTTCTAAAGGGGAGTTTTACTATGTTTTCTCTGTTTTAGGTTATGTCTAGATAAGTGAAAATTATTAAATAAATATTGTAGAAATAAACGTATTGCTTTCTTTTTTTATGCGAAAAGTTAAAGAATAGGGTAATATTGTAATTTTATGAAAAAAGTAAGGTTAGCTGTTGAGTAGTATGTTATTTGTTGTAATTTTAATCAATCAAAATATAAAAAAAAAATAAAGACATGAAAGGAAAAAAAATGTTAGCATTAGCTGTATTAGTTACAGGTATCGCCTTTGTTGGATGTAAAAATGATAAAAAAGAAGAGACTGCTGCACCAACAGAACAAACAGCAACTACTCCAGAAGCTGAAGCTCCAGTATCAGGTGATACATCAGAGACATCTTTAGACTGGGCTGGTACTTATGTAGGAAATCTTCCAGGAGCTAATAGCGACATGGAAACTACTGTAGTTTTAAATGCAGATAAAACATTCGCTATGACAACTGTATACGTTGATAAAGCAAGTGAGAAATTCGAAGAAAAAGGTACATTTACATGGAATGCTGAAGGTACTATCGTTACTTTAAAAAATGAGAAAGGTGATGCTACTCAATTTAAAGTACAAGAAGGAAGTATCTTAAAATTAGATCAAGACGGTAAAGAAATTACTGGTCCTACAGCTAACCTTTATGAACTTAAGAAAAAATAATAAACACTTTTAGTGAATATGGAAAAACCTTTCGGAAGAAAGGTTTTTTTTGTTTATAATAGTTTCTATTCTTTTAGTCTTTTTGATTTGTACAGAAGTACAGAACCAATACTCAGTGTTAGGAGGCTTATAAATATCTCCTTGTTTAACTCTCTTGAATCTATGTGATTGATAGTATTTAATCGGTCATTATAGTTGTACAGTAAACTCCCTAATATTATTAGTGAGGTTAGTATAATCAAGTAGCTTGTAATTTTTAATTTTGTCTTCATAACATCTTTCTTTTTAGTGATTAATGTACTGAACTTGTATTTGTTTAAGAGGTAAAATGTTAAATAGTGGACATGTATTACCTTAATAATAGGTGTTTTATGTATTGTAATCACGTTGTTTATACTAATAATACAAAAGTTAGGCCAAAAAAAAACTCCACTAAGGGAGTTTTAGTATTTAGTAAATGATTTATAATTTATTTTTTCATAGCTTATTTTATAGAGATAAGTTCTATAGATAATAAATCTTTATGTCCTATAGCAGTCAGATATATTTCATTAGGAGTTAACTTATCTATTTTTAAACGTAATGTCTCTTGATTTTCTGTTGATACTAGTGTAAGTATATTTTTGTCTAGACTATAAGTTCCTTTGTCTTTTTTCTCACTATATCTATCATACATAGTATAGTTACCATTATTTAGATCTACTTCAACAGAAGACAATTGATATGCTGTTTTGCTAGCTTGGCTAACACTCGGGGTAAAAGCATAAAAAGTAGTCAACCATTTCTTATCTAGGTTTACTTCATTAATACCTACGTTTTGTGATTTTGGTAGGTTGTTACTATCATCTGTAGAAGAGCAGCTTTGTAGCATTGAAACCGACAGAATCGATAATAAGGAAACGGAAAAAGCGATAATTTTCTTCATAGTTTGTTAGGTTTACTGCAACCATAGTGGTGGGTATGATTGCGATTTGTTATTAAAATTATGATAAAGTTTTGGTAATAACAAATTATATTTCAAAAAATGTTATTAAATAGTAGGCCTAATGTATTATGATGTGGGGAATGTATTTCCGTAGTATTATATAGTGGGGAATCTATAATGTCAAGAAATGACGTCTAAAGATACAAAAAAAGGTTTTTAGAATTTCTAAAAACCTTCTATAATTTATCGCGTTAGGCGACTTTATTAGTGTTATGTCTTCATATAGAGACTATTCTATACAAGGAATATTATCTATAAAAAATCTCGTTGGACTTGTTTTTACATCTACTATTGTAGATTTTAACTCACTTTCTATTACAAATAGTTCTGTACTACCTGCAAATCTAATTTGGACTAGCGAGATAGGAGATTGCTTCAGTAGTGCTAAGTGCTCTTTTTTGATATAGAAATTAGCGTCTAGTATTCTGATGTTTTTTTGTCCCTGCTGATCATACGTGTACGTATCACATTTGTCTTCATCTATGTAATGTGCAGATATGGTAGTACCATTAACTAACTTGATTGATACCATACTTTTTCTCGCCACACAATTAATTGGTATAAAGTCTGGACTTTTCTGTAAGTACTGTATGTTTAAGAATGGTACTCCATTAGTGGTAATTAGCGAAAAGAATAGAGAACTAGTAGAAGATACTCTATCAAATTCATAAACTAGTACATTGTTAGTTTTCTTGATAGAAAGAGAATCTGTCACTTCTTCATAATCAATAGAGCAATTCTTTGTTTGTGCTTGGCTGATAGTTGTGCAAAGCAAAGTGATAAGTAGTAAAAAAGTTAGTTTTTTCATTGTTAATTAGGTTTGCAACCAAATTATAATAATTTTTTAATATACCAATCAAATTATATGAAATACTGATAATAAACTTGAGCCTCTGCTGTGATTATACTAAGTGCTAGTAGAGTATACTAATCTGACTTTTTAAGTTATTCATTCTTGTAATATCTATCTGTAAGTGGTTTTTTATTAAAGTTGTGTTTTTTAGAGATTTAGATGTAGTGTAAGTATAGTGCTAGTATAGTGTAAGTATAGTGCAAGTACCAAAATACCGTAAAATGGTACTTAGACTATACTAGAATTGCTTTAAGAGTTTACTTGTACTAGCATAAAGCTAGGTGTACTAATTATCAATATGCTAGTTAACGAGTAAACTAGAGTAGAGTGATTTTAGAGAATAAAAAAAGCCCAATTACATTGTGTAATTGGGCTTTCATTGTATAATTTTAAGCTTTTGTCGTGACGATTATGATCTTTTCGTTCTTAAGATTGGTTGTAAAGAATAAGTAGGTATCACCTCCATCCTTTATTTTCCATTTTTTTCTTATTTCTTCTACCTTGAGAGGAAAGTTTCGAATGGTTACATTGGCTTTAAGATTAGTTAGATATTCTTTAGCTGTCTGTTTATTATAAGGTAGTATTTGTTTTATCTTAAAGCTTCTTCCTGCGAAAGGAATTAATTGTTCGTTAGTATATAGATGACTATGTGGGTGTAGCTTATACAGCTCATAGTTAGTACTTACCTCATTAAACTTTCCAGTCTTTAAGATAGCAGCATTAGGTTCGTATAGATACTGTAGTGGCTCTGAGAATTTAGCTTCAGAATCACTGTCTAATGTAGTACTGAAGATCTGAGTTTCTTCTTTTGTAATATTAGCAGCTATTAATGATATAGGACCAGTATAGTCTTTCTCTAAATGCCATAATAACTCCTTAACTTCATTTTGAAGCGCAACGATATGAATTGATTTAACGTTAGTTAATTCATTTATACCTGCGTGAATATCTAGTAGAGGAGACGTCTTGATAACAATATTGTTGCTGCGAGAGAATAACAAGTCTAAGTGTTCTGGAACATTAGGAGCACAGTCACTTAAGAAAAACACTTTTTCTTTAGCATCATTTCGTCTATGCGGATCCACATAGATATAGTCCCATGTATGGGCGTTATCTTTTAGGTATACTAAACTATCTCCTGTATGGCATTGAATATTTTGCACCGCTAGTGCCGAATTATTTAGCCTTACTATTTCGCTTAAGTCTTCTTGCATCTCACAATGCAGAACGTGTTTAAAGTTTTTGCCGAAGTAATAGCAGTCGATACCAAATCCCCCTGTAAGATCTATAATAGATTCTCCTCTAAAGAGTGAAGCTTTATAATGAGCACACTGTTCAGAAGAAGTCTGTTCGATAGATAACTTTTTAGGGAATAAGATATTATTAGTGTTAAACCAGGTAGGTAGTTTATCTTTTGATTTCTTTTTGGACTCTATTTGTGTCAAAAGATCAATCATATCTATATCTTCAAAAGGGCTTTTTTTGAAAGCCATTTTAGAGATATCACTATCTAAGTGGTTGTGTATATATTGTTGTACTTCTTGTTGTAAGAATAACTCGGTTTTCAATATAGTTTTTTTGTAAGTAGTTGTACAAATCGATTGTTAGGTAAGAACTCTTTACCAATTACCTTAAGACAAGTATAGATAGGTATAGCTGCAATCATACCAAATATACCTCCAAACATACCACTAGCTAAAATAACAATGAATATCTCAAGCGGATGAGACTTTACACTATTAGAGAAGATGATAGGCTGGTTTATTACATTGTCTATTAGTTGTATCGCTAAGAAGCCTAGCATCACTGTAATGGCTTTAGGAAGAGTTACCTCGCTAAAGTTATCTCCTATAAAGCTAAGCATCGTAAATACTACTGATAGTACATTTCCGATAAGTGGTCCTATATAAGGGATAATATTTAGAATAGCTACTAAGAAGGCTATCATTAGGCTTCCTTTTACACCTACTACTGCTAGTAAGATGAAGGATAGGACAAAAATTATTGTCATCTGGGCTACCAAACCTAAGAAATAACGCGATAATAGTGAGTTAATCTTATCTATAGAGGTTAATACTTTATTCTCATGTTTAGATGGGAACATCTTTTTGAATTGGTATTCTAATAATACTTGATCTTTCAAGAAGAAGAAAGTGATAAATAGAATAGCAAATACTCCCATACCAAATTCACTTAACAGTCCTAAGATTGTATTAAATAAGTTAGGAACAAAGTCTAGCTTTAGGTGTGAGCGAAAGTTAGAACCTTCTATGATTTTGTCTAAACTAAAACCTTTAGTATCTAGGTAAAAATCAATCTTCTGAATAAGTCCATTGAAATCTTCTTGTAAATGAGAAGTGTTTAATACAGAAAGGTTTTGTGCCTGTGTAGTAAACAATGGGATAAACATAAAGATAAAACCTAAGAAAAAGGTTAGGAATAAAAAGACAGTAACAGTTACTGCAATTACTTTAGATAGGCGAAGCTTCTTTCTAAGGAATTCAACAATTGGTTTACCAATTAGGGCTAGTACAAATGCAAATCCTGTGTAAACAAAGATGGAACTAATTTGTAAAAGCATTGAACCTAGTAGTGCTAGTGCAAATAATATCAATACAGCACGTACTATTCCTTTAGAGATTGTCTTAGCATCTATCATAAATATGAGTTTTATTCGTTTGTAAATACGAAACTGTGTACTGCTACTAGAGCAGCTGTCTCTGTTCTTAATCTTGTGTGTCCTAGTGATACTGGGCGATACCCTTTCTCTAAAGCTAAATTGATTTCACTAGTAGAGAAGTCTCCTTCTGGACCTACTAAAAGTAAGTAATTTTTATGAGTGTCAATGCTGTCTTTTAACAATACTTTTTCGGTTTCTTCACAATGAGCTATGTATAATTCTCCTTCGTGATTTTTATTAAGAAAATCCTTTAATGAAATAGGCTCGTTTAAGATAGGTAAATGATATTGTAGCGATTGTTTCATCGCTGACTGAATGATTTTCTCAAAGCGTTCTGTTTTCACTATCTTTCTCTCAGAGTGATCACAGATGATCGGTGTGATCTCGTGTATACCTATTTCTGTTGCTTTCTCTAAGAACCACTCGTAGCGTTCATTCATTTTAGTGGGAGCTACAGCTAGGTGTAGACGAAATGGAGTAGGAGCTTGATCCTCTGAAGATACAATCTCAGTGACACATTTCTTATCAGAGTCTAGTGTAATCTTAGTGGTAAATAGTGTTCCTTTTCCATTAGTAACATGTAAGATATCTCCCATCTTACGTCTTAGTACTTTAATGATATGTTTGCTTTCATCTTTGTCAAAAGTGAAAGTTGGCTGTCCTTTTTCTATCTCAGGTGAATAAAATAATTGCATAGCGAGGTTTTAAAATTCAATACGTGCTTTAGAAACTACTGAAGAATCAGCAAAAAGAGATTCTTTAAATCTATAGTAACCTACTATACCAATCATAGCAGCATTATCAGTAGTATATTCAAATTTAGGAATAAATGCTTTCCACTTGTATTTCTTCTCTCCGTCTTTTAGAGCCTGTCTGATACCTGAGTTAGCAGATACACCTCCTCCGATAACAATCTGTTGTATACCAGTTTCTTTGACAGCTAGTCTAAGCTTATCGATTAGGATTTGTATGATAGTATGCTGTATAGAGGCACAGATATCGGCTTTGTTTTCTTCTATGAAATTAGGGTTAATGGCCACGTTCTTTTGAATGAAATAAAGAATCTGTGTTTTTAATCCACTGAAGCTAAAGTTCAGACCATCTACTTTTGGTTTAGTAAATTGAAAAGCTTTAGGATTACCTTCTTTAGCATATTTGTCTATTAATGGACCTCCTGGGTAAGGAAACCCTAATACTTTAGCTGATTTGTCAAAAGCTTCACCTACAGCATCATCAGTAGTCTCTCCTAAGATTTCTAAGTCAAAGAAGCTATTTACTTTTACGATCTGAGTATGTCCTCCTGATATAGTCATTGCAAGGAATGGGAACTCTGGTTTATCATACCCTTCCTCGTCTATAAAGTGACATAGGATGTGAGCGTGCATGTGATTAACAGCTACCAATGGAATGTCTAATGCTAAAGACAAACTCTTAGCAAAAGAACCACCTACTAATAGTGATCCCATAAGACCAGGACCTTGAGTAAATGCAATAGCACTTAATTGGTCTTTAGTAATACCTGCTTTTTTAAGAGCGATATCTACTACAGGTACAATATTTTGTTGGTGAGCACGAGAAGCTAGTTCTGGTACTACACCTCCATACTCTTCATGAATCTCTTGTCTAGCTACGATATTAGACAATACTTTGTTGTCAGCCATAATTGCTGCAGAAGTATCATCACATGAGCTTTCTATGGCTAAAATATAGTTGGGTTTTGAAGACATTTTTTTATTCTATAATTAGATAATTTATTAGGCGTAATTCTACTCAACCCTATGGAAAATTATTTAAATTTGCTAATTGTTACGTTATTTTACGAACGTATGAGTAGATTGGGGCAAATTTAAAACATAAAACGTTATCAAAAAATTTAATAAAATACTTTTTCGCTTGATTCTAGGTGTGTTTGGCTTGATTATTATAATCATGGGAGCCCTTACTTTACCTATGGTTCAAACGTTTTTAGCTCAACAAGCTGTCGAAAAAATTAACAGTGAGTTTGGAACTAAGCTAGAGATAGAGAAGTTAGCGATAAATATATTCGGACGTATTACTTTAAAAGAGGTTACGGCTAAGGACAATCACGATAATAAATTTATAGAGATACAGGCATTCTCAACTAATATATTAGACTTTAACGAACTAATCCAAGGGCGACTATACTTTGGTAGTGGTACTGTTGATGGTTTATATTTAAGAATACACAAGTACAAAGGGGAAGAGTTGACGACTCTAGATCACTTTATCAACGCTTTTGACGATGGTAAAGAGGGACAGGGGAAGTTTAGATTGAAGTCTTCTAATGTGACGATTAAGAATACTCGATTTACAATCTCAGATGATAATGCAGCAACACCTATAGCTGTTGATTTTAAAGATATTAATGCCGAGGTAAAGGACTTCTTTATCAAAGGGCCAAATATATACGCCAATATCATAAAATCTAGTTTTACGGATAATTGGGGGATGGGTGTTACCAACCTTTCAGGTAACTTTACACATACTAAGACTAGTATCTCTATGGAGAAACTAGATCTTCAAACTAGAAAATCTGCTATAGAGGGGGACTTAGAGTTTACTTATGCTCTAGGTGATATGAAATATTTTACTGATAAAGTAAATTGGAATTTCGAAATACGCAAAGCAGTATTAAACTCTTCTGACTTAAATGCTTTTACAGGGATATTTGCAGAGAATAAGATGGTTTATGTCTCAGGTCATATAGATGGGGTGATGAATGATTTCTATATGAAGAATGTTGGACTAGTAGATCAGAACTCTTCGAATATTAGGGGATTGTTTCACTTTAAAAATGTTTTTGATAAAGAGAAGCCGTTCTGGATGAATGCTAATGTTGATAGATTATATATTACTCGCGATAACATAGTAGGTTTAATGCCTGAGTTGTTATCAGATAAACTGCCTGCTGAGTTGTCTAAGCTTGGTAATGTTGATATAGTAGGGGATATAGAGATGACTAAGCGTACGCTTAATACTAATATCAATATGCTTACTTCTATTGGTAAGGGAAAAGCTGTTATAGAAATAGAGAATTTAGACAATCCTGACTTAGCTGCTTATAAAGGAAATGTAGTATTAGAACAGTTTGATTTAGGAGGATTGATTGGCAATGATAATTTTGGTGTTACTTCACTAGATCTTGATATTGATGGGGTAGGATTTAATCAAAAGTCATTGAATACTTCTATAAAAGGGGATATTTTCTCATTTGTGTTTGCTAAGTATAAATATACTAATATAGCAGTAGACGGATTGATGAAGATGCCGTATTATCGAGGTTTAGTGCATAGTGAGGACCCTAATCTTAAGATGGACTTTAACGGAATGATAGATCTTAGTTCTAAGATTAAGAATTATGACTTCGTTGCTCAGGTTGATTATGCAGATTTACATGCATTGCGTTTAGTAAATGATACTTTATCTAAGTTTAAAGGAGAGTTTGAGTTTAAAGCTACTGGAAATTCATTAGATGATCTAGCTGGAACATTCATAATGAAGAATACAGAGTATATTAACTCTAAGGATACCTATATGTTTGATCACTTTATATTAAACTCTGTGTTTAATGAAAAGAGTGAGAGAGATATCACCTTTAGCTCTAGCGAAGCAATAGATGGGTATGTGAGAGGAAAGTTCTTGTTTAAAGACTTAAAAGCACTCTTTACAAATGCCTTGGGAAGCTTATATACAAACTATTCTCCATATAAGATAAAAGAAGATCAATACTTAGATTTTGATATTACAGTCCACAATAGGCTGATAGAGGTATTCTTGCCTCAGTTAACTGTAAGTGCTTCTACTCATGTGGAAGGAAGTATTGATAATGATAATAATATCTTTAAGCTTAATTTCTCTTCTCCAAGTATAGGTATTGCAGACTTTAATTTCTTTAATATTTTATTAGACGTAAATAATTCTAACCCACTGTACAACGCTTATGTGTCTGTGGATAGTATGAAATCTAAGTTCTATAAAGTATCTGACTTTAATCTTTTAAATGTAACTCATAATGATACTCTTTTTGTTCGTTCAGAGTTTAAAGGAGGGACTCATGGTAAAGACAAGTTTAATTTAAACTTATACCACACTATTAATGAAGAGAATTTATCAGTAGTAGGATTTAAAAAATCGGATGTATTCTTTAAAGATTTCTTGTGGAGCATAAACGAAAAAGAGAATAAAGAGAATAAGATTGTCTTTAATAAAAAATTAGAGGACTTCACAGTTGATAATTTGTCTCTTTCTCACAATGGGCAAGAGGTAAATCTAAAAGGAGCAGTACGCGATTCTACATATAAGCATTTTGACTTAGAGTTTAAGAAAGTTGATTTAGCAAAGTTTACTCCAGATATGAATAATCTTGAGTTTGCTGGTAATATTGACGGGGAGGTTCACTTCTCTCAAGTAAAAGATGTGTTCCAACCTAAGGTAGATTTAGCAATTGAGGATTTAGCTATTAATAAGGTTAGATTAGGTAACCTAGTACTTAATGTAGATGGGGATGATCGATTAGAGAAGTTTAGAGTAAAATCTAATATTGTAGATAATGATAAGGAGAAGTTCTATCTTAATGGAGATCTTGATATCGTTAATAAACAAATGCAGCTTAATCTAGAGTCAGGCTTTAAAGAGTTTGATGTGAAAGCGATTGAACCATTATTGGCTTCAATTGTGTCTAATGTTCGCGGTACCACATCAGGTAAGATAAATATTCAAGGGACGGCTAAAAAACCAGAGGTAAATGGTCGACTGCATTTGAATAATGCCGGTATGAAGTCTAAGTTTACAGGAGTAGATTACAACTTCGAAGAAGATGCTGCTCTTGACTTAACAGAGAGACAGTTTATTCTTCGCAAGGTTCGTATTATTGATTCTAAGTATAAAACAGAGGGAATTATAGATGGTGATATTTCTCATAAGATGTTTAATGATTGGGCTTTAAACCTTTCGTTGTCATCAGCTAATTTACTTGCATTAGATACGCAGTATGAAGAGGGAAGTATTTATTATGGTACAGCTTTCATTAATGGTATGGCTAAGTTAAGTGGGCCTGTGGAGATGCTGGCTATTAGTATTAATGCCACTTCTAATAAAGGGACAGCAATTAAAATACCGTTAAAAGAAGCGCAAGGAACAGGAGAGAATAACTTTATTTATTTCTTATCTCCACAGGAGAAAGCACTTAGACAGAAAGGAACGAATTACGATCCATATAGATATAGAAATAGTGGAATAGAGCTTGACTTTGAATTTGTCTTGACTCCTGATGCTTTGATAGAGATTATCTTAGATAGAGAATCTGGACATGCTATGCGTGGTAGAGGAGCAGGATTTATTACTATGGAGATTAATACTCTAGGTAAGTTTAATATGTGGGGAGATTTCCAAGCATATGAAGGGGAGTATAACTTTAGATATGGAGGACTTATTGATAAGAAATTTGTAGTGAAGAAATACGGTACTATTCGTTGGGATGGAGATCCTATGAATGCGATCTTAGATCTACAAGCAATCTATCATACAGATGCTAATCCAAGTGTAATTATAGATAACTCAATTATCAATAGGAAAGTACCTACAGATGTAGCGATTGTCTTAAATGGTAGTTTAAGCAGTCCTGAGGTTGACTTTGAGATTAACTTCCCAACAGTAAGTTCTGTTGTTAAGTCTGAGTTAGATTATAAGTTAAGTGATAGAGATACTCGTGAGCGTCAGGCTATGGCATTATTAGCCACTGGTGCATTCTTTTCATCAGATAACTCTTCTTCTACATTAGCAGGAAGTTTGTTTGAAAGAGCTAGTAGTATTTTTGACGACTTATTCTCTGATGAGGATGATAAGTTTAAAGTAGGTCTAAACTATGCCCAAGGTGAAAGAAACCCATATACGCAAACAGAGGGACGTGTAGGGGTGACCTTCTCAACTAAAGTAAATGATCGTATCTCTGTCAATGGTAAACTAGGGGTGCCAGTAGGAGGAGTAGAGCAATCTGTTATCGTAGGAGATGTAGAAGTAATGCTTCGATTAAACGAATCTGGTTCGTTAAGTGCGAGAGTATTTAATCGTGAGAATGATATTAACTACATCGGAGAGGGTATCGGTTATACACAAGGTGTAGGATTGTCATATGAGGTAGATTTTGATACATTTAAGGAATTACTGTCAAAAATCTTAAATAAGGCAGAGCAAGATAGCAAAGACAATAGCAAGAAAAACAAACAAGATAACGATCGATCAGAGGAATTGCCAGATTCTGATTTTAATCGCGATTTCATTAAGTTTTATGAGAATAGACGCAAGTCATCAGAAACTTCTACAGAGACATATAATTTAACAAAATAATTGAAATTTTAAAGGTTTCTATTTTTGTTAAAATGGTCTATTATTCGTAAATTTACTCAAAACGATAAAATATGAGTAAGGCGATTAAAAAGATCGGTGTCTTGACTTCTGGGGGAGATGCTCCAGGGATGAATGCAGCAATTAGAGCAATTGTTCGTACTTGTTCTTACCACAACGTGGAGTGTATAGGTATATTTAGAGGATTCCAAGGATTGATAGATGCAGATTTCGAAGTGTTAGGACCTAGAGATGTAAACTATATCATTAATAAAGGAGGTACTATTCTTAAGACAGCACGTTGTGTGGCTTTCCGTACTGAGGAAGGTCGTAAAGTAGCTTATGATAATTTAAAGAAAGCAGGAGTAGATGCTCTTATAGTAATAGGAGGAGATGGAAGCTTTACTGGTGCGATGGTATTGAGTAAAGAATTCGATATTCCTATTATGGGTATCCCTGGAACTATAGATAATGATATTCACGGTACTAGCCATACTATTGGGTTTGATACAGCATTAAATACAGTGGTAGACGCAGTGGATAAAATTAGAGATACTGCAAGTTCACATAAACGTCTATTCTTCGTAGAGGTTATGGGACGTGATGCTGGGCATATTGCTTTAAATGCTGGTATCGGTGCAGGAGCAGAAGAAATCCTTATTCCTGAAGAGAATATGGGGATGGAACGTCTGTTAGAATCACTTAAAAAGAGTAAAAAGTCAGGAAAATCGTCTAGTATTGTTATCGTAGCAGAAGGAGAGAAGTTAGGAAAGAATGTATTCGAATTAGGAGAATACGTAGAGACTAACTTACCAGAATACGAAGTGCGTGTGTCTGTATTAGGACATATGCAGCGTGGAGGTGCTCCATCTTGTTTTGACCGTGTTTTAGCAAGTAGATTAAGTGTTAAAGCAGTAGAAACATTATTAGAAGGTGGTAGTAACTATATGGTTGGATTAATTAATGATCAGGTAGCTCTAACTCCATTAGAGCAAGCGGTTAAAGGTCATTCACCAGTAGACCAAGAGTTGCTAAGAGTTTCTGATATTATCACAATTTAAAGAAATAATAAAATATAAAGATTATGAAAACAAGAATTGGTATTAATGGTTTCGGACGTATCGGACGTTTAATGTTAAGAGAAGCTGCTAAAAATTCTAATGTAGAGATTGTTGCAGTAAATGATTTGATGGCTGTAGAGCACTTAGCATATTTAATTAAATATGATTCTGTGCACGGACGTTTTGACGGAACTGTTGAGGTTAAAGATGGTCATTTAGTGGTTAACGGACAAACTATCCGTGTAACAGCTGAAAAAGACCCTTCTCTTCTAAAATGGGATGAGGTAAAAGTAGATGTAGTTGCTGATTGTACTGGTATCTTTAAAGAATTAGATAGCGCTCAAAAACATATTGATGCTGGTGCAAAAAAAGTATTAATCTCTGCTCCATCAGCTACTGCTCCAATGTTCGTAATGGGAGTAAATGAGAAAAAACTAACTGCTGCAGATACTATTATCTCTAATGCGTCTTGTACAACTAACTGTTTAGCACCTTTAGCTAAAGTTGTTAATGATAACTTCGGTATCGTTGAAGCTTTAATGACAACTATTCACGCTGCTACAGCAACACAGTTCACAGTAGACGGACCATCTAAGAAAGATTATAGAGGAGGACGTTCAGCGTTAAATAATATTATTCCAGCTAGTACTGGTGCTGCTAAAGCAGTAGGTAAAGTTATTCCTGAGTTAAAAGGAAAATTAACTGGTATGTCTATGCGTGTTCCTACAGCTGACGTATCTGTTGTTGACTTAACAGTGAAAGTTGCTAAAGGAACAACTTACGAAGAAATTATGGTTGTGCTTAAAAAAGCAAGCGAGAACGAACTAAAAGGTATTATGGCATTCGTAGAAGACGATGTTGTGTCTCAAGATTTCGTATCTGATACACATACTTGTATTATCGATGCTAAAGCTGGTATTGCTTTAAATGATACTTTCTTTAAGTTAGTTGCTTGGTATGATAACGAGTATGGTTATTCAGCTAAGATGGTTGATATGGCTATCTTATTAAACAGTGTAAAATAATATAGATTTTAATGAAGATAATCGTCGATAGTGGTTCCACTAAGGCTGATTGGATCTTCTTTGACCAAAATAATAATGTTATAACTTCGGTGACTAGTCTTGGGCTAAATCCCGAAGTTATTACTTTAGAAGAGTTCTTTACCCGTGTTAATACAGTGCCAGATATCTGTAAAAACAAAGATGAGGTTAAAGAACTTTATTTTTATGGGTCAGGGTGTGGATCTGATCGAACAAAGAATATTGTAAAAAACTTTGCAGAGGAGTACTTTACTAATTGTACTAATATCAACGTTCATGAGGATACTTATGCTGCTATTTATGCAACTGTAGGTAGAGGTGAGACTGGGATTGTGTGTATCAATGGTACAGGGTCTAATGTCTCTTATTTTGATGGACAGAAAGTGTATCAACGCATTCAATCTTTAGGCTTTATGGCTATGGATGACTGTAGTGGTAGTGCTTTAGGAAGGCTGATGATAAAGAGTCTCTTTTTAAATATGATGCCAAAAGATTTAGCAACATCATTTAAAAGTAAATATGACCTAGATGCTGATGTCGTAAAGTATAACTTCTATAAAAAAGAAAATCCTAATGCCTATATGGCTTCTTTTTTACCATTTTTGATTGAGCATAAGGATAAACCTTTCTTTAAAGAGATGATAAGAGAGCAGGTTACTTTTTTTGCAGAGCATTATATTAAGAATAATCCAGAGTATGATAAAGTGCCTGTGCACTTTGTGGGATCTGTGGCTTATTTTTTACAAGATGAGTTTAGAGAGGTGATGGCGGAACACAATATTCAAGTGGGTAAAATAATACAAAAGCCATTGGATGGTTTAATCGAATATCACAAATAAGATAAATTATGGAGATAGCAATTGTAGCACACGATGCTAAGAAGAAAGAAATGTTGGAGTTTATCAAAAAAAACAGAGATATCCTTTCAGCTGAAGGTATTTCTCTTATTGGTACTGGTACAACTGGTAGTATGGCAGAAGATGCTGGATTTACAGTTAGAAGAATGCTTTCTGGTCCATTAGGAGGGGATGCTCAGATAGCTGGACGTGTAGCTGAAGGTAAAACAGAGATGGTCTTATTCTTTAAAGATCCTCTAGGTAAACATCCACACGAACCAGATATTAATATGTTATTACGTGTATGTGATGTACACAACGTGCCATTAGCAACAAATGAAGCATCAGCTCAGTTGTTGTTAAACGCAATCAAAGCTAATTTTTTAATCAAAGAATAGGTTTTACAGATATATAGAGGTGCTAGTAAGCACCTTTTTTTATGCTCTAAATTGAGATTGTGGATAGTTAGATCTATATTTTGCTCTTTAGAAGTATAAAAACTCTAAATAATCTAGTATGAATAACTCTATAAAGTAGTTTTGTTGCATAAGGAGGATTTAAGCTAGATAATTTATATAGATGGTGTTCTTGGTTTATTTCTGCTCAATCGTTTCTCTAATGGCTTAAAAATACTTTTAAAAACTATGCTGTTTTGTCTTTTACAATCTAATTATATAAAATGAGGTTGTAAAGTATGTTTTCTTCGGAGAGTCATCGGGCAAGTATTTGAAGTTCTTCGCAAAACAGTACTTCGTTCCGAAGAAATACTGAAGTCTTCAAAAGAGCTTCCGATAAAACGAATGTGTTTTATTTGTTATTGTATTGTTTTATAGAGTGTTATGTTTTTAAAAGTGGAAATAAATGGTCTTTTTAAGAACTAAGTGGTAATAAATGGATATTTTAGGTAATAAATGGAAGTAAGTGGAAGGGAGTTAAAAAACATAAATTTATTTGATGTATTTAGGGACTTGGAATGACTTTTGTTTGAATCAATAGGAGTAATAATTCGCAATATTATATTTTATTGAATTATTTTTAATTAGAAGATAAAAAACTTAATTTAGTAGTACTTAAACTTGATAAATTATGAAAAGAATAAAAAGGATATTAACAGGGGCATTTGTTTTCGGTGCGTTTGTTTTAGGAACAAATGATGCTGATGCGTGTACACGTGTAGTTTATAAAGGACCTAACAATACAGTGATTACTGGTAGGTCAATGGATTGGAAAGAGGAGATTATGCCTAATATTTGGGTGTTTCCTAAAGGAATGGAGCGAAATGGAGAAGTAGGAAAAGCATCTATTAAGTGGAAGTCGAAATATGGAAGTGTTATTACTTCTGCTTTTGATATCGCTACTACAGATGGTATGAATGAGAAAGGACTAGTGGCTAATATTCTTTGGTTAGTAGAGTCTAAGTATCCTGAGTATAATCCAGATGGAAAAGATAAGGGGATTAGCTTAGCAGCATGGGCTCAATATGTATTAGATAATTATGCTGATGTGAATGAAGCAGTAACTGATCTTCAAAAGAATCCTTTGATAGTAGTGACAGCTAATACTCCTGGTCGTACGACATTAGCGACTGTTCACTTAACTATTTCTGACGCTAAAGGTGATAATGCTGTTTTTGAATTTATAGATGGAAAACTTAAAGTATATCACGATCCTTCATATACAGTAGTGACTAATTCACCTACTTATGATAAACAGTTAGCGATTAGAGATTATTGGAACTATCTACCAGGTAATAAAGTTCTGCCAGGAACAGGTAGATCAGAAGATCGCTTTGCTCGTGCTTCTTACTATGCTACAGCAGTAGAGCAGAGTGCGGATGAACGCGTTTCTGTAGGATCTGTATTTAGTATTGTTCGTAACGTATCAGTGCCTTATGGTGTGCATATTGATGGAGAACCTAACTTATCTTCTACTAAGTGGAGAACAGTGTCTGATCAAAAGAATTTAGTGTATTACTATGAAGATCCGATTGCTTTAACTCCAATGTGGTTAGATTTAAAAGCAATTGATTTTAGTGAAAAGTCAGGTGTGCGTAAATTGGATGTTTCTAAAAAACAACAACACTCAGGATTAGTTAATAATAAACTAGAAAAAGCTAAAGCATTTCAGTTTTTGGGTATTTAGTGAAATAACAATAAATAAAAAGCGTGGTTATCTTACTTAGATAACCACGCTTTTTTATTTCTGTATTTTAGTTTATTTAGAAGCGATCATAGAGATTTCTACGTTCACATTTCTAGGTAATTTTACTACTTGGATACATTCTCTTGCAGGTGCTGTAGCAGCAGTAAAGAAACTTCCATAGATCTCATTTACTTTAGAGAAGTCATTCATATCAGTTAAAAAGATAGTTGCTTTTACTACATTTTCAAAAGTCATATTAGCTTCTTCTAAGATTGCTTGAAGGTTAGCCATTACTTGTTTTGCTTCATCTTCAATTCCTGTTGTTACAAGAGTTTCTGTAGCTTGGTTAAATGGAATCTGACCAGAGATAAACAATAGGTCACCTGTCATTACAGAGTGGTTATATGGTCCGATAGGAGCAGGAGCTTTGTCTGAGTTGATTATTTTTTTCATCGTATTATGGTTTAAAAAAAGAGGAAGAATATAAATATGCTTCCTCTTTATGATTATTTGTTATCTGTATATTTTGTCTGGAGCTTTTCGTTTTTCCCACTTGATATCGCTCAACATTGAAGAACGGATACCGATAAAGAATCCCCAGCTAGTATATGTTCCGATAGGTACCCATGAGAAGTCCATACGCCAACTCTTTAAATCTCTCTCAAATCTTAATTGAGTGAAGGTAACCCCTTTTTGAACAAAGTCATAACCTGTAGAGAAACCTACTTTCCAGTTAGGGGTAACATCAATATTACCAGAAACCATAACTGAGTTATTGACTATTTCATTTTGCCTTGATGAGTTGTTATAGGTCATCGAATAAGCAAAGGTCAAATCCCACGGGAGCTTGGCGTTAAAGAATCCGCCAAAAGGCTTGTCTTCATCTTCATCTCCTAGTGTACTCTTTTTCTGATTACCTAGTTCAACTGCTCTACCAAAAAGGTCGTCATTACGTCCACCATTGTCTACTGAGTTTTGGTTCTTCTTGTCGTCAGAACCTCCAAACATAGCATCTTTACTAGACATTGACCAGTTAACTGTAAGGTTGGCACTCGTCAAACGGAATAAGCTACCTCCGTTATTAATATTGTAAGTGTCTATACGACGGTTGTTATTGTCTAATGCATAAGGGTCTAATGTAGCTCCTAAGTTAATCTGCATCTTATCTTTAAATAACGCTGTTCCTGTACTAATACGCATTGGAGCCCATTTTAAAGAGTCAGCAGACATATTATAACTAGTAGAGAAGTTTAAGCTATTTAAAAGCATTACTTTCTTAGGTTCGCCTTTCTCATTCTCATCATCTCTTACTTTAGCTTCAAAGGTGTTACTTAAGTTAAAAGACATCATATTAGAATTATACCTACCTGGTGCTCCGAATATACCATTTTGGAATCTAGTATAGTCTTGCATAGTTTGTCCTGTGGCATCTATTGCATAAGTATCATAGTACTGCTCAAAGCTTGGTGTATAAGAGTATCCAACACTTGGTCTCATTACGTGACGAATAGCTTGTAACTTTTTATCTTCACCAAAGTTGAATGTTCCGTATACTGTAGTACCTATACTAGCATTAGCACTATAGGTTCTAAAGCTATCAAAACCGTTAACTCTAATGTCATCAACTTTATTTGTCTGAGCGTTGTATTCTTTCTTGATTGTATTAAAATACCATACTTCATTATATGAAGCTCCTGCTGTAACTGAGAAGTATTTAAATATCTTAAAGTTAGTAGCAATTGGAATACTATGTTGGAAAGCAGTATTTAAACTGTCAAACATTTCTCTTTTAAAGAAGTAATCTTCATGTGTTTTAACACGGTTTTCTCCACGAACAGAGTAAGAGAAGTTTAAGTTTTTGATAATACCTTTTTTAGAACCGTATTTAGGAGCAAAAGGGAATACACGATCTACGTTAACTTGTAAAGTAGGTAAGGTCATGTTGATCTCTTTTGTGTTTGTCGATTGTGAGTGAGTAGCTGTCAGGGAAATATTCACTTGTGGTACACTTTCGAAAGTTCTTTGGTAACTAATAGATGAACTCATTGTGTTGTTCAATGATGAACCAACGTTGTATGAGTTATTCGATTGTCTAAAGTATTGGCTACTACCTAAGTTAACGGATGCAGAGAATCTTGAGTTAGGATTGGCTTTACCGTCTTGACTGTGATTCCACTGAATGTTATATAGTTTACTAGAAGCGTAATCAGGTAATCCTTTTTCTGAGAAGATATTGTTCTCGTAACGGATTAACACGCGCCCATTGTATTTATATCTCTGTGCGTATGAACTGTTAAGGCGTAATCCCCAACTTCCGTTAGTGTAGTAATCCCCTAAAACGTTTAAGTCCATCTTATCACTGATAGCGAAATAATATCCCCCGTTTTGGATATAGTAACCTTGTTGGTTGGTATCTCCGAAACTAGGAATGATAAATCCTGACTCTGCTTTTTCTGACATTGGGAAGAATGCGAAAGGCAATCCAAGAGGAGTAGGTACATCAGCAATAACCATGTTCGTAACTCCAGTTACTACCTTCTTTCCAGGTACTAACTTTACTTTATTTGTGCGGAAGTAGTATTCAGGATCATCTAAGTCTTTGGCAGTAGTAAAGATTACATCTTTCATAAAGTAAACAGAGTCATTCTCTTTTTTACTTATTCCAGCTTTAATTCTAAACTCTCCTTGTGAAGTACGTGATTTAAATACAATTGCTTTTTTAGTTTTAGTATTAAAGCGGATTGAATCTGGTTCTACTACTTGACTCCCTTGTTTAAATACAGGATATTGACTCATATTACCTACGCTGTCTTTAATACCTCCAGCATAGATTTCATTCTTCTCGTAGTTAAATATAATCTTACCAGCAGTTAATTCGTAATCTTGGTAACGAATCTCTGCTTCATTATATAGAGTGATTTCTTTTTTTGCTAAATTAAGTGCTTCGTAATCTTTAGCCTTTCTAAATACCAATCCTTCTAATAAAGGTTTTGTTTTAGGAGCTAAAGTATCTTGAGCTTTTTTTGGGGATTTTAAAGTGTCTCTTACAGGCACAGTTGAGCGTTCTATAGTATCTTTAGGGGTAACTATAGAGTCTTTTTTTATTGTAGTATTTACAGTAGTAAATTTTTTATTGTAGTCTTGTGCAGTACTTTTTTGTGTTAAAGTTGCTCCGAAAACAGATAAAATGAAAACGATATTAAAAATATTTGTTCGCAAACCTATATATATGCTATTTTTGTAAAATTAAGCGCGTTGTTTTTAACGTGTCAAACTTACATATATTTTTTCTGAAAAATGTATTTTTATTTAAATTATAAAACACTATAAATATCTTTTATATGAATTACAGTAGTTCTAAACTATTTGCTTTGTTAGCCATTTTAATGTTGTCTTTTTCTGTGAGTGCGCAGAATGGTAAAAAGTTTAAAGTTGTATTAGACCCTGGACATGGGGGAAAAGACACTGGTACTAATCATAAGAAAAATGTAGAAAAGGATATCGTACTTGCTGTTGCTTTAGAAGTAGGGAAGATATTAGAAAAACAATCGGATATCGAGGTGTTCTATACACGTAAGACGGATGTATTCGTGCCAGTAAAAGAAAGATCAGTATTAGCGAATAATAATAATGGTAACGTATTTGTATCTATTCACTGTAATGGAGTGAATACAGAATCTGCTTCTGGAACAGAAACTTATGTGATGGGTCTTAGTAAGAATAAATCAAACTTAGATGTAGCGAAGACAGAGAACTCGGTTATTATGATGGAGGATGATTATAAAACTAAATACGCTGGTTTTGATCCTAAGTCACCAGAGTCTATTATTGGACTAACATTAATACAAGAAGATTATATTCATCAGAGTATTGATTTAGCTAGTAGAGTACAAGACGGTTTTACAAATGATTTGAGAAGAAAGAATAGAGGAGTGAAACAAGGGCCTTTCTGGGTGCTTCATGGAGCATTTATGCCTAGTATCTTAATTGAGTTAGGATTTGTATCTAATACAGAGGAAGGAAGCTATTTAAGTTCAAGTAGAGGGCAGAAAGAATTAGCAAGCTCGATAGCACAGGGAATTATTAACTATAAAGCTGCTTACTATGGAGGTAGCAAAAATGTAGTAGTAACTGCAAGTGATAAAGCTGTAGCTAAAGATTCAAGTAGTTCTAAATCTAATGTAACAGTAACTCGTACATCAACAAAAGATACAGCTAAAGAAACAAGTTCAGTTTCTACAAAAGCAACTGTTTCATCTAATAAAGGTATCGTATTTAAGGTGCAGATTGCGGCTGGATCATCTATTTTAGCTTTAAAACCACAAAATTTTAAAGGACTTAGAGGTGTGACAAGTATTCGTACTAACGGAACTAGTAGATACTATTATGGAGAGACAAGTGATTATGAGACAGCAAAAGAGAATTTAAGAGTTGCTAAAAGCAGTGGGCACACATCAGCATTTATTGTTGCATTTAAAGATGGTGTTAGCATCAGTGTAGAAGAAGCATTAAAATAATATCAAGCGCTTTAGAAATAAAAGTTTATTTTTGCGTGTTATAAAAAATGAAAGTTTTGAAAATATCAAGAGAAATTAAAACAGCGATTTTAGTATTAGGAGCAATAGCTTTATTCATTTGGGGATATTCATTCTTAAAAGGAAGAAACTTATTTGATAATAGTACTAGATATTATGTAGAATATGATAATGTAGAAGGATTGACTATGTCTTCTACTGTTACGATTAACGGTTTAGTTGTAGGTAAGGTATCTAAAATAGAGTTAGACAATGCTACTGGGAAATTGAAAGTAGAACTTTTAATGACTCAAAAAATAGATATTTCTAAGAATAGTATTGCTAAGATATATTCTCCAGGTCTATTAGGGGCTAAAGGAGTTATGATTGATCCTATGTTTGGGGATACTAATTATGCTGAATCAGGTCAAACATTAAAAGGAGAAGTAGTGAAAGATATGACTGAGAAATTAGCTAGTCAAATCGAACCATTACAAGTTAAAATAGAAGAGGCTTTAGCTAACTTAAATAAAATGTTAGCATCTGTAAATAATATTATGGATGAGAATACTCAAGCTAGTCTTAAAAGTGCAGTAAACCAATTAGATGGTACATTAGCAGGGGCAAACCAGTTGATGAGTTCTACTAATAAATTGGTTGCATCTACTCAACCTAAATTAGATGGTACTTTAACTAACTTAAATACAATGAGTAGCAACTTTGCTTCTCTATCTGCTGATTTAAAAACTTTGGATATCAAATCTACTTTTAGTAACTTAGATAATGCTACTGCAAGTATGGATAAAATGATGAGTGATATTCAAAGTGGAAAAGGTTCTGTAGGTAAGTTATTAAAAGACGAACAATTATACAGTAACTTAGAAGGAGCTAGTAAAGAACTAGAAGGATTATTAAGAGACTTAAAAGAAAACCCTAAACGTTATGTTCACTTCTCTTTATTTGGTAAAAAGGCGACACCTTACCAAGAGACAAAAGAAGAGGTGAAAGAGGTTAGGGAATAATACTATAACAAACAAACCAACTAACAAAAACTAACAATTTACTGAAACAATTATTACAACTATGGAGTATTTAGGCCAAGTATTATTTTTACTTCTATTAGTTGTTGGGTTTGGGTTCTTTATTAAGAATATAAAGAAACTAATACGCAACATCAAATTAGGAAGGGATATTGACAGAACTGATAATTCTTCTGCTCGCTGGAAAAATATGATTCGAGTGGCATTAGGACAATCAAAAATGGTGAAAAGACCTATTCCCGCTATCCTGCATATTTTTGTATATGCTGGTTTTGTGATTATCAATATTGAGATGTTAGAAATCATCGTTGATGGTTTGTTTGGTACTCACCGTGCATTTAGCTTTTTAGGAGCTGGATATAATGCTTTAATTGGAATCTTTGAGGTACTTGCTTTCTTAGTTATCTTTGGAGTAGTAGTATTCTGGATTCGTCGTAATGTGATTAAATTAAAACGTTTTAATCAACCTGAAATGGAAGGTTGGGCTAAACGTGATGCTAATAACATTATCTACATCGAAACTACGTTAATGTGTTTCTTCTTAATTATGAACGCTGCAGATTATTACTTACAGGGTATTAATCATACACATTATACAGCAGTAGGATCTTTTCCTATTTCTAGTTTAATCAGCCCTATTTTTGAAGGAGTTAATCCTGCTACAGTTGCTTTTGTTGAGCGTTTTTGTTGGTGGGCACATATCGCAGGAGTGATGGTGTTTATGAACTACTTATACTATTCTAAACACTTACACATCTTCCTTGCTTTCCCTAATACATATTACGCTAATTTAAAGCCTCAAGGAGAGTTTAATAACTTAGAGTCTGTAAAGAAAGAAGTTTCTTTAATGATGGACCCTAACGCAGATCCTTATGCTGCACCTGTAGAACCTGTAGGTGAGCCAGAGAAATTTGGAGCACAGGATGTAATGGATCTAAACTGGGTACAGTTATTAAATGCTTATTCTTGTACAGAGTGTGGACGTTGTACTTCATCTTGTCCACAGAATACTACTGGGAAGAAACTTTCTCCACGTAAGATTATGATGTCTACACGTGATCGTTTAGAAGATGTAAGCAAAATATTAGATGCTAATAACGGTAAGTTCGTTGATGATGGTAAGACATTGTTAAACGATTATATTACTCCAGAAGAACTTTGGGCTTGTAATACGTGTAATGCGTGTGTAGAAGAATGTCCTATCGACATCAGTCCACTTTCTATTATTATGGATATGCGTCGTTTCTTAGTAATGGAACAAAGTGCTGCTCCTGTTGAATTAAACAACATGATGCAAAACGTAGAGAACAATGCTGCTCCATGGCAATATAACCAAATGGACAGATTGAACTGGAAAGACGAAAACTAACAAACATTAACTATCATAATCCGAATTAGGATTATCTCAATAAACACAAGATTATGTCAGCAAATTTAGTTGTGCCTACCATGGCCGAAATGATGGCAAGAGGAGAACAACCAGAAGTTTTATTCTGGGTTGGTTGTTCAGGAAGTTTTGACGATAGAGCAAAAAAGATTACAAAAGCATTCGTAAAGATATTAAATAGAGCTAACGTTTCATTTGCAGTACTTGGTACAGAAGAAGGATGTACTGGTGATCCAGCAAAAAGAGCAGGTAACGAGTTTGCATTCCAAATGCAAGCAATGATGAATATCCAAGTTTTAGATGGGTATGAAGTAAAGAAAATTGTTACTGCTTGTCCTCACTGTTTTAATACACTGAAAAATGAATACCCTGATTTAGGAGGAAAGTACGAAGTGGTTCACCACACTCAATTCCTTAAATCTTTATTAGACGATGGACGTTTAACTATAGAAGGTGGTCAGTTTAAAGGAAAGAGAATTACTTTCCATGATCCTTGTTATTTAGGACGTGCTAACCAAGTTTACGAAGCACCTCGTCAATTGATTGAAAAGCTAGACGCAGAGCTTGTGGAAATGAAGCGTTCTAGACAAAATGGTTTCTGCTGTGGAGCTGGAGGAGCACAACTTTTTAAAGAACCAGAACACGGAACTAAAGAAGTGCACGTAGAGCGTACAGAAGAAGCTATAGGAACAAATGCAGAGATTATCGCTGCAGGATGTCCATTCTGTAATACAATGCTTACAGATGGAGTTAAATTCAAAGAAAAAGAAAGCTCAGTAAAAGTGTTAGACGTAGCTGAGTTAATTGCAAACGCAGAAGATTTATAAAATTATGTATAAACCATTTGAAGAAATGCCTGATCATTCGAGAGTTTGGATTTACCAATCTAATCGCAAGTTCTCAGATGAAGAGGTTCAAGATATAGATAAGGATCTTTCAGCTTTCGTAGCAGAGTGGGCTGCCCACGCTACACCGTTGGAAGCTTCTTATAAAATATTCTACAACCGTTTTATTGTATTAGCAGTAGATCAAGATATTCATCCTGCTTCAGGATGTTCTATTGATGCATCTGTACGCGTAATACAAGATATAGAACAACGTTATAGCGTTGATCTATTAGATAAGATGAATGTGACTTATAAAACAGGTGAATTCATTGCTTTTAAAACTTTAATTGAATTTAAAGATTTAGTAAAGTCAAAATCTGTATCAGCTAATACTATTGTTTTCAATAATTTAGTTAATGATTTAGGTGAATTTAGAGAATTTTGGGAAGTTCCTGCTTCAGAAAGTTGGCATTCACGCTTTTTTAAATAGAATGTAATAATTACATTTACGATATCAAAATCATCATCAAATAGACTTTTGATGGTGATTTTTTTTTGACCTAAAATGAAACTAATGAAAAGACTGACTGTTGTACTACTTTTAATTGCTTCAAGTGCATTTGGCCAATCTAAGGTAAATGTGACTAGACAAACGCAATGGGTAGATAGTGTATATAATAAATTAAGTGTTGAAGAACGCATTGGGCAGCTGTTTATGGTGGCTGCTTATTCTAATAAGAATGAAGCTCACGTACAGAGTTTAGAAAAGCTAGTACAAGAACAACATATAGGTGGATTGATCTTTTTTCAGGGAGGACCAGTACGCCAAGCGAATATGACTAATCGTCTACAGGCATTAAGTAGTGTACCTATGTTAGTAGGTATTGATGGAGAATGGGGACTTAATATGAGGTTAGATGATACTTATCGCTTCCCTTTTAATATGACTTTAGGTGCTGTTCAAGATTTAGACTTGATCGAACGTGTAGGGGTAGCCATGGCGTTACAGACAAAGCGTCTAGGCATGCAATTTAATTTCGGGCCAGTATTAGATATTAATATTAATCCTAAGAACCCTATTATTGGTGTACGCTCATTTGGAGAGACTAGAGAAATAGTAACAGAACGAGCTAGTGCATTTACTAAAGGATACCAGAGTCAGAATATTTTCGCAACAGGAAAACACTTTCCAGGACACGGAGATACTTCTACTGACTCACATCACAAATTACCAGTTATTGACTTTGATAAAGGTAGATTAAACAGAGTTGAGCTATACCCTTATAAGAAACTATTTGAAGAAGGGTTATCGAGTGTTATGATTGCGCATTTAAACTTGCCTGCATACGAACCTAACGATATACCAACTTCATTGTCTTATAACATTGTTACAAAGCTTTTAAAAGAAGAATTAGGTTTTGAGGGACTTATCTTTACAGACGCTTTAAATATGAAAGCTGCGGCTAATTATTTAAAACCAGGTGAAGTGGATCTAGCAGCTTTTAAAGCAGGAAATGATTTGTTGTTGTTCTCTGAAGATGTACCTACTGCATTGACTAAGATCTTAGAATCTTATAACACAGGCGATATTACAGAAGAGCGTCTATCACATTCAGTAAAGAAAGTATTGGCTTATAAATATAAGTCTGGTCTAACTAAATTTACTCCTATTGAAGTGAATAAGTTAGTAGAAGACCTAAATGCTCCTGTTTATGACGATTTAAATCAGAAGCTTTACCAGGAAGCAATGACTGTTGCTAAAAACGAAGATAGATTGTTGCCATTTAAGAATCTAGAGAAGCAAAAGATAGCTTATATGAGATTAGGTGACGATAGTGGAGCAGACTTTTTAAATATGTTACGCAACTATGCTGAAGTAACTGAATTAACGGATGTGAAACCTGATAGTTTAGGAGATTTATCGCAGTATAGTAGTGTGATTATTGGGTATCATAAAGTTGATAATCCTTGGCGTAAGCACGATATGTCTGATGCAGAAAAAGCAATGGTTAGAAACTTATCCGCTAAAACTAATACGGTATTAGTATCATTTGCCAAACCATATGCTTTAGAGACTGTACCATTAGATAAAGTAAATGCTTTAGTCGTAGGATATCAAAACAATAAGTTTGCTCAAGAGGCAGCAGCACAAGTTATTTTTGGAGCAATTGAAGGGAAAGGAAAATTGCCTGTATCGATTAATAAAAACTTTACAGTAGGAACAGGTATTCATACCAAAGCGATCAATCGTTTAGGATTCTCTACTGCAGCTAACGAAGGAATGGATCCTAATGTATTGTCTAAGATAGACGCTATTGCTCAGCGTGCCATAGATAAGAGATATACACCAGGTATTCAGGTTTTAGTAGCTCGTCACGGTAAAGTAGTTTATCAGAAATCATTTGGATATCATACCTATGATAAGAAGACAACAGTACAGAATACAGATATATATGACTTAGCTTCATTGACTAAAATTTTAGGAACTTTACCTGTATTAGTTAAGATGTATGATGAGCATAAAGTAAGAATGGATTCTAAGCTAGGACAGTTAGTACCAGCTATGAAGCATACAGATAAAGAAGATATTACGTTCAGAGATTTATTGACACATCAATCAGGGTTAACTGCTTGGATTCCTTTTTACAAGAGAACGTTAGCAGATAATAACCGCCCTGATCCTAGTCTGTACAGTTATTTCTATACACCTGAGTATCCTACACAAGTATCAGAGAATTTATATATCAAAAAAGGATATACAGATGAAATGCTAAAACAAATAGGAGAATCTACCTTATCTACTAAGAAAGATTATAAGTATAGTGATTTAGGCTTTATAATGATGAAAGAATTCATTGAAAGCAAATATCACAAACCATTAGATCAAGTAGCAGATAGCGAGTATTTCAGTAAAATAGGAGCTTGGAGAATGACTTATAATCCGTTACGCAAGTTTGATATCAATGTAATTCCACCTACAGAAGAAGACAATTACTATAGATATACTACTGTTCAGGGGTATGTACACGATATGGGAGCAGCTATGCAAGGTGGAGTATCTGGACATGCAGGATTATTCGGTAGTGCTTTAGATGTGGCTAAGATGATGCAGTTATACCTTAACAAAGGAGAATATGGTGGAGATAGATTCTTCTCAGTAAATACTTTTGACGCGTTTAACGAATGTGTTTATTGTACTAAAGGAAGTAGAAGAGGAGTAGGATTTGACAAACCTCAGAAACCTGGATCAGCAGGACCTACTTGTGGTTGTGCTTCTATGTCTAGCTTTGGACATACTGGATTTACAGGTACAATGGCTTGGGCAGATCCAGAGAAAGACTTAGTATATGTATTCTTGTCTAATCGTACTTACCCAGATAGCAATGTAAATAATCTATCTAAGGGAAATACAAGAGAAGATATTCAACAAGTAATTTATGAATCGATTAAGAACTAATACTTAATGGATAAAAATATAAGCGTAGCTGATAAGGCTACGCTTTTTTTATGGAGTAAAATGTAATAGTTCTTCTTGTATAAATTATTTAAAACATTGTTATTGAATAACTTGATATATTCTGTCAATGTAATGATTTGTATTATTCTGTGATTTGTTTGAATTGCTAATGTTTTATAAAACAACCATTTATATATTTTATTAGTCAATTAATTAGACTTGTTAAAAATAAAGTACTGTATTCTTTGGTTTTTATTAACAATGCCAATACCTTTGTTATTTATAACAAATTTAAATAATGAGACCGTTTAAGGAAATATTTTTCTGCTTCTTACTGCTTTTGTTACCTAGTCTTTTAAGTGCTCAAGGTACAGTAGGTAAAGTGAAAGGAATCGTTCTAGATTCACAAAGTACTCCAGTGATAGGAGTTTCTGTTACAATCAAAGGAAGTACAACAGGAGTTCAAACTGATCTAGATGGTAAGTTTGAATTGCAATACAAGGAAGGTCAGCACACACTGATCTTTAGTTATGTTGGCTTGTTAGAAGAAAGCCGCAATGTTCAATTCAATTCTAGTCCTAAATCTTTGACTGTAGTAATGAAAGACGAAGCATCAGTATTAGATGATGTGGTAGTGAGTGTTAAAGGAAAGGTGGACGCACTAAAAGAGCAAGCTTTTGCGGTAAGTGCCGTAGATATGAAGAAGCTAGCGAATAGTACTTTTGATTTAAATCAAATCTTAAACAAAAGTAGTGGTATTAAGGTTAGACAGCAAGGTGGTGTAGGGTCAGATTATAACTTCTCAGTAAACGGAATGTCTGGTAAGGCAGTTAAGTTCTTCATCGATGGTGTACCATTAGAGATGTTAGGAAAAGGAGTAGATATGAACACGCTACCTGTAAATATGGCTCAACGCGTAGAGATATATAAGGGAGTAGTACCAGTGCATTTAAGTACAGATGCTATGGGAGGTGCAGTTGATATTATTACAAGTGGTAACTCTAAAGATTATTTAGATGCTAGTTATACTACAGGTTCTTTTAATACGCATAAGGTTAACCTTAATGGCCAATTAAAAGATAAGAGTACAGGGATTATTATGAGATTAAACTCATTCTATAATTATTCAGACAATGATTATACAATGCGTAATATGAAGATCTATAACCCAAGTGCAGAGAAGTATGAATATAGAGATGTAAAGCGCTTTAACGATCGTTATAAGTCTATGTTTGTGATGGCTGAGTTCGGTATAGAAGATAAGTCTTGGGCTGATATGTTGTTTGTAGGAGTATCACATTCTCTTTTTGATAAGCAAATACAGACAGGGTCTAATCAAGATATCGTTTATGGAGGTGTTAATCAAGACGGATCAGCTAATAACTACTTCTTGAAGTATAAAAAGAAGGATTTGATAAATGGACGTTTTGATGTGAATTACTACGTAGGTTTATCTAAGAGTTTAGATAAGGGGACAGATACTTTAATGCGCAAATATAGTTGGGATGGAAGTTATGTTCCATCAGCAGCGAGTGAGTTGGGAAGCCCTTCATTAAGTAGACAAAACAGAGACCGTGTATTCTCTCAATTAACGACTGAGTTTAGATTAGGAGATTTTCATAAGGTGAACTTTAATCATATGTTAGATTATGTGAAGAACAGATCTTATAACGAACTTCACGAGTCTAAGTATGATGTATATCCAACGAAGATGACTAAACAGATCTTCTCGTTTAACTATCAACAAGATTGGTTTGATAGACGTTGGACTAATGTATTCTTTGCTAAATATTACTTAGTAGATTTAGAAAAGACAGTGTTTAATTCGTCTACTCGTAAAGATAAATTAGTGAGTAGTCAGAGTGGTGATTGGGGATATGGTATAGCAAGTACTTTTAAAATAACTAAAGAGTTTGGTTTAAAAGCCTCTTTTGAGAAATCATATCGTTTATTAGAACCAGAAGAAATCTTCGGTGATGGTATATCAGTGACAAGTAACTTAAACTTACGTCCAGAGAATAGTTATAACTACAACTTTGGAATGTATTACAGTCAGCGTTTTAACGATCATTTCGTACGTGTTGATGCAGCAGGATATATCAGAGACACGAAAGATTATATCTACACTGTACCAAACTTATTCAATAGTACATTTAAGTACGAGAATTTATCTAATATCTTCACTAGAGGAGTAGAGGCGGAGTTTAACTATCAGTATAAGAATATAGTGAATGTAATGGCTAATATTACATATAACTATGCTTATGACAATACGAAGTATGCCAATGGTAGTGATAATGTAGAGTCTGCAACTTATAAAAAAGAAGTGCCTAACCAACCTTGGTTATATGGTAATATAGATGTTAGTATTGGACAAGACAATTTATTCCAAAAAGACTCTCGTATCGAATTAACTTATGGAGTATCTATCACAGAGTGGTTCTATAAAAACTGGCAGTCTTATGGTAATAAAAAGAATATACCTACTATTCCACGTCAGACATTACACGATGTAGGTATTAACTACTCAGTAGCAAAAGGAAAGTACAACTTTGCTTTGAACTGTACTAATATTGGTAATGCTTTAGCTTATGATAACTTTAAGTTACAAAAACAAGGTAGAGCTTTTTATTTCAAATTTAGATATTCTTTAAAATAGACATTTACAGATGAAACTTAAATCATATTCAATTACATCTATTCTTCTATTATTACTAACTGTTGTAGGGTGTAGTAAAGAGCCTTCACAAGGAGGAGGATTTGAAGGAGAAGAAACTTATAAATACTTCTTGTTATCAGCTTTAGGAAGTTGGCCTAATACTGTTCATTATATCACAGCTACTAATGATGTTACACAAGGAGAAATGAACCTTAATAGAGAAGGAGATGAGATCAACTCTAAAGGTACATACTCATACATAGTAAAGAACGGATATATCTATAACTATAAAACAGATCAACGTGTATTTAAGAAAATGAAGTACACGAAAGATAAGTTAGTTACTGAACTAGAAATACCTTTCTCATATATCAATGATATAAGTGCATTTACTTGGGTAGATGATAATACTTTATTAGTATTTGGAGATACTAGTGATGTAGAGCGTATTCGTTATACTGTATTTGATGTTAGAACTCTTAAAGTTATTAAACAAGGAGATGTAACAGGCTTAGAACCTTTCCCACAAGGGTATGAATATTATTCAATTGGTTCTGCAGCATATATAGACGGAGTAGTTTATCTACAATATAGCTTTAGAAGTGCTAAGTGGGTATATCCTAGCTTCTATAACTTCGCTACTATTTCTTATAACGACTTTAAAGTAATTAAGTCAGAACCAGATAATCGCAGTAGCGGTGCTAGTAGTGGATCACCTTATTTTAGAACCTCTTTTATTAAAGATAACAATAGTTTCTACTATTCTTGTTTTACTAGAACTAACTCAGAGAATAATGATATCTACTTGTTTAGAATTATAGCAGGACAAGAGACAATTGATCGATCTTATGAGATTAACCTTACAAAGACTTTAGGAGGATTAAAACCCGAGACGGCAATGGATTATATCGGAGATAATAAGATGATTATTTCATATAGAGATCCAGCTAAAGGAAGTAGCTATAATGCTAGGTATGCTATTATAGACTTAGAGACAAAAAGAGTAGTAAGAGTATTGACAGAGTTACCACTAGATGAGCCTTATGAATTAGGATTCTTTACACAAGATCAAAAGGTATATATGGCAATTAACAGTGCAGAAGAAGGTAACTATGTATGGATCTACGATCTTAAAACAGATAAGGTAACTAAAGGAATGACATTACCTGATAAGATATCTGGGTTCGCACGTTTTGATAAATTCTACGATAAATAATATATCGTTTTAGGATACTAAGATTACTAATCTTAGAAATAACTTTTATAGAAGGACGAAGGTAGTCTTACTATCTCCATCTATTAGTTTGGTTAGATTTTGAGCCACTTCGCAAGGAGTGGCTTTTTTTGTGACAGTAATTCTTGTAATTATAAGTTGTTTTTGTTGCTATATTGATATTATTTGTTAAAAATATGTATATATTTGAGAGTATATAGCTATTCTATTGGTAGCATCATCAATATGTACTTATGAACGAAAACCTTATTAAGGAGATTATAAACAAGGTGCTGAAGTCAGCACAGCTTGTATTAACCTTAGCCTATCTAATGGCTATAGGTGTAGGAATGCTGTTTAATTATCATAAGTATGATGCCTTCGGTATTAATATCTTTGACTATTCTTCTATTTTTGACTTTTTGATAGCGCCATTTGCAGACTTTAAAATAGTTGTTTTTACTGTTGTTACGCTTTGTCTTACTTATTTATTATTTAAAGGAGATGCTTATTGGAAGAAGAAGTTTCCCAATAGTTATAGTAAATCAATATTCAATTTAGAACAATATTCATGGTATAGGAATTTAAGACATATAATGCACTTTGTTATATTTATTTGGTACTTAGTGATGGCAGCTCAGTATTATGGGAGATCAAGCTATAAGAATACCTTAATACAAGAGCCCGTAAAGATAGAGTATGCAGGAGGAGAGATACTAGAAGGTGTCATGATAGGAAAGACAAGTGATATGCTATTTATGTATAGTGATAAAGAAGTAAAAGCTATCCCTATCTCTGCTAACCTAAAGACTATACAGATTAAGTAATTGCTTAACGTTATAAAACAAACAAGGCTGTCGATTGACAGCCTTTGTTATTATTTCTTAGGAGTGTTCTCAGCGAACATCTTTTTTACTTTAGCAGCATCATAGCTCTTACCTGATTCTAAGTCACCAGAAGCGATTACTTTAGTTGTTTGTCCTTTTCCATTAATAACGATAAAGAATGGATATCCTAACTTTTGTCCTTCAGGAGCATATTTTTCGAATGCCTTAGCGTTCTTGTTTTTTGTAGTATAGTTTAAGTGGTAGTACACAAAGTTTTTATCTACTAACGCTTTGATATCTTTATCCTTTTGAACGAAGTCGTTAAAACGTAGACACCAGATACACCAGTTACCACCCGCTTGTACGAATACGTTTTTACCTTCTTTCTTAGCTTTAGCGATCAGCTGCGTAAGTTTAGCATCAGCATCTTCTTCTTCATTATAAGGTTTAGAGAAAGTCTCTTTCTCTTGTTCTACAGCTACTTTACCTGTTGCTGCATTAGACTTAGTGTTGTCCTTTGGCAATGCAAAAGATAAACCTACAGTCAATAATAAGGCAGATAGAATTAATTTCTTCATAAGTTTCAAATTTCAATAATGTTGTTTTGTAGTCGAAATATGGCGAAATGTAGTAAAAAATAATAAGATATTACTCATATAGGTTTACATTTACCATAAATATGGTAGAAGGTATGCTGAATACATTTTTTAAACGTTTCGATTTATTTACAGAAGAGGAGATTACTTCAATAGGCTCTTTATTTGCTAAACGCGTTTTAACTAAGAATAGTTTCTTAGTTAGAGAAGGAGAAGCTTGTGAAGAAATAGCTTTTATTGAGTCAGGAGTGTTCAGATCATTTTACACCAGTGAAGAAGGGAGTGAATTGACATATTGTTTCCGCTTTCCTGACGATTTGATAGGAGCTTATTCAGCATTTATTACAGGAGGTAAGAGCATAGAAAGTATTCAGGCGATTATGAATACAGTAATCTGGACCATACAGAAGAAAGATTTAGATACACTAGCCAAAAAACTACCACAGTGGAACACCTTTTTAAAGATGATAGCAGAGCAACAGTATCTCGAGTTAGAGCAACGCGTTATACAGTTTCAACGCTTGACTGCACAGCAGCGCTATAACAATCTTATTGTCAATCATCCTAACTACATTCAATATCTACCTTTACAATATTTAGCTTCTTATTTAGGAATTACACAGAGGCATCTAAGCCGCATCAGAAAAGAAATTACTTTTTAGACATTTGTCCAGTATTTAAGGATACCCTCTAGATTAGTTTTGTCTGCAAATAAATCAACTATGCAGAACAACATCTTAATTATCGGAGGCAAAGGATTAGTAGGGAGTACTATACACCGCATCCTAAAAGATAGAAATCCTAACTACAATGTATTAGTAGGAACGCGCTCACCTAAAGACTTAAAAAGCGAAATCAAAATAGATGTAAATACCCCTAGTTCATTAGAGGTAGTCTTATCTCATCATATCAGTTTAATTATCTTATCAGTTAATGATACAGATGACAACGTATTGCGCTTTGCCATTGAACATGGTATAGATTATTTAGATATTACCAAACCTACGCCTGCATTAAACAGAGCATTACAAGTAGTAACGAGCTATACAGCCTTTAATAGCCGTATTGTATTTGGTTCAGGTTGGATGGGTGGTATTGTACCAGGCTTAGTTAAGTCTAGCGTATCATCTAAAGATACTATTGACAGTGTGAAGTTAATGGTATATTATTCTATAAAAGACAAAGCAGGCGAGAGTTCAGCCCACTTTATGGCAGAGCACGTAGCCACTCCTTTTGTGAGATATGAAAATAACCAAACAGTAGAGATTAAACACTTTCTAGACAGTGAGAACTATTGTTTTTCATTTGGTTTGCGCAATCGTCAGATGTATAACTTTGATACACCAGATTTATATATCCTAAATCAAATAGAAAAGATACCTACGGTTAGTGTCAAGATGACTTATAATTCAAAAATAGTAACTAAGATATTGGGTTGGATGCAACAGTATGGCATCTTTAAACGTATGTCATTAAAGACTAGACGCAAAGTATTTGGAGGTAGTGGAGATGGAGATGTTTCTGTATTTGAAGTGATTATTAAAGCCACTAGCGGAGCTAAGAGAGTGTTGGTTAAGAGTGATAAAGGCCAAGCTGAATTAACTGCTCTATCCGCTGTATTACACACAGAAGCTTTAATGAATAAGAGTATTGCTACAGGTAAGTATTTTGCACATGAGTTATACCAATCACAAGAGCTATTGAAGGGACTACAGGGCTATCCATCTATAACAATAAAAGAAATCTAATGAAGAAAATAACAATAATCAACGGACATCCCAATAAGGAAGCTTTTAACTTTGGAGTAGTAGAAGCTTATGTGAAAGGAGCTATTTTTAGTGGAGCAGAAATAAGACATATCACATTAGCAGAAATGGAGTTTGACGCTAATCTGAAGTATGGCTATCAGAAGCGAATGAACTTAGAACCAGACTTGCTAAGAGCCATTGATGATATTAAATGGGCAGACCATTTAGTATGGGTTCACCCAGTATGGTGGGGCGGAGCACCAGCTTTGCTTAAAGGATTTATCGATAGAGTATTCCTACCAGGGATCATGTATCGCTATAGAGAGAACAGTATGTTATGGGACAAATTGCTGAAAGGAAAAACAGCACATATTATCACTACTTTAGATCAACCAGGATGGTACTATCGTATGATGTATGGCCGTCCTAGTGTAAATCAGTTAAAGAAGTCTACTTTACAGTTTTGCGGAGTATCTCCTGTAAAGGTAACATATATAGGTATTGTCAGAAACTCTAAAGAAAGTCAGAGAGCGAAGTGGTTGACTAAAGTACATCGTTTAGGAGTAGCACTGAAGTAAAAAATAATTATCTGTATTTTGTCCTATTTTATCTCCTATTAGAATAAGAATATTAAATGAGAACGCTATTAGTTTTGTAATGTCAAAATAATAGCGTTTTTTTATGTTATACAACGTTATTATTAATTTAAACAAGTAATTAGAATATGGAAAGTACAATAGACTTCGACAATTTAGAGAGACCTATACTATTACAGTTTTATGCTGATTGGTGTGCACCGTGTAAGATGCTATCAGGAGTATTAGATCATATAGAAGGTGATATAAGAGAGAATGTCGACTTTGTGAGAGTTAATATTGATCACGATAGAGAGTTAAAAGATGAGTTCTTTGTTCGTTCAGTTCCCACGATGATTTTATTAAATAAGAGGGGAGATATCTATTGGCGTCAGACAGGAGTTGTTCCGCCTCAAGAGATTATGAAACACGTACATCAAGTAGAATAGAATAATAATAAGTAGAATTAATAATGGATAACGTTGTATTGTTACTAGTTTATGCTTTAATACTAGGTATTGGAGCGACTATATTTATGGATATATATGCAGTATTAAATAAGAAGTTGTTTAATATCCCTTCTTTAGATTACGCATTAGTAGGTAGATGGATAGGTTCTTTTCCAAAAGGAGTATTTAGCCATCCTAATATTATGCAGGCTACTCCTGTTAAGTATGAGAGAGCGATAGGATGGATCGCACATTACAGTATTGGTATTACTTTCGCCTTTGTATTATTGATACTTTATGGTTTAGAGTGGGCAAGTGTACCTACGCTTTGGCCAGTATTAATTATCGGAATTGCCACTACAGTATTTCCATTCTTTATGATGCAGCCAGCTTTCGGATTTGGTATTGCAGGAGCTAAGACACCTAAGCCGATGACAGTGAGAATTAGAAGTTTATTGACACATACTATTTTCGGTATAGGACTTTATGTGGCAGGATTAATCTTATCAATGATAATAAGATAGAAGAACAAAAGGATGATTGACAAAGAGAAAGAAATAAGAGAGATAGTAACTATTAAGGAGTTTAAAGAACACTTTTTAGTACCAGAAGACAGTAGTTGTGAGGAGTGTAGTACCCTTCGATATAAAGAAGGTGCAGGCTATATGGAAGTGCTGTCTTTAGCAGATCTGAGACAGAGAGATGATTTGTTTTTAGGAAGTCGTACCCGCAAGCGCTTTTACAGCATGGTCTTAATCACTAAAGGAGAAGTAACCGAAATGATAGGACCTAGAGAGTATCAGTTTAAAGAGCAAACGATGTACTTTATTTCTGACAACCAATTACATCAGATAAAAGAATGGACAGAAGACCTAGAGGGAATTATGTGTCTATTTGATTCAGATTACTTTCTATTATGTCTTAAGCACCAGATAAAGTTAAATAGCTTTCCTTTCTTTCAGATGGATCAGCCTCCTTTTGTCAAGTTAAACGAGAGAGAAGTAGAGATGATGAGACATTTGTTTTGGAAGTTAAACCAAGAACAATGTCAAAAAGAAACATTTAACGATGACTTATTGGTAAGAATGTTCTTAAATATCATTCTTATTGAAGCAGAACGCATCTATAATAAGCAGTCTAGTAGTACACCTTTTGTCTTAACTAGAAAGGAACAATTAGTTGCTAAATATCAGCTTCTCGTAACTCAAAAAGCAATAGAACTCAAGCAAGTTAGTCAATATGCAGACCTTCTAAATGTACATCCACATTATCTAAATGACGTAGTGAAAGAAGTTTCTAATCAACCAGCGAGTTACTTTATTCATAAACATTTGATAGAAGAATCTAAGTCAAGATTAATACAGACTAACGCAACTGTATCTCAGATAGCAATAGACCTGAACTTTACAGAAGAGTCTTACTTTGGTCGTTTCTTTAAAAAGAAAACAGGAGTAACTCCTTTGCAATATAGAAAACAACATAAACAGCATTAGTGTGAAACAAAAATAGAGACCACAAAGGGTCTCTATTTTTTGTTATATAGTAGCTCAGCTTTTACATTTATACTTTTGGAATAAGAACATATTAATGCTATAAAGCAAATTTTTTAATTCTTCAATTCTTTTACTTTTTTGCCTTGATAAAGTCTGCGCGAGCAGAGTATGTGGGAAAGTAACAAAAAAAGTCAAGGCTGTAACCTAGTTAGCGGTCAAATAGACTTTCAATTTTTAAACTAGCCAAATGCCATTACCCCTTCTAGCTCCTTCGTTAAAAATATCCACAGGATATTTTTATACACTCGGCCCTGGTCAAACACTGGCTAGTTTTCAAAAATCTTCAAGTATTTGACGCTCGTTAACTAGCTGATGCCGTTATGTCGCTTCGCAAGGTTATTTCGGTTGAATAGTTCATTAACAAAATGCTTCGAAAGATTAATTTGTTGTATTCATTATAAGGTTGAGTATCTAATTAAAATAAAAGAATAGAGACCACAAAGGGTCTCTATTCTTTTATAATATATTAATGTCCTGCACCTGCTATAATTTTACCTGCACCTTTTTTGATAAGGATCAGGATAAATGGAATACAGATAAGGAATAAAACTCCTAAGAACATAAACACATCCATATAGGTTAATACAGTAGCTTGTTTGGTAACACCTAAATCAAGTAGGGTATAAGCCTTCTGCAATGCCTCATCAGTAGTAAATCCTTTAGCCATAAAACTCTGTTGTAATGTAGCTACTCGGTTTTGTACTTCTAATGATGCAGTATCTAAGTGACTCACTAAACCTAATCTGTGGTTTACTGTCCATCTAGAGATAAACGTCGTAATTAAGGCAATACCAAATGACCCTCCTAACTGACGCATCATACCTGTAAATGCAGCTCCTTCACCAATTTCTCTATTGCGTAGATTAGACAGAGATAATGTAGTAATAGGTACAAATAATAGTCCTAAACCAACTCCACGTACTACTAATGGCCAGAAGAAGTGTTCACTACCTGTATCTGGTGTAAGTATGTTGCGCGCCCAGAAGCTGTATATAAAGAATACTAAGAATCCTGTAGCTACTAAGTACTTCGGAGGAATTCCTCTCTGTAACATTCTAGCGATTAATGGCATCATTAACGCTGTCATTAATGAACTTGGCACTAATAACATCCCAGCATCTGTAGCTGTCCATCCTAAGATAGACTGTGTATAGATAGGAATGATAAAGGTAGAACCGTATAACCCAAAACCAAGTATAAAGGATAATACCGTACCTATAGCTAGATTAGAGTCTTTTAGTACTCGTAAGTTTACAATAGGTTTAGTACAAGTCAATTCTCTCCAGATAAAGAAGAAAAATCCTAATACAGACGAAATGGATAAGGTCAGAATAGTACTGTTCTCAAACCAATCGTCCTGTTGACCGTGTTCTAATACATATTGAAGTGATCCTACTGCTATAGCTAGTAGTATAATTCCCAAGAAATCCACCTCATTTAGCTTGCTCTTCTCTGCGTACTTCGGACTTTTTACATACAGTATTGTTAATACTGTAGCAAGTATACCGATAGGTACATTGATATAGAAGATAAAAGGCCAAGAGTAATTGTCTATTATATAACCTCCTAAAGGAGGTCCAAGTGTAGGTCCCACAATAACACCCATACCATAAATGGCCTGTGCCACACCTCTTTTTTCTACAGGGTAACTCTCTGTTATAATTGTTTGAGAAGTAACAAGTAATGCTCCTCCTCCTAAACCTTGTATAAAACGGAAAAGTATAATCTCCCATAGGGTAGTGGAATATCCACATAAAAAAGAAGCAACAGTAAAGATGATAATAGAAGCCGCAAAGTAATTACGTCTTCCGAATTGTTGTGAGAGCCAGCTAGTCATCGGCACTACTATTACATTGGCAATAGCATAAGCAGTCACTACCCAAGCGATATCGGTAAGTGATACTCCGATACTCCCTTTCATGTCATTCATAGCTACGTTAACGATAGTCGTATCGACAATCTCTAGTAACGCACACAGAATAGCTGTAATGGTAATGATTACTCGACGATAACCATGTTCTACTAAGCTTTCTTCACTCATAGTTATATCGTTTATCGTCCGCTTTTAATATTCACATCGATATCCACATTCATACCAGCTTTAACGTGTACTAACATCTCATCTTTAGGATTAGTGAATGTAATTTTTACAGGGATACGTTGTACAGTCTTAACGAAGTTACCAGAAGCATTATCGGGAGGAAGTAAAGCAAATTTAGCACCAGTAGCAGGAGACATAGAGTTTATTATTCCCTCAAACTCGTGTTTAGGAAATGCATCAACCTTGATTTTTACAGATTGTCCCTCGCGCATATACTGCATTTGTGTCTCTTTAAAGTTAGCCACTACCCAGATATTCCCTTTTTGTACTGTGTTGAATAATCCTTGTCCAGGTTGGATTAATTGTCCTATCTGAAGGTTGATTTTAGAAATCTGACCGTCTTCTTTAGCTGTAATTACAGTGTATGACAAGTATAATTCTGCATTGTCAAGATTAGCCTTAGCCTGATCTACCATTGCCTTAGCAGCATCTATCTGAGAAGTAGAAGCCACGGCCTGAGATCTGCTGATATTTACTTGTTGAGCTACTGCATTAGCTTGTTTTTCTGAAGCTTTCAGTTGTTCTTGTAAGACCACTAATTGCTTTTCAGCAGTTTCTTTAGCAGCTAGAGCTTGCTCATATTGCTGTTTAGTGATAGATTGACTCTCGTAAAGGCGATTGTATCTTTCGTAGTCATTTTTAGCTCTCCACACTTGGGTTTTAGCAGCGTCTATATTAGCCTTAGCTGTAGCTACATTAGCGATTGCTGTAGAAGCTCCAGCTTGAGAAGATACCACAGTAGATTCACTAGTGTTCTGACCAGCTTCGGCTACTCTTAATTGACTTATTGCAGCTTGGTAATTAGCTTTAGCCTGTTCTACTTTGATCACATATTCAGTGTTGTCTAAAGAGATTAGAGTATCTCCTTTTTTTACTGTTTGGTTATCTTGTACATAGATATTCTTGATATATCCAGGTATTTTAGATACGATAGGAGTGATTTTAGTTTCTACTTGTGCATCATCAGTTGTCTCATGAGACATAGAGTGGATATATTTATACACACCATATCCACCTCCGAATAGTATGATAGCCCCTAAAGCAATGATAAATTTTTTGTTTAGCGGTTTTTTATAGTCGTTATTATTTGCTTCCATTTTAGTTTTTTGATTGTAAGTTGTCTAATAATTTACCTGTTTTGTACGCATATTGATACAGTGTCAAAGTCTCATCTGACTGACCTAACATATTGTCTATCTGAGCCTGTAATTGCTGTACATCAGCCTCTAATAGATGGTCTGTGTCTGTTAATCCATTGTCGTACTTATCTTTTACGATGCGGTAGTTCTCATTAGCTTGAACAAGAGCTTTAGCCAATACAGCATTCTTTTTTAGAGATAGTTCATAAGCATTATAAGCTTCTTCTATTTCTACTTTAGCTAGATCTTCTACCAATTGTACTTGATAGTCCATTTCTTCTTTTTTAGCTTTTGCTTTGTGTACTTCAGCTCTGTTTTTGAATATTTGAGTCAAATCGTATTTTAACCCAACACCTACCATAGTAGCATTAGTAATATCTACTACTTTATCTAGTTGAAAAGCAGCATATCCACCTGTAATACCAATAGAAGGGAAGTAATTACCTTGTGCGATTTTTACTGCAGTTTGAGCAATCTCATCCATTGTTTGAACACTCTGTAGATCTTTGCGCGATGAGATATCACCAGACTTAGTTGGCAACACATCTATAGAACTAACTTTCTCAGCAGTGATAAACTCTCCTTCTGGCAAGTCAATCAAAGTGCTAAGACGTGTATTGATGTTTTTTAATGTGTTTTTGATTTCCTCTAGAGATAACTCTACGTTAGCTTCCTGTAGTTGAGTTCTTAGATAGTCGTTACGAGCTATTAACCCATTGTCCAAGAACTGTTTGAAGTCAACAGTGCGTTGATGTGCTCTTTTTAAGTTCTCGTTTAATAATTCGATGGACTGTTGAGTTTTGTACAGTGCAAAGTATAAGTTGATCGTTTGGTAAACTACATCTTCTGTAGTTGATTCTTCTGTTAACTGAGCAAGTGAGTAGTATTGTTTGCTTTGGTTAACAGCGTTTGTGATTTTAAAGCCACTGAATAGAGGAATATTCGCTTTGGCTTGTGCTATAATCAAATGCTCAGGAGTGATTTGAGGCATTTGGTTCTCTCCTTTAGCTGGAGGTAAGGGTACTTTAAGGTTGACATCAGTACCATTAAAAAGGCGATTGTAAGTTGCAGAAACTTCGAGTTCGGGGTAACGCATATTTTTAGCGCTACTGATTTGAAGTCTTGAGGCTTCTGTACTAGCTTTTACTTTTTTTATTTCTTTGCCATTTTTTAAACTTAACTCTATGGCCTGGTCCAAAGTTAGTGCTTTTGAAGAAGGTGTCTGAGCGAATGCTTGACAAATAAATAATGAAGCAAGTAAAATGTAATTACTTCTGTTCATTGTAGATTAATATTGATTTAAAGGATTGTATTAGATAAGGATACACATGTAGTTTGATGTGTTCACTGTATTCTTCACGGTTATTTATATTCCAGTAGTTTGTCAGTGTGCGTTCGTGGTGTATTAGATAACTAATAATACCTAGGGCAAAAATGACAAAAGTGATAGGATCTGGTTTAGCTTGAAACAAGCCACTGCTATATCCTTCTTCTATAAAGCCATTGATATTCTGAAGTATCTCTCGTTGTAGTAGTGTAATACCCTCAGTTATTTCTGGTGCATTTTCTTTCTTAGATAATTGGTTCATTAAGATAATGTGGAAGTCAGCATTCTGTAGCTGAACGGCCATCATATGTTCTACGAATGCTAGTAACTTATCCATAGGGTTTAAGTTAGTATCATCTGTTAACGTCACTAGTTTTTCACGTGTACGTGTAAGCCTAATTTCAAATAAAGCAGAAACCATAGCACTCTTTGACCCAAAGTAATAATTGACCATGGCAACATTGATACCAGCAGCTTTAGAAATTTCACGTATGCTAGTACCATCGATCCCTTTTTGAGAGAACAATTCTTCTGCTATTAGTAGTATTTCTTTCTGTTTGTCACTTAGAGCCATAGCTTTTTTACTTTTTTGAGAGGACAAAATTAAACAAACGTTTAATTAGTTTTTATGTTTTTCGTAATTATTTTACGTTAAAATAGTTTTAATGCAATGATTTAAGTAATTAGATGAGTTTAATGTATTTTATAACTTTTTGATTTACTGTGAATTAGAAGTATAAGGTATATTTGGCGGATAATGTTAGAAAGAGATAGGGTAGCTAATTCTTTTTGAAGTATATGGTAAAGTAGAGAACAATAATGTACTACTACCTTCTCAATGAATACGATAGCTTCTAGTAGTGATAGCTATTTTTAGTATTGTATTATTGTTTGAATACTATAAGAAGTGCAAGAGTTAAATTGTTAAAATAAGTGTTAATTAGAATTATTTACTTCTTGTTAAATTTTTAACAAATAAGTGTTTATTGTGAGTTTTGTGGTCTCTTGAAACGCAGTGATTACGTAGGTTTATAGGGATTTGTTCGAGTGTTGTTCGGGAACGCTTCAGAAACTCTTCGCAAGATAGGGGGTGTTTCCGAACACTTCCCGAACAATGCTTGGACGATACCGCATGAATACTCGGATTTTGTCTTTTTTAGAGCGTTAAAACAACTGTTAAAATGTGATTGTGTTTTTTAAAAAAGTTAGTGTTTTTAACTTTTGAATAGGTAGAAAGTACTACTTTGAATATTAAAAGAATTACTCAATAGAAAGAGTTGATTCAAAGTGAATTACAGTGCAAAGATAACGCTTTTTTTTCGTGATTTTGTTTTTTTGTGATTTCGTGTTTGCCTACGGCATTTGATTACATGATTTGCGTTTATGTAGAGGTGAATTGCAATTGTGGATATACTGTGTATGATAATGGTTATGGATATTAACCATCCTAAAACAATAATTCCATAACAGCAAGAAATGGATTGCAGGAAGTAGTTAGAATGTATTTCTTTGTAATGTTATTTAATACAAGGCAAAGATGGAAGTAAATAGACAATATGAAAAAGCAAGAGAAGCGATAGCCTATATCGTGGCTAATCAATACAGACAACCTAGTCTATCAGAGATCGCTAGTGCTGTGGGATTAAGCGACTTTCACTTTCAACGATTATTTACAGAATGGGTAGGTAGTAGCCCTAAGCAGTTCTTGAGATATATTACACTTAACTATGCCAAGTATCTGTTACAAGAGAAATCAGTAGGTAGTTTATTTGAACTTGCAGATGAGGTAGGACTGAGCAGTAGTAGTCGTTTACACGATATGTTTGTGTCTATAGAGGGGATGACTCCTAATGAATATGCTAATGGAGGTGCAGCCTTGACGATATCTTATAGTTATTGGGATACGTTATTTGGGCGTGTCGTTGTAGCTTCTACTGCTAAGGGAGTTTGTCATATTGCCTTTGTGTCTGAACATACTACAGGATTAGACAGAGTATATCACGATTTTCCTAATGCAACTTTATTAGAAGAAGAAAAAGAGGTACATAGAGCAGTCAGTGAAGTACTCAATAGACAAGGTGATTTAGGTGAGATCAAACTTCACTTAAAGGGTACAGCCTTTCAATTGAAAGTATGGGAAGCCTTGCTACAAGTTCCTATGGGTGAATTAACCACATATGGAAAAATAGCGAATGACTTAGGTAATGCAGGTGCTAGTAGAGCTGTAGGTACAGCTATAGGTCGCAATCCTATTGCGGTACTAATACCATGTCATCGTGTGATACAACAGACCGGGCTACTAGGTGGTTATATGTGGGGACCGGAGAGAAAACAATTGATTGTAGGATGGGAACTTAGTAAAACTCGGGAGTAGTCATTATACTGTAGTCTTATATTATAAATTAAGAGAGCATTGAATTTATAAAACACTTCTTCTTTCAGAGCATTTTATACGTAAACTAATCAATAGAAATAGTCTTTACGAAGCATTTCATAAGTAAACTAATTAATCGAAATAATCTTGCGAAGCGATCTTATGGCATTAGCTAGGTTATAGCCTTGACTTTTTTTTTACTTTCACACATACTCTGCTCGCGCAGACTTTATCAAGACAAAAAAGTAAAAATCAGGCTAAGTACAATTTACTTAGCCTGATTTTTTACATTTTATTCTTACTTATTCTCTAGTTTTAGAGAACTCCAATAAGACAGTCCTAATAGGACACCAGCGAATAGCACAAAGCCTAAAGATGAAATGGGCTCACCTATGGCCAAATGGGCTACAGCAGCTGAAATTATATTAATCGTAAAGCCAGCATAAGCGAAGCCTCTTACTGTCGAAGGTAAGAAAGGGAGTAATAATACTATAGCTCCTAATGTCTTAGCTATGGCTAGTTCGATTCTAAAGTAATCTGGAAAACCTAAATGTACGAAAGCTCCTTTCATCTCTTCTGATGAGATATAGTTATATGCACTAAATAGCATAAATAAAGAGAATAGTACAGTAGATACCCAGAATATAATTTTGTTACTTTTCATTGTTTTATTATTTGAGACAAAGCTACTGCTATTAAATAGGGAGAGAGGTATTGCTTTCCTTTAGGGAACTAGTTCCCTTTTGTACAGTAGGGTAGAAATATGTAACTTTAGGGTACTTAAAAATAGATAAGAGATGAAGAAAAAGGAGGTAATGAATAGTAGTACTCAATGCCAAAGGAGAATAGTAGCTATAAAGGACACGATGAGCCTCTTATCAGGTAAGTGGAAGGTGTATATCATCGGTACACTGCTATATGGAGGTAAGATGAGGTATATGGATTTAATGAGAGAGGTAGATGGGATAGGTACTAAAATGTTGTCTAAAGAACTTCAAGATCTTGAAGCAAATCTTCTGATTAGTCGCACTGTAGTTAACACTAAACCAATTACAGTAGAATATGAGCTGACGGAATATGGAAGAACGCTAGAGAAAGTGATAGATGAGATTATGGTCTGGGGGCAGCAGTATAGAAATACTGTCTTTAATCAGGACAATGAAATTGTCTAATCTTTTTTACAAATTGTTATAAGTATCAGTGTTTTGTATCTAAAAACAATGTAATTTTAGTATAGAAAATAAAGCACAGTAAAATAACAAATAATCCTAGTTATGAGCTACAGTTTATCAGGCATTGCTATAGGGAAGAATTATAAAAACTCCTTTGATCTGTTACAGAAACAGGCCAATATGGAGTTAGAGTTGATTAAGGAGATCTCTTTTGAAGAAGCATCTGCAGGTAATACCGATGAAGGATATTGCGATATATGCTATACGGATAAAGGAACTTTACTATTCATAGCACAAGATAAGTGTGATAAAGCTCTAAAAGTCAAAGAGACTAAAGTACTTACATTTACGCTATCTGAATCTATGAAGACTTATAAGATGATGTACTGTGAGGGAGATGTAGAAAAGCGCACACTGATGACTAGTGGAGGTCGCATATTAGTTGATGAAGGAGAGAAGCTAGCGATAGAAGGAGATATTAGCGATGTTTCAGAATTGATTTGGAAGAAGATAGGAGATATTCTAGGAGATGATATTGAGGAGTTAGAGGAACACGTGAGTTGTTATCGTTATAAACTAAAGAGTAAAGTTGTAGATAAGTCTGCTATTCGCCAAGCGGTAATTAAGGGAAAGAATGAATATTGTCACTTAATTATTGAACCAAGTGAAAAGCTAGTCTTTACTCATGATGGTAATATCACACATAAGAAAGCTATCGTATTAGGTAAAGAGGATGGTTTCTATAAGTGGATTCAGTTTATTGCTGTCTTGATGTTAGGTATCGCTGTCTTGACTTATATTTATGTAAGTGTTTATTACGCGTTAATTCCTATAGCAATCATGTTGTATCTGATCTATAGTAGTTATACAAATAAGGATTTGTCTAATGTCAACGCAATAGATAAAAAGGATATTATAGAAGTAGAATTAGTCAAGCGATCTTATAGTAATACAGTAGGCTTTGATATTCGCTTTAAGGATAGTGAAGGCAAGCGTAAGGTGAGAAGATTTACACTGCCTAATCAATCTGCTAATCAACTAGAATTTTATGAAAAAGCAAAAGAGATATTTAAACATAACGGTTATATGAAATAGAAAAAAGGTATTCGTAAGAATACCTTTTTTGTTTAAATCCGATATAAAGTGTGCTATAAGCTTACTTCCACCAATAGTAATAGTTATGTCCTCCATCATATACAAAACCACAACGAGGGTAAAGTGTATTACCAATATCATTAGTTTTTTCTGTTTCTAACATAAGCCCACAAGCATTTGTTTCATCACACCATTGTTTTGCTCTGTCAATAATAGCTACAGATAATCCAATACCTCTGTACTCTGGATGAACAAATAAGTCACTTAACAACCATTGTTTCTCTAGCTTGATATAGTGGAATAACTCGTATAACTGAACAAACCCAACTGCTTGACCATCTACATATGCTAGGAAGATATGAGACTGATCATTAGATAATCGGTCTTGTAAGAACTTTTTTCCTCTTTCGTAATCAGATTCTTGTCTGTAGAATACGCGGTACATATCGAATAGCATAGAAGCATCTTCTAGGTGTTCTAATGTTGCTTTTACTAATGTTGCTGTTGTGTTTTTAAGCGCTACTTGTTGTTTAGTCACCCCTGTGTTAGTTGTTGTCATAAGTACTTTTGTTTTTTAAAATTATGGGGCAAATGTCTAGTAAAATAGGTATGTACTTATAGACCAGTTTTTAAATAGTTGGGTAGTCCAAAGCGTGTTGTCGTTGCAAGCGATTTAGCGACTAAATATTCTAGGTAGATATATCAATCTCTTTCTATTAGCAAAAGATTAAGAAACTGTGTAGTCATAAGGGGTGTGTAAGTTTCTTAAAAAGTATTAAATCCAAAAATTATACAACAACTATACAAAATGGTATAACAACTCCTATTACTCAGAGTAGTACTTTTGACCCTGAGATTATGAAAAAACTATTCGTCATATTATTCGCACTTTTGTACACAGCACTGGCTTCAGGCTTTAGTACATATCAGCACATCTGTAGAGGATTAGTGCAGCAGACGAGTATGTCTACATCTCAAGCTGATGAAAATAACTGTGGTTTCTGTACTCTAAAAGGAAAGACGGTAAAAGAACCTAAGAAAAACTGCTGCGAAGAAAAAGTAGAAGTTGTAAAGGTAAAGTCAGAAGTTCAAAATAGTTCACTTAAAGTTTTAAAATTAAATTTCTTTACAGATGCGATACTACACCGTTACTTCGGTGCGGTATACGATTTTATTCCTGCTGTAAAAGAGAACAACTATACTACTTATGCAAATTATGTGTACAAGGTCAGACAAGTGCCTCTGTATATAAAGAATTGCGTCTATAGAATATGATTTTTATACCCTATTAATATTCCTATTATTTCAGTAATAGGCCCCATTAATATTGTATAATTAATCACAACATTTCACATGAAAATTAATAGGATAGCACTGTTTGTCCTATTGGGTACAGCGTCTATGTATGGTCAAGAACTAAAATTAGATGCTGCCTTAAAACAGGCTATAGAACGATATGACCTAATCAAGGTCAAAGAAGCGAGACTTGCTGCTTCTCAAGAAAATACTACCAATCAAAAAGGAAATTACTTTCCAGACTTAACATTCGGTGCTCAACAGAGTTATGGTACCATTAACGCGCAGAACGGTCCTTTATACGCCTATGGAGGATTAGGTTCGGCAGCCACATCTATGCCTTTAGCAGAACAGAATTGGAATGCTGCTTTTGGTTCATTGTATTTTGCCAATGTCAATTGGAACATCTTTTCTTTTGGAAAAACAAAGGAGGGAATAACTATGGCAAAGGCTCAACAGGAGGTTAATCTTAAGGATTTAGAACAAGAGGTTTTCCAACAACAAGTAAAAGTAAGTGCTACGTACTTGAACCTATTAGCAACGCAGCGTATTAAATATGTGCAACAAAAGAATTTAGAACGCGCTAAAGTATTCCATGAAGTTACAGCTGCTAAGGCTAAGAGTGGCTTATTACCTCAAGTAGATGAGCGTCTAGCAATGGCTGAGGTAGCTAATGCAGAAGCACTACATATCAAGGCTTATGACAAAGAAATAGAGTTTAATAAACAGTTAGCTGTTTTATTAGACGAGGATACTAAACTGTATCAGTTAGACGATGTCTTTGTATTAGATAAACCACAGATATTAGAGGAGGAGGTAAAGAGTAGAGACCAACATCCTATGTTGTTACTACAAGAGAGTAAAATAGCACAGAGTGAATCAATGGAGCGCTTAGTGACTAAGGGAAGTTTACCTACACTTAACGGCTTCGGAGTATTACAAGGTAGAGGATCTGGCTTTGACTACAACTATGTACAGGATAATAGTGCTTACTCTACTGCTTATGGCAAGGGAGTAGGAATTGATAGAGGAAATTACTTAGTAGGTCTTCAATTAACATGGAATGTATCTAACTTTTTTAGAACGACATATAAGCGTAAACAACAAGAATACATCACAAAGAGCTATGAGCATGAGTTCTTACAAATGGACAAAGAATTGGCTAACCAAATTACTTTGACCAAAGAGAAGTATGCTAATGCTCAGGCTGTATGGACACAGTCTAAGATTCAATTAGAAGCAGCAGAAGTTGCTTTTAAACAGCAGAAAGCTTTATACGATAATGGATTGAGCAACTTAGTTGATTTCACTCAAGCGCTTTATACCCTACAGCGCGCTGAGATAGACTATGAAATCGCTCAAAACAATGTGTGGCAATCTCTATTGCTACAAGCTTCTGCACATGGTGATATTCAATATTTGTTAAACGCTATTCCCCTAAAATAAGATAGTATGAATTTAATTCGTTTTGCCTTGCGCAAGCCGATATCTATTATGGTATTGGTAATAGGACTGCTATTCTTCGGAGTGAAGTCTTCTAAAGAAATTCCAGTAGATATACTTCCAGAGATGAACCTGCCAGTGGTATATATCGCCCATTCTTTTAATGGGTACACACCACAACAAATGGAAGGTTACTTTACAAAGATGTATGTAAATATGATGCTTTTTGCCAATGGTATTAAAAGTATCGACACTAAAAATACACAAGGGTTAACCCTGATGAAAATAGAGTTTTACGAAGGTACAGATATGGGAGAGGCTATTGCGTCTATCTCAGCACTGTCTAACCGTTCGGTAATCTTCTTACCACCAGGAGCACCACCACCGTTTATTATTCGTTTTGACGCTTCTTCTCAACCAGTTGGGCAGTTAGTATTCCGATCAGAAACAAAGACAAATAATGAGCTACAGGATATTGCCAACTTTGCTGCACGTCCGTTCTTGATTAAAATACCAGGATTGACAACAGCACCGCCATTTGGAGGTTCGCCACGTACGATAGAGATCAACATCGATCCTAACAAATTACGTACACACCACATGAGCCCAGAGCAGATTGTAGAAGCAATCAGCAGACAAAACGTGACTATGCCTTCAGGTAACGTATATGTAGGAGATAAAAACTATTTGACACCTACTAATAATACTTTAAAAACAGTAGAAGAGTTTGGAAACATTCCATTGTTTAAAGGACAAGTAGACAACGTATATCTACGCGATGTAGCAACAGTAAAAGATGGAGCTGATATCACGACGGGATATGCATTAGTAGATGGTAAGCGTTCGGTATATATTAATATCGCTAAGTCTGGTAAGGCATCTACTTATGATGTAGTGGAGAAGTTAAAAGAGTCATTGCCAATGATTCAAAATAACTTGCCAGATGATGTAAAGATATCTTATGAGTTTGACCAATCTGTAAACGTAATTAATGCTGTTAAGAGTTTAATTGTAGAAGGAGTATTAGGAGCATTGTTAACAGGATTAATGGTAATGCTATTCTTAAGAGATCCAAGAGGGGCGCTTATCGTAATTATGACTATTCCGATTGCGATTATATCAGCTGTTCTATTCTTAAAAATGTTCGGTCAGACGATCAACATTATGACTTTATCAGGATTAGCATTAGCGATTGGTATTTTAGTAGATGAGAGTACGGTGACCATTGAGAATATACACCAGCACTTTGCCCTCGGTAAGACTAAAGTACAGGCTATATGGGATGCATGTAAGGAGATTGCTTTCCCTAAGTTACTGATCTTATTTAGCATCTTGGCAGTGTTTGCACCAGCCTTTATGATGACAGGAATTCCAGGAGCATTATTTATGCCTTTAGCGATGGCTATTGGATTTGCGATGACAGTTTCATTCTTACTATCTCAGACGTTTGTACCTATTATGGCAAACTGGTTGATGAAGTACAATCCAGAGAAACATGCTATTCCAGATGAAGCAAAGGGATTTGACAAGTTTAAGAATAGAGTAATAGCTGGTATCGAGAAAGTGATGCCAATGAAAAAGATGATTGTGATAGGTTCTATTCTATTAGCTCTTTTATCAGTTGGTTTTATGTACCAAAACATCGGTAAAGACGTATTGCCAACAGTAAACTCAAGCCAAGTACAGATGCGTATTACAGCTCCAGAAGGAACGCGTATAGAGCATACAGAGATGAAGGTTAAGAAGCTGTTAGCGGAGTTAGAAGATTTGTTTGGAAAAGAGAAGATCGCTATTTCTTCTGCCTTTGTAGGACAACACCCTTCTTCGTTTGCAGTAAGCCCAATTTACTTGTATAACGCTGGACCACATGAAGCTTCTATGCAGATAGCATTCAAAGATTTTAGTGGTAATACAGATGAGTTAAAAGACCAGATACGCGAGCGTGTAAAAGAGAAATTACCAGAGTTAAAACTGACGTTTGAGCCAATCGAATTGACAGAGAAAATTCTAAGCCAAGGGACTAATACGCCTATTGAGATTAGAGTATCTGGTATGATGCGTAAGATGAATATGATGACGGCTAATAAGTTATTAGCGAAGTTAAATGAGTTGGACTATATGCGTGATGTGAAGATGCCTATCTCTATGAATTATCCAGCTTACGAAATCAATATAGATAGAGTACGCGCTGCTCAGTTGGGATTAGATGCTATGGATATTGCTAAGTCATTAGTGGCAACTACTGCTTCTTCTCGTTACACCAATAGAAATATGTGGGTAGGAGGTATGATGGGTATCGCTTATGATGTACAGGTACAGATGCCACAAAACCAATTGAATAGCAAAGAGGAATTAGAGAATATTCCATTGAGTAAGAATGCTGATAGACCAGTATTAAGTGATGTTGCTACAGTAACAGAGAGCAAAGCCCTGGCAGAGAGTTATAATGAAGGAACGATGGGATATATAACTGTTATTGCTAATGTGCATAAAACAGATTTGAATAGAGCTAAGGCTGATGTAGAAAAAGCAATTGCTGAATTAGGAGAATTGCCAAAAGGGGTAAATGTAGAGTTACAAGGAATGGCGCCAGTATTAGATGATACGATGAATAGTTTGGCTAATGGTTTATTGGTAGCTGTTATCGTGATCTTCTTGATGTTGACTGCTAATTTCCAATCGTTTAAAGTGTCGTTTGTAATCTTAACTACAGTGCCTTTCGTAATGTTGGGATCGCTATTGTTGTTAAAAGCGACAGGATCTACAGTGAACTTACAGTCTTATATGGGAATTATCATGTCTGTAGGGGTATCCATAGCCAATGCAGTACTGCTGATTAACAATGCAGAAACACTGCGCAAAACGGGTTGGACATCTACAGCTGCGGCAGTAGAAGCAACGAGATTGCGTCTAAGACCAATTGCGATGACTACGATTGCGATGATTGCTGGTATGTTGCCTATGGCGATAGGACACGGAGAGGGAAGTGAGCAAGTAGCTCCTTTAGGACGTGCTGTAATTGGAGGATTATTAGCTTCTACAGTTTCAGTACTTGTCATCTTGCCAATGGTATTCGCATGGGTAATGAATAAAGTTAAGACAGAGTCACCATCGTTAGACCCAGAAGATACAGAGAGCATTCACTATTCACCTATTGAAAACAAATAAGAAAATGAAAAGAATATATATAGCCCTAATTAGCCTTGTAGTATTAACTGCATGTGCAGATAAGAAATCTCCAGAAGTAACAGATAAGAAAGACGAAAAAGGAGGAATGAATATGGCCATGAATAAGATGGAAACAATCTCTTTAGAGTTGATGAATCCTGATGTGCCATTACAATTACCTGGAGAATTAAGAGCAGATCAACGCACAGAGATATTTGCTAAAGTGAACAGTTATGTGACTGATCTAAAAGTAGACATCGGAAGTGTAGTAAAGAAAGGACAAGTGCTAATGATATTAGATGCTCCAGAGATACAAGCACAGGTAGCTTCTGCACAGTCTAAGTGGAAAGCGCAAGAGGCAATCTATGTTTCTACTAAAGCTACTTATGATCGTACGATGAAGGCTAATCAAACAGAGGGAGCTATAGCACCAGACTATTTAGAGCAAGTAACAGCGAGAATGTTAGCAGATAAAGCACAAGTAGCTTCAGCTAAGTCAGCTTATGAAGAGACGAGAAATATAGATCAGTACTTAGTTATCAGAGCTCCTTTTGATGGGGTGGTTACCGATAGACAAGTGGATAAGGGAGCTTATGTAGGGCCGATGAGTAAGCTACCTTTATTGACAGTAGAAGATACGAGAACATTGAGATTAAACTTATCTATTTCTGAAGCGAATACACCTTATGTAAAAGAAGGAGATATAGTGAAGTTTAAAGTGCGTACACTACCACAAAAAGAGTTTACAGGAGTAGTAACACGTAAAGCGGGAAGTTTAGATTTAAAGCTTAGATCAGAGCAGATACAGGCTGATATCAACAATGCAGAGCATTTGCTAAAACCTAATATGATTGCTGATGCAACTGTCAATTTGAAAGGGGCTGAGCCGAGTTTCTTTGTTCCTAAATCTGCATTAGTAGATAGCAATCTTGGGATGTATGTGATAGAAGTAAAGAATGGAACAGCTTATCATCGCAAAGTCGCTAAAGGGCGTGTAAATGGAATGATGATAGAAGTAATAGGTGAGTTAACAGCAGGTAGCAAAATATTAAAAATGGCTACTGAAGAAATAATGAATGAACAAAAATTAATGTAATTAAAAATGATGATTATGAGAACATTTGGAATGAAAAGCTTAGCAGTAGTAGGGGTAAGTTTATTAACTATCGCTTGTGGAGAAGCTAAAAAAGAAACAGTAGAGGCTGCGCCAGCACAAGAGAACCACGCAGACCACGCTAATCACGATATGCATGCTATGCATAATGATACTCCAGCTATGGCTGCTAGTGGAACCTATAAAAAAGGGGATGCTGTACCAAGTGACCTAGTATGTATGGTGAATGATGCTTATATGGGTAATAAACAACTAGAAGTAGAGGTAGAAGGAAAGATGTACTACGGATGTTGCGAAATGTGTAAGACTAGAATTCCACAAGATGCAGCTGTACGTGCCGCAGTAGATCCATATACATTAAAATCTGTAGATAAGGCAACTGCTTATATTGTGATTATTGGAAACAATGGAGAAGTAGCTTACTTCGAAAATGAAGATAACTACAAAAAGTTTGTAGCAGAAGGAAAACAAGGTTAATCTATTGAAGAATTAAGAGTGCCGAGCTATCGGCACTCTACTTAAAAAGGTGATGTATGGAGTACTCAGTTGTGTTGCACGTTAAGAATATGGTTTGTTACAGATGTGTCTTAGTAGTAGAGCAAGAGTTAAAGAAATTAGGAATACTAGAAGCGAAGGTACAATTAGGTAGAATAGCTTTATTGTACACTTTAAATGAACAAACGTTGAGGAGTTTTGAATTAAGGTTAAAACAGTTAGGTTTTGAATTGTTGATAGAAAAACAAGAAATATTAATTGAGAACATAAAACAATTGATAATAGATATCGTACAAAAGGATAGTAGGCTGTCAACAAAGCTATCTTACTTGATATCAGAATCTCTAGCTATAGATTACAGTTATGCAAGTAAGATATTTTCTGAAAGAGAGTCTATAACTATCGAAAAGTATTATATCTATCAACGTATAGAACGCGTGAAGGAATATATCTCTTATGGCGAAATGACCTTATTAGAGATCGCTAGTAAGATGTATTATAATGATTTAAGTCATCTGAGCAAACAGTTTAAAAGTGTAATGGGTGTGTCTCCATCTCAGTATAAAAAAGAACAGAATTATAATAGAAATTATATTGATAAGATTATTACTTAGTTTGATGCGCTATGCAGGTGAGAGTGCATAGTATTTTTTTTCCCCAGAGTATGCGATAGACCGATAAACGAGAGTGAATTATACAAAATAGCTCTGAACTTATGAAAAAAACATACTATAGTATGGTTTTAGAAGAAGTGATAGAGATATAAAGTAGAATTAGCTCGTAGTATTGAGCTAATGCAGAATCTGGGGGTATTTGTACTTGTAAGAGGACGTCGGGAGACTGTCCTCTTTTTTTGTATGTTATATTTCGTGATAAAAACTACTTATTGAAGGGAATTAGACGTCTTCAAGTCATATTTTGTTGTTTAGGAGGAAATTATAAGAGAATTTAAGCTGAAAGAAGAGTAATAAATTAGCTTATTGTGATTAAGTCACTAATTGAGATTATAGCTAGGTAGGTAAAAAACAAGAATTGTGATAATCGCAATTGGTAGTTTTTTTTAATGTAAAGATTAGTTAGATGTGTTTTATTTGATTTTTATAAGGAATATGTGAATAAGGCTTCTGCGTTAAATTATAGTTTTTTATTGATTAAAAACCGATAATATGTTGTTTTTATTGAAAATATAATGCTTATGTATAGTGTGTTGATGATTATTTTATGTTTGTAGGGAGAAAGTTTTAATTCTAGAGTAGTAAGTTTTTACCTGTAGAGTTAGTGTTGTTAAGTGGCCTCTAAATAGCTATGAATAGGAGGTTTAAATTATAATTGTTAGAATGTTTTATCAAGTCCAGTAGGCTAATATGGAGGAGAATTCAGGTATAACATTGTGTTAAATCAGTGATATGATTTATTTCTATGAAATAGGAATAGTGCAATAGTCAATATTGATACGCCTGCCTTATTTGTGAATATAATAAGGAGATAACTTCACTGTACTTTCTTTAAAAAGACGGTGAATTATTTGTTTTTGTAACTTTCTGTTATAAGTTTTTTTAAGTATTTAATTTATTGTTATTTAGGTGGTTGTGTTTTTTTAAGGATGAAAAAACACAGTTTGTTTTGAAAAAAAATAATTACTTTTTAATTATTGGCACAATAGTTGTTTTATTGTCAATATGCGAATAAAGTAGTAAAGAATAGTCGAATTAAAAAAAAATGAGCAAGTATGAAAAATAGTGAAAGTGTAATCAAAAAGTTGAAACAGTTATTAGGTATTAAAACAGATTTAGAATTGGCTAATATTCTAGAAGTAAAACCAAATACAGTTTCGTCATGGAAGTCAAGAGAAACTTTACAGTATGAAAAGATTATGAATTTATGTAAGGAACATAAGATTGATTTAAATGAATTATTCTTTTCTAACACACATAAAGTTTTTAATACTGACTTACAAAAGAGAAAAGTAAAGATGATATCAGTAGATCATCATTTTGAATATTTCTTAAACCCAGAGAGAACATGGGCTACATCACCTAGTTTTGTATTCCCTACAGAAGAAGAGGTAGATACAGCATTTCAGATTTCAGCTGATAATATGTACCCAACTGTAAAAGTGTCTTCTTATGTGTTAACAAAGAAAATAGACCTAGAAGAGATCAAACCATGGGGTATTTATGTGGTTGTGATAGAAGGTAAAGGAGTATTGTGCTATCGTTTTAAACGTTACACAGAGACAGGTGATCTAGCATTTATCTGTGATAATGAGACGTATGAGAATATCGTGGTGAGACCAGAGGATGTTAGAGAGATATTCTGTGTAAGAGGTGCATTCCTTGGTAATATTAAGAATCTTTCATAGTTTTTATATTTTATGAAGAAGGGCTTTCGTATTGCGAAAGCCCTTCTTTTATTTCACCCAGATTTAGAGAAGTACTTCTACAACTCGTGTGAAATGACTTTTCTATGAGAGTGTCTTATTCTACACATTATTTCTTTAATCTTATAATATTGTAAGAAAATCTTTACACTCTATTGCTTTTTATCTTTTACTTTTTTGCTTGATCAAAAAAGTAAAGCAAAAAAATCAAGGCTGTAATTCCTAAACGATCAATTACGACACAAATTCTTAGAACTAAACAAACTCGCTGCGCTCAGACACTGTTTAGTTCTTTAGAATTTGCATCTATTGATGCTCGTTTATCCATTAAGGCCGTCTTGTCGCTTCGCAAGATTATTATAGTTAAATAGTTTACCTATATAGAGTGCTTCGCAAGATTATTATAGTTAAATAGTTTACCTATATAGAGTGCTTCGCAAGATTAAGCCGTTTTTATTAGTTAATTCACTGTGATTACAGTGTTGGTTATTTTATGAATAAATTCAGGAAGAAGGCTAAATTGTTGACTATGCTAAAGATAAGTGGGTAAATTGAAAAGTGGTAAAGGAGATAGTTTTTGATTTAATTCTTTTTTATTAGGGAATAGCCTTGTATTTATTTAGAATGTCCTAAATTTGAAGGAATATTTTGAATAATTAAAGAGATTAAGAATATGAGTCAAGAAGTTAGAGGATTAGAACCTAAGAACTTATGGAACAAGTTCGCTGATCTAAACGCAGTACCACGTCCTTCTAAGAAAGAAGAGCGTGTGATTGAGTTCATGATGAACTTTGGTAAGTCTTTAGGTTTAGAAACTATAAAAGATGAAGTAGGTAACGTGATTATCAAAAAACCTGCTACTAAAGGAATGGAGAACAGAAAGACTATTGTGATGCAATCACACTTAGACATGGTTCACCAAAAAAATAATGATACCGTATTTGACTTTGACACTCAAGGAATTGATATGTATGTTGAGGATGGATGGGTTAGAGCTAGAGGAACTACATTAGGTGCTGATAATGGTATTGGTGTAGCGTCTATTATGGCTATCTTAGAAAGTAATGAAATTCCTCACCCTGCTATCGAAGCATTGTTCACAATCGATGAAGAAACTGGAATGACAGGTGCTAAAGGTCTTCAAGGTGGAATGTTAGAAGGGGAGATCCTTTTAAACTTAGATACAGAAGAAGATGATGAAATCGATATCGGATGTGCTGGTGGTGTAGATGTAACTGCATCTGCTGAATATGATGAAGAAGATACTCCAGAGGGATCTGTAGGATATAGAATTACTGTAAAAGGTCTTAACGGAGGTCACTCTGGTATGGATATCCACAAAGGATTAGGAAATGCAAATAAGATCATGAACAGATTGTTATTTGACGCTTTTGATAACTTCGGATTACAGATTGCTAAGATAAAAGGTGGAAGTTTAAGAAATGCTATTCCTAGAGAAAGTGTTGCTGAGGTAATTATCGCAAGTACTTTTGACGAGGCATTCGTATTTGATATGACTTCTATCGTTGATGAGATTAAAGCTGAGTTACATACTGTAGATCCTAACTTCGAAGTAGTATTCGAAAAATTAGAAGCTGCTGAAACTCCTAAGAAAGTAATGCCATCTATGGCTCAGTACTTCTTCGTGAGATCTATGTACACTGCTCATAATGGTGTATTCCGTATGAGTCCTGACTTTGACGATTTAGTAGAAGCTTCTAACAATATCGCTAAAGTAGATTTAGGAGAAGGTAAATTAGTAGTTAAGTGTTTAACTCGTTCTTCAGTAGAATCATCTAAATTCGATGTAGCGAATAGTCTGCGTTCTGCATTTGAATTAATGGGATGTGAAGTAGAGTTCTCTGGATCTTACCCAGGATGGACACCTAACTCTGAGTCTGAAATCTTAGATGTATTAGTAGATATCTACGAAAAGCAAATAGGTGAGAAACCAAACGTAGTAGCATGTCACGCTGGATTAGAGTGTGGTATCTTAGGAACGAATTATCCTGATATGGATATGATTTCTTTTGGACCTACTATCCGTGGAGCTCACTCTCCTGTAGAGCGTGCTAATATCGCTTCAGTACAGAAATATTGGAAATTCTTATTAGAGATTTTAACTCAGATTCCTGAGAAGAAATAAGCTAATAATTAGATTGTAAATGAAGGGTGTTCAGTTAATGGGCACCCTTTTTTATTATACCTAGTTCCATTATCTTTGACATTGGTGGAATATCAAGAAGAAAAGATATTGAAAAATACAATGGTTTAGCAGTCTATGCGATACCAGTAGCATATTTAATATGAAAAAATTAAAAGATAGATGGAAAGATGTGGAGTTTACCAATACTCTTCAGAAAGAAATAGAATCACTGCATCATAAAAATATAACTGATTTAAGAGATGTTGATTTAGCTGGTATTCATTTAGAAAATCATTCGAAACTAGTAGACCATCCATCGCTAGCTCACTCTAAATTATATAATGTTGATTTATCATATTCTATTATTGAAATTCCAACATTTGAAAGTGAATGGATATTAGTCAATTTTACTAAATCTAAAATTGATCGATCTCTATTAGATAAGTCAATAATTAAACAATGTAATTTTAGAGATTCTAAGTTAGTATTTAATGCAGATGATACAGTTTTTGAAGATTGTTCTTTTGTTAGTACTAAGATAGGTATAGGTACTTATGGGCATGAATATGGTGGACGTAGAACAAAGTTTTATAATTGTGATTTTACTGATGCTGTGTTTAAGAATGTAGAGTTTAGAGCTTCGAAATTTATTAATTGTAATTTTACTAATACCACATTTATTAAGTGTGATTTTAGAGGAGTGAAAATGGAAAATTCTATTCTTCCAAAGCTATCTCAGTTTAAGGATATGGATGTGCCTGATTATATAACAGAATAGAAGATTTTAAAAGAAGACTTAACTATCACAGTTAGGTCTTTTTTTATATCAGATAGAAGTGATCTGTTCTTTAATGGATCTTATGTCATTAGTTTTTGATAAAACTTAGTAGGCTGATATCATCTTTTTTATTTGATTAAGAGGTTTTATAAATAAGCTATAAGTTGTGATAGATAGACACACTCTTGGGAGGTATAGAAAAAATTAATGTTTAATTAAGAATTAAATGTACTGAAAGTAGTACTTTAGACGTTATCAAATTAAAACTCAATATTTATGAAAAAATCCTTTTTGGCTTTAGCTCTAATCGGGGCTTTTGCAATCTCTTGTGGAGAGAAAAAAGATGCTAATACTGAAACTACAACAGAAACAACAACTGAGCAAGTAGAAACTGAAGCTCCTGCAGCTAAAGAGTTAACTTACTCAATGGAGTGGACTGCGTTTAAAACTCCTAAGAAAGTTGGGGTTAAAGGAACTTTCTCTTCTATTAAATTAAATGAAGTGAAAGCTGATGCTGCTACTTTAGAAGAAGCTTTAAAAGGAGCTAGCTTCGTAGTAGAAACTGCTACTGTAAGTACTAATGATGCTGGAAGAGATGAGAAACTTAAAGCTGAGTTCTTCGCTAAGATGGTAGGTAATATCAGTGGATTCTTTGGTGAGTTCAAAGATGGTAAAGTTATCGTAAACTTAACAATGAACGGAATCAGCAAAGAGAAAGAGTTTACTTATACAGTAGAAGGAGATGCTCTTAAATTAAATGGAGCTATCGATATTATCGCTGACTTTACAGCTCAGTCTGCTTTTGATAGTTTACACGCTGCTTGTAAAGATTTACACGAAGGAAAAACTTGGTCTGATGTAGAGATTTCTGCTGAGATTAAAAAATAATAGCTACTTTTGTAGTGTAATTGGAGAGGAATATATTGATATATTCCTCTTTTTTTGTACCTTTGCGAACCAAATAAATTATCTATTTTAGGATATGTTAGATAGACTACAAATTATAAAGCAACGTTTTGACGAAGTTTCTGACTTAATTATTCAGCCAGATGTTATTGCTGATCAAAAACGTTACGTACAATTAAATAAAGAATATAAAGATTTAAAACAATTAGTTGAAAAACGTGCTGAATATGTAAATCTTAGAGGTAATATGGATGAGGCTAATGAAATATTAGCTGATGGAAGTGATGCTGAAATGGTCGAAATGGCTAAAATGCAGTTAGATGAAGCAAAAGGACGTTTACCTGAATTAGAGGAAGAGATTAAATTCTTATTGATACCTAAGGATCCAGAGGATGCTAAAAACGTAATGGTTGAGGTACGTGCTGGTACAGGTGGAGATGAGGCTAGTATCTTCGCAGGAGACTTATTCAGAATGTACACTAAATATTGTGAAGGTAGAGGATGGAGAACTTCTGTGGTAGATGTAAATGAAGGTACTTCAGGTGGATATAAAGAGGTAATCTTTGAAGTTACTGGTGAAGACGTTTATGGTACATTAAAGTATGAGGCTGGTGTGCACCGTGTACAACGTGTTCCTCAGACAGAAACTCAAGGACGTGTACACACGTCTGCGGCTACTGTTATGGTATTGCCAGAAGCTGAAGAGTTTGATGTACAGATTGATATGAATGATGTACGTATTGATTTCTTCTGTTCGTCAGGGCCTGGAGGACAGTCAGTAAATACAACTAAGTCAGCTGTGCGTATGACACACATTCCAACTGGATTAGTGGCTCAATGTCAGGATGAGAAATCTCAACACAAGAATAAAGATAAAGCTTTGACTGTATTGCGTTCTCGTTTATATGAGATGGAATTAGCTAAAAAACAAGCTGAAGATGCTACAAAACGTTCGTCTCAAGTAAGTAGTGGTGATAGATCTGCTAAGATTAGAACTTATAACTACCCACAAGGACGTGTTACTGATCACCGTATCGGACTTACTTTATACGATCTAGATGGTGTTATGAATGGTAACATCCAGAAAGTTATCGATGAATTACAGTTAGTAAGTAATACAGAGAAATTAAAAGAAGGAGACGTTTATTAATCGTCTTTCATAAATATAATAAACCACACTTGCTTTTGTATAGTGTGGTTTTTTTTAAACTACAACTACTAGATATGACTACACAACAATTAATTGAGCAAATCAAACAAAAGAAATCCTTTCTATGCGTAGGGTTGGATGTTGATTTAGATAAGATTCCTACTTTCCTTTTAAAGGAAGAAGATCCTATTTTTAGTTTTAATAAAGCCATAATAGATGCGACACATCAGTATGCTGTAGCTTATAAACCGAATATTGCTTTCTATGAAGCATATGGTATCAAAGGATGGATGTCATTAAAGAAAACGATAGAGTATATCAATGAGAATTATCCAGAGGTATATACAATCGCGGATGCAAAACGTGGAGATATCGGTAATACAGCTTCTATGTACGCTAAAGCATTCTTTGAAGATATGTCTTTTGATAGTGTTACAGTAGCTCCATATATGGGGAAAGATTCAGTAGAACCTTTCTTAGCATTTAAAGACAAACATACTATACTTTTAGCTTTGACTTCTAATCAAGGGGCATTTGACTTCCAAACAAAAGAGGTTGATGGTAAACCATTATATCAACATGTATTAGAAACGTCTCAACAGTATGAGAATGCTGAGAACTTAATGTATGTAGTAGGGGCAACTAAGGCTGAGTATTTTGAAGAAATCAGAAAGATAGTTCCTGATAGTTTCTTGTTAGTACCTGGTGTAGGTGCTCAAGGAGGTAATCTACAAGATGTTTGCAAATATGGTTTAAATAAAAATGTAGGATTGTTAATCAATTCGTCAAGAGGGATTATCTTTGCATCTAAAGCAGAAGACTTTGCTGAGAAAGCAGGTTTAGAAGCTAAGGCCATTCAGATAGAAATGGAGGAGATATTAAATAAAATGGTATGATTGTATTAAAAGATCAAATAGGGCAAGAGCACCGCTTCGAACAAGCACCAAAGAGGATTATTTCACTAGTTCCGTCACAGACAGAAACACTATGTGATTTAGGATTAGAAGATGAGATTAAGGGAATTACTAAGTTCTGTGTTCATCCTTATCACTTAGGTGTTGTGAAGATCAAAGTAGGTGGAACGAAGAAGGTTCATATCGAAAAGATAAAAGCACTTAATCCAGATATTATTATTGCTAATAAAGAAGAAAATACACTAGAGATAGTGGAAAGTCTTAAAGATATCTGTCCAGTATGGGTAACAGATGTTGTTACTTTAGAAGATAATAAGCAAATGATAGAGGACTTCGGTGTGCTGTTTAACAAACGTACTGAAGCAAAGAAATGGAATGATAAGATAGACTTTGCAATTAAGGATTTTATGTCCTTTGTAACGACAAAGGATTCGTATAAAGCAGCTTATTTTATCTGGAGAGAACCTTATATGGTGGCAGGTGATCACACTTTTATCAATACCCTTTTGACTTTAAACAAGTTTACTAATGTATATGCTAATAGAGAAGAGCGTTATCCTGAAGTAGAGATTAGAAAAATAAGAATACAAGGGGATCCAGAATTGGTATTCTTGTCTTCAGAACCTTATCCCTTTAAAGAAGAACATGCTTTCGAATTAGGAAGACATACTCATCATGGTAAAACAATTTTTGTAGATGGAGAGATGTTCTCTTGGCATGGTACCCATTTATTCAATGCCTTTGAATACTTTAAACAGATACATAATAGAATTGCAGACAGCGGAACATTTTAATGTTTTGACATATAGATCTAAGCGATCTCTTGAAAAAGAGGTCGCTTATTTTTTTTGTATTTTTGTTATGAAAAAGATATTTAAAATGAAAAATTGCTTGTTAATGGTACTGCTGATGGTTAGTACTGTGATGATGGCTCAAAAAGTGAGCATGAAAAAAGAGAAGATACTTTATGGTAAAGACCCCATAGGAACTTTAGTAGAAAAGAATAAGAAAATCACTGTTTCTACTATAGAGAATGAGGTTCTGTTTACTGTGGAAGTAAATGCATTGATGTTAGATCTTAAGAAATACATACAGTATTTTAAAGTTACAACTCCTAAAAGTGCTAAGGATGTCTATATAGAAACTCCTTATAGAGGTAGTATTCAATCTAGATCTAAGTTGATATTAAAAGAGTTTTCATCTGTTAGTTATCCTGTATTTACAGAAAAAGGAATAGATAGTGAGGTTGTTAAAAAGATTATGGATACAGATGATGGAAAACTTAGTGCTATAGTTAAGAAGATAACTGATGCAGAAAATGGGTTTAAAGAGAAGTTGAAGTCATTTAACAGTCTGGGCATAAGTATTAATCAAGAAGGGGAGTATGGTACTATAGAGTTAGGCGAATTTAGTACAAAAGGTAAAGTAGAGAGACGTGAAGAAAATGATAGATTGGTGTATGAGTTATTTGATGAATATGATAAACAATTGGCAATATGGAATGAGGAAGGGGATAGTAATCTAGAATTTGCAAATGGAAAAAAGATCTATGTACCTGCTTCAATAGCTTCTCCTTTTCTAGGGGTTAGTACAGATGATCTAGTAGAATTAATGATCGTATTGACACGTAAATAAACTGTCAGTATTTATATAAAAAAGAAAAAGCCGAGTAGAACCACTACTCGGCTTTTTTAACTAACCCTAACTATTATGAAATCAATCATTTTTGATACTACAAATATCAAAAAAATATTTGGATAGGGCAGTTAATTGAATGTTATAATAATGTTATATTTATATTTTTAAATAAAAAACATTTTAATGTTTAAAGAATTTAGGTTTTTATTATTTATTCTTTATTTGTTTCTTCTTAGAATTATTCGATGTGTTATTTTTAGTAGAGTTTGTTAGATTATCTTGAATTGCGAATACATCTTTCAATAACTTCGTATCTCGTGAACCTGTTATATTTTCTCTAATATTTTTCTCCTCTACAGCGATAGCTTTAAATACTCCATCCATCGTCTGAGTAGTGATGTAGTCTGTCAAATCAGTTGTTACTGGCGAAACTAATGGAAGAGAATTGTAAGTACTAGACATTTTTTCCCAGATAACATCTGCACCTACATTTGATAATGATGTGTTAATAACAGGACTAAATTTCTCGTAAAGACTTTTAGTCGTACTTTTCTTTAAGTAATCAGTTGCAGCAGATTTACCACCAATAAGGATGTCTTTAGCATCGCTGAAAGTCATATTCTTTATTGCATCAACAAAAATAGGTGTTGCTTCTTTTACTGCGTTTTCAGCTGCACGGTTAATTAATACTGTACCTTGATCAGCTAAGCTACCCATACCAAGTCTTCTCAAAGCTTTGTCTACTTTTTGGAATTCTTCTGGCATAACAATTTTCACAAGCTCATTCTTTAAGAAACCATCAGGTTTAGCTAATAGATTAACTTGCTCTGTAATTCCTTTGTCAAGGGCTTCTTTTAATCCTTTAGCAACTTTATCTTGAGAGATACTGTTGATTAGATTAGTTGTTTTGCTATTTTGAGCAGTAACGATTGGGGAGTTGGCTAAAGCACAAATCATAAGTGCAGTAGCAATCATTGTTTTATTCATAGTGGTTTTTATTATTCTGTAATTGTATTTGCTTCAAGTTTTATTGCCTTTCTAACTACTTCAAGTTTTTGTTCTATCTGAGTAGTTTGGCTAATTAAAGCTTGTCTTAGTTGTGTAGCGTCTAAGATATTTGGATTGGCACTAGTAATCTGAATTAGTTCAGTAATATCATTTTTAGTTTGCACTAGTATTTGCCATAGTTCGCTACTCACATAAACTTGTTGTGAAACATTGTAATCAAATTCTTGATCTAAATGAGTGATAAGATTAAGTAAATATAAAGTCTTGTCCTCTGAGTTAGGGTTAACTCTTAAAACAAGTTTTTTTAAGTCAATTCTTTCTATTAGTATAATTAGACGCTCGAATGCTTGCAGCTTTAATGCTTGTAAGTCAACAGTAGTCTGAGTTTTTAGTTGTTCTAGTAGATAGAGATCCTTTCTGGTTTGTTTCTCTAAAAGTTTGTTGAAGGACATATAAGCTATAGCTGCTGTAATTAAAGCAGGAATAGTATAAGCGACTAATTGTAAGATGAAATCTGTATTCATTGCGAACTTTTTTTGACAAAAGTAGGGAATATTATGTTTTAAGGGAGAAATTTTTATGGTGGTAAAAAACTTGTTATAAAGGTATAGTAATTGTAATTTTGACACTTTCGAGTAAATTAGATATGCAAAATTATATAGATCAGTTAAATGAGGCTCAGAGAGCCCCTGTGCTTCAAAAAGATGGGCCAATGATAGTAATCGCTGGTGCGGGTTCAGGAAAGACGAGGGTGTTGACGTTACGTATAGCTTACTTGATGCATCAAGGTGTTGATGCATTTAATATTCTATCGTTAACGTTTACGAATAAGGCTGCTCGTGAAATGAAAGTGAGGATTGCTCAAATAGTGGGTAATTCAGAAGCAAAGAATCTATGGATGGGAACATTCCACTCTGTATTTGCTAAAATACTTAGGGCAGAGGCTGATAAACTAGGATATCCTAGTAATTTTACTATTTATGACTCTCAGGATAGTCAGCGACTTATCGGTCAGATTATTAAAGAAATGCAGTTAGATAGAGATATCTATAAGCCTAAAGAAGTATTGGGAAGAATCTCTTCTTATAAAAATAGTTTGATCACTGTAAAGGCTTATTACAATAACCCAGAACTACAAGAAGCAGATGCGATGAGTAAAAGACCTCGTATTGGTGAGATATATAATAATTATGTAGAGCGTTGTTTCAAATCTGGAGCAATGGATTTTGACGATTTATTATTAAAGACAAATGAGTTACTTACTCGTTTTCCTGACGTGTTATCTAAATATCAGAATAGATTTAAATATATTCTAGTGGATGAGTACCAAGATACAAACCACTCGCAATACTTAATCGTTAGGGCTTTATCTGACCGTTTTCAGAATATATGTGTAGTTGGGGATGATGCTCAGAGTATCTATGCATTTAGAGGGGCGAATATCAATAATATCTTGAACTTCCAGAAAGATTATGAAGGAGTGCAAACGTATAGACTAGAACAGAACTATCGTTCTTCTAGAAATATTGTAGAGGCTGCTAACTCTGTTATTGATAATAATAAGGTGAAACTAGAGAAAGTGGTTTGGACTGCTAATGAGTTTGGACCAAAGATTAAAGTACACCGATCTTTAACGGATGGTGAAGAAGGTCGTTTTGTAGCTTCAACCATCTTTGAAGAGAAAATGCAGAATCAAAAAAATAATGGAGATTTTGCTATCTTATATAGAACCAATGCACAATCTCGTGCTATGGAGGATGCCTTACGTAAAAAGGATATTCCATATCGTATTTACGGAGGGTTGTCATTCTATCAACGCAAGGAGATTAAGGATGTATTGTGTTATTTGAGAATGGTAATCAATCCTAAAGATGAAGAAGCGTTAGTACGTGTGATTAATTATCCTGCAAGAGGTATTGGTAATACTACAATGGATAAGTTGACTATTGCTGCTAATCACTATAAGCGTTCTATATTTGAGGTGATAGAGCACATTGATAAGATTGATTTAAAGATTACTGCTGGTACTCGTAATAAGTTGAGTGACTTTAGCAATATGATTAAGGCATTCCAAGCATTAGAATCTACGATGGATGCTTATCAATTAACTGAACATATAGTAAAGAAGACTGGTCTAGTTCAAGAGATGAGAAAAGATACTACTCCAGAGGGTATTACTCGTATGGAGAATATCGAAGAGCTTCTAAATGGTATCAAGGATTTTATCGAAGGACAACGTGAGGTAGATGGTGCTAGAGGTGCACTTAGTGAGTTTATGGAAGATGTGGCATTGGCTACTGACTTAGATAAAGATACTGGAGATGATGATAGAGTAGCACTTATGACTATCCACTTAGCGAAAGGTCTTGAATTCCCTACAGTGTTCTGTGTGGGGATGGAAGAAGATTTATTTCCAAGTGCGATGAGTATGAATACACGTAGTGAGTTAGAGGAGGAGAGAAGGTTGTTTTATGTAGCTTTAACTCGTGCTGAGCATCAAGCTTATTTGACATATGCTCAGTCTAGATATAGATGGGGTAAATTAGTGGATAGTGATCCGTCTCGTTTTATCGAAGAGATTAAAGATGAATATCTAGAGTATCTGACACCTGTAGAGACTAACTATAGATATAAACCGACTATTAATGCTGATATCTTTGGAGATGTAGATAAGAGTAAGTTGAGATTAAATAAGCCTATAGCAGGTACGCCTCCAGCTTATGTTACAGATAATGAAGAACCGAAAGAAAATAGAAATATCAGAAAGCTGAAGCCTGTAGATATGTCTACTTCTAAACCTAGTAGCCTAACAAATGGTAATCAGAATCTAGAAGTAGGAAATACTGTTATGCATGAACGTTTCGGTAAAGGGGTAATTATAAATCTAGAAGGTGTAGGGGCAGATAAAAAGGCTGAAATACGCTTTGATGTTGGTGGAATTAAAAAACTACTTCTAAGATTTGCGAAGCTTCAAGTTTTATAGTAAATTGTATAGTATATAATTATAAGAGTATGGCTCAGTTTATTAAGATCTATCCAGAGAATCCTAACGAGAAAGAGATAGATAAAGTAGTAAAGGTATTGAGAGATGGAGGATTAGTAATCTACCCAACGGATACTGTATATGGGTTAGGGTGTGATATCTCTAATTCAAAAGCGTTAGAGAAGATTGCGAAGATCAAAGGAATAAAACTAGAGAAAGCTAACTTTTCTTTTGTTTGTCATGACTTGAGCAATATCTCACACTATGTAAAACAAATAGATACTTCGACTTTTAAAATATTGAAAAAGGCTTTGCCTGGACCATATACATTTATCTTACCTGGTAATAATGATCTACCAAAGGATTTTAAAAAGAAAAAGACAGTTGGTATACGTGTGCCTGATAATAATATCGCGAGAGAGATTGTGAAGAAGTTGGGTAACCCTATTGTGTCAACTTCTATATATGATGAGGATGAAATACTAGAGTATACTACTGATCCAGAATTAATCTTCGAAAAGTGGCAAAATATTGTAGATGTGGTTATTGATGGTGGATATGGAACTAATGAAGCTTCGACAGTAATTGACTTGTCAGGTGACGAGCCAGAACTTATAAGAGAAGGAAAAGGGGATACTGATATCTTCTAAAAGATTGAAATAAGATTACGAATTAAATAATTAACATGGTTAATTTACAGTTACAAGGGATATAACCTTAATTAAATTAGGGATTTTCAAACTGAATTGTTATTTTTGTAACTGTTTATATTAAAAGCTAAACGTATCACACTATGAATTTACATGAATTTCAAGGTAAAGAAATATTAGCTAGCTACGGTGTAAGAGTACAACGTGGATTAGTAGCTAACAACGCGGAAGAAGCAGTTGAAAAAGCAAAACAACTTACAGAAGAAACTGGAACAAGTTGGTATGTAATTAAAGCTCAAATCCATGCAGGAGGAAGAGGTAAAGGAGGAGGAGTTAAGTTGGCTAAAAACTTAGACGAAGTAAAAACAATCGCTGGTAACATTATCGGTATGGATTTAATTACTCCACAAACTCCACCAGAAGGTAAAAAAGTTAACCGTGTTTTAGTAGCAGAAGATGTTTACTATCCAGGAGAAAGCGAAACTAACGAGTTCTACATGTCTGTATTACTTGATAGAGCTAAAGGACGTAACATGATTATGTATTCTACTGAAGGTGGTATGGATATCGAAGAAGTTGCTGAACACACTCCACACTTAATCTTTAAAGAAGAGATTGATCCTGCTGTAGGATTACAAGGATTCCAAGCTAGAAGAATTGCTTTTAACTTAGGATTATCTGGAAACGCTTTCAAAGAAATGGTTAAGTTCGTAGATGCTTTATACAGAGCATACATTGGAAGTGATTCTTCAATGTTCGAAATCAACCCTGTGTTAAAAACTTCAGATGATAAAATTTTAGCTGTTGATGCAAAAGTTACTTTAGATGACAACGCATTATACAGACAAAAAACTTATGCTGAATACAGAGACGTAACTGAAGAGAGACCAATCGAAGTAGAAGCTAAAGAGGCTGGATTAAACTATGTTGATTTAGATGGTACTGTAGGATGTATGGTTAACGGTGCTGGATTAGCAATGGCTACTATGGATTTAATTAAGTATGCTGGTTTCGAACCTGCAAACTTCTTAGACGTAGGAGGAACTGCTGATGCTAAACGTGTTGAAATCGCTTTCCGTATTATCTTAAAAGATCCTAACGTAAAAGCTATTTTAATTAACATCTTCGGAGGTATCGTTCGTTGTGACCGTGTTGCTCAAGGTGTTGTTGACGCTTACAAAAACATGGGTGACGATATTAAAGTGCCAATCATCGTTCGTTTACAAGGAACTAACGCTGAATTAGCTAAAGAAATTATCGATCAATCAGGTATGCCAATCTTATCTGCTATCGCTTTCCAAGAAGCTGCAGACCAGGTTAAAGTTGCATTATCATAATTGATTTAAAGTCATAAATAAGAAGGCTAGCTCTATATAGAGCTAGCCTTTTTTAATTATAGTTACTTCAGGTATTTCAGTTGCAGGTATAAAAAAAGCTATTCAAAAAGAATAGCTTTTGTTTTATTTTGATTTTTTACCATTGTTGAATTTGATTCCAGCTAATGGTGATTTTGTTACTGTTTTCTTTGTAGTGTTTTTTTTCTTATTATCCACTGCTTTATTGTCTTTAAACTTGCTAACAGGCTTTGTGTTAGGTTTGTTCTTTTTGTCTGCTCCTTGCTCTTTAAAAGGCTTAACATCAGCTTTGTTAGCAGCAAGTACTTCTAATGGGTTTTTAGGAGCTTCTTTTGTTCCTCTTAAATGAATAACTAATCCATTTAGGAAATTTCTCAATACTTGATCACCACATTCTACGAACTTAGGGTGTTCTGCATTTCTAAAGAAATTACCTATTTCTCCTTTTGAAATTCTAAAATCAACTAGTTCTAAAATTTCTACTATTTGATCGTCGCGTAATTGTAAAGCAACTCTCAGTTTCTTTAATATATCGTTATTGTTCATTCTGATTCTTTGTACAAAGGTAATTAAATTTTCTACAGTTTATCTTTTAAAGCTTTTATTTCGTCTCTTAAACGTGCTGCATTAATGAAATCTAAATCTTTAGCAGCCTTTTCCATTTCTTTTCTCTTAGTACGAATGATCTTTTCTATATCACCTTTAGTTTTGTATTTTAATGTTTCTTCAGCTGCTTGCATGATAGATTCTTTCTGTATGTCTTCATAAGATGCTTTGACTAATTCACTAGATATCTTTTTAACGATAGCAGTAGGAGTCATGTTGTGCTTCTTGTTATAGTTCATCTGCTTTTCACGTCTATAGTTTGTTTCGTCAATAGTACGTTGCATACTTGCTGTAATCTTATCAGCATACATGATAGCTTTACCATTAACGTTTCTAGCGGCTCTTCCTACGGTCTGAGTTAAAGATCTATGACTTCTTAAAAAACCTTCTTTATCTGCATCTAAAATCGCTACAAGTGATACTTCAGGTAAGTCTAGTCCTTCTCTTAAAAGGTTTACACCAATTAATACATCAAATAATCCTTTACGCAAGTCTTGCATAATCTCCACACGTTCTAATGTGTCAACATCAGAGTGAATATATCTACAGCGAATACCTACACGAGTAAAGTACTTAGCTAGTTCCTCAGCCATTCTTTTGGTAAGGGTGGTTACTAGTATTCTTTCGTCTTTTTCTACTCGTGAATGAATTTCTTCTATTAAATCGTCTATTTGGTTCTCTGTTGGTTTGATTTCGATGATTGGGTCAAGTAGACCTGTTGGACGTATTAATTGCTCTACATATATACCTTCAGACTTTTGTAATTCGTAGTCAGCTGGCGTTGCAGATACATAAACCACTTGATTTTGCATTGCTTCAAATTCTTCAAATTTTAAAGGTCTATTATCTAGAGCAGCCGGAAGTCTAAAACCGTATTCGACTAAGTTTTCTTTACGAGATCTATCTCCTCCATACATAGCGTGAACTTGAGATACTGTTACATGACTCTCATCAATAACCATAAGATAGTCATCTGGGAAATAATCAATCAGACAGAATGGACGTGTACCTTGTTCTCGACCATCTAAATAACGTGAGTAGTTTTCTATTCCTGAACAATATCCTAGTTCTCTAATCATTTCAAGATCAAAGTTTGTACGTTCTTCAAGACGTTTTGCTTCTAAGTGTTTTCCAATTTCTTTAAAGTAATCCACTTGTTTAACAAGGTCTTGTTGAATCTCCCAAATGGCTCTTTGTAACACATCAGGAGAGGTTACAAACATATTGGCTGGGTATATAGTAAGATTAGTGTACTTTTCAATAACAGCGGATGTAGAAGGGTTAAATACTTCTATATCTTCTATTTCATCACCAAAGAAATGTATTCTAAAAGGATTGTCTGCATAGCTAGGGAATACTTCTACTGTATCGCCTTTAATTCTGAATGTACCAGGAGTAAATTCTACCTCTGTACGTGCATATAAACTTTGTACTAATCGATGTAGTAGTTTAGTTCTACTAATTTGTTGATCAAGTTCTAATGCAATAACGTTCTTTTGAAATTCCACAGGGTTACCAATACCATATAGACATGATACAGATGCTACTACTATGATGTCTCTTCTACCAGATAATAGGGCAGAAGTAGTGCTTAGTCTCATCTTTTCTAATTCTTCATTGATAGATAAGTCTTTTTCAATATAAGTACCCGTTACAGGGATAAAAGCTTCTGGTTGGTAGTAATCATAATAAGAAACAAAATATTCTACAGCATTATTAGGAAAGAAGCTTTTAAACTCAGTATATAACTGCGCTGCTAGGGTTTTATTGTGTGCTAATATAAGGGTAGGTCTGTTAACTTCTTGAATAACATTAGCAACTGTAAATGTTTTTCCAGAACCAGTAACTCCAACTAGTGTTTGATATTTTTCATCTGCATTGATCCCTTCCGCAAGCTTTTTAATAGCTTCTGGCTGATCTCCTGTTGGACTATATTCTGAATTAAGTTTAAATTTCATAGTTGTTTAATAAATAATACAAAGTTACTTATTAAAAACAAAAAAAGCGCAAGAATAATCTTGCGCTTTAATATGATTAGATTGAATTCTAAAATTAGTTAATTTTGAATACAACTTTTCTTGCAATTCTACGAGCTGCAGCTGAATCTTTAGAAACTGCGTCATCGATTCCGTTTCCTTTAGCAGAAACTTTAGAAGCGTCAACACCAGATTTAACTAAGATATCTTTAACTGACTTAGCACGTCTTTCTGATAATTTGTTGTTGTAAGATTTGTTACCTACAGCGTCAGCATATCCGATAACTTCTACAGAAGCACCTGGGTTAGCTTTCATATAGTTAACGATGAAGTTGATTCCGTCAACGTTTGATGGTTGAGATTTATCAAAATCAAAGTAAGCAGCAACGTATCCTTTGTTGATTAATTCTTTAATCATGTTAGAATCTCCAGAAGCAACTGCTTTTTCTGGTTGGTTACCATATTTCTCAGCGATGAAAGCTTCGATGTTATCAGCGATACCGTTGTTGTTTTTATCGATATTTCTACCTCTAGAATCAACTAAAGCACCAGCTGGAGTGTTAGGCTCTAAATCTAAGTAATCAGCTACACCGTCTCCATCAGAGTCAACAAGCATACCTTCGATTTTACCAACTCTTCCTTCTAATTCAGCTAACATTTTGTTATCTTCTTCAGCTTCAACATACCAGTCAGCGTGTTGAGCGTTTTTACCTAAGTAAATAGATACTCCAACAGAAGCATTGAACATAGTTCCTTGAGCAATAGAACGTCCAGTTGTACCTCTACCATCCCAAGTTCTGTTTTGTTCTAAACTTTGAATAACTGTGAAGTCAGCGTTTAAAGCTACACGTGGGTGTACTTTTACTTGACCAGTTAATCCAGCCATTAAGTGTCCCATGTTGTCAGTTCCGTTGAATGCGTCTCCGTTCATCCAAGAGTAACCTCCCCCTGCGTGAGCTTGTACGTTTAATACTTTAGTCCAAGTTTCGAAGTTTAAAAGTCTTCCCACGTTAACAACCCCTTCTAAGCTTGTTCTGTAGTGGTTAGTGTTTAAATCTTGGTCATTAACCCAGTTATCAAGTTTGTCATAACCAAACGAAGCTTTAATACCAAACTTGTTGTTTAAGTTGTAACGAACACCTCCATCTAAGTGTAGGTTTTTGAAAGTTTCTGCAGCGTTTCCATTTCTAGCTGGTTTCGCAAATCCTCCATTTAAGTCAACAGACCATTTGTTGTAAGGACTTTGAGCATGAACAGCACCAAAAGCTAATACAGAAGCCAATAACGGTAATGTTAATTTTTTCATAGTTGTCTTTTTAATTTCCATTAAATGTGATCAAATTAAATCACATTTTTTTACTAATCGCTTATAAAGCAAATATAAGGCAAAGATTTATATTAGAAAGCTAAAATGTTCTTTTTTTGAAAAAAGGTGTATTTTATTTACATTTGTTGACTTAAAGATATATAATATGGGATATATTTCGAAGATATTCGTTACTGTTGATGTGGTTTTGTTTAAAAAATATGCAGACTTTTTGCATATTTTATTAATAAAACGTAAAAATGAACCATTTCGCGATTATTGGGCTTTACCTGGTGGTTTTGTTGATGAAAATGAGGCTTTAGAAGTAGCAGCTAAACGCGAATTAAGTGAAGAAACGTCAATTAGTGTTGAAGAGGTGACTCAAATTAAAGCTTATGGTAAGCCATTTAGAGATCCTAGATCACATATGGTTACTGTTGCTTTTTATGGTGAAGTAGGAGAGGAAGTGGTAGGTCAGGCAGCTGATGATGCTAAAGAGTTAAAGTGGTTTAGGATTGATGAATTACCTCCATTAGCATTTGATCATTTGGATATTGTGCGTGATGCAATCGATTTAAAAACAAAAAAGTAAGTCTATATAGACTTACTTTTTTTATGCTTTACTTTCAAGTAGTTTTTTTTCCATAACAAATGTACCGAATGGGATAACTGAAGCAATACATATTAATCCGTATTTTTTCCAACTCCATTTTTCGTCATTTTTAAGTACTGTTGCCATTACTATATATAGTATAAATAGTACTCCATGAGCCATACCTACTTTACTTACCATTTCTGGTTTGTCTAACCAGTATTTTAAAGGCATAGCGATAAACAAAAGAACAAGAAGTGAAATACCTTCAAGGAGTGCAATAAATTTAAATGTCTTTAGCATCTTGATTTAAATTAGAAGTTTTAAGTATGCTAATATAGTTGTAATATGAAAATAAAAAAAGCCTAACAGTAATTCTGATAGGCTTTTATGTTATGATTAACATTTTCAATTAGAAAGCTAATAAACGAGCATTGTAGTCTCTTAAGTCTTCTAGATTGTGTTTGTTATTAATGTCTTTATATAAAGATAATAAGTACTGTAAGCTTTCGATATCATTTTTAGCTTCTTGCTCTGTTGCAGTAGCTCCTTCTTCATCTTCGATTGGCTCATCAGATGGGATAGCAATTAAAAACGCATTGTTGTTTAGGATGTGTTCGTAAGCTAAACGAATAGACTTAACTAAAACAGGTTTCTCTTCTAATAGAGCAAATTCTCTAAGTTTTTGTAAATCTGCTACAATGTTTTCTACAACAAGACCATCAGAGATTAAATCTGACTGGATCTTTTTAATCAATTTTAAAGCATTTGCGTTTTCCACAGTAAATATCTTTTAAGTATCAAAAAATTATGGTGCAAAAGTAATCTTTTTAGATGATTATAGTGAAATAAAAGATGAATTATTTTGTAATAATTTGCGTAAATAATTGATTTTTAGTTTTTTATTCTGTTTTTAATTCTTGTTTCAGTAAGATTATAGTGAGATAAGAGTAAGGTTAAAATAAAAAACCGCCCTTTTCCGAAGAAAAGAAGCGGTTTTTTTCAAACAAACTAAACCAAATTGTTTGTATCCTTATTAGAATACATATTCGTTAGACTCTACCAATTTCGTTGCAATAGTTTCTCTAAGTGCATTAATATTTGGTAGGTTTACATATTTTGTAAATCTGCGTAGTCCCATTAACATCACACGTTGTTCGTCACCTTCTGCAAAAGAAGCAATACCTTCTTTACCTTTTGCACCGATGATATCTACAGCGTGGTATAAGTATAACTGAGCCATAGCGATTTGTTCTTTAATATTTTCTTCTCCTTTTAACTTCGCTAATTTCTCAGTTCTAAGGATAGCACTTTCTGCCATATAGATTTCGATTAGCATATCAGAAGCAGCCATTAATAATGCTTGGTGTTTTTCTAAGTCTGGTCCGAATTTTTGAACAGCACTACCAGCTACCATTAAGAAAGCTTGTTTTAGTTTACTAACCATTTCTTTTTCTTCAGAGAATAGTTCAGAGTAGTCAGGAACATCAAAGCTTGGAATACTCATTAATTCATCAGCAACCTTCATTGCAGGTCCTAATAAATCTACGTGTCCTTTCATTGCTTTTTTGATTAACATTCCTACTGTAAGCATACGGTTAATCTCATTAGTACCTTCATAGATACGAGAAATACGAGCATCTCTCCATGCACTTTCCATTGGAGTATCTTCTGAGAATCCCATACCACCAAAGATTTGGATACCTTCATCAGCACATGCTTGTACGTCTTCAGATACCGCAACCTTAAGGATAGAACATTCGATAGCGAACTCTTCTACACCTTTTAATTCAGCTTCTTGGTGTGTATTTCCTTCAGCAATACGTTGGTTAATTCTCTCTTCAATAGAAGCAGCAGCTCTGTATGAAGCAGCTTCACCAACATAAGCATTAGTAGCCATCTCAGCTAATTTAGTACGGATAGCACCAAAAGAAGAGATAGGTGTTTTAAACTGGATACGCTCATTAGCATATTTTACTGATTGAGAGATTAAGCGACGTTGTGAATCTAAACAAGCTGCAGCTAATTTGATACGTCCAACGTTTAATGCGTTCATTGCAATCTTGAAACCATTACCTCTCTCAGATAACATATTCTCAACAGGAACTTTAGTTTCGCTAAAGAATACTTGACGAGTAGAAGAAGCTCTAATACCTAATTTGTGCTCTTCTTCTCCTAATGTAATTCCGTTGCTTGGATCGTTTTCTACGATAAATCCAGTGATGTTTTTATCATCCTCGATACGAGCAAATACGATAAATACATTACAGAACCCTGCGTTAGAGATCCACATTTTTTGTCCAGTGATAGAGTAGTGGCTACCATCAGCTGATAATACAGCTTTAGTTTTTCCAGAATTAGCATCAGATCCTGCGTCTGGCTCTGTTAAACAGTAAGCACCGAACCACTCACCAGAAGCTAATTTAGGAACGTATTTTTTCTTTTGTTCTTCGTTACCATATAATGTAATAGGCATTGTACCAATACCAGTATGAGCACCAAATGCAGTAGAGAAAGATCCAGTAGCTCCAGAGATATAATCACAAACTAACATAGTAGAGATGAATCCCATCTCTAATCCTCCATAAGCCTCAGGAACAGCTACACCTAATAATCCAAGTTCTCCTGCCTTACGCATAGAAGCTTCAGTAAAAGCGTAATCTTTTTTCTCAAAGCGTTCTTTGTTTGGCCATATTTCTTTGTCGATGAATTCTTTTACAGAATCACGCATCATGATTTGCTCTTCAGTGAAATCTTCAGGAGTAAATACATTTTCGTATTTAGTTTCTTTTACTAAGAATTGCCCTCCTCTTGTGATATCTTTACTCATAATATATTTCTTTTTTTATTGGTTTATAGCTTATAATAATTCATAGATTCCAGCAGCACCTTGTCCTGTACCCACACACATTGTTACCATTCCGTATTTAGAACCTCTGCGTTTCATCTCATCAAATAATTGTACTGAAAGTTTAGCACCTGTACATCCAAGAGGGTGTCCTAAAGCAATAGCTCCACCGTTTACGTTTACGATATCAGGATTGATGCCCAACTCTCTGATTACAGCTAATGACTGAGAAGCAAAAGCCTCGTTTAATTCAAATAAGTCGATATCTTTAAGTTGTAATCCAGCTTGTTTTAACGCTTTCGGAATAGCTTTAACTGGCCCAATACCCATGATACGTGGCTCAACTCCCGCAGCAGCATAGTTTACCATACGAGCAATTGGCTCTATGTTTAACTCTTTTACCATTTCTTCTGACATAACCATAACAAAGGCAGCTCCATCGCTCATTTGAGAAGAGTTACCTGCAGTTACAGATCCATCAGCAGCGAATACTGGTCTTAGCTTATTTAAAGCCTCAATAGAAGTTCCAGCTCTTGGACCTTCGTCCTTAGTTACTGTATATGATTTACTATCTTTTTTCCCTTTTTCATTAATGAATACTTCATTGATGGTAATAGGAACGATTTGATTGTCAAATTTACCTTCAGCTTGTGCTTTTAACGCTTTCATATGTGAGTTATAAGCAAACTCATCTTGATCTTCACGAGAGATTACAAATTGGTTAGCTACCGCCTCAGCAGTAAGTCCCATTCCCCAGTAATAATCTTCATGTCCTTCTTTAGCTACTCCATAATCAGGAGTTGGTTTATAACCACCCATCGGAATGTAGCTCATACTCTCAGCACCACCAGCGATAATACAATCAGCCATACCAGCTTGTATCTTAGCTACAGCCATACCGATAGTCTCTATACCAGAAGCACAGTATCTGTTAACTGTTACACCAGGTACATCATCTACTTTTAATCCCATAAGAGAAATTAAACGTCCCATATTTAACCCTTGTTCTGCTTCAGGCATTGCATTTCCTACCATCACATCATCAATACGTGATTTATCGAATTCAGGTAGTTTACTCATTAAGTATTCAATAGTCTCAGCAGCAAGCTCGTCAGGTCTTTTAAATCTGAATACTCCTTTAGGAGCTTTACCTACAGCTGTTCTATATCCTTGTACTATATATGCAGTTTTCATATTCTTTGTCGTTTTAATTGGTTAAAGATTAGTTTCTTAATGGTTTACCATTTTTCAACATGTATTGTACTCTTTCCAGAGTTTTGCGCTCACCACATAATGATAAGAATGCTTCTCTTTCTAAGTCAAGTAAATATTGCTCAGTCACTAATGTAGCTTCTGATAAATCTCCACCAGCCATAACGTAAGCTAACTTATTAGCAATCTTACGATCGTGTTCAGAGATATATTTACCAGCCATCATACTATCTGTACCTACTAAGAACATACCTAAAGCTTGGCGACCTAATACTTTAATATCTTTGCGTTTAGCAGGTTGTGTATATCCAGCTTGTGCCAGTACTAAAGCTTCGCGTTTAGCTTGAGCTAATTGTAAGTCCTTATTAACTACTACTACGTCTTTACCTTTTTGTAATATATTTAAATCAAAAGCTTCTTGTGCAGATGTAGCTACTTTAGCCATACCTATAGTTAAGAAGTGCTCTTGTAATGTATTTAACTCTACATCATTTTTGCGGTATAAGTCAGATGCTCTTACTGTCATCTCTTTAGAACCACCACCACCAGGGATAAGTCCTACACCGAACTCTACTAATCCGATATATGTTTCTGCAGCAGCAACTACTTTATCAGCATGTAAGCTCAACTCACATCCACCTCCGAAAGTCATACCATGAGGAGCAGCTACAACTGGAATACCAGAGTAACGCATTTTCATCATTGTATCTTGGAATGTTTTAATCGCAATGTTTAGCTCGTCCCAATCTTGCTCAGCAGCCATCATGAATATCATCATAAGATTAGCTCCTACAGAGAAGTTGCTACCTTGGTTACCTACTACAAGTCCTTGGAAGTCTTTCTCAGCGATTTCAACCGCTTTGTTTAATCCTGCTAAAACACCACCACCGATTGTATTCATTTTAGAGTGGAACTCTAAGTTTACGATACCATCTCCTAAGTCGATTAATGAAGCTTCACTATTACCCCATACTTTATTAGTTGTTCTAATATTGTCTAAGATGATGAATGCATCTTGTCCAGGAATAGCTTCAAATGTTTTAGAGTTTTGGTTGTAGAATAATTTTTTACCGTTCTCTACTTTATAGAAACTCTTCTCTCCAGAAGCAGCGAGTTCTTTAACCCAATCAGCTACAGTGTAACCTTCTTTTTCGATTAATGCAATACCTTTCTCAAGACCAACTAAATCCCAAGTTTGGAAAGGTCCATATTTCCATGCATACCCTGTACGCATAGCATCATCGATAGGGAATAGGGTATCTGTAATTTCTGGAACACGTTGTGAAACGTATGCAAATAGAGAAGCGAAGTGTTTTCTGATTAATTCACCAGCTTTTGTTTGATCTGCTAATAGTAAAGCAAGTTTAGCTTTAGTACCACCAGCTTGTTTTGCAGTTTCTAAAACAGCTATTTTAGCACGTTCTAATGGGCGGTATTCTAACTTCTCTAAGTCTAAAGCATAGCGATTAGTTTTACCTTCTTTGTCTACTTCTTTATAATAGAACCCTTTTCTTGATTTATCACCTAAGAATTTGTTTTCTAATAAGAAGTTTAATGGTTTACTGTCTTTTACCTCCTGGATCATAGCGTCAGCAGGGCAGTTTTGTTTTAAACCATTAGTAACATTTATAGCAGTGTCAAGACCTACTAAGTCTCCTAACTTAAAAGTACCAGTCTTAGGACGACCTAAAATAGAACCTGTTAATGTATCAGCTTCTTCTATAGTTAATCCAATTTCTTGAGCTAATTGCATAACCATAGCCATAGAGTAAACTCCTACGCGGTTACCGATAAATCCTGGTGTGTCTTTACACAATACTGGAGTTTTACCTAAGTATAAGCTGCTGTATTTTTGGAAGAACTCGATAACCTCAGGTGCTGTTTGTGGCCCAGGGATTATTTCGAATAACTGTAAATATCTTGGAGGGTTGAAGAAGTGTGTTCCACAGAAGTGTTTTTGGAAATCTTCTGAACGACCTTCAACCATTAATTTCATTGGAATACCAGATGTGTTTGAAGTAATTAACGAACCTGGTTTTCTGTATTTCTCAATTTGTTCGAATACAGATTTTTTAATATCTAATCTTTCGATTACAACTTCGATTACCCAATCGCAATCTTTTATTTGTACTAAATCGTCTTCTATATTCCCAGTCGAAATGCGAGAAGCAAAAGCTTGAGAATAAATAGGAGCAGGTTTAGATTTAAGAGCATTGGCTAAATGTGTATTAGCTATTTTATTTCTAACGACTTTACTTTCTAAAGTAAGCCCTTTTTTTTCCTCTTCAGGAGTTAATTCTCTAGGTACAATGTCAAGAAGCAATACTTCTAGTCCGATATTAGCAAAGTGACATGCAATAGCAGATCCCATTACACCAGATCCTACTACCGCTACCTTTTTAATTATTCTTTTCATATTTATTGTTCTTTGGTTTAATACTATAATTACACTTTCTTAAGATACAAAAATTATTTGTCTTCGAATATACTTTTGTCATTGATTAACTGATTGATAACTTCAGTTACTTCCATAAAGTGTTGAATCTTTTCTTCTGATATTTGAGATCTGATTTTTTCGTTAAAGCGTTTTACTTTAGCTTTAGACAATTCTCGTTTTTCTAAGCCTAGAGGAGTTAGTTTTATAATTACACCACGACCATCATTAGGGTTTTTTTCACGAGTAATTAATTTATTTTCTTCTAACTTTTTTAGAGTACGAGTAAGACTAGTAGCTTCCATACCCATATTTGGACCTAGTAGAGTAGAAGGAGTTCCTTCTTTGTCTATACTTAAAAGTGCAAATGCTAAGGACATGGTAGCATCATATTTAGCAGCTTCTTCATTGTACATTCTAGCTACGGCTTGCCATGTTGCTCTTAGTATATAGTCAATTGTTGTGTTCTTCATATTGTTTTGAATAATTCAAATATAAAAAAAAATAGTATGCGTGCATACTATTTTTAAAATATTTATTCTTTAAATGTTTTTTTATTTTTTAAGATCTATATATTTTCTCGTATAAATCTTTATGTTTCTCTAAAATAATTTTTCTTCTCAATTTTAAAGTAGGAGTAAGGTGTTCACTGTCAATAGTCCATACGTCAGGAGTAAGTTCAAATTTTTTCACTTGTTCCCACTTACCAAATTTTTTATTTACAGTTTCTACTTCTTCAGCTATACGTTCGATAACTTTAGGGTTAGTCACGATTTCTTGATTAGTAGTACCAATGTCATAGCGTTTACGACGAGCCCATTCTTTAACGAAATCAAAATTGATTTGAATAAATGCAGCAGGCATTTTTTCTCCTTCACCGATAACCATTATTTGTTCTATGAAGCGAGATTGTTTCATCATATTTTCAATCATCTGTGGAGCTACGTATTTACCACCAGAAGTTTTAAACATCTCTTTTTTACGATCAGTAATATGTAAGAAACCATCTTCGTCTATCTTACCAATATCTTCAGTATGAAAGTAGCCGTCTTTGATTACACTGTTTGTTTTTTCTTCATCCTTGTAGTATCCTAACATAATGTTTGGTCCTTTGCAAAGAATTTCACCATCTTCAGCAATTTTAACCTCTACATTACTTAGTGGTCTACCTACAGTACCCATTCTAAGACCTCCATTTCTTTTGTCATTTACAGAGATAACAGGTGAAGTCTCAGTAAGACCATATCCTTCCATAACTGGTATTCCTGCAGCGTTAAATACTTTAGATAAGCGAGCTTGAAGTGGAGCACTACCAGATACTATAATTTTCATCTGTCCACCTAATCCTTCTTGCCATTTACTAAACACAAGTTTTCTAGCTATTCCTAATTGGAAGTTATAGAAGAAGCCTCTATTGTAAGGTTTGTATTGGAATCCAAGCTCTAAAGCCCAGAAGAAAATACGTTTTTTAATTCCAGTTAAAGCTGATCCAGTAGCGAAGATTTTATCATACACTTTCTCTAATAAACGAGGAACAACTGTCATGACATTAGGACTAACTTCTTTCAGATTATCTCCCATTTTATCAATAGACTCTGCGTAGTAGATTGATGTACCAGAGTACTGATAAAGATAGATTAGCATTCTTTCGAATACGTGACATAACGGTAGGAAACTTAGTGCTTTATAATGATCTTCACGACCAAATGGAACTCTCTCCCAGCTACCTAATACATTAGATAAGATATTGTTATGAGATAACATAACTCCTTTAGGTTTACCTGTAGTACCAGAAGTATAAATTAATGTTGCCAAGTGATCAGGAGTAATAGTAGCTTTAATCTTTTCTACTTCCTCTTGATTAGAATTATCTTGCCCTAACTCTAAAATTTCATCAAAAGTTTTACAACCTTCTATTTTATCAAAAGAACATATACCTTTTAATAGTGGTAATTGATCTTTAACGCTTATAAGTTTGTCATAAATTTCTTGGTCTGATACTACACAATACTTTGCTTCAGCATGACTAAGAATATATTGATAGTCTTCAGCCGAAATAGTAGGATAGACAGGTACATTCTGAGCACCTATTTGTAATATACCAATGTCTAATAGATTCCATTTAGTTTGGTTATTACTAGAGATAACAGCTATTTTATCATTCGCTTCTATACCTAAACGCAATAAGGCACGCGAAACCATGTTTGCTTTATCTATATACTCCTTAGAGGATGTTTTTTCCCATACTCCGTTTACTTTAGTAACTAAAGCGGCTTCCAGAGGAAAATGTTCATTCTGGAAATAAGGAATATCAAAAAGTCTTGTAGGATTTACCATGTTTACATTAATTAGCTAACGCAAAGTACAAAAAAAATATAAGATTTTCTGTATTTAGTGTGTACTTGGCAATTTTTATCTGTATTAATTGATATTATTGTAGTTGATTTTCTTCTAAATTACATTATTCGTTATTGTATGGATTATACTTATGAAGCTAAATGTAATTTATAATATATTGAAAATCACGTTTTATAAATATAACAAAAAAATAAATAACTACCTTTATATGAATAAAAAGAATATTTGTAATATCTGAATAAAATGAAAGCTTAACAGTTTTTCTTTTATGGGTATTTACCTGTTTTTATATTAGTTTATTCTAATTTATCTTTATGCACGGCTTCAAAGCTGTATGTCTTCATTGTTAATTAAGTTTTGAATGACTCCGCTGTGACTCCGTTATAAGTCCGCTGTAACTCCGTTAAATTAGTGGAAATAACGGCTTCACTACGGAAACAGTACATACTCTCTACTCTGTTATTTAATATGGACTAGATATAGATCAAGAATATATATAATGCGGATACTATATTATATGTAGGATGAATTTTTCAATTGATTTAAAATGCACTAAATGCTAGTACAATTCATCTTAGAAATGATTAAGTTTGTGTTTCTAAAAAAATACAACTTATGATTTCTAATCGTTATCGATTAAATGAAGTATTGGTATTGGGGTATAGACTGTTCTTAGCCTTTTTCTTTTATTTCATAGCTCGTACACTATTCTATTTTTACAATAGTGATTTATTAAATGTAGATTCTTTTGGTCAGTATTTAGAACTGTCATATCATGGTCTTACTTTTGATCGAATGGCTATTTTCTATGTCAATATATTATTTATATTGTTATCTATATTGCCACTTTTTATAAATACTAAAAAAGGGTATCAAAAGGTAGTCTTTTGGGTTTATATTATCCCCAATTTGATAGCATATTCGACTAACTTTATTGATTTTATTTATTATAGATTTATATATGCCCGTACTACTATTGCGGTATTTGATAGTTTAGAACATGAGTCTAATAAAGGGCAATTGTTTTTTAATTTCTTAGTTAATTATTGGCATGTGTTTTTATTGTGTATCGGGTTATGTATTGCCTGGATATACTTATATAAACGCGTGAAGTTTAGTAGACCAATAAAAGTTGAAGCAAAAAAATCGTATTGGTTATCTAGTGTTCTTATTATAGTTATTACAGGTGTTGGATTTGTAGCTGGAGTAAGAGGAGATCTAAAAAAATCGACACGTCCTTTAAATATTATAGACGCTAGTAGATATGTAGAAAAACCTGAGCATGCTGATATTGTATTAAATACTCCGTTTGCTATATTACGTACTATAGGTAAGACTAGTTTTAAGAAGGTAGATTATATGGATGATGCTACTCTTAATAAGTATGTGAGTGGTGTTAAACAATATAATACAAATGAACCTAGTACTCCTAATATTGTATTGTTTATTACAGAGAGTTATGGACGTGAATATATAGGAGCGTTTAACGAGGATATGAATATTAAGAACTACAAGAGTTATACGCCATTCTTAGATTCATTATCTCAGCATAGCTTGATATTCCCTAATGCATTTGCTAATGGATATAAATCTATACATGGTGTTTCATCTGTAGTAGCTGGTATTCCTTCATTTAAAGATGCATTTACATCATCACCATTCCCTAAACAAAAGATAGAATCTCTAGTATCTACATTAAAATCTAAAGGATATGATACTTCGTTCTTTCACGGAGCTCCTAATGGATCTATGGGATTCTTAGGCTTTGGTAATATCTTAGGTTATGATCATTATTATGGGAAGACTGAGTATAACAATGACGATGATTTTGATGGAACTTGGGGGATATGGGATGAACCGTTTTTTCAATATATGAAAAAGACTTTAAGTGAAAAGAAAGGACCTTTCTTCGCTACATTGTTCTCAGTATCTTCACATGAGCCATTTAATATCCCTGCTAAATATGAAGGTAAATTTCCTGTTGGTAATCAACCAATTCACAAGACAGTAGGATATACAGACTATGCATTTAAACGTTTCTTTGAAGAGAGTAGTAAAGAACCTTGGTTTAAGAATACAATTTTTATAATTACTGCAGATCATACTAATCAAATTGATTATGAAGAGTATGTGAAACTTGTTAACCGCACTGCTGTACCTATACTTATATATACTCCAGATGAGCGATTAAAGGGTGTTGATAAACGACTAGCTCAACAGATAGATATTTATCCTACTGTATTAGATTTGATCGGATATGATAAACCATTTAGAAGTTGGGGAAGAAGCTTGGTTAATGATACGATAACTAAACCGTTTACAATTAATTATGGTAGTAATGAGTATACATACCAAGAAGGTAATTATATTGTTCGATTTAATGGTAAGACAGTTACAGGATTTTATGATATTAATGATAAAGGATTAAAGACTAATCTTATCAGTAAGAAGAATAAAGAAATGGAAGAGATTGAGATGAAATGTAAAGCATTTGTACAAGATTACTTTGAACGTATTATAGATAAAAAATTAGATAAATAAGAATATGAAAAGCACCTTAATCAAGGTGCTTTTTTGTTTTTGGAATAATAGTAAAAAGAGAAGTGCTGAGCTCTGTTTTAATTGAGTTTATTTGGTTAAATTGTAAAATATTAAATATAATTACTTTTATTTTGAAATTTATTAAATAATATGTCTTTGGACGTTTGATATTAACAGTATTAGAGCCTATTATTGATAAAAACTTTATTTCAAAAGGATTTATTGTTTTATTGAATTGTTATTTTGTTTTTTAGTTAAGTGTTTTATTATTAGCTGTTTGGGGTTTTTATAGATGCCTAAAAGTAAGATTATATGTCAATTTCAGTAGAATTAATCAAACTTTTGGTATTTGTTTTTTGTGAAAATTGTATTAAAAAAAAACAATAATCTTAAACTTGTCTTAGGTTAAGTTATTAAGGGGGTGTTTTGGTTAAATTAGCCTAGAATTTTTCAATTTAACCTTACAATTTATGACCCACAATACGTTTAGAACGTATGAAATAAAGATTATGCTATATAGATTATTATTAGCTTATGTCTTTTATTTTGTAGTTCGATTATTGTTTTATTTTTATAATGCAGATTTACTTAATATTGATTCAATAGGGCAGTTATTATCTTTAGCATTTTATGCTTTACCTTACGACAGTGCTTCTATATTATACATGAGTATTTTGTTTATCCTGTTGTCTATAATACCAGTATTTATCAACACTAAACCTGGATATCAAAAAGTAGTTTTTTATGCCTATTTTATTCCTAATCTCTTAGCATACGCTACTAACTTTATTGATCTTATCTATTATAAGTATATTTTATCAAGGACTACTATAGCCATATTTGATAGTTTAGAACATGAAGATAATAAAGGACAACTATTTACTAACTTCTTGGTTAATTATTGGCATGTACTAATTCTGTACATAGTATGTGTTACTTTATGGGTACTCTTATATAAAAGGGTTAAGATGAAACCTGTAGTTATAGGTCCGAGAAAGAGCTACTTCATATCTAGTATAGTTATTTTAGGGGTATCTACATTTTGTGTTATAGCAGGAATACGAGGAGGAATTACCAAAAAGACTAGACCTATCAATATAGTAGATGCTAATAGATATACTGATAAACCAGAGCATGGAGATCTAGTTTTAAACACTCCATTTGCTATTTTGCGTACCATTGGTAAGACTAGTTATAAGTTAGTAGATTATATGGATGATAAAGCTGTGAGTCAATATGTAAGTGGTGTAAAGCATTATAATACAAACGAACCTAGTAGACCTAATATAGTATTGTTTATTACAGAAAGCTTTGGTCGAGAGTATATAGGTGCGTACAATAAAGACACAGATATACCTAATTATAAAAGTTATACTCCATTTTTAGATTCTTTAGCCAACCATAGTTTAATATACACGAATGCTTTTGCGAATGGATATAAGTCCCTTCACGGTGTATCTTCTATTATAGCTGGGATACCTTCGTTTAAGGATGCTTTTACATCTTCACCTTATCCAACACAGAAGATAGAATCTTTAGTTTCAGTGTTGAATAGTGAAGGGTATGATACTTCTTTTTTTCATGGAGCAGTTAATGGTTCTATGGGCTTTTTAGGCTTTGGTAATATACTTGGTTATGACAATTACTATGGGATGACTGAATATAATAATGATGATGATTTTGACGGTACATGGGGAATATGGGATGAGCCATTTTTTCAGTTTATGCGAGAGACTTTAAATAAGAAGAAAGGACCTTTTTTTGCCACTATGTTTAGTGTTTCTTCTCATGAGCCTTATATAGTACCGGACAAATATATTGGAAAGTTTCCTTTAGGGAATGTAGAAATACACAAAACAATTGGTTATACAGATTATTCATTCAAGAGATTTTTTGAAGAGAGTAAAAATGAACCTTGGTTTAAGAATACAATATTTATTATAACAGCTGATCATACTAATCAGATTTATTACGATAAGTATAAAGAGCTAGTTAATCGAACCGCAGTCCCTATAATGATATACTCTGCAGATGAACGATTTAAAGGTGAAAACCGAAGCTTAGCACAGCAGATAGATATTTATCCAACGGTGTTAGATATTATAGGATATAATAAACCTTTCAGAAGTTGGGGGAGGAGCTTGTTAAACGATTCTGTTTCTACACCGTTTACTATTAATTTTGGAGGGAATGAGTATACCTATCAAGAAGGTGATTACATTGTAAGATTCAATGGAAAAGAAGTAACAGGTTTTTATGATATCAATGATAAGGGGTTAACGAAAAATCTAATTAGTAAAAAAAATAAAGAAATGACTAGGCTGGAAGTTAAGTGTAAGGCATTCTTACAAGATTACTACGATCGTATCATTAATAAAAAACTAGATAAATAATTATAGTAAATACGCGACTCAGAGGAGTTGTTAGCAATAAAAAAGCACCTATTAAGGTGCTTTTTTATTCTCTTAAATCGTTTTCTTCTAGTAAAGCTTTTGCTCTATCTAGCTTTTCTTCTTCTACTAATACATGTACAGCCTTATCTAATGTTCCATATCCTACTCTGATAGCAGATTCGATATCATCTCTGATAATATAAGGAATATTGTTTTCTTCGAGTAAGTTACGTACAGCTAGTACCATTATTTCACTCCCTGCAAATAGTTTTTTGTGGCTCATAATTGTAGTATTTTCTTCGAATATAGAACTTTTATTAATGCATATCTTCTAAGAATAGGTTAAAATTAGATTTTAGAGCCCATTAAATTTTGTATTGATTATAAAAATTCTTATCTTAATAAAAGATTTAAAATTTTAAGACTTTATCGGTAGATCTAATGAAAACGTAGGATATCATATTGTAAAATAATTATTTTTTATCAATTATTTTTTTTGTTTTTATGATATAGTGTTCTTACAAACTATTAGGTTTAGATGAAGAAGGCAAGGATAAATAGAATTAGAATAAATGAATAAGTATTGAATATTTATTGATTGTTCTTGTAAGTTTTTTTTAAAATAAATGAGATGCGATTATGAGAATAGAGGAAACCAAAGCATTCGGACAATTAACTAGTATAGCTCAAGCAATAGTAAATAAAAGTGCTTCCAGAAGACAGATTTCAGAGGCAGTGGTTATTGTTAAAAATATTGGATTTGAAAAATGGAAAAGTATAACTAATTTGCCCCCTATGTGGCACTCCATAGTAAAAGAACTGACCGCTTAGGTTATATATAAATAAAAAAAGCACCATAAATACTTAGTATTTATGGTGCTTTTTTTATTTAATGCATTTAGAATAAATATTTGAATATTGTAGTTTTTAAATGTTATTATTTTATAAATTTGTTATCAAATTGTGTTAAAAGTTTGTTTCTTGTTTTGATGTCAGATGAAGATTGTTTGTATCTATAAAATAGAGAATGAGCTTAGTTAAATTAAAAAAATGAATCAGAATAGTAATTATTACAAAGTTTTAGGTATTGATCCTACTGTGTCAGATGAAGAATTACATCGTGTGTTTAAAGGATTGTTTGCAAGATATAATCCTTCTAGCAACCCTAATAGTATGTATTTAAAGACTATGTATCAGCAATTAAATGAGGCTTTTGAAGTTTTAGGGGATAGAACTAGGAGGGAGCAGTATAATTTAGAAAGAGGATTTGGAGCACCAATCCGTAGTGAAGTAGTTACTCCTGTAAATAATGCTCCACCAGCTTTGCCTAACAGAGAACATTCTGTTAGCGAGAGTCGCGTCACAACAGTAAAGGAAAGTAATACTGCTTATATTTTTTTATTTGTTTTGATTGGAATTCTCGTTATTGGAGGAGGAGGGGTTGCTTATTTTACTTTAAATGGTGATAAAGGAAAGTCAAATGAGGTAGTAACTGAAGAAGCAGTGAAAACACCTTTAGTTAATAATGATGCTGAATATGAAAAATCAAAAGGTGAAATTATTGTCGCGAAAGAGAAGCAGCAGCAAGTTTTAGTAGATAAAGAAGAAGAAAAACAAGCAACTGAAATAACAGTAAGCAAATCGAATACTGAGCAAATAGTAAAGAACGAAGAGAAAGTGGTAAAAAAAGCTACTGAATCTGTAAAGAGTGAGACTGTAGCAAAACTGAATGATCGCAAAGAGCAAACACCTGCTAAAAGAGCATTTAGATTAGGAGCTAGTAAGAATGATGTATGGGCTGCTAAAGGTGATCCTACAGATATAACTACAAGTGGTGATCTAGAGATATGGCACTATGGAAAAACTCGTATCAAGTTTAGAGATGGAAAGGTAGTTGATTAATGTGTTAGACCGCTTGACAAGTGATAGCAGTTACTATTATAGCTATTTGTAAATAATATTTTAAGTTTTATTTAATTGTTTAAATTATTTAATATAATTTAGTGTTTAGTTATAAAAGTTTTATAATTTATTGGGAGTGTGTAGTATTGTAAGATGAGGAGATAGGTATAATTTAAAAGATGATAATAAATGGCAATTAATTTAGTAAAAGGTCAAAAGATTGATATTGGTTTAAACAATTTAACTATTGGTCTAGGTTGGGATCCAAATGAAGGTACAGGACATGACTTTGACTTAGATGCTTCAGCTATCATGATTGATGCACAGCGAAAACTTGTTACTGAAGAGTACTTTGTGTTCTATAATAATCTTAAATCTCCTGATGGTGCTTTAACTCATACAGGAGATGATCCTAGTGGTAAAAACAGTGATGGTGATGATGATGAGGCAATAATTGTGGATTTAGGAAAAATAGACAATCGTGTAGAGGAAATTCTTTTTGTAGTTACAATAGAAGGTTTTAAAGAGAGACGACAAAACTTTGGACAGGTTAGAAACTCTTATATCCGTGTAGTAGATAATAACACAAGAGAAGAAATTGCAAAGTATGAACTGGATGAGGATTTCTCTATAGAAACGGGTATAGAATTCGGAAGATTATATAAAAGGAATGGAGGATGGAAATTTGAGGCTTCAGGGATTGGTTATCAAGCAGATTTAGGATTCTTCTTAGAGAAGTATTATAGTGGAACAATTATTAAATAAAACATAATTAAAAATGGCTATTAATTTACAGAAAGGTCAAAAGATTGACCTAAGAAAAGAATCAGGAGAATCACTTACTAATTTTTGTATTGGTGTAAACTGGGGAGCAATTGAGACAACTAAATCAGGACTATTTGGTTTTGGTACCAAGAAAGTTGTTGAAGATGTTGATTTAGACTTGAGTTGCGTAATGCTAGATGGATCTGGTAATGTTGTTGACTGGCTATATTCACCAGATTACAATGGATGGTTAGCTCAAAATAATTTGCCTTTAGGTAAATTACAATCTTACGAAGGAGCACTTCGTCATAGTGGAGATGATCGTCAAGGAGATGTTGGAGGAGATGATGGATTAGATAATGAAGTTATTACAGTAGATTTAAATAGAGTAAATACTTCAGTAGAGAAGATATATTTCTTTATTAATATCTATTTAAATCAAGGACAAAGTTTTGACTTTGCTCAAATACCTTTTGCTAAGATTAGAATGTATGAAGGAACACCATCTAGAGTGAACAGTGTGTTCTCTAATTTTGATATAGTTACAGATAGTAACTTTAGAAATAAGCGAGCTATAATCTTAGCTAAGTTATACAAGAAAAACGGAGAATGGAAGTTTGATGCAATAGGTGATCCTACAGAGGATAATATATTCGTTCAAACTATTGATAGAATTTCAAGAGATTATAAATAGTAATGAATTTAGATTCTAGGGTGTATAAACACTATTCTTTCGATCTCTGGTTAACATTATTTCGTTCACATCCTGATTTTAAGACAAGAAGAGCTCAGTTATTTAAAGACTATTTTTCTATAAATGAATCTATAGAAGAGGTTAGCTCAGTATTGAGATACTATGACGTATTGTGTAATAAAATTAATGAGACAACAGGTGGTAATATAGATACTTTAGAAATTTACCTTTTAATTCTTGGTAGATTTAATGTATTACCATCTTTTAAAGAGCTAGAAGAGTTTTATCTAGAATCTGAAAAGATGTTTTTTAATTATCCTCCTGTATTATTAGATCACTTTAATTCAACAGATTTCTTAAGGTTAAGAGATCATGGGTGTACACTTAATATATTAAGCAATACAGGATTTATAAAAGGGAGGACAATTAAAAAATATTTAGAAGAAATCGACTTACTTCAATATTTTGATTTTTTGATTTTTTCTGATGAAGTGAATTTATCTAAGCCTAATCCTGAGATTTATAAATTAGTTCGCAATCAAGTAGATGTATCTATAATGGATAAACAAATTGTTCATATTGGAGATAATAACTTATCGGATTATCAGGGGGCTTTAGATTTTGGTTTTAGTGCATATTTAGTTAAGAATGGTTGATAGATATAGTTTATATAAAATAGATAATGAGGTGACATTTACTTTTAGTCCCTCTGATTATAGCGTGTTTAAATTTGGAAATACTAATGTAGCAGAACAATTTGCTAAAGAACTGTTTCAAGGTTTTATAGAAGAGTATGCAGATAGTATTTTGGGAGAAGATATTTACATCTTTCCAAGTCCATATATGTCTATTCCAACAGCGTCGAACTATTTGTGTTATTATTTCAAAGTTGAGTTAGATAGATTTCTATTCCTTAGAGGTTTTGGATCTTCTAAGTTGGGTAAGATTCATAGAAAACAAACTTATACCATAGATTATGGCAATCTATCTTTTGAAGATAGAAAGAATTTAATAGCGAATGATACTTACTATATAGATAAGGAATTACTTAAGGATAAGCTATGCATCTTTTTAGATGATATTAAGATCACAGGTAGTCATGAATATACAGTTAAGAAAATTCTTAATGAGTATAAAGTAGAAGGAACCTTTTTATTTCTTTATTACGCAGAAGTGGTTAATGCCAATCTTGATCCTAGAATAGAGAATTTCTTTAATTACTATACCATTAATAGTGCTGAATCATTAGTAAATCTTATTAATTCAGATAGTTTTAGATTTAATACACGTGTTATTAAATATATCCTTAATCTAGACTACAATCAGTTTAATTATGTGGTAAATCATATAAGAGAAGATAGAAAGGCAAAGATGTTTGACTTGGCGATCAGTAATGATTATCACTTATTAGAAGAGTATCAAATAAATTTAAAAAAACTTTATTATGGCAATTAACTTACAAAAGGGGCAAAGACAAAATATTAACGCTCCAAAATTTACAATAGGATTAGGATGGGATGTTAATGAAACATCTACAGGAGGTGCTTTTGATTTAGATGCATCGGTATTTTTATTAGGAGAAAATAAAAAATTAGTTAGTGATAGTCACTTTATTTTTTATAACAATCTTAAATCACCTGAGGAAGCAGTTATTCATACTGGAGATAATCTTACTGGAGATGGAGATGGGGATGATGAACAAATTTTAATTGATTTGACTAAAATAGATTCAAAGGTAAAAGAGATTATTGTGGTAGTAACTATTCATGAAGCAGAATCACGAAAACAAAACTTTGGACAAGTTAGGAACTCATTTATACGTATTGTAGATACTAATTCTAAAGAAGAATTATTAAAATATGAGTTAGACGAGGACTTCTCTATCGAAACTGCTGTTGAATTCGGAAGAATATATGAAAGAAATGGAGAATGGAAATTCGAGGCTGTTGGTAGTGGACAACGCGATGGTTTAGGTGCATATGTAGAAAAATATCAGTAAAACTTCTGAATATGGATAAGCAAGAATTAATATTAATAGATAAAGAAGGAAATGTAGCGCTTGATAACCTAGCACAAGTAGATACTAGTGAATATGAAATTGTTGCTAATTCTATTGATGAGAGTAATCCTAATTCAATACTGAACTATGGATCAGAATTGCAATCTAGTTTAGCAAGTCAAAGTGATTCTTTTTTAAGTAATGTGAGACGTTCTAATTCTGGAGAAGTAGGAGAATTAATTAATGGATTGTTAATTGAGCTTAACTACGTAGATGTAGATGAATTACAGCAAAATAAGCTAAAGGGTTTTTTGCGAAAATTACCTTTCATGAAAAAAATAGTTACTGAGGTGGAAAACCTTTTTGCTAAATATGATAAGATTGTAAACAATATTGACTCTATATCTCATAAGGTAAATGCTGGAATTATCAATTCTGCGAAGGACAATGCTGTTTTACAAACTATTTTTGATTCTAATGTTCATTCAGTAAAAGAATTAGAAAAGTATATCATAGCTGGAAGTATGCGTTTAGAGCGTTCTAGAACAGAGTTGATGGAGATGGAAACTAAACCAGATCAATATCAGGATTATGAAATATCTGATAAGAGAGACTTTGTTAATAGGTTAGATCGAAGATTAGCAGATTTAAAAGTAGTTCGTCTTATTATTCTACAGTCATTGCCACAGGTAAGATTAGTTCAAAGTAATAATATTTCTATAGCTGAAAAAGCACAGACTATTCTAACGACTACATTACCTGTATGGAAGAATCAGTTAACTCTAGCTGTAGCAATGCATAGACAACAGCAACATATAGAGATACAAGAAAAGATATCTTCTACTACAGAAGAGATCTTACGTAAGAATGCAGAGCGATTAGGACAAAATAGCCGACAAGTGGCTCAAGCTAACGAACGTACTATTGTATCTGTTGAGACATTGAGAGAGACAACAGCATCATTAATTAATACATTAAATGATGTGAAGAAAATTCAGAATGAGGGAGCCCTTAGCAGAAAACAGTTAGATAGTGATTTGCAAAAGCTTGAAACAGAATTGAGAAATAATTTAAAGAATTCATAGTATAAGTAATTGACTCAAAATGATTTAATATTAAGAGATAGTCAGAGAAGAATCGTAAGATTAAAGCTTCTTAGCAATTTCTATAAACAAGCTGATCTGATTAGTGTCTTTATAAAAACAGAGTTAATACATACAATCTTTAAAGAAAGTGATGATGAAACTTTAGATTATAATAAGCTAGAACTCTTTCATATTCAATTTACAGATAGTTTATTAGAATTACTTACTAAAATTAAAAGGCGTAAAGAGTCTCAGATAGTTCTAAACCTAAAAGAGATAGAGGTTAATAATAAGTTTATTAATAGATATGCTCAGATTAGTAGAACAGAAAATGATTTTGAGATTGAACGAAAGTTTTATAGTTCTAAAGTAGGAGACTATTTAGCAGATGTCTATGATAGATTAATTGGAGAGGATTCAGAAAATATAATAACAGATCTTTCTTCTTTTTCAAGTATGTATGCTGCTGATTATTACCGTGATTGGGAGGATAGTGCAAGCTTTGAAAGAGAAGAGGATCTTCGTTATTATGAGTATAGAAATGTTAAGGTTGAAAGTAGATTGATGGGAAGGCTAAACATAAGTGGATTTAAAGTTCGATTTGTGTGTGGGTATATTTGTAATACAACGTATTATGAACTGTTTAGAATTTTTCAGAGTGATGATGAATTTGTATTCAATGTTTATAATAATACATTTTATTTTCTAAATGAGGATAAAGGTGGTGTGTTGGATAAATCCCATAATGTTTATAAAAATGACATAGTTCAAGATTTAACAATAAAAAACGAGAGACTTGTTCTAGAAAATAAAAGAGTTAGAGAGGTTCTTTCAGTTGAAGTACTAGATGTGCTAAGTAAATATCGAGAGATATTAGATAATATGAATTTTTTAAGTAACTCTTTTTCAATAGATGAAGAGACGAAAGTCCTAAAAGCTATGCTACAACTGAATTTAGACGGACGTGGTTTTTAAGATGCTATTACTTAGTTCAGTTAGACAAAAATGTATTTATACTATAATAAATTATGAATAGAAGATTACTAACGTATTTTTTACTAGATACATCTGGTTCTATGTATGGAGAACCTATACAGGCATTAAATAATGCATTTAATGGACTTATTAATATGTTACGTATGGATCCTCAAGCTATGGAGTCATTGTGTTTAAGTGTTGTAACTTTTAATAGAGAGGTTGAAAATATTGTTCCATTAATAGAACTTAGTAAGTATCAACCAATCGAAATTATGTGCCCTCAAAGTGGACCTACACATACAGGAGAGGGGCTAGAAATGGTTTATAATTTAGTTGAAAAAGAATTGATAAAAGGAACAACAACTCAAAAAGGAGATTGGAAACCGTTATTATTTATTTTTACTGATGGAAAACCTTCGGATTTATTAAAGTATAGAGAGTTTGTGCCTAAGATTAAAGACTTAGATTTTAGTGTGATAGTGGGGTGCGCTGCTGGACCAAAAGCAGAGGTTTCATTTTTGAAAGAATTGACACCTAATGTTGTTAAACTTGATACGACAGATGCTAGCACGCTTACTTCTTTCTTTAAATGGGTTAGTTCCTCTATTGAAATGGGGAATAAATCACAAGGTACAGGAGAGTCTTTAACATTACCAGCTCCACCTTCAGAGTTAAACTTTAATTTTTAATTATTGTAGATAATACTTCCTAATTAGCGTTATGCTCTAGTTAGGAAGTATTATGTATTTAAATCATATAATAATGAGAAGACTACCTATATATTTTTTGATTGATGTATCTGAATCAATGGTTGGAGACCCTATTGAACAAGTGCAAGAGGGAATAGCAACGATTATCAAAGAACTTAAGACAGATCCATATGCGTTGGAAACGGTTTCTATTTGTATTATTGGATTTGCAGGTAAAAGCAGTATAATTACGTCACTACAAGAGGTTATTACATTCTATCCGCCAAAAATACCTATTGGGAGCGGAACATCTTTAGCTAATGGATTGGAGGAGTTGATGAAGTCTTTTGATAATGATTTGATTACAACAACGTATGAACGCAAAGGAGATTGGAAACCAGTAGTGTTTTTATTTACTGATGGTGTACCTACTGATAGTGTGGATGTAACAGAAAGGGTTATTGCTAAGTGGAATGATAGTTATAGAAAGAAAGCTAGTTTAGTAGCCATATCTATTGGAGATAATACTAACTATAATTTATTAGGTAAGTTAACTGAGCATGTTCTTCAATTTAATAATACAAATTCAGAATCTTATAGTACATTTTTTAATTGGGTCACTGCATCTATAAAAGCTACAAGTGTGAATGTTAATTCTAATGTGGACTCAATAGATTTAGGTAAAATAAACTCCAATGTAGTAGAAAAAATTGATTTAACTAAGAGTCATTCTATTGCTGATGATCAATTTGTTGTTTTAAATGGGAAATGTTCTAAGACAGAGAAGATGTATTTAATTAAGTTTAAGAGAGAATTTACAGACTCTGGCTTTTGGGGATTACAATCGAAGAATTATGTTGCGGAAGGAGCATTCAGAATAGATGAAAGTTCTTATAAGGAGTTTTCTACAGATAGAGACTATTCATTAAAAGTATCATCACAAGAACTTCGTGGTAATCCAAGTTGTCCTTGTTGTGGAAATAATTACTCTGTAGCAACTTGTGTTTGTGGTGGTGTCCATTGTTTGTCTGGTGACGGTTATAATGTATGTCCTTGGTGCGGAAATGAAGGACATTACGGACTTTCGGATTCAGATTTTGATATAAATAGAACTTTAGGTTAATATGAGTGATTTTCTGAGATATGTTTTAAGTAAACATACTCATATAGATGAGAAACTGCATGAGAAACTTGTTGTAAAAGCACTAGAGAATCAAGAAGTAAATAAAGCATTGGAATGGATACATTTGTTCCAAGATAAAATGATTAGGTATTTTATGATGTATCAAGAAATAGAGGAGTTTAAGGAAGAACATTTAGTCTTACCTAATGGAGAGGTAGATAGATACTATGAATACAACTTTGAACTAATAAATTACCCCAATTTAATAATTACTAGAATTATAGGTTTAGAAGAAGTGAATTTAAATTTTGACTTAAATAGTAATACTATTTCAGGTATACCAAGTATGATGACTTCTTCTAAATTAGACATTTACTTTAACCATAAGAAAGATTCAGAATCAAAGGAAGAAAAAAAATCTATTTATTTTATGATTAATGCTAGCCCTCGTAGTTTGTGGAAAGATTTACCTAGTGATAGAGAAGGATTATATGCTAAGGAAGATAGAATAATTGATAGAGGAACTTTTTTAGATAAGAAGATTATTTCGGCATCTGTTAGGGGACGATCTCATGCACATGTTGGGAGTTATCGAGATGATTCTTATAGTTTTATTGAGTTGAGTAATGGCTGGTCATTGGCAGCGGTAGCAGATGGTGCTGGTTCGGCACAATACTCTCGTCAGGGAGCACATTTAGCTACTACTTTTATTAGGGATTATTTCCGAAATGAAGAAGTATTATCTAGGCTTAATCTATTAATAGATAAGTATTTTGAAGAGAATAGTAACAGAGTAATAGAAGAGGAGTTGAATATACCAGATGATATATCAAGTATTTTATCAACAAGTATTCTAGATTTATTTTCTTATCTACAATCATTCTCTGAAGAAAATAATCTTTTATTAGAAGATATACATACAACATTAGCACTAACACTATGTAAGAAGTATGATTGTGGTTATCTCGTGTTAACATACAGTGTTGGCGATTGTCCAATTGTTGTATACTCTGAAGATAGAAATACAGTAAATGTGTTAAATACTCTGGACGTTGGAGAGTTTAGTGGAGGTACTAGGTTTGTGACAATGAAAGAGATTTATCAAGATTCATTATCTCCTCGTTTAAGGATGTATTTTATTCCTAGTTTTACCTACTTATTTATAATGAGCGATGGAATTTACGATCCAAAATTTGGAACAGAAAGCAATCTGATGAGTATAGAACATTGGAATAGTTTTATTCTCGATTTAAAAGGTGATAATGAAGATGGAATAGGTATTGATTTTTTAGTGGACACAACTGCTGAAGAAAATTTATTACAGTGGATGAATTTTTGGAGTAAAGGAAATCATGATGATAGAACTTTGCTAATCATTTATTAATAGAAGAAAGATGAGTATAGTAAGAGTTTATTCGATTGTAGATTCTACAAAAATGTACGAATATGTAGATGATGGAAGACCAAAGCAGGGAGGTGTTAAGGATGTTTACTTTTCACCTAAAAGGGAGTATGTTGTTGCATTTTTTAGAGAAAAACAAGATACTAACCAGAAAGAAAGGATTAAGAAGATAGTAACGCTGTACCATGAAAATATTAAAAAAGGTAATGCTTCAGAGTATTATCTAAATGATATCTTTAGATGGCCTTATGATGCTGTAGAGAAGAATGGGTTAATAGGGGTGATTGTACCTATATATAAATCAGATTTCTTTTTTACTAAAGGATATCAGATGCATACTACATTAGTTGGAGGTGAGAAAGTAGGTAAGTGGTTTACTTCTCCTTCTTTTAGAAATAAGCAGTTTCCTTTTAATCTAGACAAGAGCGAATTAGGAGATTGGTCTAGTTATTTGTTTATATCGTTGAATATTGTTAGAGGTATAAAGAAGATGCATCAAATGGGGTTAGCTCATTCTGATTTGTCCTATAATAATATTCTAGTAGATCCAATTACAAAATCAGCTAATATTATTGACCTAGATGGATTAGTGGTACCAGGTATGTTTCCTCCTGAAGTCATTGGAACAGCAGACTTTATTGCACCAGAAGTATTAAAAACAAAACATTTATTACTTACAGACCCTAATAGAGTTTTACCTAATCAGAAGACTGATTTACATGCTCTAGCAGTATTATTATATATGTACTTGTTAAGGAGGCATCCTTTGCGAGGAGGGAAAATTTGGGATATCGACTCTGATCGCGATGAGATTATGGCCATGGGAGAAAGAGCTTTGTTTATAGAGCATCCTGATAATGATAAGAATAGAGTAAATATAAACCAATTAAGTAAATGGGATAATTTTTGGGGAGATCCAGCAAAGGTACCTTATACGATATTAGGTCCATATCTTATAGATTTAATGAATCGAGCTTTAATAGATGGACTTCATAATCCGCTCTTAAGGCCTATGGCAAATGAATGGGAAGCCGCATTATTAAAAACTATTGATATTTTACTAGAGTGTGTAAATCCACATTGTTCTGAGAAATGGTTTGTATTTGATAATACATCTAAACCAACTTGTCCTTTCTGTGGGGAGAAAATACAACACAGTGTACCTATAATTGATATTTATAGTAAGAATAGAGAGGGGGTATGGAAGTTAGAAAATCATCGTATTCTAGCAAGTGATAAAAAAGCATTGCATAAATGGCATATTTCAAAAAATGTAATTAATAATGAAAATTTGACAGAAGAAGATAAGGAGGAAGTGGCAGTTATTAATTATGATGGAATACAATGGATATTGACTAATAAATCTGTATTAGGAATGAAAGATATGTCTGATCAAGTCGATGTGTTAATTGGGGGTAAGGTTGTTCTCCAGCATGATAAGAAAATTCTTATGTCAGCAGAAGAAGGAGGAAAATTATTATATGTGACGATGGTTTAAAAATAGGTATAAAAAGCAAAATAGTTTAAAAAAGTAGTATGTGTGATATCACAGAATAATTAATTAAAAGTTATGGAAAGAAGTATTTTAGATACACATCCTGGTTTAGTATGGGGATTTGGTATTGTTGTAATCATTATGTTGTTACTAGATCTAGGTGTTTTTAATAAGAAAGCACATGAAGTATCTTCAAAAGAAGCAACTATTTGGACTATTGTCTGGATATCATTAGCAATGGCTTTCTCAGGAGTAGTGTATTGGGTATTTAATCACGATGAAGGAGGACATGCTTTAGCAGTTGAAAAAATAACACAGTTTCAAGCAGCTTATTGGATAGAGAAGGCATTATCAGTAGATAATTTGTTTGTTTTTATTCTTGTTTTCGGATTCTTTAAGGTTCCCAAGTATTTACATCATACAGTTCTTTTCTGGGGAATTATAGGAGCACTTATCTTTAGAGCTATCTTCATTTTTGCAGGTGTAGGAATTATTAATGTTACTTACCTTCCAGAGATGACTATATTCGGATCAGTTGTAAAGATTAATGTTGTAATGACATTGTTTGGTTTATTCCTTGTGTATGCTGGTATTAAATCATGGGGTGGAGACGATGACGATGATGATAAAGATTTTAGTGAGTCTGCTGGAGCGCGATTAGTAAAAAGATTTTGGAAAGTATCTGATAACTATGATGGTAATAAGTTCTTTACCATTCAGAATGGTATAAAAATGGCTACACCCTTATTAGTAGTGGTGGCTGTTATTGAGTTTACAGATGTATTATTTGCAGTGGATTCTATTCCTGCGATTTTCGCTATTTCTAATGATCCTTTTATTCTCTATACATCAAATATATTTGCTATTCTAGGGTTGCGTTCATTGTATTTCCTTTTAGCGAATTTTATACATATGTTTAGCAAACTGCCTTATGGATTAGCAGTTGTTTTAAGTTTTATAGGTGTTAAGATGTTGATATCACCATGGATCCATATCCCTTCACCTGTTTCTTTAGGCATAGTAGGTTCTATTTTAGTTATCTCTGTGGTAATTTCAGTTATGTTTCCTGATAAGAAAGAGGATGATATAGAAAAAGCTTAGTTTTTTAAATATAAAAACCGCCTTAAGTCATGATAACTTAAGGCGGTTTTACTTTATAACTATTCACTAACTAATCCGATAATATTATTGTTGGTTTCTGAAAACCAATTCGTTGTTAAACGAATCTAATAAGATCATACTATCTGCTTTAACATTACCAGATAAGATTTCTTTAGACAATCTATTTAGTACTTCTTTTTGTACCACACGTTTTACTGGACGTGCACCAAATTCAGGATCAAACCCTTTAGCAGCTAAGAATTCTTTAGCTTCCGCAGTAGCTTCCATATGAATGTTTTGTTGTGCTAACATTTTAAATACACTGTGTAATTGAATATCTACAATTTGTAAAATGTTGTCTTTGCTCAACGGTGTAAACATCACTACTTCGTCTATACGGTTTAAGAACTCTGGACGTACTTGTTGTTTCAATTCATTTAGTACTTCTACTTTAGCGTCTTCAGATGCTTGCTCCATATTTGTTGCATTCTCAAACTTCTCTTGGATAATGTGACTACCCATATTTGAAGTCATGATAATGATGGTGTTTTTGAAGTCAGCCAAACGACCTTTGTTGTCTGTTAAACGTCCTTCATCTAATACTTGTAACAAGATGTTGAACGTATCAGGGTGAGCTTTTTCAATCTCATCTAACAATACAACAGAATACGGTTTTCTACGCACAGCTTCTGTCAATTGTCCACCTTCATCATATCCTACGTATCCTGGAGGCGCTCCAACTAATCTACTTACACTGTGTCTTTCGCCATACTCACTCATATCAATACGAGTCATTGCATTTTCATCGTCAAATAGATATTCGGCTAACGCTTTTGCCAACTCTGTTTTACCAACTCCTGTAGTACCTAAGAATAGGAACGAACCAATCGGTTTTTTAGGGTCTTGTAATCCAGCACGGCTTCTACGTACAGCATCACTGATTGCCTCAATAGCTTCTTCTTGTCCTACTACGCGTTTGTGTAATTCACCTTCTAAGTGAAGTAGTTTCTCTCTTTCGCTTTGTAACATTTTAGTTACAGGTACTCCTGTCCATTTAGCTACTACTTCAGCGATATCATCACTTGTAACCTCTTCTTTAATTAACGATTGACCGCTTTGGTTTTCGTCTAATTGTTTTTGAGCTTTCTCAAGTTCTTCTTGAGCTACTTTTATCTTACCATATCTAAGTTCAGCTACTTTACCATAGTCACCATCGCGTTCTGCTTTTTCAGCTTCTAATTTATAAGTCTCTATTTCTTGTTTAATAGCCTGTACTTTATCAACAACTTCTTTTTCCGATTGCCATTTAGTATAGATATCGTTTCTTTCTTCTTTTAAGTTTGCAACTTCTAATCCAAGAGATTTAAGTTTAGTCTCATCATTCTCACGCTTGATAGCCTCAATCTCAATTTCTAACTGCATGATCTTACGATCAAGTACGTCTAATTCTTCTGGTTTAGAGTTGATCTCCATTCTCAATTTAGCAGCCGCCTCATCCATTAAGTCAATCGCCTTGTCTGGTAAGAAACGGTTGGTGATATAACGCTCAGATAGATTAACTGCAGCAATAATAGCCTCGTCTTTTATACGTACTTTGTGGTGAGCTTCATATTTCTCTTTAATACCACGAAGGATAGAGATAGCGCTCTCTGTATCTGGTTCATCTACGATTACTTTTTGGAAACGACGCTCTAAAGCTTTGTCTTTCTCAAAGTATTTTTGGTATTCATCTAGAGTTGTTGCCCCGATAGAACGCAGTTCTCCACGTGCTAATGCTGGTTTTAAGATATTTGCAGCATCCATAGCTCCGTCACCACCTCCAGCACCTACTAAAGTGTGAATCTCATCGATAAATAAGATGATATTTCCTTCAGCAGAAGTTACTTCTTTTACTACAGATTTTAAACGCTCTTCAAACTCTCCTTTGTATTTTGCACCTGCAATTAAAGCTCCCATATCTAAAGAGAAGATTTGTTTGTCTTTTAGATTATCAGGTACGTCTTGTTGTACAATACGGTGTGCTAATCCTTCTGCAATAGCTGTTTTACCAACCCCTGGCTCACCAATAAGCATTGGGTTGTTCTTCGTACGACGACTCAAGATTTGTAATACACGTCTGATTTCTTCGTCACGACCAATTACAGGGTCAAGTTTTCCTTCGTTAGCTAATTGCGTCAAGTTATTAGCATATTTGTTTAGTGAGTTATATGTATCTTCGGCAGAAGCAGAAGTTACTCTTGCTCCATTTCTAATTTCGTTTATAGCTGCCTCAAGTTGTTTTTCTGTTACACCTTGATCTTTTAATATCTGAGCTACTTTACTTTTTGATTTAAAAATAGCTAAGATTAAATGCTCAATAGAAACATATTCATCCTTCATCTTTGTAGCAATGGCTTGTGCCTCTGTAATAGCTGTACCAGCTTCTCTTGACAATCCCATCTGACCTCCGTCAACTTTTGGGAAGTTAGAGATAGTAGCATCCAATACAGATTTAAAAGTCTCTACATTGATGTTTAGTTTCTTCAAGATAAATGGAGTAACGTTTTCGTCAACTTCCATAATAGCTTTAAAGATGTGTTCGTTTTCTATTTGTTGTTGTCCAAGCCCTTGCACGATTACTTGTGCTTGTTGTAGAGCTTCTTGTGATTTTATTGTAAAATTATTTAAGTTCATATACTAAATCGTTTATTTGTTTGATTAATTCCTAAAAGACAAAAGGTGTTCCAATGTTTAAATTAAGACTTTTTGGCAATATTTGAATTATTCACAGTAGTAAAAGATGTCAAAAAGTCATAAATTCGCATTTATATAAAGAACCACACTAACATTTTGTCGTATGAAATGGATTAATATAACAGAAGGCGATCAAGTAAAAGAGCTTATCGCACAGTCAAATGAGAAAGCAGTTATTATTTTTAAACATAGTCCACGTTGCCATATTAGCAAGTTTGCACTGAGAAACTTTGAAGCTAGCTTTACTAATCCTACAGATGTAGCGTGTTATTTAGTAGATGTGGTAAATAATAGATTAGAATCTATGGAGGTTAAAGAGGCTTTACAAGTACAGCATGAATCTCCTCAGTTGTTGATTGTATCTGGAGGTAAAGCTGTTTATAATACTTCTCATGAGAGTATAGACGGTGCAGATACTGATAAACTATTATTAAGATTGTAAACATGAGAAGAACACTAGTCTATAAGACAGTTACATTAAATGGAATTAAAACACCTGGAATTATTCACAATGGAGGATATCATTTTACTTGTTTTGATGTATATGAGAATGGAAGAGTAAATGATTGGAACTTTGAAGATTTTGAGCATTTTATAAAAGATGTTCAGAGTGGATGGGTTGTGACTAGTATTCCTGATGGAGAAGAGATTTCTTGTTTTCATCTAGGAGCTTGGAAGATTTCGGATAGTAAATGGTACTTTACTCCAGAGACTTATATTGACTATATCAAGAGTTTAGTACTAGAGTTAAATCCGACTTGGGCTAATATACATACATATCAGGAGAAAAAAGTAAATGGTATAATAGTAGGGGAGTCTGGTACTGGGACAGTGTATAAAGTAGATACTGAAAATGTGGATAAATTCTTTCCTAAGAAAGTAGTAGGGGAAGATCGTAGTTTATTCTATATACTAGACGGATGCTATTACCTAGTTCGCCTGTTGTTGTTTAAAGATAAGTCAATCTTGATTCACGGTTGTGGAGAAGAAAAACTGTTAGACTTAAATAGCTTGGAAGAGCTTATTAAGAATGGAATTGTATGTAGTACACCTCCTTTAGGAGCTAAAGTGATTATCGAAAACCTTGGTGAATTTACTATTGCTGAAGAAGGGTATAGTAATGATATTGAAGAGATCTTTGCGGAATTAGAAGATGATTATCGCAAGCTCAATGGGGAGAAGACTTTAAATGAACTGTGTTTAGAAGTTTTTGAAGCTTATAAAGCTAATCCTTCAGACGAATTAAAAGAAGTCTTAAAAGAAGCTTATGAACGAGTACCAGAGCACTTGCGTATGTACTTAGGTGATATGGATACTAAAGACGGTGAGATTATCGATATTATTTATGGCCCAGAATATTGGAATCAGTGGAATGAAGATAAGTAATATATAAATAAGAAAAGAGGCTTGAGGCCTCTTTTTTCATAAATAGTGGGGGGTGTACAATTATATTGAAAGCGTATTATAATCGTTTTCTTGTAATTGGAACATATATTTATGAGCATTAGGTGTTCCGATAAAGTACAAAGGCAGGTCATTCAATGTTACACCGTAAACTTTTAAAGCGAATTCGCATACTACTAATTTAATACCAGCTTTGTTAGCAGCATCAAGTTCAGAGCGAAGTTCTTTGTTGTTTAATTCTTGAACCATTTGTCCCATGATAACAATTTGGAAATCAGCTTTAGGATTAGTCTTTTTGATTTCACTTCCTGTCATAATAGACGAACGAAGGTTTTTTATAGATTGTACTAGAATAGCATATTTATCACCCTTTGTTTCTTGTTCATAAACTATATTAGATAATTCATTATTCACTGTATGAGCTACAGCCTGAACACTTACAATAGAACATAACGCGATTGCTAAAACTAATTTTCTCATTATTTACTTTATTATGGTTTATATTGAGGCTAAAGTAGCCTTATAAAGGAGATAGGGGAGTAACAATTGTTACACAACATTGAAATAGTTGTGTAAAGTTAGATTTGTAACAAGAGTTACATTTGAAGAGAGAAGAATACTTTAGTTTTGAGGAATTAAATAAATTAAGATTATGATTACCTATTTTAAACAATGGACTGTAATGAGATGGATCCGACTAGCATTAGGAGTACTATTAGTATTTCAGGCCATAGATGCTTCACTATGGGTTTTAGGGATTCCTGCTTTGTACTTGTTTTTACAAGCTTTCTTTAATTTTGGATGTAAAAATGATAGCTGTAAGTTATAAGTTTTTTAGTGGAAATCAGCTATATTATATTAAGTAGGAATATCCTATTTTAGCACCGTTTTAAAAACTCGCATAATATGAAAAAGAGACTGATGTCTATATTCGCTTTTACAGTATTAGTAACTTTAACTACTTCTTGTAAAGATAAAGAAATAGAAGCTCCTTCTACTGATATAACTCCTAAAGAAGTAGCGACGGCTACAGAAGAGACAGAAGAGGATCCGTCTGCTATAGCTGAAGATGCAGCAGCAGTAGAAGGTGAAGAAGATTATGATGACCCTACTGTGTTTCCTACGTCATTTAAGTTTAAATATGATTTGATTATGACTGGAGAATATCACGATGGAGAAATAGTATCTGGTGTAGAAAACAAATCGTGGGTAGGTTTGGTAAAAGAGAGTGATGATACTTATAGCGTATATAAGCTAAATCCAACAACAAAGAAAGTTTATGATGTTGTCTTAGATGAAGCAGGAGAGATGACAGGTACTAAAGTATCTGTAAAGAGTGTAGGAGAGGTAGTGTTTATGACTAATGAGGGGATTCTAACAAAAGGAACTGATCTAGCTAGCGTTGATTTGCCTAAAACAATTTATCCAGGAGAAAGTAAAGAGTTTTCGTATAAAGGAAAGGTATATACATTGTATGCTGAAGGGGAGAAGGGAGAGCCTTATAATTATGAAAATAATGAAGGAGAGCAGATTAGAGCTTATACAATTAAGAAGTATAGTTTATTTATGAAGATTAAGGGACAAAGTACAGCTATCAAGTTGTTAGACTTAAGTAGTTTAGAAGAGGCAACACCGACTATAGAGTTTGCAGGTGATTTAAATGGAGATGGAGTGATTGATTTCCTAATTAACACAACCTATAATTATAATATGAGTCGCCCTACATTGTATATATCAGAGAATAAGTCTGGTACAATTAATATAAAAGCTGTTGCGGCTCTAACAAGCTTAGGTTGTTAGTTTACTTTTTAAGATATATAAGAAAGCCCCCTGAAAGAATTCTTTCAGGGGGCTTTTCTATTTAGACTATTAATTAGCGTTTTACATATTACTATCTTTCATAGCAGGCATATTGATTTCTTTTACGCAGCTAGCTTTTGAAGTAGAGGTGATAAATCGAATAGCTTGTAATACATCTTGTAGAGGGATAAGTTCTCCATTAGATTGTTCTATGATTGTTTCTATAGGTTCATCGCATCCATATTCCGTTGCTAAGTAACCTAAGTTTAGAATAGATACTCCAATGCTATCTTCTCTTAGATTCTCTCTTAAAGAATGAATGATACCTCTTAAAGCAAATTTTGTCGCTGAGAATGTCACTTCTTTACCATTGTGATTATCTAATCCCCAGGTCGATCCAATTAGAATGATTTTAGCATTATCTGATAACTTTAAGTTTTCAATAAATACTTGTATATTTAGAATACAAGAAGATATATTAGTATTAATCATATTTAATATTTCTTCCTGTGTATTGTCATTAAAATTATAATCTTCTGAGAAAGCGTTATGTTCCCATATTCCAACATTGTAGATTAGATAATCTATTTTTTGATTACCTATCTGTTGTTTTAATTCTGTTGTAGCTTTTACAGGATTTGATAAATCTGCTGATACCCAGTGCTTATTAGGTAGAATATTATCTAGGTAATCGGGCTTACTACGAGATACACCATATACTGTATCTTGTTTACTAGGAAGGTGCTCTGTAATTGCTTTACCCAAGCCTTTACTTACACCAAATATTAAGTAAGATTTAGAATTCATTGTTTGTTGTGATTTACAGTAATATAGTATGATGATTTGTCAGTCATTTACAATATTATTTTATGATAAGCAATTTACAAAAAGTTGATCAAATATTAGTTTCCAAGAGGTTGTTTTAAGAGAGTTGACAGATTATAACAGTTTATTATTGATTGTTTGTTTTTAATTTATTGATTTTTAAGTTTTTATATGTAGTGTTAAAATGTGTTTTTTGTAATATAGATAGAAGTAGAAGGTATACTTTTGCACCACCTTAAAAATACGAAATAACGATGAAAAGAAAATCACTTTTTGCAGTGATGGTTTTAGCAACTGGTTTAACTATGAACAGTTGTAAAAACACAGAAGTAGAAGAGAAATCTACTGAAGGTGAGCGGAATACTAATTCAGTAAACTTTCAACCTGAAGAGATTGTTTTTACTAATTTAGGTACAGATGATGACGGCTTTGAACACTTTAGCCTAGTATCTGGTGCTGAAAATATCAAAGATTATCCTATAAACTTTTCTTTCTCTAGTGCTATGATTACACCAGGGGTATTTCATACAGAAGAAGTTCCTGAAACTATAGAATCTAAAGAATGGTTAGGTTTAATCTCTGACAAAGATAATACTTATAAGCTAGTATCTATTAAACCTATTGTATCTAAACTTTTTGATACAGAACACAGCGAGTCTGATGTTGTAAGTGAAGTAGAGATTACACAAAAAGATCAACAAAACTGTCTTTTGTATATCGAAAAACAAAATAACCTTAAAGAAACAAATGTAGAGGTTGCTAATATTCCATCTTATATCTACCCTGGAGAGAAAGTAAACTTTGCTTTTAAAGGGAAGGAGTATACCCTTTATGCTACTGGTACTAGGAAACTAAATGGTGTAAATGAAGCAGATTTCCTTAATTCTGTTGAGAATGGATATGATATGCCTAAGTATTATGTAAAGAATTACACTTTGAGATTGGAAATAAAGGATGGTGATAAGATTAATGAAGTAATGTTACTTTCTCAACGATACTTTGAAGAAGGTCAAGTGCCTAAAGTAATGTTTGGAGGAGATATCAATAATGATAATATTGTTGATATTTTAATCAATACTTCTACTGAGTATAATGTTTCAAGACCAACATTATATCTATCAGATACTACGAATAATAACGTATCTATACAGCCAGTAGCGGCTCATGAGAGTATAGGATGTTAATTATAGTTTATTTCATATAGTAAATAAATGTACTTTTTTTGAAAGCCATTAAGTGTTATGCTTAATGGCTTTTTTAGTGACTCTATATTTTTTTTATGAAGTATTGTTTTGTTTGTGAAAAAGTTAAGTGTTTTACTTTGAATATTGACTTGTCTAGTGTTAACTTTTTTACTAAAAAGCACTAATTTATTTAATAACTTTAGTTAAGTTTAGAAAAAATATTAATATGAGAAATTTACTAGTTTTAGTGCTTGCCTTACAGGCAGTATTTGCTTTTGGTCAAAAGGCTTCTAATAATTTAAAAGGAGTTTTTAAAAACCAATCTAGCTGGAGTAGCTACACTACTTTAGACTTTAATGGAAAAGGGAAAGTAGTAATAAATGACAAAGATCAATATGAGTTTTTTGAGAGAAATGACTCTATATTTGTTTTGTATGAAGATGGACCTTTACTTTTTTCTAAGTTAAATAATAATCAACTTAAAGGAATAACAAAAAAAGTAGCTAAGTATACATTCACTTCTAAAGACAAAGAATTTAGTTATGAAAAAGCAGCTGTTGGAGTTGATAAACGTCTTGACTTAATTCAACAGTATTATATAGTGAATTATGTAAATCCAGATAAGTTATTTGGAAAGAAGAAAGGAAGTTTTAAATCTTCAATGCAAGTAATGAGAGCAGAGAATCAAAAGCTTTGTGACTTAGATCTTGACTTAGGATGTATACAAATCTTTGCATACGGGTTAACAGAGAAATCTTTAGGTGCATTATCTGTACTATTAGCTCCAAAAGAGAAAAAAGTTGAGGATATAAAAGAAGATAAAGACATGGAGAAGTTGGGTAATAAGATTATCAACTTAGGAAACCCTGAAGGTTATGGACTATTATATTCTTACTATACTTTAGTAGGTCAAGATGATAAAGCTAAAGAGATAAACGAAAAAGGTATTAAAGAAGGTTGTAGAATGTGTAAATCAAATAAATACTAATCTATTTTTGATATATCAGTAAAAGACAAACCCTGATTGATTGTTAAAAGTGAACAATTAATCAGGGTTTGTTGTTTTATGTTTGTATCGATTGCTTATTCAAATTCAGCAATCGAATTATCTAACCATAATTCATACCAGTCTAAGAATGATAAATTAGCTGTGTTTTCTAGTTCAATACTAGGATATAGACCACCGTCATTCATTCTATCGTCAGTCCACATGATTCCTTTTTGTTCACCAGTCACAACTAAAAATAGAGTAATTCCGCAACCATAGTCACATAAGTTTAATCTTCCATAGTCATGTTCTTCTCCACCTATAATTTCTAATCTTTCTTCATACAATTCTTCCTCTAGTTCTTCATCTCCTTTGTCATAAGCATCAGCGATTTTATCATCTAAAGCTCCTAGCTGTTCTAGTGGATTCCAAGCTATAGTATGAGGAAAAGGCTTTTGTAAGAGTGCAGAAGTACTATTTCCCATCACTAACATTTCTTCTTCATTAATACTTGCTTCAGCTAAAGTCTGTAAACCATAGAATGGGCCAACACCACCATTTCCAATCTGTGTGATAAAAGCAACATAATCTTTAGGTAAAGTTACCTTGTGTTCTTGTTCAAATTTAGAAACTTCTTTTTCGCCTAGTATAGGGTTTAATGTATATTCATGAGTATCTGCTCCAAAAACTTCTAAATCTTGATCTAAGTCCTCAAGTTGGCTAATTTTATCTTTGATACGTTTAATTTGTTCTGTGTACATAAATCTGTGTATTGAGAGGCTAAAATTAAGTAATTATTCGTTAATAGAGAAGATGTAAGAGGCCATAAGTAGTAGTTGTTTGTGGTAACGTTGATTTTACTATAACTTAATTGTTTCGTAATCTACTAGATTGAAGTTGTATATGGTTTTATGAGTAGTTTCGGCATAAAATAATTGAAATGAAAACACACAGAGATTTAGAAGTTTGGCAAAAAAGTAGAGAATTCGTTACAACTGTTTATACACTTACGAAAGACTTTCCAAAGGATGAGATATATGGGTTGACAAATCAAATCAGACAAAGTGCTGTTTTAATACCTTCAAATATAGCAGAGGGGAGTGCTAGAAGAAAGAATAAGGAATATAGACAGTTTCTTTATATAGCATTAGGTAGTTTAGCAGAACTTGAAACGCAATTGATTATAGCGTATGATTTAAAGTATATCGAGAGTATTGCGGAGTATGACTCTTCCATTGCAAATCTCCGAATGATGTTAGAGAGCTTAATTAAATCTTTAAAAGATAAAAAAGTAGATTAACCTCAGAATTGCACTGATTCAATAGTTAAATAAAAATAGAAAAGCGTGAACCAATCTAGTTCACGCTTTTTATTTTGAATAGTTTTTTAAGTATTAAAACTTGATTGTAGCAGGTAATAATGTACTTCTTACCTCGCCAAAACCAATTCTTACATCTTCATTCTGACAGAAACCTTTCATCGTTACAGTATCATAGTCATGTAAGAATGTTCTAGTAGTGCCATTAGGCATTTCAATTGGTTTACTTCCAGCCCATGTCAATTCTAAAAGAGAACCATAACTATCAGGAGTTGGACCTGAAATAGTTCCTGATCCCATTAAATCACCTGAATTAACTTTACATCCGTTTACTGTGTGGTGAGCTAATTGTTGACTCATCGTCCAGTACATATATTTAAAGTTAGATACTGATACTAATTTATCTTCACTGTTTTCTGGTTGAATATATACTTCTAGTCTGATATCAAAAGCTCTATCTTCAGTTTGTTGTAGATACGGAAGAGGAGTAGGATCTTGTTTTGGTCCTGCTACTCTAAACGGTTCTAAAGCATCTAATGTAATAATCCAAGGAGAAATAGAAGAAGCAAAGTTCTTTGCTAAGAATGGACCTAGCGGAACATACTCCCAAGTCTGAATATCTCTAGCACTCCAATCGTTTAATAAAACCATCCCAAAGATGTGCTCTTCAGCATTATCTACTAAAACACTATCTCCCATAAGGTTTGCATCAGTAGTAATAAAAGCAGTTTCTAGTTCGAAGTCTACACGTTGTGAAGCTCCAAAGATAGGAGTGGTAGCTCCTTTAGGTAAAGTTTGTCCTACAGGACGCTTTACATTTACCCCTGAAGGAACAATAGTAGAACTTCTACCATGGTAACCTATAGGAATATGAAGCCAGTTAGGAAACAAAGCATTTTCAGGATCTCTAAATAGTGTACCTACATTAGTAGCGTGTTCTCTACTAGAGTAAAAATCAGTGTAATCCCCAATATATACAGGTAGTTGCATTTCTACATCTTCCATTTTGAATATTACTACATCTTTGTGTTTCGTATTGTTTTTTAACTCATCGTTGTTTTCGTCAAATAATTCAGCGATTCTATTTCGAACACTTCTCCATGTTTTTTGACCACAAGATATAAAGTCATTTAATGTGTCTTGTAAAAAAACATCATCTGTAAGTTCAATACCTTTAAAGTACCCTAGCATTTGTAAGGCACTCAAATCGATAGCATAATCTCCGATACGAGTTCCTATTGTTATTATATCTTCTTTGGTGATAAAAACGCCAAACGGAATATTCTGAATTGGAAAGTCAGAATTTTTAGTAACCGGTAACCACGTCTTCCTCATCGGATCATTCGCACTTATCATCATAATTGTTTTTAGTTGTTTTAAGACCTCTTATTTTAAGTATCACAAAAGAAAATATTTAAAAAGAGGTACTTTGTTAATAGTATATTCAAATATATAATTAAGACTGAATATAACAAACGTTTTTTGTACATTTGGAAGCAAATTAACGAAACACACAAACTAAATGAGAAGAGATTCTGAAATTTTCGATTTGATCGTAGAAGAGCAAGATAGACAAATTCATGGTATTGAATTAATTGCTTCTGAGAACTTTGTAAGTGAAGAAACTATGGAAGCAGCAGGTTCTTGTTTGACTAACAAGTATGCTGAGGGATATCCTAATAAACGTTACTATGGAGGATGCGAAGTAGTAGACGTAGTAGAGCAAATCGCAATTGATCGTGCTAAAGCTTTATTCGGTGCTGAATATGTGAACGTACAACCTCACTCAGGGTCACAAGCAAATACAGCTGTATTCTTCGCATGTCTTAAACCAGGTGATAAAATCTTAGGATTTGACTTATCTCATGGAGGGCATTTAACTCATGGATCACCAGTAAACTTCTCAGGGAAGTTATATAACCCTGTATTCTACGGAGTAGATCAAGAAACAGGATTATTAAATTACGACAAGATACAAGAGGTAGCTACTAAAGAGCAACCAAAAATAATAATCGCTGGAGCATCTGCATATTCTCGTGATATGGACTTTAAACGTTTCAGAGAGATTGCTGATAGCGTTGGAGCTATTTTAATGGCAGATATCGCTCACCCAGCTGGTCTAATCGCTAAAGGTTTAATGAATGACCCTGTGCCTCATTGTCACATCATTACTACGACTACTCACAAAACATTGAGAGGACCTCGTGGAGGAATGATTATGATGGGTAAAGATTTTCCTAATCCATTTGGATTAACTACTCCAAAAGGTGAAGTACGTATGATGTCTTCTTTATTAGACAGTGCTGTATTCCCTGGAAACCAAGGAGGACCATTAATGCATATTATTGCAGCTAAAGCGGTAGCTTTCGGTGAAGCATTAACTGACGAGTACTTCCAATACATGATGCAAGTACAAAAGAATGCTAAAGCAATGGCAGCAGCATTCGTTAAGAGAGGATATAATATTATTTCTGGAGGAACTGATAACCACATGATGCTTATTGACCTTAGAAATAAGAATATCTCTGGTAAAGATGCTGAACAAGCGTTGGTAAAAGCAGAAATCACAGTGAACAAAAATATGGTTCCATTCGATGATAAGTCTCCATTCGTAACTTCAGGTATTCGTATTGGTACACCAGCGATTACTACTAGAGGTTTAGTAGAGGCAGATATGGAAACTATTGTTGCTCTTATAGATAGAGTAATTGTAGCTCACACTGATGAAGCTGTATTAGAAGCTGTAGCTGATGAAGTAAATGAAATGATGGAAGAACGTCCTATGTTCGTTTGGTAATTCATTATCATATAAAATTAGAAAAGGGAACCTGATTAGAGGTTCCCTTTTTTTATAATTTTAATTCCCAAAAATTAATGGTTAAAATGCTTTTCTTCGGGAAATGGTTTAGAAGGGTGTGCAAGTCCTTCGGAAAACTTGCCATCCGTCCGAACAATTACTGAACTCTCCCGCAGACCTTCCGAAGGAATGGACATGTTTAAAATATTAAGGTGTTGATTTGTAGGTTTTTGTGGTATTTGAAATGGAAATAAGTGGAACTTATTGGAAGAAAAGAGTAAAAAATGGATATTTTAGGTAAAAAATGGAAGAAAGTGGAAGAGAAATAGAGATGATAAAAATATATTTCTATTCTATAGTAGTTGTGGTTTTGAGTAATTATTAATTTATTAAGGTGTTTTTATAAGTAAGAATATGGCTATTAATAATAATGAATATTGGTCTGAGTTTAGTAATTTCATTGGAGGAGGATTTCATGAAGCAGCCTATTGGTATTCAGCAAAAACAGTTATTAACTACAATGGTTTTTGTATAACTTTTGATGGATTTGGAGAATCTAAAAAGGTATATTGTAGATTTTCTTATGGTGAGAAAATAGCATTGAGAATAGATAAGAGAAGTTTTATCAATAAACTTATTAACCTATTTATTAGTAGGCAAAAGACAAATGATAAACGTTTTGATGAACAGTATTTAGTACATTCTCCTAACCAAGGTATAACAAGCATTCTAAATTCCCTAGTTAGAAGAATGTATTTAGATCTTGATATAGCAGGACTTTTTATAAGTACAGGTAAAGCAGGATCAAGTGAGGAAGTACTATTTGATAATAATTATGAATTGATAGTTTACACTAAAGGAATAAGATCGGATTATGAATATCTTAAAGAAGTTTTGGTGCTTTTTAAGCATTTAGTGGACAATCTATCAAGTAGATATAATATCACTCCTGTTAATTTAGAATAAGTGTTTGTATGAAAAGTATCGTTATATATAGTTGGGTAGAAGGATTTAAAAAGGTATCTTTTACAAAATGGCAACTTAAAGTTATTAAAAACACGTTTGTCAACTCCTAAACCACAAAGAATATATACCTTTTTCATTTGTAAGTTGATACTTAAACAACATCATTTTCAATATTATACTTACATAAAGCAATCTGTTTCTTCATTGCTTTAAGTTCCTTCATTTTTTCATCTATCTGTTTTAGTTTTAGATTTAATACTTCAAGTTTTGCTTTTTTGGTAAACTGCTTTTCATACCAAGCGTCTATTACTTCCTTAATTTCAGATAAAGTAAACCCTACAGCTTTTGCCATTTGTATAAAGCGAAGCTTATCTACTACATCATCTCCATAATAAGCATAGTTATTAGTAGTCACCTCTTCTTTGGTGGTACTACTAAATAAACCTGTCTTTTCGTAGAAGCGAATAGTAGGTATCGGTACTCCTGTTTCTTTAGAAAGTTGACTGATTAGCTTCATTGTGTTAAAGTATATTTAAAAAGCAAAGTATGAACTATACTTCATGGTTGTGTAGTGTAAAAATACTATTTAGTTTTACATCAATCAAATGAAAATAAGTAATATTTAAAACCTTAATAAGATGAGTGCAGAATCATTAAATAACGAATTAGTAGGTTTATTACCAGGGTTTAAAAGTGAATGCGCAGAGGTGAATGGAACGCAAATACACTATATAATAGGAGGTCAAGGAGAACCTTTAATATTAATACCAGGGTATCCAGAAACTTGGTGGGCCTATCACAAAGTAATGCCTGCTTTAGCAGAAAAGTACTGCGTGATAGTTGTAGAAATGCGAGGAATGGGTAATTCTGCGAAACCTACATCGGGCTATGAAAAAAAGAATATGGCAAAGGATGTTTATGAGTTGGTTCAGAAGTTAGGTTTTGATACAGTTTCTATTGGAGGACACGATATAGGAGCACATGTAGCTTTTAGTTTTGCAAGTAACTATCCAGAAGCGACAACAAAGTTGATTATGTTAGATACTCCTCATCCTGATGCAGGAATGTATCAATTGCCTATGCTTCCTATCTTAGGAGGGAATTATACTTACCCTTGGTGGCTTGCTTTTAATCAGGTTAAAGATTTGCCCGAACAATTACTGGAGGGGCGTATGGACTTAGTTATTAATTGGTTGTTCGATCATTTAGTTTACAATAAGGAGAGTATTACTGATTTTGATAAACAAGTGTATGCTACGGCTTATAATAGCAAAGAGGCTATTCGTGCTTCTAATGCATGGTATCAAGCTTTTCCTCAAGATATAGAAGATAGTAAAAGTTATGGTAAGCTTACAATGCCAGTATTGGGGATAGGAGGCAGTGGTTATGAAATGCTGAAGATGTCTCTACCACATACTACAAGTAATCTAACACTGAAAGAAGTAAAAGAATGTGGACACTTCTTGTTAGCTGAAAAGCCTGAAGCAGTAAGCAAAGAAGTAATCCATTTCTTAGAAACGGTATAAAGATATCTGTTTTATAAGTTATCTTTGATTAGTTATGTATAGCCTATGAACACAATAACCTCTGTATTTAGCACACAAAAGTCTTATTTTGATAGTAATGCTACTAAAGATATTTCTTTTCGTATAAAGCAGTTAAAGAAGCTTAAACAAGTGTTGCAAACAAATGAGCAACGATTAGAAGAAGCAATATACCACGACTTTGGTAAATCTGCTTTTGAAACCTATTTGACAGAGTTGTCTATTGTATACGCAGAAATTAACTACTATATCAAGAATGTAAAGAAATTAAGTAAGCGTAAACGCGTTTCTGTAGGCTTAGCTAACTTCCCTGCTAAGGGATATATTATACCAGAACCATTAGGGGTTACTTTAGTTATTGGTGCTTGGAATTATCCATATCAGCTTTCTTTACTACCAGCTTTAACAGCAATGGCAGCAGGCAATACAGTGATTATAAAACCAAGTGAACTACCTATGCGTACTTCTCAAGTATTAGCCGAATTAATAAATGAAAACTTTGATAAGGAATATCTTTATGTAGTAGAAGGAGGAATAGATGAAACTACTGAATTATTATCATTACCTTTTGATAAGATATTCTTTACAGGAAGTACAACAGTAGGAAAGATTATTTATGAAGCAGCAGCTAAAAACTTAGTACCTGTTACTTTAGAATTAGGAGGAAAGAGTCCTGCGATTGTACTGAAAGATTGTGATATTCCGATGACGGCTAAACGTCTCGTATGGGCTAAGTTATTGAATGCTGGTCAAACTTGCGTTGCTCCTGATTACATCGTAGTTGAGGCTTCTATAAAAGAGGAGTTGATAAAGTACCTAAAGATTGAGATGGATAACTATCCACAACAAGCAGATAACTTACCTACACACTATTTGCAAATTATCAATACCAAGAACTTTGATCGATTAGTTAGTCTCATTGATACAACTAAGGTATGCTATGGGGGCAATACCGATAGAGATAAACGCTTTATTAGTCCAACTATATTAGATGAGGTTGTTTGGGAAGATGCAATTATGCAAGAAGAAATCTTTGGACCACTATTGCCTATACTTACTTTTAAATCTTTAGATGAGGTTATTAGTCAAATAAAGAAACGACCTAAACCATTAGCTTGTTATGTATATGGAAAAGACAAAGTATTAATTGATAAAATACTAAAAGAAGTTTCTTTTGGAGGTGGAGCAGTCAATGATAGTTTGATGCATTTAAGTACTAATACACTGCCTTTTGGTGGAGTAGGAGCAAGTGGTATAGGAAACTATCATGGTAAATATGGTTTTGAAACATTCTCTCATTACAAGAGTATATTGCACAAACCTTTTTGGTTTGAGTCAAGTATAAAATATCCTCCTTACACTAAGCAGAAAGAGGGATGGCTAAGGAAGTTGTTTAAATAAAAGAAGAGTTTTTAATTGTTTATTATGGTAGATTTTAGTTTTTTTTCAAGGTACGATGCAGAGCAAGTATTATATGATTTGAAAAAGTTAGGTTAAGTACATTTGGAGTAAAGTCAATAGTTAGTTTTAAATATATTTGGAACAATCGTTCTAAATATATACATTTGTCCCAATTATGGCACGTAACAAAGAATTTGACACAACTCAAGCTTTAGAAAAAGCAAGAGATTTGTTTTGGGAAAAGGGATATCAAGCAACTTCTATGCAGGATTTGGTTAGTCAGATGCAGATTAATAGAGGTAGCCTATACGATACCTATGGAGATAAACATCAGTTATTTTTAGAGAGTTTACAGAATTATGCCAATGAGACTTTTGAGGAATATAAAGCAATTGCAAAGAGAGAGAAATCACCTTTAAAGGCTATCGAAAAAATTGTAAAGAAAGCGATAGATCGCTCTTTTGATCAAAATAAGGTTTGTATGATTGTAAAATCTTCTTTTGAAATGGCTCCTTTAGACGAGCAAGTTAAAAATAGGTTGATACAGTTAAACAATATATTGGTAAGTATTATACAAGAGCTTATTGTTAAAGCACAAGATGTAGGAGAGGTTTCTAAAGAAAAGAATGCTCAATATACAGCACAGTTTATTGTAGGTAGTTTTGCTGGGTTATGGCAAATGCAAACCCTTTATGATGATAAAAAGATATTGTTACAGATGGCAAAGAGTATAGTTAATAGTTTAAAGTAAAATATAAGAAAACTGGAATGGGTAGTTTCAGTTTTTTTAGATACTATTTTGGAATGAATGTTCAATAATAGATATGATAAAGAATAATAAGATGGTGCTATCGTATGTGCTAAAACATCAGCAGAATAAGAATCTAGATGAGATTGTACAGATTCTTGAAAAGAATAAGTTTTGGGAGGTATTTCCTCCCAAAGATGTCGAAGTGTTAAGTTGGCAAGTATTAATAGGGTTAGGACATGTAGTAACGTTGGCGTTTAATCCAGAATTGTTGCGTACAGTCAATTTAAGTATAGAAAAAGGAGCCTGGGGAGCATTTGATACCACAGCTTATGCCACCTATGATTATATGAATCAATGGAAAAGTAAAAAAGAATAATTTTTTTAACCAATAATAGAACGATTGTTCAACAATAGAATAACCAATATGGAATTAGGAATAAGTATGTTTGGTGATTTACATGTAGATAGTCAAACAGGTAAAATACAATCTGCTCAACAACGTTTAGCAGAGCTGATGGAAGAGATTAAGTTAGCTGATGAAGTAGGGCTTGATATTTTAGGAATAGGTGAGCATCATCGTGCAGAGTATGCTGTTGCTACTCCAGAGATAATTTTAGCAGCAGCGGCTGCAGTGACGAAGAATATCAAGTTGACTAGTTCGGTCACTGTATTGAGTTCGTCAGATCCTGTTAAGCTTTACCAAAACTTTGCCATGGTAGATTTGCTTTCCAACGGAAGAGCTGAGCTTATGGCGGGAAGAGGAAGTTTTACAGAGTCTTTCCCTTTGTTTGGATATAATTTATATGATTATAATGACTTATTTGAGGAGAAGTTAGCTCTTTTACTTCAGGTTAATACAGAGACAAAAGTAAATTGGCAAGGGCGTTTTAGGGCTTCTTTATTTGGACAAGAGATATATCCCCGTACAGAGGACAGGCCTTTACCTATATGGATAGCAGCTGGTGGTTCTCCTGATTCTGTAGTAAGAGCAGGGAAATTAGGTCTGCCTATTATGTTTGCTATTGTTGCAGGCACTCCTTTAATGAGATTTAAGCCTCTATATGAACTGTATAGAGAAACATATATTGAGGCAGGTCATGAGATGTCTGATTATCAGGTAGGAATGTTCTCTCATAGTTTGTTTGGAGAGGATGAAAAGGAAGTAAGTGAATATTATTACCCGTTGTACAAAGAGCAAATGGATAGAATAGGTAAGTCTAGAGGCTGGTCTCCATTTATTAGAGAGCAGTTTGATTATGGTCAATCTCCAGAAGCAGCCTTATTTGTAGGTGAGCCATCTGCTATGGTGGACAAAATATTATATTCAGAAGAGAACTTTGGACTGACTCGTTTTATAGCTCATTTAGATGTAGGAGCTCCAAGTCATAAGCATTTAATGAAGGCGATAGAACTATACGGAACTAAGATAGCACCTCAGGTAAGAGCCGCTTTAAACAAAAACTAACAAATAATAAATATGAAAAACGTAAAGAGAATAAGTTTATGGAATGGAAATCCTCCTTCTGTAAGTGGGCTAGTAGGGAACGAAGTTTTAGACCCTACAGCTGTACTAGAATTAACTAATGTATCTGATGCCGAATTGATAATATATACTCCTGAAGCTTCTATAAATACAGGTACAGCAGCTATTATTTGTCCAGGAGGAGCTTATATGGGCTTAGCGATTACATCACAGGGACATGATTTTGCAGAATGGTTAACTATACTCGGTATTACTGGTGTTGTACTAAAATATAGAATGCCAAATGGGCATAGTGATATACCTCTAAGTGACGCAAAAGCAGCATTTGATTATGTCAAAAATAATGCAGCTATTTTAGAAATAGATGAGAATAAAATTGGGCTAGTAGGCTTTTCAGCTGGTGGTCATTTAGCTGCGACATTATCTACATTCGGAAGTAAAGAAGATAGTAGGTATCGTCCTTATTTTTCTGTGTTGTTTTATCCTGTTATTTCGATGGATGCAAAATATAGACAAGTAGATACCTATCAGAATTTATTAGGAAATAATCCTGATCAAGGTAGTATTGACCAATTCTCTTGTGAGAAACAAGTACACGCAAATACACCTCCTACATTGTTGTTTGTAAGTACAGATGATCAAGTTGTTTTACCTGTAAATAGTGATGTCTATTATAGTGCTTTAATAGAAAAGCATATACCTGTAAGCTTACATCAATTTCCTCAAGGTGATCACGCTTGGGGAATCAAAGGAGTAAATATGTTTGGACAAGAATTTAAATATATTGAAGAGGTAAAAATGATACTTCAAAAATGGTTAAGAGAATACTGTTAATGTAAAAAGATGTTTTTATTGTTAAAATTTGCTTTTTGTTTTTATATTTGTTGTTAAAATATGTTTTTAATATGAGGTTAGTTGGTTTGTTTTTAGTTTTTGTTAGTTTGTTTTTAGTTTCTTGTTCTACAGTGATAAAAGAACCTAAAGTAAGAATACTAAAAGAGAATTACTGTTCACCTACTATTGCTTACACAGATTATGAGGTAGAAGTTATTGATATAAAGAGAGACTCCGTCTTAGCTAATCAACTCTCATCGCATGATTATATCTTGGCAACGCATATTGGAATAAAGTCTTTACTATCTAAACTTGGTGAAAGCAAAGACCCTTTCGAAAAATTAGAACTCAAACAACAGATAAATACTCGGATTCTATTGTTTCAGACAGAAATAGATGCTGTGGCAGCTGAGTTAGATTGCAATGGAGAGCGTTTTGATCAATTGGCAAGAGTTTTAGATTCAAAAAACAACAAAACAAATACAGAGTTAACAGTTGCTACTATAGCTTTAGGAGCAGCTATAACTTTATCTACTGCTTTGATAAAAAATGATGACTTAAATAAAGGGATTAATATTACAGGAGGTATTGCTGGTGCTGGATTAGGTTTTTTACTTTTAAATCCGAAAGGGAAAAAGGTAGAACTAAATAACAACAGGAACCTTCTGCGCAATGTATGGGAAAACAACAACGAAGATATTGCTTTTCCTCCTGCACTATGGAGAGTTATGAATGAGAAATCATTTAGTAATGAAGGTGAGTTATCTCTATTACAAACATTAAAAAATAGATGGATCACATTTGCCTTTGAAGATAATATAAGTAAAAAGCAAGAGGAATTGTACTTCGGGAAAGGAGGATTGTTTTCTTCTGATAACATTCATCTTATGTCAGATATGAATAATGAATTACAAGCAACCGTAAGAACTGTACAACAAGATTTGCGTAGTTTGGTTTTCAATATTAGTCTTTTAAAATAGTATTTGTATAGAAGAACTATTTAGTTATTTTAGAAATGTTACTTAATATAATAATTCAAAGATTTGTAATTGTTAAAAAACAACTACCTTGTGCTGTAATTAAGATTTAGTTTATGAAAAAAGTAATGTTTTTTGTTGGCTGTGTATTTGCCTCTTTACAGACGTATGCACAAGAGTCACTGCGTATGAATTTTGATCTACAAGCAGGTACAAGTTATGAAGTTAGTATAACAGGTAAGAATAGTACTACTTCCAATTTAATGGGGAACCCAGAAATGATAGAGAAGATGAAGAAGGAAGGCGGTGTGTATCCCCGCTATGAGACTACGGATATGAATGGACAGTATATTGTACATTGGAAAGATGGTGGAAAGAAGAAGTCTAACTTTCAACTTGATTTAGTCAATAGTACAAGCAGATCTTTTGAAGGGAGTAAACAAAAAGATGTTGAGAAAATAGATGGACTACAGAATGTTGCTACAGGAGTAGCAGAAAGACGAGGGGTGAAATATACAGAGGTAATAAACGAGCAATTTAAACCATCAAGTAAAGAAGTGATAGAAGCGTTAAACGAATTGTTCTTTAACGGTTTTGGTAATACAGCACTTAAAGTGAATGAGGTTTACAAAGGAAATAGCAAGAAGAAAATCGCATTATCAGATGAGAATGTAGTAGAAGTTTCTACGTTAGAAGAAATGAAACTGTATAAGATAGTAGATGGAAAGGCTTACTTCACGATAGACTCTAAAATTTCTTCAACTAGTAAATCTACTAAGTATTCTGAGATGAATGGAATAGGAAAGAAAGAAGTAGTTTATAATATCGAGAAAGGTTTTATTGAGTCAATGGAAGATACAATAGATATTACAGTGAATATGGCTACAGAAGAAAATATGACAATAAATATGATTAATAAAGTCTATCAAAAATTAGAGTCAAAAAAGAAATAATAAAAGCAAACGCCTAATAGATGATATTAGGCGTTTGCTTTTATTATAAGTTCTTAATAATTTCTAACTGTATTAAAACGTAGTTGCTATTAATTAGTTTTAGAAGTCTTTTTCAAAAAACCAATTAATAAGACAACAGGGTATTGACAAAAGATTAGAAGAGCCAAGCCATAGCGGTCGTACTTAATAAAACCATGTATTTCTCTCATAGACTTATTGGTTATTGCATCAATAATCGAATATTCTAAAGGTGAGTAGAATCGCTCCATATTCGCGTAAAAACCTTCATATTTGAAAGTACTTGTGAAATTGAGAATCTCTTCTTTCTCTTTCGTATTGAAAAGATAATAAATTTGATTCCATAAAAAATCTAAAGAGTATAAAAGAATCGGTAGTCCAAAAGCAAAAATGAAAAGGTAAAAAGTCTTTATTCGATAAGTTTTATAATACTTAAACAAATAAAGAACTACACTACTAAAAATCAGAGAATGAATAATAGTATAGAAGTAAATGTTTCTTGAAAATAACATCAGAAAATGAGGTAATATCCATACTATTAGAATACCAATCACTGTTATCTTAATTAATTGATTTTTGTTCTCCATGATTTATTCTTTTATTATCGCATAAGCTATAAGATCTAAATACTTTTCATTCTTCAATATTTGTCCTTTTAATACACCCTCTTGTTGCATTCCTATCTTTTGCATAATGCGTCCCGAAGCTTCGTTGTAAGTAAAGTGAGTGGCAAATATTTTGTGTAATTGCAAAGTGTCAAAACCAAACTGTATTAAAGCTTTTGCAGCTTCAGTTACCATTCCTGTATTCCAATATTGTTCATCCAGCCAATAGCCCATTTCGGCTTTGTTGTTAGCCTTGTCTATTCCCAGACCTATTCCTCCTATGATAGTAGGATTGTCTTTTAGGCGAATAGCAAAGATATACGCATTCCCAGATGCTAAATTATCTACCACTAAGTTTACCCAAAACTCACCATTCTCCTTAGTGTAAGGAAAAGGGATATTGGTTGTGTTTTTGTTATAGATAGGGTTTTTCATAATCTCTACTAAACGAGATATATCGTCTGTATGAGGCTGATTAAGTATTAATCTCTCCGTTTGTAAGGTATATGTTTTCATGGTGGTAGTTTTCATAAAAGTAGTAAAACTTCCCTGTATTCCGTGAAGGTGCTATTTAAAAATAGTAGTATTTTAGCCCACAAAGAGAAAGAATATGATACGATTTGATTTTACATCAAATGGATTTGAGATAAATGGGACAAAGTATAGTTTTCCTATTTCTAAGGAAGAATTATTTAATCTGTTTGGAGAAGCAGAGACATTTGTAGGGCTGTATAATGAAGCTTATATCTGGCATACATTGGGCTTACGTGCTTTTGCAAAAGATGGAGCATCAATAGATACTATCGAAGTAACCTATATAGTAGAAGATTACAGTAGCGCTGCCAAATATCCTTTTGTAGGACAGTTATACCTAAATGGAGAGACAGATCCAATGGCGTATTACAACAACCATAAAAAAGAACGCATCAAACTTTGGGACAGTGATGATACTGGAGCCTTTGTCTTTGATGACGTAACAGTGTGGTATAATATTAGAAATGATCAGTTTATCTCTTTATCTCTTCAGAAATATGAAGAGGCTGTAGAAGAAGTAGTTGATACCTTACCTTTAGAAGAAGGATATGAATACTTAGAAGTTGTGTGGAAAGAATGGAAGACTGCAATAGAGAATAAAGTAGGAGTAGATAATAAGTATTACAACCCTACGCATGGTATTACACAAGAACAATTGAATGCTGTAGAAGAGCAGTTAGAAGAAGAAGAGGTTGTACTGCCTGAGCTATTAGTTAATTTCTATAAAGCAGGTAATGTCAAGTGGAACGCTGTGACTTCAGCTATTCGTTTAGGAGCAAATGGTTGGGGGTACGACTTGCTGCCATTTGAGAATATAGTCAATGAGTGGGAGGAAGTGAATGGACTATTTGACGAGGATGAAGAAGTAGACGAGGAGCTGTTAGCTAATTTCGATAGTCGACTAAAGTGTACAAGTTATGCTAATCCGAAGTGGATACCTATTGCAGAAGGAAAGAATGGAGACTATCTTCTAATGGATACAGACCCAAGTGATACAGGAACATACGGGCAGATTGTAGAACTGCAAAATGAGTCGTGGGAACGCACTGTTGTTGCAATGAGTTTAGAAGAGCTTATTTATAGAGAGATTGCCATTTTAGAAGGTAATGATGACGAGGGGTATCAGTTTATAATTGAAAACGGAGCATTCTAATGAAATATATATGTGCAGACTGCGGTCAAGAACATGAAGATTGGCCAGCATTAGTATTTAGAGCACCTGATCCTTATTTAGCCTTGTCTGAAGAGGAGCAGGCTAATGCAGAATTGACAAAAGAAATTTGTTGTATCGAAGAAGGAGAAGAAACGCAGTGGTACTTGAGAGGAGTATTAACGCAATATGTGTATGATGCTTGTCAATACTTGGATTACGGTGTTTGGGTAAGTGTAAGTGAGACAAGTATGAAAGATTACTATGAACACTACGAAGACAAAGAGTACAAGACTACTTATTTTGGTTGGTTAGTCACTAATCTACCCAATTATCCTGCTAATACCTCATTTGGATTACCAACTAATGTTGAGGTAGATAATAGCAAAGGAATACCAACGATACTGCCACATCAAGGAGATTCTATCTTTGTCAAAGAGTTTTATGAGGGTATCTCTACCGAAGAGGCATTAAGTAGAATAGACGCTTTATTAAACAAGTAACTTTATGAACAAAGGAAAGCAATTAGCTGTTGATTTTAAATTGACAGAGTGGAAGACACCAGATGTGTATAACCAACTGAGAGCATTGATGAAAGACGAAGAACAGATGTATACCTTTTGTTTGGAGTTTTTGACTAATAATACGAAGAGTTCAACGCTTTTTGATAGTGCATTGAGCTATATTAGTGAAGAGCATTTTGCCGAGTTGGTGAAGACAGCGATTACACTGTTACAACAACAAGAAAGTAAATTAGCAGAGAGTGTAATCGAATATGCAAGTATTCAATTGCCTCTTATTCTACATCCTTATACAAAAGAACTATTGGAACTCAATCCCAACGGAGAGAGTTATTACGCAGATTACTATTGGCGTTATTTACCTACAACTCAATTACAACCCTATTTAGAGCGTTTTTTGGCTGTAGATACAGATAGAGCGACTAAAGAGAAACTATTTAGCTGTTTGATAGAGTCAAGAGACATTTCTATAATAGAACAACTTATTCCTCATGCTTTAGAGATTGAATTAAGTAGTTATGGTAGTACAGACGATTATATTGATGGGTACTTAGAAATGGTAGGTTTGTGTAGAGAGAATGGTGTGGTAAAGCGTTATTGTCAAGACAAGGTTTATCACATCTTGTTTCAACCAAACTATATGAACAAGCCCAATAATGTACACCTCAATCGCACAGATCACCCTACGTGGAATGGTACACCTACAGGACTACACTTTGCTATGGGAGGTTATATCACGGAGGACGAAAACAATCCTATGATGCATATGATTACGTTTGATTATATTCTTGATGGTTTGCCTATTACAGGATTACCAAAACTGGTATTAGGCTGTCATTTAAGAGAATTAAACGAAAATGGTATAGTATTCTATCAACACGACGAACAAGGAAATCCTCATAAGATAGGAGACTTAATGACTATCGAATGGGTAGAAGAAAATGCGATGGTACCTACACAAGTACAAATAGCTCCTGCTGATGCCCGTTGGTATTTCCAGTCTTGGGCAAGTAGTAATAGCCGTGAGAACTTATTTAGAATAGGTGGAGAACCTTCGTGGATACAGAATGGAGATGTATTGACTTGCCCGATTAGTGGAGAGAAGATGCAGTTCATTATGCAGCTAGACTCTGAAGTTCCTGATGTAAAAGGTAGCGAAGTGTACTACGGCAGTGGTGGATTGTGTTATGTCTTCTGGTGCGATAAGACCAAGGTTAGTGGATATATTATCCAACATACTTAAGCCATAAGTAGATAGGGCTGTTTTATGAAAATCAACTCAAGCAATTAGCCTAATATAAAATCAAGAGTAAACATCAGTAATTCATATTGACGTTTCAGCGGTTATTTTGTCGGTTTTGATTAATTAAATCATTGTTTTGTTCATAAACACCGTATTGTTGTATAGTTATTTTAAAATTATATGACATTATTATTAGTTTACTTGTTTCTTGCTTTGGCAGTATCATTTATCTGTTCTATTGCAGAAGCAACATTACTTTCTTTATCAACATCATTCCTAAAATCAAAGGCAGAAGCTGGAGATAAGAAAGCTGTAAAGATGATTGAACTTAAAGGAGATATTGACAAGCCCTTATCGGCAATTTTATCTCTAAACACAATTGCACATACTGTTGGTGCAGCAGGAGTAGGAGCTCAAGCAGCGATTGTATTCGGAGAAGCTTATTTCGGAGTAGTATCTGCTGTATTAACCTTACTAATCCTTGTATTGACAGAGATTATTCCTAAGACATTAGGCGCTAACTATGCAAAAGATATCTATGGATCTATGACAAGTGTTATTTCTGCTATGGTTGTAGTAAGTTATCCGTTGGTCGTAATGTCTTCTTTTTTAACTAAGCGATTAAGTAAAAAGAATGTAGAGTCATCTACCAGTAGAGAAGAGATTGCTACATTAGCAAGTATTGGAGAACAAGAAGGAATCTTAGGTGTAAAAGAAAACAAGATCATCCAGAACGTATTTAAGCTAAACGCTGTGCGTATTGATGAGATTCACACGCCTCGTATTATGATGGTAAGCGCAGATGAAGAGATGACCTTAAGAGAGTTCCTAAAGAATAAAGAGTTTTTACACTTCTCTCGTATTCCCGTTTATAGTGATTTAAAAGATAATATTACAGGTTATGTACTAAGAGAAGTCGCTTTTGAGTACTTAGCAGAAGATAAGTTCGATGTACAACTAAAGGATATTAGGAGAGACATTTTGTTTGTGTCTGAAAAGCTCAATGTCATCAACACATGGAACAAGATGAAGGAGAAACACGAGCATATTGCTATTGTTGTAAATGAGTATGGAGAAGTAGATGGCTTAGTCAGTATGGAAGATATTATCGAAACCTTACTTGGTTTTGAAATTATAGATGAAAAAGACAAGATCGTTGACCTTCGAAAATACGCAGAAGAAAGATGGCAAAATAGACAAAAGAAGTACGCTTATTTAGCAGAAAATGATGTTTAACATCACATAAAATAAGACAAAAAAAGGAAGAACCTCATTGCTTTTAGTGATGAGGTTCTTTGTTTTTATATGCTTTTAGTGATTTTTTTTAAATATTTTCAAAGACTCTGTATCCGTTGATATTGTTGAGTTTGAATAGTTTTTAGTTGAATAATTTTAGGGAGTCATTTGAATTCTTTCAATATTTTATTGGTTTATTTAAAAAATGATTTGGTAACTTAGCCTTATCAATGAACGCGAATTTTAGAACATATAACCCAGTTTTAAACACTGCTATTTTTAGTAGTGAGACTTCTCGCGTTTCTAACTTTACCACTTCTACGGTAACTACTTCTACGTTGACATCATCGTCATCGTTGTCATCTACATCAACCCTGTAAAGGGGGAAATTATTACATATAACCATAGTCTGTGGTCGTTTATATATTAACGGCTGTATTTTTTATTGTCCAAAACCAATAGTATCAATTAGTTACTGATTTTTTGGAAAAAACAAATCAATGAAATTTTATGAAAGTAATAAAGTTTGGCGGGTCATCAGTAGCTAATGCCGTGAATATAAAGAGATGTGTTGACATCATTAAGAATATTAATGAACCTGTGATAGTAGTTGTATCTGCCTTAAGTGGAGTAACAGATTTATTACAACTAGCAGCTGTACAAGCAGCAGCTCATAACGAGGAATATATCAATCAGTTTAAAGAGATTAGCCACCGTCACTTAGAAGTAGTGAGAGCGTTAATCCCTGTTAATCAGCAGGCGGGTATTCTTAGTAGCGTTATACGAGATTTGAATGAATTAGAAGTATTGCTACAAGGGTGTTATTTGTTAAGAGAGTTATCACCTCGAATTAAAGATTTGATTATGTCTTTCGGTGAGCGTTTATCATCTTATGTAATTGCAGAGGTGATGAAGGCTCAGGGAGAGGATTGTCGTCAGGGGTATAGCGGAGCATTTATCAAGACAAATGACAAGTTCGGAAAGGCAGCTGTAAACTTTGAAGTTACTGATGCTTTGATTGTAGAATACTTTAAACAAAATCCTGCAGCTATCACTATAGTACCTGGATTTATAGCAGAGTCAGCAGCTGATGAGGTTACTACATTAGGTAGGGGAGGTTCTGACTACACAGCTGCAATTATCGCTGCTGCTCTTGATTTGAAAGAATTAGAGATTTGGACAGACGTGAGCGGTATTTATACAGCTAATCCAAGAGTAGTAAAGCAAGCAAAAATTATCAAGCATATCAACTTTCAAGAGGCTATGGAGCTATCTCACTTTGGAGCAAAAGTGTTATATCCTTCAGCTTTAGCACCTATATTACCTAAAGGTATTTCTCTGATAGTGAAGAATACTTTTGAACCAGAAGCAGAGGGAAGTTTAGTGAGCACAATAGGTAGTACTGATCCTAATCCAGTTAGAGGAATTACAAATATTGATAACCTTGCTTTATTGACATTAGAAGGACCAGGGATGGTAGGAGTAGCAGGTATTTCTAAGCGATTATTTGAGGTGCTTTCTCTTGAGGATATCAATGTGATTTTCATTACACAGGCTTCTTCAGAGCACTCTATTTGTTTTGCTATTATCGCAGCAGATGCAGATAAAGCAGAGCAAGTGATTAACGCCGCTTTTGAATTCGAAATACAAAACAAGAAGGTTAAACCAGTACGCGTAGAATTAGGAATGTCTATTATAGCAGTAGTAGGAGATTATATCAAAGGGCATCAAGGGGTGAGTGGTAGAATGTTTAGTGCTTTAGGGCGTAATAATATTAATATCTGTGCCATTGCTCAGGGGGCTTCTGAGCGTAATATCTCTGCTGTTATCTTAGAAAAAGATGTCAAGAAAGCATTAAACGTATTACACGAAGCTTTCTTTGAAGAAGTAGTAGTACAGTTAAACCTATTTGTAATGGGAATAGGAAATGTAGGAGGTAAGTTTTTAGAACAAATAGTAAAACAGCATCATTATCTAAAAGAACATTTAAAAGTAAATATTAGAGTGGTGGGGATTGCTAACTCTAAGTTGATGTGTTTTAATGTAGATGGTTTTAATCTATCAGAAGTTAAAGATTTGTCTAATTGTGGTGTACCGATGACACAGGTAGGCTTTTTAGATAAAATCAAAGAACTAAACTTGCGCAATAGTGTATTTGTGGATAACACTGCTACTGCTGAGGTTGCAATGACTTATGGAGAGTATCTTAAGAAGAGTATCGCTGTTGTGACTTGTAATAAGATAGCATGTTCATCTACAATGGATTATTACAAAGAATTAAAAGGACTTTCTAAGAAATATAATGCTCCTTTCTTATACGAAACTAATGTAGGAGCTGGATTGCCTATTATAGATACAATCAAAAATCTAGTAGCATCTGGAGATCAGGTAAAAGAGATTCAGGCTGTATTAAGTGGAAGTCTGAACTTTATCTTTAATCAATACAATGGTACTAAGCTCTTTGCGGATGTGGTAGCATTAGCAAAACAAGAGGGATATACAGAACCACATCCACTGATTGACTTGAGTGGTGTAGATGTGAAGCGCAAGCTGATGATTTTAATGAGAGAGAGTAATTACTGGGTAGAAGAAGAAGATATAGAGGTAGCTAACTTTTTACCAGAATCATGTATGCAAGCTAAAGATGCAGATACTTTTATAGCTGCCTTAGCGAAGGAAGAATCTCACTTTAAAGGACTATATGATGCCGCTAAGGCTAAAGGAGCTTGTCTTAAAGTTGTTGCAACATTAAAAGATGGTAAAGCTTGCGTAGGCTTACAAGAAATCAAATCTGCTCATCCGTTCTATCACTTAGAAGGAAAAGACAATATCGTATTGTTCTTCACAGATCGCTATAAAGAACAACCTTTATTAATCAAAGGAGCGGGTGCAGGAGCAGAAGTAACAGCATCAGGGATATTTGCTGATGTAATAAGAATAGGAAGTAAACTAGTATAAGATGAAACAAATTAAGATATTTTGTCCTGCTACAATCGCAAATCTATCATGTGGATTCGATGTATTAGGAGTGTGTTTAGACAATGTGGGTGATGAAATGATAATCGCCAAAACAGAAGAAAAAGGAGTACGTATTAAGGCTATCATTGGAGCTGACTTACCACTTGAGGTAGAGAAGAATGTAGCAGGAGTGGCTGCCTTAGCTTTGATAGAGAAGTTGCAACCAGATTTTGGCTTCGAGATTACAATCTATAAAAACATTAAGGCAGGTAGTGGTATAGGAAGTAGTGCTGCTAGTAGTGCTGGTGCTGTATATGGAATTAATGCTCTATGTGGTAGTCCGTTGTCTAATAAAGAGTTGATTTATTATGCTATGCAAGGAGAGGCCTTAGCAAGTGGTGCTCCTCATGCTGATAATGTAGCTCCTGCTTTATTAGGAGGGTTTGCATTTATACACAGTTATGACCCCTTAAATATTGTGCATATTAACGCTCCTGAGGAACTATATGCTACTGTTATTCATCCACAGATAGAGTTGAAGACAAAAGATGCTCGCTCTGTATTAAAACAAACAGTAACGCTAAAACAAGCCATTAAACAATGTGGTAATCTAGGTGGTTTGATTTGTGGACTATACACTTCAAATTACGAATTAATAGGAAACTCATTACACGATGAGTTCGTAGAACCAAAGCGTTCTTTATTAATTCCTAATTATGCAGAGTTAAAACAAGCTGCTTATGATGCAGGAGCATTAGGTGGAGGTATTTCAGGGGCAGGACCTTCTGTGTTTGCCTTGAGTAGAGGGAAAGAAGCTGCAGAGAAAGTAGCCCAAGCTATGCGTGAGGTAGTGAAAGATGCAGATTACGAATGTGATATTCACGTATCACCTATTAATTCACAAGGAATAAAAGTATTGCCATGAGATATTACAGTTTAAATAACCCACAGATTACGACTTCTTTTAGAGAAGCTGCTATACAAGGTATTGCGGAGGATAAAGGACTGTACTTTCCAATGGAAGTCCCTCGATTAGACAAAGCCTTCTTTGACAATATAAAACAGTTGAGTAAAGAACAAATAGCTTTAGAGGTTATCACCCCTTTTGTTGGAGATGATATTGACCAACAGGAGTTATTGCAAATCGTAACAGAGACTTTAGCTTTTGATTTTCCTGTAATACCTATAGATAAAGATGTCTATACGTTAGAGCTATTTCATGGACCTACATTGGCATTTAAAGATGTCGGAGCAGGGTTTATGTCAAGATGTTTGAGAAGCTTTGTCAAAGGCAAAAAAGAGAAAGTGACTATTCTTGTTGCTACTTCAGGGGATACAGGAGGAGCAGTAGCACATGGTTTTTATGATGTAGAGGGGATAGAGGTTGTGATTCTTTATCCAAAGGGAAAAGTGAGCAGTATCCAGGAGAAACAGTTGACTACATTAGGTAAGAATATTAAAGCTATTGAAGTAGAAGGTAGTTTTGATGATTGTCAAGCAATGGTAAAAAACGCTTTTTTGGATGCTGAGTTAAAAGAATGTAGATTGACTTCAGCTAATTCTATTAACGTTGCACGTTGGTTGCCACAGATGTTCTACTACTTTTTAATGTATAAAGAACTTCAGCATTTAGATAAGCCATTAGTTGTCTCTGTGCCTAGTGGGAATTTTGGCAATATCTGTGCAGGAATGCTAGCACAAAAAATGGGCTTGCCAATAGCTCATTTTATTGCAGCTACGAATGCCAATGATACGATACCGCGTTTCTTTTCTAATAAAGCTTATGCACCTAAGCAAACTATAGAGACGATATCGAATGCAATGGATGTGAGTGATCCAAGTAACTTTGTGCGTATTCTAGAGCTATTTGCTAAAGATGCTGAGGAGTTACATCAGGATTTATCAGCTTATTCGTTTACAGACGCACAGACTCTAGCGATGATAAAGGAACAGTATCAGAAAGATGGTTATATGTTAGATCCTCACGCAGCTGTAGGATATCTTGGAATAAAGGAACATGCTAAACAACACGATGATTTCACAGGTGTATTCTTAGGGACAGCACATCCTGTTAAGTTTCCTGAATGTATAGAGGATTTATTAAAGATAGAAATCCCAATACCTGAGGGATTAAAAGAAATTATGAATGGAGAAAAGAAAAGTACAGTGATTAAGAACTATGAGGAACTAAAGAATGTACTATTGAAATAGAGTGAAATTTTAAATGTTTTAAAGGCTTGTTTTATCATTAGATAGAACAAGCCTTTTTTGTGTATATTTGTTGTAAATCAACTGTTTATTTCTGTGTTGGCCTAACATAAAATCCTTTCTTTTCTTCACCTCGAAAGGTTTAATTATTTTTTTGACTTTATGTAGTAGCTCTAATCGTTAAGTTTTTTTAGGGTTTTAGTTTGAATAACTCCGTTGTGAGTTCGTGATGAGTCCGTAGTGAGTCCGTTAAAATAATAGAAATAACGGAGTTACTGCGGACACATAGTTAAGTCACTATTGAATCATTGTGTATAAAACAGAACTGAGACTAAATGGGATATAGAATAATAAAGGAATTGAAAATAATAGAGTGTTCTTTTGAAAGGATATAGAAAGAAGTAATCCCTTGTTGTTGAGGTAATACAAAGGTACGTTTTTTATAAAGATGATTAAGATATATAGTATATTCTATGTTCAATCTTAGCAATTTGGTGATTCTCCTTATCTTTGTATTCTTAAACTCACAAAGACAATGATTAAAGTAGTTCCTCTAAAAGAAGGAGATTTTTATGAAGATGAGGTAAAAAACTTTTTGCCAATAGGAGATAAAGTATTAACCACAGAAATACAGTTGGCTGTTCAGCCCTTCTTAATAATTACAGATACACATAACACGCTTTTAGATGTAGGATTAGGGTATAATGAAGATGGAAAGTACAAGATAGATGAGTTATTAGCAAAGGAAGGATTAACTCCTCTGGATATAGACAGAATACTATTATCACATTTACATAAGGATCATATCAATGGATTGGTAGAAGAGACAGATAGTGGATATGTATGCCGTTATCCCAATGCGAAGATTTATATACAGCGTAGAGAAGTTGCTTTTGCAGAATTATCCATGGATGATGTGTCTTTTGATTACGATATTTTAGATGAGGTATTAGCATTGCCTAATATTATTTGGATGAATGAGGATAAAGGAGATATTGATGAGCATTTCTCATATCAAGTAGTAGGAGGACATTCACCTTATATGCAGGTGTTTTGGGTAAAAGAGGATGATCAAATTATCTTTTATGGAGCAGACAATTTACCAAAATACAATTACTTAGAATACAATATGGCCTTTAAGAGTGATTATGACGGTAAGCTAGCCATGAAATGGCGTACAGAGTGGAAGATACAAGTGGAAGCAGAACATTGGACTGTGCTGTTCTATCATGATATGGAGAAGACAATGTATAGTTGTGAGTAGACAGGGTAATACTGCTAAAAGAAGTAAGATAAGCATTAATAATTAGCTTAATCCCCTTGTAAGTAATTATTAAAAGAGGATTAATACTAAAAGACTACTTAAAACTGATGCTTAATATTGTTGTTTATTAACCATGTATCCAAATTATAAATACATCCTCTTACAACTTCAATTTCCTTATAATATGGAATCCTACTAGGGCTTTCTAAAATAATGTTATCAATAATAATACTTTTTATTAATTGTAATTGATTATCAGAGTAAACTTTTTCAATCTTATTGATAAGGTTTATAAGGTTATTTGCTACGTAAGCAGTGCGTCTTATTTGATCCAAGTATTTCATCATAAAAGCATTTTCTAGTTTTGCCATAACGTTATTGTTTAAAATATTATTCTACAAAATTATTTCTTATTGGAAAATGAAAAAAGGACACTAAATCTCTAATTAATAAATTGGCAATATGTAAATCATTGTAAATTAATGTGTTATTTTTTGTAAAAGGGACAGTTTTTTGACCCCCCCCCTTCAAACCCTTATAAACACTGGGCTTAGAATAGGGACACTTTTATAATTTTTAAGAAGCCTTTATTAGGTATAATTCTGAAAATAGTTAAGCTTATTAAATAATACCATCTTCTACGATATAGAGAAGACAATGTATAGTTGTGAGTAGATAATATATAGGTAAATCCCTTAAACTGTTGTATATTAGGTACTCTAATACCTTAAAAGAGTAGCTATGAGCAAGAAAGATCTGTTTACTGCATTATTAAAATTGATAGGGTTTTATACCTTCTTTACTTATCTAGTTTCGTTACTAAATACAGTGTTTTATACAATAGTTCAGGATGGAACTTCACTTAGTGAACAAAAAATAGAGATAGGGTATTACCTTATTTTTATAGTGTGTTCACTTGTCTTGATGTTATTTGCAGAAAAGATAGTCGGGGTATTTCGTTTAAATAAAGGATATGAAAGAGACTTTATTGCCTTAGATAATATGAAAAATGTCGATATTGTCAAGATAGGAATTTTTATTCTAGGTATAATACTTGTAGCAAGTAATCTGTCTTATATGATATTGTGGATTATACAGCGATTTGCTACAGCAGTCAGAAATGGAAATATGCTTCCTTTTGACATCTATAGTTCTTTTACTGCTTTTGCTAATTTAATATTAGGGTTCTTAATGATTACCAACTTCGGTAGAATAGCAAAGTGGTTTGTCAAGTGGAATAAAGAAGAAGAATAGGGATAACGATAATGCTAATGGCTACTCTATTACAGAGTAGCCATTTTTTATTGTTTAGAATGGCTTAAAGTAAATAAATAGTGATTATTTTTTTAGTGATTGATAACTTTTAAAAGAAATTGACTTATTATTATTGAAAATAAAATAATTTGATTTTGTATTGTAATGTTTTTTGTTTTTCTTCGTTTTAATTAAACAAAATACCAAAAACGAAATTTATGAGATCTTATTCACTAAATGAATTAAACGACGTTCTTAATGGAACTGTTATAGGCAGTACATTAAAACAAATTAAAGCAGCAGAGCAACTGGAGAAGGCAGAGGACTGGCAGATATCTTTTATTGGAAATAAAAAATATGAAAGATTATGGAATGATTCAAAAGCTTCTGTAGCTATTGTAAATAAGGACATATCAATCTTACCTGGTGATGATAGAGCTTTTATAAAAGTGGATAATGTAGATCTTGCTTTAGCGAGATTATTAACTTTATTTGCACCTAAGATGCCTGAGTTCATAGTAGATATTCATGATAATGCGAGTATTGCAAGTTCTGCAGTGATTGGTGAAGGAGCTAAGATCGGTGCTGGATGTGTTGTAGGAGAAAATGTAGTTATAGGAAAGAATGTTATTATGTATCCTAATTCTACTGTTTTAGATGATAGTAAAATAGGTGATCACACTGTCTTATGGTCAGGAGTGGTAGTTCGTGAACGCAGTAAAATAGGATCGCACTGTATTTTGCACCCTAATGCAGTAATAGGAGCAGATGGTTTTGGTTTTTGCCCATCTCCTGAGTTTGGATTAGTAAAGATTCCACAGATAGGAAATGTAGAAATAGGAAATTATGTAGAAATAGGAGCAAACTCTTGTGTAGATAGAGGTAAGTTTAGTGCTACTATTATAGGTGATGGATGTAAGATTGATAATTTAGTGCAAATAGGACATAACTGTGTATTAGGTAAGTTCTGTGTAATGGCTGGTAACAGTGGATTAGCAGGTTCTGTAACGTTAGAAGACTTTGTAGTTATCGGAGGTAGTGCTTCTATCAAAGATCACGTTACGATAGGTCAAGGAGCTGTAGTAGGTGCAGGTTCTGGAGTGACTGGTGATGTAGCTGCTGGTAAGACCGTATTAGGATATCCTGCTCAAGAAGCAAAGACTACTTTAAGACAATGGGCTGCTTTAAAACAGTTAGTGACAAATAGAGGAGTGAAGAATTAGTATATTCATATTAAGATCAAAAGCGATTAATCTTTGTAGGTTAATCGCTTTTTTTTATAGGTGTTTATTTCCCCCTAACTAAGAAGTTGGATACTCTTATAGCATCTTAGTAAAATATGGGATTATTTATAGAGTTATCTTCCTTTCTTTATACCTTTAGCACGTATTATTATTTAACTATAAATATGGCTCTACAAAAGATTTTAGTGGTTGATGATGAAGAGAAATTGCGCAAGCTGTTATCTCGTATTATTGAGTTAGAAGGTTTTGAAGTTCATCAGGCTGAAGATTTAAAATCTGCTACTAAAAAGTTGGCACAAGTACCAATAGACGTTGTTTTATGCGATGTGAAGTTACCTGATGGTAATGGAGTCGCTTTTGTAGAACAAGTTAAGTTAACGCATCCTACAGTTGAAGTTATATTACTTACAGCGTATGGCAATATTCCTGATGGGGTACAAGCGATTAAGAATGGTGCTTTTGACTATATTACTAAAGGAGATGATAATAATAAAATACTTCCTCTACTATATCGTGCCTTAGAGCGTGTAAGTATTAATCGCAGTCTGGAACAGACTAAGGTAGTTGAAGAAGAAGATACAACAGGCTTTGATCAAGTAATCGGAAAGTCACAGGCATTTATGGCTGCTATTCATTTGGCAAAAAGAGTAGCTCCTACTAATGCTACAGTATTACTAACTGGTGAAACGGGTACCGGAAAAGAGGTATTCGCTCAGGCAATACACCGTGCAAGCACAAGAGCTAAACACAACTTCGTTGCTCTAAACTGTTCTGCTTTTAGCAAAGATCTGTTAGAGAGTGAATTGTTTGGTCATAAAGCGGGTTCTTTTACTAATGCAACTAAAGATCAAAAAGGATTGTTTGAAGAAGCACATCAAGGAACAATCTTCTTAGATGAGATAGGAGAGATGCCTATAGAGCTCCAAGCTAAGTTACTTCGTGTGTTAGAGACAGGAGAGTTTTTAAAAATAGGGGAAACTAAACCAACTAAAGTAGATGTACGAATTATAGCAGCTACGAATAGAGATTTCGAGAAAGAGATAAAAGAAGGACACTTCAGAGAGGATTTGTACTACCGTATTTCTGTATTTGAAATTGGGCTACCTGCTTTGCGTGAGCGTATAGATGATATTCCTCTGTTGGCTGAACGTTTCAGAAAACAGTTTACAGAAGAACAACGCAGTACTGTAACTTCTATATCTAAGGAGGCTTTAGAAGCTATGAAACTTTATTCTTGGCCTGGTAATATCAGAGAGTTACGCAATGCTATGGAACGTGCTATTATCTTGTGTATGCACACTTCGCTTCAGGTAGAGGATATGCCTTATGAAGTACAACAAAAGCATATACCTACGGGTGATAAGAATATTGCTTTGGATTTAGCAACAGTAGAAAAATTACATATCCAAAAGGTATTGCAACACACCAATGGTAACAAGACAAAAACAGCCGAACTGTTAGGTATCGCTTTAACGACGTTATATCGTAAAATGACTGAATATAATATTGGTTAATAGTAATTGGTTTAAAATGACCAATTATTGCAAATAGGTCTAAAAAAGCCAATTTTTATAACTTGGCCTTTTTAGGCCATTTTTTTATTATATTTGTATATAGATATGTATGATTATGATAGCAGTTATAACAGGTGATATAGTAAATTCAAGGAGCGTTAGCCCTCATGAATGGCAACCTCAGTTAAAGTCTTTTCTAGGAGAGAGGATTGATGATTCATCTAAATGGGAGATATATAGAGGAGATAGTTTTCAAATAGTAACTACGATAGATACAGCACTTGAATTAGTTTTGATTATAAAGGCACTTATTAAGCATATCAGTAGCCTGGATGTAAGAATGAGCATCGGTATAGGAGAACAAAGTTATACTTCTGATAAAGTGACAGAATCTTATGGACAAGCATTTATTTATTCAGGAGAGGCATTTGAGGAGTTAAGGGATAAAACATTACATATTAAAACTACTAACAAAGACTTTGATGAGTATTTTTATCCTATTCTTAGATTAGTTAGTTTTATTGCTGATCAATGGAAACCTGCAACAGCAGAAACAGTGTTTTATGCTTTGAGTAATAAAAGTATGTTGCAAAAAGAGATTGCTGTACTGATGAAGAAAGATAGTACTACCATCAATAAGGCTTTGAAAAGAGCGGCTTATGATGAGATCAACGATGTATTAAAATTATATTCTAATAAAGTAAAGTTATGCTTCTCCTAATTGTAAAAATAGTATTTGCTCATTTGTTAGGTGACTTTGTGTTACAGACAAATAAGATGGTAAAAGATATCAATGAGAAAGGAATAAAGTCAATAGCCTTATTTGCGCACACTGCTATTCATTTGATTCTTTTATTGGTTGTTACTGGTTTTGAGAGTAAATATATTTTAGGCGTGTGGATGTTGGGGTTCTCTCATTTAGTTGTAGATATATTTACTAAAATATACTTGGCAAAAAAGATAAACTCTATTAAGGTATTACTACTTGATCAAGTACTTCACGCATTGTGTATAGCAGGTTTTGTTTACTATTATTATCCTTATGCTATTGATTGGGATATAGTGATAGGTAAAAGTGCTATAGCTTTGTATAGCGCATTAGTATTGTTAGTGTACGTTTCTCCTATTGTTATAAAGAAAATAATAGAACAGTTTAAGTTTACTGTGCCAAATAATGGTTTAGATAACGCAGGAAAATACATTGGTATTTTAGAACGACTATTCATCTTCTTGTTTGTGGTATTACAGCGATGGGAAGGAATAGGTTTTCTATTAGCAGCTAAGTCTATCTTTAGATTCGGTGATCTGAAAGCAAATAAAGAAATAAAACTAACAGAATATATATTGATTGGTACTCTAATCAGTTTTGGAATGGGTATCGGAATAGCTTTACTGTATAATTTGATTGTATCGCTTTAGATAGTTTGTTATCAAATATTATGTGATTTGAGATGCTGTACAATCAGAAAATATATTCATTTCGTATGTCTAGAGACCTAAAGTATTTTCATAAACAATTTATTATAATCTTCGAACGGATTGCAAATCCACACGATTACTACCTTATATAAATAAATTCCTTACCGAAAACCTTTCGTTTTGAAAGGCTAAAAAACATAAAACCCTATCGTTTTGATAGGGTTTCTTTTTTGGTATCTGTGCCAAGTATTTATAACTGACTGGAAGATAGCGATGTGTGTTTTTTGTGCCAAACTGGTATGGCATTCGCTTATACATTGGCAAAACAATACATAATGAAAACACTATACCCATTACAAAGTAGGCGTAACAAAGCGTTAGTAGCCCAACAAGAATTAGCGAAAGAAGCTATACCAACCAATCAAAACTTAACTTAAATAGAATATCAATGACAATTTTAGTGTGTATCGTTTTAGGCGTTGTGTGCTTTGTTTTGTTTTACAAAGCCATTCAGTTTTTTGAGAACTTATAATCTATTAATCCAATGATCTTATTATTAATTATTGCTTTAGCAGTATTTGTTTATCTGTGTTATGTCTTACTCAAACCAGAGAAATTTTAAAGACACCTTAACAGAAGTAGGTGTAACTCTATTAGTATTTACGATGGTATATGGCATCGTATGGCTAATTCATCAGATTTTATTATTAATTGATTAATTAAAATGAATACAGAAATAATCGGAATCATTGTCACATTTATATTGGCAATTGGAATTTCAATTCCCTTAGGGAAATATATAGCAAAGGTTTACGCAGGTCAATCTACGTTCTTAGACAAAGTAATGAATCCTCTCGAAAAACTGTTCTATAAGAGCAGTAAGATAAATCCTGAGGAAGGAATGGACTGGAAACAGCATTTAGTTGCTTTATTAACAATCAATGCCGTGTGGTTTGTAATGGGATTTGTCTTGTTATTGACACAAGGAGCACTGCCTTTTAATCCGGATAACAATCCAAGTATGTCACCAGACTTAGCATTTAACACTATTATCTCGTTCTTAGTAAACTGTAATTTACAACACTATGCAGGAGAGACAGGAGTAACTTACTTAACACAAATTTGGTTGATGTTCCTTCAGTTCGTAAGTGCAGCAACAGGTATGGCAGCAGCTATTACAGTGTTTGAAGCGTTTAAAAATAAAACAACGACACTATTAGGTAACTTCTATGTGTATTTCGTAAAATCGATTACACGTATCTTATTACCTATCAGTATCATTGTAGCAGCTATCTTAATCTTCCAAGGTACACCAATGACTTTTGAAGGAAAAGATAGTATTACAACAATAGAAGGACAACAAATAGAAGTATCAAGAGGACCAGCAGCAGCCTTTATAGCAATTAAACACTTGGGAACTAACGGTGGCGGATTCTTTGGAACTAACTCAGCTCACCCATTCGAGAACCCTACTTACTTAACGAATATGACTGAGATGATCGCTCAGTTGATTATTCCATTGGCTATGGTATTTGCTTTTGGATATTATATTAATCGCAAGCGTTTCTCGTGGATGATGTTTGGTGTAATGACATTGGGCTTCTTGTGTTTGGCAGTGCCTAACGTAATGATGGAAGCTAATGGTAATCCTAATATTGCTGCAATGGGAGTAGATAACTCTATCGGAGCGATGGAAGGAAAAGAAGTGCGTATAGGTGCGGCAGCATCAGGATTCTGGAGTATAGTAACAACGGTTATTTCGACAGGTTCGGTTAACTCTATGCACGATAGCTCAATGCCATTGTCAGGGATGAATCAATTGCTTGCGATGATGATTAACTGTTTCTATGGAGGGGTGGGAGTAGGTATTCTTAACTTCTTTGTGTTTATCGTATTAGCTGTGTTTATTAGTGGATTAATGGTAGGTAGAACACCTGAATTATTTGGTAAGAAGATAGAAGCAAAAGAGATGAAGATAGCGATGGTTATCGCATTAATACATCCTTTCTTAATATTGAGTAGTACAGCATTAGGAACAGCTTTCCCAGATATGACAAGAGATACTTTAAATAACCCATCGTTCCACGGATTTAGTGAGATACTGTATGAGTACACTTCATCTGCCGCTAATAATGGTAGTGGATTTGAAGGTTTAGGAGATAATACTCCTTGGTGGAACTTCTCTACGGGGATTATCTTATTAATGGGACGTTTCTTACCAATTATCGGACCTGTAGCATTAGCAGGTTTCTTAGCACAAAAAAGATATGTACCTGAAAGTGCAGGAACTCTGGCTACAGATACAACAACATTTGGAACTATAGTATTAACTGTGATTTTAATTGTAGCAGCATTAGCATTCTTCCCAGTATTAACCTTAGGACCAATTGCTGATTTCTTTACAACAACAAGTTTATAAAAAATGGCAACTCAAAATAATCAAGCTCTTTTTCAAAAAGAGGTAGTGATGAAAGCATTAAAAGAAGCTTTTATCAAATTAGACCCAAGAACACTATTCCGTAATCCTGTGATGTTTACAGTAGAAATAGGAACAGCTATTATGCTTAGTGTGTGTATATGGATATTATTTGGTGAAACAAGTCAAGGTAGCTTTGGCTATAATTTTACCATCTTCTTATTGTTATTTGTAACGCTGTTGTTTGCCAATTTTGCAGAAGCTATTGCAGAAGCAAGAGGAAAAGCACAAGCAGATAGCTTGCGAAAAACAAGAGAAGAAACACCAGCAACATTAGAAGATGGAACAAAAGTATCTTCTTCAGCTTTATTAAAAGGAATGGTGTATGTGTGTGTGGCAGGAGATGTAATCCCTGTTGATGGAGAAATTATAGAAGGGTTAGCAACTATTGATGAAAGTGCTATTACGGGAGAAAGTGCTCCTGTGATTAGAGAAGCAGGAGGAGATAAAAGCTCTGTAACAGGTGGAACAAAGGTCTTGTCTGATCGTATTAAGGTAAAAGTTACTGCACAAGCAGGAGAGAGTTTTTTAGATAAGATGATTGCTTTAGTAGAAGGGGCTAATAGACAGAAGTCTCCAAACGAGATAGCATTGACTATCTTATTAGCAGGATTTACTTTAGTATTTACTATTGTTATCATTACACTAAAACCTTTCGCCGACTTTGCTAATGTAGCAATCACTATTGGAGCGTTGATATCTCTATATGTTTGTTTAATTCCAACTACTATTGGTGGTTTATTATCTGCGATAGGTATTGCAGGTATGGATAGAGCATTAAGAGCTAATGTGATAACTAAAAGTGGTAAAGCTGTAGAGACAGCAGGAGATATAGATGTGTTGTTATTAGATAAGACAGGGACAATTACTATTGGTAACCGTAAGGCAACAAACTTTCACCCTGCCAATAATGTAGATAAGAGTGTATTAGTAAAAGCAGCTGTGTTGAGTTCATTAAGTGATGATACACCAGAAGGTAAGTCAATTATAGAATTGGCAGGAGTAGATCCTACTGATTTTACAGTAAACAACCCACGTTTTATTTCTTTTACTGCAGAGACGAGAAGTTCTGGTATTGATTATGACGATGTACGCATTCGAAAAGGAGCAGTAGATGCTATTAAAAATATCTGTGTGAATGCAGGTAATGTATTCCCTACAGAAGTTTCAGACTGTGTAAGAAAAGTAGCAGAGAATGGAGGTACACCTTTAGTGGTCTCTCAAAATGAGCAGGTGTTAGGAGTAGTAGAGCTACAAGACGTAATAAAACCAGGTATTCAAGAGCGCTTTGCTCGTTTGAGAAAGATGGGGATCAAAACAGTAATGGTGACAGGGGATAACCCAATGACAGCGAAATACATTGCTACAGCAGCTGGTGTGGATGATTTTATTGCAGAGGCAAAACCAGAAGATAAGATGAACTACATTAAACGTGAGCAAGCTGAAGGAAGATTAGTGGCGATGATGGGAGATGGTACTAATGACGCGCCTGCTTTAGCACAAGCCAATGTAGGGGTAGCTATGAACAGTGGAACACAAGCAGCCAAAGAAGCTGGTAATATGGTTGACCTTGATAATGATCCTACTAAGCTAATTGAAGTTGTAGAGATAGGTAAACAGCTATTAATGACTCGTGGTACACTGACTACTTTTAGTATTGCCAATGACGTAGCGAAGTACTTTGCTATTATACCAGCTTTATTTATTACAGCTATTCCAGCGTTACAAGGATTGAATATTATGAATCTACACAGTCCTGAAAGTGCTATCCTATCAGCTGTTATTTTTAATGCGATTATAATCCCTTTCTTGATTCCTTTGGCATTAAGAGGGGTAGCATATAAACCGATTGGAGCAAGTGCTTTATTGCGTCGCAACTTATTAATCTATGGATTAGGTGGAGTTATCGTACCATTTATCGGTATTAAGCTTATCGACCTATTCGTATCACTATTTATGTAATAAACAAATGAAAACAAATCTATTACCCTCTATTATATTAACGACAGTATTATTAGTGTTGTTGTGTGGTGCTTACCCTTTACTGATGTGGGGTATTGCTAAAGTTTCTCCTAATTCGGGAGAAGGATTTACGGTAGAAACTACTAATGGAAAGAACTATGTAAACATCGGTCAGACATTTAATTCTGATAAATACTTTTGGTCTCGACCATCTGCTGTGGAATATAATGCAGCAGGTTCTGGAGCAAGTAACAAAGCAACTACTAATGCAGAATATTTGGCAGAAGTAGAGAAACGTATTGAGGACTTTATGATTAAGAATCCAGAGGTGAAAAAAGAAGATATACCTGTAGATTTAATTACTGCCAGTGGTAGCGGATTAGATCCTAATATTTCGGTTCAAGCGGCAAAAATACAAATAGCTCGCATTGCTAAAAGTAGAGGAATAGAAGTAAGTCGTTTAGAGCAATTGGTTGCTGAACAAACACAACAACCTCTATTAGGAATATTAGGTCCACAAAAGATAAATGTATTAGAACTGAACATAGCATTAGATGCTTTAAAATAATATGAAAGAGAGAATTACTTTAGCGAGTGCACTTGTCATCGGTGCGCTTGCTTTTACACCTGTTCAAGCACAAGAACGCAAGTGGACAGATGATCTAAAGGTACAAGCATATGGAGAGTTGTATTATATGTATGACTTTAATCAACCTAAATCAGGACAAACAAACAATTTTTTATACTCTTATAACCGTCATAATGAGGTTAACTTAAACTTCGGAATGGCTAAGTTGAGTTACAATAAGGAGAGAGTAAGAGCGAACCTTGCTTTTATGGCAGGAACTTATGTGAAATCTAACTTGGCAAGTGAACCAGATGGTTTAAAAAATATTTATGAAGCAAATATTGGAGTGAAGTTATCACCAACACAAGAGCTGTGGTTAGATGCAGGTATTATGCCTTCTCATATTGGATTTGAGAGTAATATAGGGGCTGATATTATGACAATGACACGCAGTATGATGGCGGAGAATTCTCCTTATTTCTCATCTGCTGTTAAGTTATCCTATATCACTCCTAATCAAAAGTGGATGATGGCTATTCATGTAATGAATGGTTGGCAACGCATTCAACGTCCAGAAGGAAACTCAACAATAGCAGTAGGTCATCAGTTGACTTATACACCTAATATGAGATGGATGATAAACAGTAGCTCGTTTATAGGAAGTGATACTCCTGATGTAGAACGCAAGATGAGGTATTTTCATAACCTATATGCGTCATACCAGTTTGATGAAAACTTAAAGTTATTAGCTGGTTTTGATATTGGAGTTCAACAAAAGGAGAAGAATAGCCATGCGTATAGTAACTGGTATGCTCCCTTGATAATGGGACAGTACAAATTAAGTGATAAATGGCGTGTGGCAGCAAGAGCAGAATATTACTGTGATAAAGATGGAGTAATTATTAATACAGAGACAGCCAATGGCTTTCAAACTTTGGGGTATTCTGTCAATATAGATTATCAAATTACAGATGAGGTATTATGGAGAATAGAGGCAAGATCTTTAAATAGCAAGGATGCAATCTTTATCAGAAATGATAATCAAGTATCTGGACAAACATTTGTAGGAAGTACTATTTCAATTCGGTTATAAATGGAAGGAGAAACTCGTCAAAGTGCAGAAGATTTTTTAGCGCTTATTCGTCGTTCTAAACGAGGTAAGTTTAAGGTGTATATAGGTATGAGTGCTGGAGTGGGCAAAACCTATCGCATGCTATTGGAAGCAAGAGATTTGCAACGCAACGGCATCGATGTGAAGTTGGGGTTCATTGAAACACATAATCGCAAAGAAACTCATGCTCTCTTAGAAGGATTGACTATTATACCACGTAAAGAAGTTTTCTATAAAGGGAAGATGGTTGAAGAATTAGATTTAGAGGCAATTCTGAAAGACCGACCTGAGATAGTCATTATTGACGAATTAGCTCATTCTAATATAGCTGGAAGCAAGAATGCAAAACGCTGGCAAGATGTAATGGAAATATTAGAGGCAGGTATCAACGTGATATCTGCCTTAAATATCCAGCATATAGAGAGTTTAAATAATGCTGTGAAAGAAATTACTTCTATTGATGTGATGGAACGTGTACCTGATAAGGTATTACAAGAAGCAGATGAGGTAGTGAATATAGACCTTACTGCTGATGATCTTAGGGAGCGTTTAAGAGAAGGGAAGATATATCCTCCAGATAAAGTACCGGCAGCCTTACAAAATTTCTTTACATCATCAAATATTCTTCAACTGCGTGAATTGGCGTTAAAGGAAGTTGCTTCTCATGTGGAGAACAAGGTGGCATCTGAGGTTAGTATGTCTGTTTCGGCTAAACCAAGTCGGTTTATGGCTTGTATTAGTTCAAATGATAAGAACGCTAAGAATGTAATTCGCAAGACTGCTCGTTTGGCAAGTTATTTGAATTCTAAATGGTATGTACTCTATGTACAAACTCCTAAAGAACACCCTGATAAAATAGCCTTAGACAAGCAACGACATTTGATTAATAATTTTAAATTAGCTACAGAATTAGGGGCAGAGATTATTAAGAGTGAGCATCCAAATATTGCTAAAGCTATAATGACTCAGGTAGAACAACGACAAGTAACAACAATTTGTATAGGGAAACCTCGATTGCGTTTGTATCAGATTATTTTGGCAACTAATGTATTTAATCAATTGCTGAAGAAGTTGACTTCATTGCCAATTGATATTATAATCTTTTCGAAATGAGAATTAAAACAAAACTAACATTAGGATTAGGTTTATTATTTACACTGATTATCTTTTTAGGAGGTATAGGAGCAGTGTATATCCATTTTTTAAAATTAGATACGCGCAATATCTTACACGACAACTATAATTCGCTGTTATATGCGAAGAGTATGTTACGTGTATTAGATAAGTCTGGTGATAGTCGTTTGATACAATTTGAAGAGCAATTAAAAAAACAAGAGGGAAATGCTACCGAGGTTGGAGAGAAGGAAATGAATATAACCTTACGTGCTTATTTTGAAGCTTATAAACAGAATGGACAGAAGTTAGAAGACTTACTACAGATAAGAGAATGGCTGATTGAGGTAATGGAAGTGAATATGAAAGCAATTGAATTTAAGAGTGAGTTGGCCAATAAGACAGCTATACAAGCTACGATATGGATTGCTATAGCTGGAACAGCTTGTTTTGTGATTGCCTTGGGATTACTTATTAACTTACCTTCTAATATTGCAGATCCTATTCAGAAATTGACAGCCAGTATCAAGCAGATTGCCAGTAGTAATTATAAAGAAAGGGTGTTTTTAGATAAGAATGACGAGTTTGGTGAGTTGGCACAATCGTTTAATACGATGGCTCAGAAGTTAGAGGAGTACAATAGTAGCCACTTAGCTAAGTTGATGCGTCAGAAAAAGAGAATAGAAGCGCTGATTAATAGTATGTCTGATGTAGTAATTGGTTTGGACGAGAATATGCAAGTGATCTTTGTGAATGAAGAAGCATGCAAGGTGTTGGGATTGGCGGAAGAGGAGATGATAGGGAAGAATAGTAAAGACATCGCTATTTATAACGATCTGATGCGTATGTTATTGAAAGATTTAAATATTGATCAAATAGATAAAGAGCCACTTAAGATTATTCACAATGAGAAAGAGAATTACTTTGATAAGCAGTTTTTACACATTGAGATTACTCCGACAGGCGAAGAGCATAAAGAATTAGTTGGTCATGTTATTATTCTGAAAAATATTACTGAGTTTAAAGAATTAGATGCTGCTAAGACGCGCTTTATAGCCACTGTTTCACATGAGTTTAAGACACCTATCTCATCTATGAAGATGAGTTTACAATTGCTTAAAAATGAGCGAATAGGTGCATTGAATGAAGAACAGGGTACTTTAATAGATAGTATTCAAGATGATGCAGGTCGCTTATTAAAAATAACATCTGAGTTACTTAATCTAACACAGATAGAAAGTGGAAAAATAATGATGAATATGAAACCTGTTGATGTAAAGCAGGTTGTGCAATACGCTGTTGAAGCTAATCATATTCAGGCAGAACAAAAGGCCATAAAAATAGAAGTAGCCCTTCCTGAGAACTTGCAAACGATTAATATTGACTTGGAGAAAACAACTTGGGTGTTGACTAACTTAATTGCTAATGCGATTAACTATTCTCATGATTCTTCTGTTGTTGAGGTTTGTGTAGAACAAGAAGAACAAACAACTACAATAAGAGTGAAAGATGAAGGTATGGGAATACCTCCTGAGTATTTAAGTAAAGTATTTGATCGCTATTTTAGAGTGCCAGGTACACATAGAGAAGGTACAGGATTAGGACTTGCAATTAGCAAAGAGATTATTGAAGCACAAGAAGGAACAGTTAATGTGCTTAGTGAATATGGAGTAGGAAGTGAGTTTGTGCTGAGGTTTTAGTGTAAGAAAGATTAAAGAAATATATAAGCCTTGTAGTTAGTGTACTACGAGGCTTTTTTCATAACTGTTAAACAGTGATACTAAACTTTAACTTAAATAGATTATTTCTAGTTGATAATGGTATATTTTGATTTATATTTTTTCTATTTCTATACTTTTTATTTTTAATCATTCTTTATTGTGTATTATTTAGATTTGTTATAAGTCATATTAGTTTGTTATTTAGAATTATTCTTGTTAGTGATGTAAAATGATATACATTTGTCATTATTTAAAATAATTATAAATAACAAGTGAGAGCACTTTCTAAGTTTACATTGCTGATGACCATTGCTGCTACATCCTTAGGGTGGGCACAGGTAAGAAAGAGTATTATCATTAGAGATTACAATAATCAAGTGATAAAAAATGCTGTTGTTAGTATCAATGATCAACAACAGAAAACAGATAATCTAGGAAGAGTACAGTTTGACTTGAAGATAGAGGATGATTACACGTTGCAAATCTTCGCTGATAATTATCGCAGTGTTTTACAGACATATGCTACTGTAGATTTAATTATGAACTCTTTTTATTTAGAGGTAGATAATACTGTATTGTCAGATATTATAGTACAAACTAAAGACGAGCAGAAGAATAGCAATAGAGGGATTATTCGCGCTGTTACAGTAGATACTAAGAGTGAGGTACTACGTCCTACTTCTCTAAACGACATGATGAATAAAACCACAGGAGTACGTGTGAGGCAAGGAGGAGGACTGGGGTCAGAAATGAGTATTAACTTAAACGGTTTTCAAGGGAATGCAATACGCTTTTTTAAAGATGGTATTCCACTAAATTATTTAGGACAAGGCTATAATTTGTCGAATGTACCACTAGATGTTCTAGATAAAGTAGAGGTGTATAAGGGGGTTATTCCTGTGCATCTTGCAAGTGATGCTTTGGGGGGAGCAGTTAATCTAGTTTCTTCTAATGTACAAGCCAATCAGTTAAGAGCTTCTGTAGAATATGGCTCTTTTAATACAGTACGTTCAGCTGTTAGAGGGCATTATAATTTTAATGATCATCTGTATGCAGGTGGTGAGGTATTTTATAATTATTCAGATAATGACTATAAAATAAACAATCCAGATACTGAACTGACAAAGACACATAGTAAAGTAAGGTTGTTTCACAATCGCTATAAACACTTCTATGCTAATGCTTATGTAGGGGTTAATAATCTATCGTGGACAGATAAGGTAGAGTTAGGACTTAGCTACTATAACATAGACAAACAACTTCAGAATAGCCCTACTTCAATGGCTGTTCCTTATGGAGGTATTCAAGATAAACAACACAGTGTTATTCCAACACTGAGATATAAAAAGCAGTTATTTAACGACAAACTTTCGATAGATCAGTTTCTTTCTTATAACGTAGTAAAATCACAAGCGATAGATACGCTAAAGGGAAGGTATAATTGGCTTGGGGAGTTCACACCGAGAGGGTATAGAGGAGAGGGAGATATGCCTATGGATGCGGATATAGATATGACTTTCTTTACTTCTCGAACTTTAATAGGATATAAGATAAATCCTTCACATCAGTTGTGGTTAAACAATACCTATAACTATACTAAACGCGAAGGTAATGATCCTTATGGACGAGTGATACAAGATTTAAATCAAACTGTGATAGAATTGCCTACTCGATATAAAAAGAATGTATTAGCGGTAGGGATAACTAGTCAGTGGTTGGGTACTAAGCTAGAGACTAATGCAATCATGAAGTTGTATAATTATTCGAGTAGAGGATTAAATACGGCGAGTAATGTAGACTTATCAGCTAGAGATATTCACGAGGTGTCAGACAATGCTCTTGGATGGGCATTAGGATTAAAGTATAAGTTAAACGATCAATTAAATCTTCGATTTTCTATAGAAGATGCCAGAAGATTACCAGGATACACAGAGTTATTTGGGGACTATATTTTTATAGCATCTAATTTTAACTTAAAGCCAGAACAGAGTGTCAATTTAAATTTAGGAATAGAGAAAGAGGTGGGTAACTTCCAGTATAGTTTTAATAGTTTTTTCAGACATACAAAAGATATAGTTGTTTTAGTTTCGGGTAACCCACCTCTCTCTGTTTACGTGAATAAAGAAAAAGCAAATGGTTATGGATTTGAAGGAGATCTTAGCCTAAAAGTAGCAAAGCATTATAAATTTTATGGAAACTTTACTTGGCAGAGTATCCGATATGGCGAGTTTAAACAAGCTGCAGATAAATGGCTAAAAGGCAATCGCGTACCTAATATCCCATATTTCTTTGCAAACGTAGGAGCAGAAGCTAAGTTTGATAATGTTATCAGTAAACAAGATCGATTAACAGCTTATGCTAATTTAAACTTTGTACGTGAGTTCTATATTCAGCCTATTGATAAGTCAATGGAACCAGATGGTTTCTTAGGATTATTTGGAAAGAGCAAAGGTGATGTGAAAAACATTGTACCTGACCAAACTTCTCTAACTCTGGGAACATTATATGAACTAAAAAAAGATGGAATATCTGTAGGAGTTGAGGTTCGAAATTTATTAAATCAAGACTTATACGATTATTTTAAAATACAAAAAGCAGGAAGAAGTATCTATTTAAAACTTAACTATAAACTAAATTAACATGAAGCTTATAAAACCACTATTATCACTGTCATTTGCTTTTGCATTAACGATGACATCTTGTTCTTCATCTGATGACAATAGTCCTGTAACACCTATAGATCCTGAGGTAAAACAGAGTCAATACTTTTTAATGACTTTATCGGAAGGAAAAGGACCTATTAAAAATGGTTTCTTAAAAGCATATAACACGTTACCTAAAGGGGCAATAGATAATGCAACAGGAAATACTACTGCAACCGGAGGAATGGGAGGTTACCGCCAGTATGGTAATCGCGTGTATAGAATGTTTGACGATAATAATTCGAGAGTATTAGGGCAGTTTGTATTTGATGAGAAAGGGTTTTATACAACTAAGAGTATAGCTGTAGAACCTAAGATAGCTGGATCAGGAAACTTTACCTTGACTAATGATTATACTACAGGTTATTACTTTGAAGGAGCTCAGCCTACACAGATACAGATATTTGATCCTGTAGGAATGGCAAAAAAAGGAATGCTAGGAGACTATACAGATCAGATTAATGCTCTAGAAATGAAGTTAAATCTACAAGGAGTAAACTTTAAAGCAATAGGGCAACATTTCTTAGCTATCAATGGGAATAAGTTATATGCTGATATCACATTCGGTAAAAATCAAGGAGCTCAAGGTGGAATGTTTGATGGAGTGTCTAAAGATGTACATATAGCAGTTATTGATTTGACTAATGGTAAGTGGATTGGAGATACTAGTGTTAAGAATACTGGTAATATCGCTTTCGTAGATGAGAATCCTCTATACTATTTTGACGAAAACAAAGATTTGTATTTCGTATGTCAAGGTATTAAAACAGGTGGTTTAGGAGATCAATCTAAGATAGCTCGTATTAAAAACAATTCAAATGAGGTAGACCAAACATGGGAGTTAGATTTTAATACCATGTTCAGCAATGTGTCTTCAGGTAAATTCTCAACTATCTATGTAGAGAAAGGTAAGATAGTAACTTTAGTAAATGATGTGCCATTAACTAATCCACAGACGATAAACTTAACGCCTATCTGGAAGTATGTGGTAATCGATATTAAGACTAAAACAGTTACACCTATTGAAATTGAAGGAGTAACATTAGTAGAAACACCTGCTGCTGCTTTAGGTGTATCTAAGATAGATAATAAGAAGTTTATACGTGTAGTAAATGACACGAAATTAGGTTACTATGAATTGTCAAACGATCTATTAAAAGCTACGCCTTCTATCGAAATTCAAAAAGGAGGAAAACCTCAAGGATTGTTTAAAGTTGATAAGTTATAATTAGAATTCGATGAAGAAATATGTGTTTATTGTTTTAATGATGGTTATGAGTATGCAAGCACAAAATAGTTATAAAGTAAGGTTTGAAGTATCAGTAGAAGATTTTGCTCATACAGATGAACGTATTTATCTAACAGGGAATTTTAATCAGTGGAATCCTCAAGATGAGAGGTATTTACTACAACGTGATAGTCAGGTTGCTAATCTATATACTATCGAGGTAGAGAATATTCCACATGGAGTACTTGAATATAAATTCACAAGAGGAACTTGGCAATCATTAGAGTCATCTAATGAAGGAAGGTTAGTTAATCTACATGATGTAGTAATTACTAACGATACAATATTACACAATACAATTCCTGCTTGGAGAGATCAGTTTAAAGCCTCTACCGCTCCTGATGATTTGATTGTTCTAAAGAACTTCTATATGCCTGAGCTTAATAGGGTGAGAGATATACGTATATACTTGCCTAAGGATTATGAATCTAGTCATAAAGAATATCCAGTATGGTATATGCACGATGGTCAAGATTTATTTGATGAAGCTACATCTGAAGGTAGGCTAGGGCCTGTAGAATGGGAAGTAGATGAGACAATAGAGCAGTATGGAGATCAATATATCATAGTTGGCATCGATCATGACTATGAAAAGAATTTGAGAGAGGTCGAGTATTCTTTCTTTTCTACGCAGAAAAATCCAAAAGTAGAAGGACAGCAGTATATTGCGTTTGTAGTTAAAACGTTGAAACCATATATCGACGCAACATATAGAACAAAGAAAGAGGTTAAGTACACTGGAATAGCAGGAGGATCCTTAGGCGGTTTGATATCACTATATGCAGGATTGACTTATCCTGAAACGTTTGGAAAGGTTGGTGTATTCTCTCCATCTATTTGGCAAGACGATGAGAATTTAGACAAGTATGTAGCTAGCTTAACATCTACTCAATTAGATAAAATACAACAACAAAAGTATTATATCTATGGAGGAGGAAGAGAAAATAGAAAGAAAGGAGATGGAAAAGTAGTGAAGATGGATGAGGATATCTTGAGGTTTCTAGAGACTAATCAAGGAAGATTAAAATTAAATCATCAATTAAATATTAATCCAAAAGGAAAGCACGGAGCTTGGTATTGGCAACAAGCTTTCAATTGGATGATCAAAACAGAAAGTAATAATTTTTAACCATAACAATTATGAGATATATTAAATCACTAACATTTTTCAGTGCTACAGTATTAGCAGCAATAGGAACAACTGCTACAGCACAATCTATAGATAAGAATAAGCAAGTAGGTAAAGGACTGTATGAGGTAACTTATAACAGTAAGGACAATGGAGTATATGTTGCTTCTGTACTTGACTTTAAAACTAAAGAGGGAACAATCTTTAAACTTAATGGGAATGATCTATCTGTAGAGAAAGAATACAGTGTGAATGGAAACCCAGTATTTGGGATTGCAGTGAATGAGACTTCTCAAAAAGTTTACGGAACTAATACAATTACAAATGCTGTAACAGTATTGGATCTAAAAACAGGGGCTACTAAAGTAATTCAAGGAACTAATGAAAGTGGGCATAATAGAGAGATTGCTATTGATGAAAAAACGAATACTATCTATGCTTCAGATACGCAAGAAGATGGTAAAGTGTGGATCATTGATGGAAATAAAGATGAATTAAAAGGATACATTGACAATACAGGAATTTTTACAGCAGGATTAACTTTTGACACTAAAACGAAGAAGTTATATGCTGTGAATATGGGAACAAATGAAGTAGCTATTATTGATCCACAAAGCAAAAAAGTGATTAAGAAGTTCGCTTCTGGAGGAGAAAGCCCAATTAACGTGTCTATTGATGAATCAGGAAGAAGATTATTTGTTACGAACTCTTCTACAGGGTTGACTGTATTAAATGCGGATAGTGGTGAGTTACTTAAAGTAATCAAGTTTAAAGGAGGTTCTCTAGGAGTAAATTACCTTCCAAAACAAGATAAAATCATTTTAGCAAATAGAGAAGGTGGTAAAACGGTTATTGTAGATGGTAAATCTTATGAAATCGTAAAAGAATTAGAAACGGGAAGTCATCCTAATACTGTAGCTGTAAATAAAAATACAGGTGTTGCATATGTTACAAATAAGACGAAACGTATGCCTAAAGTAGAAGGACAAGAAGCTCAGATAGATACTAATGGTGATACTGTTAGTAAGATTCAATTGTAAAATCAAAGCTCATCTATTATAATTAGGAAGTGGCTACTCTGTAATGGAGTAGCCACTTTTCTTTATTAAGAATAGCTATATTAAGCTTGTTTTTGTTTTTTTCCAAAAAGGAACTTGAAGATTAGTTCAAGTTTAGTTGATAGAAATAGTTTTTTATCACTTAATATAGAAGCTATAGTTATTTGATCTTTATCAATATTAAATCTCATTCTTTTTCTTATAAGATAACTTTTTCCATTGTTATATACTTCGTTAGCCTCATTGATCATTCCTTTTTTTAAGAAAAATTCTTCTCTTTCAAGACAAGCTTGATAATAGTCATTTATTTTGGTATAATTTATTGAATTGGTTATACTTCCACATCTATCTTGTCTATAGTAATACAATGGTAAATCAATATATTTTATTTTTTTAGATTTATCAATAAAATGATGGACTGTGGCCTCATCTTCATGATATTTCCCATGTGGATATCGTAAATCTTCCCATATTTCTTTTTTAAAAAGTTTACCCCATGAAACAATTACTAATGGTCTTTTAAAATTATTAAAAGCTTTTAGTAATTCTAGTGATGTAAATGATATAGATTTTACTTTATTGCTCTTATTCAAATAAGATGAAAGAACAGGGGAACCTGTTATATAATAAGTTGCATCACAAAAAATAAAATCATTATCGTCTAAGTTTTTGAAAAGAATTTCAAAATAATGATGATCAATGAAGTCATCTGAATCAATGAATGAAATGAAATCTCCAGTAGCATGATCTAAACCAAGATTACGAGCAGAAGAAAGTCCTCCATTTTCTTTCTCTAGGAATAAGATTCTAGCATCTTTAAGAGCATATTCTTTGCAAATTAGAGCGGAGTTGTCTTTTGAACCATCATTGACAACTATGATTTCGAGATTTTGATAGGATTGGTTAATAATAGAATCTAAACATTCTGCAACATAATCTTGTACATTATATACTGGAATGATGACAGATATCAATGGGGTTTTTTCCATAGAAAGTATTATATTAAAATACTGAGTAACTAATTTTCGTTAAAGGTATAAAGTATTTGAAAGGAATGAAAGTAAGAATGATTAATTATTTTTAAAAGACTTGTTAATGCTTTCATTATTATCTAGTATAGATGTCTAATATAGTATATAAAAAGACAAATGTTGATTAATTAAAACAAGCTATTTACTAAGTTTATTCAAATTGAATAGTGTTTTTAAGAGTAAAGACTTAAATTTGTTGACAATCTTAACAGTCATAAGTGATCTGAGAGTATTTTGTAGTAAAGGTTATTTGTATCTAAATGAATTAATGTATTATAATTAGTTAAATGAAAAAGATAGTAATTACAGGGGGGGCTGGGTTTATTGGATCCCATGTTGTTAGACAATTTGTAAATAAATATTCAGAGTATCACATTTATA
>NZ_FNYS01000021.1:37314-63342 GCF_900109075.1 Myroides marinus | reverse complement strand
TGAAATCCTTTGGTTTTTCCTGATAATCCAAGCATTGCACCAGATACTTCACGAAGTGAATTGCATTTAGCAAAACAACAAAAAAGCATACTTATTAGATGGTCTTTGGATTTAAACTTCTTTACATAATAATCAGAGTTAGTTTTCACTACTGCAGATTTGATAATCTCTGTATCTATTAAAGAAATCAGCTGTCCGAATACGGATTTACTTGAAAAATATGTACTTTTACTCATCGTATGTTTATGGTTTGCAAGACTAAACTACGATAACTTTTTAGAAGCCAGCATGCTGGCTTCTTTTTTTATGCCATATTGACAAATCTCAGGTTACATATTTTTATCGGACAACAATGATTCGCTTATAAAACAACGAATAGGTATGACAAATACTTTAAAGATGATCGTATCGAGGTAATCACAAGGTTAAAATATGAAGATTGGTTACAAATGCAAAAGTAACTACAAGCCTTTCTGGTCAACCAGAAAGGCTTGTCTTATATGTTCTAGTACCTAAAAAACTAAATTACAGTAACAAATATGATAATATAAGAGTTAGTTATATAAGTACTGAAAACCTAAAATACTAAAACACCTTCAACCAAAGGCCTAGATTATTAAAGAATTATAAATCAAGTACAAACTAGAGTACAAAATTTGTAATAAAAAAGGATAGCATAGGTTAAAAGCTATAAAACAATAAAACAGATACTTTAGATAAAGATATTTTTTCCTATTTTTGCTTTCGTAAATTAATTACACAAAATAGAAAATTATGAGAACGATTCAATTTAGAGAGGCCGTGTGTGAAGCGATGAGCGAAGAAATGCGTCGCGACGAATCAATATATTTAATAGGTGAAGAAGTAGCTGAATATAACGGTGCTTATAAAGCTTCTAAAGGTATGTTGGACGAATTCGGTCCAAAACGTGTTATAGATGCACCGATTGCTGAGTTAGGATTTGCTGGTATTGCAGTTGGTTCTGCTATGAACGGTAACCGTCCTATCGTTGAGTTTATGACTTTCAACTTCTCTTTAGTAGGAATCGACCAAATTATAAACAATGCTGCTAAGATGCGTCAGATGTCTGGTGGTCAATTTAATATTCCAATCGTATTCCGTGGACCTACTGCTTCTGCAGGACAATTAGGTGCAACTCACTCTCAAGCTTTTGAGAACTGGTATGCTAACGTACCTGGATTAAAAGTGGTAGTACCATCTAACGTATACGATGCTAAAGGATTATTAAAAGCTGCTATCCGTGATAATGACCCTGTTATCTTCATGGAGTCTGAGCAAATGTATGGTGATAAAGGTGAGGTGCCAGAAGGAGAATACACTATTCCATTAGGTGTAGCTGATATCAAAAGAGAAGGTACTGATGTAACTATCGTATCTTTCGGTAAAATCATCAAAGAAGCTTATAAAGCTGCTGATGAATTAGCTCAAGAAGGTATCTCTTGTGAAATTATTGACTTACGTACTGTACGTCCATTAGATAATGAAACAATCCTTAAATCAGTTAAGAAAACTAACCGTTTAGTTATCTTAGAAGAGGCTTGGCCATTCGGAAGTATTTCTTCAGAAATCACTTATATGGTACAAGAGCAAGCATTTGATCATTTAGATGCTCCTATCCAAAGAATAACTACTGCTGATACTCCAGCACCATATTCTCCAGAATTACTACAAGAGTGGTTGCCTAACGCAAACGACGTAGTGAAAGCTGTAAAAAAAGTACTTTATAAATAAAATTTAACGTATATTTGATAGACTCCATCTTACTTAAGATGGAGTCTTTTTTTTTGAATAATACCTTGCTATGAAAAATAAAATTACGTTTCTGTTATTATTCTTACTTGTTTCAGTATTTAGTTGGGGACAAACTAAAGTAAGCGGAAAAATAACTGATCAAAACAATCAAGATGTTCCTTTTGCTAGTGTTTATTTCAAAAACTCTACAGATGGTGTAATTGCTAATGAATATGGTAAATTCTACTTAGAATCTACCAAGACTTATGATGTACTTATCGTATCATTTGTTGGCTATAAAACGTTAGAAATACCTTTAGCTAGTAAGACAAACTTAGATCTTAAGATTACTCTTGAAGATGATAATACCTTAGATGAAGTTAAGATCTATGCTGGAAAAACGTCTAAAAAGAACAACCCTGCTTTAGATATTCTGCGTAAAATATGGGAGCGAAAACGCAAAAATGGTTTGTATATGTTCTCTCAATACGAGTATGACAAGTATGAAAAAGTAGAGTTTGACCTAAACACCATCGACAGTGCGTATCAAAAGAAAAAACTGTTTAAAGGAATGGAGTTTATCTTCGCTCAAGTAGATACTAACCGCATTACTGGTAAAACGTACTTACCTATATTCATCAACGAAAATATAGGTCAGGTATATGGTGATAATACTAATGGAAAGAAAATAGAAAAAACACTAGGTAATAAAAACTCGGGTTTTGATACCAATCAACATATTATAGAATTTATTAAAGACTTATATGTCGAATACAACATCTATAACAACTATATCCGATTATTTGATAAAGACTTCGTAAGTCCCCTGTCTCGTACTGGTATCAATGTCTATAATTACGTCTTAGCAGATAGTGCTTTTATTGATAATAAGTGGTGCTATAATATTGTTTACTATCCTAGACGTAAAGGAGAGCTTACCTTTAAAGGAGACTTCTGGGTAAATGACTCTACATTTGCTATCAAAAAGATTAATATGGAAGCGAGTAAAGACGCTAATATTAACTGGGTGAAAGAGATGTATATCGAACAAGAATTTGATGTACTAAACGACTCTGTGTTCTTATTAACTAAAGATCACTTTATGTCTGACTTTGCTCTATCTAAAAGAGAAAAATCAAAAGGTGTATATGGTAAAAGAACTTCTATCTATAAACACCACAAATTTGACATAGAGCATCCTTCTGAATTCTATCAAAAGAATGTAAATGCCTACGATGATAAAGTATATAAAAGAGATGAAGACTTCTGGAAGACTTATAGATTCGAATCATTAAGCAAAGATGAACTGGGTATATATAAAATGTTAGACACTTTAAAGACTGTTCCTAAGTTTAAATTCTTATTTGACCTATCTTCTACTGTAGCTAGTAACTACTACAATATAGATAAGTATAAATTTGACTTTGGTCCTATCTTCTCTACATTCGGATATAATGACATAGAAGGACTGCGCCTAAGAGCAGGTGGTAGAACTTACTTCGGGCCAAATGACAAGTGGAGATTAGAAGGATATGGCGCATACGGATTAAAAGACAACCAATTTAAATACGGTATTAGTGCAAAGGTATTGCTACACAATGATAGTCGTCTAATCCTGTTCGGAGGTAATCGTAGAGATATAGAGCAAATAGGTGTTAGCTTAACAGAAACTACAGATGTACTAGGACGAAGCTTTGCTTCTAACTCTTTATTCGCAAGTGGAGATAATACTAAACTAACCAAGATTAATCTGACTACTGTAGGTATAGAAATAGAACCTGTAAAAAACTTAAAGTTTAGTACAGCTTTTAATTACAGAACACTGAAACCTGCCTCTGATCTATTTAACCTTAACTACTATGTAGATAAAGAAAATAATATCATCTCTAACGAAACTAAGCAGTCTGAGTTTAATCTAACTGCAGAGTATACTCCTAAAAGAAAAACAATCGGATATGGGGTAGACAGAACAGATGTAGATTCTAAATATTTACGTATGTTCTTAAAGTATACACAAGGTTTTAAAGGTGTACTAGACAGTGATTTTGAATACCAAAAAATACAGTTCTATGCTCGCAAACCAATGTTATTAGGAGGTTTTGGTACGCTGACTCCTACCTTCGAAGTAGGTAAGACATTTGGAGAAGTACCTTTAGGTTTATTAAATGTAGTACCAGGTAACCAATCGTGGTTTAATATTCAGAATACGTTCGCCAATTTAAATTACTACGAATTCGTAACTGATCAATATGCCTCTCTACATTTAGAACACAACTTCGGGGGACGTCTATTCTCACGTATTCCTTGGTTAAGAGATTTTAATTTACGAGAGATAGTAGGTATTAGAGGTATTTATGGTAAAATATCTCAAGAGAACATAAATTTAAATGCTTCTGATATCACATATAAGGCTCCTAGTGACCCTTATTATGAATATTACATTGGTGTAGGAAACATATTTAAAATTTTCAGAATTGACTTTAGTTGGAGAGGAAATTACTTAGATATGCCTGACGCTAGAAGATTTGCGGTACGAGGTTCTTTTGGAATTTATTTCTAATAATTAATGTAAAACTTGTTATAAACAAGTAATTAGAGTACTTTTGCACTCGATTTTTAGAAATGAGATTTAAATAAAAAAATATGAATACATTCGAAACTTTTGATGCATTTGTTGAAATTCCAGCAGGCAGCAGAAACAAATATGAGTATGATTTTGATTTAAAAAGATTGCGTTTTGACCGTCTTTTATATTCAAACATGAGATATCCAGCTGATTATGGTTTCATTCCAGAAACTTTAGCTTTAGACGGAGATCCATTAGACGTACTTGTTATGTTTACTGAGCCTTCTTTACCAGGTATGGTAGTAGAGGTTAAACCAGTAGGTGTTTTCTACATGGCTGATGATAAAGGACAAGATGAGAAAATCTTATGTGTACCTGTATCTGACCCAATCATGAATAAATTAAACGATATTCAAGATGTAAACGAGCACTTCAAAAAAGAAGTAGAACACTTCTTTAAAGTTTACAAAGACTTAGAAAACAAAACAGTTACAACTGACGGATTTGGTGATAAAGCTGCTGCTGTAAAACTAATCAAAGAATGTACTGAGCGTTTTGAAAACTTAGAGAACAAAGCTGAAGGATTATTCAGTATTCGTTACTAATCAAACAATACATACAGAAATAGCCACTCAATGAGTGGCTATTTCTTTTTATATTCTTCTGTAAATATTAATCTAAATATCTCTCCTTGATAACATCTAGATGATGCAAACTGTGCCCATACATAATCTTACCAATTTCTTCAACAGTCACAACGTAATTAGCTACTTGATTACTCAATGTTAAAGCATCTTTAGTAAAGCCTTTAAACTCAAAATAAATGCTCTTCATTAAGCATACATATTCTTCTACTAGCTCACTAACCTCTTTATCTTCTCCCTTAGCATTATCTACATAAATATTCTCATCAAAGCCACTTAATATACTCGTATCCTGACGTGCTATATGTAATGCTCTATAGCTAAATATACGTTCACAATCTATAAGGTGTTGGACGACCTCTTTTAGAGTCCACTTCCCTTCTGCATATGCAAAGTTCCATTTATTCTGTTTAGTTATTTCTTCTAAAGTTTCTACAATTACAGGTATGCGGTTTAATAACGCATCTTCCACTTTGTATCCCTCAGCCCTTTTTATATAATTTAAGTGCGACATAAAGTTGTATGTTTTAATGTATGTTAGTGTGAATTTGTCAAATTAAAAGTACGTTTTTATTTAAATGTAAAAAGCTTTAAACACATGATATTTTTTAGATATTCTATATCCTCTTTTTAAATAGTTATCAAAATACACACAAATACCCCATATAATATTAGACAGAATGAATATAAATATCAAAAAAGATAATTTTAACACTTATCAATTGCTAAAATTTCCTTAATTTTTATCCCGTCTTAGAATAGTGTTCAATCAAAGAAGCACTAAACACTACAATACACACAACAAAAGCACAAACAACACAATGGAAGAAATTATTAAATTACTAAACGACCTAATTTGGTCTAACATCTTTATCGCACTCTGTCTATGTGCAGGGTTATACTTTACTATCACTACAGGTTTTGTACAGGTAAGGTACTTTCGTCATATGATTAAACTACTATTTACTGAAGGTTCCTCTGATAAAGGAGTTAGTCCATTCCAAGCATTTAGTATGGCTATTGCAGGACGTGTTGGAGTCGGAAATATCGTAGGTGTAGCTACAGCTATAGCAGCTGGTGGTCCTGGAGCTATCTTTTGGATGTGGGCCATTGCTTTCTTAGGAAGTGCATCAGCTTTTATAGAATCAACATTAGCACAGATTTATAAAGTAGATAAAAATGGACAGTATGTAGGGGGACCAGCATTCTATATTGAAAAAGGGATGAAAAGTAAAGCATTCGCTTTATTCTTCTCAATAGTAACAATGATTAGTTGTGCCTTATTTTTACCTAGCATCCAAAGCAACAGTATAGCCGTTAGTATGCATGATGCTTTCTCTGTGCCTACTTGGGTAAGTGGAATAGGTATCTGTTTATTCTTAGGATTCGCAGTATTTGGTGGAGCTAAGAAAATGGGATTAATAGCTCAGGTTATTGTTCCATTTATGGCTACGGCATATATCTTAATGGCGATCGTTATCATAAGTTTCAACATACAAGAAGTACCTAGTATCTTCGCTTTAATATTCAGATCTGCATTTAACCTAGAGTCTGCATTTAGTGGAGTCTTCGGTGCAGCTATCGCTTGGGGTGTTAAAAGAGGGATATACTCTAATGAGGCAGGACAAGGTACAGCACCACACGCTGCTGCAGCTTCTGAAACTTCACACCCTGTAAAACAAGGATTAGTACAAGCATTCTCAGTTTATGTTGACACTTTATTTGTATGTACAGCTACTGCACTAATGATTTTGTTTACTAACTCGTATAACGTAATAGATGAATCAGGTAAGTATATCGTAGAGAATATGCCTGGAGTAGATGCAGGTGCTACATATACAGTTAAGGCTGTAGCTACCCACTTCCCTATGTTTGCTTCTCAATTTATCGCTATTGCATTAACCTTCTTTGCTATTACTACAGCAATGTCTTATGTATTTATAGCAGAATCGAACTTCGAATACTTAAGTAAAAAGAAGAACATTATACTAAGATGGATTATGCGTCTAATTATCTTAGGCAGTGTATTCTTTGCTTCTATTAACGAACCAAGTATAGCTTGGGGAATTGGTGATATAGGTGTAGGGGCAATGGCTTGGATTAACATTATTGCAATATTTATACTTAGAAAGCCTGCTCTTAAAGCTCTTAAAGATTACGTGAAACAGAGAAAAGAAGGTAAAGATCCAATATTTGAACCTCGTAAAATAGGTATTGATAACGCTTCTGAAGAATGGGATAAGATTAACGAAAGAAGAGCACATGAGTAATAATCTGTAGTTCTCTCAAACTTTACTACCTTTGTACTAATTCAAATTAAGAAAAATGGATTATACAATTAGACCTGCTAAAAGAGAAGATTACGACGTAGTACCTGAATTAATGCTACAAGCGATGGAAGATATTGTGTTTACTTTTATTCAAAAAGAAGACATAGAAGAAGCAATTAACTTCCTAACTATAATGTTCCGAAAACCGAATAACTTATATAGTTATGAAAACACTTTCGTAGCAGTAGATAAAGAAGGAGATATCGTAGGTTCTATCACAGGATACAACGGTGATGATTTTATCGCATTAAGAGAGCCTGTATTAGAATTGATGAGACAACAATATAATAATGATATGATTCCAGAACCTGAAACTGCTGGAGGAGAATACTACTTAGACACAGTAGCAGTATCTCCAACTGTACAAGGTAAAGGTGTAGGAAGTCACTTATTAAAATATGCTGTGGACTACGCTAAATCAAATAACTATAAGCAAGTAGGCCTTATTGTAGATTTAGAAAACCCTAGTGCTATGAAACTTTATTCACGTCTAGGATTCAAACAAGGTGAACAATTAGAGTTTGCAGGTGGCGAATATTACCATATGTACATCTAAAAACAATATATTAATCCTGAGCTTAACAGTTCAGGATTTTTTATTCTTACCTATTACACTATCTTCTCAAGGCTTATTACTAAGTGTAACAAACTATTTTAGTCACTTTATATAGATATTAGTTAATTTGGGTAAAAACGAAACTAATCATTTGGCTTTTAATATTTATATTTGTCCAAAATAAAATTACAATGTCAAAAAATATTACTCCATACGAAGGTTCTGAACTAGGAAAGAAACAACAAGTAGAACAAATGTTCGATACTATTTCAGGAAATTATGATAGCCTAAATAGAATGATTTCTCTTGGTACTGACCAAGGATGGAGAAAAAAAGTATTAAAATTAGTATCTGAACAAAAACCAAGTACGATATTAGACATTGCTACTGGTACAGGTGACTTAGCTATCTTACTTTCTAAGACAGATGCTAAACAGATAACAGGATTAGACTTATCTGCTGGTATGCTAGAAGTAGGTAAACAAAAAATTAAAGCTCTTAATCTGGAGAATAGAATCGAAATGGTACAAGGTGATTCTGAAAACCTGCCATTCGAAGACAATACTTTTGATGCTATCACTGTTGGTTTTGGTATTAGAAACTTTGAGGATTTAGAAAAAGGATTATCTGAAATACTACGTGTGTTAAAACCAGGTGGTATCTTTGTTATCTTAGAGACTTCTGTTCCTACGAAGTTTCCTTTCAAACAGGGGTATTTCTTCTATACTCAAAACGTTATGCCTTTTATGGGAAAACTATTCTCTAAGGATCAAAAAGCTTATAAGTATTTATCAGACTCTGCAAAAAATTTCCCTTTTGGAGAGGCTTTAAACAATATTTTAAGAAAAGTTGGGTTTAAAGATGTAAAGCATCTTCCTCAAACAATGGGGATAGCGACTATATATTCATCTTCAAAATAATATGAAAAGACTAATTGTATTTCTTTTAATCCTATTTGCTAGTTCTCAATCTTATGGGCAATGGATATTTGGTAAAAACCCTATGCTCAATAAAAGAGAATGGGATAAACAACGTGTGCATTGGGGTTACTACTTAGGATTTAATTCATACAATTACAAATTTAATTACGATGCTGCTTATTATCATAAGCTTCAAGAATTAAAAGAGAAATATCCTAATGACTTTACAGAAATACAAGTAAAATCATCTATTGGTTTTAATGTTGGTTTAGTGGGAAACTTGCGTTTAATGGAGTATTTAGATTTGCGTTTTGAGCCTGGATTAACTTATGCTAAGAGAGAATTATCTTTTCCTAGAGCGCTGATTTATGACTACTACGCTACACAGCACAGTAATCTAGATCCTTCAGAATACGAATTAAACAGTTCGTCTATTAAATCTACAAGTGCTACTTATCTGCATTTCCCTTTACTATTAAAATTCTCAGCTTTAAGAACTGGAAACGTAAGGCCTTATGTCGTAGGAGGAGTATCACTAGACTTAAACTTAAGTAGTAATAATAAAGTAGATGCTGACAACTATGAAGGTGTATGGAGAGTAGAGAAATTAACTACAAACTACGAAATAGGTGTAGGTGTTGACTTCTACTTTGAATACTTTAAGTTTTCGCCTTCTATTAGAGGAGTATTTGGAATTAACGATGAATTGATAAGAGATAAAAGTGTTGATAGTCCTTGGACAGGTAATATTGATGCTATGAAATCTAGAGGAATATTTGTAAACTTCACTTTCCACTAGTATAAAAAATATAAAGGCTTCCAATTGGAAGCCTTTTCTATTTCTAACTTTATTTAAAGTTATGTCTGCGAAACTCACTCAATACTATTGATGCTGCCATCGCGACATTTAAACTCTCTGTCTGCTGTAAATTACCATAGCGTGGAATTGCTATTCTCTCCGTCACTAAGCTTTCGATAGTACTAGAGATACCATTTGCTTCATTTCCCATTACAATAATACCTTTATTACTTACAGTCTTCTCATAGATATTATCACCATCCATAAAAGTTCCGTAAACTGCTATATCATTTTCTGCTTGTATTAAAGAAGGTAAATCACCATAAACCAAATTAACTCTTGCAATAGATCCCATCGTAGCTTGTACTACTTTAGGATTGTAAACATCAACTGTCTCATTAGTACAAATAATATGTTTAATCCCAAACCAATCACACAATCTTATAATAGTACCAAGATTACCTGGATCTCTGATATCGTCTAAAGCTACTACTAAATCACTATAATCTACCTCTTTCTCTTGCATACAGTGAAATACAGCTAAACAATTAGACGTAGTGTTCAAAGCTGACATCTTCTTTAAATCATCTTTACTCACTAAAGTGACTTTATCAGGAGACACATTAAAATTTAATGTTTCTGTACAATAAATATGCTCTAAAACTAAAGAAGATTGTACTAATTCTCCTATCACCTTAACTCCTTCTGCTATAAAAAGTTGGTGTTCTTTTCTATATTTTTTTTGATGTAAACTCTTAATTAATTTGATTTGGTTTTTCGTAACCATAAAAAACTGTATTTTTGACTGATAATTGACTATACTACTTTGAGCAGATTTTTACCAAAAATACTACTAATTCTATTAATGAGCATAAGTTTTTTTTCATGCTCTATCACTGAGAAGGTGCCGGATAACCAAGCACTATTAATAGATAATACCATTATGGAAAATGGTAAGAAGACTTCTAAGGAAGAAGTTATAGCACAACTATACCAACATCCGAACAGTACTTTTCCGATGACTAATCTTAGATTACGTCTCTATTTATACAACTTGGCTAAACCTAATGCTGATTCACTTTATCATATCTGGTTAAAGAATAATCCTGGTAAAGAGAAAACATTAGAAAGTATTCTATCTAAAAAACAAGTAGATCGTCTAGGAGAATCTTTTATTATCTCTGGTATTAATAATTTCTTGATTAAAACAGGAGAAGCTCCTGTTTTATATGATTCGTTAAGAACCAATAAATCTATTATACGTTTAAAAAACTATTACTTTAATAAGGGATACTTTGACACTAAAATAACTACTAAGGTAGATACAATGGGTGCCAAAAAAGTTAAAAACACATACTCTATCGCAACAGGAGAACCTTATACAATAGATAGTATCAGTACACGTATCTCAACAAAAGAATTAGACGAGTTATACCAAACATCTATTACTAAAAGTAAAATAAAGCCTAACACTGTTTTTGATGTTAAGAACTTTGAAGAAGAACGCAAAAGATTAGCGGCAGATTTCAGAGATAATGGAGCTTATTATTTCCAAGAACTTAATGTTCGATATGAAGTAGATACAATCTTAAACAAAAAAAACAAAGCTAATATAGAGTTGATCATCGATCCTAGAACAGTAAAGTCTGGTGATACTCTAATACAAGTACCTTTTAAAATTTATAAAGTTAGTGATGTTAATATCTTCACTGATAGTAGTTCTAAAAACAAAGAAATAGTACTAGACAGTGTTCAGTACAACAACTTTAATATCTATAGTTCTACCAAATTACAATACAAACCTAAAGCATTAACTGATGCTGTATTTATCACTAAAGGAAGTACTTTTAGTGACTTCAAACGTGTCTTAACCTCTAGATCTATTAGTAACTTACGCATGTTTAACTATCCTGTGATAGAATATGTAGAAGACAAAAGGGACACCACTGGTCAATCTCTTATCAGCAACATCTATCTTACTTCTCGTAAAAAGATGACATTTAACCCTTCATTAGATGTATCGCATTCTAATATTCAAGATTTTGGGATTGGAGGAAGTGTTGGACTGTTGTTTAGAAATGTCTTTAAAGGAGCTGAAATACTAGAAATAAACCTTAAAGGTTCTATGGGGTCTTCACGTCAGATGAGCAACCCTAATGATGTATTCTTTAACGTAACGGAATATGGAGGAGATGTTAAACTAACCTTCCCTCGCCTACTATTTCCTATAAATACAGATCGCTTAATTCCTAAAAGTATGTTGCCTACAACATCAATGAGTTTTGGACATACTAAGCAACGCAATATCGGTCTAGACAAAAATAGCTTCACAGCTATTATAAACTATTCGTGGTTGCCATCTAGAAGAAATAGTTTCAGTGTAGATTTAGCTAATATTCAATACATCAGAAATACAAACCCTACAAACTATTTTAGTGTTTATAAATCTTCTTACAAGAGGTTAAATGAGATATCAAAGGACTATCAAAATGTAGATCCTTCTTATTATGACAATAATGGGAACTTAACTATCTCTGAAGGCGGTAGTAATATGTTTATTAAGGATGCATTAGATCCTAACAATCCTTTAAACATCAACCAACCAGATCACAAAGAAATTAGAAGTATAGAAGAAAGACGTGTAAGGTTATCTGAAAACAACTTAATTATTGCTAGTAATATTACATTTACAAATACTACACGTACTAATATCGCTGATAATGAGTTCTACACATTAAAAGCTAAGGTAGAATCTGCAGGAGGATTAATGAACTTATTAATGAAAAACACGAGTTCAAAAGAAGGTCCTACAGGTAAGAAAACTATAATGGATGTTGAGTTTTCTCAATATGTAAAAACAGAAGTAGATTATATCAAATATTGGGATTTAGGTAAAAAACGAGTTATTGCTATGCGTCTTTTTGGTGGTTTAGCTATCCCTTATGGAAACTCAAGTTCTATACCATTCTCTAGAAGTTACTACTCTGGAGGTTCTAATGATAACCGAGGTTGGCAATCTTATCGTTTAGGACCAGGTAAAAGTGGTGGTATAAACGACTTCAACGAGGCGAATATGAAGTTACTTTTCAGTACAGAATATCGCTTTAACATTGGAGGAAAATGGTATGGGGCCTTATTTGTAGATGCTTCTAACATCTGGAATGTATTCGATGATATAAATGATGATTCATACACTTTTAATGGTGTATCGTCATTAAAAGATATGGCAGTAGCCTCTGGATTAGGATTGAGATATGACTTTAGTTTCTTTGTATTCAGATTAGACTTAGGATTTAAAACATATAATCCTGCAGAAGACAAAGGAAGAAAGTGGTTTAAAGAATTTAGTTTTAAAGATGCTGTATTCAACGTTGGTATCAATTATCCGTTCTAATTCAAATAATAATTAGTATTTTTGTAAAAATTTAAACACACAACTATGGCTCATAATATTAAACCAGGAGTTGCATTTGGGGATCAAGTGCAAGAGATTTTTAAATTTGCAAAAGAACGTGGGTTTGCATTACCTGCAGTTAATGTAACTAGTTCTAGCACTATCAATGCTGTATTAGAAACAGCTGCTAAACTTAAAGCTCCAGTGATTATTCAATTTTCTAACGGAGGAGCTTCTTATATGGCTGGAAAAGGGTTATCTAATGAGAACCAAAAGTCAGCTATCTTAGGTGCTGTAGCAGGAGCTAAACACGTACATGCATTAGCAGAGGCTTATGGTGTAACAGTTATATTACATACTGACCACTGTGCTAAAAAATTGTTACCTTGGATTGATGGCTTATTAGAAGCTGGTGAAGAACATATGAAACAATTTGGTAAACCTCTATTCAGTTCACACATGATTGACTTATCAGAGGAGCCAATTAAAGAAAATATCGAGATTTCTAAACAATACTTAGAGCGCATGGACAAACTAGGTATGACTTTAGAAATAGAATTAGGAATTACAGGAGGAGAAGAAGATGGTGTAGATAATACAGATGTTGATTCTTCTAGATTATATACTCAACCAGAAGAGGTTGATTATGCGTTCGAAGAATTATCTAAAGTAAGTAAAAGATTTACTATCGCTGCTTCTTTCGGAAACGTACACGGTGTTTACAAACCAGGTAACGTTAAACTAACTCCAGTTATTCTTAAAAACTCTCAAGAGTATGTAGCAAAAAAACATAACCTTGGGCATAACCCTGTAGATTTTGTATTCCACGGTGGATCAGGTTCTTCAGTAGAAGAAATCAGAGAAGCTATTGGTTATGGAGTAATCAAAATGAATATCGATACAGATACTCAATTTGCATACACTGAAGGAGTAAGAGACTACATGACATCAAAATTAGACTATTTAAAAACTCAAATAGGTAACCCAGAAGGTTCAGATGTTCCTAATAAGAAATATTATGATCCTAGAGTATGGGTTAGACAAGGAGAATTAACTTTAATCGCTAGATTAGAACAAGCTTTTGAAGATTTAAATAACGTAAATACGTTATAATTCCTCCTTGCTTTCAAATTAGTATAAACAAAAGAAACATTTTATGGCTTGGTTTAAAAGGAAAGAAAAAGGTATTCAGACGCCAACAGAAGACAAAAAAGATATTCCTAAAGGATTATGGTATAAATCTCCAACTGGAAAAATAATTGATCAGGATCAGTTAGAACAAAATCTATGGGTAAGCCCAGAAGATGGATATCACGTACGTATTGGTAGTAAAGAATATTTTGAAATTCTTTTTGACAACAACGACTACAAAGAAATAGCCAAAAGCCTTTCTTCAAAAGACACATTGAAATTTGAAGATACTAAAAAGTATGTAGATCGTTTAAAAGAAGCAATGACTAAAACACAATTAAAAGATGCTGTTAGAGTCGCTGTTGGTCAATCAAAAGGAGAAAAATTAGTTGTAGCTGCGATGGATTTCGCTTTTATTGGAGGTTCTATGGGATCTGTAGTGGGAGAAAAAATTGCACGTGGTATTGACTATTCGTTAAAAAACAATATCCCGTTCTTAATGATTTCAAAATCAGGTGGAGCGCGTATGATGGAAGCAGGATTTTCATTAATGCAGATGGCTAAAACTTCTGCTAAATTAGCAATGCTAAGTGATGCTAAGATTCCTTACATTTCATTATGTACTGACCCTACGACAGGAGGTATTTCTGCTTCTTTCGCTATGTTAGGAGATATTAATATAGCTGAACCAGGTGCTTTAATTGGTTTCGCAGGTCCTCGTATTGTAAAAGATACTACTGGTAAAGATTTACCTGAAGGTTTCCAAACTTCTGAATTCTTATTAGAACATGGTTTCCTAGATTTTATTACACATAGAAAAGACCTTAAAAAGAACGTAAATCAATATTTAGATTTAGTTTTAAACAGACCTATGAGATAATCATTACTCATAGTAACAATAAAAAAGGATGTTAGTTTGTGCTAACATCCTTTTCTTGTTTATATAAACTTCATTCTTAATTACCCTCCCATTCTAATCGCTTCTACAGGATCTAATCTAGCAGCAGACCTTGCTGGTAAATAACCTGATAGAATCCCTATAAATGCTGATAAAGTAAGCCCAATACAAATATTAGATAAACTAAGTACAAACTCAAAATCAACTACATTACTTACCAATACTGCTATTCCCCATACCATAATAATACCTACTACTCCCCCTATTAAAGAAAGAATAACTGCTTCAAACAAAAATTGAAATAAGATAAATCGTCTTTTAGCTCCAATGGCTTTCTGAATACCTATCAAATGGGTCCTCTCCTTCACAGAAACAAACATTATATTAGCTATACCAAAACCTCCTACTAATAGTGAAAAACCACTTATAATCCATCCCACTACATTCATCTGTCCAATTATTTTTTCAATCATATCTAGCATACCTCCAAAAACATTGACAAAGAAGTTCTTCTCATCGCTTGGTTTTAAACCTCTAAATAGCTTTAACTTATTTGTAATTTCATCTTCAAAGTGTTTAATATCGACACCGCTACTAGGCTTAAGAATTACCACTGTTGTCGCAACAAGACTATTATCACCATACATCTGCCTCATAATATTAACAGGCATATATACACTTTCATCTTGATTACCACCAATACTAATAGAACCTTGTTTTTCGATTACTCCAATAACTGTAAATCGTTTTCCATACAACCTAACTTCTTGACCAACTGGATTTAGCCCATTAAAAAGTGTATTAGCCACTTCATGACCAATAACAACAACAGGAACTCCATTAACAGACTCTGACTCACTAAAAAAACGTCCATTGCTTACTTTTACATTATCTAGATATTGCATATCCGAAGAACATGGACGCATAATAACTTCAGCGTAATTCGAGCCATACTTCATCTGTTCTGATTTAGTAAAATAATTAAAAGATGCATACTCTACTGCTGATAAATTACGCTTTAAATAATCATATTCTTCGTATTTCATTTTAGGATATTGTTCTGACTTCCATTTTGGCACTTCACTAGGTCCAAAAGAATAATTAAAAACATAAATCATATTTCTATCAAAGCCACTCAACTCGCTTTTTATATTCTTATCCATCGAGTCAACAGCAGCCAAAACAGCTATAATTGAAAAAATACCTATAGTAACTCCTAAAAACGAAAGAGCAGTACGTAACTTATTAGTTCGCAAAGCATTTATTGCAAAACCAAAACTGGTCGATAAAAGTCTTAAATAAACAATCATTACTACTGATATTTAATGCATTATATATTTAAAAACACCTCTTATAAAGAGCCATTTATGAGATAATATTCTAAATTAAACATTATTAGAAATAAAATATAAATAAAGCGAAAAAACTTCTAAAATATACTTTACAAATACACACACAATAGTTACTTTTGCTCACTAACAAAATACACAACATGAGCACAACTAAAAAAATTCAATCAGCACTTATTTCTGTGTTTGACAAAAACGGATTAGAACCAATCGTTAAAGAGTTACATAAGCACAATGTAACAATCTACTCTACTGGAGGAACTGAAACATTCATCAAAGAATTAAATATCCCTGTGGTTCCAGTAGAAGACGTAACTTCTTACCCTTCAATATTAGGAGGTAGAGTAAAAACATTACATCCTAAAGTATTCGGAGGTATCCTTAACAGACAAGATCACGAAGGCGATATCGCTCAAATGAAAGAATACGAAATCCCACAAATTGACTTAGTTATTGTGGATTTATATCCTTTTGAAAATACTGTTGCATCAGGCGCTCCTGAAGCTGATATTATTGAAAAAATAGATATTGGTGGTATTTCATTGATTAGAGCTGCTGCTAAAAACTTTAAAGACACTGTTATTGTTCCTTCTGTTAATGAATATGAACTATTCTTACAAATGCTACAAAACAATAATGGAGCTACAACACTAGAAGAAAGAAGATTATTAGCCACTAAGGCATTCCACGTATCTTCTCATTATGATGGAGCTATCTTTAACTACTTTAATACAGATGAGACTGTTCTTAAAATTAGCCACGCTAATGGAAATGAACTACGTTATGGAGAAAACCCTCACCAAAAAGGACACTTCTTTGGAAACTTTGAGAACTTATTTGATAAATTACACGGAAAAGAACTATCTTACAACAACCTTTTAGATGTTGATGCTGCTGTAAACTTAATGAATGAGTTTAAGAACGAAGCGCCTACTTTTGCTATTTTAAAACACAATAACGCTTGTGGTGTAGCTCAAAGAAGCACAATGAAGGCAGCTTACTTAGATGCATTAGCAGGTGATCCTACTTCAGCTTTTGGAGGTGTTCTAATTGCTAATGGCAACATCGATGTAGAAACTGCTAAAGAAATCAATAAATTATTCTGTGAAGTTGTTATTGCTCCAACTTATGATGAAGCAGCTATCGAGATCTTAAAAGAAAAGAAAAATAGAATTATTTTAGTAATAATAGAAACTGAACTTCCTAAAAAACAAGTACGTACTTGTCTTAATGGAATTTTAGTACAAGATAAAGACAACATTACAGACAATAAAGAGCTTTTAACTAACGTTACAAAATTATCTCCTTCTGATAAGGAAATAGAAGACTTGTTATTTGCTTCAAAAATCTGTAAACACACTAAATCAAATACAATCGTTTTAGTAAAAGACGGACAACTTTGCTCTTCTGGTACGGGACAAACATCACGTGTTGATGCTTTACGCCAAGCTATCGAAAAAGCAAACTCGTTTAATATAGAACTTAAAGGAGCTGTAATGGCTAGTGATGCTTTCTTCCCATTCCCAGACTGTGTAGAAATTGCTAATAATGCAGGTATTACAGCAGTTATACAACCAGGAGGATCTATAAAAGATGATTTAAGTATCAATTATTGTAATGAAAATAATATTGCAATGGTTTGTACTGGAATTCGTCATTTTAAACATTAATTTATTACTTTTGTAACGCATTAAAATATTAACTATAAAGCCTTTTAATTATATGGGATTTTTTGATTTTATGACTGAGGACATCGCTATCGACTTAGGAACAGCGAATACTCTTATCATTCATGGAGGAAAAGTCGTAGTAGACAATCCTTCTATTGTAGCCCGAGATAGAACTACGGGTAAAATAATAGCAGTCGGTAAAGAAGCGAGTTTAATGCAAGGGAAGACACATGGAAATATCAAAACAATCCGTCCATTAAAAGATGGAGTTATTGCTGATTTTGATGCTTCAGAGAAAATGATAAGCCTTTTTATCAAGAGCATCCCTGCACTAAGAAAAAAAATGTTTACACCTGCATTACGTATGATCGTATGTATCCCTTCTGGAATTACAGAAGTAGAAATGCGTGCTGTAAAAGAATCTTGTGAGCGTGTGAATGGTAAAGAGGTTTACCTTATACATGAGCCTATGTCTGCTGCAATTGGTATTGGAGTAGATATTATGCAACCAAAAGGTAACATGATTGTAGATATCGGAGGTGGTACTACTGAAATCGCTGTTATCGCTTTAGGAGGTATCGTATGTGATAAATCTGTAAAAATCGCAGGTGATGTATTCACTAATGATATCATTTACTATATGCGTACTCAACACAACTTATTCGTTGGAGAAAGTACAGCAGAAAAAATTAAAATTCAAATCGGAGCAGCTACTGAAGACTTAGAGACTCCTCCAGAAGATATGTTAGTACAAGGGCGTGACCTTTTAACAGGTAAGCCTAAACAAGTTACTGTATCTTACAGAGAGATTGCTAAAGCTTTAGACAAATCTATACAACGTGTAGAAGATGCTGTAATGGAAACATTATCTCAAACTCCTCCAGAATTAGCTGCAGATATTTACAATACTGGTATTTATTTAGCAGGTGGTGGTTCTATGCTTAGAGGATTAGACAAACGTATTTCTCAAAAAACTGACCTTCCTGTATACATTGCAGAAGATCCGTTAAGAGCAGTAGTTAGAGGTACTGGTCTAGCAATCAAGAACATTGACAAATACAAAAGTGTTTTGATTAAATAAAAATAACTTATGCAGCAGATAATCAATTTCTTTATAAAAAACAGTACTAAGTTACTGTTTTTGCTGCTTTTAGTCATATCATTCGGGCTAATAATACAAACGCATACTTTTCACCAAAGTTCGTTTATTAGCTCAGCGAATGGTGTGACGGGTTATGTCTATGAAAATGTAAACAATTTTAAAGAATATATGCACTTAAAAACAGAGAATGATGCTCTAGTTTTAGAAAATGCATATTTAAAATCAATAGCTTACAATAATACTTCTGTAAAAGACTCTGTGGAGATTAAAAACTTAATGCCTGCAGAAAGACAAGAGTATTCTATTATAGTAGCGAAAGTAATTCGTAACACTTTTAATACAAAAGAAAACTACCTAACTATAAAAGGTGGTGACAAACAAGGTATTCAAAGTGATATGGGAGTTATCAATAGTAATGGAGTTATCGGTATCATAGAGAAAACTTCTAAGAACTACTCAACAGTACAAAGTATCCTAAACGTTAAATCTAAAATCAACGCTAAAATAAAAGGCTCAAACCACTTTGGTACGCTTCAATGGGATGGAAAGAACACAGGTTATGTAAACCTATCTGACATTCCTAGATTAGCTGAGATTTATAAAGGAGATACTATTGTTACTGGTGGTATATCTAAAATATTCCCTGAAAACATTCCTATTGGTGTAATTGAAAAAGCTTACACTAATGAAACTTCTAATTACTTTACTATATCTGTTCGCTTGTTTAATGATATGACGAACCTAGGCTACATATATGTAATTAAGAATAAAGACATAGAGGAGATTAACCAATTAGAAGCGGAAACTAAAGATGAATAGTGTTGCATTTTCAAATATTGCTCGTTTTATTGCGTTATTAATCGCACAGATTCTTATTTTCAATAATATCGACTTGTTTGGTTTTATAAACCCCTTCCCTTATATTTTATTTATCATTCTATTTCCTACGGATAATAATAAGCCTATATTCTACTTAGCTAGTTTTACCTTAGGTATTATCGTGGATATGTTTGAAAACTCAGGAGGTATACATGCTGCTGCTAGTTTAATATTAGCCTTTGCTAGACCTTCAATCCTAAAATTCTCTTTCGGGATCAGTTACCAATATCACAATCTAAATATTATCAAAAAAGTTACAAAAGATATTTTTACATCTTTAGAGGTTTTTGGTTATATTACTATTTCCGTTGTCATTCACCATATTGTTCTTTTTGGACTTGAATTCTTCAGATTTAATTTTATCTGGGAGATCTTGTTGAGAACAATACTAACAACAGTGACAACATTACTTACTTGTATTTTGATATTATATCTGATTAAACCGTCTAAAAAATGAGAAAGCTACTATTACCTATAATAATTATAGTTGTTACAATCGTTGTATTAGCTAGACTATTCTTCTTACAGATAGTTGATGATACTTATATCAAAAAGTCAGAAAATAACGCTTTAAAAATAGTTTATGAATATCCTGAAAGAGGGTACGTATTTGATCGCAATAAAAAATTACTTATAGCGAATCAGCCTTCTTATGATATTATGGTTATTCCTAGAGAGGTAAAAGACATTGACACTTTAGCGTTATGCAGTCTATTAGATGTTACTTATGAACAATTTGTGAGCAAATTAGAGAAAGCTAAAGTATACAGTCCTAGACTTCCATCTGTATTTCTACCGCAGCTTAGCAAAGGAGAATATGCTGCATTTCAAGAGAAAATTCGTCATTTTAATGGTTTCTATATTCAAAAAAGATCACTAAGGGATTACCAAGTTAATCATGGTGCAAACATCTTTGGATATATTAGACAAGTAAATGAGCAAAATATAAAATCTAACCCTTATTATCGTTCTGGAGATTTAATCGGAATACAAGGAATAGAACAAGAGTACGAAGAGACTCTTAGGGGAACTAAAGGTGTAAAATATATACAAAGAGATAGATTCAATAGAGAAATCGGATCTTTTAAAAATGGTATATATGATACATTAGCTATCAAAGGTGACGACGTTATGCTTACTATCGATAGTGAATTACAGGCCTATGGAGAACTCCTAATGCAAAACAAAAGAGGAGGTATTGTGGCAATTGAACCAAAGACTGGAGAGATACTTGCTTTGGTTAATGCTCCAAGTTACGATCCTTCCTTATTAGTTGGTAGAGAACGTTCTAAAAACTATACAGCACTGTACAATGATTCTTTAGCAAAACCATTATACAACAGAGTATTATCAGGAGAATACTCACCAGGGTCACCATTTAAAATATTAACAGCCCTTATAGGTTTACAAGAAGGTGTTATTAATGAACATACCACTTTCTCTTGTAGTAGAGGTTTCTATTATGGAAAAGGAGCTTGGATGGGTTGCCACGATGCTGGAAACTGGAGTTTAAATACTGCTATTGCAAAATCGTGTAATACTTACTTCGCTAACGCTTACAAAAGAGTTATCGAAAAATATAGAAACCCTGCTGATGGTATAAATAAATGGAGTGAACATTTGCACAGCTTTGGTTTAGGTCAATTCTTAGGTTATGACTTACCTGAAGGTAGAAAAGGACATATTCCAGATGCAGATTATTACAATAGATGGTATCCTAATGGAGGATGGAAAAGTACTACTACTATATCAAACTCTATTGGACAAGGTGAGGTTATTATGACCCCTATGCAACTTGCCAATGTAATGGCTGCAGTAGCTAACAGAGGTTATTACTATACACCTCATATCATCAAAAATATTGAACACCACAAAATAGATAAGAAATTCACAACTAAACACGTTACTTCTATTGACCCAAAACACTTTGAGCCGATAGTTCAAGGAATGAATGACGTATTCAATTTTGGTACAGGTCGTTCAGTTAGAGTTGAATCACTTGATATGTGTGGTAAAACTGGTACTGTAGAAAACTTTACTAGAATTAATGGTAAAAGATATCAATTAACAGACCACTCTGTATTCGTTGCTTTTGCACCTAAAGATGACCCTAAAATTGCCATTGCAGTATTTATTGAAAATGGATATTGGGGAGCGAGATGGGCAGCGCCTATTACAAGTTTAATGTTACAAAAATACTTACTACCTGAAATAGTAAGAACAGATTTAGAAAAAAGAATGCTTGAAGGTAGCCTTCAAAGTGAATATGATAAAGTACTACAATTGTACAGAACAACTAGTAAACCAGTATCAACTCCTAAAGTAGCTTTATAGAAATACCACATTAAGAAAATGAAGAATGTAAGTGTACAAAAAAATATAGATTGGATATCAATCTTACTTTATGCTCTTTTAGTAATTGCTGGTTGGATTAACATCTACTCAGCTTCACTACCAGCAGAGACTACATCTATATTTGACCTTAGTCAGATATATGGTAGACAACTGCTATTCATCATTTTTTGTATTCCTTTAATTGTATTAATTGTTTCCATAGACACCAAGTTTTATGAGAAATATGCTATGGTTTTCTATATCATTGGTTTACTCTCAATATTAGGTTTATTCGTTTTTGGTAAATCAGTTAAAGGACAAACAAACTGGTATCAAATAGGAGGTTTTGGTATTCAGCCTTCAGAGTTTGTAAAAACAACTACTGCTCTATTATTAGCTAAATTTTTATCTGATAGCCAATCTCATTTAAGTACATTTAAGGAACAATTAATTGCTTTAGTTATCATTGGTGTACCAACTCTTTTAATCTTAAAACACGATACAGGAAGTGCAATGTTATTCGTTTCACTAGTATTTGTTTTATACAGAGAAGGTCTTCCTAGTTGGTATTTATGGACAGGCTTTATTACTATTATACTATTCGTAGCGTCACTTGTAGTAAAACCAGGTATAATCATTGCTAGTATAGTACTTATTTCAGCATTGCATTTCTATTTCAATAAAAAAATCACTCGAAACCCACTTATATACATCATACTTGTAGTCATTATGTCTGCCTTTGTGTTCTCAGTAGACTATGTATATGATGAAGTTTTAGAACCGCACCAAAAAGACAGGATCAATGTATTAATTGGTGAAGATGTGAATCTTCAAGCTGAAGGATATAACTTAAATCAATCTAAAATTGCAATCGGTTCTGGTGGTTGGACTGGTACAGGATTTTTAGAAGGTACACAAACCAAAGGTGGTTTCGTACCTGAACAACACACAGACTACATATTCACTACAGTAGGTGAAGAATGGGGATTTGCTGGAGCATCCTTTGTTATCATCTTATTTGTATGTTTATTTTTCAGATTAATTCACTTAGCAGAAAGACAAAAAAAGATATTTAACCGCGTATATGGTTACTCTGTCATCTGCTTCTTATTTATACACTTTGCCTTTAACATAACGATGCTTATTGGTCTATTCCCAACGATTGGTGTTCCCCTACCTTTCTTTTCGTATGGAGGATCGAGTTTAATGGCATTTACAGTACTATTATTCATATTCTTAAAGCTTGATGCCAATAGAATAAATGAATGGTAAAAATTCGAAACAAATATTAAATTACAATTCACAAAAAAAATGAAAAAGGAAATGTTATTCATTGCTACATTATTTGTAGCTACAACTTCTATTGCTAATGCACAAGAAATTAAAACTAATGAAGCTCCACAAACAACATCATTAGAAACATTAGTTACTGAACAAAAAAACATTGAAAATGCACAGCAATTAGAAGCTAGTAAATTACAGAATGACTTAGATGCTGCAAAGCAACTAGAACAAGAACAAAAAATTGCTGAAGCACAACACAAAGCAGACTTACAAGCTCAAAAACAAATAGAGAAAGAAAATAAAGCAGAATTAAAAAGACAAAAAGAAATCTTGAAAAGTCAAAAAAGAGTAGCTAAGCAAACTGTTAGACTTCAGAAAGCTCAAGATAAATACAATTCTAGAAATGGTAAGTATGTTCAACTAAAAGCAGCAGGTAAACTTACTCCTATTGACGAACTTAAAACTAAAAGTCAATTACTAGACTTACAAACTGATATTAAAAAACAAGAAATAGAATTAAAACGTGTTACAATGGAATTTGAAACACTAACAAAATAACAAATCTAAGCTACTCAAATAGGGTAGCTTTTTTTATTCTTTTTAAAGCTTTAAATAGTGTTTTTCACGAACAACACTATTACTATACCTTAAACTACAAAAAAACGCTTGAATAGCTTTATTGAAAGAATTAAAGCAACTTCTTAACTTGAATATAGATAAAAGCTTTCAGAGCGCAATTTAGAGGCGTCAGAAATATTGATTTCTTCCTATACAGATTAGCTAAACTTTATGCGTAAACACAACTTTTGAGACTGATCCAAACTGGATCAATCCTAAAAGTTGTGTGTGAATTAAAAAGAGTAGACCTTTGTTGATAATAAATAATAATGATGGACAACTATATTGAGTTTGTAAAGATGATCTTACCAGAGTTCTTGGTAGAACATTTTAATTTAGTCAGAACAGTAAAACAAGGAGAGACTATGCATCTGTATTTTGAGGAACTAAATGTGGTTCCTTCCGAAGCAAAAGACCGTATCCTTATCGCTCATGGCTTCCATAATGAGATAACAATACAAGACTTTCCTTTACGAGGAAATAGTGTTTATTTACACGTAAAACGTCGTCGTTGGTTAGATAAAACAACTCGTGAATTAGTACAACGTGATTGGAATCTAGTAGCAAAGGGAACTCGTTTAACTACTGAGTTTGCTTCTTTTTTAAAAGAGATTAATAGATACTAAGGCCAACGATTGTCATACCATAGGAGGATTCTTTAATATCAATGGAAAAAAGCTACAACGTCAATACAGAGATTCTCTTAGTGACTTCCAAGAGTGGAAACATAAAGATCACGCTACAGATTACCTTCTATTTCCTGAAAACATAGGACCTAAACTATCCATAGATGAAACGGCATTATCTAAAGGAGAATTATATACCATCGTCACTAATAAATTTAGCAAAGGAAAGAAAGGTAGTTTAGTAGCTATATTCTCTGGTACTAAAGTAGAACCTATTATAAACCATCTACTTACTATTTCTTCTAAGATTAGAGCAAAGGTTAAAGAAGTTACTCTTGATATGGCTAATTCTATGAAAAATATTATAACAAAGTGCTTTACTAATGCTACGCAGGTAACTGACCGTTTTCACGTACAGAAACTTGTTAATGAAGCTGTACAAGATATTAGAGTACAAGAACGTTGGAAAGCTTTAGATACTGAAAACACTCAAATATTAGAAACTAAAAAGCAAGGTCAACAGTTTATACCTATTGAATTTGACAATGGAGATACAGCCAAACAACTACTTATAAGAAGTAGATATTTACTAACAAGAGATATTAGTAAATGGACAACTAATCAAAAACAAAGGGCTGATATATTGTTTCAACAATATCCTGTCTTAAAACAAGCTTACAGTTTATCTCAACAACTTAGAACTATCTATAATTCTACGACAGTAAAAGAAGTGGGATACACAAAACTTGCTCGTTGGTATAACGATGTGCAGAACATTGGATTAAACCAATTCAATACTGTTATAAATACCATGAAAATTAACTACAAGACTATTCTTAATTATTTTGATAATAGAAGTACTAATGCTTCTGCCGAATCTTTTAATGCTAAAATTAAAGCTTTCAGAGCACAGTTTAGAGGCGTCAGAAATATTGATTTCTTCCTATACAGATTAACTAAACTTTATGCGTAAACACAACTTTTGAGACTGATCCACTTTTTGCCTAGTCCCCAACTTTTGCAACTGATCCCCCTTTTGTCACCAAGCCATAGAACACTTATAAACAAAAAAACCACTACTTTCGTAGTGGTTTTTAGTGGTGGTGCCTCCAGGAATCGAACCAGGGACACATGGATTTTCAGTCCATTGCTCTACCAACTGAGCTAAGGCACCTT
>NZ_FNYS01000021.1:0-37204 GCF_900109075.1 Myroides marinus | reverse complement strand
GTGGTGCCTCCAGGAATCGAACCAGGGACACATGGATTTTCAGTCCATTGCTCTACCAACTGAGCTAAGGCACCAATTGGCTTTTAGTAAAGAACAATCTTGTTCTGTTAAGCGGTTGCAAATATAGAACAGTTTTTCGTTCTTCCAAAACTTTTTATAAAAAAAATCATTCACTACCTTTGCCTAATATATGAATAACACTATGATTCTAGCTATCGATATTGGAAACACAAGAACGAAAATAGCTATGTTTGAAAAAGATACAGTTTTAGAAACTCAAATTTTCGAACAAGCTTTATTCGAAAAAAAAATTGAAAAAATTTTAGAAAAAAGTAATTCTAAGCCAACAATTATACTTTCATCAGTCGGGAAACTAACAGAAGAAACATTAGCGTGGTTACAAGATCAGGCAGAAATAATCAATATTTCACACCAAACCCCCTTTCCGTTTAAAAATCTATATGCAACACCTAACACCTTAGGTATAGACAGAATGGTTTTGGCAGCTGGAGCGGTTATACAACTTCCAGATTGTAATAGATTAGTAATTGATGCTGGTACTTGTATTACATACGAATTTATCAACAAAAACAATGAATATCTTGGAGGTGCCATATCTCCTGGTTTATTATTGAGATATAAGGCACTTAATTATTATACAGCAAAGCTACCTTTACTAGAACCAGTAGAAATAGATTACTTAATAGGAAATCAAACAGACCAATCTATACATTCTGGCGTTATTAATGGAATAACACAAGAAATCGATGGTATAATTAATCAATACAAGAGCTTATATCCTGACCTTAAAATAATTTTGACCGGTGGGGATACACTTTTTTTGGTCAAAAGATTAAAAAATGTCATATTTGCTAATTCAAACTTCTTATTAGAAAGTCTGAACAATTTATATCAATACACAATTGAAAATGATAAAAAAAATCTTCTTTAGCCTGAGTTTACTTTGCGGTACTGCTGCTCTAGCTCAACAAGGCAACGCATCTCCATACTCATATTACGGTATAGGTAATGTAAATTACAATGGTACTAATGAATATAAAGCTATGGGTGGAACAAGTGTTTACGCAGATAGTATTCATATAAATTTAAAGAACCCAGCGTCATTTGGGAAATTAAAAAGAACTACTTTTTCGCTTGGAGCAACAGGTACTTCATATAATTTTAAAAATGATGTTAACTCTGACAAAGCAAATAGACAAACTATTGACTATATTACAGTAGGACTGCCAATAGCTAATAAATTTGGTGTTGTATTTGGCTTACTACCATATGCTAACGTAGGATATAAATTAGAAGGTGAGAGATTAAATAATCAAGGGCAAAAAGTTAATTCTAAATACGAAGGTAATGGAGGTATTAACAAAGCTTTTATTGGACTTGGTTATGAAATAAACAAAAACTTCTCTATTGGTGTTGATGCAGGTTACCACTTTGGTAATACCAAAAATGACTTATATGAAAACATCACAGATTTAGGTGATGGAAGCTCTCTTCAAAACATCACACGTGAATACAGAAAACTAGACTATAAAGGATTTACTTTTAACTTTGCTGCTCAATATTTTGGCAAAATTAAAGACTACGATTTCCAAGCTAATGTTACATATAGTCCAGAGACTAAATGGACAAATGATAACTTCACACAGCTTCAAGTAATAAAGGGAAGTCAAATAGTAGACTCAAATATTCTAATTGATCAATCAAAAAACATTACTAATCCACAAATGCTATCTATGGGAGCAGGAATTGGTAAAAATCTAAAATGGTTTGTTGGAGGTCAATATACATTTACACAAAACAGTAAATTATCAGACTCTTGGAATAACACTGCTATTGCTAGTTATGAAAATTCTAATCGATTCACTGTAGGAGGTTTCTATATTCCTAAATACAACTCTTTCTCTAGTTACTTTGACAGAATTGTTTATAGAGCTGGTTTTAGATATGAGAATACAGGACTAGTTCTGAAGAACCAACAAATAAACGATGTAGCTGTTAATGCTGGTTTTGGTTTTCCAATCGGAGACCCTAGAAAATTCACTAACCTTAACATTGGGGTAGAATATGGAAGTAGAGGAACAAAAAGTAATGGTTTAACAAAAGAGAATTATCTAAGCCTATATGTAGGTTTCTCATTAAATGACCTTTGGTTCCAAAAAAGACGTTTTGATTAATCCAATTGCATATAACTAATACAATGAAATTGATCTCTAAACTTTTAGGTGTATTCTTAACTATCATTGTAACAACTACACTGTTCTCTTGTGAGAGCAAATTTAAGGAAATACAGAATTTTAATAAATCAAAGTTCTTTCCTGCTAGTGAAGTTGAAAATATGAGAGGACAATATATAGACTCTGGAAAAGTAAAAGCAATACTTGTCAGCCCAAAAATGCTTGACTATAGTAATGTAAAATACCCTTTTACAGAATTTCCTAAAGGAATACATTTAACTATTTTTGACAAAGAAAATAAGAAAAACACTGTAGTTGCTGATTATGCAATCAGATATACAAAAACTGATTTAATCGATTTACAAGGAAATGTTGTCATAACAACACATGATGGTAAGAAATTAAATTCTGATCAGCTTTACTACGACCAAAAGAATGAATGGTTTTTTACAGAAGGTAAGTACCTTGCTTCTACAGACAGTATGAACTTCACTAGAGGTGTTGGTGTTGATTTCGATAGTAAAATGACTAAAGTAAAAGCTACTAATAGCTACGCTGAAAGCTTAAAAAAAGATAAATAAATGAAACCACTTCACATAATACCATATTTCTACTTATTCATAGCAGCTTTGTTTATCTATGATATTATAACAAAGTTAATCGCTAGTAACTATGATATATGGTTAAGTCTTGGGGCAAGTGCTTTTGCTATTTTTATGTTCTTCTTTAGAAGAAAATATGCAAAACGCATGGAGAATCATTACCAAGGAAAGAAATAAAATAAAGGGTGTAATCTGATGATTATACCCTTTATTTTTTTGAATAAATACTCACTCTCTTCCATCTTAAATACTGAATTCCAACTGGAATTATAAAAAAGTAAAAAAATAATTCTGAAATCTAAACAAAAACTTAATAAAACTACTAAAATAATAGCACTACCGCTTTTATTATTAAATAGATAATTGTATTTTCGCTCACTGAAAAAAATTACACATAATAAAAAAGCATGGCAGTTTTATCAAAAATTAGACAAAAATCCGCTCTGTTAATTGCCGTAATTGGTATTGCTTTATTAGCATTCGTTATTGGCGACGTAGTAAGAAGCACGGGAGGTGGACTATCTAGAAACATTGGTAGTGTAGATGGTGAAGAAATTAATACCCAAGAATTCCTACATAAAGTAGCTCAGGCCGAAAAACAAGGTCAAATGAGTAATACTCAAGCGGGAGTTACAGTTTGGAACAGCGAAGTAAACAGTATTTTACTTACTAATGAATTTGCTAAATTAGGTTTAAGAATTGGTAAAGATCAATTAGTTAACGTTGTAAGAAACAATCCTACATTTGCTAACAATCCAGAATTTCAAAATGCTGTTGGGCAATTTGACATCAACAAATTCAACCAATTTGTTGCAATGATGAAAAGTGCAGGACAAGAGCAATGGAATCAATGGTTAGCTTATGAAAAAGAATTAGAAAAAGCAGGTTTAGAACAAATGTATTTCTCATTAGTTCAAGGTGGTATCTATACAACTGCTATCGAAGCTAAAGCTGCTTATGCAAATGAGAACAACAAAGTTTCATTTGACTATGTTACAGTTCCTTATTCTACAGTAAACAATACTGAAGCTGCTGTATCTAATGACGAGATAGTTGACTTCATGAAAAAACACGCTAACAGATTTAAATCTGAACCTACGCGTGAATTACAATATGCTTTCCTTCCTAGCCAACCTTCAGCTTCTGATAAAGAAACTGTAAAAGAAACTATTGAAGGATACTTAAAACCAAGTGTACAGTATAATGCTTCTACTAAAAAGAATGATACTATTCCTGGATTTAAAACAGTAAAAGATATCGAAACGTTTGTAAATACAAACTCTGATATCAAATTTGATAGTTTATACTATGCGAAGAAAGATCTTCCTTTAGAATATCAAGAAGAATTATTCAACTTGCAACCTGGTCAAACTTTTGGTCCATACATTATGGGAGATTACTACTGTATCTCTAGAATGTTAGATAAAAAAGCAGGACAAAGAGTTGATGCTTCACACATCCTTATTGGATTTGCAGGGTCTCAAGCACCTGGAGCGACTAGAACTAAAGAAGAAGCTAAAGTTGTAGCTGAGGAAATCTTAGCTAAAGTAAAAGCTAATCCTTCTTCATTTGCTGCTGAAGCAATGATGACTTCTGAGGATCCAGGTTCTAAAAACAATGGTGGTAAATATGAAGATATCCCAAGAGGACAAATGGTTCCTTCTTTTGATAAATTTATTTTTAACAATGCTGTTGGAACAATTGGATTAGTTGAAACTGACTTTGGATACCACATTATTCAAGTAAATGATAAAAAAGAAGGTGCTAAATTAGCAACTGTAGCTCGTAAAATAGAAGTTTCTGATGTAACTGCTGATGAATTATTCACTAAAGCTGGTCAATTAGAACAAAATGCTGCTACAGCTAAAGATTTTGTTGCTACTGCTGAAGGTTTAGGATTTACTACTCAAAAAGATGTAACTATTCGTCCATTCGAAGAGTTCCTACCTGGTATTGGTAACCAAAGAAGTATTATTTCTTGGGCATTTAATAAAGAGACTAAAGACAGTGCTATTAAAAGATTTGACAGTGCTGACGGACATATCATCGTTAAAGTTACTAGTAAAAATGATAGCGGTTTAGCTCCTGTTGCAGAAGTAAAATCTATCATTGAGCCTATCTTAATGAATGAGAAAAAAGCAGTAATTATTAGAAAGAAAATGGCTGGTGCTACTATCCAAGAAGTTTCTAATAGCTCTAAAGCTTCTATCTCTACAATGTCTGATGTAACTACAGCTGCTCCACTTATCACTAATATTGGTAATGAACCATTAGTAGTAGGTACTGCATTTGCTACAGCTGTAAATAAAGATTCTAAACTAATCGATGGTTTACAAGGTGTATATATGGTACAAACTAAAAATGTAGCAAAAGCTCCTGAGTTACCAAACTACAATAGCTATAAATCTAAAGTAGAAAATACGGTTAGAGGTATGGCACAAATGCAAATACTAAAAGTTTTAAAAGACAACGCTAAGATTAAAGATAATCGTATCGGAGTTTTACAATAAGACTTTAAAACTATAAATCAAAAGCCATCTGATGTTCAGATGGCTTTTTTTGTACCCCTATGGTTTACTAATAAAAATACCTTATTTTTGCCATTACAAATTTAAAACTAAACTTATGAAAGCATACGTATTTCCAGGTCAAGGAGCTCAATTCACAGGAATGGGAAAAGACTTATACGAAAACTCAGCAGTAGCTAAAGAGATGTTCGAAAAAGCAAATGAAATCCTTGGTTTCAGAATTACAGATATTATGTTCGAAGGGACTGCTGAAGAACTAAAAGAAACTAAAGTAACTCAACCAGCAGTGTTCCTACACTCAGTTATTTTAGCTAAAACATTAGAAGACTTTAAACCAGAAATGGTAGCAGGACACTCATTAGGTGAATTCTCTGCTTTAGTTGCTAATGGTACTTTAGCTTTTGAAGATGCGCTTAAATTAGTTTCTCAAAGAGCTATGGCAATGCAAAAAGCTTGTGAAATAACTCCTTCTACTATGGCTGCTGTTCTAGGATTAGAAGATAACGTTGTAGAACAAGTATGTGCTACTATCGATGGTGTAGTAGTGGCAGCTAACTATAACTGCCCTGGACAATTAGTAATCTCTGGAGAAACTACAGCGGTAGAGAAAGCATGTGAGGCTTTAAAAGAAGCTGGAGCTAAGAGAGCTTTATTACTTCCTGTAGGTGGTGCATTCCACTCTCCTATGATGGAACCTGCTCGTGAAGAATTAGCAGCTGCTATTGAAGCAACTACTTTTAATACACCTTCTTGCCCAGTATACCAAAACGTAACTGCTAATGCAGTGAGCGATGCTAACGAAATCAAGAAAAACCTTATCCTACAATTAACTGCTCCTGTAAAATGGACACAGTCTGTAGAACAAATGATTGCTGATGGTGCTTCATTATTTACAGAAGTAGGTCCAGGAAAAGTATTAGTAGGACTAATCAAAAAAATCAATAAAGATGCTGAAACTCATTCAGCTTAATTAATTGGTAAAACTTACAACAATTATATAATTATGAAAATCCTTGGTTGTACGCTTCCAAGGATTTTTTTTAAACTTACACTATTGGAGAAATTAACCTATCAAGAGTGGATACTTATATTCACTTTAATAAGTCTTACAGCTCTAGGCCCATTAGCAATAGATATGTACCTACCTGCTTTTCCGAAAATAGCAAAAGACCTAAACACAGAAATTAATCAAGTACAGATATCCCTATCTACCTTTTTAGGCGGACTAGCGATCGGTCAACTATTTTGGGGACCTATATCTGACAAATATGGAAGTAAGAAACCTATTGTGATCTGTCTATCTATCTTTATACTTTCTTCCTTGGCAGTTATGTTCGTTCAGGATATCAAAATGATGTGGATGTTTAGATTCTTACAAGCTTTTGGAAGTAGTGGTGGTGTCGTGATTGCTAGAGCCATCGTTAATAAACGTTTTGACAAAGATCAGACACTGAAAATTTTTAGTATACTAGCAGTTATAGGAGGTATAGCCCCTATCATCGCTCCTATCTTAGGTAACGTAATATTAAAGTATTTTGATTGGCCACAAGTATTTACAGCTATGGCATTATTTGCTACATTGAGCATATGTATGACCGTTTTCTTCTTAAAAGAAGATTATAACAATAGACTAACTAGTTTAAATGTATCAGGAATACTTAGTAATTACATTAACCTGTTTAAGAACAAAATATTTATCACTTATACAGTAATAGGAAGTATCGCTTTTAGTTGTCTAATGCTCTATATCTCTAACTCACCTGTATTAGTAATGGAAGCTGGAGGATTATCAAGTACACATTTTAGCTTTGTTTTTATGATTAACTCTTGTGGTTTGATGTTAGGTTCTTTCTTAACGTCTTCTATTTTGAGAAAAAGATTAGCTCCTAAGAATATTATCAAACTAGGAACTGCTACACAGATAATAGCAGCAGCACTATTATGGTTATTTATAGAACTAGATCTAAACATCTACATTCAGTTAGTTCCCTTATTCTTTTTTGTGATGCCACTAGGATTATTATTCCCAACAACAACTACCCTAGCATTATCTCCATTTAAAGCAGAGTCAGGTATTGCCTCAGCTCTTTTTGGCGCTTCTCAGCTAGCCTTTACGTTTATGACATCTATCTTACTTAATAGTCTAAATGATGGCTCTATGAACGTCGTAGCTATATCACTATTAAGCTGCGCCTTGATATCATTAATCATTGTATCACGAACAAGAGAATAAACATAACCCGCTATAAATAAAAAAGCAGACCGATATGGTCTGCTTTTTTCATATTGATATTCTTAGTGATTATCCTAAGAAAGCTTTAATCTCATCAGTGATTACTTTGATTTGTTCATCATCTAACTCTGTGTGCATTGGTAAAGAAAGAACTTCTTTTACCAATTGATTAGTTACTGGGAAATCAGCCTCATTATAACGAGGATCTAAGTAAGCTTTTTGATTGTGTAATGGGATTGGGTAATAGATTGCACATGGAATACCTTTACCTTGTAAGTGTGCTAATAATCCATCACGATCAGCATTCACAATACGAAGTGTATATTGGTGGAATACATGACTGTTCTCATTACCATCTACTTTAGGAGTAACGATATTAGCGTGATTAGCTAATGCAGCTGAATATTTCTGAGCAGCAGTACGTCTAGCTACGTTATAAGCATCTAAGTTAGGTAACTTAGCGTTTAACACAGCAGCTTGAATACTATCCAAACGAGAGTTTACTCCAACCACATCATGGTGGTAACGCTCATACATACCGTGATTAACGATACCTCTTAATGTATGTGCTAAAGCATCATCATTAGTGAAGATAGCTCCTCCATCACCGTAACAACCTAAGTTTTTAGATGGGAAGAATGAAGTAGCTGCTACATGTCCGATAGCTCCAGTTTTAACTACTTTTCCATCAGGGTAAGTATAGTCAGCTCCGATACCTTGTGCATTATCTTCAATTACATATAAATTGTGTTTCTCAGCTAACTTCATGATAGCATCCATATCGGCTGCTTGGCCAAATAAGTGAACTGGTACAATAGCTTTAGTTTTAGGAGTAATAGCTTTTTCGATTGCTTCGATAGAGATATTGAAAGACTCTGGACAAACGTCAACTAATACAGGAGTTAATTGTAATAACGCGATTACTTCAACTGTAGCAGCAAAAGTAAAATCAGCAGTGATCACTTCGTCTCCAGGTTTTAAACCTAATCCCATCATAGCGATTTGAAGAGCATCAGTACCGTTAGCACATGGGATAACGTGTTTTACACCTAAATACTTTTCTAAATTCGCTTGAAATGTATGTACTTGTGGTCCATTGATAAAAGCAGAAGATTCTAATATTTCTTGAATCGATTGATTCACTTCCTCTTTAATTCCTTCATATTGACCTTTCAAGTCAACCATTTGAATTTTTTTCATTCTAATTGTCTTTTATATCTTTTCTACTACTTATATAGTAACCAACTAGTTGCACATACAAATAGCATTTTATTTCGATATTAGTTATCACTACAAAAATAATAAATTCTTTATGCCAAAGCTCAAACTTTATCAAAAGAAACGTAATTTCGCTCAATAAAGATTTACCTATGTTTATTCTATATAATCTACTGACCTACATTTCTATCCTTTTTATAAAAATTATCGCACTGTTCAACAAAAAGTTAGGCTTATTCGTTGCAGGGAGAAAACAGTCTTTTCAAATACTAAAAGACAATATTTCTCCAAGTGATAAAGTATTTTGGATACACGTAGCTTCATTAGGTGAGTTTGAACAAGGGCTTCCTGTAATGGAACAATTAAAAAAGAAATTCCCAACACATAAGATTGTATTGACTTTCTTCTCTCCTTCAGGTTATGAAGTAAAGAAAAACAATACCATAGCAGATGCTACACTATATCTACCTATGGATACTATCTCTAATGCTAAAAAGTTCTTAGAGTTATGTCATCCTGAAAAGGCATTCTTTGTCAAATATGAATACTGGCCAAATTACTTAAACCAATTATATCATCAGAATATTCCAACTTATCTAGTATCTGGTATTCTAAGACCTGATCAAGTCTTCTTTAAATGGTATGGAGGCTTTTATAGAAAAGCATTAAAGGCATTCTCTTATTTCTTTGTACAGAATGAAGTATCTAAAACCTTGCTAAACTCTCTACATTATAATAATGTAGAAATAGTTGGAGACACACGATTTGACAGAGTCTCTCAGATACTAGAAAACAACAATGACTTGTCATTCTTAAATGACTTTACTTTAGGAAAAACTACCAAGACCATCGTTATTGGTAGTTCGTGGCCAGAAGACGAACGACTTCTCTCTACTTATATTAATAGTATAACAGATAAGAATACGAAGTTTATCTTCGCTCCTCATAATATAAAAAAGGACCAAATAGATAATCTACTACAGAGTCTTAAAGTACCTACTATTTTACACAGTGAACACGAAGGCAAAGACCTAAGTCAATACGCCGTATATATTATAGACGCTTACTCTATCCTAACTAAAGCATACAGTTATGCAGATATTGCATATATCGGAGGTGGTTTTGGAGCAGGTATTCACAATATCTTAGAAGCAGCTACTTATGGAGTACCTGTAATCATCGGTCCAAATTATAAAAAGTTCCAAGAAGCTAAGGATTTGATAACATTAGGTAGTTGTATAGTAGTAAATTCACAATCGGACTTAGACCAAATCTTTGATGATTTATTACAAAACAAAGATAAAAGAGTCGAATTAGGCAAAACGAGCAATAATTTTATACTCAAAAATAAGAATGCTACAGAAAAAATAATGAAGCATATAGAATAAAAGTAAAAAGGTAAGTAACTATGATAGTTACTTACCTTTTTTATATGAATTAATAATTATACTAGTCGTGAACTTTTGGTTTAAAAGTCTACTTGATCAGGATTTAATCCCGATGCCCCAATATATGGCAAATTATCGATTACCACAACATCATCTTCACTAATTATGATTTTTTTAATGTCAAAATTCTCCTTTATGCGTTCTGGAGTAACCGATTTTGGCATTGGCAAGTGCCCTTTTTGAATTATCCACTTCAATACAAGTTGGGGTACAGTCACCCCATATTTTAACGCCATATGAACCAAAATCTCATCGTTCAGAATATTCCCTCTACCTATAGGGCTCCACGCTTCTATCAATATAGATTCCTGTTTGCAATAATCAACTACTTCCGATTGTGTAAAGCCTGGGTGAAATTCTATTTGATTAATCATAGGGTTAATCTCTGCAGTTTCTAACAAAGCTTCTAAGTGATGTGCATAAAAATTACTAACACCTATAGCCTTTACTTTTCCTTCTTTATACAGGTACTCTAAAGCTCGCCAGGTATCAGCATTGATTTCTTTCCAATTGTCAAACTGATGTGCTGTAGCAGGCCAATGTATAAGGTAAAGATCTAAATACTCTAACCCAAGATTAGACAGTGACAGTTCAAAAGCCTTTAATGTCTGTTCATACCCTCTATCTTCATTCCATAACTTAGTAGTCACAAACAGATCTTCTCTCGCTACACCAGATTTAGCAATAGCCCTACCAATGCTCTTCTCATTTTTATAAAATGAAGCTGTATCTATATGGCGATAACCTGTAGCTAATGCACATAACACAGCACTCTCTGCTTGCTCTCCCTCTGCTGCTTTCCAAGTTCCAAACCCCAATTGAGGTATATGTACTCCATTCCTTAATATATAGGTATTCATAATTTATGTTTTATTAGTTCTCAGCTTCCAAGGTACGAAATCCTTTTTTCTATATATCATCATCATTAATTATTTAAAAAACACCTATTCATTAAACGAAATACTTTGTACTTTATATAATTAACAAACTATAAAACATCAATATATAAAAATATATTCTTTGGATACTGATTATACAATACAAATATAAACAAGCTAATCTCCACCTTATATTTATCTTATCCTCATCACATCACATCTACCTTTAATATAATAATTCTCTCGCTTAATAACTCACACCATCATTGAAATTCAATTTTAGCGTTCCCCCTTAATATTGTATCTTGCCAGCGAATTCAATTCTAACTAACACTTTTATGAATAAAAAGATTAAAAATCTATTTAAGGCACTTGTTGTATTGGTAGCGTTGCCTATCTATGCTCAACAAGGAGGTATGTGGATTCCATCTCTATTAAAAGGGATGAATGAAACAGAGATGAAAAGCCTTGGTATGAAGATGTCAGTAAACGACATTTACGATGTGAATAAATCGAGTATGAAAGATGCTGCTCCTCACTTTAACGGAGGGTGTTCTTCAGAGGTTATTTCTCCACAAGGTCTTTTATTGACCAACCACCACTGTGGATATGGGCAGATTCAAGCTCACTCTACAGTAGAGAACGATTATTTAGCGAATGGATTCTGGGCTAAATCAAGGGCTCAAGAATTACCTAACGAAAATCTAGAGGTGACATTTATCGTACGTATCGAGGATGTAACTAAAGAGGTAATGGCTGGAATCAAAGACAAAGATTCTGAGATCCAAAAACAAGCTAAAATCTCTGAGAACATAGCTAAGACTGTAGCATCGTTCCCTAAAGAGAAATGGCAAGAGAACAAAATCAAATCTTTCTATGAAGGAAATCAATATATTATCTTCGTGACAGAAACATTTAAAGACGTACGTTTAGTAGGTGCTCCACCTTCATCTATCGGAAAATTTGGTTCTGATACGGATAACTGGGTATGGCCACGTCATACGGGAGATTTCTCTTTATTCAGAATCTATGCTGATAAAGACAACAAACCTGCTGCATACTCTAAAGACAATGTTCCTTACCGCCCTAAACACTTCTTCCCTATCTCACTTAGTGGTATAGAAGAAGGTGATTTCACTATGGTATTTGGTTACCCAGGTAGAACACAAGAGTACTTGCCATCTTATGCGGTAGAGCAAATCGTGAATGACTTAAATCCTGTAAGAATCGGTATCCGTGATAAAGCTTTAAAAATCACTGATGAGTTTATGCGTGCTGACCAAGGTATCAAAATCCAATATGCTTCTAAGTATGCTAGTACAGCTAACTACTGGAAAAAATGGATAGGTGAAAGCCAAGGTCTAAAAAAGACTAACGCTGTACAAGCTAAACAAGATTTCGAGAAAGGATTTATCGAAAGAGCTAAGAAAAACAAAAACACAAAAGCATACGCTGATATCTTACCTAAGTTCGAAAAACTATATGGAGAAATCACTCCTTATGCTATTAGTAAAGACTTTTTTGCTGAAGTAGTTCAACGTAACACTGAATTACTATCTGCTGCTTATAAAGTATATGCTTTAGAAAGCTACGCTTCTAATGAGAAATCATTTGAATCTAGACGTGCTAACCTTATCAAAGGTCAAGAAAAATTCTACAAGAACTTCAGTAAAGAAGTGGATGAGAAAGTATTCGAAGCTATTGTAGCTATGTATGCTAAAGATGCACCTAAACAATTCTTACCTAAAGAATTAAAAGATGCTAATATCTCAGCTATTTCTAAAGATATCTATACTAATAGTAAGTTAACTTCTTATGAAGGATTCAAACAATTATTAGAAGGTGATGCTAAGCAAGTAATCAAAAATATCAACAATGATAAAGGTTACGTATTTGCAAAAGCATTAATCGAAAACTATATGTCTAATGTATTACCTAAATATGAAGAATTAGACAGAGAGATCGCTGCGTTACAACGTACATTTATGAAAGCACAATTAGAGTTATATCCTGATGCTAGAATATTTCCAGATGCCAACAGTACATTACGTGTTACATATGGTAAAGTAGATGGGTACTTCCCTAAAGATGCTACATACTATGAGCCAGTAACTCACTTAGAGGGGATCATGGAAAAATATGTACCTGGTGACTACGAATTCGACGTACCTGCGAAGCTTGTTGAGCTTTATAATAATAAAGACTATGGTCAATATGCAGATAACGGCAAACTACCCGTTAACTTTATTGCTACTAACCACACTACAGGAGGTAACTCAGGTAGCCCAGCGTTAGATGCTTACGGTAATTTAATTGGTTTAAATTTTGACCGAGTATGGGAAGGAACGATGAGTGATATCTATTATGACCCATCTATTTGTCGTAACATTATGGTAGACGCTAGATACATTTTATTCATCATTGACAAGTTTGCGGATGCAAAACATCTAATTGATGAGATGAAATTAGTAGAACCTAAGAAAAATAAGTAGTCAATATATTGATTTGCAATACGTTAAAAAATAAAAAAAAATATTCAAAAAAAGTTTTGCGAACCAAAAAATTCATATATTTGTCCACGAATTAATAATTAACTTTTATAATTTAGTAAGATGAAAAAAATCGCATTAAGCATCGCTTTAGTAGCAATGATGGGAGTATCTTTCGTTTCTTGTAAAGAAACTGCAAAAGAACCAGCTGTAGAAGAAACAACAACAACTGAAGAAGTAGCTCCAGAAGCTCCTGTAACAGAAGAAGTTGCTCCAGAAGCTACAACTGAAGAAGCTCCAGCTACTGAAGAAGCTCCAGCTACTGAAGCTCCAGCTACTGAAGCTCCAGCTACTAAATAATTTTTAGTATAGCTAGAATAAAATAAACCTCGCTAGGCGGGGTTTTTTTTTATGTCTATACTCAAGAGATATATTTGAGATAAGGCACAAAAAAAACACTCACCAATGGAGTGTTCTTTTATATTGTAACGTTTGTTCTAAACAAATATCTTCTGCATAGATAACAGTTCTTCTAGTAATCCTCTTTCATTAGATAATCGAGGTACTTTATGTTGACCACCTAATTTGTTATTATTCTTCAACCAGTCATAGAACAAATTCTTACGTGCACTATGTAGTACCAATGGATTTAAAGTCATATTGTTCGTTCGCTTTGCTTCATAATCAGAATTTAAAGCTTGTAAATTCTTATCTAGTACTTCACTGAACAATTGAAGGTTATTAGGTTCTTTTGTAAACTCTACTATCCACTCGTGAGCCCCTTTTTCTTTACCTAACATAAATATTGGAGCTACTGTGTATTCTGCTACCTCAGCATTAAACTCTGCACATGTCTTAGCTAATGCTCTATCAGTATTCTCAATCATTAACTCTTCACCAAACACATTAATAAAGTGTTTAGTTCGTCCTGTAATCTTTATTCTATAAGGTAATAAACTAGTAAAACGTAGTGTATCACCAATTAAATAACGAACTAACCCCGCATTGGTAGTAATTACGATAGCATAATTCTTACCTATCTCTACCTGTGATAAAGGAATAATCTTTTGATTAGAAGTTCCAAAAGTATCCATTGGGATAAACTCATAGAATATACCATAATCTAACATCAATAGTAACTCGTTACAGTTATTCTGATCCTGAATAGCAAAGAAACCTTCTGATGCATTATATATCTCATAATATCTAAAACGATCACTAGGTAATAACTTCATATATTGATCCTTATAAGGCTCGAAACTTACCCCTCCGTGAAAATAGACCTCGGCATTAGGCCATAACTCTAAAAGATCACCACGCCCAGTCTCTTGTATAATACGATTAAATAAGACCAACATCCAAGAAGGCACCCCAGCAAAGCTAGTTACATTCTCATTGCGAACTTCATTGATAATTGCTTTCATCTTACTCTCCCACTCAGACATCAGAGAGGTCTTGTTACTAGGAGTACTACTCAGTTCTGCCCAAAAAGGCATATTATCAATCAATATAGCAGATAAGTCTCCAAAGAAAGTATTCTTATCTTCATACAGCTGTTTACTACCACCTAAGCGAAGACTTTTCCCTGTAAACAATTGAGAGTTTTCATTGTTATTTAGATATAGACATAACAAGTCCTTTGCTGCTTTGTAATGGCAATTTTCTAATGCTTCATTACTAACTGGAATAAACTTACTCTTGGCATTGGTAGTTCCGCTAGACTTAGCAAACCAACGAATAGGCTCTGGCCAGAAGATATTACTCTCTCCCTGTCTAGCACGTTCAATATAAGGTTCGAATTCCTCATACTTAAACAGTGGTACACGCTCTGAAAAGGCTTCGTAATTCTTTATGCTATCATAGCCGAACTCCTTTCCTAAAACGGTCTTTTCATTAGTCTTAATCAGATTTAAGAACAAATCGTTTTGTACTTCATTCGGGTACTTTCTAAATAAGTCTATTTGGTGAATTCTCTTCTTCAGTATCCACGAAGCAATAGAATTAATAATTGTAAATGCCATATACTATCTATTAGTCAATTCTCTAATCTTTTCATTGTGAAAAGTTAGTAATTACAGTACTCAATGTTTTTCGTACTTTTACCACTTATCCAAAAATAACAATTTTATTTATGCTATACGAAGGAGTTTTAAACAAAATGCAGACGGAATTTAACACCCCTATTGAATACTATTTAGTATTTAAAAACAACTTCATTAATATCAATCAAATCATTGATAGAGATATTAAGATTGACTTTACAGGGTACGAATGTTTAAACTGCGGACAACACAAAAAGATATTTAGACAAGGTTTTTGTTATGAATGCTTTTACTCAAGTGCTCAAGTGGGTGATTGGATCATGCGTCCTGAGTTGAGTAAAGCTCATTTAGGAATAGAAGATAGAGACTTAGAATACGAAACAAAAGTACAAATACAACCACACATCGTATATCTAGCAGTAGCTAGTGACGTAAAAGTAGGTGTTACTAGAAAGACTCAAGTACCTACTAGATGGATTGATCAAGGAGCGTCTAAAGCTATAGAAATTGTAGAAGTACCTAATAGATATCTAGCAGGAATAACAGAGGTAGCCTTAAAAGATATGTTCACTGACAAAACTAATTGGCGTAAAATGCTTCAGAATGAAGTATTAGAAACTAATCTAGAAGAAATTAGAAACTCTCTAAAAGATAAGCTACCTGATGAAGTAAAACCATATTTTGATCAAACCAATTCCGCTATTTTTAATCTAGATTACCCTGTACTTCAGTTTCCAAAGAAGATCACAAGTCTTAATCTAGACAAGACCCCTTCTTATCAAGGGAAATTAAAAGGAGTAAAAGGACAATATCTACTATTCGAAGATGGAACTGTCTTTAATATCCGTACTTATGAAGGATATATGGTAAACATAGAGGTCATCTAATATCACATAAACAAAAAAGAGCTCCCTATTGGAGCTCTTTTTTGTTTATGTGATATTTCATCTTTAATTATTGGGCTTCTTCTTCTTTTTTCTTCTTACCAAACAAACCTTTTAATCCCTCACTGATCTTATTTACTGTTTCTTCAGTTTCATTTTTCTTAGCTGGATCAGTACTTTCTCCTGTTTTATCTTTTTTCCCTCCTAATAGGTCGATTAAAGCATCTTTTCCTTTATCTACCAGTTGATTCTTTTGTTCATCTACTATTTGATTAGTCAGATTCTTTACTACCTCAGCCATATTAGCAGATACTTTCGGATTAGCAAAATTACCTGTCACTCCCACTTTCACAGGAATAGCATCAAACTTATCGCTTGACTTAGGTCCTAATAATGCTAAAGCATTGGCCACATCACTTCCCAATAACTTAGCGGGTACTTTAAAATCTAGTGAGTAATTCAAACTTTGGTCAAAACCATGTTCACCAGATACAGTTACAGCGATATCTTTAGACTTAATATCAAAAGGTTTGAACTGCACACGACCATTATTAAACACTATATGCATCTTCTTATTGCTCAAGTCGATATTCTTCATATCAATAAAGTTTAACGCTCCATCTAAAGAAGAAAGTAATTTAGAATTCTGTGCACTGATAACAGCATTAGACAAATCTCCTTTAATATCCCCTGATAAAGTATTTAATTCAGGAGATAAGTCTGCGGCTTTAAGTTTACCACTCATATCTACTGTAGCATTTATCTTACCAGTCATCACACCTGCGATAGGAGCAATAGCCTTCAAGAAACCAAGTTCAGTAAAAGTCTGCTTAATATCTAAACTCTGCATCCCTAGATTCATATTAAATGTAGGTATAGTTTCCTTAGTAGAGACATTCCCTCCGAATGCCATAGTGCCACCAAACACATTCGTTGACATATTTTCTAAACGAGCAGCTTCATCCTTGATAATTAGTTTCCCCTTTACATTGTTAAGTGTTAAGTTATCATAGACTACCGTATTGGCATTTGCATTAATCGTACAATCTAAGAAACCTGGTATTTTAAGTGGTTCAGAAGCTTTAGCTGTGCTTGCCTTTTCTTTTTTATCTTCTGGTTTTGTTGTATCTTCTTTTAATAGATCCGCTAATAAGAAATTATTAGATTTCAGATTAAAGTTCCCTTTTAAAGTCTGTTTATTAAACAAGAAACCGTATAAATTATCAAGACGCCCATCAGCTGCTAAGTCTGTACTTCCTGTCTTTAATGATAACTTATTTAGAGTAACATTACTTGTATTAAAAGTCAAAGCAGCTTCTTGGATAAGCATCGGTTTAGCCATTGCCTCTGTACTAAAGTTAAACCCTGTTAGAGAAGCACTACCGCTATTCTTGATATTTTGGTATTGTTCTTTCTCTATAGAGTTCATATCAAAGTTAGCAGACACATTTGCCTTTAGTATTCCCGATAGAGGTACATCTACCTTTACAGGATAAGCTTTCGCTACATTGCTTAGATTAATAACTCCATTAAAATTAGCATCTACTAAAGCGTTCTCACTAATGTTTTTAATATTTGCTTTAGCATTAAACACATCTTGAGCAATCTTAAACGAAAGTTTATTTATATCTACATACATATCTTTCATTAGCCCAGTAGTATTCATAACATTGACATTCAGCATAATGTTCTGAACTGCCATAGGTAAATCAGGATATTTAAATGACGCATTAGTTGCATTCATCTTGATATCCATAGTAGGAATTTTCACATCTGTCATCTCCCCTTTTACTTTACCTGCTATCTTAAAGTCACCTGTTGTCGTTACCCCTTTTAAGTTCCCTGCATACGCTTCAGGTACTAATCCCAAAAAGTTTTTAAAATCTGAATCAGGGGTAGCAAAGGTCAAATCATATTGCTGTCCATTCTCCAATAGTTTAATAGAACCGTCAAACTCAAGAGGCAATTGATTAATCAGTGCTTTATTCTTTTTAAAAGAATAAACTTGATTAGCCATATCCATACCTATAATTGCTTTAAGAGATAAATTAACTCCATTTAAAAGCTTACTACCATCTTTCTCAAAAGATATCTTAGCTTTTGACTCCGTATCTAGATCTAATACATCCGCAGCTAAATTCCCTGTTCCTTGGTGATATAATTCATTAATATTAAACATCATCTTACTTCCCAAATCCTTATACGACAAATTCAAATTATTAACTTGATAATGCTTTAGTGCAAGTGAAAAAGGTTTGTCTTCTTTCTCTTCATCGTCCTTTTCATCATCATCCTTTATTGCTATATCATAGTTAGTCACTCCTTGTTCATTCACTATGATATTGACCTTAGCATTCTCTAATAAGATACCTTCTATGTTCATTGGCTTCTTCTCACCATTGAACAGTTCCATTACTGACATCTTTAGCTTGATGTTATTCGCATAGAAAAGCGTATCTCCAGCAAAAGGCTCCTTATTGACTACAGCAATATCTTTAATAATAACTGTCGCTTTTGGAAAGTTGCGCAATAAGCTTAAATCTACCTTCTCAAATGTCACATTTGCATTAAGATTATCATTGATAGCTTTTAGAACTAAATCTTGTATTTTACCCTTAAACAAGATTGGTGTTAGCATTAACACTAAGAAAAGACCTAGTACTACGCCACCTATCCATTTTAAAACTTTTTTATTCATAACTACTCAATTTTATACAAAATAACACTAGCGGTCGAATGATTTAAAACAAACTTCCACTTTTTTACCTTAGAACAATAATACTAACACCCCAGCATCAATAAATAATTATATAAATAGTCCTTACCACTCATCTCTAGCTAATACAGTCTCCTATTCCGATTGTTGGACAAACCTTGGACAATAACCCGTGTTTACTTGACTAGAGAGGCTTTTTCTCCAACTATAGTCTATGTATACACCTACTAGTGTCCTAGCTAAGAAATACTCAAATAGTACTGTTCACTGCTTTGAAACGTAAATAACATTATTATAACTCTACCTAATTAATTATTCACATGGAATGTATAGAGGCATCATAAGTTTTAATTATTACTTTCAGGCACTAATGACAAAATAACAAAAAAAAAGAGTTGTCCCTTATAAAAAGGACAACTCTTTATGTCAAAACATTATACCTAATACCACTATCTAATCTAGTAGTAATGAATATTGTTCTTATTTACATTATTCGATTTTTAATTCAAATGGCATAATAGCTTGTACACCTTTTAAATTACTAAAATAGTTAAGTCTTTCTAACATTTCATAGTTAGCCTCACCTATCTTCTCTTTGATTAATTGTTCTTCAGTTTTAATCATAGAAGAACCTAAGTAACTTCTAAGTAAGTCTTCAAACTTCATTTTATACTCAGGGAAATTAACCACTTTATAGCTATCTATTTCTACTTTTTTAGCAGCATAAGCAATAGCCTTATCTAATCCTCCTAATTCGTCTACCAACTTATTTTTAAGAGCATCTTTACCAGTCCACACTCTACCTTGAGCTATTTCATCTACCTGTTCTACAGTCAATTTTCTACCATCGGCTACTCTTTTTACGAATGTTGTATAGATATCCTCAATTCCCTCTGTTACTACCATTTTAAAGCCAGGATCTACCTCTCTAAATAAACTGTAGTTAGCAGCGTTATCATGAGTTTTTACTTGTTCAGCATTCACACCATACTTATTCGCTAAAGTCTTCATATTTGGTACCATACCGAATACTCCAATAGAACCAGTGATAGTACTTGGATCAGCGAAGATGCGGTCAGCATTACATGATATATAATATCCTCCAGATGCAGCTAAATCTCCCATAGATACAATCACAGGTTTTACTTTCTTAGTAAGCTCTATCTCTCTCCAGATTAACTCAGAAGTCAATGCACTACCACCAGGACTGTTAACTCTAAGTACCACAGCTTTAATCTTATCGTCTTTACGAGCTTCTTTTAGAGCGCGATTGATAGAACCTTCACCGATATAACTCACACTACCCTCACCACTTAATATCTGTCCTTGAGCATAGATTACTGCTATCTGATCTTCAGCTGTATTACCATCTCCTTTTACGATTAAGTCTTTTGCATAGTCTAGGATATCGATAGTATTATAATCCACATCTCCCTCTACCTTTAATGCTTTCTTTATAGCAGCATGATACTCATCTTCATAAGCTACCTTATCTACTAATCCAGCTTTCAATGCACGTGAAGGAGTTCTAGCCTCTAAGTTATTTGCTATTTCATTTAACTTTTCTACTGGTACCTTTCTACTCTTAGAGATATCTTCTACTATAGTCTCCCATATAGAATTTAAGAACACAGTAATCTGCTCTCTATTCGCATCACTCATTTTATCTTGTAGGTATGGTTCTACAGCACTTTTGTATTTACCATGTCTCATTACCTCCATTTGTACACCAGTTTTGTCTTGTAATCCTTTTAAATAAAGAATTTCAGTAGACAATCCTTTAAAGTCTATCGTACCTACAGGGTTTACATACACTGTATCCGCTACAGAGTTTAAGTAATACTCCCCTTGAGAATACGTATTAGCATAAGCTAAAACGAACTTACCAGTTTTTTTAAACTCTTCTAGTTTCTTTCTTATTTCACGTTTTTGTACCACTCCTAAAGATGATTCATCATTTAAGATTGATATTCCCTTAATACGATCATCCGTTTTTGCATACTCTATCGCTGCTAATATATCAGCTACACCATCTTTACCAGCATCAACGAAACCAAAGTCTTTATAATTAAACTTTCCTGCATAGTCGTATTTTACACCTGATAAATCTAGATTAATAACTGAGTTATCCTTTACTACCACTTTATCAGAACTACTTCCCATAGCAGCCCCAACTGCTAACATCCCGAAGAACAAGACTCCGAAGAATATGAACAGTCCAACTATCGTAGCTAAAACATTTCTTAAAAACTTCATATTAAAAACAATTTATCTTATTAGTATTCAAATTATAAAAAAAGTTACAGATTATACCCGTAAATTTGCATTATTAACTGTTACAAAAGTAACGCTATTTCAATTTTCTTTTATTTACTTTGCCCCATGTTTACGCAAAATCAAATAGTATTATCAATTGGCTCAAATCAAGGGGATAGATTATCTAACATAGAACAATCTATCGAACTGATAAACAAGCACATTGGTACAGTCATAAGAGTTTCTCCTATTTACGAATTTCCTGCTTGGGGTTTTGAGAGTGATCCTTTTTTTAATTGTGCTATTTTATTACATAGTACACTTAAAGCAGAAACGGTTATTCTAAAAGTACTAGAAATAGAACAAATACTTGGTAGAATACGCCCAACAGACAAGGTAGGTTACAGTGCTAGAATCATTGATATAGATATCATTTCTTTTAACCAAGAGGTGTATAATACAGACAATCTATCTGTACCTCATCCCTTGATGCAAGAAAGACAATTCGTCCTTCAGCCAGCAGCTGACCTAAACTTAGAGTGGGAACACCCATTGTTAAAGCAAAGTTTCAAAGAATTATTAAACGTTTGTAAAGATAAAACAACTTTTAAGATAGTTGGTACCCTATCAAGCCCAATACATAGATACGGATTCACTAATGTGAACTTTATCGCTATAGAGGGTAATATCGGTGCAGGTAAGACTACTTTGACTAATCGTATATCAGAAGACTTTAATGCTAAGAATATATTAGAAGGGTTCGCAGACAATCCATTCTTACCTAAGTTTTATAAAGATGCTACTAGATACGCCTTCCCTTTAGAGATGTCATTCTTAGCAGACAGATACTCACAGTTATCTGACGACTTAGCTCAATTTGATTTATTTAAGGAGTTTATTATAGCAGACTACTACATCTATAAGTCTATCATCTTTGCACAAATCACACTAGAAGAAGACGAGTTTAATTTATACAAACAAATCTTTGAGATTATGTATAAAGAGACACCTAAACCTGACTTATATGTATATCTATATCAGAACACAAATCGTTTGTTAGAAAACATACAAAAACGCGGACGCTCTTATGAAAGTGAAATACCAGGTACATACTTAGATCAAGTAAACCAAGGATACTTTAACTACATCAAAACAATGCCTGCCGATAAAGTGTTAATCATAGATATATCAGATATGGACTTCGTAGCTAATCAAGAAGATTATATACACATACTAGATAAGATACAAAATAAACTAGTGAAACATGACTAATAAACTATTTATGACCATGCTAGGGGCTACACCTACAGGTAGACACATAGAGCAGCATGATATATACTTCGGTATTGGTACAGAGATGAAAGATCTAGTACCTCAGATTGCTAGCTTCTGGCCAGAAGGAGGTCCTAAGTTACACGTAGATGCTTGGAGAGAAGTAAATCATGTAGAAGGTCATCAGATAGAAGTAGTCGATAGAGATGACTATCAACCTACAGGACTTAAACTATTCTTCCTTAATCTAGGAGGATATAAGCATGGTATATTTGACGAGTTTCACCAGACATGTCTTATAGTTGCAGATAGTCATAAAGAAGCTATACAGATGGTAAAGAACACTTCATTCTACGAAGAGTTTAACCTACCTCCTAAAGGATATAGCCATGTAGATAATAAATACGGTCTAGATGTAGATGATATCTATGAAATAGACGAGATACTAAACGACGATTTAAAACAGAAATACGCTATCAAAATCACTAAGACTGATAAAATATTAGATGATGATAAGATAGAACTAGGATATATGAAACTAAATAGTTTCTAACAGAAACGCCAGTGATTAACTCACTGGCGTTTATTTATTTATTTATTTATTTATTTATTTATAATAGAGTCTATCAGCCCTCCGATAATTATTACCGACACAGAGAAGGTCAACATCCCTAGCACATAAGCAAAGAATGCCTTGATATAACTACTTACCTTACTCGATTCAAAAAATTGTCCTATCGCCCAAGTACAATATACAATACCTACTACACCAGCAGCAGCCATTAGGTTTATATGGGTAAGCCCTTGTACAATAGCAAAGACAGAAAATATCAACATTGACATACCAGTCACAAAACACAATAGTATCAATATTTCAAAGAGATTAAATGAACTCCTTCTAAAGAACAATTTAGTCCAGATTGCTATAAATACCCCTATGATAATATTCATGTACCCAGAATGTGTATCTCCCCAGATAAACACCTTATCTGCAGTACCTCCCATGCCGGAATTGTTATAAGCTACAAAACTTTCTAAGTGATAATAATGCGCAATGATAGAATAAACAAGAGAAGCAATAATGATAAATATAACAGGTTTCACCAGCCTACTTCTATCTTTAGTGATAAACTCTCTAATAGTAGTCCCTGGTTTTAACAACAATTGTTTTATTGTATAAAATATACCTTTCTCGAAGTGTAGCACATGCCCTATCTCATGCATAATATAGTGACTATCTATTCTCTTTAACTGAGGTGTTTGTCCACAACTAGGACAATAAGGAGTGTTAACCTCTACATTACAAGTATTACAATTCATCGTTATTCTAAGTGTTAGGTTTAGTAAGGTTTTACAAGTCACTACAAAGTGAATAAAACAAATGTAATAAAATTCCTTAAACACAAAACATCAAAATCATACACAAAAAAACCTCTAAAGAAGTAATTCTTTAGAGGCTTTGTCTTATTACTTCAACTAATACTAATCATTACTAATAGTCCAAGTCGTATTCTTATCTTCATAAGAATTGTGCTTAATTCTTACGAAAGTAGGTGCATCTGCATCATCTAATATAGCGTAATCTTCTTTTTTAGTAGCATTCACATGATCTGACCCTAAATCTCTAGTCAAATAATACACATGGTTTTTATCCTTAGCTACTTTGCTATCAATCACCTCAAAACTACTAGCATCCATTTCAGCACATGGTCTCAAATTTTCCCAAGTCACAAAGTAAACCTGTCCTTTATCTTTTGCCCAATAAGGATTAAGCTGCTCTATTGTAGCAATATCTAAATTCTCAATCTTTAATACTTCCAAAGGATTAGCATTATCTATCATCTTAAGTTTGATGTGATACAAGTTGTTTTTATCCTTATACAGACTTCCATTGCCTAAAGCTTTGAAAGTAGCCTTATCATAATCCCCCTCTATCGGTTTAATCTCATTCTTACTAAACCAATTATCCACCTCGTAGTACACCCCATTCTTATCTGTATAAAACTTGTTATCTAACATCTTAAACGTAGTTCTATCAGCCCATGTCTGCACATCTCCTAGATAATACACATGAGTAGAGTCTATAATCACATTCCCTCCTAAATGACGGTAGCTATCAGGAACTACCCCTTCTAATACTTTATCTTTATAATATACCTTATCATCTCTGACCTCATACCCTCTATTATCTTCCAACAACAAAGAAATAACAACAAAACCAACTAATACAACGAAAGTAACACCCAAAACAATCAAGACAATCTTCTTAGAAGTCCCCTCTTGTTTTCGCACCTCATTAATACTTCCTTTGTTATTTTGCGCCACATTCTGATTAATATACTCCGTCCAGCGCTCTCCTAATCCACCCTGTCTATCAGCAGATATATAACTCTGATATTGTTCTAACCTAGCCAGTAGCGTATTGATACCAGTTCTATCATTAGATTCAAAGTTTAGCTCAGGTGCAGACTTACCTACCACATATATATGCACTAGCTCAGACCCTGCCGCTTGTATTCGCTTAACCATCACTATATTTTGATGAGAGATAATCCTTTTTTCTCTACCTTCTCTTATCGCAATACCAAGTTCATCTACATCAAAACTTAACTCTTTAGTAAACAACTTCTTTAACTGTATTACAAGTGCCAATACCCCAAAACCAACTCCTATGTACACATACCTCATCACGCCTCCCTCGTCTATAGCACGAGTAACGGTTATAAAATTAAAGAATAACACGACAAGGGCTATTAACAGAATAGAGATAAACACCACTAGGTATCTCTTGCGATCTACTATTTTAAACTTAACTGTATTCATTCGTTTATTTTATTTAATTATCAGATTCTTCGAATAAGGATTTATCAAACTCTAATGCTGTAGCTGACATATAAATGTCCAATACTTTACCTTCATCAGCCATCTCTCTTAATTTCTTCTTAGTGAATATAGTCACCTCCTTTACATAGTTATCTGGTGTATCAATTTCAGATACTTCATCTTTATGAACTACTTTACTATTTAGCCTAACATACATTGTATCACGTTCTTCATTGGTTACATATAATGTTGTTTTCTTTCCATTTTCTAGTTCATAAACTATCACATCTCCTTTACTCACTGATTCAATACTATTAGCTAGAGTGTTCTTACTTACTATAAAATGCTCTACTATACTTATGATAAACAATACTGTAAGAATGATACAGATACCTCTTCCTATAAAATAGTACCAAGGATAGCGAGTCTTGTTCAACTCTGCTATTAGCATCTTCGGAATATTAGGAAAGTATTTAGGTTCAAAATTCTTAGCACAAGTAGCACAATGTACAGACACTTCTCTGTGATTAGCATACACAGGTAAGAATATATAGTGATAAACCCTACACCCCACTTCCAAACGCATTGAATGTGTTGCTCCACATGAGGGGCAAGTACAAGCAGTCTTTAGATCAACCCGCTTAATTACACGATAAAAATATTTAGGTAATGGTAGTGTGAACATTTACTAAAAACTTAATTAATCAAACTTGCCTTTCTTTTAAAACCCCTTAATCATCACGTTAATAATATTAAAAAACAAAAGATTATAATTCAATAAGCTAATTTACTGATTATATTATTAATAAATTAACACAAAACAAACACTTAAAATATTATACACTAATCTGAATCACATTAGATATTCTAAATCACAAAAAAGCCTCTAAAGAATTACTTCTTTAGAGGCTTTGTCTAAACATATATTGAAAATCACTTTATAAAAACTTCATTAAGCTTTAGCGAACTGTACCTCAGCGAATAACTTAATATCTTCACCTACTAGTACTCCACCTGTCTCTAATGACGCATTCCAAGTTAAACCAAACTCCTTACGGTTAATCTTTCCTTCTAGAGATAAACCTATTTTAGTATTACCCCATGGATCAGTAAGTAATCCGCTGTATTCTGCTTTAAATGATACTTCCTTAGTCACATCTTTAATCGTAAGCATACCTGTGATCACATAATCATTATCTGATTTTTTCTCAATAGTAGTAGATTTAAAATCTAAGTTTTCATATTTCTCTACATCAAAGAAATCAGCACTTCTCAAGTGATTATCTCTATCTGTATTATTAGTATCGATAGACGATACTTTAGCTGTAAATGAAACTTCTGATGTCTCGAATGCTACACCATCATTAACGATAGTAGAAGTAAAATCATTAAACTTACCTGACACATTAGTAAACATCATGTGTTTTACTTTAAATCCTATTTCTGAGTGTGTAGGGTCGATATTCCAAACTGTATTTGCCATAATAATTTTATTTTTAAAGTTATTGCTACATTATCCCTAGTAGCTTTTTGTATAGGACAAATGTATAACCTCCAACAGCCTAACACACTTAACCTAAATTAAGAACGTATTTTTTAGAACAAAAAAAAGCTACTCGCAATGAGTAGCTTTACTTTTATGTTTTATTGTCCAATATTCGCTAACACAGAATCGTAGTGATCAGTCATTAGTTCTGCTACATTTATATGTTCGCCTTCCTCCAGCCTTTTTCTTATCATACTTATCGGAAAGCTTACTGCCTCATGACCTCTAAATCTCAATACTAACTCACGACCATACTCATCGCTTATCACAGCCCAACTAAACTCTTGATAATAATAGCGAATTAGACTGCCAAATAACAATCCTAGTTTCTCTAGATAGACTAAGTCATCTAGTCTAAATAACTTATCGTCTAGCAAGACCTGTAGTCTATCTAACGCCTTACCAGATTCATAATAATCTCCTACTTCTTCTTCCTCTACCTTTAGCAGTTGACATACACTATCCACTACATAATCTATATCCGTATCCTTAGGCTCAATGACTACAAATTTACTGTTCTCAAGCAGATCAATGCTTTCTAGCATTTGCTCCGCATCTTTTAGAATAGTACTGTGTACAGTCTCATCTGTACATTCCTTATATACACAGGCAGACATAGAGATAATACTATTCAGGTAAGATATCTGATAATAATAAATAATATCTCCATCGTACTCCTTTTTATAAGAAAAATACACCTTGTCTTGTACCTGTCTGACTTCTGTATTCTTTTCTGCGGCTTCATCTCTAAATCGCGCTAACATATCTTCTGCAGAAAATTGCTCTACAGGCACTACTCCTATTACAGTAAACCTTATCTCCGGTTCGTCATCTTCTTCTTGTCTTGACAGCATTACAGTCTCTTCATTCTCCTGCTCACAGTAGTAATAATCAGGTGCTTTTATAACCATTCTACCAATACCTATCTCGAATGTTTTCATAGCTTATCTTTTTAGTTTGTTTAAACATCAGAACTGTCTCTCCTATAAATTTAGACATTATATTCTGAATTTTACTACTAAATAATCACTCTTGACAAAACTAAAATAGGTTAGCCTCTATGACTAACCTATCTATTATATCCTAAAAATTGTGTTCTATTCTAGTGAATCCTTTATCCTTATCGCTTTCACTCTCTATATGAGTAATTACTTCATCCATAAGTTGAGTCACATTAATCTCTACCTCATCCTCTATACGCTTAGTGATCATACTTATCGGAAAACATTGTAGAGCGAAGTCTTGATACTGTAATGCTAATTCTCTACCATACTGATCATGTACTATCACCCAATGAAAGCTGTTATTAGCAGCCTGTAGACAATCTCCAAATAACAATCCTAAAGCACAGTGATACTTATAATCATTAATAGCATAATCTCTGCGAGTCAGTATATCCTGTAATATCTCTACAGACTTACCACTCTCGTGATACTGCGCTATCTTCTCTCCAGGTACATCTAACACCTTTGTTACCTCTGTCACTAAATAGTCTATATCTTCATATCTAGGCTCTAATATCGGAAACTTAAGAGATGATAAACTATCTATACTCTTTATCATATCTGTAATCTCCTCTAGGTATACCTTTATCTTATCTGTGCCCTTATCTTCATTAGTAGCCGTAAATGACACGACTATAATATTCTCCTCATACATAATCTCAAATATGCGGATATAAAGATCTTCTTGACTTTCGCTATCATAAGAAAAAAAACTCTTACCACTATGCGTTATAAACTGAGCATTCTGTCTAACTGCCTTCTCTTTAAAGTCATTGATAATATCTTTTTGAGTAATTCCCTCTGCTCGTTGAAAATAGATAATACTAAATCGAATCACAGGTTCATCCTCTTCTTCGCCTTTGTATAACATCACAGTACCATCTCCTTCACTACAGCTATAATAATGACTCGGTCCCTTTATAACAGTTTGACCATTTCCTATTTCGAATACTTTCATAGTTTTTGTTTGTTTGACTCAAAGATATTATTTCCCTTCAGAAATACTACTTCTTATCCTTTCTTTTATAATGTACCTGAGTCAATCCTGTACTAAAAGACTTAGCTTCCACTAGCTCTAATATCTGTTCACCTCTCCCATCCTTAAATAGACGTGTCCCATCACCTAATAACACAGGTATTATCGAGATAATCATCTCATCTATCAAATCGTGTTTAAGCAACTCATTAATCACCTCAGCCCCGCCATCACAGTATATATCATTTCCTTCTACCTGTCTGAGTTCTTTGATTAAGTTAGCTACTCCATCAGCATAGAAAGTAATGTGCTCTGTGTTCACTCTGCTCTTATCACTAGTAATCACATATACACTGCGCTCACCTGTATCATAATGTGCGGTACCTAGCTCTCTAACTACCCAATCAAAAGTCTTACGACCTATAATAACAGTATCTACATTTTTAGTAAAAGTAGTATATCCATAATCTTCTCCTTCTTTCTCTACTAGAGATAAGAAACTCAAATCATCATTAGGCTTAGCAATATAGCCATCTAAACTCATCGCTATAAATAAGGAAACTTTTCTCATTGGCGTATTACTTTAAAATTGTTTTTATATAGATTCAAAATTACACATTACCTCTAGACAATGCTTTATCTCCTTGCTATTAATTATATCAAATTCGACTGTAAATGTTTTCTCTTTATTCCAATAAAACACATGCTCATCTAGTAGCGTAATAGTTAAGAGTGTTCCCTTAATCTCATAACTAATCTGATTAGTCAGAAAACCATAAATCTGATCATCTGCCTCTATATATACATAGTCTGGCTCTTCTATAAAGTCTCTACACAACCCTACGTGGTGAGGCAATACTCCTACTTCTCTATTCATCACAAATCCTAGATTATAAAATCCATCATCAGAATCTTCATTATCAATATATACCTCTATAGGTTTATGCACTATACTCATCTACTTATACTATTAATACAAACAAATATAAGCTAATAAATAACGGCCAAAAATAGGGTTGCCCTCAAATGGTTATTTTGACTACTAATGCCCTCTATTCTTAAAAGAAAAACGAGCTGAAAAGTGAGAAAAAAGGCACTTTTCAATAGAATTTGTTTGGATACGAGTTTGGTATCCTTTTGAAAAAAAGGTGTTTTCCGAGTAAAACCAAAGCTTTATCCAAACAGTATCCAAAGGATTTAAAAACAAAAACAAACAAAACACTCATTATCAGCAAATTGATAACAAATAAATTGTGCATAATTAGCTAATAAGTGCATACTAACTCATTATCTCCATACAAGGCCAAAATAACCATATAAGCATAAAAAAAGAGCTGTTTCTATCCGAAACAGCTCTTCTTAATTATATCTATATACCTGGCTTACATCTGCTGAAATAAGTCCCAGATAACTATACCTGCACTTACAGAAATATTAAGAGAATGCTTAGTACCTAACTGAGGGATTTCTATCACTCCATGACTTAGATTAACTACCTCTTGGTTTACTCCTTTTACTTCATTACCGAATACTAAAGCGTACTTCACTCCTTCTTCTACTTTAAAGTCATTAAGCATCACACTGTTCTCTACCTGTTCTACAGATTGTACAGATACACCGCTCTCTCTTAATTCTTTTACTACTTCTACTACATCCTTAGCATACTCCCACTCTACAGTCTCAGTAGCACCTAGAGCTGTTTTATGTATCTCTTTATTAGGAGGTGTAGCTGTGATACCACATAAATAAACTTTCTCTACTAGAAAAGCATCACACGTTCTAAATACAGAACCAATATTATGTAAGCTTCTCACATCGTCAAGAATGACAATAATGGGAGTCTTCTCAGACGCTTTAAACTCCTCTACATTTTTACGATCTAATTCGCTATTAGCTAATTTGCGCATGATTGATATTTTTTACAAAAGTACTATTTCTCTAATTGATTACTCCATTCTTCTGTTCAAAAATAGTATTGCTTACTATCACTTTCAGTTATCTCCTCTACTAAAACATATCTAATCAAACATTAATCACTTGTTTTAGTGATAATTAAACGATTATCATCCTAAATATTCGAAACTAATGCAAAATACATTAAGTAACTTTATAAAACCAAAACACCACCACCATGACTAGAAGAGTACTTAATCAGTTAGCCTTACTGACTATACTGAATAATCTGCTATTTGTAGTAATTTTTCATGGAACAATTACTACAGAATACATAAGTGAGTCTAAGTATATCCAATTTATAGAGATACTATGGATACTTAGCTTAACAGGACTAATTATTTTACCAACAATTATGTGTACCCTATTAGACACATCAAAATTTAATACCCAGAAGTTTCCCATAATTGCAATACTAATATCCTTAGTTTCGATCACAGTATTTGCATTTACATCGATATAATGTTTAATTATTAATACATTTTACTAAAAAGAACTAATCCTTAATAAAAGACCATTTTATGAATTAGTTAATATTGCATCAAGCCATAGATCCTTGTCGCCAATAGGAGTCAGTAACTACCTTAAACAATTTGCTCATAAGTGGTTAATGATTACCATTTCAGATTGTATTGTTTATTTTGAGTTAGTAACTTTGCAAGCTCAAATAAAATATATGCTCAGAAACCTCATAACAAGAATCATTACTTCGCCAGTAATCATATACACAATAAGATGCTTTATCGGCTTTTACATAGGATATCTTCTATTTCTAAAATTTCCTAATTATGAAATTTTATGGACGCTTATATCTATTATGTTAGTAATCTCTCCTGAGGGCAAAAACTCTAAAAAGCTGTCTATTGAGCGATTTAAATCTAACTTAGTGGGTTCTATCGTAGGATTAGTTTGCTTAGAGATACACCCATCGCCTGACTTTTATATTTGTCTTTTGGGTGTATTTTTAACGATTATGACCTGTTACTTATTTAAAATTCTTAATATGGCTCGTGTAGCTTTAGTAGCACTTATCATCATATTAGTACAGCCACATACTGCAGCTTCTGTAGAGGCTACTCCTCTATTTAGATGTCTAGCTGTAACGCTAGGATGTGTTATCGGGTTAACGATCACAGTGACTACTTCTATGGTTATTAGAAGTATGAAAAAGCATTATGGCATTCCTCGTGACTAGATAGTTTACAATACAAATAGCGTTTATAGAATCTTACTATTATATTTGTATTTCTAAATACAAAACTACGTTATGACTGCTAAGGCAAAAGCTCCCAAAGAAACCCCGTTAATGAAACAATACAATGATATAAAGGCTAAGTATCCTGATGCTTGTCTATTATTTCGTGTAGGGGATTTTTACGAAACATTCGGTGAGGATGCTGTCAGAACATCTAAAATATTAGGAATAACACTTACTAAGAGAAGTGCAGGTACGGCTAGTGAAACAGAATTAGCTGGTTTTCCGCATCACTCTATCAATGTATATCTACCTAAACTAGTAAAAGCTGGTCTTAGAGTAGCTATCTGTGATCAACTAGAAGATCCTAAAACGACGAAGACTATAGTAAAAAGAGGAGTAACAGAATTAGTAACTCCCGGTGTGGCTCTAAATGATGAAGTACTACAGTCTAAGTCTAACAACTTCTTATGTGCAATACACTTCGCTAAGAAGACTATAGGTATCTCATTCTTAGATGTGTCTACAGGTGAGTTCTTAACAACTGAAGGGAATCAAGATTATATAGATAAGTTACTACAGAACTTCGCTCCTAGTGAGGTATTAGTCCAAAAGAGTAATAAGACCCACTTTTTACAAAACTATGGTTCTACCTATAACCTATTCTTACTAGATGACTGGGTATTTAAGACTGACTTCGCATTCGAATCTCTAACGAATCACTTTAAGACTAATTCGCTTAAAGGATTTGGTGTAGAAGATTTAGAAGAAGGGACTATCGCTTGTGGAGCTATTTTATACTATCTATCAGAAACACAACACACTAAACTAGAACATATATCTAACATACAGCGTATAGCAGAGGATGCTTATGTATGGATGGATCGATTTACGATCAGAAACTTAGAACTATATAACAGCTCTAATCTAAATGCTATTACGCTATTAGATGTGATTGATAAAACCTTATCTCCTATGGGAGGTCGTCTACTGAAAAGATGGTTAGCCCTACCTCTTAAGGATACTAAAAAAATAATAGACCGCCATAATATAGTCGAAAACTTAAGGAATGATACTGAGTTATTATCTCTGTTTCAGCTTCAAATCAAAAAAATATCTGACTTAGAACGTCTAATCTCTAAGATAGCTACTGCTAAGGTATCTCCTAGAGAATTAGTCTATCTAAAGGATTCTCTAGATGCTATCATCCCTATCAAAGAGACTGCTCTAAAGAGTAGTAATGATTCTCTAAAACAAATGGGGAACAAACTGCATGGATGTGAACTACTAAGAGATAAGATTAGAACTACAATCAGTGAGGATGCTCCTGTAGCTATAGCTAAAGGTAATGCAATAGCAGAGGGAGTTAATCAAGAATTAGATGAGCTGCGTAAAATCTCTACTTCAGGAAAAGAACTGCTAGAAGCTATGGAGATAAGAGAAAGCGAGAAAACAGGTATTCCTTCGCTGAAAATATCGTTTAACAATGTGTTCGGATACTATATCGAAGTACGCAATACACATAAGAGTAAAGTGCCTGCTGATTGGATTCGCAAGCAAACATTAGTTAATGCTGAACGATATATTACAGAAGAACTAAAAGAGTATGAAACTAAGATATTAGGTGCAGAAGAGAAGATCTATAAATTAGAGAATGAACTATACGATCACTTCGTATCATGGTGTGCACAGTATATCAAACCTGTACAGCTCAACGCTAATCTTATCGCTCAATTAGACTGTCTAAGTTCATTCGCTCAGCAGGCATTAGAGAATAACTATGTACGTCCTATGATAGATGACTCTTATGAGTTAGACATTAAAGATGGCCGTCATCCAGTGATAGAGAAACAACTAGCTTATGATACTCCATATATCACTAACGATGTGTATCTGAATAATAAGGAACAACAGATTATTATGATTACCGGGCCTAATATGTCTGGTAAGTCTGCTATACTAAGACAGACTGCTCTAATCGTATTATTAGCTCAGATGGGTAGCTTCGTACCTGCAAGAGAAGTTCGTATGGGCGTAGTAGATAAGATATTTACTCGTGTAGGGGCATCAGATAATATATCTATGGGGGAATCTACATTCATGGTGGAGATGAACGAGACTGCCTCTATCCTAAATAATATCTCTGACCGAAGTTTAGTATTGCTAGATGAGATAGGTAGAGGTACGAGTACGTATGATGGAATCTCTATCGCATGGGCTATAGCAGAATACCTACATAATCATCCTGGAAAGCCAAAGACTTTATTCGCTACACACTACCACGAGTTAAATGATATGTCTCAAAACTTCGATGGTATTAAGAACTATAATGTCTCTGTAAAAGAATTAAAAGATAATGTTCTTTTCTTACGAAAGCTAGTTCCAGGTGGTAGTGCGCATAGCTTCGGTATACATGTAGCTAAGATGGCAGGAATGCCTAATAGCGTACTAAAAAGAGCTGAAAAGATGCTAAAACAACTAGAAAAAGGTCATGCTAAAGATCCTCAACAACCGTTGAAAGCTGTAGAGGATGATATCCAATTAAGCTTTTTTAATCTAGATGATCCTTTATTAGAAGAATTAAAAGAAGAAATACTAGCAATCGATGTGAATAATATCACCCCTATCGAGGCTATTATGAAAATAAATGAACTAAAAAAGAAACTAAAATAAGCTGAATGGAGACTCAAAAGAGTCTCCATTTTTAGTTACTCAAAAAAAAGTAAAAAAAAACTGCTCAAGTCAGTATTTGTATATCAATGAGTTAAAAAATATCTCTATTTTTTTATTGTTTTTTGTTTGGAGAAACGAAAAAACGTTCTATATTTGCACTCGCAATACAGAAGTAAAGCGAAGTTCTTAAAAAACATTATGCGAAAATAGCTCAGTTGGTAGAGCGCAACCTTGCCAAGGTTGAGGTCGCGGGTTCGAACCCCGTTTTTCGCTCTATATCACGCTCGAGTGGTGGAAGTGGTAGACACGCTGGACTTAAAATCCAGTGAGCAGTAATGTTCGTGCGGGTTCAAGTCCCGCCTCGAGTACAGAAAATCCTAAGTTATGCTTAGGATTTTTTTTTGCCCCTATAGAAGTATCCTCCCCTTAGATACTCTGTAAAAAGTAAATTTCTTTAACCCGGATATCGCATTAGCCATATATAACAGCCAGATACTGTACAATGTGGTACATTAGTATTACTAGTAAGTATTATCTAACTTGTCTATATGTCTATTGCGACAATTGGGTGTAATTTTGTTTCTTAAATGATATGAGTGCATTCGTAATTAGTTTAAAAGATAACGGAAAGTATAAGTACACTTTTGAGCATAGAAGAGGAAAGACCTTAATGACTAGTGTTGAATACTCTAGTGTAGAGGCTATCCACTCCAATATTGAGTTCCTTAGAACCAATTTCTCTTCTCTAAATTTTATCAAGTTTAAAACACCTAGTGGTAAACATTACTTCAGGCTAGCAATAGACAAAAAGATATTCGCTAATAGCAGAAGGTTTAACACAGAACTTAGGTTTGAAAAAGCAATGGAAGAAATCAAATCAAACTTTGCTAACGCAGAGATACTCGATCTTTCGTTTGATATCTTTGGTGATTTATCTGCTGAGGATATATTTGGAAGTGATTAATCAGTTTTTTTTATTTGATAAAAAACTGATTATCAATAACTAAGTATTTTTATTCAAAAAAAGCTAAAAAAGTCTTTTCATTTAAAGAAAAAACATTCTATATTTGCACTCGCAATCACGAAAACGTGTGCGGTCAATGCCAATTGAGCTCGAGTGGTGGAAGTGGTAGACACGCTGGACTTAAAATCCAGTGAGCAGTAATGTTCGTGCGGGTTCAAGTCCCGCCTCGAGTACAAAGAATCCTAAGTTAACGCTTAGGATTTTTTTATTTATATACCTTTCAAAAAGATTATCTTAGATTCTATATAATCCTTATGTCATGAATCTTAAAAGTATATTTATAAATCACATTAGTTTATGCACCCTATTAGTAATATTAAGTACGACTTATAGTCTGCACGCACAAAATAAAAAGTCATTCTCTACAAACTACTCAGAAGAATCTCTTTCTAAATTATCATTAGAAGAATTAGCATTAAGACGTAATGAAATACTAGCGCGTAAAGGTTATACTTTTACCAACCCTTTATACAACGATTATTTTACTAACCAAAAATGGTATACCCCTACTACAACAAACACAAATATTACATTAACCTCTACTGAAAATAATCAAATAGATTTAATCAAAAAAGTAGAGCTTCAAAAAAAAGAAATGAGGGCTAAATCAATTAAAGACTTAAAAGATCTAAGAAATGCTCTTAATACAAATGATTATAATACTATTAATCGAATCTTAAATCTACCTAATGACGAAAGACGTATTGATCAACAACTAAGAAAAACTTTAAATGTATGTGATATAGACGATATTCATTGGAACAAATCTGAAGGTATATATGAAGCTTCAATAGATAACGGATTAAATACACGTGTCTATACTATAAAATACTCTAGGACTCAGGTCATCTTATCGTATGCTCAAACTGGAGCAAGTGAGCTAAGCATGTATACCTATGAAGTATCTCCTGAATATTTCTCAGAATCAATAACACTATACATCTTTGACATTACTGAAAATGGTTTGAAATTTAAAAAAATAGATGGCGCAGGGTAATTTAGAGCTGTATAAGTTTTTTTACTACATAAAAATATCACACAACAACTATCTACTAATCAACAAATAACAATATTTATTCTATTTTATTATCAAAAAAACACAAAATATGTTTGTTTGATAATAAATAACATTCTATATTTGCACTCGCAATACAGAAATAGTATCGCAGTCTATTAAGACGCTCGAGTGGTGGAAGTGGTAGACACGCTGGACTTAAAATCCAGTGAGCAGTAATGTTCGTGCGGGTTC
>NZ_FNYS01000006.1:33135-184250 GCF_900109075.1 Myroides marinus | reverse complement strand
GCAGCTAATCCTGTAGCGGTAGCAGCAGTTCCGCCACTCGGAGCCCATGAATAAGTATAACCACCTGCTCCTCCTGAAGGGATTACTGTAGCTGTTCCATTAGTCCCTCCATTACAGCTTACATTGGTCTGAGACGTAGTAGCGGTTAAAGCGGTAGGTTGTGTAATAGTAAATGTACGTGTTATTACACAATCATTAGCATCTGTAATAGTCACAGTATAAGTACCAGCAGCTAATCCTGTAGCGGTAGCAGCAGTTCCGCCACTCGGAGCCCATGAATAAGTATAATTACCTGTTCCTCCTGATACATTTACACTTGCTGTTCCATTAGATCCTCCATTACAGCTTATATTAGTCTGAGACGTAGTAGCTGATAAAGCAGTAGGTTGTGTAATATCAAAGTTATTTGTTATTTTTTTGTTTGTTGCATCTGTAATGGTTACTTTATAAGTACCTACTGCTAATCCTGTAATACTTTGAGTAGTTGCTCCAGTACTCCATAAATAACTATATGGTGCTGTTCCTCCTGATACATTTACACTTGCTGTTCCATTAGATCCTCCATTACAGCTCACATCTGTTTTCTTAATAATTGCTTTTAATACAGAAGTTATACTTAAAGTAGCTGTTTTGACTTCATCTGCCCCACATCCACTAATTATTGCTTTTACAGTATATTCTCCAACATTTATAGCTTCAGGAACTTCGTTATTTAAAGAATCATATATTTCATATTTAACTGCTAATGGAGTAATTGGTGTCGTATTTAATTTAATATCATGTGGTTTTGTATCATACACTACTGTTTTATTGTTTAATATATAATCACTACCTAACTTAATATCCCCTTTTATCTTCCATCCTTTCTCTTTTATTAATTTTTCTCTCTCTATACTAGCTGAACAATACTTTAAGCCATGAACTTCTAGAGATATATCTCTAGAGATATTAGCTAGATTAGCCCACCCCTTTAATGTAGTATCATAATTATCTACAGACATTCCTGAATATTCTAACATGCCTAACATACCAGCATGTTTTACTTCAATATTAGTAATTCTCCATTTACTTAGGTTTCTGTTAAATGAACTAGCATTTGAGAACATATGAGACATTGCTGTTACCTTAGAAACATTCCAATTACTCACATCACTATTAAAAGAATATGCTAGCGAAAACATTTGAATCATATCTGTTACATTAGCCACATTCCAGTTACTCAAATCTCTATTAAAAACACTCGCTACTTGGAACATCCCCTGCATAGTAGTTACATTAGATACATTCCAATTACTTACATTACCATTAAATGAGTTAGCTCCTGAAAACATATACGACATATCTGTTACCTTAGAAACGTCCCAATTATTCAGATCACTATTGAATGAACTTGCATGATCAAACATTCTTGACATATCTGTTACATCAGTAAGATCTGGGGAATCATTATCTACAGAAGTTAAATTAGTTGCAGATTGAAAAGATTCTTTCATGCTCTTCCAGCGTTGTGTTCCCCATTGATTAACACTTAAAAGTTGTTTAGCATTATTATCTTCAAACTCTTTACCTGCTCTAAAGTGTGGAAAATTACCTGATATCGTTACTTTATACTCACCTGCTGAAAGATTAGGTATGGTATAATCATCTGTTTGATTAGTTATACTGCCCTTTTTTGTAGGGTCACCTATTTTCTCCCAGCTTACATTATAATTGTAAGTATAGTCTTTATCTCTATATATCTCTATATTATCACCCTCAAGTACTTTCCATATGGTGATAAAAGGTTTAAATTCAGGAAGAACTATATTAGAATCTTTTACCCAAGTGAAGGCATCAAGAGCAACATATTTGTAATTACCATTAGCAGTAATCTGTAATTCATCTATTACTATGTTAGAATAGTTCTGACCATTTAGATTAGTCATATCTATAAGCGTATACCCATTAGTACTACCTAAAGAAGTTGCAAATCCAGTAGTTTTCGTTTGAGCAAATTTAGTTACTCCGCCTAACTTTCCTGTAATTGTTAAGGAACCTGTAGTATTCGGATTAGATAATTTATCTGCTAAATAAACCCAAAAACGATTAACCTTAAACAAATTAGAAGTCGTCTTTATACTAAAAGAAGGGGAAATGTCATTTACGCTATTACTATTATCTATATAGCGATTATCATTCGCTGTACCACTCCAACCTCTCCCTGGAAAGTTCACAATACTGAAATGACTTGCACTAGAAATAATATTAAATACAACCCCGTTATCCGTAAAATTGGTAGAACCATTGCTTTCTGTCTCAAATTGTTCGGTACTAGTCTGAGCAGACAGCAGATGGCTGATTAAAAATAAGAGTAAGAGTAGAAGTTTTTTCATATTGTTGTTTTGTTAAGGTTACTGTTTTACATACCACACTAAACCATAACAAATCGTAGAAAACAACAATTTATCAAAACTAGCATAGAACTACATTCTATACTTTGCGCTATACGTTGAGTGTGGTGAAGTTCAAGCTTTAGCTTTCTTGATGTAAAATTAATAGCAGAATGCCAACTCCTGTCTATTATAAGGGGTGGACATCAGGGTGGACAAATCGCAATATGCTATTAATAACCACTTTATAAAAACAAAAAAGGTATTATCTAATAGATAATACCTCCCTTATAATCACAATATAACACTATACCTCTTCTTTATCTGGGTTTAGAATAGTATCATAATCCTCCTCATACTTTTTCTTGAGACGCTGTTTCGCCTTCTTCACAGCATCTATTGTTATCCCTAATAGATTAGCAGTTTCTTGATTAGTTAGTCCCAATTTTTGAAGTAATACAATACGCAAATTAGACTCTGTCAAATCAGGGAAACGCTCCATTAAATACAAATAATATTCCTCTTGTTCCTCCTTAAATGTCTCCTTAAACATATTCCAACTCTCATCAGTCATCAGATGCGCATTTAGCAGTTGTTCTAGATCAGGTCTCTTCTCCTTTACATATTCATTTGTTGAGTACTTTACCTTCTCTAGCTCTTGTTCTAATCTTTCTATTTGCTGTGTTTTCTCAGAGAGATAGACCTGATAAGAAGCTAAAGAAGCATGCGTCTCTTTTAACTTAGTCTCTGAGCTTAGTTTAGAATACTGAAAGGCTAGTAACTTAGCTTCATATTTAAAAGTTTGAAGTTTAATAATTCTTTTGTAAAAGAAATAAATCACAACGACCAAGAGTAATAATAGGCCCGTACTACTCATAAACAATAGCCGCTGATAACGTACTCTATCATTGGCGTTTCTCTCTGCTTCTAATTCCCAAGTGATACTTTCGTAACTCGTATTCCAATTAATCTTACGAATGACATCTTCGCTCTCTCTATCCTCTATGATATTATCAATGCGATCTAGCTCTCTTCTATAAAATAATTCTTCACCATCTCTATGACCAACCTTTGCAATATTTAATAAATGAGCAGATACCTCTCGCTGATATCCCATTAGATAATCCCTTGTTTTGGTTATTTCATAAGCCTCTTGCCAGACCTGTTCTGCTAAGGTGTACTGTTTATTGGCATAATAGAATTTACCCAACTGTATCTGAGCATACATCTGGTTGCGATCTTCCTTTAACCTTTTTGAGATATTTATATCCTCCACATAATACTGCTCTGCTGTAGTCTTGTCCCCTTCAATCTCCAAAATACTAGCCAACCCTCCAAGACTTTTAGCATAACGCAATGTGTCTCCTACCTTTAAGGCCTGTTCACTAGCAAGTGTATAATATTCTTTAGCCGATGCTATACTATCTATTTTTTGGTAAGCAGCACCCAATGCCCAAAGTACAGCTCCTTTATTATTATTTGTTTTACAACTTGTTTCTAATGTCTTCTTATAATAATCAATACACTTATCATACTGTTGTATCGTTTCAAAAAAATAAGCTGTTTTGAGCAGCACACTACATCTCTGCACATCTATCTGCTCCAGATTATTATCAATAACTTTTGAAATCTTTATAAAGTAAGGTGCAGCTTCTATATAGTGATTATAAGTATAATAGTAAAATCCTATCTCACTATATACCCATTCTCTCAATCCTATATTAGCACTATTATTAACGATATCTACACTCTCTAATAATAGCGAAGTACTAACTTCATTAAGACTATCATGCTGTCTTTGGTATTCTAACGCTTTGAATACATTTAGAATAGCCTTAATCTCTTCTGGATTCTTTATAGTGCTAATATCACTAATTCCCTTTTCTTTATACTCTTGTATAATTGTATTGTAATAAACATTACTCTCCTGTTTATTCTCATTACAAGAAAACAAGGTCATAAGACTTAAAAAAAGGATTATTCGAAGCATAGTATGTCGCATTTTGAACAAAAATAGTGTATTTATTATAACAGAATGGAGATTATATAGATATTTTATTATTTGATAATCTAATAATAACTAAAAATTGATAGCCCTAATAGGGCTATCAATCAATTGTTGTGCATTAGCTCATATTTTCATAGAGCTACTTGAAAAAAAGTGAGTTTTGTGTTGCTAGTTTTAAATCCTACAACGCAGATTAAGGTGTGAGTTCTATATTGCTTCTTTTACATCTAGCAACAAAGATTAAAATGAGAACTAATAGTACTTTATCTCTATTAAAACTTGTAAACTAATAAAGAATAAGCTTTAACTATTAGTTCTCAAGTAACGTAATACCTACTGTTATTACAACACGTACAAAAGTATCTTCTACTCAGTAGTAATTACTTACATAAATGCGAATAAAAAAGTCATTAAATACTATTGTCATTAAATCTATTTCTAAACTGTAAGGGAGTCACTCCTGTCTTGTTCTTAAAGAATACGGTTAAGTGATTGGCCTCTTTAAAGCCTAGTTTATACGAAATCTCATTTATATGTAGATCCTTATATAGCAGTAATCTCTTAATCTCCATAACCATCCTATCTGATATCCAAGCATAAGGAGTCATATTATCTGTTTTTTTGAAGGCATATTCTATAGATCGCACACTTAGCTTTAATTCTGATGCATACATCTTTACAGTAATACTCTTGTCTATTTTCTTATTCACTAGAGATTTAAAATTAGACACTATCAGTTTTTCATGTGAGATATTAAGTTGTTGAATAGTAGATTGATCTATGGCATTCTCCAGAATTAATAGTGCACTAAAGAGGTAGTTATTTAAGATATACTGTTGCTTGGGATAAAATTTTTTACCTAGTTCTCTTTTGATCAAATCAAAAAGCAATACTAACTCCTCGTATTCTTTGCTTATATCTATTGATTGTAAATGATCGGATAATTTGAACAAATTCGTATTGTAGAAAAACTGAAAATGTAATTCATCAATACAAAAGAAATCCTCTGTAAACATCAATACTTCGGATTGATAATTTAGAGGCTCGCAATATTGCTCCACCTGATTCTTAGACACAATCAGCACTTGTCGTGGAGCTACACGAATAGAAGTAGAATCCAAACAATACGTCCCCATTCCCTCTAAAAAAAGGTGAATACAGAAAAATGTCAACTTATGTGGACGAAACAAGTCTTGCCCTCTTATCTCTACTAATCTATTAAGATCCTTACAGTTAATATATAATCCATTATTAGCTCGATGAAGAAAAGGCTCGAGTGGTAACTTATTCATAAATGAGAGTAGTAATATTTGCTTATTTTTAATATTATCATTTGAGACAACCAAAACTAAGCACCTTTATTATTTGCCTTTTGCAAAAGAAAATAAAATAAATTATATATACCTATATTTTAACGAATGTAATATGTATATATACGCAAATCGTATATAAAAGCAACAAATCTAAGAACTAAACCACTAGATCTTAAAATCAGGAACTTCAGTAAGAAAGATAACGAAAAGAGAACTTATAGGTTAACTTTAGGTAGTTAAACATTTGCATAGAAGGACAATACGACATCAATAAAAGGAGAATACATCGACAAACTGCTTCCCTACTCAACTAAATACGGCTTATTGTCGTTGAATTGTCGATGGATCTACTACGAAAGCCCTATTTACGGGCTATTAGAAGCCTTTAAAAAATAGATTTATTTTACCATTAAAACATAATTAACTAAAAAACAATAATTTACAAAATATTGATAATAAAAAAAGTAATACATTTTTTTTGTTTATTGCTCTCAAAAAGGTCAATTATAGCTCTTATAAGAAAAAATGTGGGGTTTAGAATCAAAAAAAAAAGCATGTTTAAGTAGTTTAAACATGCTTTTTTTAATAAAAATATTACTCTTTTTTATCTTTCCAGATATAGGCTAGTTCCCTTTTCTCTTTTTTTCTATCAATAGTTTGTTATATTGATCATAAGTAATCTCTTCTTTTTCTTTTAAGAAAATCATAGCGTCAAAGTTCATAAAAACACTAGACTTATTATTATTCCACGAAACCTGAAATAACCTGTCATTGGGTTTAATGGTATCTTTAGAATGATTTCCATATATATTAGCTTTATATTCTGGATAAGTATTTACTAATTCGTTTACATCTAAGAAATAGTTACTATCTACCGAAGGTAAAAGTGATAATAAGTTCTTATTGTCTTTAAAAGCTTTGTATATCTTACTATCTGTTTGATAATAATGACCATAAGACGCTATAGCTATATGATACGATTTGTTCGGATTTCGCTTTACAAATTCATATCCACAATTATGACTTGATTCATTGATTTTAGACATATGTGCATTAGCCAACCAAACAATGAATTTCTTCTCAGGATAATAATGTACAAGAAAATCTATATTACTTGCCATCTGTTTATCTCTAATAGTATTTATATTAAAGTTTTTGTCTTTTGCTTTTTCGAAGTATAAAATCACTGCGCTTTTATAACTCTCTAATATCTGTTTCCATTCTGCTCTCTGAGTTACTGTCTCATTATGTAATAACTTATCTACATAATTAGTTAGATACTCGTAATCCTCTGAAGTTAATTTATTTGCATTTTTATATCCATTAGTAACAATGCACTCATTAGTTAACTTCACAAAGCGTTCTTCAAGATTAATATCTAGTGAGCTTAGATACTCTTTTAGTTTTACAGTAAAATTATCTCTAGAATAAGTAGTAGCAAACCTGACATCTAGTCCATAGTAGTTGACTTTATTCTGTTTTAAATAATTCATAAAATCCTCATTTTGGTCAGAGACTGACCACATCTTATAAAGAGAATACCTGGCACTAGGGTTCAAAAGTAGAGCAAAAAAGTCTGCTTCAAATATAATGTCTGTATAGCCTAGCTCTTCTATTAGATATTTAGCGACTTCTCCTTTGGCTCTAATATCAGAACCATATTGGTGATCTGACTCTCCTAAAAATACTACTTTATCCCCTTCTACTCCTTTAGCTATAATCTCTTTTACTCCAAGAGTTAGAAAATCTTCTTGTATAGGATTAAGTTTATAGATACTCTTCTCTTGACTAAAAGTGTTTATACTTCCTAGAAAGCATAAACATATTACGATTATATGCTTCATTACTTACCTAGATTATTATATTAACTATTAAGTTCTGTTCATTTAAAGAATCTATATCAAACTCTTTATATTTCTCTACATCCGTAATTTGCTGCTCTATAGTCTCGTGTTTAGATAGGAAAGTTTGATTTAAGCTATTCGTTATATCTACTACTAGTGTAAGTGCTACTGTTGTTATTATTTTAATCATTAGTTAGGTGGTTTTTATTAATAATTGTTTGTGCACTAAATATAAACCTCCTCTTACAACGCTTTAGTATATCTCTAAACGCAGATAATCAAAACTTTAACAAACACAATATTGTTATTTGTTGTCAGTATCTCCCTTAATAACCTAATACTAAACTCTCCAAACTAAGTTTATCCTACAGCTCAACTATAGTACTGATAATCAAATTTTAAGAAACAAAAGTTATATCTATACCTAGATGTTTAGCTATTATCAGGTAGTAAGACATATTATTATACTTTATAATTTAACAAAGCACTCCACTTAACCTTAGCGTAACATTGAAGTTTTAATAAACAGAACGATATGTAGTATACAAAATGAGAAGCTTCTGAAATTTTTATCAACTATCAATAAATAAAGCTATCATATTCATTACTTCACAATATTTTTATCAATTAAACCTTGATTTTAATAAATATCATCACTTAACTCTTTCGTAACATAGTAGTAACTCATAGGTCACAAATAGATAAGTTATTTGCCCCAATGAAAAGACACTATTTATTCAAAAGAAAAAGTATAGCTATTTTTTCTTTTCTATTACTAATTTCTTGCGGAGATAAAGACCATTCTATTAAGATGAAGGGATCTGATACCGAAGTAAATTTAGCAGTCAATCTTGCAGAGCAGTACACGCTCGAAGATTCAGACTTTAGTATTGCCATTTCTGGTGGAGGTTCCGGTATCGGTATCACTTCATTGTTAAACGGTCAAGCCGACATTGCCAACTCTTCTCGTCCTTTATCAGACAAAGAAATAGCGTCGTTTGAAAAGAAAAACATCAAACTGCACACTGTTATCTTTGCCGAAGATGCAACCGCCTTTGTTGTACACAAGGATATTCCAATAGATGCCTTAGATATAGAGACGCTTGGTAAAATTATGAAAGGTGAGATTACCAATTGGAAAGAAATTACCTCTTTAGATCTTCCTATCAATATATATGGTCGTCAAAGTAGCTCAGGAACGCACTCTTTTATCAAAAAGAAGCTAAAGATAGAGTTCTCTAACGCAGCTAAAGAAATGACAGGTAATGCTCAGATCTTAGAAGGTGTCAAAGCAGATAAATCTGGGATTGGTTATGTAGGAGCAGGTTATATCTCTCATGAGACTGCTACTAACCCTACGGTTAAAATCTTAAGTATTAGAGAAACTCCTACTGCAGAGGCATACTCTCCTATTGATCCAAAAGCAATTAATAGCAGCCTATATTTCTTCCAACGTCCCTTATACCAATTTGTATTAGAAGATTCTTGGGAAAAAGTAAAGCCTTTTATTGATTTTGAACGCAGTGAGAAAGGAAAGCAATTGATTAAAAAACACGGGTATTATATTATAGAACGACCACAAGATGAAATATAAAGTTAGAATTGGATTAGATGTTACGTTTAAGTACATCTTTAAAGCTACTGGTCTATTAGTACTTTGCTTATTAGGAGGAATATTAGCCATGCTAATCTACAACTCTATTTCCTTCTTTATGGACGTAAAACCATTGGATTTTATAACAGGAATGGAATGGAACCCAACAGCAAAGAATCCAGCTTATGGTATGTTACCTCTAATACTTAGTACTACTATCGTAACATTCGGAGCTATGCTTATCGCTATTCCTTTAGGAATCGGTACAGCAGCTTTTATCTCTGAATATGCTGGTACGCGATTAAAGAATATCCTTAAGCCTGCTATCGAAATGTTAGCTGCTGTACCATCTGTAGTAATTGGATTCTTAGGAATTGTAGTGCTAAGTCCTGGAATAGCAGATATGGCTGGTTTACCTAATGGATTAAACGCGCTGAATGGTGCAATACTATTAGCTGTGATGGCTTTACCAACTATTATCACGATTGCAGAAGATGCTATACATGCAGTGCCAAAAACATATAAGGAAGCAAGCTACGGTGTGGGAGCTACAAAATGGCAAACACTTCGCAAAGTAATTATACCTGCTGCTGCTCCTGGTATTATATCAGCTGTGATGTTAGGTGTAGGACGTGCTATCGGAGAAACTATGACTGTACTTATGGCAACTGGTAATGCTGCTCTTATCCCTACAGGATTCTTTGATTCGGTAAAAACAATGACAGCAACTATCGCTATCGAGATGGGAGAAGTTCCTTATCAAACAACACACTACTACGGATTATACGCTTTGGCAACAGTGTTATTCTTTATGACATTAATTGCAAACATCGTAGGAGAATATTTCATTAACAGATTAAGAAAATACCATGCAGCATAATAAACTAAGATTATCCTCTATCGTAGAATGGGGAACATTAGTAGGAACAACACTTATTGTATGCTTTTTCCTTGTTGTAATTATTTTAGAAATAGTAGCAAAGGGAATCGGAAGCTTATCTTGGGAGTTTATCTCTAGCATTCCTAAAGAAGGAATGACTAAAGGTGGTATTCTTACGCCAATTATTGGAACAGTATTAATCACGTTAATCACAGCCTTATTCAGTATTCCATTTGGAGTATTCTGTGCCATCTACTTAAACGAATATGCAGAAAACAATTGGCTAACAAGAACAATACGCGCTGCTATTCGTAACTTGTCAGGAGTACCATCTATTATCTATGGATTATTTGGATTGGCACTTTTTGTACAGACCTTACAGTTAGGAACATCACTTATTGCTGCTGGATTGACATTAGGATTATTATCTCTTCCTTATATTATTACAACAACAGAAGAGGCATTAATGCAAATCCCAAATAGTACAAGAGAAGCGGCATTGGCTGTAGGTGCTACTAAGTTTGAAACTATTAAAGATGTAGTTATTCCTTCTGCTGTACCAGGTATCTTAACAGGAGTAGTACTAACGCTGTCAAGAGCAGCTGGTGAGACAGCTCCTATCCTATTTACAGGTGCAGCCTTTTATATCAGTGATACCAATGGGTATATCAACCAAGAGTTTATGGCCCTACCGTACCACTTATACATGTTATCAACGCAACACCAAGCTATCGAAGAAGTAAGACCTATTGCCTATGGAACTGCATTAGTCTTGATCTTAGTGGTGTTTTTATTAAACCTAAGCGCATTTTATATCCGTTATAAATTCAGAAAAAATGAAAACTAAATTATCTGCTGAAAACCTAAACATTAGTTTTGCAACTAAACAAGTTTTAAAAAATGTAAGTGTAGAATTTGAAGAGAACAAGATTACAGCTCTTATTGGGCCATCTGGTTGTGGAAAGAGTACACTGCTAAGAAGCTTTAACCGTATGCATGACTTAGTACCTTACGCTAAAATACAAGGTTCTCTAAAGTTAGAAGACATGGACATTTATTCTAAGAATGTACCTGTAACGGAAATTAGAAAGCGCATAGGAATGGTATTCCAAAAGGCAAACCCTTTTCCTAAGAGTATTTATGACAATATCGCGTACGGATTAAAGATCAATAATCTTCCACATGATAAAAGTGTAATTGAGAAAGCGCTAACAGAAGCCTTCTTATGGGATGAAGTAAAAGACGATTTAAAGATGCCTGCTCACCGCTTATCTGGTGGACAACAACAACGTCTGTGTATTGCCAGAGCTGTAGCCCTACGCCCAGAAGTTATCTTAATGGATGAGCCATGTTCGGCACTTGACCCTGTAAGTACAATTAAGATTGAGGAGTTAATCCTTCACTTAAAGGAGAAATATACAATCGCTATCGTAACACATAATATGCAACAGGCGCAGCGTATCGCTGACCATACGTACTTTATGTATTTAGGAGAAGTAAAAGAGAGTGGTCCTACACAGGATATCTTCGAGAACCCTAAACACGAAATGACAAAGAATTATATCAATGGTGTATTTGGTTAATAACCTCAACACCATTCACAATAACACCAAGTAGACCACTTACCTACTTAGTCGTTAATAAGTCTGACTTATTAGAGCCAAAAACGGATACTGTAATAGTGTCCGTTTTTTTGTTTTATTGGTTGTTGTTTTGTGTTGGAGCGGATTTATAATGCGTTCCTTGTTCCCTTTTTCTTCTTTTATTGTCTGAATTAAGATTAAAGGATTTAATGATTAATAAGATTCATGTTACACGTTTCATATCATGCGGACAAATTGCTATTCGCCTCTACATAGACGTAATCTGTATCCAAAAAAAACGAAACAACAAAACAACGAAAACACATAGAACCAAAAAAATAACTATCTTAATTCTCTAATAAACACTTACTACTAATGGCTAAAACAAAAACAACATATACAGGGGAAGATGTAATCTCTTTTATTGATTCGTATGTAGACAGCGAACAAAAGAAGATAGACAGTTTACAGCTTATCGATTTACTAAAACAGTGGTCTGGTTTTGAACCTAAAATGTGGGGACCTACTATTATTGGTTTTGGGAACTATCACTATAAATACGCTAGTGGGCATGAAGGTGACGCTCCTATTCTTGGGTTCTCTCCCCGTAAAGATAAATTCTCTTTATATGTATTCTCAGATACTGAAAAAAGTAGGGCTACTTTAGAAAGTTTAGGTAATTATAAAATGGGAAAAGCTTGTATCTATATGAAGAAACTATCAGATATTAATATAGAAGCTTTAGAAACCTTGTGTTTGGAATCTATTGCGTTTGTAAAAGAGCGATATGAAGTTTCGTGATATTGTGATTTTTGGTTGGAGTGGGTTTATTATCCCTTTTTGGTAGACAGGGCAGAATAATTAATATCCAGTGGATATTATGAATGATGAGCCAGGAGAAGGAAGGTCTATTGTGTCTCAACATTGACTTACAGAACATAATATAGTATCGCAGACATTCCTCATTATTCATTCCTCGTTCCAAATTGTTAATTCTATTCCCCTTTTCATTATTTATCATTTGATAAATCAAAATACCCTTAATGGCAATATTTTTGAGCTGTTAAATAAAACGTATGAACTATGACAAAAAACAATGCAATGAATAACTTATCCTTAGCAAGTATATTTCCAGCTAAAACCAGAATACGACTAATAGCAGTATGGCTAATTGTAATATTGTTTATGACTTTAGGAGGAGCTATTACAGGAGATACATTAACTCCTCTGCTAGCGACTACAGTATTCTTAGTATTGTTGCTAACAATTGTAGGAGCTGCATTTGGAGTGGTAAAAGAAGCTGATGAACTGGCTCATAAATTAGGAGAACCTTTTGGTACCTTAATTCTAACTTTGTCTATTGTATCTATAGAGGTAATTCTTATCTCTGCTGTTATGTTAGGCCCTGGAGAGAATCCTACTATTGGTAAAGACTCTATCTTTTCTGTAATGATGATCATTATGAACCTGGTAATAGGTCTGTGTATCTTATTAGGTGGATTAAAGTATGGTGAGCAGGAGTACAATGCACAAGGAACAATGTCTTATCTAGCAATGATAATTATGTTAGGTGGAATAGGATTGTTATTACCTAATTATATTCAAGGTGCTGGAGGTGGAATGTTTAGCAATACACAAGCTATCGGGCTAGCAGCATTTATCATTCTATTATATGCTCTATTCTTATACTTCCAGATGAAGGGATACAAGCATTTATATGTACAGCCAAAAGAAGGATCAATGGAAATCCCATATATGGAAAGAGATATGGCTAATATTACTTCAGAAGACGAAAACCATTCTACAGGAGGAAAGAAAGAAATATGGATACGCTCTATTATTCTAATTGGAATGATACTACCTATTGTATTGCTATCACATAATATGGCAGTGGTGGTAGACTATGGAATAAAAGCCGCGAACTTACCTACTCTATTAGGAGGAGTATTAGTAGCAGTAATCGTATTTACACCTGAATCAATGACAGCTATCAAAGCTGCTTTAAACAACGAGTTTCAACGCGCGATAAACCTTTGTCACGGAGCCTTTGTTTCTACTGTAGGGCTTACAGTCCCTTCTGTATTAATCATCGGATTAATCACCGGCAAAACAGTTTTATTTGGAATGACAAGCACAGAGACTATCTTATTTGTTATTACGCTTCTGTTAAGCCTTATGACATTCTTAGGTAAGCGTACTACTCCAATTATGGGAATTATGCACTTAGTATTATTTGCCGTATTTACGCTACTGATATTTAACCCATAGGGTTCTATATAAATATTAAAATTTCTTTTAAACAAATAAAGGACTACTGAATCAGTAGTCCTTTACTTTTATATACCTTATAATACTTCAGGGTTAGCTATATTACTAGGGTTCCCATTTATATAATTAATTACATTCTCAAAAGCCTTCTCAAAATAAAGCTCATAGCTAGATTCCTCTACATAGCCTATATGAGGTGTACATACAACATTATCATATTTCAACAGCTCATGATTAACATCATATATAGGTTCTTCCTCATACACATCTACTCCTACTAATAGTTGCTGACCACTTCTCAAAACATTGATTAACGCTCCTTTTTCTATTAATTCGGCTCTAGCTGTATTAACTAATACAGCATTGGATTTCATTTGTCTCAAATCACTTTCCTTGACTATACCATAAGTATCTTTATTCAATCTTAGATTCACGGTTATGATATCAGCAGACTGGAAGAACTCTTCTTTAGAATTTGCGCTAAAGAATCCATCTTCTACAGCCTTAGCTCTAGAGTTCTCACTCCCCCATACTAAGACATTTGCTCCAAACACCTTTGCATACTGGGCTAGTTGTTGTCCTATCTTACCATATCCCCAGATACCAATCGTCTTGCCATGTACACTACGCCCTATATTGGTTTGCCACTTACCTTCTTTCATTGCCTGAACAGCTTGAGGAACCTTTCTAATCGTATTTAATATAAGTGTCCAAGTAAGCTCTGATGGAGCCACAGGAGAACCTATTCCTTCAGCTACTGCCACCTTATGTTCAGTACATATAGACAGATTCAGGTGGTTAGATATTTTACCTGTTTGGCTAATTAACTTTAACTTAGGTAATTTACTCAAAAGGGCTTCAGATACCTCTGTTCGCTCTCTAGTCAGTACAACTATCTCAGTATCCTTTAGGAGTTCAGCTAACTTATCTACATCTTTCTCAAAATGGTGAATAATCTCTACTTGTTGTCCTTCTAATAATTTATAGCATTGTAGATTTTCAATAACGTTTTGATAATCATCTAGTATTGTAATTTTCATTTCTGTGAGTTTATAATTTGTATCAGTACTAGTCCATATAAGGGTTTGCTACTAATATTAACAAAGTGAAAGTACAATATTTTATACAGAACAGAATATAACAATATGCTAAATAAACTCAGATTTCACATCTTGCACAGTAATCTTTTATGTATTAAATTGTTAGTATTAATAAATGATAACTATGTCTTTACTTCCCTTTACTACAACGCTAAAGAATGGTACGCAAATAACCATAAGACTAGCTACTATAAATGACAGTACTACTCTATTGGCTTTGATAAAAGAATACTTAGACAACTCTGAGTATATTCCATTAAATGCTATAGATTTTACAAAAACACCTAGAGATATTGCAAACTGGATCAATCAATTAAATACCTCACCTAACTCTTTAATGTTAGTTGCTGAGTACCAAGGTGAACTAATCGGCAACCTTGATCTTACTGGACACCATAGAAGTACAATGTTTCATACAGCTGTTTTAGGCATGGGTATAGCAATGAATTGGCGAAATACAGGTGTTGGTACCACATTATTAAAAACTGCCTTAGAATGGGCTAAAAATAGTCCCTTAGAAATTATCTCTTTAGACGTTTATACAGAAAACAAAAGTGGTATAGCGCTATACCAAAAGTTAGGCTTTAAAGAAGTGGGTGTAATTCCAGACTTTATTAAGGATAATGATAGGTACTATGATAATATGAAGATGTGGTTGTCGTTGAGGTAAAGAGGATTACTCTTTTCTTCTGCTTAACTTATACTGAATAGTTAATACATTTAGATTCCATAACTTTAGATTTTGTATAGCGCCAAGATCATTGTTCTTCTTATATACAACCAATCTATCGTGAAAAGTAGAAATATACTTACTTCGATACTCCTCTTTAAGATTCTTAAGTAGAAAGTAAAAGCCTGCTTCGCCAAACTGCTTTCCTTTAGAGTTGAGTATTAACTCTCCATTTGATCCTACTTCTGGTGATAAAATAACTGTAGCACTACCATTAGGTAAAGGAAAAACTGCTTTAATACAAGTTTTACCAGAGGGAATACTACATGTGCTATATATACCTGAATACAACACAGTATCACTGTCCTTAAAAGTTCTAAACCATATCGTATGCTTTACTTCTTTGTTATCAGGAGAAATAAGATGTATAATTTGGTTGTCAATAATTTGATCTTGTGAAATATTGTTAGCAGGTATATTGAGCTGATTAATTCTATTACTAAACAACTTACCTACCAAGAAACCAAAGTACTTAAACAAAGGATTCCACTTCAGAGAAAACAAGACGTCATAGTCAGAAGTATGCTCGTAAAAATCAATAATATCTTCATCTAATTTAGCTAACTCATCTGTTGATAGATTCAAGTCTTTAATAGAAGATAATAGTCCTTTTGAAGAGGAACTTTCCTCTATAATAAGGTTTTCTTCCTTTGCTAGTTGATAGACAAATTCTTTACCAATACCGTTTACCTTTCCCAGTGGTCCTATAAGCCATACTTCTCTAAGAGGAGTTATCTCTCTACCTCCTACAGATACCCACAATTGAGTTAGATAATCTTGAATCTTCTGCCTTTTAATCTTTAAAAACAAACTATTTACTTTTAGTATAATTATCATTTCCATTCCACTGTCCTGACTCTGAAAGTATCATAAATCGCAGAGTAGTAAACTCATAGTGAAAGTCCTTTCTATCTCTTTCTTTCATCGCATCGACATGTCTTTTAGGTTTAGGAGTATTACTATGCCCTCTTACCATATCTGTCATTTCTTTAGTAGTTTTCCAAATAGAAAATGTAGATACTGTATTTGGAAAACGAATAGACGCTGAGGCTAAGGTAATTCCTGAATGGTCACGTACTAACTTCTCAACAGGTCGTCCCCATTTTATAAATCTTGGTATTTGTAATAATCTCATTTTAGCTATTGTAATAGCAACCACAGGAGAATCATCTATCTCACTTTCATTAGATAAGTCTTGTACAACAAGTCCTAAAATACTTCCCCATTGCCTTACAAGTCTTAGTTTGACAAACCAGCCTTTACTAAATTGTTTACCAAAGGGGGTATTAGCTAAAAAGTCGTTTAAAGCCTTTTCATCTTCCCATTGTGCAAAAACGGCTATCTCTGTTACAATCAGTCTTGAAAGTGAAAATATAGGTGACCCTAATCGCATATTAGCCATTACATCTGAATACAACAATCCCTTTGCCTTAAAAGGAAACAATAAGTTTTTTACGCCTGTGAAGAATGATACTTTGACTAAGTGGTAAGAGTAGATGTTCATAAGTTTGGGGGTAATGAATTAATGACCTATGATTAAGTATAATTAATTACATAATGTTTATTTCTTCAGATAATAATAAAGTCGAACTAACGAGGCTATGATGGAACAAGGTATCAAAAAAAACATGATACTATAAAATGACCATCCTGTATCAATATAGTTTTCCATATCTACAAAATATAAGATAAAAGCATAAAGATATAAAGGTAAAATAGACTTAAACAATCCATTTAATATACTTATGTAAGAAGTTATTTTACAGTTAATTAAAAACACAAAACCAACAATTAGTAAAGGGAAAAATATTGTATAAATATAAAACATAGCAATTAAAGATAAGACTCTGAATAATACAAACTACTAAAGAAATAAGATCACCTTACTAAGGTAAATATGGTATCTCATTCTCATTTCCTTTATAGTATAGCGCGATAATTCTATACTGTTCATTGGTCAAAAGAAGGGTTGCTAAATCATTACCTCCATAGAGTAAATAGAACTGTTCATTTAATCCTTTGCTCTTTAGAATCTCATTTAGCCTTTCAAAAAAATTATTAGCAGCGGTTTCCCAAATTAGATTGTGTTTTAAGTCATACTGGGTATATAGATTTATTCTCTCGCCATTAACTATTATATCATTGGTTTGTTCATAATCAGTAGGTAATTCTATTTCAATTTTCACACCTCTATTGTCTAAAACCTCATTTAAACGAGGTAGAAAGAAATCAAAATTATACTCTGCAAGACTTTCTGCATCAATATGAATATATTTATTAATTTCATCGTCGTAAATATCAAAAGAGGTTATAATCTCTGTCTCTAATGAATCTTTATCTTTTGGAGTAGCATAATCTAAGTAACCACTAGCAACTAGTTCCTTTCCTAGACGTATATTCCTTTCAATAGATACAGTGTCTATTTTATTTGAAGAACCTCTAGATATCTTCCTCATTATAAAACTTAGAACAATAAAAACTAATAAACCATACCAATATTTGTTTTCCATAACCTTAAAATGTGAATATGTTGTTATCTTAGTAAATGTATATAATAATCTATTAACCATTATCATACTGTGCAATTATCTAATAAAGTTATCTTTCCTATATTACTCTTTTTTGTTATTTATGCTAGTTGTACATTGGTATACCTATCTCTATTCTTCATCGATAATACCGAATACAGATCTGTTGTCTTTTCGATTGTATTGATTGTTATTTGTAGATTCTTAATAAAGAAATATAAGTTACCTACTTACTATTTTAAAAAATTTAGAATTACAGGAAATACTACACGTCTTATTATTTATACAGTGATAATGATAATACTTTTTGTAGGTATTAATATTACACAGAACCTCTTAGATGCTTCTAAAGAGATGAGAAATGATTATCTACAGAATATCATATTTTATCTCTCCATTTCATTTCCTATTAAAGCATTTGGTGAAGAGATACTATACAGAGGATTGATTTTACCTTATCTAGAAACCAAAACAATAGATTAAATAAAAACTTTAATATAAGTAATATAATTACCTTTATATTAATGACTATAACACATATTGTTTTCTTTTACATCATGCCGTTTTACAATGCTATACTAGCTATTATTCTAGTTTTTATAGCTTCATTATATTTTGGTTACTTAACTAAAGTAACTAAACAGAATATTCTGATTTGTGGTATAATCCACACCTTATTTAACTATATTCACTTCTTTATTTATTGTTATTTTTAATTTACTTAGGTAGTGGTAAATAACAAACTCTACTTTAATGAGTATGTAACTTATAACAGGGAATTCATGCTTAAAAGCTTTCAAAAGAATGAAGATAGAGAACAGGTATGGGTAAATTACATCAATATCACTATCCAAGATTAGCGCCTTATTTAAAACGATTTTAAAAAAAGGAGAATAAGTATTAGGCTATTTGAGAAAAAAGAATACATTTGTTATATACAAAACAGGAAGACAAACAAACAATAATTAAAAAATGGCAATTACAGTCCTAAAATACAATGAGAATATCTCAACATCAGTAATGATGGTAATGTGTTGTATGGCTATGTCATCAAAACGTTATTGTATCGGGTAGTATAGAGATTTTATTTACATCATATAGACAGCCACCGATATATCGGTGGCTTTTTTTGTTGGTGTACTTGTAAAGTATTAACACAAACTCAAAATGTATATGGCACAAACCATAGTTTCTTCCAAAGACAAACCTGCGGTAATATTACTACATGGTTTATTAGGAAGCCTAAGTAACTGGCTTCATGTGGAACAGCACCTTGCTGATCACTACACTGTTTATATTCCCAGTCTCCCTGTAGGAGACAAACTTATGGGCAATAATGCCTTAGATAGTCTATCTGATTTTTTAGATGATTATATTAAGGCTAACCAAATCGTCAACCCTATTTTAGTAGGTAATTCTTTAGGTGGGCATTTAGCCTTGTTATATACCCTACAGTATCCTGATAAAGTAAAGAAATTAGTGCTTACAGGAAGCTCAGGTTTATATGAAAGTTCTCTTGGAGCTACGTTTATCAAAGTAAGAGATTATGATTACTTAAAACGCAAAGTAGAAGAGGTTTTCGAAAACAAAGAAGTGCTGTCAAAAGAGCTTATCGATGATGTATATCACACCACAAGGAATCCCCTAAAAGTATTAGCCATTATAAACTTAGCCAGAGCAGCCAGAAAACAAAATTTAAAGAACTCTCTTTCTGAAATAAAACATCCAGTCTTATTGATTTGGGGCAAACAAGATAATGTAACACCTATAAACGTAGCTTATGAATTCCAAACAAGTATTCCTCACTCTGATTTAAGAGTGATAGACAACTGTGGACATGTTCCGATGATGGAACATCCTGAGCTTTTTAATCGTTATTTAACTGAATTTCTATCTGCCTAATCACTATGGAAAAAGTAAATTATTTGGCTTTTGCCTTACCTGCATTCTTTATTTTCTTATTTATCGAATATCAAGTAGCAAAATACAAAAAAAGACAAGATATCTTTAAATACGAAAGCTCTATTACTAATATTAGTATTGGTATAGCAGAGCGTTTATTAAACTTGTTTATATCAGCCAGTTTCTACTCTCTATTTTATTATATCTACGAGCACTACGCACTGCTAAATATCCCAAATACCTGGTACACATGGATACTCTTAATTTTAGCAACAGATTTAGTATGGTATTGGTACCACAGATTAGGGCATGAAGTCAACCTGCTGTGGGCAGCTCATATTGTTCATCATCAAAGTGAAGAATTTAACCTTACAGTAGCTGCGAGAATCACAGTGTTTCAAGCATTAATTAGAAATGTGTTCTGGTGTGTATTGCCTTGGGTAGGCTTTCACCCTTCCTTAGTTATTTTTATTCTGCTGTTTCACGGAGTGTACTCTTTCTTTACCCATACACAGATAGTGGGCAAATTAAGATGGTTAGAATACATTTTTATCACTCCTTCTCTACATGGTGTACATCACGCATCTGACGAAAAGTATTTAGATAAAAACTATGGAGATGTCTTTGTCTTTTGGGACAAGCTATTTGGCACATTTCAGCGTGAAGAAGAAAAGCCTAAATATGGACTTACACATCCTATTAAGAGTTACAGTTTTCTATGGCAACACTTTCATTATTACCTCGAAATACTTGAAGCTGTTAAAAGGGCCGATACTCTAAAGGATAAGATTAGAATAGCCTTTGGTAGTCCTGCGCTAATGGATCAAGATATTCGACCAGAATTAGAAAAGAAATGGTTACCTAATAAAAGTAATGATTTCCAGTTTCGTTATCAAGTTTACCTCAACATACAGATTGCTTTTAGTTTCTTGCTAATGTGTCTGATGACCTATTATTACAGCAACTTAGACAGTATTACTAAATTTACAGGTGCAGTGCTAATCCTAATTACTCTAATCAACTGTGGAGCCTTGATGGAACAACGCAGATGGATTTATTATCTAGAGTATGCCAGAATAATATTAGTACTCTCTTATGTACTTACAGTTTATGGATATATAGAACTAACTTTTATACCAATTATGTTAGCTATCGTTATAGAGCAGATATTCAAACCCAGTGTTTGGTATAAACACAATATCATTAATATAAAGTAGATAGCAACCAAAAGCCCACTGATAGAGATCTCTATCAGTGGGCTTTTATTCACTTTATTCTTTAGACATTGTCTTCAGATAATCTTTTAAGTAACTATTTTCCATTGCTTTTATAGTATCCTTCTTCTTGACAATATAATATACTGTATCAGATTTAGCAGGTTTATATACATAATCCCCTATCTGCACGTCATAATACTTGGAGATATTAACGCGATGTATAATTCCTGTTTTTAGATGTAGATAACGAGTAACATTAGCTCCTCCTCCTTTTTGATCTTCTTTCTTATCATAAACCTCTCCTTCAAAACTATATTCATTAAACTCTTTGTATTTTCTAGAAATATATTCATCAGAATTAGTCACAAAATACCCTCCTATTAAAGAAAAGAAAAGAATCAGCAGCATAATACCACCTATTTTGTTCATTCCATCATCTAACTCTACTTTTTCTTTCTGAGGCATTATTTCTGTTTATAAATATGACCATCAAAACTATAAATTACTTTACAATAAACAGGTACTATACTTAACATTTATTTCTCCCCCCTTCTCATTCTGCCCTTATGAATCCATAAGAACATCCTCATTTACTTAATTTTATTCTCTATCTGCAATAGATAATGTTTTTTTACCGAATTTAGTACAGTCATAAAAAGACAAAAACAACAATAACCAAATCTAAATAAACAAAGTATGAAAAAAACAACCTTTCTATTGGCAAGTGCATTACTTGTAATGGCTTGTAACCAGAAGAATAAAGAGACTGATACAACAAATACCCCTGTAGAGCAGAGCTCAACTACTACAGAAGAACCTGTAAAAGAATCTACAAGCTTTAAGATTGAAAATATCCCTTATAGTGAAGCTGAGATAGGTGCTTTTCCTTTCTTTACTCTACCTAAAGGATTAAAAGAAATGAATAAGCCTCTACAAAAGAACTTTGATGTATGCTACTTCCCTATTGAAGGAATAATGACTCCTATAGAAGGGAAACTATATAAAACGAACGTAACTGCCGTACAAGGAGAAGAATTCTCTCAACGCTATTTTGAGAAAAGCTTAGAGGACTACTTAACGTCTATAGGAGCGTATAAAGTATATGATGGAGAAATAACGCGAGAAGAGTATGACAACTATAATAAGCAAGATCCTAACAAAGGGGCTGACGGTGATATAGGATATGCAGGTGAGGTAATAAAGATGTATGTTATCAAAACGCACAAACAAGGTAATATCTATATACAATACACAGCTAATAATGCTGGTGGAAAACTGAATATCTTACAAGAAGAAGCTTTGGAACAGACAATCACTAAAATTACTGCAGATGAAATAGTCAAAGACTTAACAGAAAAAGGAAAGTCTATTTTATATATCAATTTTGATACGGATAAATCATCGGTTACTAAAGAAGGTAATGAAGTAGTCTCTGAGATTGCCACTGCATTAAAGAAAGATAGTTCTTTAAAAATCTCTATAGAAGGACATACAGATAATACTGGTGAAGCTAATCACAATAAAAAGCTTTCTTCTGAGCGAGCTAATGCGGTTATGACTGCTTTGATTAGTCAGGGTATTGATAAAAGTCGCTTAGTTGCCAAAGGACTGGGAGCGGATAATCCATTAGTAGCTAATGACTCTGATAGCAATAAAGCTAAAAACAGAAGAGTAGAATTAGTGAGAATAAAGTAATATAAGAACCCCACCGATAGATATGGCTATCGGTGGGGTTTTACTTTAATATAGACTTTACTTTTTCACAAGCTTCTATAAAATCAGATTGGAAAGTACTAAAATCAAAATCTCCTAATGCTTTCTTCCTATTTGATAGTTCATTTATAGACTCACATAATAAATCTATAAGATATAAACAGATTAAACTTTTAGATTGAAGTTTATCCAGCAGATTAAAATCAGGTTTAATACTAAAGTGACCAACATTATAAGTATATGGATCTGTATAAGAAGATGGGCTATTTACTCTTTTCTGAAATCTAAATGGATATGGCTCTTGTTTTTCAACTAATTCAATATCAATCCACAGAGATTCCATTGTACCTCCATAGTTTTTGTACAAATCTTTCTCAATTAATCTTAGATATTCATTCAGATAAGAAGGGATTAACTTTGTTTTTTCTTCTATTACATTAGTAAAGAAAGACACTTGTAAAGATTGATTATCAGATCTTTTCCTAACTTTATCAAAACCTTGATTAATACCTTTTTTATAAACACCATACGAAGTAAAGTGTATCATCTTATCAAAAGATTCATCTGTTATACCAATATCTTTTTTATGCAATTGTTCAGCTATTCGACCTGCTACTAATTCTTTATTAATTAAATCAGTTTTGCTTGGAGAAATACATAAATAGAGATATTCTTTATCTTTAAAAAAAGTTTCTATCACAGCGTTCACTAACTCTTCTTTAAAGTCATCAGTTAATCCACAGTATTGCCAGAAAACTTCTCCTTCATTACTTGCTACTTGCTCGTTTTTATCTAACCAATGACATAGATGATATTTCTTCTGATAATCTTTAAATATTTGTTTAAAGTCTCTTGACATATCACTAATATTTCGTTCCTGTAGTTAAATCTATATAGTAATATTCTGTTCCTAACTTCACTTTTACGTAATGCTCTTGTTCAATATTAAGAATCAAGTCATAGATAAAGGGCAATACTACTTCTCCCTTAGCATTGATTATTCCTACTTTATCCTCTTTATGAGCCTGTATATAACCGTGTCCCATAGGTACTATAAAACTGCTGGTGATCTCAAAAACTACCTTCCCTTGCGTATCGATACATTGCCATAAATCAGCATCGTTATCTGTAGCAAAAGCAATTCCTCCTTTAAACTCCTTTGCATCAAGATACTTGAATTCTATTACAGTTTCTCCTTTTTTATTGATGTAACCGTACTTTTCATTTTTACGTGCAGGCGCAAGTCCATTTCTAAAAACTCCTACATAGTCAATATCATTAGCAAATCTCGTTATAACATCCCCTTTGTGATCTATAATCGCTCGTGTTTTTTCATCTAAACTAACACTCGCGACACCATCTGAAAAATCAGAACCATATAAATAGGTTGGTGATATTGCCCATTTGCCAGTACTGTTGATAAAACCAAAAAGACCATTTTCACCTGTTCTCATATATAGTCCCTCATTAAAAAGAACCTCTGATGAAAACACTGTTTCTGGAGAAGAAAATATCTCTTTACCTTGAGCGTCAAAGAGTGTATTCACGTTGTCTTTCTCTACATTAAAGTAAGTCTCTCCTTTAGCGTCTACAAAAGTCAATATAGATTGATAATTAGGTTCTATTATCCACTCCCCTTTAGTATTGATCAAGCCGCATTTATCTTCACTAATTTGTACTACTCCCATTCCTTTACTAAACATCCAAGCATCCTCATACTTAGGTTCTATTACCCAATTCTGAGTAGCGTCTACATATCCCCATACTCCTGCATCATTCTTCTTAGGAATAAGAATAGTGTTCTCTGAACCTTCAACGATAGTATTTACTAAAGGATTACTGTTAGACAAGCTATTGCAATTAGCAAGTGACACTCCTAAACCAAGTGCAATGATGAATATTTTTAAATAACGTCTGATCATAACTTGAGTTATTGTTTGTTCTTTACCTGATTAACTATCTCCTTTAAAAGCGCTTTGCGCTTTACAGCTGCTTCGTGCACTTTTTGTTTCTTTTTATCTATTTTGTCCTTAACGGCTTTTCGATTAGCAGGTGTATTTCTTCCCATTATATAGAGTCTAACTTGTGAATTCTGTTACAAAAGTATAATAAAACTGTACAATAGTTTCCTTCTTCTTACGTATTAAATATAAACCCACTACTTTCGGGGACTGTTATATCATTTATAAGAAGTAATTTTACCTCTTAAGCTGACTTAACCTATTACATTAAATCAACAAGAATGACAAGAGAGTTTATCAATTCGCTGCATATACTAAAAGAATGGATTATAAAGAATGAAGCTATTCTAAATAGAACTAAATGGATTAATGGACAAGAAATTACAGAAACTGAGTATTTACGCTTTAATACTCAACCGATTTCAGAAGAAGAGTTAACGACCATTAAGTCGCTTACTCATAACTTATTACCTCCTACTTATTACCTGTTTTTAGAAGAGATCGGTTGTGGGCAATTCTTTATCTCTGAGTACTTACCCAGCTTTGAGATATATAACTTAGTTGAATTACAGGAAAATATACAAGTCATACAACATGAAATATTAGAAGCCGATGAAGTAATTACAGACCAGTTTATCATGATAGGGACTCATTGTTCTATGGGAGATTGGATGGGTTTCTGTACAACGAAAAATGAGGAGAATAATTATGATGTCTTTTGTCACGAATACCCTCTTGAAGAATATGTAGAAACGTCTGATGAGTTGAAATCTTGGCGAACCTTTGAAGAATGGATTATTAAAGCAGTAGAAACCAAAGGAAGTAAAACATTGTAATTTATTAAACTACTCTAACTACCCAAATTAATAAGTTTCTTTATAAATCAAAAAACAACATCGCGATGAGAATTATCTTAATCTTTGTATGTCTACTAATAGGTACATCAACTCTTCAGGCGCAAAATAGCCTGTGGGGGCCTTCGGTGAGTTATCAATACCAAAAAGGAAGTATTGTAAAAGTAGGTGGTTATTATGCAACAGAAATTAATAATACTAATATACTTAAGGTAGATGCAACAGCCAACTTTACGTGGACACAGGGCAAATATGCAGTTATTCCAGAAGTAGCTGTGGCTTATTATTCTGATATGTATTACATAGGTGCTTTTGGACGAGCTGAGATTACACCCTATACCATAACTCCGAAAGTTGGGTTGTCACTCTTTACCTTATTTGAAGTGGACTTAGGATATGGTCTACCTATTGCTGATAAGACAGACTACCGCCCTATCAAAGGGTTTACAACTTCTATACGCTTTAATATTCCTATTAATTCTAAGTTTTAAGTTAGTAGGTTCAGATATATTATTTTTATAGTGTAATTTTATAAATGACTACAGATCATTAATATTGACTAATATGACAAATAACCAATTTATTATTAAGGTATCAAATCTTCATTGGATAAAAAATACGGATGAAGAATATGACTTATGTGCTCATGGAGATGTATTTCTTCAAATTGGTGATGAGGTAGTCTCTAATGAGTATACTCTTGATGTCACAGTATCTGCTACAGCATTTTACCTATTAAGAAGTTTAACAGAAAACTTAAATGAACATAATCACGATAGTCAATTGATACCTTGTTGTGGGCACTTCATGTATTTTGATGAAAATGGGCGACTTGTAATAGGAGGCTGTCCAAGTGGAATAGATTGGACAATAGAGCATATAAATGACACAGAAATCAAACATACTTCAGATAAAGGTACTCAGGTCATAATTAATAAAGACAAATATCGAGAAATAGTATATGCCTTTGCAGATGAAGTACAAAACTTCTACAGAGAAAGTAAATCTAAGATTCTTCCAACAGATGAATTTAGTAGAGATGGTTACTTAGGTTTTTGGAAAGAATGGAATAGATTAAGAAATAAGTAATCCCCCAATACAGAATATTATTGAGGGATTGAGTATACGATACATTATTCTATGTAGATATGTCCTACAGAATATGTTCTGGCTTTACCTGCTACAATTACTCTCTGTTCTTTATTCTCACAATACAATTCTCCTCCTCTTTCTGATATCTGACGCGCAAATAAAGTATCTTTACCTAATCTAGATGACCAAAATGGGATAAGTGAACAATGTGCAGACCCTGTTACAGGATCTTCAAGAATGGTCGATTGTGGAGTAAAGTATCTCGATACAAAATCACAATCACTACCTACTGAAGTAATTACAACTCCTCCTGGATCTAAATTAATCGTATCGAAAATAGAACGTTCTATTTGAACCTTTTTAATATCTTCCTCAGATTCATATACTAATACATAATCTCTAGATTGGAATACTTCTTTAGGTTGAATATTCAGAGACTTCACAATTATATCTGGAAGAGTTGATACCTCTGGCATTCGAGATGGGAAATCCATATAATACATCCCATCCTTTACCTCTACTGTAAGTAGTCCACTTTTAGTCTCAAAAGTGATTTGGTCACCCTTGTAATTTAAAATAGATACTAAACAATGAGCTGCAGCTAAAGTAGCATGCCCACATAAATCCATCTCTATCTCAGGAGTAAACCATCTTAAGTGAATAGTCTCTCCTTTGTCAATAAAGAAAGCGGTCTCTGCTACTGCATTCTCACGAGTTATTTTTAATAAAATCTCATCAGGCAACCATTCTTTTAATGGTACTACACAAGCTGGATTTCCGTGAAAAATCTTATCTGTAAATGAATCTATTTGGTATAATTCTAATTGCATATTTATTATGATTTAAGTTTTAACCCAGATTCTGCATTAGCCAAATCAGTCTATTGCAACATCGGGTTTTAAAATATTTTCTTCTTATGTGTTAGATTTTTGCTATAAACTGTAAATAAGGCGTAATACTACTTCTTATAGCCTCATCAGAACTATCTCTTTCAATGCCATAATATGCATAAAAACCACGATAATCAGCCTGAATATAACTAAATGTTACTTCAAAAGGAGCTAACAGCTGTTCTAAAGTGTATTTATACTTCCCTTCTAGACTATATTCCTTTTCATCGATCCCTACACTAAGTGCCAAGGCTACTTTCTTATTACCCAATTTATAGCCACTTGTACTTCCATAAGCCCAGCCATAAGTTAGGACTTCGTCTAACCATGTCTTAAACAAGGGTGGACAGTTAAACCAATAAAATGGAAACTGAAATACAATATGATCATAAGCCTCTATAAGCTCTTGTTCTTTTTTTACATCTATTACTCCATCTGGATATACAGCGTGTAAATTGTGTACATAATACTGATCAGGGAACTTACTCAATTCATTTACCCATAATTTATTGACTACAGATTCTTCAAAATTTGGGTGGATTACTATAACTAAAGTACTCTTCATTTCTTATCATTAATGGTTATTGATAGGGCAAAAATAGAGAGTTCTAATAGCATTTCGTATCTTTGAGCCCAATTGTTAGATACTATCAAAAAAGTAAGTAATGACCAAAACTAAAGAAACTTCTACCCACTTTGAAAATAAAAAAGCCCTTGAGAATGAATGCAATGAAGTCTATGCCACTAGTATTATTGGAGGCCAATGGACAATGGCTATTTGCTGTTATTTAGTTGAAGGAAAAATGCGTTTTGGAGAGATCAAAAAGGTGTTACCTAATATTACAGAGCGAGTATTAACCCTTCAATTACGTAAATTAGAAGAGAATAATATTGTCCTTAGAACAGTATATCCAGAAGTACCTCCTAGAGTTGAGTATGAATTAACTCCTATCGGTCTAAAACTAACACCTATCATAAAAGCTTTAGGTAAATGGGGTGCTGAACATAAAGAAACATTGTAAATCTTAAACATTAATCTTAATAATAAATATTTTTATTCATTGAGATGTCCCCTTTTAAAATATTCAATCGTCATATAGTAAATATTAAAATATAAAGACAATGAAAGATTTCATGCTTATTTTCAGACTAAAGGATATTGCTGATTCTAAACCTTCACCAGAACAGATGCAAGAGCGTATGAATTGGTTAGCGAGTATCGCTGCACAAAATAAACTGGTAGACAAGGGAAATACACTTCTACCAACTAAAGAAGGTGCGAGACATATCTCTTCTGACCAAATAGTATCAGACGGACCATATACAGAACTTAAAGAGTTCTTAAGCGGTTATATCGTTATAAGAACAGAAACAATCGAAGAAGCAGTTGAAATAGCTAAGCTAAACCCTCTCTTTAAAATTGGAGGAAGTATTGAAGTGCGTGAAATATTAAAAAGAGATTAACTTGATTAGTTCAACAAATCCACAGGATCTAATTCCCAATTTGTTTCGTGATCAGTATACGAAAATGACGGCTGTACTATGCCGTCATTTTGGTTTAGAGCATATCGAAATTGCAGAAGACATTGTCAGTGATACTTTCTTAAAAGCATCAGAGGTATGGGCTTTAAACGGGGTACCTGAAAACCCTGAAGGATGGTTATATACTGTAGCGAAGAATAAAACAAAAGATTATTTTAAGCATCAAAACATCTTTGACCAAAAAGTAAAAGGTGCTATAACACCCGATATCAATGAAGTTAATCTGCCTATAGAATTAGATCAATCTCTCATTTCAGATAGTCAACTAGGGATGATCTTTGCTATCTCTGATCCGATTATACCTATAGAGTCACAAGTATGTCTGGCGCTGCAAATCTTATGTGGGTTTAGTGTAGAAGAAATATCCAATGCATTATTAGCTAATAAAGAGACAATAAAAAAGAAGCTTTTTAGAGCGAGAAATTCTTTGAGGGAGAGTAACTTTGAGATAAAAGAACTTTCTATTTCTCAAATTACACATAGGTTACCTATTGTACTGAAAACCCTATACCTACTATTTAACGAGGGATACTTCTCTAAAAGTAATAACCAAGTTATCCGAAAAGAGTTATGTTATGAAGCAATTAGATTAGCTATTATTCTTACAGATAACAAAACAACAGATACTCCTGAAGTTAATGCTCTATTGGCATTAATGTGTTATCAAAGTTCGCGATTAGATGCGAGAATTGACATGCATGGAGAGCTTGTTTTATTTGAACAGCAACATACTGAGTATTGGAATACAGAACTTATTGATAGAGGTAATTACTACTTAGTAAAAGCAACTAATCAGCAAGAGACCTCTAAGTATCACTTAGAAGCAGCTATCGCATACTGGCATACAACAGTAAATAAGAATGATAAATGGAACCACATCTTAGATTTGTACAACCAGTTACTTCTGGTAGAATACTCCCCTATTATAGCATTAAATCGTACTTTCGCCTTTGCTAAAGTTTATGGTGAAAAAAAGGGTATAATCGAGGCTGAAAAGCTCGCTTTAATTAATAGCAGCTATTACTTTGGGTTATTGGGTTACTTATATACTCCTATTGATAAAGATAGAGCTATACACTTCTATAAAGAAGCATTAGCACTTACTCAGTCAACTACTGAGAAATATCTTTTAAACAAAAGAATAACTGAGTTATCAAGTAAATAGCAACTAAGCTTTAGAAATATCTAAAGCTTAGTTGTTGATAAAACCTTTATTAAAAGTCTTTTAAATCTTCTCTATAGTTTGGTAAAAAATTAGGAAAGGCTGTTCCCTCTATGCGATATGTGTCAATATCTGTTATTCCTACATAAGTTTTAAACACATCTTTTATATAATCTGCCAGATAATCTTTTACAAGATTCCCTTTAGGTTGTAGACCTCCAGAGGCAATTGCTAAATACACCTTTTTGTTAGAAATAAGCCCTACTCTATTACCTGTTTCATTATAGGTATAAGTCACCCCTACGCGCACTAATTGGTCAATCCAAGCTTTTAAATGAGCAGATACTGTAAAGTTATAGGTAGGTGTGCTAATTATTATAATATCAGCACTATTCAAACGGGTAAGTAATTCATTTGCATACTTTAGCTCATTTATTTCACTATACCCTGGTTGAGCAGGAGAAATATAGAAGCTTTGAATCATCTCACTTGTATATAATGGCGGAGGAGTTTGAACTAAATCCCAAGTATCTATCACCACTAAAGGATATGCTACCTTTAAAAGGTTAATAATCTCTTTCCCTAAGTTAGTGCTATAAGACTCTTCTGCTCTGGCACTTGATGTGATGTGTAAAATTGTTTTCATCTATATTAAGTATTTTACTACTTAACGATCGAAAAACAAATTAGGGGACAATAAGATAAAAGAATGTTTACTTTATACTTGTAAGTCCCCTACTCTATATCAACGATTTTACTTCAATTATTTCCAATAATCTAAGTAAGGATTATTTTTAGCAGATATTGCATCAAATCTATCGTAATCCATATCTAAATAATTCTCTTCATCTAACATAAACACTCCTGTTTCGTATCCTTCAGCTATAGTACTTAAGAAATTAGTCAATGATTCGTATAAATAGTTTGGTGCTTCTCCAAAGGTATTGGTCCAATAGATTTGGTTCTCATTTGCAGTACCAGGGTTTAAATCTACCCAATAGCAATTCCCTGCTCCATCTTCTAAAAATGGGAATAACCTTTTCTGTGGAGTAAATTTATTCTCCCAATTTTCAAAATAGTCAGTATCATCAATCCCTATGTTATAATAAACAATAGCATCGTCAAGACTCATGAAAACATGAATAGGTATCAAACCTATAAGTCCTGAAAACGTTATATTATCATTAGCTACTCCATTAGCTATTGCGTAGAGTTCACGCAATTCTTCATTAAACTTTAACCCAAGCTTGTCTTCAGTTTCTTTAATCTGTATATCAGTAGCAGGTTGGTTAATAATCTTAGGCATATAATAGCCTAATTCATTTTGTTTTTCTATAATTACTTGAATAGATTCTGCAATGGTTTTCATCATATATTGAATAAGTTTTATACTCCTAAAGGTACTGTTTCAAACAAACTTACTCCTCCCTACAATCGGGGAAATTCTACATTTCTGTATCTATAGAATAAACACTACCCCTTACGATATTCATTAGGTGTCATTCCTGTATTCTTCTTAAAAAAACGACTAAATAAAGTAGGTTCTGCAAAGTTTAATTCAGCAGCTATTTCTTTACTTGTTAAGCTTGTTGTTTTTAACAGAGACTTACTATACAAGATGACCATCTCATTCATCCAATAAGAGAGAGTGTGTTTAGTTACTGCTCTAATCACAGTGGATAGATGCTGAGGTGTTACGCATAATTGATCTGCATAGAATTGGAGTGAACGCTCTGATTTAAAATGCTTGTACAACAAAGCAAAGAAGTTTCTAGTTAGGTACTCATAACGTGACTCAGCCTTCACGTTCATATTCGCATTTATATAAACTCCTTGAATCTCTAAAAGCAATGCACTAAACAGATGGGTCTGTACTTCAGGAATTGGGTTTTCTAAGTAATTATACTTACTTGTCACTTGGTAAAGTTCATATAACAACTCCAACTGTATGTCATCTAACTCAATAACATATTGTTGTCTCAGCGTTTCTAATAACTCTATCTTAAAAAGAGAAACAGAGGTAGTGATAAAGTCAAAAGAAAACATCAAAGAATAAATCTCAATATCGTCAGAAACCTCTATAGGGTAAACAATAGAATTAGGTACCAGACTAATCAAACTTCCTCTCTGAATCGTGTGCTCTGTCAAATCAACTTTTATCTTAGCATTACCACCAATACAAAGCCCTATCACAAAAGCATTGATAACATGAGGGTACTTCGCAAAGTAATCTTCTATCTCTTTAGCATTCTTAGATATATAGATCGCTTGCTTTAGATCTAATCCTCTATCCTGAACAATAGAACTAATAGTGTGTTGTTTTACTTCCATAACAAGTCTTTACTTCAAAGATATAAAATCTTAATAATTGCACATCTATTCTACTGATTTGTTTACTACTAAAAAATGACTATACTTTAAATTTGCATTAGTAATCAATAAATTAAATGCCATGAACAAACAAAGAGTAATCACATCCAATCGTTTAAAAGTAATAGAGATTGATCATAATATATTTGCTGCTATATCTCCATATAGAGGAATTAGCTGGGCTAATGCAGCATTTATCAATCGAGGAAAAGGGTTAGTATATGATACCTTTTTTGATCTATTTCACGCTCAAGAATTAAAAGATATCTACACTCAAGTAAGTAGTCAAGAACTACCTCAATACGTAGTTAATTCACACTACAACAGTGATCATACTTGGGGAAATAAAGTGTTTAAAGATTCTTGTATCATCATGCATAAGAATGCAGCTCAAGAACGCCTTACTGAAAATATACAGTGGTATCATACTATTATCAAAAGAGGAAAGGACTCTTTAGAATCATCAGCAGGAGAACGCTTCTTTGCTAAAGAGTTTGAAGGTTTTGATCTAACAGGTGTTGAGTGGATTACCCCAGATATAGAAATATCGAGCAACACTACTATCCACTTAGATACTACAGAAGTACAGTTAATAGACGTAGCCCCTTCTCATTCTAACAGCGATGTATTGCTATGGTTAGAGAAAGAAAGAATCTTGTTTGCAGGGGATGTTGTATTTAATGGTTGTACCGCTTATAGTGAACAAGGTATCAATAATTGGGTAAAGGTATTAGACTACATCATACATGATCTTAAGCCTAAGATTGTTGTTCCTGGGCATGGTAGTCTTTGTGGTGTTGACTTTGTGGAGGAGCAAAAACAATATTTAACTTTCGTATTAGAACAAGTAGACAAGCACTATACAAAGGGAATTACTGCAGAGGAAATCACTAAGAAAATAGACATTTCGAAATACTTGCATTGGATACAACCAGAGCGTATTTATATGAGCATCTTAGCCGTTGTAAAAAGCAAAGAAGAAGGTCAGTTTATCCCACCATGGAATGATATACCTGCTTCTTTAACTGAAATCAGAGCCTTTTATGACCAGAAATACAATCATACTATCCCTGCATGGGATCCTTATAGCGCTTGGAATGAATCTCTTGAATTTTTAAATCTATAACTATGAAATTTGTAACCTATCAACATAATAAAGAAGCTCGTTTAGGTGTAATAACGACATCTAATGAATCTATTTTAGACTTAAGGTCTATTGCTCCACACGAAGTGATATTTAGCTCTATGCAGTCTTTAATAGAATCTGGTCAGGATGGATTAGACAAGGTAAAAGATATATTGTCTAATGAAGATGCTTACCAAAGTATTCCGCTACATAGTGTGCAACTATTAGCTCCTATACAACCTAAAAGAATATTGGGTACAATGTTTATGAATCCAGATAATCATCTTGCTTCTGCTACTAAAAATATCATAGACATCATCGGTCAACAAACAGCTCAAGATGTAAGTTTATTAAGTGAGCAGTTAAACAAAATGATCTATAGAATTAAGAACAGTAAGGATGCGTTATACGAACTAAGAGATCACACTTATATTTCACATACAGGTGAAACTATTAATACTCCTAAAGGGGCTAAAGAGTTAGATTACGAATTAGAGCTGGGCTGTGTTATTGGCAAAACTGGAAAAGACATTTCTATTGAAGACGCTGCTGATCACATATTCGGGTATACAATCTTTAACGATTGGACGTTGCGCGATCTTCAAATCAAGAATGTACTCAGTGGAAAAGGTTGGGCTGACAACGCTAAAGACTTTGATCAATCTGTTACCTTAGGACCTTGTATTGTAACAAAAGATGAAATTGATATCAATAATTGTGTGATGAAGGCTTATGTAAATAAACAACTTTGGTCTGAAGGAAATACTAATGAGTACTCTCAATCCTTTGAGGAGATCCTCGTTAGCATCAGTAAAGGTAGAACAATTCACGCTGGTGAAGTATGGAGCTCAGGAACGGTAGGAACTGGATGTGGTATCGAATTAGGCAAAAAACTACAACATGGTGATATAGTAGAACTGGAAATACAAGGAATTGGTAAGATTACTAATACAGTTAATATAAGTGAGTAAAAACATAGGGAGAGTAGATTGTTTAATCTACTCTCCCTATTTATATTGTTGTCTGATAGATCAATAATTACTACAATCCATCAATATTTATAAAATTTAAAAGTTGAGCTAAACCTATAACAATGAAAAGCAAACCTACCATTCCAAAAAGGAATAAAACTAAATTATTAAATCCACTCTCACTTTTAATAACAAACTTTTCAAAATCTTTAGGATCGTATATTATTCCTATTGATTTATTTATATCATCGCTATATGTCATTAATTTACTCAAATCTGTAGATGCATAAAAATAAGGTGTTTTCACTATTACGGTTCCATTTATCTCAAATTCAATTAGAGGAACTTTGTAACCTTTATTGCCTTTTTGGTATGATACTATTTTACCTGTATCTTCTTTCCCATATTTACTTATATTTCTCAAAAACAAAGCGTAATGAACTGTATAATAAACCATTAAAGAACCCAATATCAAAGGACAAAAGGCTGGTGCAAAGAAAATTAAAAATAAGAATGTTATACCAATACTCCACCCCAAAACACGACTACTACTTAATGTCATACTTATAATTTTTGAATAAAAAAGTTAATAAAGTCCAATGTGGCTAATAAAGAGTAGTTTACGAGGTAGGAAATCGTATCAGGTAACGATTTAGTAATGGTACTATTTGCATTAATTTTCTATTTTTTTCCTTGTAAATCATTACAAAAATACAAAAAATAGGTTAAGGGATGCTTATATTTTTATACTATTTTATACTTATACAATGCCTACTTATTTTTCTATTTAGCAGTATAAAACTTAAATTATTAATAGGCAAATCAAAAAAACCTTTCCCCTGTTGCCCCCAAGTTGGGAAAGATTGTCATTTATTATACTAATGTTTGTTATTTAATTAGGGAAAACCAGCCTAGAGGCACTGTTAATCCTTATAAAATTACAAGCTATGAAATACTTTCTGCAAAACATCCTTTTAGAGATACACAACAAGGAGAATAAGATTTCAGCACAAAGCAAAAGGTTGATTGATGAGGCTTATGAAATGACTTTGTATCTCCAAGACCTTTTATTTTCGGTCAAGAAATACATTATTGAAGAAGGATTTAAAAACGATGCGGAAGAGATACATTTCTTCCATACCATAAAGCCACAAATACTCGGTAAGCTCATTTTTTATAATAAAGTTTATAGAATAGAAACAACTTGCCCAGTAAGCAATGGAAAAATGTATTACAGTTACTTTTCCACACAGTTTGCAAACCTGAAACGGGAGTATATTGAGCATATTTGTAATTCCGATTTTTACAGGTATTACCGCTCGGGACGAACAGACCGTGATGATACTTATTTCAAACGTGGAAATATAAACTACCAGGATGGGCTTAACAGTATTGTGTTTGAAATAGATCCGGCATTCTCGACTTTTTTCGATTACAAAATTGCAAGGATTATCGCTAATGAATTGCTCTATTCATACTTGCTTACAAAAATCAATCCTGATGAAGGTCCTGATATGATTTTGCAAAAGCAGGAAAGCTCCAAAGATATATTTTGGACAGACAGCAAAAATGCTCTCATTGAATTAGTGTATGCACTTCACGCTTCAGGTGTAATTTCTCACGGTAAAATCGGTATCCGAAAAATAAGCCTTATGTTTCAGATACTTTTCCATATCCCACTTGGTGACCTGCATCATTCTTTCCACCGTATGAAAACAAGGGCAGGTTCCCGAACGGCATTTTTAGACCAGCTCAAAATATCCCTCGAAGAATATATGGATAAAGACCTTTAGCGACTTCAAAGCAATAATTTAAAAGCAGTACACAAAATGTACTGCTTTTTCTTTGCCCATATCTGCCAATTGGCAAATGCTCTCAAAACTTCACTACAAAATATCCAAAATCCCCTAAAACCCTTATTAAACAAGGGTTTTTCCTAATTGTAAAAATTTTCAAAAAACCGCCAAACCAATTGGCAAGGCTTGGCAGACAAACACTGCCACCTTTCACAATTTTGCATAGTGAACTTTAAAAAGCTGTGCAATGAAAATAATAACCATTGAAGAAGAAGCGTGGCAACAGCTCAACAGCCGTATCAATGCCATTGCCGACTATCTGAAAAGACAGGAAGATAAAAGTTATGATGACCTGTGGCTCAATAACCACGAGGTATGTCAATACCTGCACATCAGCGAAAAGACCTTATGGCGTATGCGAACCAAAGGCGAGATTGCTTATTCAAAAATCTACGGTCAGTATTTCTACACCATTGGGGCTATCAAAGATATGCTCAATGCAAATGCTATACAGAGCAGTGATGAATTTGTACAGGAGCTTATGGCAAAAAGCAAAAGCTATATCGAAAAAGGCAGAAAGTTAAAGACAGATAAAAAATAGGTATGAACCCTTAAAAGTATATCCCTATGAATATTGACAGAATGGAATTTTTGGCGTGGATGGAACGCTTGATGGGTCGCCTTGATATGCTGGGCGATAATATAGACGAGTTGCAAAAGAAACGCAACAGCATAGATGGCGAGGAACTGCTCGATAATCAGGATTTGCTCCAAATGCTGAAAATAAGCAACCGCTCTCTGCAACGGTATCGCTCCATTGGCAAACTACCTTATTATACGATAAGTGGAAAATTGTATTACAAGCTATCTGATGTACATCAGTTCATAAGAGAGAGCTTTAACCCTCCCTCAAAATGAACGCCAATGAAAGACAATGAAAGACAAAGACTGCCATTGAGTGCCACTTGATGCAATGCAGTAACCGCTTGTTTTACTTTAGGCATCGAACTTTAAATTTTTCAGACTATGAGCGAAGAAACCACAAACAAACAGGAAATGCCCGAACAACTATCGGACATCTTATTGGTGCTGGATAAAGAAAAAATGAAAATCCAAGCCGTAAAGAGCATAGACGAGAACGGGAAAATGGAAACCGTTGACCCCACGAAGAAAAACCAAAACCAGTTTATGCGTGTGGATAAAAGCGGCGATTTCTTTTCCAACTTCTTCTCCAATTTTTTCAGCCAATTGAAGAACCCAACCAATTTTTCATTCTTCAAAGTGCCTGCACCTATCGCAGTTGAAAAAGCACAGGAAATGCAAAAGCAGGTAGATAAGCCTACTCCCGAAGGCGAAAAAGTAATGAAAGAACACGAAGTAAAAATCGAACAGAAACAAGAAAATCAAAAAGATATGGCAACAACACAAACAACACCTGAAAAAAGCGAATACCGCTATAAGCCGGAGCAGATTGATTGGGATACAATGAACAATCTCGGATTAAGTAAGGAATACCTTGAAAAAAGGAACCTCCTTGAACCTTTATTGAAAGGCTATAAAACCAATGAACTCTTACCGATAGGCGTTAACCTCGGCGGTACTATCCTCCGCACGGATGCCCGTTTGTCTTTACAGCAAGCCGAAGATGGAAAAGTTGTAGTAGGAATACACGGCATCAAAAAAGAACCTAATCTCCACTCTGAATTTTTCGGACACAAATTTACGGATGAAGACAAGAAAAACCTGCTCGAAACGGGTAATATGGGTCGTGTGGTTGATTTGAAAAATACCAAAACAGGCGAGCTAATGCCATCCATTATCAGTATAGACAGGCTGACGAACGATGTAATTGCATTGCGGACGGACTTTATAAAAATTCCCGATGAAATTAAGGGTGTAAAATTGGACGATGCTCAAAAGCAAACCTTAATGGAGGGCAAACCGCTAAAGTTAGATGGTATGATTTCCACAAAAGGAACTGAATTTTCGGCAACGGTACAATTCAATGCAGACAAACGTTATGTGGAGTTCCTTTTTGACCGCAATAATTCCAACAGGCAAAGCCAAAGCAACGGGCAAACTCAAAACAACGGGCAAAGTAATCAGCAAAACCAACCGCAGGAAGCTCCAAAAACATTCCGTGGCAAGGAACTGACCGACGAGCAACATAAGGATTTCAAAAACGGTCAAACCATCTACATTGATGGATTGAGGGATAAGAAAGGGCAACCTTATCAGGGCTATATCACTTTCAATGCGGAAACGGGAAAAACAAACTTCCAATTTCCAAGCCAGGTTAAGGCACAGGCAAAACCTGCCGAAGCCCACAAAACGCAAACTGCCGTCAATTCGGAGGGCAAAACCAACGAAGCGACCAAAAACATCAACGAGCCTTTGAAGTCGGGACAGCAAAGCCCTAAAAACAAACAACAGCAGGAACAACAGGAAAAACCCAAAGCTCCTGCAAAGTCCAAAGGCAGAAAAATGTAGTAAAGTATGAAAACAATAATCGCAGAAAAACCAAGCGTAGCAAGGGAAATAGCCGGACTTGTGGGAGCATCCGATAAAAAGGACGGCTACCTGACAGGTAACGGCTATTTTGTTACGTGGGCATTCGGTCATTTAATAGGATTGGGAATGCCCGAAGATTACGGGATTTCGGGATTTGACAAAGCAGCTTTGCCAATACTCCCAAACCCGTTTTTGCTGACCGTCCGAAAGATCAAAAAAGACAAAGGTTATACAGCGGATACGGGTGCATTAAAGCAACTGAAAGTCATCGAACAGCTTTTTAACCGTAGTAACAGCATCATTGTAGCCACCGATGCAGGACGTGAAGGCGAACTCATTTTCAGGTACATTTATGAATACCTGAAATGCAACAAGCCCTTTGAGCGGCTTTGGATTAGTTCGCTTACCGAAAAAGCCATTAAGCAGGGGTTTGATAACCTCAAAGACGGAAAAGAATTTGATGGATTGTATCAGGCGGCACAAGGAAGAAGCCGTGCCGATTGGCTCGTGGGCATCAATGCTACACAGGCGTTGAGCATAGCCGCAGGAAATGGCATTTATTCGCTCGGAAGAGTGCAAACGCCTACACTGGTTTTGATATGCAAACGCTATTTGGAAAATAAAAATTTCTCGGTAAAGAAATACTGGCAGATACAGTTATCGCACAACAAAGAACTGATAGATTTTAAAAGCATTTCCAAAACCAAATGGGAAGACCAAAAACTTGCCGATGATACGCTGAAATCCATTCAGCGAAGTAAAACGGCAACGGTTACATCGGTGGAAACCAAAAGTATTACAGAGCAACCGCCTCTATTGTTCGACCTTACTGGCTTGCAAAAAGAAGCCAACAAAAAGCTGAACCTTTCTGCGGAAGAAACGCTCAATATTGCCCAAAGCCTTTATGAAAGGAAGTTTATCACATACCCACGCACCGGAAGCAAGTACATTCCTGAAGATATGTGGGCAGAAATCCCCAACCTCGTAAGGGCTTTGCAGGACAGCGAAACCTGCAAGCAAGCCGTAGGGAAATTGAAATGGGGACGGTTCAATAAACGTATTGTAAACGATTTGCGTGTTACCGACCACCACGGATTATTGATTACTGATAAAATCCCATCAGCCCTGAACGCAAAGGAAAACTCCGTTTATGATATGATTGCCTTTCGATTGCTCGAAGCCCTTTCACAAGCCTGCATCAAAGAGATAACCGATGTAGGTTTACAAGCGTTGCATTATGATTTTACAGTAAAGGGTTGTAAGGTTATCGAAGCAGGCTGGCGTTCCATCAAAGGCAGTTTCTCCGATGATGATACCGAACCTGTACAGGATTTGCCCGAAATAAAAAAAGGCGATGAACTTAAAATAAAAGAAGCCTCCGTTTTGGAAAAGAAAACGAAACCGCCTGTATTATATACCGAAGCAGGGCTTTTGTCGGCTATGGAAAGTGCAGGAAAGGAAATCGAAAATGAAGACGAACGGAAAGCCTTGCAAAATATCGGTATTGGCACTCCGGCTACAAGAGCCGCAATAATTGAAACCTTGTTTACCCGCAATTATATCCAACGGGAAAAGAAATCCTTAATCCCTACCGAAAAAGGATTGCAGGTGTACGAATTGGTCAAAGACCGTAAAATTGCGGATGTGGCAATGACCGCCGAATGGGAATTGGCTTTGCAAAAAATCGAAAATAACGAAACAGATGCAGAGGCATTTCAAAAAGAAATGGAAACTTACGCCTCATCTATTACCAATGAATTGTTACAAGCTTCCATTGCCCAAAACAACCTGCCTAAATTGGTTTGCCCGAAATGCAAAAGCCAGCAACTCATTATCCGTGATAAAATAGTGAAGTGTCCTGATGAAGTTTGTAATTGGGTACAGTTCCGCAATGTGTGTGGCGTACAAATCGGCTTAGCCGATATTGAAAACCTTGTCAATAAAAAGAAAACTTCACTTATCAAAGGAATGAAAAGCAAAGCCGGAAAGAAATTCGATGCTTATATCGTGTTGAATGAGGATTGCAAAACCTCTTTTGAGTTTGCCAAAAATAAAAGCTACAAAAAGTAATGGAAAATAAGCCTACCATTAGCACAAAGGAAATCAGAAATCTGATTTATTCCATACGTGGAAGGCAAGTGATGCTGGATAGCGACCTCGCTTCCTTATATCAAGTGGAAACAAAAAACCTCAACAAAGCCGTAAAAAGAAATATTGAAAGGTTTCCCGTTTCTTTTTGCTTTCAACTGACCGAAGAGGAAGTTGAAAACTTGAGGTTCCAAATTGGAACCTCAAGTTTAAGCTACGGTGGAAGACGGTATTTGCCCTATGTTTTTACTGAACAAGGGGTCGCAATGGCTTCTGCCATACTCCGCTCAGATATAGCGGTTAAAGTCAGTGTTGAAATTATGGAAGCCTTTGTAGAAATGCGAAAAATGCTCATCAGCAATGCTTCGCTGTTCCATCGTTTGGACAATATAGAACTGAAACAATTACAAGCCGACCAAAAATTTGAGGAAATATTTAAGGCTCTTGAAAGCGACAAGCTCCACGCCGAAAAAGGTATTTTCTACAATGGGCAGGTATTTGATGCCTATACCTTTGTTTCCGATATTATCCGAAGTGCCAAAAGCTCCATTACCCTGCTTGATAATTATGTGGACGATACGGTGCTGACCTTATTGGGAAAACGCAATACCAATGTAACCGCTACTATCTACACAAAAAGCATCAGCAATCAGTTACGGTTAGACCTGCAACGCTACAATAGTCAATATCCGTCTATCGAAGTAGAGATTTTCTCCGATGCACACGACCGATTTTTGATTATTGACAGTACGGAACTGTACCATATCGGAGCATCACTGAAAGACCTGGGCAAAAAATGGTTTGCCTTTTCGAGAATGGATATTGAAATCGGTAGGATGCTTCAAATTTTAAACAAGTGAAAATAAAACCCCTCTGAAATTTCGGAGGGGTTAGTTTATAAGGTCTAATAAGTCAACGCAAGCCCTACACCAAAACCCATATCGCTATCGTAGTGAGTACGAATACCAATGTTTTTATTGATAATATACTTAAGCTCTCCCATATATTCCATATCAGTATTGACCATAAAGCCCGCTCTCAATCTTTTTGAAATCGGAATATCCTCACGCATCAACGACAATCGTACAATTCCATCGTGATAAACTTCTGCCTGAAAATTAACGAGCATTGGCAAGGTGTACATAAACCCTAAGCTAAAGGCTCTTCGTGTGTCTTTTTCATTCTTTTGTCCGAATAAATTGGTTTCGTGTTCGTCCATTCCCATTTTACGGTAACGCCAGTCAAAACCTATAAAGGGCATAAGCCACTGCATTTTTCCGATGTATCTTCCTAAATGTGTTTCTACTTCATAGCCGTGCATATCGTTGTAGCCTAAACGCCATTCTGTACCCAAAGACCATCTTGCATTTTGAAACATTGCTTCGCCATCGTTACCATTGGTTGCAAAATCATTCTGTGCCATAAAGTGCGGCATATTGCTTTCTCGCTGTAATTTATTGTAGGCTTGCTTTTTATTGGGCAAATACGGATTTTGATAATCGTCAACAGCAAATACCCTGTTCATCCCCGACATCATATGGTAAAGTATATGACAATGGAAAAACCAATCTCCCTCTTCATTTGCTAAAAATTCGATGGTATCTGTTTCCATTGGCATTATATCCAAAACATTTTTAAGTGGTGATTTTTCGCCTTTACCGTTGATTACCCTGAAATCAAAACCGTGCAGGTGCATCGGGTGGCGCATCATCGAATTATTGTAAATGGTGATGCGTAAAATTTCTCCTTTTTTTACAGGTATTTTATCGGTTTCAGAAAGTATTTTATTATCCATACTCCATACATATCGGTTCATATTTCCTGTAAGGGTAAACTTCAATTCTTTGACCGGAGCATCTTTAGGGAGTTCCGTATTGTAAGGAGATTGTAACATTGCATAATTCAGCGTTTTTATTTCTCCCAAAGCATTTGCATTGTAACGGTTGGGTTCATTATCCATATTCATATTGTGTTGGCTATGGTCTTCTTTAGGTTTAGCCTCTCCAGTAATTTCGGGATACATTACCACATTCATATCCATTTGGTTCAGGCTCATTTTCATACCCATATCGTCCAAATCTCCATTCATCTTCATCATATCGTTCATCATCTTCATCCCCTCAAAATATTTCAATCTTGGGAGTGGCAATATTAACTGTTTGATACCATTGCCTACAAAATAGCTTGCCGATTGTGTTCTGTCTTCGGTTGTGGCTAAAAACTCGTAGGCAACTCCATCGTCAGGAATTGTTACCACAATATCATAAGTTTCGGAAACCGCAATGATTAATCTATCTACCTCTACTGGCTCTACATCATTACCATCATTGGCTACTACTGTAATTTTACCGCCTGCATATCGTAACCAAAAATAGGATGATGCTCCGCCGTTTGATACTCTTAATCTTACTTTATCTCCTGCTTTTAGTGTTTTGCCATCAACTGTTTTTAAATCGGTAGTATGATTTCCGTTGATTAATATTTTGTCATAATACACATCGCTTACGTCCATTGCCAACATACGTTTCCATTCGTTGGTCAATTTGGTTTTGAAATTTCCCTCTCTGATGGCTTCCGCATAGGACTGTGTAGCGTTCTTTTTTATCGCTGCCCAATCATTGGCGTTGTGCAACATACGGTTAATGTTATCGGGATTTAGGTTTGTCCATTCGCTTAAAATGATGGGTACGGTAGGTAAATCATCAATTCCTTTTCTAAAGGTTTTATCGTCATCACGCTTTTTCATCACAAAACTGCCATACATTCCAATCTGCTCCTGCAAACCTGAATGGGAATGATACCAATGCGTTCCGTGTTGGATAATCGGAAAACGATAGGTGTATGTTGCTCCTGCTTCAATAGGCTTTTGCGTAAGCCAGGGCACACCATCTTCTTTGTTGGCTATTCATGTTGCGGCAGCCGTTCTTTCTAATGATGAAGAATCCTGGAAGAAAAAATTGGCAGAACTGACAAAAGAAGTACAAGAAAATAAAGGTATTGAAACTATTTTCAGTCAGGATTTTGGAGCTACAGAAGAAGTTAAAAACGTTTTTGGTTTTCGGGATGGCATCAGTAACCCAGAAATAGAGGGGAGTGGTATCGATGGATATCCGCAGTATGACAAACCCATTAAGGCAGGAGAATTTGTTTTAGGTTATCCTGGGGAAGCCGGCACTGTAAAACCTTATCCACAACCTGATGCTTTGGGCAAAAACGGTTCTTTTTTGATTTTTAGAAAATATCAAAGTCAGGTTGCAGAATTTAACCAATTCATTAAAGAAAATACAAATTCGCCCGAAGAAGGAGAATTACTTGCGGCAAAAATGGTTGGTCGCTGGAAAAGCGGTGCACCACTTCCATTAAGTCCGGAGGAGGACAACCCGGATATTGGTGAAGATCCAGAAAAAAATAATGATTTCAGTTTTAAAAATGATGAGTACGGTAAAAAGTGTCCGTTTAGCTCTCATATGCGCCGTATGAATCCACGCGATGCCAGAAATTCAGTGCTTCAAGACATTCGTTTACACCGTATCATCAGAAAGAGTGTTTCGTTTGGTGATATTGTACCACCAGAAATTACGAAAAATGATGGTAAAGAACGTGGCCAGTTTTTTATGGGAATCAGTGCCGATGCAATGGGTACTCTAGAATTTCTTTTGAAACAGTGGGCGAATGACGCGAACTTCATCAGCCTTGGCGACGAAAAAGATCCCATGATCGGTGTTCAAGAAGACGGATTGTTTACAAAACCATCTGATCCGATGGTTGATCGATACCACGGTTTGCAAACTTATAATATTATGAAAGGTGGTGACTATTGCTTTTTACCAAGTCTCACGGCTCTAAAATGGATTTCTGAATTAAAATAAAAAATTAAAGATGAAAAGAGAATTTATTAAATATGCTTCTGTAGTAGAAGACATTCCTGCAGAATTTGATAAGCAAGTTGACGAAATCACCGCTGATATCGCCGCCTATGTTCATGAATCTAAAGAGAAAAATAAGTTAACTTACAACACCCGCGATGCTCATGCGAAAGGCTATTCTGCTTTAAAGGCGGAATTTACGGTGCTTGATAACTTACCAAAGGAATATGCCCAGGGATTTTATGCGACGCCCAAAAAATATGAAGCGGCAATCCGTTTTTCCAATGGTTCCTCGCGAGTAATGATTGATAAAAAATTAGGTTTTGCACAGGGATTAGCCATTAAAATTTTTGATGTTCCGGGTCAAAAAATGACCGATGATGAAAAGGATGCACCAAATATGGATTACAATTTTATTAACCATCCTGTGTTTTTTTGTAATTCGGCAGAAGATTATACTTTCATCGGCAAACTTTTTCTTAAGATGAATGATTATTTTGAAAAAGGTGTTTTTGGAAAAGCTGAATTCGCTTATATGTGGGCAACGGAAATGGGAAAAGCATTTCCCGGCAGAGAAAGTTTAAAGGAATTGAAAGCAATTCTGGGCTTTCAGGATATTAAACCAAAAAACCCTTTTCTGTATGATTTTTGGAGTATGGGCGCGGTAAGACATGGAGATTATATTGCCAAAGTGCGGGCACATCCTAATGCTGATTTTTTAAGTAAAATTATAACACCAGAGGTTGATCCACAGAAAATCGATCAAGCCTTCAGACCGGCTATTATTGGTGAAATTACAAAGCACGATTTTGAATTCGATATCCAGATTCAACTTTGTAACGACCTGGAAAAAATGCCAGTTGAAGAACTTACTGAGGAGTGGAAAGAAGAAGATTCGCCGTTTGTAACGGTTGCTAAACTTTATATTCCGCAACAGGAGGTGCCTGAAGACGGAAATTTTCTTATTATGGAAAACCTCTCATTTACGCCATTTCATACAACGGAAGAGCATAAACCAATTGGTAATTTGCAACGTACAAGATTACGGGCTTACCAAACGGCTTCTAAACTAAGACATGAGCTAAACCATAAAAAGAGAGCAGAGCCTAAAAACTTAGATGAAGCCTTTGATCCGGAATTTTATAATTTATAGGATAAGGCATAAAGTGGCAATAATTACATGTACAAAGTAGAAACAAATCTTCTACTCTGGATCAGCGCTTACTGTAAAAAATAGTATTTAGAAATTATAATAAATGTAATTTATTAATCAGGGTCGGAAGAACATCTTCCGACTTTTTTGTTGATAATAATCTACAGATAAAACATATTACAACTGTTTATTTTAAGACAATTAATTCTATGATCGGTTTTTATGATGCCACACCAAATTCATTCATTTCAAAATATCTGAGTTCAAATTGCTTATCGAAATGGTTTTTGATCATTTTACACTTTCCCTTATTTATGAAGGTCTATAAATTCAATAATCTCTTTGTAATGCTTGTTCCACGGAAATAAGTATTGGCTCATCATCGGTATATGTTTTTTGGGGAGAAAATTTATCTTTACAGTGGGTTGATATTTATTCAATTTTTTGACAAAGTCTTTATTTTGAGAAATTATGGAGGAAAAGGTTTTGCTGCCCACATATATATAGAACGGTGGTGTTTTTTCTGATAAAAAATAAATAGGCGAAGCATCTTTCCAGTTGTTTTCATCCGCTGTCCAGGTAGTATTATAATGATGAAATGTGGTTGGAGGATTTTCTTTTAATTCGGAATAGATATCCAATCCAGCCGCATCATTAAGGATGACGCCTTTAATCAGGTCACTGTTTTTTAAATATTTGGGATTTGTAGCAACCAGAGCAATCAAGTGGCCGCCTGCTGAATGCCCCATTAAAAATATTTGATGGGAATTTCCACCGTATTTTTCAATATTATCATAAGTCCACTGAATAGCTGAGGCAACCTCTTTTGCCATGGTATCATAATTACCATCAGGGCTTAAAGTGTAATTAGGGATAACAGTTACAATATCTTTTTTAGCAAAATTGCGGCCCAGAAATCCGTAAATATCTTTATTTCCTTGATCCCAATAACCACCGTGAATGAAAATAACAACTGGGTTGTTTTTAGATTTTGTGGGCTGGTATACATTTAGTTTTGGAAAAGATTCCACTAAAGCTTTAGAGCTTTTAAGATAAGAAAGGTCTCCTGTTTTTTTAGAAGCGCAACTGGCAAATAAAAAGATACAAAAGAGAGGTGCTATAATTCTGGATAGTTTGATCATGTTATTATTTATAAATATTTTTTAGTATTTCAGTAACTCAGACAATTTTTCTTATTAAATTAAAACACTTAAAAGACGCATATTTTAATAGCAAATCACTCCAGATAGGTGTGGTAACAACCGCTTTTTTTTGTTTTCTGAGTAGAGAAAAAAGATCTCTGATTTTCAATATTTTGAACAATTGTACTTTCTGAAGTATCTTTCATTGGAATAAATTTAAGGAATATATTACTTTTTGTGGCCTTTGAAATGCGCCATAGTTCTATAAATGCCAAGCACAGAAATGGTAGTTCAAATTTTTTCAAAAATTCTTCATAATTATTACTCCCCCAATAATTAGTAGCATACCCGTAACTCTGCCTATAGTGATTGGTATATGTTGTGCTCCCATAATGTGAAAGTGCTCCATCAACATGGATATTAACAATTGTCCAGTAACTACTAATCCGAAAGTTAATCCAGGTCCGATTTTAGGAAAGGCAAGCACAATGATCGTGACATAAAAAGCACCCAATAATCCACCCAACCATGCATATATAGGCGCATCTCTTATACCTCTCCATGAGATGTCTTGAGAAGTTAGGAGGATGTAAATCACTAATGCCAAAAGACCGATAGCAAATGATATCATTGATGCATGGATGGGACTACCGCCAGTCTTAGCCAGTTTGTTATTCATGCCGGACTGTATCGGAAGAAATGTACCAGCAATAAATGCCATTATAATCCAAATAAATTTTTCCATTTTGTTTAAGTAAAAAGTTTAAAGTTTGGTATTGTCAAACCATTGTATATGTATAAATTAAGAAGAGATTTTTAACGCTATATTTTTATATCTCTAAGTTTCCAGCGTCGATGACTACAAAGCCACATTTATGGGCTTGGGTAATGGGGTTTTTAAAAATCTTGCATACTCATCGACAAAATTTCATATCCTTCCGATGATTTACCTTCAGCAGCATTAGGAATATTTATTTACTTTTATTCTATAAAAAGTCTAAATGACTTTTTTGTATATATTAATTTCTCCTTTTTTTCTTAAATACTCAGCCATTTGAGGAACTATTCTTTTAAAATGTTCAGAAGACATGTGATTGTTTAAATCTTCTTCTGTTTCCCATTCTTCTAACATTATTAGTTCCGTTGGCTCTTTGGTATTTTGATACATTTCATACTTAATACACCCTTCTTCTTTCACTGTTTTTTCCACTAATTCCTTTGCCAGTTCTAAAATTTTGTCTATTTTATTTTCTTTAGCAAAATTCTTGGCCACTACTTTTATCATAAATCAATATTCTTTTTAAATTGTTAATCAGTGTTTATCCTCGGTCATCTTCCTTCCTTTTTACTGAAGAGGAAGGAAGAAACTGCTGATAATACTATCAGAGAATGACCAGAATAACCTATTTTTTAGCCTCTAATTGTTTTAATAAGAGTTCGGCAACTTTTTGCGATGACGCTGGGTTTTGTCCTGTAATAAGCAATCCATCTTCCAAAGCATATGCCTCAAAATCTTTTGATTTGCTATATATACCTCCTTTTTCCTTCAACATGTCTTCAACAAGAAAAGGGACAACATCGGTAAGACCAACCAGTTTTTCCTCTGAATTTGTAAATCCAGTTACTTTTTTTCCTTTCACGAGTGGCTCACCCGAAACATTTTTTACATTTTTCAAGGCTGCAGGAGCATGGCATACAAAAGCAACAGGTTTACCGGCATTATAAAAGTGCTCTATCAACCTTGCCGAAACTTCACTCTCTGCCAAATCCCATAAAGGCCCGTGACCACCTGGATAGAATACGGCATCATAATCCTTTTCAGACACTTCTGAAAGTTTATGCGTTTTGCTTAGTTTTTCTTGTAATGCTTCATCATTTTTAAACCGTTTGGTTGATTCTGTCTGATTTTCCGGTTTGTCACTGGTAGGATCGATAGGAGGCTGACCTCCATCAGGTGAGGCCAAAGTAACGCTGGCACCATTATCTACTAAATAATAATAAGGCGTTGCAAATTCTTCTATCCAAAATCCGGTTTTCTCACCAGTATTTCCCAATAATGCATGAGAGGTTAACACAATTAATATTTTCATTTTTATCTACTTTTAAAGTTTTTATTAAAGATTTGTAAATTTCATACCATTAGCATTGTAGCGTTCTCCAGCCACTGTGTTGTAGGTATCATCCAAATACTGCATCTCTTCTTGGGTAAGTTCAACGTCAACAGCTTTCGCGTTTTCGATCAAGTATTTCTCATGCTTGGTACCGGGAATAGGAATAATATTTTCTCCTTTGTGTAATAACCAAGCTAAAGACAATTGTGCAGGTGTTACGTTCTTCTTGTCAGCTAACTGCTCAATTCGGCTTAAAAGTGTTTTGTTGCTTTCAAAGAATTCTTTTTGGAAACGAGGCACTGTATGTCGGAAATCATTCTCGGATAATTCTGAAGTGTCCTTGATGGTGCCTGATAGAAAACCTCTACCCAAAGGACTGTAGGGCACTAATGAAATTCCCAACTCTTCTATAACGGACATTGTGGTTTGCTCAACATCACGTGACCAGATGGAATACTCGGTTTGTACCGCAGTAATAGGATGAACTTTGTGGGCACGTCTTAGCGTATCGCCTGATACTTCCGAAAGCCCGATATATCTAACTTTTCCTTCTTTTACCAGTTCTGCCATTGCCCCAACTGTTTCCTCAATAGGCGTATTAGGATCCACACGATGTAGGTAATACAAATCGATTGCCTCGCGGCCCAATCGTTTTAAACTTGCTTCACAAGCGCTTTTTACATACTCGGGAGAACCATTAAGTTGCCTTACTTCTGGGTTGTTCTTGTCCCTTACAAAGCCAAACTTTGTCGCTAGTACCAGATCGTTCCAGCGATCGCTATAGGCTTTCCGTAATAATTCTTCATTATCCCCTATTCCATAAACATCGGCGGTATCAATAAAATTCACCCCAATGTCTAATGCTTTGTGCAAGGTTTTAATACTTTGTTTTTCATCCGTTTTCCCATAAAATTCCGACATTCCCATGGATCCTAGGCCTATGGGAAATACTTTTAGGTCGCTTTTTCCAATTGTTCTTGTTTTCATTTTTTCTAGGTTAAAATGTTAATAACTCATTTCTACTATTTTTTCCGCATCGGAAGGGCTAAGGGTTTTGTGTTCTCCAAGTCCGGTCCAGCCACGGTCTGTAAAACGTTTTGAGACAATACTTCCAGTCTCTGAATAATCATCAGTGTATTCTGAAAGTTTCGTTTTGATTCCTAAAGAGTGAAAAAATTCTTCAGTTTTTTCAATTCCTGCCTTGGCTTTTTCCTCCACTGTTCCATCTACAACATTCCAGATACGTTCTGCATATTGTGCGAGCTTTTCCTTTTTAGAATCAAAGTTATAACGGTAATGGCTTGGAGCCACAATAGCCAATGTTCTTGCATGATCAATGCCGTAAAGCGCCGTTAATTCGTGTCCCATCATATGTACAGCCCAGTCGCCGGGAACTCCTTGTTGGATTAGTCCGTTCAGCGCCATCGTACAGCTCCACATAAAGTTTGATGCAGCGGCGTAATCTGATGGATCTTTTAAAATGGCTGGTGCCACTTCAACCAAGGTTTGTAAAATACTTTCTGCAAAGCGATCCTGTAACAAAGCACCCGTAGGATAGGTCATATATTGCTCAAGAACGTGTGTGTAGGCATCTGTGATCCCATTGGCTAACTGGCGTTGGGGAATAGATTTCACTACTTCTGGATCAAGAATCGAAAAAAACGGAAAGAGACCTGGTCCGCCCATGGCCAATTTCTCTTTAGTTTCTTTTCTAGTAATAACCGCTCCAGAATTCATTTCAGAACCTGTTGCAGGCAAGGTTAAAACCGTTCCAAAGGGCATTCCCTCGGTAGTAGGTTTATTCGCGGTTAATAAATCCCAAGGGCTATCGCCTTTGTAAAGGGCTGCTGCCGATAAAAATTTTGTACCATCGATAACGGATCCTCCACCAACGGCCAGTAAGAAATTAATGCCATCCTCTTTTATAACTTGTAGGGCTTTTAATAAAATACTATATTCTGGATTCGCAGGAATTCCTCCAAATTCCACAACTTCATAAGCCGAAAGTGCTTTTTTAACCTGATCGTAGATTCCGTTTTTTTTGATGCTTCCGCCTCCGTATAGCAACAATATTTTTGCGTTTTCGGGAATCTCTTTTGATAGATTCTCTATTTGACCTTTGCCAAATAGTATTTTTGTTGGATTTTTAAATTGAAAATTTTTCATTTGACTTTTGTTTTAAATATTAAATAATTAGTGTTGGTTATTTTTCACAGGCAACCAACCTGTTCTTGAAATAAGTGCGCTCCAAAGAGGAGTGGGTATCTTTAATAAATCTTGAGTATTTACATCCAGTTCCGTTCTAATTTGGTCCACTGCATTGTTCTTTACTTTGGTCAACCAATGCGGTTCCATTAAAAGTTCTCTGGCCATGGCTACCAATGGAATGTTGCCCGTAAGAACTCTTTCTACTTCTTCTGGCGTGTGAAGACTTCCGACACCAATAACAGGAAGGCTATGACCCACTTTGGTTGCAATTAGTTGGGCCCTAGGTGCCGTATCATTTTTATCACGCATTGAACCTGCCCAAAAATCCATCACTGAAATGTGTAAATAGTCTAATTGTTTTAGGGAAAGTGCTTCCACCAAATGAAGTGTATCTTCCATTGTGATACCTGGATTTTCCAATTCTTCGGGTGAAAGACGGTATCCAACAAGAAATGGATTGGATGAAAGTGCAGCCGATTCTATTACAGCATCAACTACAGCAAGGGGGAAAGTCATTCTCTTCATCAAATCTCCACCCCATTTGTCTGTTCTACGATTAGAATGAGGGGAGAAGAATTGCTGTAATAAATAAGTGTTTGCTCCATGTATTTCAACTCCATCGAAACCAGCCTCAATTGCTCTGCGTGTAGCTTCACCAAAAGCCACAATTGTTTCTTCTATTTCAGTTGCAGTCATTTCTCGTGGAACTTGAGCGCCTTCTCTCACGGCGGCAACAGCACTGGCACTTAATGATTGTCCGTCAACGAGTTCTTCGGGAGGTGACATCCTTCCCCCGTGATATAACTGAAGTACAGCTTTGTTGCCGTTCGCTTTTAAGGCATCAGCTATTCTTTTTAAGCTTGGAATTAATTCATCAGAATCGGCACCTATCTGACCATGAAAACCTTTTCCATGTTTAATTACATAGGCGCAAGCGGTAATCAATAGCCCGGCTGATTGATTGCGTTCACGGTAGTATGCCACTTCGGCATCTGTAGTAGTTCCATCATCATTACCCGAAAAGGTGGTCATAGGAGCCAGTACGATTCTATTCGTTATATTAATCCCGGAAACGGGAAAAGTAAAAGGAGAGAGTATCTTATTATAATTTGACTTCATTTTTTAAATAATTATTGGTATTGCAATTATATCTTTACGATCATTTTTCCTTTGTTTTTACCTTCAAAAAGATCAATAAACGCTTGCGGAATGGCATCAAAACCTTCTACAATAGTTTCTGAATAAGTAAGTTTGTCGTCTTTTAACCATTTTGATAATTGTTGCATTCCTTCAGGAAACTTCTCTGCATAATTTCCAACAATAAAACCTTGCATAAGCGCACTTTTCCTAATCAAAAAATGTTCAACTCTCGGACCTGTTGGAGCAGAAGTGTCATTGTAGGCCGAAATGGCTCCACAAACAATAATTCTACCCAACCTATTAATGTTGACATGTACACTATCGGATATATCGCCTCCCACATTATCGAAATAAACATCAACTCCGTTTGGACAAGCATCTGCAATTGCCTTGGTCATATCCTTAACAGTATTATAGTTGATGGCCTCATCAAACCCAAATTTTGATTTTAGCATTGCTACTTTTTCATCTGTACCTGCTATGCCAACAACACGGCAACCTAATATTTTTGCGATTTGACCAACAATACTACCAACAGCACCAGCTGCGCCGGATACCACTACTGTTTCCCCTTTTTGGGGCTTTCCTATTTCAGTTAAGCCGAAGTAAGCCGTTAATCCGGTCATACCCAAAACGCCCAGATAGGCAGATAACGGGGCTTTGTTCTCATCTACTTTTAATAGGTTCTCTCCTTTTGAAGTTTGATATTCTTTCCAGTCCAAAGAGCCAGACACAAAATCCCCTTTTTTAAAGGAATCGTTTTTAGACTCGATAACTTCTGCTATACATCCAGAGGAAATTGGTTCATTTAATTTGAAGGGTTGCACATACGACTTGGCGTCGCTCATTCTTCCCCTTAAATAAGGATCAACAGAAACGAATTTTGTTTTCAAAAGAATTTCGCCATTGGTAATCTCAGGCTTGTCTTCATTTACAAATTTAAAATCCGATTCTTTTGGTTTTCCAATTGGACGACTGTTTAAATAAATTGCTTTGTTCATTTTCTTAGGTTTTATAATAAATTTAAATTGACTTCTATGTTGCCCCTTGTCGCATTGGAATAAGGACAAACTTGATGCGCGGTTTCAAGTAATTTTTGTGCGGTTTCACGTTCTATTTCAGGGATGCTTACGGCAAGATCAACGGCTAGCGAAAAACCACCTTCACTATTTTGACCGATACTGACAGACGCCGTTACTGAAGTATCTTTGAGTTTAATTTTCTGATTGCGGGCAACAAGGTTCAGTGCACTATCAAAGCAAGCTGCATAGCCTGCTGCAAAAAGTTGTTCCGGGTTGGTATAGGCACCACCTTTGCCTCCCATTTCTTTCGGGATCTCTATTTTAAAATCCAATACCCCATCATCTGATTTGGTACGTCCTTCACGACCGCCAGTTGCAGTTGCATTAGCTGTATATAATTTTTTCATCATTTTATATTTTTAATTTTTAAATCTATATATTATTAACGAACGTTCATTCTTTATTTTGAACAAAAAAATATCACAATTTTATGGCATCCCAGGCAGCTCGAAAAGTTTCATCTAATACCTTTTTGTCCAAAGTGTACAGGTTTCTATCCTGCATCGCCATGAGAAAAGACAAAGGATATATTGCATAAGAGTAGAGAACAAAGATTGAAAGAGGCTTTATAATACCTTCCTCTTTTCCTTTTTCCCATAAATCAAGTAGGGGTTGCAAATGTTTTAATCCTTCTTTCCTGATTTCTTCGTCTATCATAGGCGTATTATCACATTGAGATAAAAATGAAGCTTCTTTTATTTGATTTAATTTATAATCAGCAACATTGTACCATATTATTTCGAAACCTTTTTTAACAGGCATGTCCTCATGGTAGCCATTAAACGCGAATTTATTAAAAGAAGCCTTTACTTCAAGGTAAAGGGTATTGATCAGATTTTGTTTATTTTCGAAATAAAGATAGATGGTGGCCGGTGCCACTCCCGCAAGTTTTGCAATTTTGGACATTGGAGCATCATGAAAGCCATGATCATTCACCAACGTTAGAGTAGCGCTCAGTAGGGCACTTTTTTTATCCGTTATTTTTTCTTTCTTAATCATTTGAATATTCATTATTTTTTTTAATAGATAATATACTGTATACTTTCCATGACAAAGCAATTAGTACAAATTGGACCGGTAGTCTAATCAAGGCGGCCTTATGACTGCCAATCGCTGGCGTTTCGGAAAACACGTCCCAGATGTGGATTGGTAAAAACAAGATCATTAAAACCAGAACGCCCAAAGCACCAAATTTAGCGTATTTTTTGTTTAATAACATTGCCGAACCTAAAGCAATTTCAATGATACCGGAGATATAGATTATAGCCATTGGATATGGCAAAAACGAAGGGACAAATGGAATGTAAAAATCGGGTTTTATAAAATGCTGTACGCCACCATAAATCATGAAGAGTGCCAAAATAATTTTTAATACGGTCCAAAATAACTGTTTCATTTTCTTCTTTTATCTAGTTTGATAGTGCAAATATACAAAAAAAAAGAATGAACGTTCATTTTTATTTTGCTAATATTTGGAAATTATTATGACGTGTTCAAAAATACGGCTTCAGAATTTGAACAAAATCGAAATTATTTCAAGTTTTTTATTTTTATTTAATTCACTGTAGTTATTTTTTTTCAGCAATAATTTGTTATAAAAAGAGGCGAAAAATGTATTCGATTTTCACTTTAAAACAGAGCGACTTAAAAATTATAAAACGAGTTCCGAAGTTTTTTTACCCTTTTCGCAGAAAAGGCAAGAAAGTCTTTAGTGGTATAAAATGTAAATTTTGTATCCACAAAGACATATCTTGCTATTACTTTTTTCAGTGTAATGAAATTTTATTTGGACTACCATATTTTAGCTTGGTTAGTATAAAAGATTTTAGTACAGTTTAGGTCTTTTAATATTTGGGATTTTGAAATGAGTTTGGTTTTCTTTAGGTAGCGAAATCTCCAGCATAATCAAATTTTTCTCAAGAACTGTCTGCCAATTTAAGATAGGTTTTCCTAACGAATTTTTCCAGTCAGAATTTTCCCATTGATGAAATTTCTTAATCAACAAGTCATCTAATTTTTCTGAATAATCTTTCAACGTTTTGGCAAAATCCATAAACTGTTTAAGTGTTGGGAATTTGGAAAACGAATTAGTATCAATAATTTTTGGCTCTGGAATTCGATTTAAATTTTTAATCGGAATCTCTTTTATTTCATTTATTTTAAGTTTTTCGTTAGGGAATTCATTTCCACTTAATATAAAACGATTCGGAAAACCAGGATTTCTTTGATAATTTAAAAGTCCTAAAAGTTTTAGTTTATTTTTCGCCGTAATTACGGTTTGTCTGGAAAGCCCAAGTTCTCTTGCCATTTCGTAGTCAGACAAAACAATTTCTTTTTGAGGATCTTCGCATTTGTACAAAATGAATGTAAACACTGTAATCGTAGTTGCACCAATTTTATTTTTTGAATTTAATTCAAAAATCTTTTCAAATAGGTCTACTTCATAAGTTTTAAAATCTTTCATCTTTTAAATGCAGATTTATAATAAATTTTAATTTCATTTGAAGGATTTTCATGAATCAGCCAGTCATTTAAATCTTTAAAACTTGAATATAAAGCCCAACAATCTTTTGCGTTTTGATTTTCATTTTTGATTATTTCAACCGCGCGATTTCCGGCTTCGTCGTTATCAAAATAAAGTTCAATATTATGATAATTACCCAATTCATTTTTAATTCTTTCTATCATCAAAACTGAATTTAAAATGATGTAATCTGAAGGTTGTTTCTCCAGATAATCTTCCACATTTTTAAAGGAAATAAAATCAAAGAATCCTTCAAAAATACGAAGTGAATTTGAGTCGTTTTTTATCGAAGTAATGTCTTTTTTGGATATACCAATGAAACTGACCCCCGTTCGCCACAGCAAACTGTCCCCTCAGAGTTGAGGTTTGAAAAGAACAAAAAGTTGTTATACAGATCGGTTCCTTGAACGGATATTTTTTGTCCGGTTTAACAACTGTTATTTCTACAAAAATACATTTTCCGGATTAGTTTTTTTTCTCCTTAGTGATTCTCCAAACAATTCGACCCTTAATGAGTGGTGAACAATGCGGTCAAGCACCGCGTCAGCGACTGTCTTTTCACCAATGATGTCGTACCATTCCTTGACCGGGATCTGAGAAGTAATCACCGTAGAACGCTTCTGGTGCCTGTCTTCGATGATATCAAGCAATGCAAGCCTGGATTGAGGATCGAAGGGCTGCAGGCCGAAGTCGTCGAGTATAAGCATATCCAGGCGTTCTATGCGCTTCAATTCTGCCAGCATGGTCCCTTTTGCCTTGGCCAGCTTTAGCTGGCCCATCAGTTTGGCCGTATTCACGTACATTACTTTGTAACCATTCTGGCAGGCATGGTAACCTAAAGCGGTTGCCAGATAACTTTTACCGGTTCCAGTGGAACCGGTAATAAACACATCTTTGTGTTCTTTGATAAACTCTAGTCCCGCAAGCCTGTGGACCTGGTTCTTATCCAGACCACGTTCAAAAGAGTAGTCTATTTGTTCTAAAGAGGCATTGTAACGGAAACTTGCACCCCTAATGGCTCTTTGCACAGAGCGGTTCCGCCGGTCGTCCCATTCGCTGGCCACCAGCAATGCAACAAACTGGTCTGCGGTAAGGGATTCTTTCACTGAAGTCTCCAGATTGGTTTTGAAGGCATCATACATGCCGTACAGGCGAAGCTGACGCATCTTCTCTAATGTTTCGTTGTTCATATTTTTTATGGGTTTATAGGTTGTTACTGATAATATTCTTTCCCCCTGATGTTATCATGAGATGGTATAGCCGCCGGTTCATCCTCAGGGGTTAGCTGATCCAGTTGCTTTCTAAGGATCTCTTCAATGACCGGATAATTGTACTGGCCCAGGTTTTCTGCCCAGCGGCAGGCATTCGCCAAGCGCTCTGGTCCAACACGTCTGGCAAAGCTTAAGATCCCTGAGCAGGATTTATAAGCCTGCTCAGGATAGGCTTTACGCTCCAGGACCTGGGAAATGTATTTGGCGACATCTTCATGGATCTGCTCGGCTTCCTGGATGAACTTTTCTGGTGTCCATTCGGTGAGAAAACGATGCTGTGAGGCCAGGTGTTCTTTGTCGGTGGTGTAATGATATTTGGTCCGGCTGCGTTTATGGGCTGCAATCTGCGTGTAGTGGTAATAGATCTGGACCATACCGGAGGTATAAAGCACTTTTACTTTCTTACCGATATAAGTGTAAGGAACGCTGTAGTAGTGAATATCCTCACCCAAACGCACATATCCATTCTTCATCACTGTTACCATGACTTATCTGTGAACCTCGTAGCGAATCGGGTTGAGTGCCCCCAGTGCTTCCCGTTCCACCTCCTCGAACTGTTCCCTTCGCGAGTAACTCCGTCCTGAAAAAGGCTTATTATTGTGGATCTCCAATGCGGACCGTATCGCAGCGTTCAGCGATTCCAGATCACTGAACCTGCGGCCTTCCAGCCGCTGGTAGATGCTCCGATAGATGAGTTTAACCGCACCTTCCACTAAAGACTTGTCACGGGGCTTATATGCTCTTGCAGGGACTACCGTAACGGCATAATACTCGGCAAAAGCCGCAAACTCATCATTGAGCACGGCTTCGTATTTGCTACCTTTAGTCACTGCAGAACGCAGGTTATCGGGAACAATGGCTGCTGGAACACCTCCAAAATAATGCAGGGCGTTCTCACAGGCCTTAATCAGATCTTCCTTGCGCTGGCTTTCTACTGCCTCCACATACGTAAGCTGGCTGCAGCCCAATATCGCTACAAATACCTCCGCATCACGTTCCGGACCAGAGGCAGGATGAAGCTGAAGTTTGCTTCCGGCGAAGTCGATATAGATCTTGTCGCCTGCCTTATGATCAAGGTGCATGACCGGCTTAGAAAGTTGAAGATAAGTATGAATGGCATTGTTAAAGCGGGAACGTCCATAACCCTGAGGGTGTTTGGACAGGTATTCCAGATGAAGTGATTCACGGGTTACCCCTTTCTTTTTAAGCCTTTTACAGTAGTCCGGCAGCAATACCTCCAGTTCCTGCATTCGGGGGCTGTTGATCGTTTTGGCAGCCGGGGTATTGAAAAGCACGGAAAGTTCACTATCGCTCTTAGCATTGAATACTTCGTGGGTGATGCCCAGCTCATGCCATATGCGTAAATACTTTTTGATGGTGGTACGGGAAGTACCCACCATCCCGTTGATGGTCTTTGTGCCGGTTCCCTGGCAGTAAAGACGGATAATCTGTCGTAGTTTATTCATTTTGATCGGTTTATTGGACATCGTAATCAAGGATTTTTGTTCAGCAAAAAATCTAAACAAAAACCTCGTCCTGGGAAACCGGTCGGCAAACTACTTTATGTTCTTTTCAGGGGGTCAATTGGCCTGGCGAAGGGGGATCACTTTCGTTTGGCGGAAGGGGATCATTTTGCTCTGGCAGAGGGGGGCAGTTTAATCTGGCGAAGAGGGGTCACTTTGGTGTGTTTTATCCACTCGGCTTTCCAATTCGTACCGATACAACGATTGATACGGTTTATCAATGCAACGGATTTGTACAATCCTGTTTCACATTCAAAAAAACGCTGTCTGCCTAAATTGGCACTCGTGATAATATCATCGTCCCACAAACGCACTTGCAACCCTGCGTGTCCCAATGCTATCAAACTCTCGTTTATTTCCATTAAAGCGGTCAATACCTTTGAGCCTGTGCCACCTGCTCCGATAAGGTTTACCGAAATCGGATTGGTTGGATTGAGCAGATAATTATCCGTAAAATGTATTTTTTCTTTCTCTGTTTTCATCGCAATAGATTTTTTAGTGTTTTGTTGTTCTTCTTTAGTACCTCTATTGGAAAGGGTTTATCTGTACCGATAAGGTCTTTCCATAGGTTTACAATGTTTGTTTTGGTCAAGTCTGCACACAAAGAATGACTGAAATAGCTGTTAAAAAAGTAGTCTTCCCAAGCCTGTATAAATTCCTCTACCGAAGACGAATTTTTGATGCCTATGCTTACCGTTCCCATACATACGTTGCCCTTTTCGTAGATATTGAAAAAAGGTGCATAATGCAAAGGCGTTTTCTCGGTGGGTCTGCGGTTGGCGGTAAGGGCAAAAACTGTAAGACTGCTTTTGTCCGCTACCCAAAGCATTGGCGGTACTTGTGCCTTTCCGTTGGGTATGCCCAAACCACTTACAAAATACAACTGCCTTTTCTGTGCTTTGGTGTACCACAATACCGTACCTTTTTCGCTCGGATTGATATGCAGAATGTTGGTCGGCAAAATACCTTTTGGTTTTAAAAATACTCTGCTTCTTTCCTCATCGGTTTGTAAAGCCTTTGCCAATATTTCGGCTTCCTTAACGGTCAATGGGTGGGCATTTACTGGAGTTCCGTTGCTGTCCATATCAAAATGCTCCACGTACATATCGGTTTCCGTTCCTATGGTTTCATAGAAAACCAAAGCGGATTTTGGATAGTACAATGTGCCAAATTTTTCGGTTATATCGTTCATTTTTCTGTCGTTTTATAGTTTTCCAATAACATATATAAATCTTCCAATAGGTCAAACATTCGGTTCTCAAAATCGAGGTTCTCGCCCGATGTATCACTACCATTAAAGGGTATGGAAATACTCGGTTCTTCCAATACTCCACACTCGTTAAACTCGCTATTGATATTTTCTACAATGCTGTTATAAAGCAACCCTTTTGTATCGGCAATAAAAGAGATATACTTTTCCATTCCGATTGCTTCATTTTCGCAATCATCATTATAGGGGTCTTCTTCGGAAAATGGTGCATTTCTGAAAATGGTCGCTTTCGGGTATTCCGTGTAAAGAGCAAACGCATTACAAGCCACTTGCCAACACTCCCTGTCGAATGTATCACGGCTTTTAAATCGGCTCAAACGCTGTTCAAATAATGTTAGGTTGATATGGTTATAGAGCTTTTGTTCTATCCTGTCGCCAATTACCTCTGCCTGTCGCAACTCGCCTTTATACGTTTCGGTTTCGTCCGTTTCGTCATACTCAATCCAATCTTTATGCGTTTCACACAGCCAATACAGATAACTGTCTTCCTGTCTGTAATAAGGTATTCGGACAATATGATACAGATAACTGCAAACCGATATGAGTAACTGGGCGTTCTTTTTACGTTTCGGGTCTTTGAGCATTTGAAAGAGTGGCACAATAGGAATATGAAACAAAGTCGTACCTACGTTATATGTTTCCTCGCTTTGTAAAATGGTTTTCTTACTGTCCTGCAACAAACGTAAACTATCCCAATTCCTGTGGGTACGTTTCAGTTTAGTATTTATATCCCACATACTTAATACCATATTGTAGGGAAAGCCATAATCCTTTTGTGTCGTCATCGGCTCAATGCTGTAATGCTCGGCAAGTTTGGAAAGGGACTGATAAAAATCCCTTTCCGTTTTCTGACAAGCCTGTACGGAATGTGCTGTTTTCAGCTTAGGCTGAAACGTACACTTTAGAATACCATTGGTAGCATTGCTATTGGTACGGATTTTTGCTTGTCTTTCTGCACTTGGTTTGCGTCCTTTGGTCTTTGTAGCCAATTTGCGAATTCGCCCAACTGTCGGTGCAATTGCCGTTGCCTGTTCTGTTCGGGTATGCTGATTGTTCCCGATATGATATGTTTGTGCATAATTCATCGTTTTACAATTTTTGGTTTAACCTTTCGTACCCATTACGCTCTCAAATCTGTACTCTACTGCATCGTCTTTTATCTGCGGTGCAGATGCTTTTGCAGTCGTCAGAATGGGGTACATATTGGCGTAATAATTCATTACCGCTTCCACGCTCCAACGTGGCTCTGGGTCGGTCAGTCTGATGTCCTGTCCTTTATCTTTGAGTACAAAAACTCTCTCTAAATGCGTTGCTAATAACATAATGCTCGTTTTTAATGGTTAATACTCGTTTTCTTCTTCGTCCGCTGTGTCTGTCGGGCAATCGGCAGTAGCTTCTGCCACCTGTGGCGGTTCGGTTGCTGTTTCTTCCGTTGCTCCGAAAAGGCTCGGTGTTGCAAACTTGTCTGATAATGATGTTTTGCGTTTGCGTAGTTCGTCCGCTTTTTCGGGGTACTCCGCTATGTCGGGTACTTTTATCCACGCTTCACGGAACTTACCCTCTTTCTCCAACTCGTCCACCTTATCCATAGCCTGTTTAAACTTCTTGTCTTTGGCTTCCTGTTCCTTTTTCTCTTTTTCGGCTTTTGCTTTCTCGATTGCCGATTGTGCTTTGGCTTCGTCCAATTGCTTTTGGAACTTTTCCATATCTACCATTAAGCCCGATACCTTTTGTACAGGTGTGGTTATTTGCTCAAAAAATCCCTCGTCAAACTCCTGTGCGGTGGCGTTAAATGTCAATGGGGGAATGAGGTTTTTGGCACTATCTCCGCATTGTTCGTTATGGAGCAATACCGATACAATTAGATTGCTTTCTGCTCCTTTGGTTATCGTCAGTTGTAAATTGCCTGTAAAATCCAACTGCTGTACTTGTTTGAAAAAATTTGTGTTCATCGCTCTAAAATTTTAATTGTTGTTACTTGTTTTTTGATTGCTTTTAGTTTTTCGTACATATCCGTCCAATAGGCGTTTTGCCTTTTGTCGAACTCGGAAAAACTTTTGTCCTCGTGCCTGTATTCCTTGTTTTCTTTCGTTATTTGGATAGCTTCATCAAGGTCTGTTATCTCAATGGGGCAACCGTTTAAATCTGTTACGTGCATTTTATTGTACTCGCTTTTAAATGTTATTTGCTTATTTCCGCTATTTGTTCAATCCTGCCATAAATGAAACTCCGTAGGCTCGTTTTATCGGGGGCATTGTATTCCTGCCAACTGTCGTACTGCTTCACTACATAGGCTTTTAAAATATCCTCAAAACCAAAGCGATAACCCATAAGGGGTACGGCTTTTCTGAAAAACGCATTGCGGTTTACTGCTTCCGCAATCCAATTTTTTTCGGCTCGGCTCAATTTCTCGCCTTTGTTCAGTTTTTCCCTTAACTGATAGACCTTTGAAGATTTCAGCGTTTCCAGTTCGGGTACTTCGTGGCGGACAAACTTTGTGGCTATTGCTTTCGTTTTTCATTATACTCGCTTAAAGGTTATGAATGTGATTTTTCGGCAGTATAAACTCCGTTTACATAGTAGCCGATTAGTTGTTCCCAAAGCCTTATTAGGCTGTTAGTATCTACATAGTATAGTTCTGTTCGGTTACAGTAGATGATGTATAAAGCCACGTCTTTGTACTCTTTATTATGGCTGTATGCTTTTGCCAACTGCTTCGCTTCGGTCTTTGATGTTGTCTTCATTTCTCACTAATTTGTGTCGTTATCAATCTTTACTATTTCCGTAATGGCACATTCGGGGCAATCCTCTACGGTTGTTATCTGCTGTATTGCTCCCTGCTTACCATTTAGTGATACCACTTTGAGGTTTACTGTTCCGTTGTTGTGCTTTATGGTTGCTATAAATGTTTCTACTTTCATTATTGTTGTTTTATAGTAGGCTACCACCGATTAAGGCGGTAGCCTGTGGTTATTTAATTAAGTGTTAGGATTTCCGCACCGTCTAATGCAAAGGCAGTACATAGGTCAAATGCTTTCTGTGATTTGGCTTGTGCCGTTCCGCCTAATACAATACTCTGCAACTTGGCTTCGTCATCCCTGTAATTCCGTACATTCTGATAGTAGCCTGTAACCGCATTGTATGCTCCGAACAATGTGCCTTTTGTCGTGTCCATTTGCTGTGTGTCGCTCATCATTGCATAGCCAAAAGCGTCATCAACGACATTTTTAAACACGGTTGAAACTTCATCTTCCGCACCTTTTTTAATCAAATCAAGGGTTTCCTTATTCGGGCAAAGTGCCAATTGGATTAGCTTTCTTACCTCTCGGTCTGTTACCTTTACCTTTGTCCACTCGTTGAAAATGCCCTCTAATTGGTTGCTCAATGTGTTCGCCAATCCCATAATCTTGTGAGCGTTCTCGATACGCCCTTTTGCTCCCGAAGTATGTTTGATACGGACTACATTGGTCATACTACGTAACGAAGCGTTAAGGGTATTTTGACAAACGATACGGATAGGAGTAAATGCGGCTGTTATACTTCCACTGCCATCGTGTGAAGTGGTTAGGAAGATGTACTTTTCCGTAACGTCATCGCCATTGCCTACACGGATATAGTCGGGTAATTTTGCAGTAATAAAAATGCGTTCTCCTTTACCCAATGCTCCTGCGGTTTCGTAGAGAATACCCTCGCCACCACCTACGATAGCATCAAAGAAATTAAAGGCTTCACGGTTTTGCACAATGTGGTAATCCTTACCGACTACGCCTAATACTGCATTGTTATCGGTGCGAATGTTAGCAAAATAGTTAGGTACTTCCAATTCGCTACTGCCTATCTCTATGCCCTGTGCGGTTTCGATAATGCCCGAACCTTTGGTAAAAAGTGGGGATTTTACGACTTCGTAATCTAATCCTGCGTGTTTGATAGCTTCCTCGCTTGTTGGGTATTGCTCCACGATTTGCCCTAAACCGTGCCACGCTTTTTGCTGAACGCTGAAAAATGAATAACGTCCTGTTCTCTCGTTGAAATTGATATTATGTGCCATAATGTTTAAAATTTTGATATAAAAAATGGATTGAATGTTCTTGATTAAAATGGGAGGTCGTCTTCTGCCTTGTTATTGTTTGTGCTTGTGGTAGCTTGTGCCGTTTCCGATTTTTTGCCACCGCCGTGCAATTTGATTTGTGAGGTATGGAAATTCAATCCTGCTCTTGGCTCTCCATCATTACCTGTCCACGCTCTTGTACTTACTCGTCCCGATAGTTCTACCAAAGTGCCTTTTGTAAGTAGCTTGGCTACATTCGGGCTTATCCAATAGGAGCAGTCGAAATAGGTGGTTTGCTCTATGCGTTCGCCCTGCTTGTTACGGTAGCTGTCGTTGGTCGCTACTGAAAAGTTTACTACTTGTTTGTCCTGTGACGTTGTGCGTACTTCCGCATCCCTTGTCAGTCTTCCTGTGATGTTCATATTCTTTAATTTTTAGTTATTGATTTTGATTTTTTTTAGATTTATTCGGCAATGAGAGGAGGTGCTGTTTCGTTTCATTACCATTTCCAATGTTTTTAATTTTCGTATCTGACATTTTTTTTATTCGTTTAAAGAGCCGGAGTATGCTATGTTTCGTTTCACGAGCATAAAAGGTTCGTGTTTAGCAACACCAAGGTTTTGGAAAAAAATACTACCCAACGGGTGGAGATTATTTTCCAAACTTGCTTGACCTTTGTGATGCGTGAAGAACACGGAAATACCTTTGCTCTTGAAATGGGACAAAAAAGCATACGGGTCTTTGGATAAAAATGAATGTGGAAGCCAAGAAGATGGCATTGAGAAATGGTTTAAAGTGAATTGAAATAACACTTCCAATTCGCTGAATTTTTAAAACACTTTTTTAAAGCGGTGGGGCTATCAAAGCCACACTAACAGAGGATTAGAAAAATGTATTTGTGTGGGAGGCATAGATGGCAACATTTTTTAATCTTCTGTTCCAGAAGTAGCCGAAAAGCTCTTTTACAGAAAGGGAATAGCAGAGCGAAGTAAATGTGCTTTGGCTATAAAATATGGGCATAAAAAAAGCAGAACCGTTAAGTTCTGCTAGTAATTATCAAATTGTGATTAACTATATAACCTGTAAAAACGCTTCTTCAATCTCCTTAAATTTAGGAGCTACCAAATCCATATCCTTACTAATCTTTTGGCTGGTAATTTTAGCATAAATCTGTGTAGTTGAAATGTTTTTATGTCCCATCATTTTGCTAAGGCTTTCAAGAGGTACGCCTTCGGTCAAAAACATCGTTCCAAATGTGTGTCTTGCGGTGTGAAAAGTTACTTTTTGTTCTGTAATAATTTCAGCTTTTTCAATTAATTTGCCAATGTGAGTATTGCAGGTTACATTGGTTGGAACTGGAAAGATAAACTCATTACGAGTGCTACCGAGGTATTTTTCTATGATACGTTTTGGGATTTCCATTAACCGAACATTAGAAGCAATATCTGATTTTTTTCTTCGGCTGATGATCCATTGATGGCCATCGAAGAAAGACTGAATATTGTTCCTTGTCAGTTTTTTAATATCCGCATAAGCAAGTCCGGTAAAACAACTGAAAATAAAAAGATCTTTCACAAGCTCATACCGTGGGTGGGGCGGTACACACATCATCAGTTTTTCTACATCTTCTTTAAGAATATAACCCCTGTCGGTTTCTTCCATATTAATTTCATAATCTTGAAACGGATTATCACGTATCAAACTTTTTTTAATAGCCAATTCCACCAGACTTAGCACAGGCATCGTGTAAACCCAAACCGTATTATGTGTAGACTGTAAATCGTACCGAAGATAAAAATCAAATTCCCTAATAAAATCTCCAGTCAATTCCCGAAAGGCCATATCATCACGATGATAGCGTTCTTTGATAAAAGCGGTAAGATGATTATAAACCGTGATGTACTTGTTGTAGGTGCTTTGTGAACGTTCTTCCTTGTCAACCAATTTTTTAAATTCCTCATTTTTATCGTTAAAGACTTTTAGAATTGCATCATCCATTACACCAACACCCAAGAATGAGAGCTTTACTTTTTGGGAAGTAGCAAAGCCCTCGTGTTTCAGCATATCTTCATAAATTTTGTCAATACGCCCACGTATGTTATCCAACTTTTTATTAATATTTAAAGCTGTTGCGCTTTTGCCCTCAACTCTTCCATATTTTAGATCCCAATTGCTTGGGTCAATTTCTAACTTTGTCCCGAAAGTTTTAGGTGTTCCGTCAATGGTAATACGTGCCATAATCGGAGCATTACCATTTTTTTTCAGTTCGTTCTTTTTCAAGTAGAAAAGCAGTTTGAACGTTGATTTTTTTGTCTGCGTCATAACTCAAATGTTTAATGTTTAAAATTAATTTACATTGAGTTACAAGGAAATATAAAAATAAGTGCAAAACACTGAAATATAACCGTTTAAACTAATAAGAAACCTCTATTAATCGGTAACGAATTAGTAACTTAACTTTGTCATTTCAAGCCCAAAACCTATCAGACACCGAGTTCCAAATAAAGACTACTTCTTTATAAAACATTGTATAGCAACGGATTTAATCGTTTTGCTTAACTTTGCTTTTTACTAATCTTTTTTGAATAAAATATAAATAAAACTCTATTTTTAGTTTATCTAACTTTTAAACATAGAACAGACAAACTAAAGTTTTTAATAACTAATGACTAATTACAGCTCTTATTCTTCTTAAAAATAAAGTTATCTCTTGCTATTATTCAATTCTTTTTCCCACTCTTCTAAAGTTAAAGGTGACAGTCCTTCTTTAGCTCTTATATCATTTTTAATCTTAACAAAAGTAGGAGTGATTGTTACAGTACAACCTTTTAATGATTCTTCTATTTCTGCTTCTGTCAGAGGAGTTAATAAAATTAATTGATTAAGATATTCTTTAAGATTACTACATATTTTAGTAGGCCATTTACTTACTTCTTCTATCCCCCAATCGTCTTCCTCGTGAAACCAATAGTAAATAGATAAATCTTTTTTCGAAATAAGAAGTAGGTCACCCCCATCTACACTAGCGATAGGATATAGTTCATCAGGTAATCTTCCTAAATAGGTATTATAATTACTATCTCTATTTATATTGTTATTCAGGTCAAAATATATTTATGGACACTATTCAATAAATTAACTTTCCCAACTTATATGGTCTATATTACCATTTATATCTGTATAAACAACTAATATTTGATTACTCATTACTCCATCAATCTCAATAGAATATTCAAAAATACCATCATACTGATTATCATTAGAATAAAGACCTATACTTACTAATCTCAGTTTATTGATTAATTGCTGTTCTTTTGATTCATTTAGATTATGATAATCTATAATCTTACTTAACTCTTCCTCTTCAAGTTCGTCAAAGTAAAAGTCTGCATACTCTTTAGCTTCTCCTTCATTGTTTAAATCATGATTGATCTCTATTCTATTCTGAATATCAAATACAGAAATACACTTCAAAAACTTTTTAATGCTTTCAATCTCTTCTCTATTTATACTTTTAACCTTAAAACTTAAATAAATATTAAGCCTAAAACTATCATATTCTATCTCTTTAGAGTAGTGTTCATCAAGTTGAGTATAGTTAATTTCTCCAAAATAAGGTAATTCAGTACTTGCAATTTGTTTAACTGAATCTTTTGAAGAAGATAAATAAGAGTAGAGCTTTTTGATTATTGTCATTTGTTTGTTGTATAACTTTTTACTTTGCCGAAGTTACAATTATTATCAACTACCATTATTATTCATCTTAGAAATAAAGTCATTCAAGCTTTCAATATCAATTTTAGTAACTGTTTGAAATACACCACCGTTATTAAGATCTAAGACTAAAACTCCTTTATTATCTTCTTCATAACCAACTTGTTTAAAGGTATAAGTGATATATTCATAGTCAAACTCTTTTATTTTATCTTTAAACCAATTGTAATCAACAGTATATTCTAATTTAGTTTTTGAGATAGTAATAATCTCTTTACCATAAGTATTCCATAGAGATATTCTTAAAGTTAAAAAGCAGAACAACCAAGTAAGCAACAAAACCATCAGACTAAAAAATCCCAACTCACCAAAGCTTAATAAATTTAAAAAGAATCCTACTAAAGGTAAAGCAGCAGAAAGAATAGTAATGAAGTATAAAACTATACGAGAAAACAGATTACTCTTTTTGACTCTTAAAATCAAAGTATTCCCTTTTAATTCTATTTGATTCATATTCTCTTAGGCACAAAGATTAGGATTAGCACTCTTTTTAAATACAAGGTAAAATTATCTGCTACTCTAAAAAGAAAACAATTGTACTTACAACTCTTGCTTTTTGAATATAAGGTTCAGTTAGCTCATTACTCCCCTCTTCATTATCATAATAATATCTACCTACAATGGTAATTTGCCCTTGTGAAGCTGTTTTTATTTTACCCAACTTAGCTTGTGAATCATTAGCAAACTGCTCACCTGCTATACGAGCGTTTTTTGTACTCTCAGCTATTAGCTTTGGTTTTACAGAGTTTAGATCAGGAAAAGAATAGATAGAATCTATATTCGAAGTCAAGTCTTTACTAATCAAATCAAGTTTTATCTGAGCAACTTTGTCTTCTGTATCTTTCACCTCTTTGGTTTCAATAGTCAGCTTTTGGGTAATAATATATCTGTCTATTTTTACAGACACTTGCTTTCCATCTTCCCAACGTTGCTCATAATACTTCTCTTGATCACTGATATCCACATTGGCTATCATAATCTCATTTTTAGGATAACCAACAGTAGCTAAATAAGCAATAATCTGATTCTTTTTAGTGTCTGTTTGCTTTATAACTTGTGGTAAATCATCTCCTGATAATGAAAAGTCAATGACAATAGTAGCAGTACTCGCTATCATATTCATTTCAGCCAATCCTTTTACTGTTACCACTCTGTCTTTATCACTAAAAGTCTTTAATCCTTTGAAAATAAAAAGACCTAATAACGAACAACCTAACAATAGGGATAAACCTAGAATAAGGGATTTTGATACTGTTTTATCTTGCATAATAATGAATTATTGATCTATACTACTTTAATTCATGGATGTATAACTATATCCTTACTTTCTATAAATGTAACAATCATCGTCTAATTATACAACAGTAATTCATTCCTCCTTAAATTATTAATAAATTAGCCTCCGTTTAGTCATACCGTGATATAAACGACAACAGATCTAATATTTTCTATTTAATCAACCTAATTAATGAAACAATTTCTTCTCAGAAAAGATATACAAATCTCAAGTAAGCGATACTTTATTGATGCTATGGGAGCCATGGCGTATGGGTTATTTGCTACTCTATTAGTAGGAACCATCCTCAAAACAATAGGAGAAGAATTTAGTATTCCCTTTTTAAAAGAAGTCGTTTGGCCTTTTGCTAATCAAGCTACAGGTCCTGTAATAGCCCTTGCTATTGCCTATAGTTTACGCGCTCCTCAGTTAGTGTTGTTCTCGTCTGCAGTAGTAGGTGTAGCAGCATATCAATTAGGAGGACCATTAGGTGTCTTTATCGCTACTATTATCGCAGTAGAAATAGGAAAAGCTGTAGCTGGCGAAACAAGAATAGATATCGTAGTTACCCCTATAGTAACTGTCTTAGTAGGAGTTGCTTTAGCACAGTTAATAGGACCAAGTGTCAATCAGTTGATGCAATGGATTGGCCAAATTATCATACTCTCTACGGAGTCTAATCCTCTAATCATGGGAATGGTTATAGCAATAGTTGTTGGTATGGTACTTACCTTGCCTATCTCATCAGCTGCATTGTGTCTGATGTTACAATTAGACGGTTTAGCAGCTGGAGCAGCAACTATTGGTTGTTGTGCCCAAATGATAGGGTTTGCTACTATCAGCTATAAAGACAATGGTATAAAAGGACTATTAGCACAAGGTATTGGTACCAGTATGCTACAAGTACCTAATATCTATAAAAATTGGAAAATATGGATTCCTCCAACATTAGCATCAGCCATATTAGGACCAATAGCTATTCTGTTTTTTGATATGCAGAACACTGCTTTAGAGTCTGGTATGGGAAGTTGTGGTTTAGTTGGTCAAATAGGAACCTTTAATGCAATGAAAGACTCCTACTCTACCTCTTATATACTAATGGCTATTTTAAGCTTGCAAATCGTCTTACCTGCAATTTTGTCTTATCTAATCTACTACATAATGAAGAAGAAACAGTGGATTAAGGATGGAGATATGAAGTTGTTTTAACCCGGAATACGCGATAGATCTATTAACGAGGATTAATTATACAAAACAGTTCTGAATTTATGAAAAAAGCATACTATAGTATGGTTTTAGAAAAAATGAAAGAGATGTAAAGTAGAATTAATATGTAGTATAGAGCGAATGCGGAATCTGGGTTTAACATATAGCAACAACACTTTTATCAATGCATCATAACAATACCTTCATTATCCTCATATTTAAATATGTAAAACTTGTAATTACTTAATGAACGACTGTATTGGATATCATTTTACTTTTTGTACTTTCGGTAAACAATCAAACCCGATTAACCACCAAAACAACCAAAACCATACAGATTATGAGAAAGAACCTTATTCTATTTCTTTGTTTCATTATGTATTTATCAGCTCAAGCGCAAACCAACGCTTCAGCAGATTCGATAGCACAGCGAGAACTGTACCTAAATTTCAAACCTGAATTTGAGAAATACGAAAAGCTACATGGAAAGTATATCCAGACTGATAATGTAAACATGCATTATTTAGAATGGGGAGATAAAAAGAACCCTACACTAGTTTGGATTCACGGAACCTATAGCAATGGTTATGAGTTGTACGAAATTATAAATCAATTGCTAAAGATGAATTTACACGTTATTGCAATTGATTACTACGGACATGGGTATACTCCTATTCCTCAGAAGAACCTTTCAATATATCACGTAGCAGATGATATCAAGTTCCTTTTAGACAAAATGAATATCAAAAAAGCAATTATTGGGGGTTGGTCACGAGGAGGAACAATCACTTCTGCATTCTATGACGCTTACCCTGATATGGTTCAAGCTCTTATCTTAGAAGATGGAGGTTCTGTTGCTTGGGATTACCACGTAAAGTCAACTGATATTGTAAAAGATATAGAAGAAACCAAAGAGTATTACGTAAACAAAAAGCCACTTATTTTTGATAGTGAATTTGATGCTTATTGGTTTATCTATAACAATTGGGGAGTAAAAGGGAAAACAAACACCAAACTAAAAAAGGATATTTTCACCTCTTATGCTCGTATAAAGAAAAACACAAATAACAAATATGAGATAAACCCTGGTGCAGAAGAGCTTACTGGTGAAAACTCAGCTGAAGAAAACATTGCGATTATCTATACTCCATTCACTTCTAAAACAGCCTTTGGAGTGTCAACACATCAATTAAACCCTAAAATTATCTATCGCAATCTAAACAAACCTTTGCTTATCTTCGATCCTATTAGTAAATATGATTGGTTTGATTTTAAAGAAGAAAACAATAAGCTTGCCGCAGAACACAAATCCTTTATTATTCACAAAGTATATGAAAAAACTGGACATGGTGTAAAAGATGAACACCCAGATACAGTATTGAATGATATTAAGGCATTTTTACAGAACAATAAATTGATAAAATAAGATATGAGCGTTAATTATAGCTCTAAATAACTAACTCATTTAGTTTTTAAAAAAGTAGGCTTTCCTATAAGAAGGAAAGCCTGCTTTTTTTAATAACATTCTAAATCAACACCCTTTAAACTACCATTTATGAGCTCTAAATACTTGAATTCTTTTCGAAACCTTTGCGTTATACATTGCAAAAGAATTGTATTCTGGAGTTTTAGATTACTATCTAAACTTGACTTCTATGTATTTATAATTCCCTAATTAGTTTTCTCTTTATTTTTTTCAAGAGTTGCTTTCAAGTCATCAATAGTAACCGTTTTCTTTTGATTTGTAGATAAAATTAATCCATAAAACCCTATTATCGCCAATAAAGAAAACACCAACATATAAAAAGGTTTCCCATTGTTTTGCACATATTTTCTATATGCAAAATACATCAATCCAACACCTAAAATTATCATTCCAACTGCTAAACCGATATTGCCAAAAAGCTCATAAACAGGTAATAAAATCCTAGGTACACGATACTCTGACTGCTCAGAGAAATACGTAGTTCCCATACTAAAAATACCTGCTCCTATTAATGTCATGGCAAAAGATTTAATCTTTTCAAGAGTTGCAATTGTCTTATTTTCTTCTTTCATAGTTAATTATGTTTATTCAGTTTCTATTATGTTACTATTGTTCTTCTAAAATAAGAATAGATATCTATTCTTATTTTAGAAAATTTTACACTAATTTATACAAATAAACATAAAAAAACACAATATCCCTTCTATTCATTGATTAAAGAAAACAACTGATTTAAAACGAGTTATTCAGATAAATATGTCATAATACAGAAAGCTCCCCACTTATATTACTATTCGCTAGTGATATAAGTGAGGAGCTTAATTTAAAACTATTTAACCCCTATCTTTTTTAAAACTAAAGTAAATCACCACAGAGCTGATAAACATTAGTATAGACGCTATAAAGAATGGTGCACCTGAAAATTCAAATGGTGCTTGATCATGAGTAAAGTAATAAAACAAATTAGTCATAATAGGCGGTCCTATAATAGAAGTTACACTCACTAAACTAGTTAAAGCTCCTTGAAGTTCTCCCTGTTGATCAGAAGGAATACTCTTACTGATTAGAGCTTGAAGCGATGGGCCACAAATACCTCCCAGAGAATAGGGTATCAAAAAACACTAATATCATCCACCCTTGATTAGCAAAGGCAAATAATAAAAGCCCAAAAGCATAGAATAGCAACCCTAAATAAATACTCTTTTTCTCACCTAGTTTAGGACTTGTCCATCTGATTAACACTCCTTGAACCAAACCTATTAATAGACCAAGAATTCCAAGTGAAATCCCAACTGTTCGCTCTGTCCAATTAAACTTATACATCGTAAAGAAATGCCAGTTGCTTTGTACAGCGTGAAGACCGATATAAACTAATACCAAGGCTATAACTAATTTTGATATTTTAGGGTGTTTTAATAAGAATTTGAATGAACCTATTGGATTTGCTCGTTTCCATTCAAAAGGTCTCCTCTTCTCTTTATCTAAGCTCTCAGGAAGGATAAAGTACCCATATAAGAAATTGAGAAAGCACAGTACAGCTGCTACATAAAAAGGTATCCTTGCTCCATAATGACCTAGCACACCTCCTAAGACTGGGCCTATAATAAACCCTAATCCAAAAGCAGATCCTATTACACCGAAATTCTTCGTTCTATTCTCATCAGTAGAGATATCTGCAATATAAGCACTCGCTGTAGAAATACTTGCTCCTGTAAGGCCTGCTATAATCCTACCAATGAATAACCATGTAATCGTCGGCGCAAGAGCCAATACAACATAATCAATAGCAAATCCCAATAGAGAAACCAATAAGATCGGTCGTCTACCAAACTTATCACTCAAATTACCTACAATAGGCGAAAAGACAAACTGGGTAAATGCATAGGCAAAGCCAAGCCAGCCTCCATATTTTGCTGCTTCGCTAATATCGTTATGAATAAGTTCACTTATAAGTTTTGGAACTACGGGAAGTATAATTCCCCATCCTGTAATATCTATTAATAGGGTAATAAATATAAAACCAACTGCTGCTTTTTTATCTGTTTTTTTCATGGGATAAAAGTAAACAGCCACTTCTGATTAGGTATTGATGGTTTTATAGGTTTTAAGTACAATTTCTAAACCTAATTCCTAACTGTCTTTTTCTCTAAACACCTTAGGTGATACCCCTGTATTCCTTTTGAAATATCTACAGAACACACTCGTTTCAGCAAAACTAAACTGGTTGCTGATTTCTTTAATAGTCAGATTAGAGGATTTAAGCAAAGTCTTTATATGTAAGATAAGGATGTGGTCAATCCACTGTAACGTAGATTTGCCCGTATGCTGCTTTAAAAAAGTAGATAAATACTGTGAGCTCAAATGAAGTTGATCAGCATAGAATTGTACATCTCTATGTATATGCGCATGCTTAGATACGAGAGAGTAAAACTCATCAATAATCTCATGCGTACGATTCTTTGTTTGACTAGTGATTATTGAGCGATTAGTAAACTTCTCTGTAATCATACTTATCAAAGCCATCACCAAATGCTTTAGCATCTCAGATTTACTACTGCTTTGTTTCTTTTGATATACCTGTTCTATCAGCTTAATCAAGTCTTCTTGTACAGCATAATCTTCTTTGTCTTGTAGTCTGATAATAGGTTGCCAACGGATTTGATCATTCATCACTATTTCTCTCAACACAGGAAATGCTGAGATAAAGTCTAACGAAAGCCCTATGGATACTATTTCTGCATCCTCACTCAGTGATTTCGTTTCTATCATTACCTGAGGTGGCAATACAGCAATATCTCCTACATTAAGCTCATACTCCGTAAAATGTATCTGTGCCTTCATCGACCCTTTAAGCACAAAACCCAATAATAAGCCTTCAAACAAACGACTGTGTTTGGTATAACTATTCGTAGAACTGCTATACTGATGAAAAACAACTATCCCCTCTGTTTTCTCGACAGCATCTATATCATATAGCTTATAAACGTTATCTAATGTAATAAATAGAGCCATCTTGATTATCTAATTATATGGGTAATATCTGATCTCACGTATCTTGTAATGAGGTAAAGGTATGGTTTTATCTTAGTACATAACTATGCTTCTGCGAAATTAGAGCTAAGTGGCAAGTAGCAAAAAATGAAAAAGCAATATCAAAGTAACAGTAAATGTTGCTTAACTCTGACAGATAGAAAAACAACAGCACAACTATTACAGAATAAATAACTTCGAGCAATTTCAGCTATAGATCACAAAAAAACAATAAGGAGCTTTTAAAGGTTCATAAAGCTGTTAGTTGTAAAAAGTTGTTGTACTTGATTGTATTGAACATCTTCTTAGTTTTAACAACAGGGGTTTCTATGTATATAGCGGTTAAGAATACTATTAATAAATATCAGTATATGCATTTGCAAATGAAAGGTGCAATTAATAAATCAACTAGAAAATGTAAATCAGTTTTCATCGAAAATCATAAAACAGCTAAGTTTTCAAAGAGTGAAATAATAAGCAATAAAATTATAGAATGTTATTTTAATAAATTTGCTAACGGTTTGCATATTGCCTTTCGAGCGGGATTTTTATCACTAAACTTGATACGAAGCCGAAAGTTCAAATATATCAAAAAGCGTCAAACGAAGCACTTTGCCCCGCCTGACGCCAATATGTTTGTTGTGAGCAGTTTCTATCGTTAACCTAACTATTTAAGTTCCTTTACTAAACAGTAAGTAGTATGGCCTTTTGGATAATCAGACAATTCACCATAAACTTTGTATCCAAGTTTTTCATAAAATGGGCGAGCTTGAAAGCTTAATGTTTCGGTTCTCATATAACTAAATCCCTTATCTAAAGCGAATTCTTCAGCGGCTTTCATTAGCTTTCCACCGATTCCTAATCCTCGAGTTTTTTCAGAAAGCCATAGGAGTTCAATGATACAGTAATTCCAAAAGGCACAAGCTCTGATACCTCCTATAACTTTTCCTTTTTCATCTTTTGCAAAAACTGCAAATCTTAAATCATTTTCAAATACTACATTATCTTGAAGATAATTTTGATTATAGCTTTTAATCCCCTCACTAATAGCTTTTAAGTCTTCTTTTTTTGGGGTACAGGTTAACTCAATATCCATTACTTATTTTTTCAAAAAATTCTTTAAACAATCTGTATCATTAGTCGAGTTGTTATTCTCTCGAAATTGCCTACAACATTGTTTTTTTTACGAAGCAAAACACTATGTAATTTCGTAAAATCTTGAGCTAATGTACCTAAATAAACTCCATAAAAAAAAACTATCTCTACTTTTTTGGGTGTAAAATTGGGTGTTTATGTTTTAATTGACAAAGTAAAAAGCTCTTTTGAAAATCTACAGATTAAAGATCTTTTAAAGGAGTAATTAACATTAAGAATAGCAACATTATATTACATTGCTTATCAAAGATATTATCATCCATTTAAACAAAAAAAGGTAGAATACCCTCCAGAGTAATTCTACCTTTTTTCTGTTATATCTAATTATTCACAACCATCATACTAAATGCAATAACGAAGCTGAAGTCCTTTGTACAAAACCGCATTGTCTATAGAATTTTTCATATTTTTCTTCGTAATCTACATGAATCCATTCAATAGAATTAGCTTTACACTCAGATATAGCTTTAATCACCAATTCTTTGCCAATACCACTATTACGAAAATTTGGGTGTACAGAGGTATCGAGAAGAAAAGCATGTTTATTTCCGTCCCATGCTATATTAATAAAACCTATGATCTCATTACCACAATGCGCAGTAACATAGCTTAGGCTTCTAGATAATACCTGATTATAATCTACCCAAATATGGTCTTTCCATACTTTCTCCATAAACCTATTTAAAGCATTTATGTCCAAAGAAGTATTAACTGTATAAATGATGTTGTGATTCATTACTTTTTAAAATTTGAGATTACATTTCAGAATAATAATCGTTAGCTTCTTTTTCTGTTACTATTGTAAAAATCTTCTCGTCTACATTGATTTTAATAAGTGGAAAGTTTTCGTCACTTTCTTCTGTCAAAATTATTTCCTTTTTCAACTTTGAACTTAATGTTGTCATAAATGACAAAATAGTATCAACTTCTAATACAGAATTTACTTCTCTTGGATCAATGTCAAACTCAATTTGCTCAATTGAAAAAAAGTGACAGTTTATATATACATTATTAATGTTTATTGAAACAGCTTTACATTCTATTTCTCCAGTTTCGTCTTGTAAATATTCAAATACTTCCTTTTTATTAATTTTATTTTCAGAGAAATAACTTACATTATATTCAGAGTTCAATATATCTATTACTTTTTCCCAATCAGTCAACGATGTTTCCTGAATATAAATATCCCTTAATGAACCATCAGGTTTAAAAATCCAATTAATATTGTCCCAATTATAATTCATCTTTCGTTTAATTTGATACTAATATAATTAGTTTTTATAAAGTAAGATACTATCTTATTATAAATAGGTAAACAAAGAAAAACAATATCTCATAGCTTTTAAGTATAATCCCTTTTTAATAGTGTATTTACTATACTAACTTAGTTACTAATTGCAGGTTAAATTTAGACTAGTAATTCATTTTATAAAGACAAGTTATTATTATATTGATATAAGAACAGGGGGCTTTACAGCCCCCTGTTTATTAATTTTCGTCTTACTCATCCATCTTTTTGATAAGATCCTTCCTACCTACTTACTATTGTTTTTTTTTTCACTCTTTTCATAGGACTGTACTTACAAACTCTATTATCTATATTTTCAATTTTATATTCGGATAGAAGCTGTGAAATTATTATGGTCGTTTCCTCTTCGCTAAGACCTACACTTGTTCCAAGATCAATTTCATTTAGTTGACCGTTATTTTCTATTAGAGCTCTGTAATATTTCTCTTTATTTTTCATAATTGTATCTTTTTTGTACAGCTATCATCATATGCGGACTAAACGGCAGAAGATAGCTATCATTTTCAGTAATTTGGATAAGCTCTATTAATATTTTTTGTTTTTTACTGTCCAGCATATTGGCAAAAAAATCTTTGTCCAACCATGCAATACCCTCAACCGCATAAGTGTTTAGATAAGTTAACCCTTGATTTATAAATTCATCCTTAAACTGTTCGGGTTTATGATAATATGCCTCAGCTAAAAGCCAAGGAAAATCATTGGGTGGACTATGTTTACCTGTTATTAGTTCTTCTTTACACATTTCAAAAAATGATTTTTTATGAATTAAACCATTTAAGAGGCCTACCAAAGTTGATGCGGTATAATTAATGGCAAAACCTAATATAATTCCGTTATTCTTCAAAACCCGTTTAGCTTCACAAATAGCTGAATATCTGTCTTCTTTCTCTTGAAGATGATAAAGAGGACCGTGAAGTATGATAAGATCTGCATAATTATTTGGGAACTCCAACTTTCGAGATTCCCCCATGTGTACAGAAAATTTGTTTTTTAATTTATTGGCTCTGTTTTCGGCTATTTTTATATGTTTCGAAACAGGCTCTACCAAATGAACTTTATGTCCTTTCTTTGCCAACCATTCCGAATACTTTCCCGTACCGCCGCCAACATCAATTATTGTTAAAGATGAAGTAAAGATGTATTTTTCTATAAGTGATTTGATTCTTTCAAATTCAAATACGCCCATTCCTTTATCAAGTCGAGTTTCTTCAGATGCTTTATCGTAGAATATTTCTATATCTCTACTTATTAACTGTTTACTATTCATTAGAGTCCTTGTATTATCATCATTTTTAAATGTTGAATACATTGCAAAATGACAAGCCAATCGATTTGATAATCAATTGTTCGTTTATGATTTAATAAAATAAATGGATACAATTATCTGTGCATTGAAATTAAACAATTTCATGCATTAATTACTCTTCTTCGAGTTCGTCTTTTTGGGGTTAAGACGCAGATAATATGTTAGATATAGTATAACAGATTACAAAAATAGAAAATCTTAATTAATTTTCCCAAATTATACCTTTTAAAATTGTGCAAAGTTTCATCCTTTTGAGTTTAGTATCAATAAACTACTCTCTAAATTAAAGATAACTCTTTTTCTAAGGACATAAATCGAATTGAAAAATAATACCCCATTACATATAAATATAATTCCTTTTTAAGAATCTAGGAATTGAACGTTTTGGGAGTTAACTACAGTTTTATCTTATTTTCGTTTCTAAATACTTTATAAAAAGAGCTATAACTAAAGCAAAAATTAATAGTAATATATTCCTTGAGTGTTTTGTAGAGCTAAATAGCGACGAAAAAATTCTTTTTAATTTTTCTTTCTCAAATAAAAAAAGAATTAATACTAAAATTTGATAAAATATAGCAGACTTTACTGCTGAAATTTCATAGACTAAGTCTTGGATAATTATATTTGAAAGTATTATTGTCAATAATATGCAACCGAAAACACGACTTTTATCGAATAATATTGATATGCCTCCCAATATCTCAAAAACTCCAATTATTATCGGATAGGTCAAAGAATATGAGTAAAAAGTCCACATAACTTTATGTCCCTCTGAAACAGTTAAACTAGATGAATTTGTAAAGTCCGTAAATTGAATCGGTTTTGCAATTCCGTAGACTATCATTGAACCAGATACAATAAAAATTATTACCCATTTGATTATATACTCAGCTTTTTCCTTTAATAACATAAGTTTGTTCTAAAATTGAAACTAAAATCGATAAGCTAAAATAATTATTTTTTTGTAAACAAGATACCTAGTTAGTTGCTATTGCAAGTTAACATCAAAAAGGAAAACTCATATTAAATCAGTTATTGAGTCTATCGAAATAAAAACGAAATCATATCTCTTAGCTTTTACCTCAAAAAAGACGTTGTATAACAGTTACTGATGTTGTGCGTTCGCATTTCTTCGCCAACAAAAAACTAAACGCAATTAATAATTTGTATTACATAATTTAAGTTTGTCAGAATAACCAATCTAAAATTGTTACAAATCCTACAACAACACTGAGCACTAAAATGATTAACACAAGTCCACAACCGTAAGGAATTAACTTGTCTGCAAATGTTGATTTGTACTCACTCATAGACTTCAACTGTTGTTTGTCTACAATTGGTTCTACATACTGAACAAATGTGTCACTATTTTCATCAACCCAATCTTCATCATAGTTAAATGTAATAATACTTTTCTCTTCATCTAAAAGTATAGCTTCAGTATCTTTTGCTGATTTTAAAAGTTGAAGTGCAAATAATTCAAGACCTTCTTTGTTCGCCCTAACAAAACTTTCATCTGAGCCACCACCATATTGATAAATTCCGAAAATCGCCAGTTTTTTCAGTTCTTCTTCATCAAATTGATCAATGATTTTTTGCAATTCTTCTTTTGTCAACATAGAGTTTGTAGTATAGTATTTGTTTGTTTACGGGTTTGTTCGATAAAGTGACGTACAACATTGATTTTTCCCTATAAAGATTAGCTAAACTTTATGCTTAAACACAACTTTTAGGATTGATTCTAATTTACCCTTATTTTTCCTTTTTAAATTTTAAAATCTGTTTTTTTTCAAGTACAACTAATGAATCATTTGTCAGCTTTAAAATTTCCCACTGAAAGTTAGACACATCCTCATCATTAAAAAAATCAATTACTTGACCTTTTATTTCATACTCAAAAACCAATTGCTTATTATTTGGATAAAAGTTCATCCTCATTTCCTCACTATTAATATCCAATTTAAGAATTAAATCATTTTCCTTTACAATCCAGTTACCACAGACAGAATTTATATTTGTTTTACTAACAGGAGCATCCGTTATTGAATTGTTTTTTTTTGAGTAAGTAAAAACCGCAATAAAAATAACATAAATCAGAAGAACAATTATCTTTTGAAAGAGGCTTCTATTTTTTAAGAACCATGTTAGACCAAAAGTTAAAAGTACACCTATAATACTAGAAAAAAGACTTCCTAAAATTGAAGAAGATTGGAAAACATATTCTTTAAGAAAGAAAAATGTCAATACAAATATAGACACTGCAAATCCAATCGTTTTATAAAATTCTTTATTTAATTCTTGTTTCATTATTTATTAGCTTTTGTTTGTTTTTTTATTTCATCCACACCCCCTGCCTAAACTAATTACAGTAACACTTCTACTGTTTTCCCTGTTACTTTTACACCAATTTGTGTAGCTTCCTCCCCCTTCTTCTTTTAACGTACACTATAACGAAATCATTAATTACTTTAATAATAGAAGTACGAATACTTCTGTTGAATCGTTTAATTCAAAAATTAAATACTTCCGTATGATGATGTATAGAGGGGTTATAGATAAGAAGTTTTTCTTTTTAGATTAACTAAACTTTTTTTCTAGTCCCCAACTTTGGTCACTGATCCCTTTTTATGTTCAAACGTTGTTCTGAGAGTAGAACGGGTCAAGCGCAAAAGTTGGGGAGGAAGTTGTAAAATAATATATTTGCACCATGATGGATAGCAAAGAAATACTAAAACTAATCCTACCTGAGTACTTGGTAGAGCATTTCAATATTACAAAAGTTGAAGAATTAAATAGTCGTTTAGATATTTACTTCGAAGAAAAAAACGATTATGGTCATCAACTTCCAGATACACAATTAGTTTCCAAAGGATTTTATCCTATGACTACCATCGAAGATTTTCCATTACGTGGGAAATCAGTAAAACTGCATGTTCAACGTCGTCGCTGGACAGATAAACAAACAGGAGAAATAATCGCTAGAGATTGGAATGTGATTGCTGAAGGAACCCGAATGACTAAAGAGTTTTCGGAGTTCTTAAAAAAAATTAGCCGATACTAAAATACTTAGTTGTAAAGCTATAGGTGAATTATTTGGAGTTGACGGGAAGAAATTCCAACGTCAATACAAAAATAAAACCAGCGAGTTTAAGACTTGGAATCAACGAGAGCACGCCAAAGATTGGTTATTATACCCACAGAATATTAAAGAAAAACTATCCATAGACGAAGTCTGTTTGTCTAAAGGAGAATTATATACCATCATTACCTCTAAAGCTGGAAAAGGCAAGAAAAACACCATTGTTGCTGTTGTAAAAGGAACAAAATCTGAAACAGTTGTAGAACATCTATTAAAAATCCCCCAATCCCTTAGAAAAAAAGTAAAAGAAATAACCCTTGATATGGCTGGTTCTATGAAACAGATAGCAAAAAAATGCTTCACGAACGCTATACAAGTTATCGATCGTTTCCACGTGCAAAAACTTGCTAGCGAAGCACTTCAGAATATTAGAATTAAACATCGTTGGATTGAAATGGATAATGAAAATAATGCTATTATCCAGGCTAAGGGTACAAATGAAACCTATACTCCTGATACCTTATCCAATGGAGATACAAAAAAACAATTATTAGCTCGATCTAGACATTTACTATATAAAAGCCCTAATAACTGGACAATAGACCAACAAGATAGAGCTAAACTATTATTTGAATTATATCCCGAAATTGAACAAGCATATGGCTTAACAAACAAGTTAAGAGCAATATACAATCAACTTATTCCAAAGGAAGTCGCTATGACCAAACTTGCCTATTGGTTCAATCAAGTAGAAAATACGAACATTAAACAATTTAATACGGTAACTAAAACATTTATGTTACATTATGCAGATATATTAAACTACTTCAATGACAGAAGTACCAATGCCTCTGCGGAGTCCTTTAATGCTAAAATTAAGTACTTTAGAATGATGTATAGAGGTGTAAGAGATAAGTCCTTTTTTCTGTTCAGATTAACTAAACTTTTTGCGTAGTCCCCAACTTTTGAACCTGATCCTAAAATACTCTACTTTAGATATAGAGTACTGAATAACAATAACTTATATATACAAAAAAAGCTACCTAATTGGTAGCTTCTTATAATTTCGCGGAGAAAGAGGGATTCGAACCCCCGGACCTGTTACAGTCAACAGTTTTCAAGACTGCCGCAATCGACCACTCTGCCATTTCTCCAGTGGTCTGCTTTACTTCCGTATTGCGAGTGCAAATGTAGCACAAATATTCATATCTCCAAACTTTAGAGTGAAAATAATCAAACTTTTTTGTCCTACTAAATCTATGGATGTACCTTCTTCTCCACTACTCTATTATTAATCAACACAATACCCTTAAAAACATAAAAGCTCCCATCTAGGAGCTTTTATTATTTATCTTCAAATACTTTGACTACTAATTTATAACTCAATGCATCTAGAGCGTTTAAAGCCGCCTCAGAAGAGCTATTTGATAGAATCACGATACCTTTTTTTGCAACTGGATTAAATGCTACATAATTAGAATATCCTGAATCAATACCTCTAGTAAAGTACAGAGGCTCTCCTGATTCAAAAGGATAGCCTATCTTCCATCCTAAGCTCACCCAGTAGTTAGGAGAAACGATCAGTGTAGGTTTTTGAGTTAACTGTAACACCGCATCCTTTTCATTAAATTCAGCCTGTATGAACTTTGCCATATCCTCTGCCGTAGATATTCCTCCACTCGATGGTAATAAAGCTCCTACTTGAATAGGATAAACATCCTTGTGGTTTAAACTAATTCCCTTTACCATATTCTTTTTCTTCTTAGGAATAGACACAGAAGAGTTAGTCATTTTATACTTATTAAACACATTCTCCTGTATTAATTTATCAAAAGGTGTGTTATATACTTTACTTAAAGTGTTTCCTAAAATAGCGTACCCTAAGAACGAAAAACTCTGTCTTCTCTCTGAATTTGCACTATCTATAGTCAAATCATTTGCTAGGTACTCCTCTAGCTGAGTAGAAGTAAACTTAGTTAAGAAATCATCTTCTGACATAGTTGACTTAGATGATGTTTCTGGTAACATAGGTACAAACGAAGAGTGATTTGCCAATGCGATAAAAGGCAACTTTAAGTTCTTATTAAAATTAAAGTCGTAATATTTATTCACATTAGAGGTCATTTCTATCTTCTTATCAGTCGCTGCCTGTGCTAATACAGTAGAGGTAAATACAGTCATTAAATTAGCCACAGAAAACTGCTTATCAGCATTGTCTTCTACCCTAACATCTTTACCGTTATTTTTAAATCCGTGATAAGTTACTTTATCATTGTCGATTAATGCGATAGCATATTGACCTTTTTCAGGTAGATTAAGAGTCTCAGTCACTATAATCTCCTCAATACTCATTTTTTTAAATGAGTCATCCTTAGGAGTAGGCATATCCAAGATTCTAAAACCAATCACCTCTCCTGTATCATTCATAGCCAAATTAAGTAAGGCTACTTCATTATTTTCAAACTCAGTCTTAAATAGCGCTAAACGGTTATCATCTAATCCATAAAACTCCATACTCTTAATATTCCCCAGTTTCTCTTTCATCTCCACAAAGAATGATTTTGCCTTAGCACTAGGCAACTCCTCTTTTAAAGAAGGAGAAAAATGTTTATAGATATCATCGTAATCATTAGTATTATAATCTTTTACGAACACATCGATCAGAGGCTTATACTCCTTCTCTTGTGCAAAAGAACCAATAGTCATCAATAAAAACGCCACTATGGAAATACTTAATCTCTTCATTTTAAATTGTTTTACAAGGATAAATATATTAGTATTTCTTCGATTATAACCACTCTTTAACAAGATTAAAAGAAAAATAACACTTTCACTCTATTTTTCACACCTTTTACACACTCAAGATTATTGCATTCAAACCGTTATACCTATATCAAGATTCTCTATCGCAATACAGAATGCCAACAACTTTTTTTGGCTATATTCGCTTTTATAAAAATGATATACAATGACGAAGAGCGAAAAGGTAAAATTTGCAATGGAAACTCTAGATGCTTTATATCCTGAAGTGCCTATTCCTTTAGATCATAAAGACCCTTATACCTTACTGATAGCTGTATTATTATCAGCACAATGTACGGATGAACGAGTGAACAAAATCACTCCTCTACTATTTGCTAAAGCTGATAATCCTTATGATATGGTCAAATTATCAGTTGAGGAAATCCAGGACATTATCAGACCATGTGGTTTATCTCCTATGAAGTCTAAAGGTATCTATGGGCTGTCTCAAATCTTAATAGATAAGCATAATGGTGAAGTACCTCAAGATATGGCGGCATTAGAAGAATTACCTGCTGTAGGTCATAAGACTGCTAGTGTGGTAATGTCTCAAGCATTCGGAGTACCAGCCTTTCCTGTAGATACACATATCCATAGATTGATGTATCGCTGGAACTTCTCTAACGGCAAGAGTGTAGAACAAACAGAAAGGGATGCAAAACGATTATTCCCTGAAGACAAATGGAATTTACTTCACCTTCAGCTAGTATGGTACGGTAGACAGTACTCTCCTGCTCGTGGATGGAATCTAGAAGTAGATATTATCACTAGTGTTATCGGTAGAAAAACCGTTATCAACGAATACTATAAAAAGAAAGGCTTGAAGTAATCTCTTCAAGCCTTTTTGCTTTATTATATTTTCTAGAATCAGTTTTTAAACTTCTTCTATCTCATTTCTGAATACTTAATTATTTTACGTACATTTTAATTGTAATTCACTCTTAATCAACTCACTCCCCCAATTTATTCTTACACTATTCAAAAGTGGTACTTTCTACCTATTACAAAAGTTTATTTCTAAACTTTCTCAAAAAACACAATCAGATTTTAACAAAAATAAACAACCACAGATTTAAAGATTCAAATATTCTGTGATGTTTATTAATGGGAAGAGTTATACTCGTTATTGTGAAGAAATCACTGTATAGAGCTTCGTGTGTGACCCTTCCTATGTCAGAGTGATTACTCTCCGTATATTTGTCTGAATTAAGATTAAAGGATTTGATGATTAATAAAATCTATATAGTATATATCCATACGACATAATAACACAATCAATATCTATGATGCTAAAAAGAATGCATTAATATTTATGGTAAACGAGGCAGTAAGAAGAATATCCAGTGGATATTATGAATGATGGCCTATTGCGTCTCTACATTGACATATAAGACACAATATAGTGCCGCAGGAATTCCTCATTGTTCATTGAAAATTAAAAAAGAGAGGCATAAGCCTCTCTTCTTAGTTCTCTTTCGAGTAAAGCGATAGATTATTTATTAAGCCGTTAAGCCCAACTAAGCTTAACCCTTTTGAATAGCTCAATAGGAATTTAATGGTTTCTTCTTTAGGTAAAGTAAAACTTGGCTGTTTTGTTAAGTAATTTTTCTTCATATGTGGCGTTTTGCTATTTGTTACAATAATAACGACACAAAAGAGTAAATATTATATCTCTGTCAAAATAATATTTTTTTCGTCAATTAATTTTCTTAAATTAAGTAACGCATAACGCATTCTACCAAGTGCAGTATTGATACTAACATCAGTTTGTTCTGCTATCTCCTTGAAACTCAAATCCTGATACATACGCATCGTGATTACTTGTCTCTGATCTTCAGGTAATTCTTTTAATAGCAAATGTAAGTCTGCCTCAATTTGCCCTTGTATAAGATCTCCTTCTATTGTATTCGAATCATCCTTAATGAATGAAAAAATAGGCAATTCGTCAGAATCATACTGAAACTGAACTCTTTTTTCTTTTCTGTAGTGATCCATTACCAAGTTATGTGCAATGCGAATCACCCAAGGTAAGAACTTACCTTCTTCGTTATATCTTCCCGATTTAAGGGTATTAATTACTTTAATAAATGTGTCTTGGAATATATCATTTGCTAGTTCAGCATCTGAAACTTTAGAAAAGATAAAACCATAAATCTTAGACTGATGTCTTTTGATCAAAACCTCAAGCGCCTCTTCTCCTCCTGCAATATAATAATTAACAAGAGTAGCATCAGGCATATTTAAATATACCATACCAAATTTCTTTTTTAAAACTGTAAATAGATTTTTATAAAGTAATTTTGTATTATAGGCTTTGATTTTTTATAGTTTAACGAGACAAATATATAAAATTATATTTGTTAAAATAAATAAAAAATAAAAGTTTTTTAAAGAGGTTACTTTGTCAATATATAACATTTAAGGTTGATTATACGATTTATAACAAAAATCACAAGTCTTAATTTTATCCTAATGAATTAATCACAATATATAGAATAACTAACTGTGAAAAACACAATAAAATTACTTTTCCTACTTCCCTACTTCTTTCTATAAATACACCTATCATCCCTCTATACTAAGCAAACACTTGTTATAATTAGCTTTTCTTGTTCCCCAAGAAGTATAGTATACTAGATTTGATGATAGTCCTAAAGTTTTAATAAACACCAATGCTAAATATTATAGCATAATGATGTTTTAGTCAATATTATGAGTTAATCAACTTTAGAGAATCTAAAGAAAGCCTTATCTTTGTGTGTTCAACCTTTATAGGCTTTATGAAAAAAAGAGATTTATCCAATATAGACCCAAAAAAGAATATAATAATCAAAGGTGCACAACTGCACAATCTTAAAGATATAGATGTAGTTATACCACGTAATAATCTTGTGGTTATAACAGGTTTATCAGGTTCTGGTAAGTCCAGCTTAGCTTTTGATACTTTATACGCAGAAGGACAGAGACGATATGTAGAGAGTTTATCTTCTTATGCTCGACAATTCTTAGGTCGTATCAATAAACCTAAAGTAGAATATATCAAGGGAATTGCTCCTGCTATTGCTATTGAACAAAAAGTAAACACTAGTAATGCGCGTTCTACTGTCGGTACTTCTACTGAGATATATGATTATATCAAACTATTATATGCTCGTATCGGAAAGACTATCTCTCCTATCTCTGGTGAAGAAGTAAAGAAAGACACTGTAACTGATGTATTAGACTACATTAAGAGTCTTCCTATTGGCGCAAAGCTATTACTTCTTTCTCCTATTGACTTAGGTGAAGATAGAGAGCTTTATGAGTACTTAAACATCTTATTACAACAAGGATATGCTAGGGTGTTGGTCAATGGAGAAACACTTCGTTTAGATCAATACATTAGTGATAACAGTGAGGATACAGTAAATCAAGTAGATGCTGCTAATGTATACTTAGTAGTTGATCGTATCGTAGTAAGTGAAGACGAAGATTTCTATAACCGCTTAGGAGACTCAGTTGAGACTGCCTTCTTTGAAGGAAAAGGCTACTGTTATATAGAAGACTTAAAAGACAAAAAACGCAAAGAGTTTAGTAACAACTTCGCTCTAGATGGTGAGACTTTCTTAGAACCAAACGTACACTTATTCAGCTTTAACAATCCTTATGGTGCTTGTCCTTCATGTGATGGATACGGTAATATTATTGGTATTGATGAAGAGTTAGTTATTCCTAATACAGGACTTTCTATATACGAAAACGCTGTATTTCCATGGAGAGGAGAATCGATGGGATGGTATAGAGATCAACTTGTAAACAATGCTTACAAATTTGACTTCCCTATCCATAAGCCTTACTTCGAGCTAACAGACGAACAAAAAGCATTAGTATGGGACGGAAATGCGTCTTTCACTGGATTAAATGACTTCTTTAAAGAATTAGAGGAGAAAAACTATAAAATACAAAACCGTGTTCTTTTATCTCGTTATAGAGGTAAAACGAAATGCCCTACTTGTAAAGGAAAAAGACTTAGAAAAGAAGCTAGCTATGTAAAAATAGGCGGTAGAACTGTAAGTGAACTAGTAGACCTTCCTATCAAACATTTAATCACTTTCTTTAAAGAGTTAGTATTAAATGAATACGAATCGAAAGTAGCTCAACGTCTATTAATCGAAATCAACAATAGACTTGGTTTCTTAAGTAATGTAGGTCTTGACTACCTAACTCTAAATAGAAACTCTGCTACTTTATCTGGAGGAGAGTCTCAACGTATTAACTTGGCAACTTCATTAGGAAGTAGCTTAGTAGGATCTATGTATATCTTAGACGAACCAAGTATTGGTCTTCACCCAAAAGATACAGAAAAGCTTATCGATGTATTAAACAACCTAAAACAATTAGGTAATACAGTTATCGTAGTAGAACACGATGAGGATATTATGAAGTCTGCTGATCAGATTATAGATATCGGTCCTGAGGCAGGTAGCTATGGAGGTGAATTAGTAGCTCAAGGAGACTATGACGCTATCCTAAAATCAGATTCTCTAACAGGTAAATACCTTAGTGGAGCATTAGAAATAGCTGTTCCTAAATCGAGAAGATCATTTAAACATTTCATTGAGATAATTGGAGCTAGAGAAAACAACCTTAAGAACATAGACGTTACGTTTCCACTAGATTGCTTGACTGTTATTACTGGGGTTTCTGGTAGTGGTAAGAGTACGTTAGTGAAGAAAATATTATTCCCTGCTCTTCAAAAGAAATTAACTGGGTTAAGTGATAAACCTGGGCAGTTCACTGAAATGAAAGGAGAATTTGGAGGTATAAAATCAGTAGAATATGTAGATCAAAACCCTATCGGGAGAAGCTCTCGTTCTAACCCTGTGACTTATATCAAGGCTTATGACGACATTAGAGATTTATACTCTAAACAACAATTATCAAAACTAAGAGGATATCAACCTAAACACTTCTCATTTAACGTGGATGGCGGTAGATGTGAGACGTGTAAAGGAGAAGGTACAGTAACTGTAGAGATGCAGTTTATGGCTGACGTTCACTTAGAATGTGAGACTTGTCATGGTAAGCGATTTAAAAAGGAAATACTAGAAGTAAACTTTGAAGGTAAGAATATAGACGACTTACTGACAATGACGATAGACGATGCGTTAACTTTCTTTGACACACATAAACAGACAAAGATTGCTCAGAAGTTACAACCTCTACACGATGTTGGTTTAGGTTATGTACAGTTAGGTCAGTCTTCTTCTACGCTATCAGGTGGAGAAGCACAACGTATCAAACTTGCATCATTCCTACTAGCTGGTACTACTAGAGATAAAGTGTTATTTGTATTCGATGAACCGACTACTGGGCTACACTTCCATGACATCCAGAAACTACTTAAATCATTTGAAGCTTTAATTGAGAAAGGACACTCTATCATCGTTATTGAGCACAACTTAGACTTGATCAAATGTGCAGATTACATCATAGACATAGGTCCTGAAGGTGGTGAGAATGGAGGACAATTAGTAGCCTTCGGTACTCCTGAAGAAGTTACTAAAAACAAGGCTTCCTTGACAGGTCATTACTTAAAAGAGAAACTAAAGAAATAGTATAGTTAATATAAAAAGGGCTGTATCAAATGATGATACAGCCCTTTATTTTTATTGTAATTTTGTTTTTCATTAGATAGGACAGAAAGAAGAATATCTAGTACACATTCCTCATTGTTCATTCTTAATTAGAAATCACCTTCGCTAACTTCTCTGTCAAGCGTTTGCGACTAAAGTATTGAAGTCCCATAGCATGCACTTTTAGTTGACCTTGTTGATATAACTCGAAGTATTCTAATAAGATATCCATCAGTTTATCTTTCTCACTATACAAGACTAACTTTCCAGTATTGGTCTCTCTAACGATATCAAAGAAGTCTGAGTCTTCAGGTCCTATTCCTAAGATAGGACGTTCAGAAGCCATATATTCAAACAGTTTGCCTGGTATAATCGCTCTCGTGTCATCTGAATCAATCTCTATAAGCAACAATACCTGCGAAGCGCGCATCTGCCTAAGAGCTTCTACATTATCTACATAACCGTGATTAACAACACAATCCTCAAGTTTAAACTCCTTGATTGTATCTAATACCTCACTACTCACCTTCCCTACCAATTTGAGCTGAAAAGCTTCTTTAAAAGCCTTGTTCTCCTTTCTCAATTCAGCTATCGCTTTCCACAAGATACGAGGATTGCGTTCTGATAAGAACGAACCTATATGGGCTAGAGTAAACTTCTCATCTAAAGGCACTTTACCCAAATTAGTGATATCATACCCATTCGTAATCACAGTAATTGGCTTAGAAGTCTTTTCTTGAAACTCCTGTTTAGTCGTCTTACTCGTTACAATAATCTGGTCAGCTTGGTTTAAAACCTCTTTCTCTAACTCTAAATGCTTTGCAGCACTAGATTCGTTTAGCTTTAATTCTTTGTGATACCCTATTGTTGTCCACGGATCCCTAAAATCAGCTATCCATTGGATGTTTAACTGCTTTTTAAGCTCCATTCCTATCAAATGCATACTATGTGGAGGTCCAGTCGTAATAATGGTTTCTACATCCTTATTTCGCTTTAAATACTCCGTTAAGTATTCTACTGAAGGTTTTACCCAACTCACTCGTGCATCTGGAATAAAGAAATTCCCTCTTACCCAAAGCAACATCTTCTCTATAAAGGTCTGTTTCTTCTTAGCTGGAATAATCCCTGCACTTAAGGTATCTGTATTCTTACCACTGACTAACTTCGCCTTGCTATATGGCTCATTAATAGGTTGCTTTAATATAGTTATACTAGGGTCTACTTCCTCTGTATTAGTAGCATCTACCAATGGATAAGTAGGATTCTCTGGTATATAAACAATGGGTTCTATATCAAAACTTGGCAAGTATTTCACGAACTTTAGCCAACGTTGTACTCCTGGTCCTCCTGCTGGTGGCCAATAGTAACTGATGATTAAAACTTTTTTCTTAGACATACTCATTCTGCATTAAGCTTTTTTATGTTGTTATTCTCTGTTTTTGTGATGGGCGTAAAGTATTACGCCCCTACAATCTATATTGTGTTTCTTTTGCGTAGGCGAATTTCAATTCACCCCTACAGATGCCGAAGGCAAAAACTGTGAACCGTAAACCATTATTCTTCCTTCCTTTGTGGTAGACGCAAAGTATTGCGTCTCTACATTGACGTACTGTGTGTTTATCATGCCGAAGGCAAATTCTGTTCCCAATTCCCTGTTAACTATTACTCCTCCCTCTTCTTCACAGAAAGATAAACTCCCGCTGCTGTAATCAATATAATGATAATACTAGAGATCAATGCAATCATACTTCCTTTAGAAATCACCTCAGGTTCAAATGTGAACTCTACTGTGTGTTTTCCTTTTGGAAGTTCAACAGCTCTTAATACATAATCCACTGAGAAGATAGGTACTTCTACATTATCCACTTTAGCTGTCCATCCATGTGGATAGTATACTTCAGAGAATACTGCTAATCCATCTGCGCTGTTGTTAGATTCGTAAACGATCTTATTAGGTGCATAACTTTTTAGCTCAATAGTCGCTAGTGAATCTACTGCATAAGAATCTTTCACTGCTATATCTTTAAACATCGTAGTATTAAATACTGCTTGTTTCTTAGTTTTTAATCCTGTCAATGCTTTCATTTCTCCATCTGCATCTTGTACTTTCTGTACAGTTGATACAAACCAAGCATTTCCGTTTACATTGTCATTTACTAATGGAATATCACGTCCTTCTTCATCTTTCTGGATAATATACTTTACGTTAAGCATATTTAGTATTTCCATATTAGAGTTTTGACCTAGTTGGTAATCCGCTAATTCTTGCATTCTACGAGGCTTAGCAGCATGGTATCCTCCTAGTGAATTGTGGAAAAATGATGCTCTTGCACTATTAAACCCTCCATTTAACTCATACACTCTAAAATGCTCTGTATCATTAAGAATCATTTTATCAGCTGGTGTTTCTTGGAACGGTTTATTCATTTGAGAAGCTAATACAAAATTAGAATCATTCACATAGTTTCTATCTACTAAAACTAAATCTCCTACCATTAATACACCTATAATAGCTACTGCTATTTGAGTCTTAATTTTTCCTTTTGTACAGAAGAATAACACAGCTGCAGAAGCTGCCATTAATACAAAACTTCTGATTAAATCAGCTGTATAAATAGACTTTCTATCTTCTATTAAAGCACGGATAAAACCTGGTCCTAGATCTCCATAAGAACTTCTATAGTAATCATCGTGTAAACCTGTAAAGCTTAAAGTTCCTTTTACTAAGAATAACAATACTATTATAGATCCAGCGACAATACCCGTTTTCTTCAAGCTAGCTAATTGTTCTTCTTTTTCTAATTTGCTATAAGCATATAGTCCCATAATCGCTAAAGCAGGCATACATAACTCAAGGATTACTTGAATAGATGATACTGCTCTGAACTTATTATACATTGGGATATAATTAATAAAGAAGTCTGTCAATACTGGAAAGTTCTTACCCCAAGAAAGCATTAAAGAGAATAATGCTCCTGCAATAAATAGATACTTTATACTTCTCTTCTCTGCAAATATTCCTAATACAAATAAGAAAAATACTACAGCACCGATATAAGCAGGTGCAGCCACAATAGGTTGATCTCCCCAATAAGTTGGAGTATTAGCTACCATTTCTGTAGCCTGTCTATCATCAGCTCCTACTGTTTTAAAGAACTTATATACTTCTGAATCAGCTCCTAGTTTTTCTGTATTAGCTCCTCCTGTTAGACGTGGAGAAATAAGATTTAAACTCTCAAAGATTCCGTAGCTATACTCTGTAATATAGTCATAACTCATCGCATTAGATGATACTTTAGCAGAACCATCAGGTTGGTAAGTAAGTTCACTATTACTTCTAGTACTGAATTTAGTGTATTCTGAAGTAGCCATTAGGTTAGTTGCATTAGCACCTATACTTAATACTGCAGCGCCTAAAAGTACTGCGACAGAAGTTCCTATAGCCTTAAAGTCTTTCTGTTTGATATAAACAGCCATATAGTATACTCCTACGATAATTAATAGTAGAAGTAAATAATACGTCATTTGGAAGTGGTTAGCATTAATTTCTAATGCTGCTGCAAATAAAGTAAGCAATCCTCCTTTGATATAATGCTTTCTAAATACTAATAATACACCTGCTAATACCATTGGCATATAAGCGATAGCATGTGCTTTAGCATTATGTCCTACTCCTAAGATAATGATCAAATAGGTAGAGAATCCAAAAGCTAATGCTCCAATGAATGATCTCAACGGTTTCATTCCTAAAGAAGCTAATAATATATAGAATCCTACGAAGTAAACGAATAAGTAATCAGCTGGTCTAGGTAAGAAACGGATAGCACTATCTAATGCTTTCACATAGTTGTGAGGATACTTAGCTCCTAACTGATAGGTAGGCATCCCTCCAAAAGCGCTGTTAGTCCAATAAGGTTCATCACCTGTCTTTGCTCTAAAGTCTATTTGTTCTTTCGCCATTCCAGTATATTGCACAATATCGGATTGGTAAATCACCTTGTTAGACAATACTGGCGAAAAATATAATAGAGCAACTATTATAAAACCTAAAACCACTAATAAATGTGGGTAAATCTTTTTAAACGTATTCGTTGTTTCTGATGACATTTATACTACTATTTAAGTATGCTAAAATAAGTAATTTTCGGTAGGCTTTAAAGAGAAGCCTAAATAGTTTTATTACAACTAAAAAAAAGCCCTCAAGAGCAGTTGCTCCTGAGGGCTTGATGTTATTCTTTAATATTATTTTGTGTCGATTTCTTCAAAGTCAACATACTCACCTACGACTTTTGTAGATCTAGGTACTTTATTACTTGAAGTACTTGTGTCTGCATAAGTCTGAGACTGGTTATTGTCCTGGTTTCCGTTATATTGATTATACTGTTGTTGAGCTCTCTGTTGAAAATTCTGTTCTGCCTTTTTCGCAGCTTTCATAATTAATACTGGAAACAGATAACGCATTGCAATCTTGAATGCATAATATATCAGAACAATAATAATAAGTGTTTTAATAAATCCCATAATTTCCTTCTTTTTACCAAAAATAGAAATAATAAACACTATTTGGCAAACATAAATCTTAAATTATTGATAAATCTAATAATAAGATCTTCTTTACTTACTTGATTTATTTTCATTATGCAGATAAAACATCCACTAAGCCATTTAGTTATAGAACATCTCTACTTCTTAACCTCTACCCATTTAGTATATCCACCATCTAACTCATAAACCTGTTTAAATCCATTCTCTAATAAAGTATTTCTAGCTTTCTCACTTCTCTTTCCAGATTTACAGAAAATATAGACTGGTTTATCTTTTGACAAAGTCTTAGTTTGCTCTAAAAAGTTCTCGTTTAAGAAGTCTATATTCTTAGCGTACTCTATCGTTCCCTCTGCATATTCTTTAGGCGTTCTAACATCAACAAGCTGAACTTCAGTTTTTTCAATTTCTTTTTGAAATGATGTATTATTCAGTAAATGAGCAGCCTTCTCTTGACTATATGCTGTGAAAGAGAAAGTTAGCAATGCAATAAGTACTAAAGTTAAAACGTTAAGATTTTTCATATAAGTATTTTTAATAGTTTAACAAAAATGACAAATATCATAGTATGCGAATTTCTGGCACTATATATTTGTTATCAAATATAGAACAATTATGTCGTTTTCTCTTATACAAAAGTATAATGTACCAGGCCCAAGATACACAAGTTATCCCACAGTTCCTTACTGGGAGGATACTTCTTTTTCTAGAGATAAGTGGATTGACTCTCTAAAGAGATCATTCATTGAATCTAATCAAAAAGAAGGTATTAGTATCTACATCCACCTGCCGTTTTGCGAGAGCCTGTGTACTTTTTGTGGTTGTCATAAGAGGATAACTAAAAGACACGAAGTAGAGAGTCCTTATATAGATGCTCTACTTAAGGAATGGGACCTATACTGTGCCCTATTTGAAGAAAAGCCAGTGATCAAAGAAATTCACTTAGGTGGTGGTACTCCCACTTTCTTCTCTCCTGCTCATTTAACAAAACTTATCGAAGGGCTTAAAGCTAAATCTGTCATTGCTGATGAATATGAGTTTAGCTTTGAAGGTCACCCTAATAATACAACCAAAGAACATCTATCTACACTTTATAACTTAGGGTTTAGAAGAGTAAGCTTCGGTGTACAAGATTATAACCCTGAAGTTCAAAAAGCTATTCACAGAGAACAAAGTTTCCACAATGTGGCTAAAGTTACTCTATGGGCTAAAGAGCTTGGGTATACTTCCATCTCACATGATATTATCTACGGTCTGCCTTTTCAAAAGTTAGAACATGTTATAGATACTATCGAAAAGACTAAATCACTATCACCTGACCGTCTAGCTTTTTATAGCTATGCACACGTGCCTTGGATCAAAGGTAATGGTCAACGTGGATTTAATGACGAAGACGTGCCTAAAGATGATGTGAAACGTCAGTTATATGAGAAAGGAAAAGAATTACTTCTTAAGAACGAGTATATCGAGATTGGTATGGACCACTTCTCTTTAAAGAGCGATTCTCTTTACAGAGCAATGAATACAGGACATATCCATAGAAACTTTATGGGATATACTTCTTCTAAAACACAAGTAATGATTGGCTTAGGCGTTTCTTCTATCAGTGATAGTTGGTATGCTTTTGCTCAAAACGAAAAAGACATTGAAACTTATTATAATCTTCTAGAGCAAGGTATTATCCCTGTTGTCAAAGGACATATTTTGAATGAAGAAGATTTGATTATTAGAAAACATATCTTAAATTTAATGTGTTCTTTAGAAACAGACCTAGAAGATGATTTAAACAAGATTGACTTCAACCCTGTTCTTGAAGAATTAAAAGAATTAGAAACAGATGAGCTAATTCAGATCAAAGACTATAAAATTAAGATAACTAAAAAAGGTCGTGCGTTTGTTAGAAATGTATGTATGGCTCTAGATTTGAGACTACAGAAAAACAAACCTCAGAGACAATTGTTCTCGATGACTATCTAATAAAAAGTATAATGAATAAAAACGTAGAGAAAGTAGTAACCTTTATCGTGTTACTAGCATTGGTATCAGGAATTTATAATTTAGACATGGAACACTTGTGGTCAATACAACACAATTGGATGTCATATATCGGATTCTTAGTATTTATTGTATACCTAGTGTATTCTCTTAAGAAAGCTGCCAGACTGCAGGATAAAGAAGGTCTATAATTACTTACGAATTGTCATTTGTTTATTGTTTACTCTCAAGTAGACGATAGTATAAAAAAAGTCCTTAATCTCACAATTAAGGACTTTTTATTTGTCTTATATTTTGTTTTCAATAATTGCTTCAATTACCTCTGGGTTGATAAGAGTTGAAACATCTCCAAACTCTTTAGTCTCTCCATTAGAGATAGAACGCAATATTCTTCTCATAATCTTACCTGAACGAGTCTTCGGTAAACTATCTACAAACTGTATTTTATCTAGTTTAGCAATAGGTCCGATATGACTAGCTATTTGATTGTTAATCTCTTTCTTCAAGTTCTCTCTATCACGGTATTCTCCTTCCATTTTAAGAGTGATAAATCCGTAAAGTGCATTTCCTTTGATATCGTGTTTATATCCTACCACAGCACTTTCTGCCACAGCTGGGTGCTCATTAATAGCATCCTCAATAGGTGCAGTACCCAAGTTATGACCAGACACTATAACAACATCATCAGCACGTCCTGTGATTCTGTAGTAACCTACTTCATCTCTTAATGCTCCATCTCCTGTAAAGTATTTCCCAGGGAATTTACTGAAGTACGTTTCTTTATATCTCTCGTGATCTCCCCAGATAGTACGTGCCATAGAAGGCCAAGGGAACTTAATACAAAGTGATCCATCCACTTGATTATCTTCTATCTCATTGCGTTTCTCATCCATTAATACAGCTTGTATTCCTGGTAATGGCAACGTAGCATAAGTAGGTTTAGTTGGAGTAATAAATGGAAGTGGAGAAACTAAGATACTTCCTGTTTCTGTTTGCCACCATGTATCCACAATAGGGCATCTCTTCTTCCCAACGTGGTCATTATACCAGTGCCAAGCTTCCTCATTAATAGGCTCTCCTACAGAACCAATTACTCTAAGACTAGATAAATCATGTGAATTCACATAACTATAATCTTCAGTCATTAATGAACGAATAGCTGTAGGTGCTGTATAGAACTGTGTTACTTTATATTTATCGATAATATCCCAGAATCTACTAGGTGTTGGGTAAGAAGGAACTCCTTCAAACATTACAGTAGTAGCTCCGTTTAATAGTGGACCATATACAATATATGAATGTCCTGTAATCCATCCACAATCTGCAGTACACCAGAATATATCTTCTTCTTTATAGTCAAAGATATTCTTAAATGAATATGCTGTCTGTACCATGTATCCAGCAGTAGTATGCACCATTCCTTTTGGCGAACCTGTAGATCCAGAAGTATATAAAATAAATAAAGGATCCTCTGCATCCATTACTTGTGCTACGTGATTATTAGACGCTTCTTCTAATAAAGGCGCTAACCAAATATCTCTACCCTCTTTAAAAGCGATATCGCTTCCTGTTCTCTTTACTAAAAGTACTTTCTCTACACCAGGACAAGACTCTAATGCCTCATCTATAATTGGTTTTAAAGGAATAGTCTTACTTCCTCTATAACTTCCGTCTGATGTAATAACGAATTTACACTCAGCATCATTAATACGTTTAGATACTGCAGAAGAAGAGAATCCAGCAAAGATAACACTGTGTATTGCTCCTATTCTAGCACATGCTAACATAGATACGACTAATTCAGGAATCATAGGTAAATAGATACATACTCTATCCCCTTTTTTCACTCCTTGTTCTTTAAGAACATTAGCCATCTTACACACTCTATTGTATAAGTCATTATATGTAATAGTCTCTGATTGTTCTTCTGGATTATTTGGTTCAAATATAATCGCTGCCTTCTCACCTCTTTTTGCCAAGTGGCGATCGATACAGTTCTTCACGATATTTAGCTTACCATTGACAAACCATTGGAATTTTGATTCTTCCATGTCAAACTCAAATACCTTATCCCACACTTGATACCAGACAAAGTTTTCTTCAGCTATCTTGCTCCAGAATTTACGAGGCTCTCTAACAGATTTTTTATAGTGTTTAAAATATTGTTCTAGATTTTCTATTTTATAATAACTCATGCTACAGTTGTGATTTTTTTATGTAATATTTTTTTTAGCTCTTAAATATATGATTTTAGTAATAAATAGCAAAAAGTCATACAATATTTTTAATATATAAAAACACTGTATGACTTCTATTTATTCAAAACTTCATTAAAAATGAGCTGTTTCTTTCTTTGCGTTTTCAAACTCAGTAATGATATTCTTTACAATATCTGCCACTGGTTCTATTTTGTGAATTAATCCTGATATCTGACCTACTTCTAGTTCTCCTTCTACTAAATCTCCTTCAAACATTCCTTTCTTAGCACGACCTCTACCTAAGTACTCTTTCAATTCATCTACTGAAGGATTCTTTGCATAAAGATCTTGAAGACCGCTATAAAAATCATTCTTAATCAAACGTACAGGAGCTAGCTCTTTTAAAGTAAGCGTTGTATCTCCTTCTTGTACATCTAACAATAAGTTTTTAAAGTTATCGTGTGCAGAACTTTCCTCAGAAGCGATAAATCGCGTTCCCATCTGTACTCCATCAGCACCAAGCACCATAGCGGCAAGCATACCTCGCCCTGTAGCAATACCTCCTGCTGCAATTAATGGAATACTTATCTTCTCGCGAACTATCGGGATTAATGTAAGTGTAGTAGTCTCTTCTCGTCCATTGTGTCCTCCTGCTTCAAAACCTTCAGCTACAACAGCGTCCACTCCAGCCTCTTGTGCTTTTAAGGCAAACTTAGATGAGCTTACCACATGCACTACAGTTATTCCGTGCTCTTTTAAGAAAGGAGTCCAAGTCTTAGGATTACCTGCAGAAGTAAAAACAATCTTCACCCCTTCTTCAACGATAATGTTCATTATCTCCTCAATATTAGGATATAACATAGGAACATTAACTCCAAATGGTTTATCAGTTGCTTTCTTACACTTCTGAATGTGTTCTCTTAATACTTCAGGATACATAGAACCCGCACCTATAAGCCCTAGTCCACCTGCATTACTTACAGCACTAGCTAACTTATAACCACTATTCCATATCATTCCTCCCTGTACAATAGGATACTGGATATTAAAAAGATCTACTAACTTATTTTTCATTGTATTTTGGTTGTTTTATAGTTTCGAAATAACACCCGAACCAATTAGTTCGTCTTCGATATGCCAAGATACAAATTGTCCTTCTGTGATAGCTGATTGTGGTTCGTCAAAACGCACATACATCCCATCCTTCATCTTGTGTAAAGTTGCTTTTTGCAACGGTTGGCGATATCTTATACGTGCTAATATAGACATTGTTTCGCCTTCTTGCAATGCCAAGTCTTCACGAATCCAATGAATTTCTGATTCTTTCACAAATAAAGCCTTGTGAAATAGCCCTGGATGATCGCTTCCTTGTCCTGTGTAAATGATATTTTCTTTTACATCAGTACCAATGATAAATAATGGTTCTGCAGTACCTCCTACATTTAACCCTTTTCGTTGACCGATAGTAAAGAAGTGAGCTCCGAAGTGCTCTCCTACTTTTTTACCCATCTCAGGTGTGTACACGATAGATTTAGCCTCACTGTGTAAAGCTTCCTCTAAATCTGAAGGAGTTTCTTCTGACTTAACATAGATTGGAGAATTCTTAGGCACTTCATAAATAAGACCATCTTTTCTTTGCAACTGTTGTTGTAAGAATTCAGGTAGTCTTACTTTACCTATAAAGCATAACCCTTGTGAATCTTTCTTATCTGCTGTGATTAAGTTCATCTTTGCTGCGATCTCACGCACCTCTGGTTTAAGCAATTCTCCTACCGGAAATAACGCTTTAGCCAATTGCTCTTGAGATAACTGACATAAGAAGTAAGACTGATCCTTATTAGGATCTACACCAGCCAACAGTTTATAAACTGTTTCTTGTGTACCATCTTCTTTTGTGATTACTTCCTCATCTTTGCGACAATAGTGACCTGTAGCTACATAATCCGCACCTAAGCTCAATGCTATTTTCATAAATACATCAAACTTAATCTCGCGATTACACAATACGTCTGGATTAGGGGTACGACCATTCTCATACTCCTTAAACATATAATCTACAATCTTCTCTTTATATTGTTCACTTAGGTCAACTGTTTGGAATGGAATCCCAAGCTTCTCAGCTACCATTAATGCATCGTTGCTATCTTCTAGCCATGGACATTCATTAGAAATTGTCACAGAATCATCGTGCCAGTTTTTCATGAAGAGCCCAATAACCTCATACCCTTGTTCTTTCAGTAAATAAGCTGCGACACTTGAGTCTACACCTCCAGAAAGACCTACTACTACTCTTTTCTTCATAATAAAAAATATTGCGGCAAATTTACGAGAAATGCCGCAATACAAAAAGTTTTTGAATTTATCTTATCTTTTAATTATGATTTGTCCATAGACAAAATCTATAAAGATGCTATTTTATTTGTTTTCCTAAGAATTCAGATTGTGCTTTAGCCTTATTAACTCCTTCTATTAATTTCTGCATCACATCCTGCTCGTTAAAATATTTTATAGCCTGTTCTGTCGTTCCTCCTTTAGAAGATACCTTAGCTATCCAATCCTGTGTTGATAGCGAATTAGCTTCATATAATCCAAGCGCTCCAGAGATAGTCTGCTTAACTAATAACTCTGCCTGAGAAGGCTCAAAGCCATAAGAGATAGCAGCCTTAATCATAGCCTCCATAAAGTAAAACACATAAGCAGGTCCACTACCTGACACAGCCGTAGCTGCATCTATCTTATTCTCTTCAGACACATACACAGACTTACCTGTGGTATTGATTAAGTTTTGAATAATAAACAGTTCTTTTCTATCTAATTCTTCAGATGCAGTAAATACAGTCATTCCTCTTCCGATTTGCGTTGGCAAGTTTGGCATAGAACGCACAATCTTATCTACACCTAAATCCTGCTTTAATCTATCTATAGAAATACCAGCCATCACAGAAACTACGATCTGCTCTTGATGAACATACTGTCTTAAATCGCTAACAAGTGTAGTAAAGTCCTGGGGTTTTACAGCTACGATTACAATATCACAGGTCTTAATATCACTATCTAACTTATAGCGATAAGATAGCTTGTGTACATTTCGGCTATCCTCCGATGCACTCTGTGAACGCGTATAAATCAATACATCTGTCGGGTTAATAAACCTTGAGTTTATAAATCCATTGGCAAAAGTACTGCCCATGTTTCCCATTCCTACAATTGCGATTCTCATAAAAAAAAACACCTCTGAATTAGATCAGAGGTGTTAAATATAAAGAATTATTTATTTTTCTTCTTGTTTTCTTCTTGCAATCTTTGTTGCTCTTGAGCTTGTTGCATCATTTCTTGCATTTTACGTTGGAATCTTCCTTTTGGACGATCTTTCGTTTTATTGTCCTCAATGATAGCTTTAATCTTGTCTTCTTTTACAATGTGGTTTTTGATTACATACATAATACCAATTGTAATAGAGTTAGACACGAAATAGTATAAACTCAATCCTGATGCATAGTTATTAAAGAAGAATAACATCATCAATGGAGAGATATAAATCATCACTTTCATGATCTTACTCATATCAGGCATACCTTCTTGAGCTGGAGCTGCCATTTGTTGATCTCCTGTGGTCATCTTCATATAAACAAAGATAGCAATAGAAGCCAATATTGGGAATAAACTCACGTGATCACCATAGAATGGGATTTTGAAAGGTAATTTTAATACTTGGTCATATGATGATAAGTCATCTGCCCATAAGAATGATTTCTGTCTTAAATCAAATGCTGATGGGAAGAACTGGAACAACGAGTAGAAAATAGGAATCTGTAGTAATGCTGGGATACAACCCGCCATTGGGTTAACTCCTGCTTTAGAATACAGAGCCATAGTCTCTTGTTGTTTCTTCATTGCATCATTCTTATATTTCTCATTAATCTCATTCACTTCTGGACGAATAGCTTTCATCTTAGCTTGAGATAAATATGATTTATAAGTCAATGGAGAGATTAATAATCTCACTAATATTGTTAATGCTATAATAGCAATACCGTAAGGTAAGAAAGAACTTAATACTCCAAATACAGGGATAAATAAGAAACGGTTTAACCATCCAAAGATTCCCCATCCTAAAGGAACGATTTTATCTAATCCTTTATCGTAAGATTTTAATAACTTATAATCAGCTGGTCCGAAGAACATCTTCATATCATAGTTCAGCTCACCACCTGTATATGCTAAAGCCATCTTAGCATTAAACTGCTTTGTAAACACTGTATCTACTGCCTCGTTTTGCACTAGGTTAGCAGATTTTAAGTTAGCAGTTTTAAACTCTTTGTCAGAGATTAAGATTGATGTAAAGAAGTGTTGTTTAAACGCTACATAATTTACATCTTTAGCCTCAGTATTATCGTCTTTACTAGTATTGCTTAAACTTTTATCTTTACCGTCTTCTTGTTCGTAATAAACACGAGTGTATTGATTTTCGTAAGTAATACTCTTCTCGTTGCTATATGTTTTAAGATCCCAATTTAAAGCAGGAGTCTCAGCAGCATTAACCACTTTACTCAATCCTTGTGTACGGATAGAGAAGTCTAACATATAGTCATTTGGTTTCAACACATATCTATACTCTAAAAACTCATTAGCTGATATTTTTAAACGCATAGATAATACTTGGTTCTCCCCTTCTTTAGTTAATTCTGGTTCGAAGTATAAATCTCTTGTGTTGAATTTTTTATTGTCTTTAGTATATAACTCTAAGTTAAAGTCAGAGTTATTATCTTTAATAAGCTCCACTAATTGCTTAGAGTCCTTAGTAAAACGAGCATTGTTATTTACAATAACATTTGATAAACTACCTCCTTTGTTTTCAACAACTAAAGTAAGAAGTTCACTCTTAAGCTCAGTTTGTCCTCCCTTAGCAGATGGCAAAGTTGCACTGTAAGCGAATGGTCCTAAAGCAGCCTGTAAAGCAACATTCTGAGTTGAGTCAGTAGCAACATGACTAGTGATAGCTTGTTCTATCTTCTCTGCTTCTACTTTCTTAACCTCTTCTGTTTTAGCTACCTCTTTATCTTTAGAGATTGATTCTTTTTCTTTGTTGATATTATTCAACATCATCCAAATTAGCAATCCGGCTATAATAACAAAGCCGACAATACTGTTACGATCTAATTTTTTTCCTTCCATTACTTAATTTGTAGTTTATCAAATTTTTGGTTGTAACAACTTTCGTTAATTACACTAAGAACTACTTCGTTCTATTATCAATTGCTGCCTTAACAAGACTTACAAAAAGTGGGTGTGGTTTTGCCACAGTACTTTTATATTCAGGGTGGAACTGTACTGCTACGAAGAAAGGATGAGTATCTAACTCTACCACTTCTACTAAACCTGTATCAGGATTCCATCCAGAAGCTATTAAACCAGCTTTTTCAAAATCTTCTAAATATTGATTATTAAATTCATATCTATGACGGTGACGCTCATTGATAAGACTTTCTCCGTAAATTTCAAAAGCTTTAGAACCTTCTTTTAATTTACAATCCCATCCTCCAAGACGCATTGTACCTCCTTTATCTGTAATATTCTTTTGGTCTTCCATAAAAGTAATTACTGGATATTGAGTACTCTCGTTCACCTCTGTAGTATTAGCACTAGCATATCCCAATACGTTTCTTGCGTATTCGATAACTGCCATCTGCATACCTAAACAGATACCTAAGAAAGGAATCTTGTTCTCTCTTACGTATTTTACTGTTTCTATTTTTCCTTCTATTCCACGAGATCCAAAACCAGGTGCTACTAAAACAGCATCTAAGTTCTTTAATTTCTCTGCTACATTCGCAGCTGTAATATTATCTGATTGAATAGATACGATATTTACTTTGATTTGATTCTCAGCACCACCGTGAACTAAAGCTTCTAAGATAGACTTATAAGAATCTTGTAATTCTACATACTTACCTACTAAACCAACATTAACTACGTGTAATGGGTTTTTAAGCTTGTGAATGAATTCATTCCATTTTACTAAATCTGGAGATGTTTTCTCTGGTAAGTCTAATTTCTTAAGTGCTACTTTATCTAATCCTTCAGCTAACATTAAGTTAGGTACATCATAGATAGTATCAGCATCGATAGACTGAATAACTGCTTCTGGTTTTACGTTACAGAACTGTGCTAATTTCTGACGAATCTCTGTACTTAAATTGTGCTCTGTACGACATACTAGGATATCAGCTTTAATACCGCTTTCCATTAACGTTTTTACAGAGTGTTGAGTTGGCTTAGTTTTAAGCTCTCCTGCTGCTGCTAAATAAGGTACTAAAGTTAAGTGTACAACGATAGCGTTGTTATCTCCTAACTCCCATAATAACTGACGTACTGACTCGATATAAGGAAGAGATTCTATATCCCCTACTGTTCCACCGATTTCTGTAATCACGATATCATAATCACCTGATTTACCTAAAAGCTGCATACGCTCTTTAATCTCATTCGTGATATGAGGTACTACTTGTACTGTTTTTCCTAAAAACTCTCCTCTTCTCTCTTTCTCAATAACTGAAAGATATACGCGTCCTGTAGTAACATTATTCGCTTGAGAAGTAGGTACGTTTAAGAATCTCTCATAGTGCCCTAAGTCTAGATCTGTCTCAGCACCATCATCTGTCACGAAACATTCTCCGTGCTCATAAGGGTTAAGTGTCCCTGGGTCCACATTGATATATGGATCAAATTTTTGGATAGTCGCTGAGTATCCACGTGCTTGTAATAGCTTAGCCAATGAGGCTGCTATGATTCCTTTTCCTAAAGAAGATGTAACCCCTCCTGTAACGAAAATATACTTAGTTTGTTTCATTTAGTGTGTGTATTAGCTGTGTTGTTAACAATAAAACTTGGCAAAAATACAACTTTCCAAGCTATTCTTCTAATTTTAGATTACCTAAAAAAACAACTAAAACTAACTTATAGGTTATAAAGGCCTTATATCTTACTAATTCTCTATAATTTTTAATCCCTTATAAAAAAAACAAGCATATTACCTCATTAGTATATACTTTTGTAAACTAAAGTATTATAAGCCTAATCCAAACAAGTGTTTAATAGAATTAGTTATTTTGTCAAATCAATACAACTTCAGAGATAGCATAATTGTATTATAAGAAGTTTAACATCTTCACTTATACAAAAAGGCACATTAGTTGTAAAAAACAATATGAACTAATCTAACTTAAAAACCATCTACATGAATATAGAACAGATCATTGATAGCATATATCCCCTTTCTAAACCCGCTAAAGATAAACTAACTGCTGTCTTTACTGAAATCTCTTTCTCTAAGAATTATATTCTATCTGAATATGAGAAGCACGAGAATTACTTCTACTTCATTAAAAGTGGTTTAGTAAGAGCTTATGCTTTACAAGAAGACAGAGAGCTTACCTTTTGGTTTGGCAAAGATGGTGATCCTGCCCTATCGATGTACAACTATATCTTAAACAGACCTAGTTACGAAACAATCGATCTAATAGAGGACAGTACTTTCTACTATACTAAAATAAGTCAGTTAGAACAGTTATACTCAACAGATATAGAAATTGCTAATTGGGGAAGAAAGTTTGCAGAAATAGAGTTACTTAAAACAGAAGAACGTTCTATATTAAGACAAATCAAATCTGCCAAAGAGAGGTATTTAGACCTTTTAGAACGCGATGCTTACCTTTTAAATAGAGTCCCTCTGAAGTATATTGCTTCATTTTTAGGAGTAACTCAAGTAAGTTTGAGCAGAATTCGCAGTGAATTCCTCAAAAAATAGCACTTTTTTACCAATCTAATAATATTCGAAGCAATCCGTTTTTCGTAGAATAATATTTGCTCATCCAAGTTTTGACAAAATTATATTCTGATTATTACATTTTATTTAGCTTAAAATAATACCCAAGACACAATATTTCGGTTATTTTGTTATCTTTAATTCAAATTAATAGGCGATTTCTTTAGAATTTACCTAATGTGTTTTATACTTTTGCAACAAATAATAACAATGGAAAATCAAAATAAAAACTCAGAAGTAGTACGTGGATTAAAGGCTAGACACCTTTCTATGATTGCAATTGGAGGATGTATTGGAACAGGTTTATTTATGGCTAGTGGAGAAGCTATACATCAGGCAGGACCTGGTGGTGCTTTATTAGCTTATGCCATGATAGGGCTAATGGTTTACTTCCTTATGACCTCTCTTGGAGAGATGGCTACTTACCTACCTGTATCAGGCTCTTTTAGTACATATGCTGCTCGATTTGTTGATCCATCGTTAGGTTTTGCTCTTGGTTGGAACTATTGGTTTAACTGGGTGATAACAGTTGCTGTCGATGTATCTATAGCTGCAGTAGTTATCTCTTATTGGGAACCTCTTGGTTTCTTACCTACCTGGGGATGGAGTCTATTATTCTTTCTTGTTATATTTGGTTTAAACACACTATCTGTAAAAGCTTATGGAGAATCAGAATACTGGTTTGCCATTATAAAAGTAGTTACTGTAGTACTTTTCTTAGGTATAGGACTACTAACTATCTTCGGTATATTAGGAGGAGAATATATCGGTTTTAAAAACTTTACATTAGGAGATGCTCCTATCTTAGGAGGCGGATTCTCAGGTAAGTTCTTAAGTGTACTAGGAGTATTCTTAATTGCAGGGTTCTCCTTCCAAGGAACTGAATTAATCGGTATTACAGCAGGAGAATCAGAGAATCCTGAAAAGAATATCCCTAAAGCTATCAAACAAGTATTCTGGAGAATCTTAGTATTCTATATCTTAGCGATATTCGTTATCGGACTGATTATTCCTTATACAAGTCCATCTTTATTAGGAGCAGATATCTCAGAGGTAGCTAAATCACCTTTTACCCTAGTATTCGAAAAAGCACACTTAGCCTTCGCAGCAGCAGTAATGAACGCTGTAATCCTTACTTCTATCTTATCGGCAGGTAACTCTGGATTATACGCTTCTACACGTATGTTATATGCCATGGGAAAAGACGGAATGGCACATAAATCCTTTGGAACAACAAACAAACAAGGAGTTCCGATGATAGCACTAGTAGCTACAGGTCTTGTAGTACTATTAATCTTCGCAGTACAGTCTACACATCCTAATGCAGTGGACTTTATTCTAGCAGCATCTGGTCTTACTGGGTTTATAGCTTGGTTAGGTATTGCTATAAGCCACTACAGATTTAGAAGAGCATTCCACGCTCAAAACAAGAGCTTAGACAATCTTATATATAAAGCTAAATGGTTCCCTTTTGGACCTCTATTCGCTTTATTCTTATGTATATTAGTAATTATAGGTCAAGACTCTAAACTAGTTATGGAAGGCGTATTTGACTGGCGAGGAATACTTATTACCTATATGGGAATACCATTCTTCTTAGCCTTTTACCTATACCATAAGTTTAAGTTTAAAACTAAACGTATCCCTCTTAAAGAGATTGATTTAAATAGATAATAAAAAAGCGTGAAGTGTCAGTCCAGCACTTCACGCTTTTTTTATGTCTTTTGTGATTTTGTTTTTTATTTTTTTGTGGTAGACCATTGACTGTTATCACAGATTTGTAATCCGTGACTTATATACACCTTGTTTCCTTATCCTCCTTTACATTGACGTATAGAGTGTATATTATGCCGAAGGCAAACATTCCTCATTCCTTATTCCTAATTAATCCCTACATACTTGTCCCCAGAATGAGCCACTAGATAAGTACACATCTTTTTATACATAGGAGTTTCTACTCCTAATACAATACCTTGTTTTACCATGTATCCTCCCATAATACCTAGTTCATTGTGCTCTTTCAATGCTTTAAAATCACTGTGCATAGAAGTAGTTGACTCATAAGGAATAGCTTTAAGACGCTCCATAATCACCTCTACAACATCTTCTGATAAAGCAACACCTTTTTTCTTTCCAATAGAAGACGCTTCTGTAATAAGTTGTTTCATTTCCTCTGGGTGGTGTTCCATAACTCCTCCAAAAGAAGAGTCAAAATAAGCAGTAGCCATCGCTGATGAAGATACTAAGATATACTTCTCCCATACTTCTTTAGAAATCTGATTAGTAGCCTCAGCATGCACACCTGCTTCTTTTAAAATAGCCTCAAAATCTTTCATCTCAGGAGTTACTTCTCCGTCTAATCCAAACAAGATACGCTGTCTACCACTAGGATTATCGATTACTCCTGCTTCTTTTAAACGAGATACCATATAGGTACATCCTTGCCATACACGAGATACACCAAAGGCATCTCTTAACTGCTCATAAGCCTCCACTCCATTTAATAAAGGGATAATCACTGTCTTTTCTGTAACGACAGCTTTCATATCTTCTATTGTCTGTGATAAATCATATCCTTTAGTTGCTAGAATGATATAGTCTGAATTTTGTATATCTTTCCACTCAGAAGCAGCTATTGCTGGACGCCCTACCACTTCGTGATCTTTTGATAACACTTTTAACCCACTTTGCTTAATTGCCTCAAGGTGTTTCCCTCTAGCTACAAAACATACTTCTACCTCTTTACTATCTTGATATTTATTAGCCAATAGTCCTCCATAAAAACCTCCCACACCACCAAGTCCTACTATTGTTATTCTCTTTTTATTTTGCATTGTTCTTTGGTTTTAATTCTGTTGTACCAATGTATGGAATTTTTGTGGTTCTGTACTTTTGTTTTTTCTTGTATTCAAAACAATCCACAAAATAATCTATAAAAAACAACATTTCATTTTCTTGTTTTTCAGCCTATTAAAACTATTAAATTGTACTGCAAAAAATTAAAAAACAAACTAGAAAATAGTGTAATTACACACTCCTTCTAATAGCCCGTAAATAGAGCGCTCATACTAGATTGGTGGACAATTCAACGACAATAACCCGTATTTGGTTGAGTAAAGAGGCCTTTTGTCGACCAATCGTTCTTTTATACTTGTCCTATTCTCCAATGAAACATATTCTGCATCCCTTTTGTGTTCTTCACAATAGTTACAAAAAAAGCCATTACCTTAAAGGCAATGGCTTCACTATAACTTTATATATACTGTAGTCTATTTTGTCACTACATCTAGTACTATTTTTAATAAGAATAAGATAGATAATACATAAACTGTAGGTGTAATATCTTTGTGTTCTTTAGCTCCTAATTTTAGGATCGTATAACTTAACATACCAAATACAATACCTTCTGCAATACTATAGGTAAAAGGCATAAACACGATAGTCAAGAAAGCTGGTAATCCATCTGATAACTTATCAAAGTTAATTCTAGTCACAGAAGATATCATAAATAACCCTACGATGATTAAGGCTGGTGCTGTCGCAGCAGCAGGAATAATCAAAAATATCGGTCCTAAGAACAAAGCTAAAGCAAACATAACAGCGACACTCACAGCAGTTAATCCTGTACGCCCACCAGAAGCAACTCCTGATGCACTCTCTACATAAGATGTAACTGAACTCGTACCTAGGATAGATCCTACTGTAGTTCCCATCGCATCAGTAAACAATGCTTTTTTCATCTGTGGGAAGTTACCGTTCTTATCTGCAAGGTTAGTTTTAGAGATAACTCCAATTAGTGTTCCTACTGTATCAAACAAGTTTACAAATAAAAATGTAAATACCACAACCACCATATCGATAGACATAATTTGGTTCCACCCTTCTGCTGTAAACATTGGTTTAATAGCCTCTCCAAAGATAGGTTCGATAGAAGGTGGTAAAGCAACAATACTCGTTGGTAAAGCTACATCTCCTAAGATCAATCCAAATATAGTAGCACTTAATATACCAAATAAGATAGCTCCATTTACATTGCGCATTAATAATACTCCTGTAACAATTAATCCCATAAAAGTCATCCACACAGTATGCTGACTAAAGTCTCCAAGTCTTACTAATGTATTAGGATCAGACACTACTACCCCTGCACTCTTTAATCCGATAAGGGTAATGAATAGTCCGATACCTGCTGGTATAGCCTCTTTTAGCACTTTTGGAATACTGCGTACTATAAGCTCTCTCACATTAAAGAAAGTCAATAGTAAGAAGATAATTCCCTCTATAAAAACAGCAGTTAAAGCAAACTGCCAAGTATATCCCATAGTCAATACAACTGAATATGCAAAGAAACTATTTAGCCCCATACCTGGTGCTTGTGCAATAGGAAGTTTAGCATAAAAACCCATTAGTAAAGTAGCCACGATAGTAGCCAAGGCAGTCGTAGTAAATAACGCTTCTCTATCCATCCCTGCATCTGCTAGAATATTAGGATTTACTACCAAGATATATGACATGGTAAGAAACGTAATGATACCTGCTATAAACTCACGCTTAATAGTAGTACCATTGCTACTTAGTTGAAAGTAGCGCTCTAGAAAATTCTTCATTGTGTTGTGTTGTTGCTTTAAAGCACGCAAAAATAAGAAGATTTAATCAATAATAAACTATAAAAGCCACACTCCTTTTCTCAAATATAAAACATTCTAAATATATCAAAATCAACTAAATATCAATCAATTAAAAATTAAAACACAACAAACTGTCCAAGTTGTATAACATATTAAAAATAGCGGTTAGTAACTTTACACTACAAAACAACAGAAGGAATTATATCAATTTGATTATCACATTAAATCTACATAAAATGGAAAAAATTATTTCAGCTATTATCCTAACTCTAGTAGTTAATTTTAGCATTGCTGCTCAAAATTCTAAGCAAAAAGTAGATGCACAAACTACAACGCAAACAGAACATTGTGATCAAACAAAAAATCATAAACACAGAGGGCATAAACACAATAATCAAGACTGCACGATGAACCATCAGAATTGCACAGACAAGAATCACAAACACAATGATCAAGACCGTACTAGTGGGAAAGCTTGTCATGACAGTAAAGACCACAAACATGGCAAAGATCACAAAGGTAAAGACCATCAACACAAAGGAGAACACAAAGGAGAACACAAAGATCATAAAGACGCTAAGAAAGCTTAACTGCTAATAACAAAAAAAGAGAACCAATGTTCTCTTTTTTTTGTTTACCTCTTATATTTTACCTCTCCTAAAGGTATTGGTTCTAAATTTTTAAGCACCCATTTATTAGCTACTTCACATAGATAGTTTAATTCTCTTGTCTCTCCATCACCAGTCTTTCTAATATCCTTAACTATTAAAGCAACATCTTCCATTTCTTTTTTAGACAAGGTATTACCAAGAGAAAGATACGCTACATAAACATCTAGCATTTTCTTAAAATGAGCGTCCCAATTACCACCTCCATTTCTATAAATCTCATCACGAACCTTACCTGCTATACGTATTATCTCTCCTTGTGTTGTTTTAGCACATCCTTTTGATGGAACCAAAAAGTCCCATAACTCCTCATACTGTTGTTCCCAAGAGCCTGAATTAACTACTATAGTAGATACTCCATCATGCATTATTCTTCTCTTAACTGGCGTTACTTCAAAAAGGGTATACAACTCATCTAATGCTGCACTACATTCTTCTATATAATCTTTAGCAAAATCTTCTCTATGAAATTCAAAACGTTCACCGATACGAGTTACATCGTCTTTCATACTTAAAGTAATCTCTTTCGCCTTTGGCAGAAGAATTTTAACTATGGAAACTAAAGCAGGCAAATCAATATTACTTGCTCTTCTTAATGCACTTTTTAAAGGTGTCTGTTTATATGAATCTAAAGTATTTACATTAGCTCCCGCCTCTAACAATCTCTTAGTAGCATCCTCATTAAATCCATGTCCTGCCGCAAAATGCAACGCTGTACTACCATAAGTATCTACTGCATGTATATTAGCACCAAGTTCTAAAAAAACAGCTATTTTTCCCTTACGTCTAGAGGCGTGTTCATGTAAGGCTGTCCGTTTATAAGAGTCTACAGCATCAATATCAGCTCCACTCTCTACCAACCAACGAGCGAAGTCGTCATTTACATTATAAAAACTAAGAGCTGTAGTTTTACCATAGCCTCCTCTAGCCTCTATTTCACAAGTATCAAATACTTTCTTTAGAACTTTTATATCATTCTTATCTATTAGCTCTTGAAAGTCTTTAGGAAGTGTTTTCTTTTTCTTTGCCATTTGCCACTTTAATATTTCTTTTTCAATATCGAATATACAAAGAATAATGCAACATAATTCATATTACTAATAATATTTATTACTTTTAAATACACAAATACAAAATATCAGCAATGACAAATACTGTAAAACTACTTTGCTTAACCATTTTAATAAGCACAGGAATATCTTGTACAGACACACAATCTAAACACATATTAGAAACAAATACTTACAGCATAACAGTTCCTTCTAATTGGAAACTAGGAAAGATACAAGGAATAGATTCTAGCGTGGATGTAATTATCACAGATAAGCAAGATTCTATATTTTCTGACTTTGGTTGGTATTCTAATAGTTTTAGTGAATATATTTTAATTGATAACATCAACCAAAAAGCTAAAATACATGAACCATTTCTACCTACATTATTGCTTACTTCTCTATCAGACTTAAGTAATTCTATTGATATAGAACATTTTTATTACTATGATACTATAGACAATCGATTAGCTAAGATTATAGTTCCTCATAATAAATATAATGGAGTAACGAGTATTTACTTTAAAGAAATAGATTCTCTTAATAGATTCTCAATGTATAGTAGCACACTGACTTCTGAAGATAGACTAAAATTATTGGATAGCTTTAAAACACTTAAGTTTAAAGATTAAAAAAGTTATTATATCCTTTTTCACAGACTTGATATTGTTGAATCATTGGTTCTAATAAGTTAAACCCAAATTAATAAGTTTCACTCTTTATCCATATAAATCTCTTCTAAAGGAGGATCTTTTAGATTCCTTCCCCTATCAAACCCATAGATCAGTCCAATCATAAAGAGTATAACACATAATACCAAAAACAACAAGGCAACAAGTAACTTAGTACTTGTACTCCACTTCTTATTTCTAGCAATAAGAACAATCACAATAATAAAAATTAGATAAAATAACATATATACTAATTATCATAAATACTCATCTAATTTACAACAACTTAAATAATACACATTAGTAACTACACAAAAAAAACAGCGTCCCCTAAGAGACGCTGCTTCAATATAAAAAAAATTTAAAACAATTCTATTGAATTCTAATAGTGATAGATGATGTAAAGTAAATGAAATAAGCATCATGTCCCTATTATACATTTTATTCCGTAAATAGTTAGACTACAAGCCCTCTGAATAAGCTGACATTTGCACCTATAATTACTTAGGCTATGCAAACAATGATATTAAATAATCTAACTTTAACAGAGTTAGTTAATGATACTGATATATATTTCTTAGACAATAAATGGGAAGCTATTCTTCAAGAGTTAAAACAATTAGAGCAAGTAACTGCTATAACTTATAACAATGGAGCATATCACTTAACTAAAGGGCACTATAGTAATGTTGAAATATTCGAACATGGAATAGGTCAAGCCTTAAATGACATCATTGATATGCGATTATTTTTAAACCATTGGAAATATGGTTTGATTCAAATTAAAAAGAATATTACTCTTTACTTTTTTGACAAACAAGGCAATCAAGTTCATACTATCTTAATAGATAAACAAACTGAATTAGCACTACTTCTGATAGATAAATACAAGGTAGTAGATCAGTCTATAATCACTCTTGACCCTTATCCTAGTATAGAAGAAATTGAAGATGTCGAGATAGACCTAATCTCTTTTCACAAAGATTGGCAAGCATTAAAAGACACACATGACTTCTTCACCATGCTAAGAAAACACAAAGTAACACGTTTACAAGCATTAAGACTTGGTGCGACTGAGTATGTAAAAGAAATAACGATAGATAATCTTATCTCTACTTTAGAAAAAGTAAAGCAAGAACAGATACCTTTAATGAGTTTTGTTGGTAACAAGGGTGCTATACAGATATACACCAATGTTATAGGAGAATTAGCAACAACTGATTATACGATTCAGCTTTCTGATTCAGTCTTTAACTTAGCTCTGATTAGAGCGCAGATAAAGCATATATACATCGTTAGAAAACCAACAACAGACGGTATTGTATCTGCTATTGAAGTATTTAATGACAATGGAGATATTATTACTCAATTCTTTGGAGAACGCAAACGCGATACACTAGAGTTAAAGATTTGGTCTGATATTTTAAACTCTATATAAGCTTTTTTAGATGAATTATTCTTACAAAAATCACATTGAACAAAACTACGAGTTTCCACAAGCAGGGTTTGAACTAACTGATAAAAACACCTTATTATTTCACAAGGTTGATTTATTAGAACTGGCCCAAACTTATGGTACCCCCCTTAAGTTTACATATCTTCCTAAGATATCGCAAAACATCAATAAAGTGAAAGACCTATTTACTAAAGCTATTGATTTATTAGACTATAAGGGAACATATCAGTTTTGTTATTGTACTAAAAGCTCGCATTTTAGTTATATCCTAGACGAGGTATTAAAGAATAAGGTCAATATAGAAACCTCATCCTCATTTGATATCGATATAGTCAAGAATCTTATCCAAAAAGGTAAGGTTACTTCAGATACATTAGTTCTATGTAATGGTTATAAACCGAAAGATTATATACAGAGTATTGCATCTTTGATCAATTCAGGGCATTCTAATACCTTACCTGTTTTGGACAATATGGATGAATTAGCCTTGTTACAATCAGCTATAGATAAAGATTTCTCTATCGGAATACGCATCGCTACAGAAGAAGAGCCTAAGTTTAAATTCTATACTTCAAGGTTAGGTATAGGGTATAAAGATATACCAACGTTCTACAAAAAGCACTTAGCCCGGCAAGATAGAATTACGCTTAAAATGTTACACTTCTTTATTGGTTCCGGAATACGAGACAGAGCTTATTATTGGAATGAGTTACTAAAGTGTATTAAAGTATATGTAGAAGTCAAAAAAGTATGCCCTACCCTAGATAGCCTAAATATCGGAGGTGGGATGCCTATACAGAATTCATTAGACTTTGACTTTGATTACGAGTATATGATTTATGAAATTCTTCACCAAATCAAATTGCTATGTGAAGAATCAGATGTAGCTGTACCTAATATTTATACTGAGTTTGGTTCATACACTGTAGGTGAAAGCTCAGGTATTATCTATAAGATACTAAGTCAGAAAAAGCAAAATGACAGGGAAAACTGGAATATGATTAACTCTTCATTTATTACTTCCCTACCAGATTCGTGGGCGATAAATAAGAAGTTTATCTTATTAGCTATTAATAGATGGAATAAGAATTACGAAAAGGTACAGCTTGGTGGACTTACCTGTGATAGTGACGATTTTTACAATGCTAAACAAGAACAAAACGCTATATACTTACCTAAGTATTCTGAGCAAAATCCTTTGTACATAGGATTCTTTCACACAGGAGCATATCAGGAAACCTTAGGAGGCTATGGAGGAATACAACATTGCCTGATACCTCGTGTAAAACATATCTTGATTAAAGAAGATGAGAATAATCACATACAAACATCTGTATTTAGTCAAGAGCAAAATTACAAAGAAGCTTTAGACCTATTAGGGTACTAAATACCATATAAGAGGATACAATCTCTAACCATCAAATTAGCCATAGATACACTCTATTCGTTCATTGCTATTACATTTTTTATTACCATAGTTCATTCACAGCATAGCTTACCACCTATGCTACTTCATTTATACATTGAATAAGGTGTAATCTTGGCTAATTTATACTCTATTATAATCCATAACGCTTCATAAAATCGGTTGGAGTTGTATTCTCTTTACTTTTAAACACTTTCAAAAAATATGAATAATCTTCATAACCTAATACATAAGCGATTTCACTAAAGCTTTGCTTAGAATACATAAACATCCTCTTTGCTTCAAGGATAACACGATCTGTAATAATCTCTCCTGTTGACTTATTAACCATTGTTCTAACGATTCTATTTAGATGTTTAGGCGTAATATTAAGTTTATCTGCATAATATAATGGTGATTTCTCCTTCATATAATATTCTTCAACCAACTCTTCAAACTTTTGATAGTGAACATTATACTTAATAGTTCCTTGATTACCTGCTTGATTTCTCTTTATCATTTCTCTATGCACTTGTATATAAAACATAGTAGTTAATGACAATAGATACTCATTTCGCATAAACTCTCTATTGTGGTGTTCTTCTATTAGTTGATCACATAGATTAGACCATTTAGCCTGTAAAGACTCATCACAATAAAACACACAAGACTGATTAAGCACATTAAAAAAGTTAAAGCCCTTTAGCAAATTATTAATCAGATGTATATCAAAAAATTCTTTAGTGTGGAAGATGATATACCCATTAATATCATCAGATAATTTCCAACTATGTGTCTGTCCTGGCGATAAGAAAAACAAAGCACCTGGTCTAACCTCATAGGTTAAAAAATCTATCTCATGTACTCCACTTCCCTCTGTGAATAGAACTGTTACATAAAAATTGTGTTTATGCGGTATATCAATATGTAATTTACTGGTACTAAAATGAGTGCGAAACTCATTTACGTAAAACATTGGATTGATAGATTCCTCTTTAAACTGCTTAATCTCTAATACTTTTATCTCACTCATAAAAAAGACCCTTAAATGGTATTAAAAAGACATTACATCCTATTTCTCAAAGATATGTAGCAAAAAGACAAATGAACCTTATTTTACATTTATATTAACAAAAATAAGGCATTTAAAACAAACAATGTCCCTAATATACCTTTTATAGCGAGTAAGTATATCTTTTCATTTAAGCTATTTTAGGGACATTTGTATTCAAATAAAGCAGTAAACTATGAGTACAATTACAGAGCAAAAAAACAATACACTTTGTCAGCATTGTCAAGGCGTTTTAGAGCAACAAGACTCATCTCCATTCTGTGGTGTTCCTTGTAGTTTAGCTTATACCAATATCAAAAGAGTCAACTTACTAGAATACTATAGCATCGGTAAGACTAATAAGAACAAACCTAAGTTGTCTGAAACTAACCAACAGATCTTAGCGAATAGTTTATTTGAGAATCTAATTATTACTCAGACTAATACAGATTACTCTTTAATAGTACTGATAAAAAATTTAGATGATCAAGGCGATCTATACTTATTAGAAAGACTGCATCTGATAAATGCAGGTATAATCAATAGCCTTGTTAATATTAAAAACAAAACTTTAGAAGTAGTTTTAGATACAGATTACAAAATACATAGTCTAATCACTCTATTAGGAGAGCTAGGATATTTAGTAGATACTACCTATCAACCTAAACAGCAAACAAAAGATCCTCTAAAACCCTTAATTACTCGTTTAGGTATTGCAGGGTTCTGTTTTGGCAATGTGATGATGTTATCTCTACCAGAATATTTTGATACTGGAGAATTGTGGTTACAACAGAACAAAAACTTATTTAGAATACTGAATATGCTATTGACTACTGTAGCTATTATAGGAGCGGCACAAGGTTACTTTAAAAGTGCTTTATCTGCCCTAGCACAGAGGTCTATTAATATGGATGTTCCTATCTCATTAGGGATCTCTGTCATTTATCTAAGGAGTTCTTTTGATGTGTTGTTTGGATTAGGTTCTGGCTATTTTGATAGTGTATGTGGGCTTATTTTCTTTCTACTGATTGGTAAATACGCACAAAGCAAAGTATATACTAATCTTCAATATGACAGAGATTATAAAGATTACTTCCCTATATCTGTCACTAAGATAGTGGATAATCAATATATCAATACTGCTCTTGCAGAACTGGTTCCTGGTGATAACCTATTGATTAGAAATAATGAGATTATTCCAGCTGATGCGATAGCTCGTCATGGTTCTATATATGTGGACTACAGTTTTATCACTGGAGAATCATTACCTGTATTAATAAATGAAAATGAGAAAGTACTCGCAGGAGCCAAACTAATTGGGGCTAATATAAGCATCACCCTAATTAGTAGCGTTAACCAGAGTTATTTAACCCAATTATGGAATAATACCTCTATAGAAAAAGAAAACTTATTAAGTGATAAAAGTAAAGTATTAGCGAAGTATTTTACTACTTCCGTACTATTCATTGCGTTGTTTGCATTTGTATTTTGGATGGTTAGAGATTCTACTAAGGCTTTTCATGTACTGACCTCTATCTTAGTTATAGCCTGCCCATGTGCCTTAGCTCTTTCCATTCCTTTTACCTATGGTTTTGGAACTCGTATCTTAAGTAACTATCAGTTCTATCTAGCTAATCCTAATGTGATAGAACAAATTAGTCAGGTAGATACTTTAGTATTTGACAAGACAGGTACTCTTACTTCTAACGACAAAACACAAGTGAGTTATCATGGAAAAGAGTTCTCTAGTAGTGAATTAGAACAACTGACAACTATACTAAGGAGTTCCAATCATCCTCTAAGCAAAATAATAGTTCAAAACAACAACACTTTAGAATCTAAAAAACAAGTACAAAATTTTAAAGAAGTTACTGGACAAGGAATAATAGCCGTAATAGATAAGCATGTTTATAAGATAGGTTCTGCTTCTTTTTTAGGTCAACCAGAAACAGAACAGACGCAAACTCATATTTCTATTGATCAAGAGTACTATGGCAAATATGTATTCTATACCAACTTTAGAATAGGAATAGATACCATGTTTCAAAACTTAAAAAACAAATTTAACCTACATATACTCTCAGGAGATAATACAGGGCAAAAGCAAGAATTAGAGCTTTATCTAAAAGGGCCAGCAGAACTACACTTTAATCAGTCACCTACAGGAAAACTGAGCTACATACAACAGATACAACGAGAGGGAAACAAAGTAGTAATGTTAGGTGATGGATTAAATGATGCAGGAGCTTTAAAACAAAGTCATGTAGGAATATCTGTGACAGAAGACACTAATAACTTCTCTCCGGCATGTGATGTAATCCTATTGGCTAACAAGTTAAAGCATTTGCCCCTCTATATCAACTTTAGTAAAGGCTGTGTAAAAATAGTGAAACAAGCATGGGCTATATCTCTTACTTATAACACCATAGGTATTTCATTAGCTGTAATGGGGTTAATCACTCCTCTTTTTTCTGCTATTCTAATGCCTATAAGCTCTATTAGTGTACTAGTATTCACCAAAATAAAAACTAGTAAACTCCAGAATAAAGTACTAATTCCGATAAATAATTAATAAAACTATGAGTATCCTTTTCCTTCTGATTCCACTCAGTATAATAGTAGCGATAACCTTCCTACTAATTTTTATAAGGGCATGCAAAAGTGGACAGTTTAGCGATATGCAAACACCAGCGATGAGAATTCTACAAGACGTAACTATAAAAAACAAGACAAAATGAAAGAACAGTTTTACTACGACAACAAGGTCGTTAGAAACTTTATTTACGCCACACTCTTCTGGGGAATAGTAGGAATGTGTGTCGGCTTATTATTGGCATCACTTTATTTATTCCCAACTTTAACAGATGGAATAGCTTGGCTGAGTTTCGGAAGGCTAAGACCACTACATACCAACACAATGATCTTTGCCTTTGTAGGTAATGGTGTATTTGCTGGTGTTTACTATTCATTACAGCGACTTCTAAAAGCTCGGATGTATAGTGACCTATTAAGCAAGATTAACTTCTGGGGATGGCAAGCCTTAATACTATGGTCTGTATATACCCTACCTATGGGATATACTTCTACTAAAGAATATGCTGAATATGAATGGCCTCTAGATGTACTAATGGCTATAATATGGGTAGTCTTTGGTATTAATATGACCATGACTATGATCAAAAGACGTGAGCGTCACCTATATGTAGCAATCTGGTTTTACATCGCTACCTTTGTGACTATCGCTGTACTACATATCTTTAATAACTTATCTATACCAGTTACTTTCTTTAAAAGTTACTCTGTATATGCTGGAGTACAAGATGCATTAGTACAATGGTGGTATGGGCATAATGCAGTAGCTTTTTTCTTAACCACTCCTATTTTGGGGCTTATGTATTACTATGTACCTAAGGCCGCTAATAGACCTGTCTATTCATACCGATTATCTATTATTCACTTCTGGTCACTGATCTTTATTTATATCTGGGCTGGTCCTCACCACCTATTATATACATCACTACCTGAATGGGCACAGAACTTAGGTACTGCATTTTCTGTGATGTTATTAGCTCCATCATGGGGAGGTATGATTAATGGATTACTTACACTAAGAGGTGTATGGGATAAGGTAAGAGTAGATCCTGTCTTAAAATTCTTTGTTGTAGCCCTAACGGGATATGCAATGGTTACCTTCGAAGGGCCAATGTTATCACTTAAAAACGTAAATGCTATCGCACACTATACGGATTGGATAGTAGCACACGTACACGTTGGAGGATTAGCGTGGAATGGTTTTATCATTTTCGGTATGTTCTATTGGTTAGTTCCTAAGTTAACGCGAACTAATCTATACTCAATCTCTTTAGCGAATATGCACTTTTGGGTAGCTACATTAGGTATTATACTATATACTGTTCCTATGTATGTAGCCGGTTTCTTACAAGCAAGTATGTGGAAAGAGTTTAAACCAGACGGAACATTAATGTATGGTAACTTTTTAGAAACAGTAACTCAAATCATGCCTATGTATGCTATGCGTGCTATAGGTGGAACATTATACTTACTGGGAACTATCATCTGTATTTATAACTTAATACAGACTATACGCAAAGGAAATACTATTAAAGACGATATGGCTGAAGCACCAGCACTAGTTCGCATCAGTAAAAATAGAATCATCGGAGAGAAATGGCATTCATGGATAGAACGTAAACCTATACAACTAACTATTTTATCTACAGTAGCTATTTCTATAGGGGGAATAGTTCAGATAGTACCTACTCTAGTAGTTAAATCTAATGTACCAACTATCACGACTGTAAAGCCCTATACACCTCTTGAACTAGAAGGTAGAGACTTATATATCAGAGAAGGATGCGTTAACTGTCACTCCCAGATGGTACGTCCATTTAGATCTGAAGTAGAACGCTATGGGGAGTTCTCTAAATCTGGAGAATATGTATATGATCATCCATTCTTATGGGGATCTAAACGTACAGGTCCTGACCTTATTCGTGTAGGGGGCAAATACTCCGATAACTGGCATTTTAATCACTTCTATAATCCAAGAAGTACATCGCCTGGATCGATTATGCCTGCTTACCCATGGCTGTTTGATAATAAAGCTATGAACACTGGGGACTTACAAGATAAGATGAAGGCTTTAGTACAACTCGGAGTACCATACTCTGAACAAGAAATAGCAACTGCCTTAGAAAGTTTAAAAGCTCAAGCTAAACAAGTAGAGCAGAATCTTCATTCAGACCCAGACTTTGTCAAGGCATATAAGGCAAGCAAAAAACAAGCTCAAGAGCAAGGAGTACAATTCGTTCCAATGCACGAGCGTGAAATTACTGCTTTAATTGCTTATATGCAGCGATTAGGTACTGATATCAAGATTGTATCAAAAGAAGTAAAACAACAATAAGAAAGACTGTATTATCATGCTAAAATTCATAAAAGAAAACTTAACTACGATAGACGGCATTGCTATCTTTCCCTTAATATCCTTTGGAATTTTCTTTCTCTTTTTTGTCTTACTACTAGTTTGGGTATTTACCTATTCTAAAAAAGATATTACTAAACTTAGTGAACTTCCCTTTAAAGAAGAAGATAACCGATTATAACTATGAATAATTTATCAATATCAGCTTACATACGTATTACTATCGCATTCTCTGCTGTAGTATATATTATGGAAAGCTTTATAGACACAAAGGACAAATCTTTTGCTTTTCAAGAGAATCTCTTATATGCTTTATTCTTAATTGTACTACTTGTTGTTTTAATAGCGATAGAAACAGTATGGAAAGCAATTAAATTATTAAAGAGTCTATCTCCTGAAGGACATTTTGACAATACTCCGATAACGCTAAAATCACTCTTACAAACATTAACTAAATCTAAACCTATAGAGGCAGAAGATCAATTAATGTTAGATCACGATTATGATGGTATTAAAGAATTAGACAATGCTTTACCTCCATGGTGGGTATGGTTATTCTACATCTGTATCTTCTTTGCTGTAGGATATATGGTAAGATTCCAGGTATTTAATGATTACACTCAACTTGACGAACTTGACAAAGAGAACCAAATAGCAGCATTACATATTGAAGAATACAAAAAGAATAACGCAGATCTAATCGATGCCGAATCTGCAGTATTCCAATCCGATGAAAAAACTTTAAGCGAAGGAAAAGAAATCTTTACAACTAACTGTGCAGCTTGCCACAGAGCTGATGGAGGTGGTGGTATTGGACCAAACCTTACAGATGATAATTGGATATTAGGAGGAGGTATGAAAAACATATTCAACACCATTACAGAGGGAGGTCGTCCTGGAAAAGGAATGGTTGCCTGGAAAGGAACACTAACTTCTTTTGAGATTCAAGCTGTTGCCAGTTATGTTATGAGTCTACACGGCTCTACTCCTGCTGAGGCAAAGGCTGCTGAAGGCGATCTTTGGCAAGAAACAGAACAACAATAATTAGAATAAACTACGAAAATGAAAACGCCAGATCAAGAAAACTTCAGAGATAGTATTAATACTATTGATGAACAAGGAAAACGCAAATGGATTTACCCTAAAAAAGTTAGTGGTAAATTCATGAAATACAGAAAACTTGTAGCTTATGCTCTACTTACTTTTTTGTTTATAGCTCCTTTTATTAAAGTAAATGGAAACCAATTCCTTTTGTTTAATGTACTTGATAGGCGGTTTTCTATTTTCGGTCAACCTTTTTGGCCACAGGACTTCTATATATTTGTCTTGTGTATGATTGTAGGAATTGTCTTTGTGGCCTTATTTACGGTAGCCTTTGGAAGAATATTCTGTGGATGGATATGTCCACAGACTATCTTCTTAGAAATGGTATTCCGTCAAATAGAATTTTGGATAGAAGGAGATAGAGGAGCACAAATTCGCTTAGACAAACAACCTTGGAATAGTGAAAAAATAAGAAAAAAGGGGCTTAAGTGGGCTGTGTTCGCTCTAATTTCATTCATTATTGCTAACATCTTTTTAGCTTACCTTATCAGTAGTGACACCTTAATTAAGTACATCACTGAAGGCCCGACTAAACATAGTTCAACATTAATCGCATTGCTTATATTCACAGCTGTGTTCTATTTCATCTTTGCTTGGTTTAGAGAACAAGTATGTATTATAGCTTGTCCTTATGGACGTTTACAAGGAGTTCTTCTAGATAATAAATCAATTATTGTCGCTTATGATTACAAGCGCGGAGAGAAGGAAAATGGAAGAGCTAAGTTTAACAAGAAAGAGAATCGCTCTGAATCAGGCAAAGGAGATTGTATCGACTGTGAACAGTGTGTACAAGTCTGTCCTACTGGAATAGATATCAGAAATGGTACTCAATTAGAGTGTGTGGGGTGTACTGCATGTATTGATATCTGTAACACGATGATGGCTAATGTAGGTATGCCTACAGGGCTTATCCGCTATACTTCTGAAGAAGAAATAGTACAAAAGAAACGCTTTGAGTTTACTACTAGACTAAAGGCTTACTCAGCAGTACTATTTATACTTATAGGAATTCTAACAGGTATCTTATTTCTTAGAACAGAAATACAGACGAATATCGTACGCCTACCTGGTCAGCTCTTTGAGCATACTGAGAATGGTCTAAAAAATGTATATACGTTTAAAATCTTAAACAAAAAGAATGAGGATATAACTAATCTAACCATTAAAGTGATAGACATAGATGCTAACCTACACGTAGTAGGGAAACCTAATTTAATAGTACCTAAAGGAGAATTAATAGAAGGAACACTTTTTATAGAGATAGCTACAAAAGATATTCAGCAAGAGAATACAAGTCTAAAGATTGGTATTTATCAAGATGGAGAATTAATAGAAACGACTAAGACTAATTTCTTAGGACCTAAAAAACTATTCTAATGATTAAATTCAATTATATAACCTATTTTATTGTAGTAATAGGGGGCTTTATGGCTTTTATTCTATACTTTGTGTACAAGATACAGACTGATAAAACTTATGACCATGAACTTGTATTAGAAAACTATTATGAAAGTGAACTAAAGTTTAATAAACAACTAAATTATGCTGCTAATACAGATTTAAATACGGTATCTATAGATATAACACCTGATCAGTTAATAATAAACCTAAACCACGTAACCAATCCTATTAATAATTCTGGTATGATTTCTTTTTATCGTCCAAATGATAAAACAAAAGATCACCAGATAAGTTTCTCTCCAGATCAAAAATCTATAGAGATTCCATTAAAAGAACTTGCTCTTGGAAGATGGAATATACACATCAGTTGGGATACTCTGGAAGGTAAAAAGGTACAACAGTTTAAAATAAACATATAAACTTGATTTCCAATGCTATCAACTATCGTGTCCTTGTTAGATAGTATCTTAGTTTTTGTTGCTCCCTCAATAAAACTACGACAAGTTTATAGATTGAAGGTTGACCCTAATGGTCAACCTTTTTTTGTTGTCTATAAGTTAGTATGGCACATACTTAGAACATATAAGTATTGAATCAACTATATGCACAAAAAAACAGCGTCCCCTAAGAGACGCTGCTTCAATATAAAAAAAATTTAAAACAATTCTATTGAATTCTAATAGTGATAGGTAATGTGAACTGAGAGCGCACTGCTTTATCATTATTTAAAGCTGGTTTCCATTTCGGCATTGTTTTTAGTACGCGAATAGCTTCTTGTCCTGCTCCATAACCTGGGTCTCTTAATACTTTGATATCAGTTAACCTACCATCTTTCTCCACAATAAAAGACATAATCACTTTTATTTCTTTGGTTCCTGCCTCAATATCTGGAGTTCTAAACTTAGAAACGAAGTTAGAACTAAACTTAGTCATTGTCTCATAAGGTTCTGCTTTATAAGACACTCCTAAATAAACTTTATTATCTTCTTCTTTTTTTACACCTTCTCTAGTCTCATCTAGTTTTACCACTTCAGCTGGATTATCAGTTCTATCCTCATTAATAGCGATAACACCATCCTCATTTGCTTCTACATTATTAGCTCCAGGATTAGCCTCGATAAAATCATCTACACTAGCGGGTTGTTCTGTATTATTACTAGCATGAGTAACTTCAAACTCAGTATACTTTACTTCTTTAACCCTACTTAATACTGTCTCTACTTTTTCCTCTGGAAGTTCTACTTCTGGTTCCTCTTTAGGAATAAAAAGCTCGTCATCTAGATCTTTAGGTGTAATAGGAACATCATATACTACATCTACCATAGCTGTTTCTTCACTTGCAAATAAATTAGAAACCACAGATGGAATAACAAACACTGCACTGAATAAAAATATTCCAGCCACTAAAGACATAATAGTGGTATACGAACTGTTTTTACGCAACTTATATGCTCCATAGGCTTTATTGCGATTCTCAAAAACAATATCCAACCAATCTTTTCTAAACAAATCGTTCTTTGCCATAATTATTTCGTTTTAAAATGTTAAACAATTGGCTGTTGGACTCCGTCTACCAACAAGCTAAATCAATCTACAGCTCTTTTCATACTGTATTAAATAGTTAATATTAATATATGTTCTATTACAAATATATAAATTATAAACGAAAACAATACGTTTTTATTATTCCATCAAAAAATACTTCTTAAATAAATTAACATATTCATTCTAAAAGGTTATCTCTATCCCTTTTATACTACTGAAAAATGTGGACAAAAAAGGGCATTTTACTTAAAATAAGTAAAATGCCCTAAGTTTATATAACTAGTATAACTTATATCGTTATCACCAATCTTGTTCCTGAAGGAAGTTGTTTATTCCACACCTCTTCAATATCCTCTATCGGATATGACTCAGTCTCAATATGCAATTTATTATTAGAGGCCAATAAGAACATCTCAGGTAAAATAACCTTATTAAAAACAATAAGCTCCTCAGGTGAAAGACTTCCAAATCCAGATCCTAATATCTCTATCGCTGAGCTTCTAAGTATAGCTGAAGGTAACGAAATCTCTTTACCTGCCATATCACCTGCTGTTACAATCTTAGTAGTATGAGAAACATAAGTCATAGAATCTCCTTTCAAGGTTTCAATGATAAGTGAAATAGGCTTGCCCCATAAGTAATCAATTACAATATCAATGGGTGTTTGTTGATGAATACTGTTTATTTGAGTTTTAATATTCTCATCTGTATCCTTTAAATTGATAATATGCGTAGCTCCATAAGATTTTAGTTCTTCTAATAAGCGTTCATTTCTTCCTGTTACGATGATATTCTTAGCACCGTAGTGTTTAGCGATTTGTACAGCTACCTGACCAGTAACTCCTGTTGCTCCATTAAAAAGTACAGTTTGACCAGCTACTAATTTTGCTCTAATTAGCAAAGGCATTGCAGAACCTAGCACAGCATTAGGTAAGGCTGCAGCTGTTACATTGTCTAAAGAGTGTGGTATAGGAGTATAATTATCGCCTATAAGTGCTTGTTCAGCTAACATTCCTGTAAGTCCAAATCCATAAACTCTCGTTCCATCTTCTAACTCTCCTACTCCATCTGTACCTACTACTGTGGGGAACTCTTTATAACTAGCATAGTGTTTACCACTTACTCTAGATTTATCAAGATTCTTAACAGCAGAGGCTTTCACATTGATAAGTTTACCTCCTTGTTCTATATTTAATTTTAAGTCTATATCTCCGCATTTGGGTGTGCTTCCCGATTTATACAATATAGCTGCTTTCATTGTTGTGTGTTATAATTTAGCTCTAAAAGTAGTTATTTTATTTGTGTTTTTGTCATTTTGTTATTCTGTTGTTTTGTTATTCTGCTGTTTTGTGGGTTGCGTTTTTATGTTTTTGTTTAAAAGGTAATTTAACTGTAATAGACAAATTCCGTTTAAAAAGGCAATAAGCCAAATAACTATTCTGAGATCTACAGTTAATTCAAATAACTACTTAGACAACTCTTCCTTACATTCCTTTTCAAGAATACCCTTTACTAATTCAGGCGCTTTTCCCCAAATAGCAATATTATTTGCCTCTAAAATAGGGTATTCAGAGCTAGCACCCCCAATCTCTCCTGTAGAAATACTCCAAACAACACTACTTATCCTATGATGTCTTATTGCATATGAACATAGTATACAGGGCTCATGCGTGGTATACATAGTATATCCACTCATATCTACTATATCTAATTTCTCTCTTAAGTTTCTAATTACCTCGACTTCTGCATGACAGGTAATATCTTTTTTTGCCTTACCTGCTTCAAGAGCATAAGCCATAATCTCTCCGTCTTTTACTAATATGGCCCCTACTGGACTTTCTCCATTACTTTTTGCTTCTTTACCAAGATTGATACACTGCCTAATATAAAATTGATGATCTTTCATTATTCTCTTTTTATTTTGGTTAAAGATAAAGTGATACTCCACAACTATAATTATCTTTCTAAGACATATCCTTGTCTTAGAAAGACAGTATTATTTTGTGTTTTTGTTATTCTGTTTTTTTGTGTTTTTTGTTTAGAAGGTAATTTCAAAGCGAAAAAATAGAAATCAGAAACAACAAAAGACCATTCAAAAAAACTAAAATATTGCTAAACTACGTAGCAGATTCACTGTTGCACTTCGCATTAGTTAGATAAAGTCGTATATTTGTTTCTTTGCTAAAAAATATGTCTAAAATAGAAGAAACAATAGAAGTATTAGGAGCTAGAGTACATAATCTAAAGAATATAGATGTCTCTATTCCTCGTGAAAAACTTGTGGTTATCACTGGTCTTTCTGGATCGGGAAAATCCTCTCTTGCTTTTGATACTATCTATGCAGAAGGCCAACGCCGATATATAGAAACTTTCTCTGCTTATGCTAGACAATTCTTAGGAGGACTAGAAAGACCTGATGTTGATAAAATAGATGGTTTATCCCCTGTAATTGCTATTGAGCAGAAGACAACCAATAAAAGCCCTCGTTCGACTGTAGGAACGATTACCGAAATATATGACTTTATGCGTTTACTATTCGCTAGAGCAGGTGAAGCATATAGTTATAATACTGGTGAAAAGATGGTAAGCTACTCTGATGAGCAGATCTTAGACCTTATCATCAGTGAGTACCAAGGAAAGCGTATTAATATACTAGCGCCTGTGGTACGAGCAAGAAAAGGGCATTACAGAGAACTTTTTGAACAAATCGCTAAACAAGGTTTTCTAAAAGTACGCGTAGATGGAGAGATACTAGATATCACTTCGGGTATGCGTGTGGATAGATATAAAACTCACGATATAGAAACGGTTATAGATCGTATCGCTATAGATGATACTGAACAGACTAAACAACGTCTGACTGAAAGTATTAAAGTAGCTATGCACTATGGTGATGATATTATCATGGTGTTAGAACACGAAGGTGAAGTAGCTCGTTTCTTTAGTCGTCACTTAATGTGTCCGACTACAGGTATCTCTTATTCGAAACCAGAGCCAAATAACTTCTCGTTTAACTCTCCTAAAGGAGCTTGTCCATGCTGTAATGGATTAGGTATAATCAATGAGATTAACCACCTTAAAATCATTCCAGATCCTGCTATTTCTATTAAAGCAGGTGGATTAATACCATTAGGTACAGAGAAAAAGTCTTGGATGTTCAAACAACTAGAGATTATTGCTGAGAAGTATAAGTTCTCTTTAAATGATCCTATTGATAAAATCCCAGCAGAAGCAATGGATATTATCCTGAATGGTGGTCAAGAGAGTTTCTCTGTGGTATCTAAAGTAGCTGGTATTACAAAGAATTACAAGATAGACTTCGAGGGAATCATTAACTTCATCAAAAACCAATTTGAAGAAAGCGAAAGTGCAACTATCAAAAGATGGGCTAAGGAATTTATGGACGAGATTGATTGCCCTGAATGTAATGGTACTCGTCTTAAGAAAGAAGCTTTATACTTTAAAATAGGAGATAAAAACATCGGTGAGTTAATCCAAATGGATGTAGAAACACTTATTGATTGGTTTAAAAAAGTTCCTTATCAGTTATCTGAGAAACAAGTAACCATAGGTGCTGAAGTCTTAAAAGAGATTACAACTCGTTTGTCTTTTCTGCAAGATGTAGGGTTGACTTATTTATCTTTAAATAGAAGCTCGCGCACATTATCTGGTGGAGAGGCTCAACGTATACGTCTAGCTACTCAGATAGGTTCTCAACTAGTAGGGGTTTTATACATCTTAGACGAACCTAGTATTGGATTACATCAACGTGATAATGAACGATTAATCAAATCACTAGAATCGCTTAGAGATATCGGTAACTCTGTCTTAGTGGTAGAACACGACAAGGATATGATAGAGCGTGCCGATTATGTCATAGATATAGGTCCTAGAGCGGGTAAAAACGGAGGTAAGATTATCAGTGAAGGTACTCCTGCTCAATTATTAAAAGAGGATACTCTAACTGCTAATTACCTAAACGGGAAGCTTAAAATAGCTATTCCTAAAAAACGTAGAAAAGGAAATGGAAAAACCTTAAAACTAGAAGGAGCTACTGGTAACAATCTTAAAAATGTAAGTATAGAAGTACCTCTAGGTACCCTTACTTGTGTAACAGGAGTTTCTGGTTCTGGTAAATCAACTTTGATTAATGGTACACTCTACCCTATTCTAAATACGCACTTCTTTAATGCTGTGGCAAAACCACAACCCTATAAGAAGATTACTGGTCTAGAACATATAGATAAAGTTATCGCTATTGATCAAAGTCCTATTGGACGTACACCACGTTCTAATCCGGCTACTTATACAGATGTATTCTCTGATATTAGAAACTTGTTTGCACAAGTTCCTGAAGCTGCCATACGCGGGTACAAACCTGGACGTTTTAGCTTTAATGTCAAAGGAGGACGCTGTGATACTTGTGAAGGTTCTGGGGTTCGTACCATAGAAATGGGGTTCTTACCTGATGTATATGTAGAATGTGAAACATGTCAAGGAAAACGCTTTAACCGTGAGACTCTTGAGATTAGGTATAAAGGAAAGTCTATTTCTGATATCTTAGATATGACTGTAGCAGAAGGTGTGGAGTTTTTTGAGAATATTCCAAAAATATATCGTAAATTGAAAACTATAAATGAAGTTGGTTTAGGATATATTACGTTAGGCCAACAAAGTACTACTCTATCTGGTGGAGAAGCACAGCGAATTAAATTAGCTAGTGAATTATCTAAGAAAGATACTGGTAATACGTTTTATATATTAGACGAACCAACAACAGGTCTACACTTTGAAGATATACGTGTGTTAATGGAGGTAATTAATAAGTTAGTAGAGAAAGGAAATACAATACTAATTATCGAACACAATCTAGATGTTATCAAAACAGCAGACTATATCATAGATGTAGGATATGAAGGTGGTAGTCAAGGTGGACAAATAGTTGCTACTGGTACACCTGAAGAAATATGTAAGAATAATAAGAGCTATACAGCTCACTTTTTAAAAGAGGAGTTAAAAAATTAAGATTATGAAAGACGCATTTGAAAGTGAAGAAGCAAAAATCCAAGACAAATTCAAACAAAGATCTTGGAACGAGATAAAGACAAATGATTCATGGGGAATCTTTAAAATCATGTCAGAATTCGTGAATGGATATGAGAAAATCGGTCGTATTGGGCCATGTGTATCTATCTTCGGTTCTGCTAGAACTAAAACAGATGATCCTTATTATAAACTAGCAGAAGAGATTGCTTTTAAAGTAAGTCAGGCAGGTTACGGTATTATTACTGGTGGTGGTCCTGGTATCATGGAAGCTGGTAACAAAGGAGCTCATTTAGGAAAAGGAGTTTCTGTAGGTTTAAATATTGAGTTACCATTCGAGCAACACTTTAACCCATATATCGACCACGATAAGAACTTACAATTTGATTATTTCTTTGTACGTAAAGTAATGTTTGTAAAATACTCTCAAGGATTCGTAGTAATGCCTGGAGGTTTTGGTACACTTGATGAACTATTTGAAGCTATTACTCTTATCCAAACAAAGAAAATTGCTAAGTTCCCTATCGTATTAGTAGGTACAGAGTTCTGGGGAGGATTAATCGAGTGGGTTAAAACTATCTTACTAGATAAATACCACAATATATCTCCTGAGGATATGAACTTAATTAAGATTGTAGATTCAGCTGATGAAGTAGTAGAAGTAATTGATGCATTCTACAAAAAATACAACTTAAGACCAAATTTCTAAAAAGTGTTTTAGATACAGATAGAGAAGACTGCTATTATATAGCGGTCTTTTTTTATACCTCTATTCTTTATCTTTCCCTTATTTAAGAGTCGAACTACAAAGTAGCTTACTGCATAGCTCATTTCACATTATCGTTCGCCTATAGTCCTATATAACCTTAAGGTATCAACAAAGAAGCCGTTATGATATAATCATAACGGCTTCTTTGTTGATTTAAGTTTTAGTCAAATTACTTTGCTAATACTTCTTCTATTTTTTTGCTTAAGTCTTCACCTCTTAAGTTCATGTCAATAATAGTACCTGTAGCATCTACTAAGTAGTTAGCAGGAATACCTTCAATACCATAAGCAGGAATGATAGGATCTTCCCAGAACTTAAGGTTAGATACTTGAGTCCAAGTTAACTTGTCCATCTCAATAGCTTTCTTCCAAGCAGCCTCATCTTTATCAATAGAGTATCCGATGATATCAAATCCTTTAGCATTAAAAGCATTGTAAGCTTTTACTACATTAGGATTTTCTTGACGACATGGTCCACACCAAGATGCCCATACATCAACTAAAACTAACTTTTTACCTTGTAAAAATGAAGTAAGAGTCACTTCTTTCCCATCAGGAGTAGAAGCTTTAAACTCAGGTAACTTATCTCCTACTGATAGTCCTTTTGTTTCTGCATGATCATGAGAGTCCTCTCCTGTTAATACATTTAAGTATTCAGCAATTTTCTTACCTATTTTAGAATCTTTAAGTTCTTTAGAGTACTTATCAAAATCAGCTTTATAATCTGCAGGAGCTTTCTCTCCAGAAGGAATCATTTGTTTTAATAAGAATAATCCGAAAGCATTACCTTCATTTTCTTTAGCATATTTCTCTAAAATACCTTTAGGAGCAACTAATAATTCTTGATATTCAGATTCTAACTTTTTAAACTCTTCTGATTCTGTTTGTCCTGTTTGAGCTAACATCATCATCTGCATTCCTTTTTCATTAGAAAAATTCATTAGTTTTTCTGCAAAAGGGTTCATTTCATCTTGGAATTTCTGAAGCTTAATATTGTTTTCCGTTCCTCCTACTACAGGTTTGTCTGGAGTTTCTTTATCAATACTAATAGTAATAGTACCTGGTTCTGCTAAGAAAAATGCACTAAAATCTTCTGAATCATTTCCTTTAATACTTAAAAAAGCCTCATCTAACTCTGTAAATGTATGCTCTAGAGATAGTTTTCCTCCAACGATAGCTCCTTTTGCTACTGTTGTAGGCATATCTTTACCTACCTCTACAGATAATATTTCAACCTCTGTATTATCAGGGAAATTTTTTGCTGTTACTTCAATAACATTCTTTTTCTGGCACGATACAAATACAAGTGCAGCGATCAGAAAAACACCTAATTTTTTCATCTAAATAGTTTTTATTTTAATTCGTTAAAAATAGACATATTTTTAGATTAGTTTCAATTATAACAGATACTTTTTAAAATCATTAACTTTTTAGTTATTTGATATTACATAAAAGTCTTCTTTCTACCAAAACAACTCACTAACAGTCATAAAATTAAACCAAACACTTATTTATTTAATATCTCCTCAATCTTCTTACTTAGTTCATTTCCTTTTAAGTTCATAGCTAGGATAGTACCATTTGCATCAACTAAATAACTAGCTGGGATACCTTGAATACCATAAATAGGAACAATAGGATCGTCCCAATACATTAAGTTAGATACTTGTGTCCAGGTTAGCTTATCAACTTCAATTGCTTTTTTCCACGCTGCCTCTTCCTTATCTAAAGAATAACCTATAATATCAAATCCTTGCTCATGATAAGTTTGATATGCTTTTACTAAGTTAGGATTCTCAACACGACAAGGTCCACACCATGATGCCCAGATATCAACTAGTACAACTTTCTTCCCTTCTAAGAAAGTATGTAGAGTTTGCTGATTCCCTTCTGGAGTTTTACCTTTAAAATCGGGTAACTTACCTCCTACTGCCAAATCTCCATTGGTTCCATTTACTAAATGCTGAACTTTCTTCCCTAATTTAGTTTTCTTTAATTCCGCAGGATATTTATCAAAGTCTTCTTTTAGATCTGAAAGCTGTTTAGTCTTAGAACTTAAATTCTGATACATCATTAATAAACCTAAAGCAGTTCTATTGTTTTGTTGTTCAAATTCAGTAATTATCTTATTAGAAGCCTGAGTCAAATCATCAAATTGCTTTTGTATTTTTTCTCTTTTATCTAGATCAACATCAGCTGATGCACTGATTAAAGTAGCACTATTAGAATTTAAGAATTCGTTTTCTTTCTGTATGTATGGATTAATCTTATCTAAGAATTTCTGGTAATCAATATTATTTTGAGTTCCCCCTATAATTGGTTTATCTGGATGATGTTGATCATATTCTATTGTTATTTTACCTGGTTCTCCCAAAAAGAAAACTGCTTGTTCAGTTTGGCCTTCTTCTTTTATACTTAAATACCCCTCGTCGAGTTCTAAAAACGGATTTTCCAAACTTACTTTACCATTAACAACTACTCCTGTTACCATAGTCATAGGTAGGTCATTACCTATTTCCTTGATAACAACTTCTACTGTAGTATTATCAGGAACATTCTTTGTTGTAACCTCTATCACATTTTTATCTTGACAAGATATAAATACCAATGCTCCGAAAAGCAAAACACTTAACTTCTTCATGTAAACACATTTAAATTCTCAGACTAAATTAAGTAATATTTCAGCCAAAACAAGCAATACTACTCACACATTATTAAAGAATTAACAACAACACAACCACATTTGTATTATTGTGTATTAGTATTGAATAATTTTGTACAACTACACCCTATTATTTCCATAACACAAACTATACTAAAGCAAAAAGCTATTACAACTGATGTTATAATAGCTTTCATTGTATTCTTTAAAATAAGAATATATTATTTCTGTAATATCTCTTCTATTTTTTTGACTAACTCCTCTCCTCTAAGATCTTTTGCAATAATAAGACCACTAGGAGTTACTAGGTAATTAGCTGGAATACCTTTAATTCCATAATCTTTTACAATAGAATCATTCCAGAACTTAAGGTTAGTCACTTGAGTCCACATTAACTTATCATCACTAATTGCTTTTTTCCAAGCTGCCTCGTCTTTATCTAAAGAATAACCAATAACCTCAAATCCCTTATCCTTAAACATCTCATAGGCTTTAACCACATTAGGATTCTCCTGACGACATGGTCCACACCAAGATGCCCACACATCTACTAATACTAACTTTTTACCTTGTAAGAATGAAGTAAGGGTTACTTCTTTCCCATCAGGAGTAGAAGCTTTAAACTCAGGTAATACGTCACCTACATTCAATTCTTTTATATCACTTACTTCCATAAGTTCCTTAATGCGTTCAGCAACTCTCTTACCAAACTTAGAATTCTTTAACTCTTCAGGGTAACTATCAAAGTCGGCTTTATATTCCTCCATGCTTTTCTCCTGAGTGTTCATTAATTCAACAAACATAATCAGTCCAAAAACATTAGTCTTATTCTCTTGAGCATATTTCTGAATTAAAGTAACATACTGTCCTTCTATTTGTTTATACTCATTCATTAGTGCATTTAATTCAGTAGAATTCTCGCCATCTTGAGATAATGTCTGCATTTTTTGGCTATTATCATCTAGGAACTTGCGTATCTTCTCCGATATCACTTGGCTTTCATTCATAAAGCGTTGTACTATTTCATTAGTAAGAGTTCCTCCTACTACAGTTTTTTGAATATTACTATTAGTCAAATGCAAAGTGATATTACCTGGTTCTCCTACAAAAAGAACAAAAGAATTTCCGTTTTCTGTTGGAATAGAGGCATACGCCCATTCTCCTTCTGTGAACGGATTATCCACCACTACCTTTCCATCTACAAGAAGACCAGTAGCAATAACAGCAGGTTCAGTATTTCCTAGTTCTCTAACATAAATATCAACTTTAGAATTATCTGGCACAAACTCTGTTGTAATCTCAATAGTTCCCTTCTTTTGACAAGATACTATTGTTAAAATCATCATCATTAAAACCCCTAATTTTTTCATACTTTATTTTATTAATTGAACTAAAATTACTCAATATTTTAGGTTTACAATAAACATCATTTGAATTGAATAAGTTTTATTTGATTCTAAACATAATTAGACTTTAGCAGAAATTACTTTTCTATCCACTTCTTAAACTCGTTTACCTTCTCTCGACTAACGATTAAATCTTCTGATTCTAGATTAATCAAATTGAGTTTAAGCCTAGAATTAGAGTATGTATAAATATCCTTAATAGCTTTAATAGAGACAATAAACTTTCGATTAACTCTGAAGAAATCAACAGGATCAACCATTTTCTCCAATTCCTCTAAGGTATAATCAACAATATAGCTTCTACCTTCTGTAGTCTGTATATAGGTAGCTTTATTCTCACTATAGAAACACACAATTTCAGTTCGAAGAATAATCTTTATCTGCGCTCCAACTTTAACTGCAAAACGCTCTTTATATTCCACAGTATTTGTATTAGCCATAAACTGTTTAAAGAGGTCAAACTGCTGATTAAACCCAAATATAGCACTTCGATTATTTTGAAACTTCTCTACTGCATTCTTCAACTCATCTTCTTGTATTGGCTTTAGTAGATAGTCTATACTATTAAGCTTAAAGGCTCTTAAAGCGTACTCGTCGTAAGCTGTAGTAAATATAATAGAACTATTAACCTTTACTTGTTCGAATATTTCAAACGAAAGCCCATCTGAGAGCTGTATATCTAAAAAGATGAGGTCTGGCTCATCATTTAAGCCAAACCACTCCACTGCCTCTTCTACACTCGAGAGGTTTATCATAGAACAATAACCTAATTTATCTAACTTTCTCTCAAGTGAACGAGCAGCAGGCTTTTCATCTTCAATAATTACTATGTTGATCATTACTTAACTCTTAATTGATACTGATACGTTGTTTTTAATCTCCTAAACTCTCTTTGTTCCATTCGTTCATGAATATTAGATAGTCCAGGTATTTTTTCGCAATTAACTATTACAAGTCGAATAATAGCACTTAATATAAGTAATCCTAAACCTGAATATATCAATATAAGTGCTTTGCGGTCTCCACTGACTACTACTCCTGGTATATCATAATAACGCTCTACTATAACTGTACCTACTAGGCAAACTAATATAAACAACTTAATGAACAACCATGTATTATATATGTTTTTTGACCGAATCATAGATCTATATGACCTAAATGCTTGTGGTAATATTCTTCTCTCTTCCATAATATACTAATTCCACTTTTGTCCATCTCCTTTGTGCTTATCCATATATTCTCTAATCTTTTTGTCTTCCCAGTCTTTTCCTAAGAACAGATTATAATTATATGTTTTCATTGCATCTGCTGCAAGACCAATCCCCCAAGCAAATAGTGGTATTAACGCCCATGGAAATGTTGAGTTCGTAATCATATTAATAACAATTAGAAAGCTATTTACCATAATATACGAAGTCAAGTGAGCATAAAATCTTTTAAACTTTTCTACATTCTTCTTAGCCTCTACTAAGATTTCTTGTTCATTCTCTGGTACATCTATAATTCTCATATGTTCTATAATTTTGGTTAGTATTGGTATTTTTACTGTAAATGTGTCTTGTGTTTCTTCTATAGAAACAGGTTTAGAAGTTAATAAAGCATATCGACTAGCAATATTCTCTAATCCAATTCCTTTTCTATTATCTAAAGTCTGTTTCTTACTAAGTGTATTCTGTATTACTAGATACCCATCTGGGCTCTCAGATATAAGTATATGTATTGGCTTTTGTGAGGACGCTTTATTGTGTTTAATTACGTTTTCTAAAAGCAGTTGTAAAGATAGAGGTACTACTTTGGCCCCTTCTTGTTTAATTTCATTAGGTAACTCAAAGACAAGACTATCTTCAAATCTCATTTGCAATAGCTCAATATAAGTCTTTGCAAAAGCTAATTCTTCTTCAAGTGGTACTAACTCCTTATTTTTCTGATCTAAAATATAACGATAAGTCTTAGATAATGAATTATTAAACTCAACAGCTTTATCCTGATCCTCCTCTATTAAGGCCCCAAGTACATTTAGACTATTGAATAAAAAGTGTGGATCTAATTGATTTTTTAAACTCTCAAACTGAGCAGATACATTACCTGTTATTACTTTTTGTTCCTCTAACTGCTGATCCTTTACTAAAGACGAAAAAGTAATATGAAAGTATATAGCTAATAAGATTGAATAGAATGTAGTAAAGTTTAATACTGCTCTAAAGGCTCCATCTAGAAATACATTATTAATAGTATCATCTTCAATAAAAAGAGTATTGACCATCTTTAAAATGATTGCTAAACACAGAATTACTATAAAGTTAAGACCTGTAGCTATAGCTGTTGCCCAACCAATATTTCTATCATTCTCTCTTAAGTAAACATTTAATCTCGCAAAATAGGTTTTCTTTAAATAATAGTTCACTCCAAATAACATAGCTGCAAATAGCGTAAAATAGAGGATGAATAAATAGATATCCAAATAATATAATCTAAGTACTTTCTTAAACATAAAGAATGTTATTAAAAGCACTCCTATTATTTTTACGGTGTTATTTCTTTGTCTCATTGTTCAATGCTATGTTAGTTTGTACTATAATAAATTGATGCTTTTCTTGAAAAATACTATGTGAACTTTCTCCTTTTTTTATTCCAAATATAGACAAGATGAATGTTATCACAAATAGTACAAAGGTTATTATCGTTTTCATAGTTCTTGTGTTTTTTGTTGTAGCAAAGATGTGACAGAAACTAGAGTTACAAAAAAGAAGGTTACCGAATTGTTGAGTTTATAGGATGAATTGTAAAAAGTTTATCTAAACAGTAAAAAACTGGCTCTCAACTCTCTGTACAAGCTTAGTTAAAATCTAGGTAAAAAGACTGGGTTTTATTCCTCAATAATGAATAATAAGTTTAAATTTGCGTTTCTAATCCACAAATACATTATGGTTTATAAGTTCAGAGTAATCCTTGATACTGAGGAAGATATATTCAGAGACATTGCTATTTTAGAAGATGACTCATTAGAAGATTTACACAATGCTATTGTTAATGCTTTTGGTTTTGACGGTATGGAAGCAGCATCATTTTATGCGTGTGATGACCAATGGACTCAACTAGAAGAAGAAATTTCATTGTTTGACATGGGAGATAATCCTGGTGAACACAAAACAATGAGCTCTACTACTCTGAGTTCCATCTTAGATGAAGAAAACACTAAAATCATATATGTATATGACTTCTTAAATATGTGGACTTTCTTCGTAGAACTTGGTGCTATCGAAGAAGAAGAACCAGGTGCAGCTTATCCAGAACTACTTTTCTCACACGGTATCTTACCTGATGGTATGCCTGGCAAATCATTTACAGCAGATCCTGTATCTAATGAAGATATATTTGGAGAGTTTGACGATGATTTTGACGACGAAGACTTCGATATGTTTGATGATGGAGAAAGCTTTGAAGACTTTGGTTATGAAGATAACTGGAACTAGATCTATTTTACAATTTCATTTTTTAATTTATAATAAGTAGTTTATACTACTTAACTCATTATTGGCACTATGATTAACTTATTTAATACGCACATTGAAACTCTATCTATTCATAGAGTTGGGAATAAAAGCAGAAATGAAGCAATCTTCTTATCTGAAGAACCTTATAACTTAAATGATGAAATAGCTCCTTTATTAAAAGAGTATTTCTTCAAACCTTTCCGTGAGAAAGAAGAAAACTTCTATCAATTCGCTCACGATGTTGATTTAGAGTTCAATGAAATGTATAATTATGCTAATGAGCTATTTAACGCTCCTTCTGCAGATAATGTACAGGCTATCTCTCAAAAAATCACTCGTCACCTTTTTGAACAATCAAATCACCCTCACATTAAAAATGGAGAAGTTTACGTTACTTACTTAACTAACTTATCTATTGATAATAATGTTGTTGACGCAATTGGTATCTTTAAAAGTGAGATCAAAACTGATTTCTTACAATTACAAGAGAAAGACGCTAACTTAGAGATGCTTCTTTTACAAGGAATCAACTTAAACAAACTTGACAAAGGATGTATCATCTTTAATTATAAAAAAGAAGAAGGATACAAAATCTTAACAGTTGATAGTAACAAATATGATGCACGTTACTGGTTAGAGCATTTCTTAAATGTAGATGTTTTCCAAGACGAAGCATTCATGACTAAGAAATACCTTAAATTCTGTCAAGATTTCGCTAAAGAAGTAGTACTTCCTGCTGAAGATAAAAAAGAAGAGGTTATGTTTATGAACCGTTCTGTAAACTACTTCGCTAAAAATGACGAGTTTGAAGAAACAAACTTCTTAAACGAAGTAATCGATAACCCTGATTTAGCTGCTGAGTTTAAAAACTATAAAGTAGATAAAGGAGAGAAATACAGTATCGAAGACACTACATCATTCCCTATTGCAAATAACGCAGTAACTGATGCTAGAAAGAAACTTAAGAATGTAATCAACTTAGATACTAACATTCAAATTAAACTTGACTTTATCAATCCTGAGAGTGCTGATAAATTTGTAGAAAAAGGATGGGATGAAGAAAAGCAAATGTATTACTACCTTGTTTACTTCAACAAAGAACAAAAATCTTAATTAAAAGATACACTTTAGCGATTCCCTTATAAAGGAGTCGCTTTTTTTATACTTAATACATACTATAATGAGAGAGTTTAACTATATCCTTATATCAGAAACCACATTTAATGAAGGTTCTGCTCAAGACATTCTTAATTCGAATATTTCTGTTGTGAATTACTTGCGCAACTCAGAAGTTGGAGACGACGAGCTACACCCTGATGCTTTCGCTAGCTACTGTGTAGACTATTACCTAAATACTGTAGAGTCTGAAGGACTACCCGCTTTTATATGGAAGAGCAAGTGGGACTTAGACCTAATTGACATCATACACTCTGGTCTTACTGCTATGCAAGCAAAAGAACACTTAGAATATTTCGAAAAGCAAATAAGACGAGTTAAAGCTTTTAGTAATATTAAATTAAAGAAATTCTTCGAATCAGATTTTGGGAAAGAGAAACAGACAATATCTTTATTAGAAGACAACTCTTTTAAAGAGATTACAGAAGATCTTAGAGTACTTAACTCTGAATGGCTTAAATCTCATCCTGATCTAAATGTTGTTAGCTTAGAAGAGATGCAAAGCATAATAACAGAATTCATCGCATAAAAAAAGCTCCTGATTACTCAGGAGCTTTTTAATTTTATTATTTACTGAACTCAAATTTAGAAATCTTAAGATCGTTTCCTTTTTTAGCAAGGTAAATTTTCTCTACTACTTCTGCTGGTTCATTTTCATATTTCACTTTGTATTCAAAATAGAAATCCTTAGTTTTTGCTTTTTTATCTCTGTCTGTCATCTCCCATTTATCAAGTACAAAACTTGTAATATTTCCATAAGCAGAATCTCTTTCTTTCAATGTTTTTATAAATTCAGCTTGTTGCTGATCATTATAAAAATCTTCGTTCATCAATTTAGGTATTGAATCATAGCTATCTTGCATTACGTTGTAGTAATACCAGCCAATGATATCCTTTCCTGCTTTTTCATCTCCAAGTACGGTACTCTTTTTTGTGTTATTACAAGACACAAATACTAGCGCTGCGAATAAGAATGTAAAAATCTTTTTCATAAGAAATACTTTTAATTAATTGTTAAATTATAGAACTCTCCTAACCTTTTTATTTACTATAAATTTAATAAATATTTATGATTTTTACAAATTCTTACACAACAAATAATCAATCTCTTTTTTTACCTAAATATGTATAACACCAAGTAATGGTATAAGTAGGAATAAAATCAAAACCAGGAGATAGTTCTTCTATAAAATTAACTGTTGCAGCTACCCTACCTACTTGCCCTGGATACATCTTTAATAGAATATAGGCAGATATAGGAGCCCAGATAATATCAGCGAACTCACCTAGACCAGGAATAGCGTAGGTTATACAGCCTATAATATCCATTACTATACCAATGAATAGTTGTCTTTGTTTTATTTTATTACTAGTGATCATACTTTCTTATTTTAGTCTGCTGCTATACTTAGCTCTAAACTTCTCTAGTTTTGGTTTTACTACCATCTGACAATAAGGGTTTTTATCACCACTTTTTTCAAAATAATTTTGGTGATAATCCTCTGCTACGTAAAATTTGGTAGCTTCTGAAAGCTGAGTAACAATAGGGTCATTAAAAACTTTCTCACTTGTCAAGATATCCATATACTCTTTTGCCAATGCTTTTTGAGCCTCATTCGTATAAAAGATCTCACTTCTGTATTGTGTCCCTACATCTTCGCCTTGTCTATTTAGTGTTGTAGGGTTATGACTCGTAAAGAATACTTCTAATAATTCATTATAATTCACCTCAGATGGATTATAAGTAACCTTTATAACCTCTGCATGGCCTGTTTGCCCAGTACATACTTCTTCATACGTAGGATTCTCTTTTGTTCCCCCAGTATAACCAGGTAACACCTCTACCACCCCTTTTAAACTGCTAAACATTGCTTCTACACACCAAAAACATCCTGCTCCAAAAATTGCTGTATCTAACTTTTTATTTTCCATTATTTGCCTAATATTTTATTTGTTATTTGCTCATTACACCTAACTTAATCAGCCCTATAAATATACTTCATTATTTTAAAACATGTATTACTTCTCTTTTAATCTATTTTAGGTTTTTAGAATAAGTAAAAAGCTTTACTTTGTATTTCTAAAACTAAGCAAATGATTAGAGCAACTAATATTCATAAATTCTACGATAAACTAGAAGTTTTAAAAGGAGTAGATCTACATATTAAAAAAGGAGAAATCGTATCTATTGTAGGTGCTTCAGGAGCTGGTAAAACAACTTTACTTCAGATACTAGGTACGCTTGACAAGCCTTCAGAAGAAACAAATACAACATTAGCTATCAATGGACAAGATATACTTAGCCTAAAAGATAAAGAAATCTCTAAATTTAGAAACCTCAATCTAGGGTTTATCTTCCAATTTCACCAACTACTTCCTGAGTTTACTGCATTAGAGAATGTATGTATCCCTGCATTTATTGCTAATAAGGATAAGCAAGAGACAGAGAAAGAAGCTATTCGTTTATTAGAATACCTAGGCCTATCACATCGTATTAAACACTTCCCTTCTGAATTATCAGGTGGAGAACAACAACGCGTAGCCGTAGCTAGAGCTTTAATCAATAAACCACAAGTAATATTTGCTGATGAACCATCAGGGAATTTAGACACGCATTCTGCAGAAAATCTACACAAGCTTTTCTTTAAACTAAGAGACGAGTTAGGACAAACTTTTGTTATCGTTACCCATAATGAAGAGTTAGCAAATATGGCTGATAGAAAACTGATTATGGTTGATGGACAAATCAAACAGAAACAACAAGATAATACCAATTCTGAAGAACCTTCTATCTAATACTTGGAACACTATGGCACTTATTAGCAGTTCAACGATTACTTGTCCTAAATGTACTTTTTCTAAAACAGAAGTAATGCCTACTGATTCATGTCAATTCTTCTATGAATGTAGAAATTGCAAGGCTGTACTAACCCCTATAGAAGGTGACTGTTGTGTATTCTGTAGTTATGGAGACATTAAATGTCCTCCTATTCAATTAAACAAAAATTGTTGTTCTTAGTAATACCTAAACAGTGTACTATTCCATAATCTAAAACTCCCTTGGGCTATTTGTATAAGACAGTAAACTTATTGAATACTTAAGGGGTAAATAATAACACAATGACTAAAGCTGAACTTAAAGATTTTTTAGACGAAAAAGTTCTTTTATACAATAACACCTCTTTCATACAAGACGATCCAATACAAATTCCACATTTATATACACAAAAAGAAGACATAGAAATAGCAGGTTTTCTTAGCGCGACAATTGCATGGGGAAATAGAAAGATGATTATCAAAAACGCTCACCGCATGATGGAGTTAATGGGTAATTCTCCTTATGATTTTGTTATGGAGCATCATGAAGACCATCTAGAGAACTTAGATTCCTTTGTACACAGAACTTTTAATGGTGTTGACTTTGCAACTTTTATCAAAGGACTAAAGCATATCTATACCAATCACAAAGGTTTAGAGAATGTCTTTGCCAATACTTCTTTACCTATGCAAGAAAGGATTTCTAACTTCAAAAAATTATTCTTTGAAATAGAACACCCAACTCGTTCAGAAAAACATATCTCTGATCCTGTAAAAGGTTCTGCGGCAAAAAGAATAAACATGTACCTACGCTGGATGGTTAGAAATGATAATACTGGAGTAGATTTAGGAATATGGAATACGATCAGTACTGCTGATTTATCATGTCCTTTAGACGTACACTCTGGTAATATGGCTAGAAAGTTAGGCATTCTTAAGCGTAAACAAAACGACGCAAAGGCACTAGCTGAACTAGATGTGGCTTTGCGTGGTTTTGATCCTATAGACCCAGTCAAATATGACTTTGCGTTATTTGGACTAGGTGCTATTGAGAAATTTTAATAAGCTATAGTTTGATAATCAAGCTTAACTTTATTGTAGTAAAGTGCTTTTACGATACCATCCGATACCCCAATTTTTGGGACATAGATGTATTTCGCTCCACTCCACTTCATGGCGTTATTATAAATGTTTATAGCAGGTATAATAACGTCAGCACGGTCTGGATTAAGCCCTAATACAGAAATACGCTCGTCGTAAGACATCTTACTCAATACTAACAACTGTTTATGCAGATAGAAATAAGAAAGAGGTTTATCTTGAGCTTTTCCAGAGAGTTTAAATATCTTATTGATATTCCCACCACTACCGATTACGATAAGGTCTTTTAATTCTTTGGTCTCCTCTTTAATCCACTGCTCAATATCTTTCCATACCTGTGGTTCTACCATATTATTTAGCAGGCGCACAGTTCCATTTTTAAAAGACTTAGAATTAAGTTGTTTTCCTTGGTCAAACAGAGTAAACTCAGTACTTCCACCACCTACGTCAATGTATAAAATACTATTACTACTATTAATAAAATGTTTTAAATCAGAAGAAGCAATAATCATAGCTTCTTTCTTTCCATCTATGATACTTATCTTAATACCTGATTCGTTATAGACCCTATCCACTATAGATTTAGCGTTAGTAGCCTCGCGCATAGCGCTAGTAGCACACGCCATAAAGCGATCTACTTTATTAACTTTCATCAATAAGAAGAAAGCCTTCATTGCATCCACCATACGGTTCTCCGCCTCCGAAGAAACAGCACCTGTAGTAAACACATCTTGTCCTAAACGAATAGGTACGCGTATTAATGAACTCTTGCTAAAAATAGTCTCTTTTCCCTCCTCTTCGATTATATTCATAATCAATAATCTCATAGCATTAGATCCTATATCTATAGCAGCGTATTTCTTTATATTTAGCATATATTATCCTTCCCTTACTTTAATTTGTTTTGAAAATACTTATACATTTCTTGTTGCGAGTGGAACATATTATCCTTTGTAAACCCGCGATAAGCATTAGACAAATCAGCTGTTTGATACCTAGTCTTATAATTGCCTTTCCAGCCAATTTCAAAAGTATCAATCAATTCTTGTTTAACAATTTCATCATAAATAGGACACGTAACCTCTACCCTTTCATCTAGATTTCGAGTCATAAAATCTGCTGATGAAATAAACACTTCTGGTTTACCAGCATTCTCAAAAATATAGATTCTAGAGTGTTCTAAGAATCTGTCTACAATACTAATTGCCTCAATATTCTCACTCATACCAGGTACTCCTGTAACTAATGAACAAATACCTCTAATTATCAATTGTATCTTTACCCCTGCATTACTAGCCTCATAAAGTTTATCAATCATCTTCAGATCAGATAGACTATTCATTTTTAAGCGGATAGATGCTGGCAGTCCATTTTGAGCGTTCTTAATTTCCCTATCTATTAATTTGACAAAGCCTTTACGTGTATAATGAGGAGATACTAACAGATGCTTATATTTATGCACTCTATAATTCACCTGTAAAAACTCAAATACTTTAGACACATCTTTCATTAATGAGTTATGACTAGTAAATACTGTTACGTCTGTGTAAATCTTAGCTGTACTCTCATTAAAGTTTCCTGTAGAGACAAATCCATATCTTTTTACTTTCTTATTCTCTAATCGCTCTACCACACATATCTTACTGTGTACTTTAAGTCCTTTAACTCCAAAAATTAGCTGCACTCCCTCTGCTTGCATTAATTCAGAATAGTAAATATTACTAGCCTCATCAAAACGAGCTTGTAACTCAACTTGTGCAACTACTTTTTTACCATTTTTAACTGCGTTTATCAGCGAACTAATAATCTGTGAATTCTTAGCTAAACGATATAGAGTAATCTTAATAGATAAAACTTGAGGGTCTAGAGCTGCTTCTCTTAAGAATTTCACTAAATAAGAGTATGACTGATACGGTGTATAAATCATATAATCTCTTTTCTGAATCTGTTGGATAATACTATCTTCTAGATTCAATCCTTTTACAGATACAGGTACCTGTTTTGGATAAGTAAGATCAATTCTACCCGTGGTAGGAAATCCCATATAATCACGTCTATTGTGATATCTACCTGCAGGAATAATACTATCATTTAACTCAATTTCAACATTCTCTAGTAAGAAATCAAGCATTTCATCATCCATCTCCTGATCATATACAAATCGAACTATAGCCCCTTGTTTTCTATCGCGTACCCCACTAGATATTTTTTCTACAAAAGACTTGTGTAAGTCTGTATCAAAATCTAGTTCAGCATCCCTAGTTACTTTAATCATAAAGGCAGACTCTGCTTTAAAATCAAAAATACTAAATATAGAATCCAAGTTAAAACGAATGATATCATCTAGCATCATAATATACTTCTTATCATTATCTGAAGGTATCTCTACAAATCGATTAATGATATTAGGTATTTCTATAATTGCGTAACGAATAGCCGTATTATCTCGTTTTTGTTTATTAGTGTGATGTCTCTCTGCTAATACTTCATCTACTTTCAATTTTACAACTAAATAACCATGTGTATCCCTTAATAAAGGAAACTCAGCTAGATCACTAAGAATAATCGTCACTAAATCCGGAGACACTTGATGTAAAAAGAAATCCTTTACGAAAGCTTTCTGTTTATCGTTAATCTCTTTTTCAGTAACCATAAAGATTCCTTCATCTTCTAGTTTGCGTTCTACTTCGTGTAAGATACGCACACTTTCTTTCTGAAGCTGAATTACTCTTGTTGTAATCTGTGCTAATAAATCTTTTACGATTACTCCACTACCTAAGCGTCTATTACTCTCTCCTGTTAAAGTCATTCTACGAATAGTCGCATAACGCACTCTAAAGAATTCGTCTAAGTTATTTGAGAAAATCCCAATAAACCTTAAACGCTCTAGTAAAGGAACGGTTTCATCCCCTGCCTCTTGAAGTACACGTTCGTTAAAAGATAACCAGCTCTTCTCACGGTCTATATATTTATATTTAGTTGTATTGGCTGTATTCATTTTTGTTTTAAATCTCTTGGAAATATAGTTAATTCGGTAACCCCTTGTTCTATAGCTCCCCAATCATCTGTGTCGAAGTTTATCACTACAACCCCTGATGTAGGAACTTTCTCATAGGTTTCGCTACCAAATTTATTAACAAATTTTGTTATTGCATCATTATGACCAAAAAGAATTAGGGTATCATGCTCATTTTTACAGCTTTTTATTGCTTTAGTCAATTCTGAACGTACAAAAGTGTAGATCTCGTCATTCTGAATGATACAATCTACATTTATTTCAAGATTCTGACAAAAAATAACCGCTGTCTCTTTTGCCCTCTTGGCAGGACTTGTCCATACAATAACCTTTGAAGGTAAATGCCCCATTAATTCATGAGATACCAAATGCGCATCACTTACTCCCCTCTTTGACAATGGGCGAGACAAATCATCGGTAATAGCATTCCAACATGATTTTGCGTGCCTAATAAGGATTAATTTTTTCATAATAGTTTTATTTAATGGTTGGTTTATTGTGTTATTATAATATATGCATCATATTCCTTGCCAAGAATTACATAAACATCTTTAAATCTAATAAAAATTATCAAGATAAAATATATTTTAAGCTATAAAATAAAAACTTTACTTTTGAACTATTAATTTTAAAACAGAATAATGCGTAATTTCTCTATTGAATTTAAATGGGCTTCTCTTGCTACATTAGCTGCTTTGGTATGGATGTTTATCGTTAAATCTCTAGGCTTTCACGAGCTGGAAAAGATCAGATACGAAGTAGGTCTTCAACTACTGTTTAATCTTGGATTAGTAGTATTCTATTGGCTTGGAATTAGACAAAAGAAAAAAGAATTCTACAATGGAGTAATTTCTTGGCAACGTGCCTTCTTATCAGGTCTTATCATCTGTATTATGATTACCTTCTTCTTCCCTCTTATTCAATACATTACTTTCAACCAAGTAACGCCTAACTTTATGGATATTTTACAGGAAGCAATGGCCACACAAACTAAGATGTCTTTAGAAGACGCTCAAAACTATGCTACATTCGACATATTTTTAAGAAATGGTATCACTAACAACCTTTCTTTTGGTGTTGTAATTGTCGCTATTATTTCGTACTTTATACAGACTAAAAATATGGCTGTACCTGTAGTAGATACTACCTCTAAAGGAAAGCAAAACAAGAACAACAAACGTAAAAAATAACAACAAATAATAAAATTTATGAATCTAAATAATATACCATTAATCAAAAACGTGGATGCTGATAACTTCTTTTTATTAGCTGGTCCATGTGCTATAGAAGGTGAAGAGATGGCAATGCGTATTGCAGAGCATATCGTAAAAGTAACTGATAAGCTAAAAATCCCTTATGTATTTAAAGGATCGTTTAAGAAAGCGAATCGTTCTCGTATCGATAGCTTCACAGGTATTGGAGATGAGAAAGCTCTTAAAATCTTACAAAAAGTAGGAAAAGAGTTTGGTGTACCTACTGTAACAGATATCCACGAGAACTCTGATGCTGCTATGGCTGCTGAGTATGTAGACATCCTACAAATCCCTGCTTTCTTAGTAAGACAAACAGATCTAGTAGTAGCTGCTGCTAATACAGGTAAGGTAGTAAACCTTAAAAAAGGACAATTTATGAGCCCTGAGAGTATGAAACATGCTGTACAGAAAGTTTTAGATTGTAATAATGAAAGTGTAATGGTTACAGATAGAGGAACAATGTTCGGATACCAAGATATGATCGTAGATTATAGAGGAATTCCTACTATGCAACAATATGCAACTACTGTATTAGATATTACACACTCTTTACAACAACCAAACCAAACATCTGGAGTAACTGGTGGTCGTCCTGATTTGATTGGAACTATTGCTAAAGCTGGTATTGCTGTTGGTGTGGACGGACTATTCTTAGAAACACACTTTGACCCAGCAAATGCAAAAAGTGATGGAGCGAATATGTTGCACTTAGATTACTTTGAAGATTTAATGACAAAATTGGTTGACATCAGACAAACAATCAATAAATTTTAAAAAATATTTTTAACACTACTTTTTTTAGAACCAATCAGTTAGATAATTTCGAGAAAAAAAAGTAGAAAAAAAAGCCTTGCAAGTCTTGCAGATTAAGAAAACAGCCCTATATTTGCACCGTTCTAAACAAACAAGATAAGCAAAAGCTTAGGGGAGATACTCAAGCGGCCAACGAGGACGGACTGTAAATCCGTTGTGAAACCTTCGCAGGTTCGAATCCTGCTCTCCCCACTAAAAGTCTTATCTATTGTATAAAAATATAGTCTAACAAACCTTTTAGGAGGGGAGATACTCAAGCGGCCAACGAGGACGGACTGTAAATCCGTTG